>NZ_JOHY01000017.1 GCF_000721495.1 Streptomyces sp. NRRL F-5123
CCGCAAACCCCCGACCCGCACCCCCGCCTCCCCCACCGCATAAGGCAACTTCAGCTCGTCCCGCGGCAGCCACATCCCCACCGCGCCCAGCCACCCCACCGGGGCGGCCCGCCAGTGCAACCGCCGCTCCCCCGGGCGCCACAGCGCCAGAGACTCCGCCCCGCCCGGGACTTCCGCCCGAAAGGCCACCACCGACGCCTCGGGCGCGAGGACGAGACCGGGCTGCGCGGTCACCGGCGTGAGCTGGACGCCGGGGACGCGCAGGGCGTCCGGGAAGCGCACCGGGTGCCGACTGCCGAGGACGCCCCAGCCGAGCCGCGCCTCGCCCGTCGCGTCGCTGCGCAGCACCAGCAGGCCGCTGTCGGGCTCGGCGAGCAGCAGCCGGTCGTCGCTGTCGTCGGTGAGATGGAGCAGCGGGCTGGTGCGCCCGGTGCCGAGGTCGGCGGCCACCGCCTTCGTACGGCCGCCGAGTTCGCGGTCGAGCGCGAGCAGCCGCCCGGTGCGGTCGAGCCAGACCCCGCCCGTGCAGCGGCCCTCGACGGTCATGACGGGCTGCGGGCCCTGCCCGTCCGCCGTGCCGTGCACGCGCCAGACGCCCGTACGGCCGGCAGCCGCGTCGTACGCGAGCGCGTACGCCACCGGCGGGGAGGCGGGGACGGGCGGCAGCAGCCGTACGTCGTCGCCGGTCAGCGAGCCGACCGGCAGCTCGCCGGTCTGCGGGCCCGAGGGGTAGAGCAGCACGAGGTCCCAGCGGTCGGCGACGCGGCGGCGTACGAGCACCCGCCCGTCGGCGAGCGGCAGCGCCTGCGTGTCGGCCTCCTCGGGTTGCCGTCCGGGCAGCGGTACGGCGTAGGGCTCGGGCCCGCCGAGGGTCCAGCGCTCGACGAGCAGGCCGCGCCCGGCGCCGTCGGGCGTGACGCCCTCGGCCAGGCAGGCCGCGTACGAGCCGTCCGCGGCGATCGTGAAGCCGGACCGGCGCACCGTCCGCGGCACGCCCGCCCCGGCTCCCGTCCCCGCGGCGCCGCCCTCGGCCCGCAGCACGCTCATCGCTCCCACAGCTGTGACGGTCATGTGAGTCGTCCACCTCCGGCGCAAGACCGTAGTTTTCGCACTTCCGGGCGATCAACGCGACCGGGGGTCATTCACCCGTAAGGGTGTTGGTGTGCACGATTCGCCCGCGGGGCGTACGCGGGTGTGCAAAACGGCGCCCGCCTGCGCGGAGGGGTCGCCGCCCGTGGAACGAGGGGGTGGGTGTACGGCGCACGAATGGATGAGGTTAGGCTCACCTAAGACAGCGTTTGAGCTTTGAACCACCAGCGCGGCCACGTGCACCGCCATCGGTCACGCGCACCTCCCACGGCCCCGCACGCCACCCACGCACCAGGAGTCCGCTCATGTCCCACCGGCGCCGCCGTACCACCGCCGCCGTCGCCCTCGCCGCAGCCGCCGGGCTCGCCCTCGCCGCGTGCGGCGGCTCCTCCGACGACGGGAAGGGAGCGGGCGGCACGGACGCGGCCGCCAAGGACAAGCAGGCGGTCGCCAAGGGCGGCAAGGACTTCGGGTCCGCGGGCGACAAGACCGCGCAGATGGGGACGGACGCGAAGCCCGGCCAGTGGCCGCGCACGGTCAGGCACGCGATGGGATCGACCGTGATCCCGAAGCAGCCCACCCGGGTCGTCGTCCTGGACGTCGGCGAGCTGGACAACGTCGTGTCGCTCGGCGTCAAGCCGGTCGGCTACGCGCCCACCGAGGGCTCGCCCTCGCTTCCGTCGTACCTGAAGAAGGACGGCGGCAGCCCGAAGAACATCGGCACGATCAACAACCTCAACCTGGAGGCCATCGCGGGCCTCCACCCCGACCTGATCCTCGGCAGCCAGCTGCGCGCGGCCACGCAGTACAAGGCGCTGGAGAAGATCGCGCCGACCGTCTTCTCCGTCCGCCCCGGCTACACCTGGAAGCAGAACTACCTGCTCAACGCGGCCGCGCTCGACAAGACCGCGCAGGCCGAGGCGAAGCTCGCCGAATACGACGGCAAGATCAAGGCGCTGGACGCGGCGCTCGGGGCGAAGAAGCCCACCGTGTCGATGGTCCGCTACATGCAGGACGGGAAGACGCGGCTGTACGCGAACCAGTCCTTCATCGGCACGATCCTGAAGGACGCGGGCATCCCGCGGCCCAAGAACCAGGACATCGACGACCTCGCCGCCGAGATCTCCGCGGAGAACATCGACCAGGCGGACGCGGACTACATCTTCACCGGCGTCTACGGCGACCCGAAGACGACGGACATGGCGCGGGCCCAGTCCAACCCGCTGTGGAAGAACCTGGGCGCGGTCAAGGCCGGCCACGCCTTCGACGTCCCGGACGAGACGTGGTACCTCGGGCTCGGCGTCACGGCCGCGGACCTGGTCGTGGCCGACCTCCAGCACTACCTGACGGCGTCCTGACCGCGTCCTGACACCGGCCCGAGAGGACAAGGCGTCCTCTGCGGGTAATCTTCGTAGACGTGCCACGTCTATCCGACCTCATCGACGCCCTCGACGCCCTGTGGCCGCCGGCCACGGCGGAGAGCTGGGACGCCGTCGGGCTGGTGTGCGGCGACCCGGCGGCGCAGGTCGGCCGGGTCCTCTTCGCCGTCGACCCGGTGCAGGAGGTCGTGGACGAGGCCGTCGCGGCCGGCGCCGACCTGCTCGTCACGCACCACCCGCTGTACCTGCGCGGGACCACGAGCGTCGCACCCGTGGGGCCCACCGGTTTCAAGGGGCGGGTGGTGCACGACCTCATCCGGGGCGGAATCGCGCTCTACGTCGCGCACACCAACGCCGACCGCGCCGACCCCGGCGTCTCCGACGCGCTCGCCGCGGCGGTCGGGCTGCGGGTGACCGGCCCGCTCGTACCGGACCCGGCCGACCCGGCGGGGCGCCGCGGGCTGGGCCGGATCGGTGTGCTGGACGAGCCGCTGAGCCTCGCCGAGTTCGCCGCGCAGGCCGCCCGCGGGCTGCCCGAGACGGCGACCGGGCTGCGGGTGGCCGGCGACCCGGCGGCCCCGGTCCGTACCGTCGCGGTGTGCGGCGGCTCCGGCGACAGCCTCTTCGCGCAGGTGCGGGCCGCGGGCGTGGACGCGTACCTGACCGCCGACCTGCGGCACCACCCCGCCTCCGAGGCGCGCCAGGCCGCGCCGCTCGCGCTGATCGACGCCGCGCACTGGGCCACCGAGTGGCCGTGGTGCCCGCAGGCCGCCCGCGAGGTCGACGCGCTCGCCGAGCGGCACGGCTGGGCGCTCAGCACCCAGGTCTCGTACGCCGTCACCGACCCGTGGACGGCACACGCACCCTCCGCTTCTCCCGTCCCTTCCAGCAGCCCAGGAGCCCCCCGCTGAACGCCGAGCCCGCCGACCAGATCCGCCTTCTCGAAGTCCAGGCCCTCGACTCGCGCATCGCGCAGCTGGACCACAAGCGCAAGACCCTCCCCGAGCACGCCGAGCTCGAACGCCTCGGCGCCGACCACGCGCAGCTGCGCGACCTGCTGGTGGCCGCGCAGACCGAGGAGAGCGACACCGCCCGCGAGCAGACCAAGGCGGAGCAGGACGTCGACCAGGTGCGCCAGCGGGCCGTACGCGACCAGCAGCGGCTGGACTCCGGCGCGCTCGGCGCGAAGGACCTGGAGAACGTGCAGCGCGAGCTGGCGTCGCTCGCCAAGCGGCAGTCCGACCTGGAGGACGTCGTGCTCGACGTCATGGAGCGCCGCGAAGCCGCGCAGGAGCGCGCCGCGGAGCTGAGCGGGCGGGTCGAGGCCGTGCAGTCCGAGACGGCGGCGGCGGAGGCGCGCAAGACGGAGGCGCTGGAGGCCATCGACGCCGAGGGCTTCACGGTCGCCAAGGAGCGCGAGGTGCTCGCCTCGGCCGTGCCCGACGACCTGATCAAGCTCTACGACAAGCTGCGCGCCCAGGGCGGCGGCATCGGCGCCGCCCGCCTCTACCAGAAGCGCTGCGAGGGCTGCCGGCTGGAGCTGAACATCACCGAGCTGAACGAGGTGCGCGCGGCGCCCGCGAACCAGGTGGTGCGCTGCGAGAACTGCCGCCGCATCCTGGTGCGTACGGCCGACTCCGGCCTGTAGGTCCGGTGACCGCGCCGGGTACGGGGGCGGCCCCGGATCTCGGGGCGCCGACCGTACTGCTCCTGCTCCGGCACGGGGAGACCGCGCTGACCGCCGGGCGCCGCTTCTCCGGGAGCGGCGGGGCGGATCCGGCGCTGTCCGCCCGCGGGCGCGAGCAAGCGGCGTGCGCGGCGCGGGCGTTGGCGTCGGCGCGGCCGCCGGTGGACGCCGTCGTGTCCTCGCCGCTCGCCCGCTGCCGGGAGACCGCCGCGGTCGTCGCGGGGCGGCTCGGTCTGCCGGTGGGGGTCGAACCGGGCCTGCGGGAGACGGCGTTCGGGGCGTGGGAGGGCCTGACCTTCGCCGAGGCCCGCGAGCGGGACCCGGCCGCGCTGGACGCCTGGCTCGCCTCCCCCGCCGCCGCACCGCCCGGCGGGGAGAGCTTCGCCGACGTCGCCGCCCGCGTCACCGCGGCCCGCGACGCGCTGCTGGCCGCGCACCGCGGGCGTACGGTCCTGCTGGTCAGCCACGTCACACCGCTGAAGACCCTGCTCCGGCTCGCGCTGGGCGCCCCCCACGAGGCGCTCTTCCGGATGGACCTCGACCCGGCGTCGCTGTCGGCGGTCTCCTGCTACGCGGACGGCAACGCGACCGTCCGCCACCTCAATTCGACCGCGCATTTGGCACCTTGGCCGTACGCGGGGGAGAGCGCCGGGCCACAATGACCGCGTGGACGGACGAGACGGGGAAGCGCGGGACGACACTGCCGCCCGGCGTGCGGGCACCGAGCGGCTCATGGAGCCGCTGCGGGCGAACATGCCCGCGGACAAGGACATCAGCTTCGAGGGCATCCGCAGCATGGGCAACCCCGTCCCCCTCCTGGTGCAGAACGACGGCACGGGCGTGCTCCAGCTGTGGCTCGAACCCTTCGGCCAGGACTACTGGTTGAACCCCGGCGAGTCGGTGTACGTGACGTCGTACGGCATGTGGAACGACCACCCCTTCGAGGTCGTCCACGAGCAGGACTGCATCACCGTGTGGGCGACGTCCTGGTTCGCGACCGTCTCCGACCTGAGCGGTGCCGAGTTCCCGGCGGGCAGCCGGAGTTAGCGGCCTGCGCGGGCCCGCCTCACGGCGCGAGCGCGGCCGCCTCCTTGGCGAGGGCGGTGATGCCCTCCCAGTCGCGGGCGGCGAGCAGATCCTTCGGGATCATCCAGCTGCCGCCCACGCAGGCGACGTTCGGCAGCTCCAGATACCGCGGGGCGCGGGCCGCGTCGATCCCGCCGGTCGGGCAGAAGCGGGCGCGTGGCAGCGGCGAGGCGAGCGACTTCAGGAAGGGCGCGCCCCCGGCGGGTTCGGCCGGGAAGAACTTCATGTCGGTGATGCCGCGCTCCAGCAGGTTCAGCACCTCGGAGGCCGTGGACACCCCCGGCAGGTACGGCAGTCCCGTCCCGCACATCGCGTCCAGCAGCGACTCCGTCCACCCCGGGCTGACCAGGAACCGCGCCCCCGCCGCGGTCGCCGCGGCCGCGTGGTCCGGCGTGAGCACCGTCCCGGCCCCCACGACCGCGCCGGGCACCCCGAGCGCCACCGCCTGGATCGCCTCCAGCGCGGCGGGCGTCCGCAACGTGATCTCGATGGCCCCGAGCCCCCCGGCGAGGAGCGCCCGCGCGAGCGGCACGGCGTCGTCGGCGTCCTCGACGACGACGACGGGTATCACGGGGGCGAGCCCGAACACGGAATCCATGCGCACATCCTGGCCGGAGGCTCCACTCCCTGCAACGCGCGTTGCACATGGCGCAACGCCACGATGGTCGCAGGGGCGAACGGGGGTGCCTCTTACGGTGGGATGCGCAGCTTTCCGCCGGTGAGTGGCTGGTCGCGCGGTTCTCCCCCAGAGCTTCGCCTGGGAGGTGCCCCCGCGCACGGGAGATCGCGCAAAGCACCCCCCGGGGGCACCCCGGAGCGGAACGGCGCACCCCGCGGGAGCTACACCTCGTGGACGAGGATGTCGAAGCGGGGCCCGTCCGTCTCGACGGCGAAGCCGAGGTCGCGGAGGTCGGAGGCGAGGGCCTCGGGGGTCCGGGGCCGGGCCCCGGCGGTGAGGAGGGCCCGCACGACACGGCCCTTCGTCGCCTTGTTGAAGTGCGAGACGACGGCGCGCCGCTCGACCCCCTCCACGACGGTGACCTGGAGCACCCGCACGGAGACCGTGCGCCCCGCGACCTCCCCCCGCGGCCGCCAGGCCGCCGCGTACGCAGCCGACCGCAGGTCGAGCACGAGCCCGCCCCCGGCGAGATCGGGCAGCGCCCGCTCCAGGTGCGGCTTCCAGTACGCGGCGAGCCCGCCCGCCCCGGGCAGCCGGACGCCCATGGAGCAGCGGTAGGCGGGGATGCGGTCGGCGAGCCGCACCGCGCCCCACAGCCCGGAGAAGACCAGCAGGGACTGCCCGGCGCGGCGCTTGGCGGCGGCGTCGAGGGTGCCGAGGCCGAGCGCGTCGTAGAGGACCCCCGTGTAGAGCCGTCCGGCGGCCACCGCGGGGGCGGTGCGCAGCGCGGCGTTGCGGGCGATCTCGCCGCGCAGCCCGGGGGTGAGCCCGAGGACGTCCGCGGCCTTGTCCTCGTCCCCCTCGCACAGCGCGACCAGCTCGTCGAGCACGGCCGCGCGCGGTGCGGCGAGCTCGGGCAGCGACAGTCCGTCGAGCGCGAGCGGCCGCCCGCGTACGGCGCCGGTCTTGCCCTCCGACGGCGGCAGCAGGACGAGCACGGTTTCTCCTTCACGGCGTGGGGTCCCGGCCAGCCTACGCGGCCGGGGCGCGGGTCCCGCGGACTGATCCACTACGATGGCGGGTACGGCAGACGAGCCGGGCGGACGGCCGCGTCGGGATCCCCGGATCCCGCCGAGGAAGGTCCGGGCTCCACAGGGCAGGGTGATGGCTAACGGCCACCCGGGGCGACCCGCGGGAAAGTGCCACAGAAAACAGACCGCCGGGGATCTCGGTCCCCGGTAAGGGTGAAACGGTGGTGTAAGAGACCACCAGTGCCCAGGGTGACCTGGGCAGCTAGGTAAACCCCACCTGGAGCAAGGTCAAGAGGACGGTACGGCGACGCACCGTCCGCGCGGACGTTTGAGGGCTGCCCGCCCGAGTCCGCGGGTAGACCGCACGAGGCTGCCGGCAACGGCAGCCCTAGATGGATGGCCGTCGCCCGGGCCGCCGCGAGGCGCCCGGTGCACAGAACCCGGCCTACAGCCCGACTCGTCTGCCGCCCCCTCCCTTCCCGGTCGGAGCGGCTTGCCGCCCGCTCCGACCGGATCCGCCGGGTCCGACGGCACCCGCGGGACCCGGCCGGGCGCCTGCCCCGCGGCCGAAATCGCGCGGAATCGTCGACGGCCGTCGCCGGCTCGTGCTGACGTAGGCCCTGCCCGAACGGCCGTGTTGCGGGCGGCACCAGGCGTGCTTCCATGGAATGGCCGGGAAGAAGCGCGGCCGCCTGCCTTCGCGGGTCCGCGGCCCGGGACCGAGTCACCGACCCCTCGGGGGGCGGAGGACTGCACCATGACCAAGGTCGTTCGGCACCCGGACGGAAAAGAGCGCCCGCGCAGCGCACCCTGGTACACGCTGTACCCGCGCCGCCTGGCGGCCCGCGCCGGCGGCGCGCTGGGCCGCCGCTGGCGGTGGTGGCTGACCCGCCGCGAGGCCCGCCGCAGCATCGTGCCCAACCGCCACTGGCGCAGGTGGCGGCTGTCGTTCGGCCGTGTGCTGCGGATCTACGCCTACGTGGGCACACTGCTGCTGGCCGCGTGGGTGGCGGCGATCGTCTACGACGCGGTGAACGGCGAGCACACCTTCTTCCACCGTCTGACGGACGAGACCTGGTTCTCGACGCTCATCGGCTACGCCGGTCCGTTCCTGGTGGCCGCCTTCGTGCTCACCCTGTTCCTGCTGTACTGGTTCCACAGGACGAAGCGGCCCCTGGTGAAGAAGGCCAGGACGGCCCCGCACGAACTGGTGCCCACCTCGGGCACCCTCGTCGACCGGATCGTCGGGCGCCACGAGCTGGCGCAGGTCATCGCGCAGACCCTGCGCGACCACCGGACCCGCAAGCCCTATCTGATCGTCGGTGGCGTGGGCGTGGGCAAGACCGCGGTCCTGGTGGAGCTGACCCGCATGCTGGCCCGGCAGGACGCCGTGCCGGTGCCCGTCCGGCTGCGCGACTGCGACGGCGGGGGCGAGCTGGACTTCGAGAAGCTGGCCCGGCGCCGTTTCGCCGAGGAGGCGGACCCGGGCGTGCTCGCCGAGGGCCAGATCGACAAGACCTGGCGGCAGCTGCGCCTGGACGACAAGGTCGTCGTCCTGGCGGACGGGCTGGAGGAGGCCCTGCTCGACGACGAGCACCGCGACGACCGCGACAACATCATCCGCCGGGCCATCGACCGGGCCGACCGGCAGCACCTGCCGGTCGTCATCGCGTCGCGCCCGCACGCCCCGCTGGAGGGCACCCGCGCCGCCATCACCGAGCTGGAGCCGCTGAGCGAGGAGGCGGCCCTGGAGTACCTGGCCAAGGATGCCGCCGAGGCGGACGAGCGGCGGCTGGACTGGATCGTGGAGACCGCCGACATCTCCGACTCACCGATCTACCTGCAGGTCGCCCGGGTGCTCGGACAGCACAACCTGCTGGACCACGCGTCGGCCGGCAGCCGGCGCGGCGCCCTCGACACCCGCAGCCACGATCGCTCGACCCTGCGCCTGTGGCTGCTGGACACCTACCGCGAGGCCGTGGAGGACGGGCGGCTGTTCGACCGGCTGGTGATGAGCCGCGAGGAGCGGCAGGACACCTTCTGGGTCGTCTCCGCGCTCGCCTGCCTGGGGCTGCTGGAGGACAGCCTCGACGTGAGCTTCGACAGCTTCGTCGGGCCGGACCGCCAGGAGCGGTCCCGGCAGATCTGGGCGGTCATGAGCCGGCATTTCGGAGACCGCCTCACGCACCCCCGCGGCCGCCCGGGCGGCGGCGACGCGCACTGGCTGGACCCCGAGCGGCACGCGGAGGAGTGCCGGACGGCGCTGGCCCGTTTCGCGGCGGGCGCCCAGCAGCTCGGTCTCGTCAAGAGCTACCGCAACCGGGTCCGCTTCCCGCACAGCATCATCCAGGCCTACCTTGGCCACCGCCTGCTGGACGGGATGGGCGACGGGGAGCTGTGCCGCGTCGTCGAGCCCGCCCTGCGCATGCCCGGCCCCAGTCGCGAACTGCTCATCGCCCTCGTCCTGCTGTCCCGTCGGCGGGCGGCCGGGGCCGGGGACGGGTCTCCCCGGTCTCCGGAGCCGGACGGCGCGGTAAGCGGGCTGTTCCCGCGCAGTCTGGTGCGGGCGCTGCGCGAGAACGCGGACGACCGGCAGGACGTGAAGTTCTTCGACTTGTACGCCACCGCCCTGGAGATCGGCAGTGTCGATCCGCACGAGGATCTGAACGACGTGGCCGTGTCGCTGCTGGGCAGGTGGCGGACGTTGGCCGTCGAGGGCGACCAGCAGTCGGTGGAGGAAGCGAAGCTGCGGCTGGTCGGCCGGTTCGGGGCCGCCCTGCACGCGGCGGACCGGCGCGCCCGCGGGAGGACCGGGGGCGACGGCTCGCCGGCGGTGTCGCAGCCGTACGACACGTTCTTCGACATCGGCACCTACGAGTCGTCGCACTCGGTGCGCTTCGCGATCGTGCGGGAGCTGGCCGCGGGAGGCGACGCGTCCTTCGACGTCCTGATCCGGCACTTCCCGAAGGGGGACGACCCCGTCGAGCTCTACCTGGGGTGGGTCCAGCAGCTGGCACGCAAGCGGGGGGAGGAGTACCGGGCGTGGCAGGAGGGCGGTCGCCGGGCCGACCCGCGCGACACGGCCAGCGCCGCCAGACGCGACGCGGAGCACCTGATGGCCGTCGAGCGCTACGACAATGAGCGGGCCCGCATCTGGCGCTACTGCGTCATGCGGACCTGGGTGCTGCCCATGTTCGTGGGGTCGGTGTCCGGGACCTACCGCGACGAGGCCAAGGAGCGACTGGAGAGGTGGCTGACGCACCTGGCCCCTGGCACCGGCCAGGGCGGGGCGGTGCCGTCCGGCGCCGGCGGTGCGGCACCCGACCTGCCGCTGTCGCTGGAGAACGCGCTCGCCCAGGGGCTCAAGAACACGGCCAACCGCAGGAGGCGACACCCCGACTCCCGCGACGAGACCCGCGCCTACCTGGTCAAGCAGGCCGAGCGGATGCTCGCCTGCAGCCGCTACTGGCACGCGCAGGTGATCCTGCTCCAGGCGCTGTGCCTGTGGCAGCTGCCGGAGGACGGCAGCGGGTGCGCGGCGCCGCCCGGGGGCAGTGGCGGACACGCCCCGGGCCGCGCGGCAACCGACGACCCGATGCGGTCGGTGGCCCGCTGGCTGTCCATGGCGGGCACCGCGCACGACCACCCGGCCGAGGACGGCACGGGCCGGCACGGGGGCGACCGGCTGCTCCACCCCTTCGTGGCCGAGACCGGGGACCTGGTGACGCTCGCCCTGGAGACCGGGCATCCCGAGCGGTTCCTGTGGATCGACGAGAAGGGCGCGGTCGGCAACGTGGGCTCCGCTCCCGCCGACCCGGAGCGCTATCGCAAGCACAGCCTGTGGATCGCGCCCTCGGTCGGGTGGAGCGTGCTGCACCCGCGTGCCCAGAGGCTGGTCGCCGACGTCCTGGTGATGCTCAACCTCACCGAGCGCAACAGCGGCCCCGACGACATCGAGGACCGGCTGGCGCGGGCCCACACCCATCTCCTGCCCCCGTGTGTCACGCACGACCGCACCCCGCTGCACCCCGAGCGCAGTGTCGGCCGGGCGGACGAGGACGAGCCGGGTGCCACCTGCGTGGCCACCTGCCGCTTCCGGCTGTGCCCGTACCCGCCCAAGGCCGGCAAGGCGCAGACCGAGATCGAGGAGCCGTTCTGCCGCCAGCAGCAGGCCCTCCTGCACAGCCGCTTCCGCTGGCGCCCGCCCGCGATCAGCCGGCGCACCGCACCCTGGGTGAGTATCCCCGTGCGGGAACTGCACTCGTTCTGGGAGGAGATGGCCAACCGCAACCGGACCACGTCCGGGGACGAGCCGCCCATGATCTGAGGCCTGCCGCGGACCGGTGGCGGCCGGCGCCCGTTCTCAGCCCGCCACCGTCCACTGCGGCGTCCACGTCCCCGGGGCTCCGTACCCGGGGGTCGTGGCGGCCAGGTGGGCGCGCAGCAGCGGGAGGGCGGGGTGGGGGTTGTCGCGGTGCCACAGGAGGGCGTGCGGGTAGACGGGGGTGGGGTCGGTGACCGCGACCAGGCGCAGGCCGCGGGGGTCGGGGTCGGTGGCCTGCGCCAGCCGGGGCAGCGCGGACTCGCTCATGAAGGTCGCCAGGTCGGGGGTGCCGGCGATGGTGTCCAGGAGCGCGTCGGAGCCGAAGTTGGGGCCGGTCGCCTCGATCGTGAGGCCGAACTCGGCGACCAGGTCGTCGTAGTACGCGGCCCACTCCGTGCCGGGAACGATGCCGGGCATCCAGATGCGGTGGCCGGCCAGCTCGGCGAGGGGCACCGAGCGGGCGGCCGCGAGGGCGTGGGCGGGGCCGGTCGCGAGCTGGAGCGGCTCGTCCAGCACACGGGCGTACGCGATGTCCTCGGGGAGCGGGCGGCCGGGCGCCGCGACGGCGCGGAAGGACGCGTCGACCGTGCCGGAGCGGATCGCGGCGACGGCCGCCTCGATCTCGAACAGCATCACCACGTCCAGCTCGACCCCGGGGTGCGCGCCGTGGAAGGCGCGCATCGCCCGGGAGGCGGCGCTGCGCGAGGCGATGATGTCGACGCGCAGCGGGCGGCGGCCGGGGCGGACGGACGCGGCCGCGCGCTCGGCGGCGCGCAGCAGCTCGCGCGCGTGGGGCAGGAACGCCTGGCCGTCGACGGTGAGTTCGGCGCCGCGCGGGGTGCGGGTGAAGAGCCGCACGCCGAGGCCGCGCTCCAGGGCGGCGATGCGCTTGGAGACGGCCTGCTGGGTGAGCGACAGCTCCGCGGCGGCCTCCTGGAAGCGCCCCGCGTCGGCCGCGGCGACGAAGGTCCGGACGGTGTCGAGGTCCATGCCTTCACCCTAGGGACACAACCACGGGTTGTGGCCCGGCGGCCCGCCGGTTGTTTGCGCCCCGCCGACCGCGCCCGCTTGGATGCTGCGCACCACGGACCTGCACCGATGCGGCACCGATCCGGCGCGCCACTGATCCGGTGCGGGCCGGCCCGCGTGCGGGCGGGCGTGGCACATCGGCGTACGCGGGCGGAGACGGGGAGGCGGACGGGTGGGCGTGGCGGGCACTGCGGGCGGACGGGGCGGGCAGCGGCTGGGGCGGCGGTTCGGTTGGCTGTGGGGGGCGTACGGGACGAGCGCGCTCGGGACGTGGCTGGCCTTCGGCGCCTTTCCGCTCATCGCCGTCCGGGTGCTGCACGCCGGGCCCGCCGCGGTCGCCGCGCTGTCCGCGACGGGCGCGGCGGTGGGGGCGGCGGTGGCGGTGCCGCTGGGGCCGTGGGTGGAGTTCCGCCGCAAGCGGCCGGTGCTGGTGGGGCTGGACCTGGTGCGGTGCGCGGCGTTGCTGACGATCCCGGTGGCGTACGCGCTCGGGGCGCTCACGTATCCGCAGCTGCTCGCGGTGTCGGTCGTGGTCGCCGCCGCGGACATCGGCTTCCGCACCGCCTCGGGCGCGTATCTGAAGACGCTGCTGCGGCCCGAGCAGCTGCTCACCGCCAACGCGCGCTTCGAGTCGACGGCGTGGTCGACCACGATCGTCGGGCCGCCGCTGGGCGGCATGGCGATCGGGCTGCTCGGGCCGGTGGCGACGGTGATCGCCGACGCGGCGAGCTACCTGCTGTCCGCGCTCGGCATCCGCGCGAGCGGCGGGCGCGGCGGCGAGGAGGAGCCGCGCCCCGAGCGTGGGAAGGCGCCGCGGACGCGGGCGCGCGACCTGCTCGACGGCTGGCGCTACATCCTCGCCGACCCGGCGCTGCGGCCGCTGTTCTTCTGCGCCGCCCTCTTCAACGGCCTGGTCATGGCCACCGAGCCGCTGCTGGTCGTGCTGATGCTGGGCCGGCTCGGCTTCACGCCGTGGGAGTACGGGCTGGCCTTCGCCGCGCCCTCGCTCGCGGGCCTGCTGGGCTCGCGGCTGGCCCGGCGGTTCGTGACGCGCTTCGGGCAGCACCGGGTGCTGGTCGCGTCCGGCACGCTGCGCGCGGTGTGGCCGGTCGGCCTGGCCTTCATCGGGCCGGGGACGGGCGGGCTGCTGCTGGTGATCGGCGTGGAGCTGGGGCTGATCTTCTGCTGCGCGGTCTTCAACCCCGTCTACGCCACGACCCGCCTGGAACGCTCCGCCCCGGACCGGGTCGCCCGCGTCCTGTCGGCGTGGGCGGTGACGACGAAGGTCTCGGCGGCGCTGCTGACGGCGGTGTGGGGCGTGCTGGGCGCGCTGATCGGCCTGCGCCCGGCGCTCGCACTGGCCGGCGTCCTCGTCCTGGCGACCCCGCTGCTGCTCCCCCGCACCGAGCCGGAGCCGCTGCCCGTACCGGCGTGAGGCACCGGCGGGAAGCGCCCTGGACGTCGGCACCCGCCTGAACCACCGGCGGGAGGTGCCGCCGGGAGGCACCCCGCGGGAGGCACCGGCCGGAAACGCCGGCCGGGTGGGAGCGCGGCTACCCGCGGGAGGCGCCCCGCGGCCAGACCACGTCCACGGGTATGCCCAGCGCCCGCGCCTCCTGGACGGTGTCGGCGGTGCCGCCGCCCCGGCCGGTGGGGGGCTCGCCGTTCCACACCGCGACCAGGCGCTGGGCGCGGTGCAGCAGCGCGCGGTTGGCGGTCTCGTACGCGCGCCGGTCGGCGGTGGCGTGGTCCATGACCTCGACCTCGGCGGCGGCGCCGAGCAACCGGTCGAAGCGCGGGGCGTGCTCGGGACCGACCTTGGCGGTGCGGTAGTCGCGGGAGGGTACGACGACGACGAGCCGGCCGCCCACGGCGAGCACGGCCTCGGCGAAGACGCTGTCGGCACCGGCCGCGATGCACGACACCCCCGTCAACTCCGGCCCGGTGTAAGGGGCGAGGAGGTCGTCGAGGGCGGCGCGCACGAGCGGGACGGACGGCGGTGTGAGGTCGATGTGCCCGGTCACGGCCAGCGTCACGGCGCGATTCGTCATGGCGTTCGCTCCCCTCGGTGGGTTCGGTTCGGTCCGGTCGGTCCGGTCGGCTCGGTCAGTTCGGTCGACCCAGTCCGCTCGGTCGGTTCGGTCGGCTCGGTCGGTCCGGTCGGTTCGGTCGGCTCGGTCGGTCCGGTCGGTCCGGTCGGCTCAGTCGGCTCAGTCGGCTCAGTCGGCCAGTTGCTCGCGGAGCCTAGCGCGCGCCTCCCGTACGGGCGCCGAGTGCCCGTGCCCGACGGTGCAGGAGTAGAGCCACTCCGCGCCCTCGCGGACCCGGCCGGAGCGCACGCCGGCCGCGGCGTCCACGGCGGCGTGCGTCTCGGCGACGGCGGCGGACAGGTCGCCGAGCAGGAAGTAGGTCTCGGCGAGGCCCAGCCGGTCGAGGGCGACGGCCCGCCCGGCGCCCTCGCCGCGGGTGGCGAGGGCGTGCCGGATCTCCTCGCCGGCCCGCTCGGCGTGCAGATGCGGGTCGTTGCGGGCCAGTTCGAGGTGCCGGCCACCGGTGGTGCCGGCGAGTTCCGCCTCGTCGAAGTAGCCGATCCAGTACGGCTCCTGGCCGCTGCCGGCCGCCGCGGACAGGGCGTGCCGGGCGTGCCCGGTGGCGCGGGTGAAGGCGGCGGTGCGGCCCATCGCGGCGAGCGCCCAGGCCTCGCGGGTGTGCAGCATGGCGCGCAGCCGAGGTCCGGCGACCTCGCGGGAGCCGTCCTGCGCGAGCCGGATCAGCTCCAGCGCGTCCGACGGCCTCCCGGCGTAGAGGAGTTGGCGGGCCATACCGGCCAGCACGTTGGCGCCCCACAGCCGGTCGCCGCCGGCGTGCGCGGCGCGCAGGCTGAGCCGGTAGTAGTCCTGGGCGCGGCGCTGCAGGCCGGAGTCCCAGGCCATGCCCGCCGCGGTGCCGGCCAGCAGGGCGAGCACCCGGTAGAGGCGCTCCTCGACGGCCGGGGCCTGGTGCTCGCCCAGCAGGGCGGTCACCTCGGAGAGCTGGCCGAGGACCGCGCGGCGCCGCAGGCCGCCGCCGTCATCGTGGTTCCAGGCGCGGAACGCCCGGGCGGTCTCCTCCAGTTGCCCGATGTCGCGCAGGCCGAGCCGGCCCGGGCGGACGCGCCGCCGCCCGGCCTCACCGGGGTGCATCCAGCCCTCCAGCGAATCCAGCAGGACGGGCCCGCTCATCGCGGTGGCGGCGAGCGCGCGGGCCAGTGCCCGGCGGTCCGTCGCGAGGTCCGCGTGGGTGAGCCGGGCGGCGAGGTCGACGGTCGCGGCGGCCTGCCACGGGGTGTCGACGCGCAGCGGCATCTCGGGATCGGGCGCGAACTGCGGTGCGCGGGCGCGCTCCCAGGGCCGGGAGGCCAGGCCGAGCAGATCACCGGGGACGCGCAGGCCGTCGGCGATCCGCCGCAGCACCTCGATGGAGGTGATCCGGGCGCTGCCGGACATGATCGTCGAGACCTTGCCGGGCGTGAGGCCGCACGCGAGGGCGATCTTGTTCTGGGACAGGCCCGCGTACTGCTTCAGCAGCCGGAAGGCGGCGGCGAAGTCGTGCTCGCGCAGGGCGTGCCGGAGATCCGGCCTGGCCAGGACGCGGGAGGGGATGGGCGGGGGGCTCACGGTGACCTCGGCGCTTCCTCGTACTCGTCGGGGCTCGTGGAAGCCGGCTGGGGCTTCGTGCACGGGGGTTACCGCCTCGGGAACCCATGACGGTACTACCCCCGTTCGCCCCGCTCCACGACTCTGGGTACATGCCTGATCACGAGACGGCCCCGGGGACCGCCGCGCACCGGGGTGCGCCCTCGGCCGCGCTGCCCGGCGCGGCGCGCCGCTGCGACCACTGCGGGCGGACCACCACCGAGTGGGCGGTGCGCGAGCGCGCCGACGACCGCGGTCCGGTGGAGCTGGTGTGGTGCCGCGACGCGCGGTCCTGCGGCACCGCCCGCCGCGCGATCCGCACCCGGCCCCGGACGTGGGGCAGGTGAGTTGAGCCGGGCCCCCGGCGGTTCGCCGTGCCGCCGGGGGCCCCGCCTGCGGGACCCGTGCTCCCCCGCGCCGGGTCACGCAGGCACCCATGACCGTCAGGGCACGGGCGGCGGCGCTCAGTCCTCGTCGGGGAGGGCCAGCCACAGGTCGACGTTGGACTGGAAGATCCGGCCGGGGCGCTGGTCACCGCTGTCGGGGATGGTCACCTTGACGTAGGGGAGGTCGCCGCCGTCGACGGTCACCTTGCTGCCGCCGTAGAGCTTCGGCTTCTTCGCGGCGGCCGCCTTCAGCCGGCCGGCGACGTCGTCGGCGGTGTCCTGGTCCTTGGTGACCACGCACATCACCTCGGTGTTCTTGCCGCCGTCGTCCGCCTGGCCGAGCACGGTCAGCTGCACGGCGTCCTTCGTGCTGAGCGTGTTGAAGTCGGCGCGGTAGACGTCGCCGAGGCAGTCCGCGGCGCGCCCGAACTGCTCCGAGCCGGCGAGGGAGTCGCCCTTGTCCGGGTCGGCGGCCAGGAAGGTCTTCGGGTTGCCGGAGTAGCGCACCTCGTCGTCGGTGACCAGGATCGTCAGTTCGCCGCTGTGGCTGTCGCCGTTGCCCTCGTACGTCAGGACGTCCTTGCCGTCCTTCTTCGTCGCCTTGTAGCCGGCCGCCTTGAGCTTCGCGATCACGGCCGCGGCGTCGAAGTCGCCCTTCCAGACGCCGAGTTCGCCGGAGTCGATCTCGCTCGTGATCTGGTCGGGCTTGAGCGTGTCGCCCCACGGCGGGCCCGCGTAGCTGTTCAGCAGCATGCTGGGCGGGTTCGCGACCGCGCTGTAGCGCTTCTTGTCCGACGCGCTCAGCTTCCGCACGCGGACCTGGTCGACGTAGCTCACCTGCTTCGACGCGGCGCTCTTCGGCAGGTGCCGGAGCGCGTCCTCCGTCGCCGAGCCACCGCCCGAATCGGACGAGCAGCCGCTGACGGCGGCTGCGGCCAGCAGGACGGCGGCGAGCGCGGGGGCGGAACCGCGGGTGACCGCGGAGACGGACGGGGCAGCGGATCTGTGTGGTCCTATGTGCATGGCAGAGCAGCCTAGGGGGAGTTGTCAGTCCAGGGCGGCGATTGCCTTGTGCACACGGGACGCCAGCGCGTCGGGCAGCGGGCCGAAGCCGACAGCGGCGGCGTCCTGCGCGCCGGGGGCGCCCGTCGCGTACGCCAGGAAGGCCCGCAGCGTGGTGAGGGTCCCGGCGGCGTTGCCCTTGGCGCACACGACGGCGTAGCTGACGGCGGTGAGCGGGTAGGCGCCCGGCGCGGTGCCGCCGTAGTCGGGGGTGAGCACGAGGTCCCCGCCGGGGCCGCCGCTCGCGGCCGCGTGCGCGACGAAGGCGGTCGCGGTGGCGGGGCCGACCGCCACCGGGTCTCCCGCACCGGTCGCGATCCGCGCGGTGGCGAGCGGGTCGGCGGACCCCGCGACGGAGTAGCCGATCGAGCCCGCTACCGTCCCGACCTCGTGCTCCTGGGCGATCGCGCCGGTGCTCCCGACACCGCCCTTGCCCGGCCACGAGCCGTCGGGGGTGTGCGGCCAGGCGGATACCGCGGCGGTATGCAGATAGGTGGTCAGGGCCAGGGTCGAACTGCTGTAGTCGGCTCGGTGGACGGCCCGGACGGCGGTGGAGGGGAGGGTGGCGCCCGGGTTGAGTCTGCCGATCGCCGCGTCGTTCCAGCGGGTGATGCGGCCGTCGAAGATCTTCGCGAGCGTGGCCGCGTCCAGGACCAGGTCCCGCACGCCGGGCAGGTTGTAGACGACCGCGATCTGCGTGGCGGCGAGCGGCAGGTCGACGGCCTGCCCGCCGCCCCGGCTCTGGCAGCGGGCTCGCGACCGGTCGAGGCCCTGCTGGTCGAGCGGGGCGTCGTCCACCGCGAAGTCCGCCTGCCCCGACAGGAAACTCGTGAGGCCCGCGTCCGGGCCCGTGCCCGTGTAGACGACCGTGGCGCCGGGGCACCGCGCCTGGAAGCGCGTGGTCCACCGGTTCATGAGCGGGCCGACGAGGTTCGAACCGTCTGCCCGGACGCGGCCCTGGGCGCCGGCGCAGGAGAAGGGGGCGGCGGAAGTGGAGGAGGAGGAGGACGGGGCGGCCGGGGTCTTCGGCTGCTGGGAGGCCGCCCCCTTGCCGGGGCTGTCGGCCGAGGCGTGACCGCCGCCGCGGTCGTGCAGGACGACCAGGGGTACGGTCACGGCCGCCGCGAGGGCGAGGACGGTGGCGCTGACGACGACCGCGGTGCGCTTCCGCTTCGGGGGCCGCGCGCCGGGGAGCGCGGCGCCGGGCACGAGGCGGGGGGCGGGGGGTACGGGCGCGGGTACGGGTACGGGGGGCGTGTCCGGCCTGGTGGGGGCGGCGTCTCGGGAGGTCGGGACGTCCCGGCGGGTCGGGGTGTCGGCGGCCGCGGGTACGGGTGCGGGTACGGGCCCGGCGGAAGAAGGTTCGGCGGGCACGGGCCCGGCGGAAGAGGGCGTCGGAACCGCGGGCGGCTCGCCCGTGGGCGCCGACAGCGCCGCGAGCAGCTCCTCCACCGTCGGCCGCCCGCCGGGCTCCTTCGCCAGGCACGCCGTGACGAGCGGGCGCAGGGTGCCGGGCAGCCCTGTCAGATCGGGGTCCTCGTGGACGACCCGGTAGCCGATGCCGTCCGAACTCATCCCGTCGAAGGGGCCGTGGCCGGTCGTGGCGAAGACCAGCACGGAGCCGAGCGCGAAGACGTCGGCCTCGGGGCCGGTGCCGCCGGTGCGCAGTTGCTCGGGGGCCATGTAGCCGGGCGTACCGATGGCGACGCCGGTCGTGGTGAGGGGGGCGGCGGCGACGGCGCGGGCGATACCGAAGTCGATGACGCGCGGGCCGTCGTCGGCGAGCAGGACGTTGCCCGGTTTGAGGTCGCGGTGGACCAGGCCCGCTCGGTGGATGTCGCGCAGCGCCTCGACGAGTCCGGCGGCCAGGCGGTGCGCCGCCGCGGCGGCGAGCGGGCCCGCGGAGGTGACGTGCTGGTGCAGCGTGGGGCCGGGCACGAAGAGGGTGGCGAGCCAGGGCTGCTCGGCGTCCGGGCCGGCGTCCACGACGGGCGCGGTGAAGGCCCCGCTGACCTGCCGCGCTGCCTCGACCTCGCGCCGGAAGCGGACCCGGAAGCCCTCGTCGGTGACCAGTTCCGGCCGGATGACCTTGACCGCGAGCCGCCGCCCGGACACCGAGCGGCCGAGGTAGACCACGCCCATGCCCCCGGCGCCGAGCCTGCGCTCCAGCCGATACCCGCCGATGACCGACGGGTCCCCCTCCTGCAGCGTCACCGTGCGCTCCCTCCCCTGTTCCCAGAGCAACTCCAGGATAGGGACGCCGGGCCCACCCGGCGGCCGCACCGAAAGACAGTCGACTTGTCCGTTTTACCGGTTAAGGCATAAATGACTTCTTCGGGAACTTAAGGACTTATTCATGGGATAAGACCGTGGAACGGGAGCCCACCAGGGCGTGACGCGCGTCACAGGACGCACATCACTTACTAACCCGCCTAGTGGAATCCCACCCCCTCTTCCGGGCCCATTCCGCAGGGAGTGCCCGCGTCCACCGCCTCCGCTTTCTACTAAGCCGCTTAGAACACCAGGTAATTGTCGCGTCAAATTCCAGCTGATACCAATGTGCTCGCCGCAGCGCACCGCAATGGAAAAGCGGGTCGGATTGGCATCGGCGGGGGCCGGCGTCTGCGGACAGGTAATAACTGGAACGAGGTCCGCACCATGCCGAAGCACGCCCGTAACCGCTCGCTCGCGAAGCGTATGGTCTCCGTGCGCGGAGCCGTCGTCGTCGGAACGTTCGCCGCGCTGTCCTGCGGGATCGTCACCGGTACGGCGAGCGCCGCCACCCCGGAAAAGGCTCCCGCCAAGTCGACCGTGACCGCGAAGCAGAAGGCCGAGCACAAGGCCGCCAAGCGCACGTACACGGTCAAGAAGGGCGACACCCTGATCGGCATCGCCCGGCACCACAAGGTGACCGGCGGCTGGAAGGGCATAGCCGCCCGCAACCACATCCACAGCCCGTACATCATCCACCCGGGCCAGGTGCTCCACCTCCCGCACGCCCCGGCGGCGAAGGCCCCCGCGGCCAAGGCCCCGGCGCCCGCCGCGAAGGCGTCCACCACGACCACCGCGCAGACGGCGAGCACCGCCACCGCCTACCCGGACAACCTGGACGGCTGGATCAACCACTCGCTGGCCATCATGAAGCAGCGGGGAATTCCCGGCAGTTACGACGGCATCTACCGCAACATCATCCGCGAGTCCTCCGGCAACCCCAACGCCATCAATCTCTGGGACTCCAACGCCGCGGCCGGCACCCCGTCCATCGGCCTCCTCCAGGTGATCCAGCCGACGTTCGACGCCTACCACGTCCCGGGCACCTCGACGAACATCTACGACCCGGTCGCGAACATCACCGCGGCGTGCAATTACGCGTACCACGTGTACGGCTCGATCGACAACGTCAACGGCCCTTACTAGGCCGCGATTTCGCAATAGCCCCGGCGCACCCGCGCCGCCCGTCGCAAAGACGGGCGGCGCGGGTGCGGCGGCTGTGGTCGGGAAAGGCCGCCGGGTCGGTCGGGTCAGTTCAGTTGAGGTCGGTTCAGGTCACGCCTGTCGGTTCAGGAGCAGGCCGTGCCGTTCAGCGTGAAGGCGCTGGGGGACGCCGTGCTGCCGGACGAGGTGCCCTGGAAGCCGAAGGACTGCGAACCGCCCGCCGGGATGGAGCCGTTGTAGGCCAGGCTGCTGGCCGTGACGGCGCCGGAGGTCGGGCTCACCGTGGCGTTCCAGGCGCTGGTGACGGTCTGGCCCGAGGGCAGGGTGAAGCCGAGCTTCCAGTTGCTGACCGCGCTGGAGCCGGTGTTGGCGATCGTGACGTTGGCGGTGAAGCCGCCGGACCAGGTCTGCGTCGCGTAGGTCACCTTGCAGGCCGAGCCGCCCGTACCGCCGGTGCTGCCGCCGCTGGTGGTGCCGCTGGACGTACCGCCGTTGCTGGTGCCGCCGTTGGTCGAGCTGCCGCCCACGTTGACCGAGGACGAGAAGCTCGTGACCGCCAGGCCCGCGCCGTTCTGCCAGGGCTCGAAACCGGCCTGGACGCTGGTGAGGTACCAGTTGTTCTGGGCCAGCCCGCGGCTGATCGTCTCGTTCGCGAAGGCCTTGACGTCGAAGCTCCAGCTGCTGATCGCCGAGGGCGCGACGAAGGAGATCACGTCGTTGCCGCCGTTGTTGCCGGTCCACACGTCCCAGCTGCGGCCGGCGACGTTGGCGGTGCCGACCTTGGAGCCCACCGGCTGGACCGACCCGACGTGGTTGAACCACACCATGATCTCGGTCTTGTTGACGCCGTCCGTCTTCGGCGTCGGGTCCAGCCAGATGTCGTAGGCCGCGTCGAACACCGCGTTGTTCACGAAGCTGTACGAGATGCTCGTCGGCGCGCTGCTGATCCCGCTGAGCTGCGCGGGCAGGTTGGTGCCGGGCGAGCAGTTGGTGTAGTGGCAGCCGTTGAAGATCGACGGGTACGACTTCGGCGCGCCGTTGGTCGCCACCGAGCCGTCGGCCGTGGTGACCTGGAAACCGCTGCTGGTGACGTTGATGCACTGGGTCGCGGATGTGCCCCAGCGGTTGTTCTGCACGACGTACTTGCCCTGGATCGTCGTCGACCCGTACTGGTCGCAGATCTGGGTGTCGGCGTGCGCGGCCGGCGCGGAGGCCAGCGTGACCAGGCCGCCGATGCCGAGGCCGAGCGCCGCGAGCGCGGCGACGGCGGTTCTGCGCGTGGAGCGGAGGGCTTGCTGTAGCGACTTCATGCTTGTCCCTTCGATGACAGGCACGGAGGTGGGGGGACCGAGCAAGCGCGGTGCGGGCGGGCTCCTTTCGACGCGGTTCGATCGTGGTTCGATTCGATTCGATCCGCATGGGAGCGCTCCCACAACTGCTTCGGAACAAGGACGGTAAGGGCGCCGTCCCACGCGTGGCAAGAGTCCCGTCCGACCCACGAGAGTAACCGCAGGTCGGCGCCCCGGCCGTCGCGGGACACTGCGCTGGACGGGGGCCGTACGGGCGCGTCGCGGAAGGGGTGCGCGGGCCGGGCGCTGCCCGCGGGTTGACTGGGCCGCCGGACGGGAGCGGGCGGAGGTGGCGCGGTGGCGGCGGGCGGTCAAGGGAGCGGCGACGGCGGCGCGGCCGCGGGGCGCGGAAACGGCGGCGGGGACGAGGGCGACGGCGGTACGGCCGCGGGGCGCGGCGGCGCGGGCGGGAGCGAGGGCAGGCCCTGCGGCCCGCACGGCCACGCGCCGGGCCCCCACCCCACCGCCGGCGAACTGGACTACGCAGCCCTCTTCGCCGCGGTCCCGGCCGCCTGCGTCGTCCTCGACCCCAACCTCACGATCATCACCTGCAACAACGCCTACACCGAGGTCACCGGCCGCACCGCCGCCGAACTGTCCGGCCGCAGCTTCTTCGACGCCTACCCGCCCGACCCGGACGAGCCGACGTCCCACGCTGCCGAGGTCCAGCGCCACGGGCTGGACCTGGCACTGCGGACCGGCGAGCCCAACATGCTGCTGCTGCACCGCTTCGCCATCCCCCACCCCGGCAAGCCGGGCACCTTCGACCCCCGCTGGTGGAACGTCACCAACCGCCCGCTGGTCGGCCCGGATGGTCAGGTGGAGCTGATCATCCACCGCATCGACGACGTCACCTCCTTCGTCCGCTGGGAGCGCGAGGGCGTCGAGCCCGTCCCGGACGGCGAGCTGATGAAGGCGCCGCGCGCGGAGCTGTTCACCCGGGCGCGCGAACTCCAGCAGGCCAACGCCCGGCTCCAGGAGATGACCAGCCGCACCCGCGACCTGGCACTGACCCTGCAACGCGCGATGCTCTCCACCCCCGACCTCGACACCCACCCCGAGATCGCGGTGCGCTACCGCCCCGCGATGCGCGACCTCAACGCGTGCGGCGACTGGTACGACGTGGTGGACCTGCCGGAGGGGCGGCTCGGCCTGACGGTGGGGGACGTCGTCGGCCACGGCGTGGACGCGGCGGCGGTCATGGGCATGCTGCGCAGTGCGCTGAGCGCGGCGATGCGCGTCGCGGACGGGCCGAGCGGCGCGCTGGAGACGCTCGGCCTGTACGCGCGGGCGCAGCCGGGCGCGATGTCGTCGACGACCTTCGCGTGCCAGGTCTACCCGGCCAGCACCCTCCTCACCTACAGCAACGCCGGGCACCCGCCGCCGGTGCTGATGCGCCCGGACGGCTCCTCCTGCTTCCTGGACCAGGCGACCGACCCGCCGCTCGGGGTGCGGCTGGAGCACGTGCCGCGCCCGCAGGCGACCGTGGAGTACGGGCGGGGCGACACCCTGGTGCTGTACACGGACGGCCTGATCGAGCGGCGGCACGAGGACATCGACGTCGGCCTGGACCGGCTCGTGGACGCCGTCCGCGAACTGCGCACCCTCCCGCCGGAGGAGATGGCGGACGGCCTGCTGGCGGCGATGGCCGATCCGGGGGGCCAGCAGGACGACGTGTCGCTCATGGTGGTCCGGCTGTGAGCAGGCCCCTCCGGGGCGGTGCCGCTCGGCCCGCGCCATGCACGCCGGGCAACGAGCCCGCCTGTCGCAGCACCTGACCGCGAAACCGTGGTTCCGATGCCATGGTCCTGTGTCCATGGTTGGTGTGCCATACTGCGGCCATGGCCACCCGTACGCGCAGGCGCAGGAAGCCCGCCGAGGAACACCCTGACTTCGACACCCCCGCCATGCGACGCGTAGCGGCGGCTCAGGCCGTGATCGACGAGCTGACCGAGAAGCTGGACAAGGCCGAAGCCGAGAAGGAAGCGGCCGTTCACGAGGCGATGGCGGGCGATACGCCCTACGGCCGCGTCACGCGCATCGCCCACCTGCTCCGGTTCAAGGACCCCAGCGGCGTGTACAGGATCCAGAAACGCGAGGCGGCCCGCCGGGACGCCGAGCGGGAGGAAGCCGCCTGACCGAGGCCCCGCCAGGGCCCCGCGCCGCGCACCGAAGCCCAGGAGACCGCCGCTCATGACCACAGCACCGCGCAACCCCGCCGAGCCGCTCATTCCCCTGCCCGAGAAGACCCCCGCCGCGCTCCGTATCGCCGTCGCCCAGCTCGACCCCTCCGCCGTCGCCACTTTCGACCGGCAATGGGACGAAGCGATGCGGCAGGCCCGCGACGAGTACACCCTCACGCCGCCCCGCGCCTTCGTCGAGAAGTGGGCGTCCTGGGTCGGCATCGCCCGCTTCCCCGAACGTCTCGCCCGCTTCCGCGAGTGCGAACGCATCGTCAGCGAATCCGGCGACCGTACCGCACGCCGCGCCGCCGCCGCCGAACTCGCCGCACTCCTCGCCCAGGCGGAGGCCAACGCCGCGTGAGTGACTGGACCTGGGAATACCTCCCCGATGCCGAAAACGTCGTCAGCGGCCTGACCGGGAAGCAGCGGGAAGACGTCGAATTGGTCGCGCAACGCATCGCGGATGCCGTCGGCGTGCGTCGCATCGGCAAACCCTTCGACATCACCGAAGCCGCCTCCGGCGTCATGACGTTCGCCGAGGGCCCCGTCATGGTCTGGTATCAGGAGGACTACCGCGATGACGTCGTGCTGATCCTCCGCGCTCAGCATTTCGGTGCCTGACACCCGTCCCGTGCCTCATCCCGCCCGGCGCGAGCTGCGCGGTTCGCCGGTCACGCCGGCGACCGTACGGACGGGTACGTGCCGAGGGCGGCGCGGAGGGCGGGCTCCCGGCCGGTACGGGCAGGCCGTTCAGGCGTCCCACTCCCAGGTGTGGCGCCCCGGGTGCGCCGCGAAGAGGGCGCAGCCGGTGGTGGGGCCGTGCGCGGGGCAGTCCGGGAGGACAGCGACCTCGCGCGGGCGGCCGCGCGTACCGGGCCACACAAGACAGGATCGAGGCGCTGGTCGCCGCACGGATGGCGCGACAGGCGATCTTCAGGGGAGAGGAGCCACCGTACTTCTGGGCCGTCCTGGACGAGTCCGTATTGCACCGCCGGGTCGGCGGGCCCGAAGTAATGGAGCGGCAGCTGGAGCGATTGCTGAAGGATTCCGCAAGCCCGAACGTGACGATCCAGATCCTGCCGTTCACGGCTGGTACCCAAGCCGCCATGAGCGGTGACTTCACCCTCTGGTCGTACCCCGATCGCTCGGACGTGCTCTACGTGGAAGGCCTCGCGGTGACGGCCCTGAAGGAAAGCGTGGCCGACGTCGAGAGCGCCCGACCGACATATGATCTGCTCCAGGCCGCCGCATCCTCGGGTGAGCAAATCGGCGGAGATGATCCGCAGTGCTCTGGAGGGCTATACCTCATGGCCAACCTCACCAGCGCGGCCTGGCGCAAAAGCTCGTACAGCACTGGCCAGGGCGGCGAGTGCATCGAGGTCGCCGACGGCCTCGACATCATCCCCGTACGGGACTCCAAAGACCCCCACGGCCCCGCCCTCACCTTCGCCCCCGCGGCCTGGACCGCGTTCATCGACGACGTCAAGGCGGGGCGCTACCCCGGGGCCTGACCCTCGCGCCAGGCCGCTGCTTTGGCGAGGACGGCGCGGGTGTCGGGGTGGTCCGCGCCCAGCACCCGCGTCATGTCGTCCACAAGTGCGGCGTAGGCGGCCAGCGCCGCCTCCGTGTCGCCCGCCCTGCCCAGGCTCTTGGCCAGGTCCTCGCGCAGGACGAAGGCGTTGCGGTGGTCGGGTCCGAGGACCCGCACCACATCGCTCAGCAGCTCGGTGAATGCTGCCACCGCCCCCTCCACGTCGCCCGCCCTGCCGCGCCACCGGGCGAGGATGTGGCGCAGGGCGAGGGTGCGCCGGTCGTCAGGGCCGAAGACCCGCACCACGTCGGGCAGCAGCCCGGTGAACGCCGCCACCGCGCCCTCCGGGTCTCCGGACTCACCCCGCCACCGCGCCAGGCCGAGCCGGGCGGAGAGGGTGTTGTGGTGGTCCGGGCCGTGGACGCGCCGGGTGTCGTGCAGCAGCTCGGTGTACGCCGCCACGGCCCCTTCCCCGTCACCGGACTCGCCGCGCCACTCGGCGAGGTCGAGCTTGGTGGCCAGCGTGCTGTAGTCGTTGCGGCCCAGGACCCGCGTCCGGTCCTCGAGCAGTTCCTCGTACGCCACTGCCGCGCCCGCCGCGTCACCCGCCCGGCCCCGCGCCTGGGCGCCGAGCTGCCGGGCGACGAGCGTGCACCAGTGGTCGCGCCCCAGGTGCCGGGTGGTCGCCTCGGTCAGCGCGCGGTAGAACTCCTCGGCCTCGGCGGCCTGCAAGGCGTCCTCCAGGCTCATGCCGTAGCGGAACAGCACCATATGGGCGCCGCTGCGCTCGTAAAGGCACCCGGTGGGCTCGCCCAGGGCGATGAGCGCGGCGGCGTTCGCGCGCAGTGCGGCGGCGAGGGCGATGTCGCGCTCGTTCTCCGGCCAGGCCTCGGCGAGCGCGTCCGCGGCCGCCCGGAGGCACGCGGCGAACCGCCGCGGGGTGAGGGCGTCGCGGGTTGTGCGCTGCACCAACGCGTGGACGTGGAGCGCCCGTTGCGGCTCCTCCGGGGTGTGGTCGACGAGGCTCAACCGGTGCAGGAGCCGCAGCGTCTCGTGGACCTGCCCGGCGGTGACGCGGCGGGTGCGGCCCCGCAGGAGACGCCCGCGGCCCTTCCGGGCGAGGAAGGCGCGGGTGGCCGGGGCGGTCAGGACGTCCGCGGGGATGCCGTTCGGGTCCAGCATCGCCGTCAGCGCGAGCAGCGAGCGGGCCAGGCCGCGGGGCTCGCAGGTGTCGGCCAGCTCGGCGGACAGGGACCACGCCGCCGCGACGGGGACGCGCTGGTCGTCGGGGAGGGCGTCCGGGGCGGGCAGGGCGTGCGCGAGGGTGCGGGTGCGGTCGGCGAGCAGCGCGCGGTACGCGGCGGCGCCGAGGGCCTGGTCCGCGAGGTACGCCGCCGCCTGCGACAGGGCCAGCGGCAGGCGGCCCAACTCCGCCGCGAGGGAGGCGAGTTCGCCAGCAGGCTCGGTACGCCCGTGGGCCGCGAGAACCCCGGCGAGGTAGGCGCTCGCCTCGTCCGGCGTGAAGGGGCCCACGTCGATACGGCGGCGGCCCGTACCGGTCAGGGCGGCGTCGCGGCGGCGGGTCGTGACGAGGGTGCGGCCGGCCGGGCTGTCCGGCGGCCACAGGCCCCTGAGGTCCGCCGGGTCGGCGACGTCGTCCAGCACGACGAGCCAGCGGTGCGGTTTGGCCCGCAGCCAGGCGAGGAAAGCGGCAGCGGCCTGCTCCGGCTCCGCCGGGTCCGCCCCGCACAGCTCGGCGGCGGCCTGCGCGTAGGACGCGACGACGGCGGGGCGGCCGGTGGCCGTGACCCACACGAGGACGTCCAGCTCGCGGGCGTCCCACGCCCGGTGCGCGTGCGCGGCGGCGAGCTGCGTCTTGCCGACGCCGCCCAGGCCCGTCAGGACGTGGCAGGGGCCCGGCGCCCGCAGCTCGGCGGATTCCGGCCGCGTCTGGAAGGACTGGGCCGGTGCGGGCACGACCCCGACCTGGTGCGGCAGCGTCGCGGGCTGCCGGGGCGCGGCGTACAGCGTGACGTGCTCGGCCGTCCCGACCGCGAAGCCGCCCCCGGCCGCCCGGACCTCCACGTCCCGCCCGGCCCTCAGCCCGTATCCGCGGTCCCGGCCGCGTCCGCCCCCGTGCCCGCGTCCGCCCCCGTGCCCGCCGGGCACCGTGTCCACCACCCCGCACCACCTCCGGCACCGATTCTCCCGCCGGGGGCTTCTCGGGGCGAAGGTTTCACAGGGGCCGGGTGGACCGATTAGCTCACTTATTGCCCATCCGAGTCATCATCTGCGCGTATTGCTCAAAAATTTGGCACAAAAGGGGATCTCTTTACCACGGGCTCGAACATACGAGCCCGACCCGCACAGAAAAAGGACCCTCACTCATGCGCGCACCCGCACGCCTGGCCAAGCTCGCCCTGACCCTCGGCTCGGCGGCCGTACTGGCCGTCGGCATGACGACCGACGCCCACGCCGCCACGGGGGCGATCCGGTACTTCGACTTCGCCCAGCACGAGTTCCGGATCGACAACCCGCCGGACAACGTCTGCCTCAACCTCCAGTTTCACGCCTGGCTGCTCGCCAACGACACGGACAAGACGCTGAGTTACTTCTTCGGCGCGAACTGCACCAACTTCACCGGGAATCTCGACCCGGGCCGGGCGGTGACCAACCAGAGCCCGCTGTCGGTGCGGATCATCGGCTGACGCCGCCCGTGGTCGGGGCCCGTGAGGTCCCGACCACGGCACACCGCCGGGAGCCGCCGGTTCAGCGCCGCCAGAACAGGTGGTGCACGACGCCGCTCGGGCTCGGGATCACCTCCAGGTGGAAGCGGTCCTCCAGGTCGTGCGGGGACTCCCACAGCGGCAGCCCCTCCCCCAGCTCCACCGGCGCGACCGCCACGTGCAGCGAGTCGACGAGGTCGGCGTCCAGGAACTCCCGGACCGTCGTGACTCCGCCGCCCAGCCGTACGTCCTTGCCGTCCGCCGCCTCGCGGGCCTGCGCGAGGACGGTCGCCGGGTCGGCGTCGACGAAGTGGAAGGTCGTGTCGGAGAGCGAGAACGACGGCCGGGGGTGGTGCGTCATGACGAAGACCGGCGTACGGAACGGCGGCTCGTCACCCCACCAGCCCTGCCACTCGTAGTCCTCCCACGGCCCGCGCTGCGGCCCGAACTTGTTGCGCCCCATGATCTCGGCGCCGATGTTGTTCAGGAAGTCCCGCGTGAAGTAGTCGTCAAGACCCCTTGTGCCGCCGGACTCCGTGCGGCCCACCCAGCTCGCCGTCGCCCCGGCCCAGCTGAACAGCCGCTCGGGATGCGGCAGCCCGAACGGCAACTCCAGACTCTGGTTCTCCGCGGCCGCGAAGCCGTCCTGCGAGACGCAGAAGTTCATGACCCTCAGTAGCTGACCCATGGCGTTGACCTCGCCGTTCCTTGTCGTGTGCGGTGTGCGGGACGGATGCCCCACACGTACATGCGTCGAACGGCGCGGCCCGGGATCGACACGGCACCGAAAGAGTTTTCCCGGCAGCGCGGACTGCAGGCCCGCAACCGGAATGCCCCGTTCCGACGTGACGACCCGTGTGTTCGCGCGTTGTCCCGTTCGGATGGCCCGTCGTTCTGTCCCACGATCTCGGCCTGCGGTCTCCGGGGCGAGTCGGACGGCGTCACCTTAGGCTTCCGTCTTCGCCAACTACGGCTCCAGGGGCGGGAACCCGTCGATTCGAGCAGGACAGCCGCAGCCGGTACATGGGAGCGGCTGCCCCTTCCGCGCCCCGTACTGAGTAGAAGCCCTTTGCGTACGCAGCGGCATCGGGCGGGTGAACGAGATCATGTGCGCCCGCCGCGGGAAGAGAGTCAGGCGCTCGCAGCGGTGAAGTGCTCCTCGATGAGTTCAAAGGAGCGAACGCGGGCGCGCAGGTCGTGGGTCGGTGTGTACAGCATCAGTTCGTCCGCCCCGGTCTCTACTGCTGGCTGCGCAAGGCGCCGCGCAACCTTCTCGGGAGCTCCGACAGCCTGCCACGTCCGACACAACCAGGCTTCCGGCAGGGGTCCGGAGCGACCTCATCGACCAGCGAAGGCAGGATCCCCGCCAGGTCTTTCCGGTATTCCGCATCTGTCTCCGGGCCAGCTCCGCGACGCAGGGCCCTTGCGGTGGCCTCGTCGAAGGTGCCGGAACCGGGACGGATGGCCGAAGTGGCGGCGCTGGCGGCCAGGGTTGCCTGGGCCTACATCCGTGACCTGCCTCTGTCGTCGAGGACTACTGCGGTCTGACGGATGAAGGTGCCTCCCACGGCAGAGCGGAGGAGGAAGTCGGCGACGTTCGTGCGAGAGGTCGAGGGGAAGATCGGCGTCTTCTTGACGTCCTCGAGCACAGCGGTGCTATAGCGCGTGCTGTCACCGTTGTTCAACGCTCCGGGATATTCGAGGGTCCACTTCAGATCGCTGGCCTTCAAGAGCACTTCCGAGGCGGCCTTGTCCGCGTAGGTTTTCCGGAGCACGGTTCGGAAAAGAGGGCCCACGAGGAATGAGGCCTTGGCGAGGGAGTCGCCGACTCCGAACGCGGACAGCACAACGAAACGGTCGACGCCAGAAGTCTTCGCGGACGTGATGACCGCGCGGACCATGTCGGTGATCAGGGTCGGGGTCTCGCCGGCGCTCTTCACCCCGAGCGTGCTGACGATCGCGTCGTGGCCCTGGGCCGCCTTCGCAATCACGGCGGCAGCGGTGACGTCACCGATGACGTTTTGAGCGCGCTGGTCGACGGAGGAACCAGCTCGCCGAACGAGGGCAGTGACTTGGTGTCCCTCGTCGAGTGCCTTCTTGACGAAGAGGACGCCGGTGCGCCCGGTTGCTCCAAGGACAAGAAACTTCACGGTACTTCCCTCTCTGGTGAAGGACGAATGGGTGTGCCGGTATTGCGGCCGAGCGGCAGGAGCCCAGTTCCCGCCCATGCCGTGTCGGAGCCGCCCCTGTCTCTGCCGGCGCCTGCCTGCGCATCGCGGCAGCCGCCTACCATCGCCGGAATATCGTCAGGATCATTCACAAATGTAGTCAGCTGAACTGACTATGTCAAACGGGAGTCGAGTGCCCGCCGACGCCGCACGCGGAGCGCTGGTACGCTCCGCAGGCTCGACCTGCACCACGACAAGCTCGCACCCGCCGCCGTTGCCATCAGTTCGGATGCATGACTATAGTAGTCACTAAAGCTGACTAGTTTGCATGGCGGATCCGCTGAAGGAGCGGGCGGTGCAACCCAAGGACTGCACACATCCAGAGGACTGAGAGAGAAGGGACCGATACTCATGATCTTGATTACCGGAGCCACCGGCACTGTCGGTTCGGAAGTCATCAAAGCGCTGCTCCCCGCCCAGGCCGGTAACCTGCGGGTCCTCACCCGCGATCCTGGCGCGGTCTTCCCCGACGGCGCCCAGAAGGTCGTGGCCGATCTCGGTGACAGCGATCTGGCACCCGCGCTGGACGGTGTGCACGCGGTGTTCTCGATAACCCACGGGCTCAACATCGCCGCACACGATCACCGGCTCGTGGCTGCGGCACAGCGAGCGGGCGTGGAGCGAATCGTCAAGCTGTCCGTGCGCAACGTCGGGCACGACGGCACCGACCCGATCACCACCTTGCACCGGGCCGGCGAGGAAGCGATCCGCGACAGCGGCATCGGGTGGACGTTCCTGCGTCCCACCGCGTTCATGTCCAACGCACTCAATTGGGCGGGAATGATCGCGGCCGGTCAGGTCGTGTATGCACCGTTCGCCGCCGGCCGGGCCGCTGTCACCGGCCGCCCGGCACACAGCTTCACCGACTGGGCGAAGGCCCACCGCGCCGAGTTCCCCATCCCCGACGTCGTCCAGGACGCCGCAACCATCGAGGAGTCACGATGAGCGCCTCCGGACCCCGCGTCGACACCCACGAGATGGTTCTGATCCACCGCGTCCTCCGGCGCGAGTTCGGTCAGCTACCCCGGCTGTTCCGCTCCGCGGCCGATGACCGGGCCCGATCCAAGGTCATCGGCGCGCATGCCCGCGAGATGTTGGACTTCCTTCACACGCACCACACCGGCGAGGACGAACTGCTCTTCCCCCTGCTGCGTGAGCGAGCGGCGCTCGACCCGGAGCTGATGGACCGGATGGATGCGCAGCACATGAAGGTCGACGAGGCCGTCAGGGCTCTGGAGGCGGAACTGCCGGCGTGGACCGCGAGCGCTGACGCCGCTGCCGGCGAGCGGATGGCGACCCGCGTCGAAGCCACGACGCCGACGTTGATCGCCCACCTGGCCGAGGAGGAGCAGCAACTGCTTCCCATCGTCTCGGTCACGGTGACGCAAAGTGAATGGGACGCGCTCGCCAGGCACGGCATGAGCGCGATCCCGCTCACCCGGCGGCTGGTCATCCTCGGCCACATCACCGAGGAGGCCAGTGACACCGAACGGCAGAAGTTCATGCAGGTCATACCGGCCCCAGCCCGTTTGGCCTACAAGCTGATCGGCCACCGCCAGTTCATCCGCGAAACCACCGCGATCCGCGGCTGACCGACCCGCGACCCGACACCACACCCTCTGGTGACGCGCCAGGGCCAGTGGGGGCGGCAGCACTGCTGGCTTGTCGAAGCCGCGTCGCGTCGTGCGGAACGCGACGCGGTGGTATTCGTGGGGCAGATCCAGCTCGTGGCCACGCTTGTCGCGGGGTGCCCGGTGCGGCCCGTCTGGCACCGCGCATTGTGGCAATCCCCCGTCCACGTCTGAGCATCGTCAGAATCATTGATGAAATGAGTCAACAGATCCGACTACGACAAAACGGGTTCGGACCTGCCGACCGCGCCGGCCCGGGTGGCTGGGGATGGGCGGGTCGAGTCCATCAGGCGTAGGGGTCGGTGATCTCGCGGAGTTGATCGAGGATCTGGTGCAGCAACGTGAAGTTGCGGGTGCCGAGGTAGGTCTTCCACTCCTCGTAGATCTCATCGAGCGTGGCCATGGCCACCTCGACCGCGCGCCGACCGCGTTGCTCGATCATGATCAGCCGGGCACGACCGTCCGTGGGGTCGGGGATTCGGCGGACGTAGCCCAGGCGTTCGAGCTGGTCGACCATCACACTCGCGCTCTGTTTGGTCATCTGCGCCTGGTCGGCGAGGTCCTTTAGGCGCGAGCCGTTCGGGGCGATGCGTTGGAAGACTCGGCACTGGGCGAGCGTCCAGTCGTCGAACCCGGCATCCTGCAGGGCCCGGAAGAGCCGGTCCTCGGTGTATCGGTACGGAATGAACAACGACACCCCTAGATCAACCCGTTGTCCGTCGTCCATGCCGCCCTCGGCTCCATCGCTCGCCCAGACCCACCAGCCTCACACCCTATGGCAACGCTGCCGTCAGCCTCTGGTCCCGCCGGGAACGGTTGGTCCTGTCACGCATCACGCGAACTAGTCAGGCATCGTTACTACTGCAGTGTACGGTAGCACCGACGGCAAATAGTCATGAACCCCGGTTCGCCGGCCGGAAGGCACGTGATGTCGCCGCACCACTTCGCCTTCGGGCACGCCGGCCCTCGAAGCCGCGTCCGAACAGGGGACGGTCCGGGTCCTGATCAACATTGCCGAGCGCAAAGGCGACTGCCCGCTGAGCAGACGTGCCACGCCAGCGGGCCCGGCTGCTCGTCGCGGCGGCCGCGGAGGAGGGGCGCGTGCGGACGCGGGCCACCGCAGCCCCGTCCTGCGCGTCGCCGCGACCGACGTGCTCGTGGCCGCACTGCTCGGCAGCGTCGTGCTCGCCGGGCTGCTCAAGCTCGTCCCGGTGATGCCCGAGGGACTGCGCCCGGCGGCGTACGAGGCGCTCGGCATGGTCCCCGGCGGGACGCTGGTGCCGCACCAGAAGGATCCCAAGGGCCGTACGGGCGTGGCCGTCACCTACGACGACCCGACGCTCCCGGACGAGGGCACGGGCTTCGGCAGCTACCTCACCTTCGACCCGAAGACCTACGCCTTCCTCGGCTTCCGCGACGAGCGCACCACTGGTGACGGCGCGCGGAATAAGGAGTTCGTCCAGCTCTCCTGCCTCGACAGCTGGGCGATCGTCGACAGGGCCAAGCAGCGGCCGTAGCCGAAGAGCTGCCGCCGCGGCCCCGGAGGGGGGTCGCGGCGGTGGCGGGGGTTGGCGTGGTGCTGCGGCCGGCTCTTCCGGGGCCGCCCGTGACATTTGTACCGGCCCCCCGGGGACATTCGGCGCTGCCCCCGCCAACCCCCGTGCCCATAGCGTCAGTTGCATGACAGATGCCGCGCGGCTGCGCGCTGTACGGAAGAGGTTCGGGAGCGTCGAGGCCGTCGCCGGGCTCGATCTGGCGCTCGCCGCGGGCGGGACGTGCGCGCTGCTCGGGCGCAACGGCGCCGGGAAGTCGACGACGATCGCACTGCTGCTGGGGCTGGACCGCCCGGACGACGGGGAGGTGCGGGTGTTCGGCGGGAGCCCGCGGGAGGCCGTGCGGGCGGGCCGGGTGGGGGCGATGCTGCAGGCGGGCAGCCCCGTGCCGCGGGCGACCGTACGGGAGCTGGTGGGCTTCGTCGCCGCCACGTACCCGCGGCCGCTGCCGGTGGGCGAGGCCCTGGAGCTGGCCGGGATCGGCGAGCTGGCGGGGCGGCGGGCGGACCGGCTCTCCGGCGGGCAGGCGCAGCGGCTGCGGTTCGCGCTCGCGGTCGCGGGCGGGCCCGAGCTGCTGGTGCTGGACGAGCCGACGGCGGCGCTGGACGTGGAGGCCCGGCGCGCGTTCTGGCGCTCGATGCGCGGGTACGCGGCGCGCGGCAACACCGTGCTGTTCTCGACGCACTACCTGGAGGAGGCGGACGGCAACGCGGACCGCGTCGTCGTCCTCGACCAGGGCCGCACCGTCGCCGACGGCACCGGCGAGGAGATCAAGCGGCGGGTCGGCGCGACGCTCGTGGCCTTCGACCTCGCGGGCGGCGGCACGGCGGGGCTGCGCACGCTGCCGGGCGTGCTGTCGCTGGAGGTGCGCGGCGACCGCGCGGTGCTGCGCAGCGCCGACCCCGACGCGACCGTCCTCGCGCTGGCCGCCGCCGGACGCGTGCGCGGGCTGAGCGTGACGCCCGCGAGCCTGGAGGAGGCGTTCCTCACCCTGACCGCCCACGACACCGCTGACGAGCCCGCCACCGCTCCGTACGAGGAGGCCGTCCGATGATGTTCGCCTACGTCCGCCTGGAGGTTCGCCGCACACTGCGCGACACCGGCTTCGTCGTCGTCGGGGTCGCGACCCCGCTGCTGATGTACCTGCTCTTCACCAACCTCGGCACGGGCGGGTCCGCCGAGGACACCATGGACTACGCCCGCTACTCGATGATCGGCATGGCCGCGTACGGGGCGATGGGCGCGGCCCTCGGCGTCGGCCCGGGAATCGCGGACGACAAGGCGCGCGGCTGGCTGCGGCAGCTGCGCGTCACCCCGCTGTCCCCGCTCCAGGTGGTGATGGCGCGGGCGCTGACCGCCGGGGTGACGGTGCTCCCGGCGATCGTGTCCGTCTTCACCGCGGGCGCGCTCGTCAACGGTGTGCGGCTCGCGGCGTGGCAGTGGGCCGCGGCGGCGGTGCTGATGTGGCTGGGCACGATCCCCTTCACGCTGCTGGGGCTCGGCAACGGCTACGGGCTCACCGCGCAGACCGCCGGTGTCGTGAGCATGATCAGCATGACGGGGCTCTCGGTGATCGGCGGGCTGTGGCTGCCGGCCGACGTCTTCCCGGGCTGGCTGGCCGCGATATCGCGCTGGACGCCGACCGCCCGCTTCGGCGACCTGGGCTGGAGCGTGCTGGACCGGCACGCCCCCGGCCCCGGCACGGTGGCGGTGCTGGGCCTGTGGCTGGTCGTTTTCGCCGGTTACGCTGTGTTCTCCTACCGGCGGAGCGCCCGGACCGTATGACCGCAGGAGCGTACGGGCCGGCGCCGCCCCCCGGCGGGCGCAGGACGCAGCGCACACGACGGGGGACGGGGACGGCCATGGCGAGGACGAGGACGAAACAGGCAGGCACCGCGAAAACGGACACCGAGGACGCGGACAAGGCGTGCCGCCGCATGTGGTGGCGGCGCGGCCCGGAGGACTTCGAGCAGGAGATCGAGCACCTCAAGGCCCCGGACGGCGGGGCGCTCATCCCGTGGCTGCTGATGGTGCTGGGCCCCGGCACGGACATCCTCAAGGGCGAGGTGGCCCTGCCGTGGCTCGCCGGCACCGGCCTGGTGCTCTTCTGCGTGCTGTACGTGGCCACGGTCCGGTCGGCGTTCGGCGAGCGGTGGCGGCGCGGCCCGGTGCCGTACCAGCTGCTGTGGGCGCTCGCCGCGCTCACGCTCGCGCTGTCGATCGGCTACGGCGGCAACTTCATGCTGCTGTTCGTGCTGGTGGCGCTGGGCGCGGGCTGTGTGTCGCGCAGCCGCCGCTTCATGGGTGTCACGCTCGCGGTGCTGAGCGCCTCGGCGGGCACGGTGTCGAGCCTGCACCACGAGGGCTTCTGGAGCACCACCAGCCTGGCGTACGGGACGTTCCTGTCCGGCTTCGTCGTGTCGCTGATCATCACGCTCTTCCAGGCGGTGGCGCAGCTCAAGGCCACTCGGCAGGAACTGGCGCGCAACGCGGTCGCGGAGGAGCGGCTGCGCTTCTCGCGCGACCTGCACGACCTGCTGGGGCACACGCTGTCGGTCGTCGTGGTCAAGGCGGAGGCCGCGCGGCGGCTCGCGCCGCGCGACATGGAGGCGGCGCTGACGCAGGTCGGCGACATCGAGGCGGTCGGGCGGCAGGCCCTCACCGAGATCCGCGAGGCCGTCACCGGCTACCGCGAGGGCAGCCTCGCGACCGAGCTGGACCGCGCGCGCTCGGCGCTTGCCGCCTCCGACATCGAGGTCGTGGTGCAGGAGTCCGGCCCGCCGCTGCCGCCGCAGACCGAGGCACTGCTGGGGTGGGTGGTACGCGAGGGGGTCACCAACGTCGTACGGCACAGCGGCGCGGCGCGGGCCCGTATAGAGCTGCACGCGGCGGAAGGCCAGGCCCGCCTGACGATCACCGACGACGGCTGCGGCCCCGCCCCCGCCGACCCGCCGCGCCCGGCCGCCGGGACCACCGCGACGCTGCCCCGTACGGGCACGGGCCTGCGCGGCCTGACCGAGCGCCTCGCCGCGGCGGGCGGCTCCCTGACCACCGGCCCGGCCCCCTCCGGCGGCTTCCGCGTCACCGCGGTGCTGCCGACCGGCGAGGACGCGGCGGGCTGAGCCCGGCGCGCGGCGTACGGGGGGGGCGGGTCCGGCGTGCGGGAGCGGGGCCCGCGGGGGGCGCAGGTGCGGCGTACCGGAGCGGGGCCCGCGGGGGTGCAGGACCGGGCCGCCTACGCCCCGGCGTCGGGCGTGCGCAGGTCGGCGACGACGCGGAAGCGCTCCAGCACCACCGGCGTGCTGTCGTCGACCGTGAAGTGCGGGTCCTCCAGTGCCTCGCGCATCTCGGGGCCGTGCCAGAAGGCCTCGTGCCCGCGGCGCCACTGCTCGACGGTGGTGTAGCCCTCCCCCTCGTCCACGGCGTGCGCGAGGTCCACGTCGCCGAGCGGCACGACCCGCACCTCGGTGACCTCGACGACGGCGACCCCGCGCCCGGCGGAGTCCAGCACCACGGACCGCTCCCCGATCCGCGGCAGCTCCTCCCCCTCGTGCTCGTAGGCGGCGGCGACCCCGGTCGTGGCCGTCTTGCTGCCGTCCAGCACGGCGGCGACCAACTGGTCCCGCAATTCGCCGGGGAACCCCAGCTGCATGATCCCCGGCACCTCGGCGCCGCCCTCTGCTCCAGTCGTCATGCCACGGCACGCTATCGGCTCACCCCGCGGGCCACGCCCCGACGACGTCCGCGGCGGACCGGACGACGTCGTCGAACGCCGAGTCGGGCGGCCCCTGCGGGACTGCTCCCGCGCGGAGCGGAGTGCCGCGAGGTAGACCTTCCCAGGTCCCACTTCGGTAGGTCCCGTCTACGTAGTTTCCAGCTACGTAGACAGGATCTACCAAAGTTGTCCACAGCCCCGCCGGTCCCGTTTCAGCGGAGTACAGCCGACAGCAGGTCGCTGCCCAGCGCCGTCAGGTCGGGCAGGTTGAGGGTGTAGCGGACGTAGCGGCCGTGGCGGTGGGAGGTGAGGAGGCCCGCACGGCGCAGGACGGCGAGGTGGCGGGAGACCTCCGGAGGGGACAGCTCCCAGAAGTGGGCCAGCTCGCTGGTGGTGTGGGGGCCGCGGGCCAGGGTGCGCAGCAGGCGCAGCCGGACGGGGTGGGCGAGGGCCTCCAGCCGGCGGGTGACCGTCTCCACGGAGACCGGTTCGGGCGGGCGGGGCTCGGCGACGGGGTACTGCAGCACCGGATGCCACCCGGGCGCGTGGACCGCCACCAGGTGCGGGCGGCTGAAGACGCTGGGTATGAAGGTGACCCCGGCGCCGCGGGCGGCGGTCGCCTTGTCCTGGACCTTGTCCACGACGATGCAGTCGCCGTCCGGTGCCAGGGTGATCGCGCCGGAGACCGAGGCGAGCGCCGCCCCGAGTCCGTGGTGCCTGAGCAGCTCGTTCTTCAGCCGCAGGTCGGTGGCGAGCCGCACTGCGGCGCCCGCCCAGGCGTCGTCGAAGAACGCTCCGGCGCATTCTTCGAGGGTGCGGCGCACCCGCGCCCGCACCGCGGCCGGGTCGGCGAGCAGCCGTTCCGCGAAGGCCTCCTGGAGCGCGCCGCGGGCCTGGGCCACGTCCAGGGCCCGCTCGCGCGCCGCCGTGTCGGTGAGCGGGGACGCCCCGCGGAAGTGGACCCGGTTGCTGCCGCACGTGGTGACGAGCGCCGCGGTCACGTACGTCTCGTCGTCGATCCGGTCGACGTCGTCGAGCTCCTCGGCCAGCGTCGGCCTCGGCCGGGCGGGGATCAGGAAGTCGGCCTGCGTGTAGCGCCAGAGGAACTCCGCCTCCCGCAGCCGTTCGGCCAGCTCCGGCGGCAGCCCGGTCCAGACGTCCGCGGCCCAGCCGGCGAACTGCGGATGGTGGCCGGGCTCGGCCAGCACGTGCAGCATCGCGGTCAGTTCGGCCAGCGGGGAGGCGGCGAACCGCACCCGTTCGGACGGCAGGCCGCTGATGTCGATCCTCAGCATGCCCCCATCATCGCCGCGCGTACGGCCGGTCGGCGGCGCCGATTGACGATACGCGTCAACCGGCGTGCCCCGCCCCGCGGGCGGGCGCAGCGTCTGACGTCATGGCAACCACCACCGGAATCCGGCCCCGCGCCCTCGTCCGCGCCTCGGGAGGCCCCCGCTACGCCGCCGCCCTGGCCGTGGACGCGCTGGGCACCGGCCTGCTGCGGCCCTTCCTGATCCTCTACGGCATGACGGTGCTGGGACTGTCCGCGCCGGTCACCGGCACCGCCATGACGGCCGGCATCGTCGCGGGCCTGGGGTGCATGCCCGCGGTGGGACGGTGGCTGGACCGGGGCGCGCGCAGCACCGTCGTGGCCGCGTCGATGCTGGTGCGGGTGCTGGGTGTGGCGCTGCTGCTGGCCGCCCCGGCGGGACACGTCCAGCTCTTCGCGGCGGCGGCGCTCTTCCTCGGCATCGGCAACCAGGCATGGCCGGCCGCCCATGCCGCGCTCGTGGCCACGGTCGCCCGCGGCCGGGACCGCGACGCCGCCCTCGCCGGGGCCCGTGCCCTGCGCAACGCAGGCCTCGGCGTCGGGGCGCTCCTCGCCACCGCGTGCATGGCGGGCGGCACCGGCGCGCTGCGGGCGCTGGCCGCGGTCACCGCGCTCGCCTACCTCGCCGCGGGGGCCCTGGCGTGGTCGGTCCACGTGCACGCGGACCCGGCGGCCGCCGCCCCGGCCGGGGAGCCGGACGCCGTGCCCGCGCCCCGGATGCGCGCGCTGCTCGCCGCCAACGTGGTCTACGTCTTCTGCCTCAACGTCCCCGAGATCGCGCTCCCCCTGGTCCTGGTGACGCAGCTGGGCGCGTCCGCGGTGTGGCCGGCGGCCGTGTTCGTGGCCAACACCGTGCTGGTCGTCACCTTGCAGGTGCCGGTCACCGTCGCGCTGTCCCGCTTCTCCCGGCGGACCGTACTGGCCGCCTCCGGCGTGGTGCTGGCGGCGTCCTACGCCGGCTTCCTCGGGGCCGTCTCGCTGGGCGGCGGCTGGGCCGTCCCCACGGTCGCCGCGGTGTCCGTGCTCTGCACGATCGGCGAGATCGTCTACGCGGGCAGCGCCACCGCGCTCGTCACCGCCCTCGCCCCGCCCGCCGTCCTGGGACGCGCCCTGGCCCGCTTCCAGCTCTCCACGGGCTTCGGCCTCGCCGTCTCCCCCGCGGTCATCACCGCGCTCGCCCCCCACGGCCCGGCGGCCCTGTGGGGCGGCCTCGCCGCCGCGACGCTGGTGTCCGCGGCGGCCGTCGCGGCCGAGGGGGGTCAGGCCCGGCGCCCGCGTCCCTCCGGACACTCCCCCGTGGGCCGGGGCGTTGCGGGCCGGGGCGTCGCGAGCCGGGGCAGTGCGGGCCGGGGCGTCGGGGGCCGTGAAGCGGGCCGTAAAGTGGCGGGGTGACGGAGGACGGGGCGCGGTCCGTGCGGGTGCTGCTCGCGGAGGACCAGGGGATGATGCGGGGGGCGCTGGCGCTGCTGCTGGACCTGGAGGACGACCTTGAGGTCGTCGCGCAGGTCGGGGCAGGGGACCGGGTGGTGGCCGAGGCGCTGGCCGTACGGCCGGACGTGGCGCTGCTCGACATCGAGATGCCGGGGATGAGCGGGCTGGACGCGGCGGCGGAGCTGCGGGAGAAGCTGCCGGAGTGCCGGGTGCTGATCCTCACGACGTTCGGGCGGCCGGGGTATCTGCGGCGGGCCATGGAGGCGGGGGCGGCGGGCTTCCTCGTCAAGGACGGGCCCGTGGAGGAGCTGGCCGGGGCGATCCGGCGGGTGCTGCGCGGGGAGCGGGTCATCGACCCGGCGCTCGCCGCGGCCGCGCTCAGCGCGGGGGCGAGCCCGCTGACGGCGCGCGAGCGGGACGTGCTCAACGCAGCGGCGGACGGCGCGACCGTCGCCGACATCGCCGGCAAGCTCTTCCTGTCGGAGTCCACCGTCCGCAACTACCTGTCCGCGGCGATCGGCAAGACCGGCAGCCGCAACCGCATGGAGGCGGTGCGCGCCGCCCGCCAGAACGGCTGGCTCTGACCGGCGGCGCCCCGCCCCGTACGGCTCCCGGGAGCCGCTACGCCTTGGCCGGCTGCGGTTGCGGCTTCGGCAGCAGCACCGCCAGGGCGCTCGCCCCGATCAGGAACGCCGCGCTCACCAGGAACGCCAGGCCGTAGCCGGACGACAGCGCCACCGCGTCGCTCGCGCCCGCGTGGCCGCGCGAGGTGATGCGGGAGGCGGCGATCGTCGCGAGGATCGTCAGGCCCAGCGCACCGCCGAGCTGCCGGGAGGTGTTGAGCAGACCCGACACCAGGCCCTGGTCGGTGCGTCCGACGCCGGACATCGCCGCGGCCGCGACCGGCGTCATCATCAGGCCCGCGCCGAACATCGTGAGGATGCCGGGCCCGAGGATGATGTCGGCGAAGGTGCTGCCGGCGCTCACCCGGCTCTGCCAGGCCAGGCCCGCCGCCGAGATCACGCCGCCGGTGGCGACCAGGAGCCGCGCGTCGAAGCGGGCCATGAGGCGCGGGGCGAGCTTCGACCCGGCGACGATCGCCACGGTGTGCGGCAGGAAGGCCAGGCCCGTGCGGATCGGGCTGTAGTGCAGCACCTGCTGCATGTAGAGGGACAGGAAATACCACGTCGAGAAGGTCGCGGCGCCCGACACGAAGAGCAGCGTGTTCGACGAGGACACCGACCGGATGGTGAACAGCCGCAGGTGGATGAGGGGTTCGGCGGTCCGGGCCTCCACCGCCGTGAAGAGCGCGAGCACCACGAGCCCGCCGACCAGCGGGCCCAGCGACCGCACCGAGGTCCAGCCGTGCGACTCGGTCTCCGCGATGCCGTACGCGAGCGCTGCGACGCCGCCGGTCACGAGCACCGCGCCGGGGATGTCCAGCCGGCGGACCGTCTGGCCGCGGCTCTCGGTGAGGCACCACACCGCGCCGATCAGCACCAGCGCGCCGATCGGCACGTTGACCAGCAGCACCCAGCGCCAGGACAGCCAGTCGGTGAGCGCGCCGCCGACGAGGCCGCCCGCCGCGCCGCCGCCCGCGCCGACCGCGGTCCAGGTGGCTATCGCCCGGTTCCGCTCGGGGCCTTCGGGGAAGGAGGTGGTGAGGATGGACAGCGTGACGGGGGCGAGCACCGCCGAGCCGAGGCCCTGCACCGCCCGCGCGGTGATCAGCATCGTGGGGTTCTGCGCGAGCCCGCCGGCCAGGCTCGCGGCGGTGAAGAGGCCGAGCCCGGTCACGAAGGTGGCCTTGCGGCCCAGCAGGTCGGCGGCGCGTCCGCCGAGCAGCATGAAGCCCGCGAAGGTGAGCGCGTATCCGTTGACGACCCACTGCTGCGCGCTCTCGCCCAGCCCGAGCGAGTTGCGCATCGAGGGCAGCGCGACGTTGACCACCGACACGTCGAGGACGACGAGGAACTGCCCGGCGCACACCGCGAGCAGCACGGCCCAGGCAGGTGCCGTCCTGCGCGTTCCGCGGTCGGCCGGTGTGGTGCGCTCTCCGAGGATTTCACTCATGGGCTCCATGCTCCCGGTCCAAAGGCCCTCTCCGCATCGGGACTTGGGACTACGACCATGGCCCCGGACGCCTACGCCCGGCGGCCCGCGGGGGCTACGCCCGGCGGCCCGGGTGCCGTACGCCCCGCGGCCGCGTACGCCGATCCGCCCGCGCCCGCCGTACCTCCGCCACCAGCGGCTTCGTAAGATGCGGGGATGACGGAAACGGCACCTGGCGTGCTCGCGGCGTTCGAGGCCGCCAAGGGGTTCATGCCCGCGGACGAGGGCCTGGCCCTCCACGCGGCGGCGCGCGGTGCGGCCGCGCGGCTGGGGCTGCCCGTCCTGGAGATCGGCACCTACTGCGGGCGCTCGACGATCCTGCTCGCGGACGCGGCCCGGCAGGCGGGCACGGTCGTGGTCACCGTCGACCACCACCGCGGCAGCGAGGAGCAGCAGCCGGGCTGGGAATACCACGACTCGACGCTGGTCGACCCGCACACCGGGCTCATGGACACCGTCCCGCACTTCCGCCGCACCCTGCACGCGGCGGGCCTGGAAGACCACGTCGTCGCCGTCGTCGGGCGGTCGCCGCAGGTCGCGGCGCTGTGGGCGCGGCCCTTCAGCCTCGTCTTCATCGACGGCGGCCACACCGACGAGCACGCCGGCGCCGACTACGAGGGCTGGGCGCCGCACGTCGCGCCCGGCGGGCTGCTCGCGATCCACGACGTCTTCCCCGACCCGGCGGACGGCGGCCAGGCCCCCTACCGCGTGTACCTGCGCGCGCTGGAGTCCGGCGAATTCGCCGAGGAGTCGGTGAAGGGCTCGCTGCGGCTGCTGCGCAGAGTGACCGGCGGGGACACCGCCCGCTGACGTAGCGGCCGTACGGACGACGTACGGTAGCGGCCTCGTCGCGCCGGGTGCCCGTTGTGCAGGGGCGGTGCGAGGCGGTGAGCCGGGCCGATAGAGTCGCGGGCGTGTTCAGCAACGAGTCACACGGGGGCACTCGGAGCAGGTCGCTGGCCGTCGCGGCAGTCGTGGTGGTCGCGGCCCTGGCCGGGGGCTGGTTCGTGTACGACGCGCACCGCGGTTCCGACGCCGGTCCGGCGGACGGACGCGGGCCGGGAGCGGCGCCCGCCGCCGCCCGTACGACCCCCGCGACGGTCGCGCACGGTGACGCCTCCGCGGCCCCCGGCGCGACGTCGGCGGCGCCCCGCGAGGAGTTGACCGGCCGCACCGTCGTGCTCGACCCCGGGCACAACCTCGGCAACGCCGAGCACACCGCCGAGATCGGCAGGTCCGTCGACATCGGCACCAACCGCAAGGCGTGCGACACCACCGGTACCGCGACCGACGCGGGCTACCCCGAGGCGACGTACACCCTGGACGTCGCCCACCGGGCGCGGGCCCTGCTGGAGGCGCGCGGCGCGAAGGTGATCCTCACCTACGACGGCGACCGCCCGTACGGCCCCTGCGTCGACGAGCGGGCCCGGACGGGCAACGCGGCACACGCCGACGCCGCCCTGTCCATCCACGCCGACGGGGCGCCGGCCGACAAGTTCGGCTTCCACGTGATCGCGCCCAAGTCCCTGCACAAGGGCGCGGCCGACACCCGCGCCGTCGCGGCGCCCTCGCTGCGGCTGGCGACCACCCTGCGGTCGCACTTCAACGCCGTGACCGGCGAGCCGCTCGCCAACTACCTCGGCGGCAAGGGACTGACCGTCCGCGACGACCTCGGCGGGCTCAACCTCACGACCGTGCCGAAGGTCTTCATCGAGTGCGGCAACATGCGCAACGCGCACGACGCCGCCGAGATGACCGACCCGGCGTGGCGGCAGAAAGCCGCCGAGGGGATCGCCGACGGGCTCACCGCCTTCCTGGAAGGGAAGAGGTGACAGGGCTGTAGCAGTCCGGTATGGATCGTGCACCAATGCTCATACGAGGCCACCCGGTCAAGATCGTCCTCGTACCATGGGGCACCTCCCCGAACTCGACGGTGCCAGGGCGCACATGCCGCACCCGCGGCGGATGCGAGAGCACGACATTCACCAGCAGAAGCAGTACCGACAAAGGACAGGACCCTGACGTGAACATCCGCTCCCTGACCCGAGGAGACGGCGCGGTGATCGGAGCAGCGGCGCTGCTGCTCATCGCTTCCTTCCTGCCGTACATCAGCATCGACTCGCAGTACGGGTCCGGGTCCAAGAACCTGTGGCACTCGGACTTCTTCCCGACCATGCCCTCGGTCACGCTGACGGCCGTCGCTGCCGCCGGCGCCGTGTTCGCCTCCCGCGCGCCGCAGTTCAACGGCAAGCAGGTGCTGGGGCTGTCGTTCAAGCAGTGGTCGGTGGCGCTGGCGCTCTTCTCCGGCTGGACGGCCGTGTGGGCGGTGCTGTTCACCGACTTCGGTCCGTACGACAAGGGTGCGGGCGCCTGGCTGAGCCTGGTCTTCGGCCTGGTCATCGCGGTCGTCGCGCCGCTGTCGGACCGCCTGCCGGCCCTCAAGGCCCCGCTGGCGAGCGCGCCCGCCCCGGCCGGGCAGCAGCCCTACGCGGTGGGCGGCCCGTCCTACGGCGCCACCCCGCAGCAGGCCGGCTACGGCTACCCGGGCGGCGCGCAGTCCGTCGACCCGAACTTCGGCCAGCAGCCGTACGGTGCGCAGACCGCCGCCCCGCAGGCCCCGCAGCCGACCGCCGCGGCGTCGGACTTCAGCGCCTTCTGGTTCGCGGTGCCGGTGCCGCGCCCGCTGTACGCCGAGGACGGCTCCGGCGCGCAGATCGCCGAACTGACCCCGGGCACCTGGTACCTCGCGGTCGACCAGCGCGGTGCGCAGCTCATCGCGCAGACCCAGGACGGGCGCCGCGGCGTCCTCCAGGACAGCAGCGGCATCCAGCGCGGCTGAACCGTATCTCCTCCGGCACGCCACGACGGCCGGCCACCCCGCACCGGGGCGGCCGGCCGCCGTTCTCCCCCAGAGTTCCGCCTGGGAGGTGTCCCCACGCGCAGGGGCCGGGTTTCGAACGCCCGATCGCGGCAAGACGGCCGTCATGTACAGACGTTACGGCGGAAACCCCGCCGCGGCGATCATCCTCATCGCCGCAGACATCGCTGCGCTGATCCTCGTACTGTGGATCATCTTCTTCGTCTTCGACGCCAACCGGGCCAACGACCTGGTGAACTGGGTCCACCACTCGGCGAACTGGCTGGCCACGTGGTCGAGGGACCTCTTCACCCCGGACAACGCGAAGTGGCGCACCGTGCTCAACTACGGCCTGCCCGCCGTGATCTACCTGGCCGTCGCCCAGGCGGTAGCCGGCCGGGTCAACCGCTAGTGCTGTGACCGGGAGGCTTTGCCGGACACGGCCCGGGCGTCGGGTGGTTCAGCGGACCCGGGGCGGGCAGCAGCCGGGCGCAAGGCCGTTCGGCAGCCGCTCCGCCCCGAAGACGGCGGTGGTCGCCTCGTCCCCCCCGAGTGCGGCCACCGCCAACAGCAGCGCGCCCGCCGTCCAGGTGGTGCGCTCCACGGGCCAGAAGGCGTCGTCGTCGAAGACGTAGCCGGTCCAGTACAGGCCGTCGTCCGCGCGCAGGTGCTGGATGTCGGCGAGTATCCGCACCGCGCGGTCCGACTCCCCCACCGCCCACAGCGCCAGGGCCAGTTCGGCGCTCTCCCCGCCGGTCACCCACGGGTTGGGCAGCACGCAGCGCACCCCGAGCCCGGGCACCACGAAGCGGGACCAGCCCTCCTCGATACGCGCCAGCGCGCGCGGGCCGCGCAGCGCGCCGGACAGCACCGGGTAGTACCAGTCCATCGAGTAGCGGGACTTGTCGAGGAAGCGCTCGGGGTGCCGGCGGATCGCGTGGCCCAGCGCGCCGGTCGCCAGCTCCCAGTCCGGCTGCGGCTCCTCGCGGTGCTCGGCCAGGGCCAGCGCGCAGCGCAGCGCCTGGTGCACCGACGAACTCCCGGTCAGCAGCGCGTCGGTGACGACGGCGCCGCCGTCCCCCGCGTCGCCGGCCGCCTCCCGCTTCCAGCCGATCTGCCCGCCGGGCTGCTGGAGGGCGAGCACGAACTCCATCGCGGCCACGACCGTCGGCCACATCCGGTCGGCGAACGCGTCGTCGCCGGTGGACAGGTAGTGGTGCCAGACGCCGACGGCGACGTACGCGCAGAAGTTGGACTCGCGGGCCCGGTCCACCGGGCGCGCCGGGTCGCCGTCCTGGTAGGCGGCGAACCACCCGCCGTCCGGCTGCTGGTGGCGGGCGAGCCAGGTGTACGCGGCCTCCGCCGCGTCCCGCTCGCCCGCGGCGTCCAGCGCCATCGCGGCCTCGATGTGGTCCCACGGGTCGAGGTGGTGGCCGGGGAACCACGGGATCGCCCCGTCCGGCCGCTGCGCGGCGAGCACCGCGTCCACGGTCCGCTCGGCCTGCTCGACGGTGAGCACGCCGGGCAGCACCAGCCGTTCGGTGCCGCGCCGCCGCTCGGCCCTGGTCACGCGGGGGCGTCCAGCGACTCGTCGAACACCACGGCCGTGTCCGGCAGTTGGGGCTTGGTCGCGTAGGCCACGAAGCTCTTGCCGATCAGCGGGTTGAGCGCCTGCTCGGCCAGCCGGGTGGCCAGCGGCTTCTTCATGATGTCCCACACCAGCAGCTTGTGGTAAAGCTTCACCGGCAGCGCCTTGTCGTTGTCGACGCCGACCGCGCACTTGATCCACCAGTACGGCGCGTGCAGGCCGTGCGCGTGGTGCGTGCCGTACGGGCGCAGGCCCGCCTCCCGCATCCGCTCCAGCAGTTCGTCGGCCTTGTAGATGCGGATGTGGCCGCCCTCGACCTCGTGGTAGGCGTCGGAGAGCGCCCAGCAGACCTTCTCCGGCCCGTAGCGCGGCACGGTCACGGCGATACGGCCGCCGGGCCGCAGCACCCGCACCATCTCGGCGAGCACGCCCTTGTCGTCGGGGATGTGCTCCATCACCTCGGAGATGATCACGACGTCGAAGCTGTCGTCGGGGAACGGGAGGTGGTGGGCGTCGCCCTCCATGGCCACCGCGCTCGCCCCCGCGGGCGCCTCGCCGGCCTCCCGCATCGCCGCGAACCACTTCGCGACCTCGCGGATCTCGTCGCCGTTGCGGTCCAGCGCGACGACCCGGGCGCCGCGGCGGTAGCACTCGAAGGCGTGCCGGCCGCCGCCGCAGCCGAGGTCCAGCACGCGGTCGCCTTCGGCAACGGGGAAGCGGGTGAAGTCGACGGTCAGCATGTGCTGCTCCCCGTTCCGGGTGCGTTGGCGTTTCCGGGCCCCCCGTGCGGGGAGCTGCGCTCTGCGGTGGGGGCCGAGCCACCAGGGGCGCGGCGGGCCCCCACCGGGGCGAGGGGCGCCGCCGACCCGAGGGGGCTGTTGCTGTCGATGCCGGACCACCGGCCGGTGGGTGGTTGCTCGCTCCGCTCTCCCCCAGAGCTTCGCCTGGGAGGTGCCCCCACCCCAAAGCTTCGCCCGGGAGATGCCCCCACGCGCCCCTGGTGGTGGGGGCCCTCCGCGGAGTTGCCGTACGCCGCGATCGCCTCGCGGTACAGCTCCGCCGTCCGGGCAGCGGCGCGGGCCCAGGTGAAGTGGGTCAGGACGCGGGCGCGGCCCGCGGCGCCGAGGCGGCTGCGGAGGGCGGGGTCGGCGAGGGCGCGGTCGAGGGCCGCGGAGAGGGCGGGGGCGTCGCCCGGCGGGACCGCGAGGCAGGTCTCCCCGTCGGGCCCGGCGACCTCGGGGACGGCGCCGCCGGTGGTGGCGACCAGGGCCGTACCGGTCGCCATCGCCTCCGCGGCGGGGAGCGAGAAGCCCTCGTAGAGCGACGGCACGCACGCGACCTGGGCGCTGCGGATGAGGTCGACCAGCTCCGCGTCGCTTATGCCCTTGACGAAGTCGACCGCCCCTTCGAGCCCGTAGCGCCCGATCGCCTCGGCGACGGGCCCGGCTTCGGGGCGCTTGCCGACGACGACCAGGTGCGCGTCCGGGTGCGCCGCCCGGACCTTCGCGAGCGCCTCGACGAGGAAGACCAGGCCCTTGAGGGGCACGTCGGCGCTGGAGGTCGTGACGATCCGGCCGGGCACCTCGGGCACCGCCGGGTCGGGGCTGAAGAGCGCGGTGTCGGCGCCGATCGGCACGGTGTGCACACGCTCCGGCCGCACCCCGAGGTCCGCGGTGATCTCGGCGCTGGACGAGCCGGAGACGGTGAGCACGGACGGGAGCCGCCGGGCCACCCGCTTCTGCATCCGCGTGAAGCCGTACCAGCGGCGTACGGACGCGCGCCGCCGCCAGTCCTGCGCGGCGGCCAGTTCCAGCCGCCGGTCGACGGTGACGGGGTGGTGGATCGTGGTGACGAGCGGCATCCGCAGGCCCAGCAGCCCGTAGCCGAGTGTCTGGTTGTCGTGGACGACGTCGAAGTCGGCGCGGCGGGCGGCGAGATGGCGGCGGGCCCGCAGGCTGAAGGTGAGCGGCTCGGGGAAGCCGCCGGTCCACATGGTGGCGACCTCCAGCGCGTCGATCCAGTCGCGGTATTCGCCGCGCGAGGGCGTACGGAACGGGTCCGGCTGGCGGTAGAGGTCGAGGCTGGGCAGCTCGGTGAGGGTCACGCCCGCGCCGACCGCGTCGAGGACGGGGTAGGGCTGGGCGCCGATCACCTCGACGCCGTGGCCGAGCGCCGCCAGCTCGCGGGACAGGTGCCGTACGTAGACGCCCTGGCCGCCGCAGTACGGGTTGCCCTTGTAGCTCAGCAGCGCGATCCGCAGCGGTCTGGAATCTGCCGTCACTCCGGCCCCCTTCGCAGCGATTGAGCCGGAGCGTAACCGGTCGCGCTAATCTAGAACAAGTTTCAGACTCGATGGTACAGAGGGTGGATCACCCGGCAACCGGACGGCCCCCCGCGGGCCCGCCCGGGGCGCGCGGGGCCGCCTGCGTGACGGACGGACGTGCCCATGGACCGCATGACCGGCGGTGTGACCGGCGGGACCGGCGTGCCCGGTGGAACCAGTGTGACCGGTGCAGCCGGTGTGTCCAGTTTGTCGCGGCTGACCGTACGGCAGGAGGCCCGCCGGCGGCGCATCCTGGAGGCCAGCACCCGGCTCGCCGCCGGGGGCGGCTTCGACGCGGTCCAGATGCGGGAAGTGGCCGAGGAGTCCGGGGTCGCGCTCGGCACGCTCTACCGCTACTTCCCGTCCAAGATCCATCTGCTGGTCGCGGTCATGCAGGACCAGCTCGGGCGGCTGCACGGCACGCTGCTGGACCGCCCGCCGGCCGCCTCGACCCCCGGCGAGCGGGTGGCCGAAACACTGCTGCGCGCCTTCCGCGCGCTGCAGCGCGAACCGCTGCTGGCGGAGGCGATGGTGCGGGCGGTGATCTTCGCCGACCGGTCGGTGCGCGAGGACGTCGACACCGTGTCGGTGCTGACCCGGGCGATCATCCTGGACGCGATGCGGCTGCCCGGGGAGCCGAGCGCGGAGTGCCTCTCGGCCGTTCGGGTGGTCGAGCACACCTGGCACGCGGCGCTGGTCAGCTGGCTGACCGACCGCGCGGCGGTGCGGCAGGTGCAGACGGACATCAGGACGGTGTGCCGGCTGGTCCCGGCGGAGTGAAACGGCGGGCGCGGTGTCACCCACACGGGTGGCGCGAAGCGCTCGGCGGCGCGCGCCCCCCGAAAGCATCTCATCCACCCCTGTCTGCCTCCGAATGACGTGAATCAGGGTCCTCCTGGACAACTCGCCAGGGTAGGAATGGACCGCTCCCTTCCGGTCCCGCCCGTGAGGACCGGTATGCGCCGAGACAAGGGGAAGGCCGAGTTGATACACGTTCTGGTGGCCCATGACACCAGCCTGATGCGGTCCGCACTGGCGGCGCTGCTGGGCAACGAGCCGGATTTCGTGGTGACCGACACGGGGTGGTGCCAGATGGGTGAGCCGGGGCGATGTCCCGGCTCACAGGTGTCCGTGGTGGACGCGGACTGTCCCGGCTGGCGCCGGCACACCGACCTGTACGCGACCCCCGGCGCCGGAGTGCGCGGGCTCGCGGACGGCGCCGGCGGCGGGCGCAGCGCGGTCATCGTCCTGACCAGCAGCGGCAAGCCGGGCAACCTGCGGCGGGCGTACGCGGCGAACGCGCTCGGCTTCGTCAACAAGGACCGCTCCGCGGACCGCTTACCGGCGGCGATACGCCGCGTCGCGGAGGGGAAACGGTTCGTCGACGAGTCGCTGGCGGTGGAGTTCCTGCAAGCCGCGGACATGCCGCTGACGCCGCGCGAGCTGAGCGTGCTGTCGCTCAGCGCGGAGGGCGCGTCCGTGACGGAGATCGCGCGCAGCCTGCACCTGTGCAACGGCACGGTGCGCAACTACCTCGCGGCCATCACCCGGAAGACGGGGGCGCGCAACAGGGTGGACGCGATCAGGATCTCCCGCTTCGCGGGGTGGGTGTGAGCGGGACCGCCTCCGGGGCGGGCGCGGGGGCCGGGGCGGGGGCCGGGGCCCAGGCGGCGGCGAGGTCGCGGTAGAGCGGCGAGAGCGCGAGCAGCTCGGCGTGCGGGGCGCACACGGTGTGCGCGCCGTCCAGCACGAGCGTGCGGGCGGCGCGGCGCGCGGAGCTGATGCGGTGGGCGACGACGACAAGGGTTGTTTCCGGCCGCGCCGCGAACGCCCGCTCCGCGCGGGCCTCCGCGTCCGCGTCCAGATGACAGGTCGCCTCGTCGAGCAGCACGATGCGGCCGGGGGCCGCGTACGTCCGGGCGAGCGCGAGCAGTTGCCGCTCCCCGGCGGAGAGGGCGGCCGGGTCGACCCGGCCGCCCAGCCCCCCCAGCGCCGCGACCAGCCCCCCGGCCCCCACCGCCGCGACGGCGTCCGCGACGGCCCGCTCCCCGGGCTCGCCCGGCTCTCCCGGCTCTCCCGGCAGCAGGTAGCCGACGTTCTCGGCGACCGTGCCGCGGAAGACGTACGCCTCCTGCGGCACGAGCACCACCTCCCCGCGGACCCGCACCTCCCCCGCGCCGGCCCGCAGCACCCCCGCGACCAGCCCCGCGAACGTCGACTTCCCCGCCCCGCTGGGCCCGACGACGGCCAGGTGCTCCCCGTCCACGACGGCCAGGTCCACCGCGTCGAGCACCGGCACGGCGCCGGGCCCGTACGCGAAGCTGACCCCGCGCAGCTCGACGGCGACACCGCGCGGGGGCACCCCGCGGCCGCGTGCCGGAGAGCCGTCCGTGGCGGAGCCGTCCGCCCGCGCGGCACCCGGGGCCGCGGCCGGCGGGGTCAGTCGGGTCAGGATGACGCCCAGTCGGGTGCCCGCGGCGCCGAGGGTGTGGACGAGGTTCTGCAGGGCGGGCTGGAGGGACTGCGTCAGGTAGGCGAAGGCTCCGAGCAGCGCGCCCGGGGTGATGCGGTGCGAGGACAGCAGCCAGGGCGCCGCCAGCAGCAGCAGGACCAGCGGGAGCTGGCCGCCGACCGCGAGGGCCGCGGTGCGCACCACCCCGAAGCGGGCCAGTGAGCGGGCGGCCCCCAGCGCGGCCCCGATCCGCTCGTCGGCCCGCGCGGCGACGGGCTCGCGGGCCCCGCACGCCGTGATGTCCCGCAGCCCCGCGGCGAGCGCCCCGCACTCCTGCGCGACCGCCTCGTCCGTCGTGAGGTAGCGGTTCTGCCGCCGGGCCAGCGGGCGCAGCGCCGCCACGAACAGCCCGACGCCCGCCGCGAGCGGCGGCAGCACCACGAGCAGCAGGACGGGCGCCAGCGCGACCATGCCGGCCAGCGCGCCCGCCGCCGTGAACGCGAAGGAGCGCAGCACCATGACGATGCCGCCGAAGGCGTCCCGCGCGATCTCCACCTGGTGCGTGAGCCGCGAGACGACCGCGGAGTCCGCCGTACGCCCACCGCCCCCGGCCCGTACGGCGTCGCGCAGCCCGCGCCGTACGACCCCGCGCACCAGCCGGTCCCGCAGCGGCTCGACGAGCGCGGCGACCCCCCCGAAGACCCGCGCGGTCCCGTACGCCCCCGCGGGCACCCCGGCGGCGGCGAGCGCCAGCCACCACAGCCCGGTGCTCTCGCGCCCGCGCAGGAAGCCGTCGTCCATCGCCCGGGCGAGCGCGTACCCGAGCAGGAACGTCTGCCCGGCCTCCAGCACGGACCACGCCAGGAGCACCGCGACAACCCGGCCCCGCCCCCGGAAGGCGTCACGCAGCCGCATCCCCCCTCCCGTGTCCCCGCCCCCGCCCGGGCCGCCGTCGGCGTGCGGCCCGGGCGGGCGGTGGGCGGCGGGAGGCTCAGGCATCGGACGCTCCGAAGAGGGTGCGGTAGGCGGGATCGGGCCAGAGGTCGGTGTGCGGGGCCAGAGCCCGGAGGCGGCCCCCTTCCAGCCAGGCGACGAGGTCGGCGCGGGCCGCGGTGGTGGCGCGGTGGGTGGTGAGCAGGCGGGTGCGGTGCGGGTGGTCGTGGAAGAGGGCGCGGGCGACGCGCAGTTCGGTGACCGTGTCGAGGCTGGACGTCGCGTCGTCCAGGACGAGCAGCCGCCCCGGGTGGGCGAACGCCCTTGCCAGGCCGAGGCGTTGGTACTCCCCGCCGGAGAAGGGCGCGTCCTCGCGGAGGGTCGCGTAACCGGCGGGGAGCAGCGTCACGAAGCCGTCCGCCTCCGCGGCGCGCGCGGCCCGCGTGACGTGCTCGGCCGGGAGGGGGCGGGGCCCGAAAGCGACGGCGTCCGCGATCGTCTCGCCGAGCAGCACGGGACGTTCGAAGGCGTAGCCGACCGCGTCCCGCAGCTCGCGCTCCGCGAGGTCCGGCAGCGGGCAGCCGTCGAGCAGCACGGTGCCGCCGTCCGGGTCCGCCAACCGCCCGGCGAGCGCGGCCAGTACGGACTTGCCCGAGCCCGAGCGCCCCACCACGGCGACACAACTGCCGCCCGGCACGGTCAGGTTCAGCCCGTCCAGCACGGTCTCGCCGCCGCGGCACGCACGCACGTCGCGCAGTTCGAGCGTGCCCGGCCCCTGCGGGGGCAACTTCCGCTTCCCGTACGCCGGTACGGGCTCGGCCAGCACGTCGGCGACCCGCGCCGCCGCGGCCCGGCCGCGTACCAGCGCGCCCAACTGGCCGACGACCACGCCGATCCCGGTGGCCAGCAACACGTAGCGGCCCGCCGCGAGGAGGTCGCCGGGGCTCAGCGCGCCCTGCGCCAGGCGGACGCCGCCCACCGCGAGCACGGCGATCTGGAGCAGCGGCACCAGCACCATCGACTGCGCCGTGGCCCGGCCCTGCACCTGCCACATCTTCCGCCCGTGCTCGCCCAGTTCGGGCAGCGGCCCGAGCACGCGGGCCGTCTCGCGGCGCTCGGTCCCGGCCGCGGCGATGGTGCGGGCCCCACCGAGCGCCTCGACCAGCAGCGTCGCGATCCGGCCCTGCGTCTCCTGGTAGCCGGTGACGCAGTCCGCCGACGCGCGGGCGAAGCGGTGGACGAGCAGTGTCAGGAGCGGGGCGCCCGCGAGGAAGACCGCGGCGAGCCACAGGTCGGTGAGGCCCAGAGCGACGATGCCGCCGACCGGTGCGGCGAGGGCCGCGGGCAGGGCGGCGGCGGCCGCGGGGGTGCCGGCGGCGTCGGCGGCGTTGCCGACCAGCCGGGTGACGAGGTCGCCCTCGCCGTGCCGGGCGGCGGCGCGCGGTCCCGCGGCGAGCATGTGCCGCAGGGTGCGGCGGCGTACGAACGCGGTGGCTCGCGCCGTCGTCACGCCCGTGAGCAGGTCTTCCGCCGCGGCGGTCGCCGCCTGGGCGGCGACGATCGCCGCGCACAGGGCGACCCAGCGGGTCGCGGATTCGCCGCGCAGCAGGAGGTCCAGGGCGTGGCCCAGGGCGGCGGGCAGCCCCACCGCCCCCGCGGCGGACGCGAGCCCCAGCACGCTCAGGGCGGTGACCCGCCCCACGTCCCGCCGTGCGGCCTCTGCGACGAGTCCCATGGCCTCTCCCTTCCGAACGCTCCGACCTGCCACGTGCGGTGTCCCGCACGACCTCCCGCCGGTGGTGGGTTGCGCACGCAGTTCTCCCCCGGGCTTCGCCTGGGCCGTGCCCCCACGCGCCCCCGGGGCATTGCCACTCGGCGTGGCATGTCGCCCTTCCCCCGGTGGGGGCTGGTCGCGCAGTTCTCCCCCGGGCTTCGCCTGGGCCGTGCCCCCACGCGCCCCCGGGGCATTGCCACTTGGCGTGGCATGTCGGCTTTCCCACCGCTGTGGCCGAGCGCGCAGTTCCCCGCGCCCCTGAAAACGCTCACCCCGCGCGGTGAGGGGTCGCTTCTGCCGCGCAGGGCAACCCCCAGGGGCGCGTGGGGGCACCTCCCGGGCGGAGCCCGGGGGTGAATTGCGCTCCCCCGGCGCTCCGCCCGGGCGGTGCCCCCAGCCACAGCGGCGGGGAGGTCGCGCGGACCGCACGGGGCAGCCCGGGGCGCAACGGGGGCCCACCCCCGTGGGTGGGGTACGGGGTCGGCCCCGGGGGGCGGTTGGGGCCGCCGCCCGGGGCCGCCGCCGCGGGGGCTAGAGGCAGATCAGGAAGCTCACGGAGCTGATGCAGCTCAGCAGGCTCAGAGAGCTCGCGGCCCCGCCGCCGTGGTTGTTCTCGGTCTCCATGTTCTGCAGGTCGAGGAGCGCCATGACATGTCCCTTCGTCGGTCGTGCGTGGATGGGTGGTGCGCGGTCCCGGCCGCGAGTGGCCGGGCCCGGTTCAGGAGCCGCCCGTGAAGGGCGGGAGGAAGGGCAACCCCGCGGCGGCGGCGCCGCCGGTCGCGGCTCCCAGGGCGAGCAGGCAGCCGGCGGTGCCGGTGCCGAGGTCCATGGAGAGCCGCATCATCTGGTTGCCGGGGAAGGCGAGCCCGCCGCCGTACGGCATGCCGTACCAGCCGAGCGCGCCGGTCTGCTCGGCGAGCGCCCCGGCAGGCACGGGGGTGCGCGTGCGCGCGAGGTGCAGCAGCGTGCCGGCCCGGCCGGCGAGGAGGCCGGGCTGGGCGTACAGCCGGAGCGTGGCGGCGCGCACGATGTCGGTGCGGGCCTGCTCGAAGCGGACGGCGTCGTCGGGGGTGAGGGTCCCGGCGTGCCGGGCGAGCGGCAGCAGGTCGTCGAGGACCATGCCGATGCCCGCGCTGCCGTCGCCGAGGTACGGCATGGTGCGCCAGCCCTCGTCGACGTCGAGGCCGCCCGCGGCGGTGTGCACGCAGCGGTCGAGGTCGAGGGACAGCGCGCGGGCGGCGTGCACGAGCAGGCCGCGCGCGCCGGTGCGCTCGTAGAGGCGTACGAAGAGCAGCGCGGCGCCGGTCGCCCCGTGCATGAGCCCGGCGCGCGGGGTGCCGCCGGAGAGCCGGGCGGCGACGATGCCGGCGGCCTCCAGGGCGCGGTCGCGCAGCGAGATGTCGCCGGTGCTGCGGGCGAGGCCGTCCAGGACCAGGCCGAGGCCGGCGAGGCCGCCGTACAGGTCGGAGGCGAGGTGCTGCCACTTCTCGGCGAGCAGGGTGTGGACGAGGTCGAGCGCGCGGTCGGTGTGGCCGAGCCGGTCGAGGACGTACGCGATCCCGGCGACGCCGTCGTAGAGGCCGAGCGGGGTGCCGTTCGGGGGCGGCGCGGTGCGGTCCAGGAGCCAGCGCTCGCCCTCGGGGTAGCGGGGCAGCCCGGTCTCGGCGAAGGCGAGCAGCACGCCGGCGGCGCCGTGCGCGATCCCGAGGCCGCCGCCGTCGCCGAACTGTGCGATGTCGCCGGGGAAGAGCCGGTCGTCGCGCCGCGGTGTCGCGGACGCGAGGATCGCGTGGGCCATGGCGTCGCGTGCCGCGGGCCAGTCCCCGACGTCGACGGGCAGGTAGCCGCGCGAGCGGCCGACCGCCGTGCGGGCGGCCCCGGTCGGCGCCGGCCGGGCCGCGGGCCCCTGCTCGGGGGCGTCCTCCCGCCCGGACGGCGCCACCGCCCCCGGCCCGGCCGCGGGTCCCCCGCCCGCAGCCTCCCCCGGGCCTTCCTCACGGGTGATCTCGTGTACCGCCTCCGCCAACCACGCGTGGGGCACCGGGAATTGCCCGGCGATCACCTCCGCCAGATGGGCCGCCTTCGTACGGTCGATCGGCAGGAGGGTGGTGACGGGGAGGAAGAGGGCCAGGCGCAGGCACGCGAGGGCGTAGCGGTCGACGGCCGTGCCGCGGCGGTCGGGGGGCGCCATGAAGCCGGGGTGGGCGACGGACTGGCCGCGCCCGTCTCCGGCGTCTGTCGCCGCCTCGAAGTCCAGGAGGCGGACGGACTCGTCGTCGGGGCCGACCATGACGTTGTACATGTGCAGGTCGTTGACGACGAGGCCGCGCGCGTGGACCGCGGCGACGGCCCGCTCCACGCCCTTGTGGATCCGAAGCGCCCAGCGCGTGTAGCCGGCGACGGCCTCCGGGTCGGGCTCGGGCGTGAGCAGCGGGTGGCGGTGGCCGAAGTAGCTGTTGAGCGGCTTGCCTTCGAGGAATTCCATGACCAGGAAGCGGTGGTCGCCGAGGGTGAACCAGTCGCGTGCCTCGGGCGCGACGCCCGACCCGCCGAGCGCGCGCAGCACGTCGCGCTCGCGCTCCAGGCGGGTGACGGCGTCGGCGCCGTCGGAGGCGAGCCCGGCGTGCGGGCGGCCCTCCTTGAGGACGACCTTCTCCCCGGTGCGGGTGTCGATCGCGGTGTAGACCCCGCCGCCGTTGGAGAAGTGCAGTGCCTTCTCGATGCGGTACGGGAGTTCGCCGACGGTCGTGGCGTTGCGCGCCTTCAGGTGCGGGCGCAGGAAGTCCGGCAGCGTCACCCACTCCGGTACGTGGAAGGCGGGCGCGCGGCTGTCGGGGACGAGCCGGCCCTCGGCGTCCTCGATCGCTGAGACCAGCGTGCCGTGCTCGCCGACGCAGAAGCGTTTGGCGAAGGCCCCGTAGCGCACGTAGAGCGGGCCCTCGCGCCAGCGCAGGTCGGTGAGGATGTACGGGCCGGGTTCGCCGTCGAGGAGTTCGCCGAGTTCTTCGAGGATCTCGCGCAACTGCGGTTCGCCGTCCGGGTAGATGGTGACGAACTTTCCGCTGGTGTCGCGCCCGGCATATTTCGAATTGCGCAGGTGCAGCAGCTGCGGGCTGGGCACGAATTTAAACGGAATGCCACGGGGCACGCAGTGGTCCCACACCTTGGCGGCCACCTTGTCGGCGTTGCCGAGGCCGGCGGAGACATGGATCTTCCAGCCCTGCAGGGGGCGTTCGCCCCCGCCGGAGCTGGCGTCCGCGCCGACGGCCGGGCCCGGGTCGAGGTGCAGCCAGTCCCCGACCCGGAGGGTGCGCCAGCCGTCCGGCACATCGCGCTGCGCGGTCTCGAAGGCGGCGACCGGCGTCCGGACCGGCCCCTCTCCCGAGACCGCGCCCGACACCGCGCCGCCCACCGCACCGGATGCCGAAGCGGAATCACCGGACACGGCCATGGGAAGCCGGTCGAGGCTTTCGTAGAAATGCCGGTCCGCGAGGCAGAAAACCTCGTAGCGGTTGTCCATCGATCCCCCTTGTGGCGGTGACGGACACGAGATTTCCATATCGGCGGGCGGGCGGAGAAGTCACTGTTGTCACCTCCTGGCCGTGCGGAACGCACGGGTCCGGCGGGCGCGTCGGCGTAGTCCGGGGGCGGGGTCGGCGTAGTCCGGCGGGCGTGCCGGAGAGGGCGCGCGGCCGCTCAGTTGCCGAAGGAGGCGGGCGTGAGCTTGAGCGCGGACAGCAGCGCCCGGTCGCGGACCGCGGTGGGCAGCCGCCGGGCGACGCGGACGGTGCGGGCGTCCGGCCCCACGAGGTAGCGGGTACGGGGGCGGCGCGCGGTGAGGGCGTGCCGGACGGCGTCGACGGCCGCGTCCACCGGGTGCAGCTTGCTCGCGGCGACGGACGCGGCCGCGGCCTCCACCGCGCGGGCGTAGCGGCGTTCGACGTCGGGCCCGCCCGCGAGGCCGTCCGCCTGCGCGGAGCGGACGGCGCGGTCGAAGATCCCGGTCCGCATCGCGCCGGGTTCCACGAGGGCCACGCGCACGCCCTGGTGCCGCAGTTCGATCCGCAGTGAGTCGGTGAGCGAGGCGAGTGCGGCTTTGGAGGCGGCGATCGGGCCGAAGAAGGGGAGGGCGACGAGCGAGCTGAGGGCGCCGATGTTGACGATCCGCCCGCCGCCCGCCCGGACGGCGGGCAGCACCGCGCGGGTGACGGCCATCAGCCCGAGGACGTTGACGTCGAACTGCCGGCGCAGCGCGTCGCCGGGCACCTGCTCCCAGAAGCCCTGCACGATCAGGCCCGCGCTGTTGACCAGCCCGTCGAGGCGGCCTCCGACCTGCTCCGCGGCGCCTCGCACGCTCGCGTCGTCGGTGACGTCGAGGACGACGGGGCGTACGTCGCCGGGGAGTTGGGCGAGCCGCGGCGCGTCCTGGGGGGCGCGGTGGGCCGCGTGGACCGTCCAGCCCTCGGCGGCGAGCCGCCGGGTGACGGCGAACCCGAGGCCGCCGGTTGCTCCCGTGACCAGCACGGACCTGGCGGGCGGGGTGGCTGTGTGCGACAAGGGACGTGCCTTTCGGTGGGAGTGGACTCCCTTTCACCCTCGGCCGGTTGGCGGCAGCCGTGAAGAGTGGGGTTCCTACTGGTGGCGCCGGCACCAGGATCGGCGGCGGCAACCGCCGGGCCCCGCCTCCGCGTCGACCGCCGGACCCCGCCTCCGCGTCAACCGGACGCCCGCCCGACCCGACGCCGTCCGACTGATGCTCTTCGGCCATCCGGGGGCCTCCGGGCACCCGGCGCGGCCCGCACCGCGCGAAAAGACCGCGACAACCCGTACCCCGTCAACACCCGTACGCCATAAGGGAGTTGACTGTCCGAGAACATATGTACCGCCGAACCTTATGGGGCAATACTGCCCCTCTGCAACCTTGTCGCCGAAATTTCCAGAAACGATCTGGACCCGGCGTGAGCGGAACGGCACACTCGAACCAGAGTCAAGAAGGGACACCATGCCGCTCAGAAGCACCGCAACCGCCCGTCAGGAGCGCCTCGGTGCGGAGCTACGGAAGATGCGCGAGGCAGCCGGAATCACCGCCCGCGACACCGCCCGTCTGCTCGGCACCGACCCGGCCAAGGTCAGCCACATCGAGGCCGGGCGGCTCGGCGTCAGCGAGGAGCGGCTGCGGCGCCTCGCGTCGTTCTACCAGTGCGGTGACGAGGCCCTCATCGACGCGCTGGTGGTGATGGCCAACGGCATCGGCCGCAAGGGCTGGTGGGAGGCCTACCGGGGGATCGTGCCGGCCCCGATCCTGGACATCGCCGAGCTGGAGTTCCACGGCACCTCGATGCGCGCCGTCCAGATCACCCACATCCCCGGGGTGTTCCAGACCGAGGACTACACCCGCACGATGTTCAGCAACACGGTCCTGCCGCTGCCGCAGGCCGAGCTGGAGGCCCGTATCGCCCACCGGCTGGAACGCAGCGGCGTCCTCTACCGGGATTCGGCGGCGCCGTACGAGGCGGTGATCCACGAAGCGGCGCTGCGGATGGGCTACGGCGGCCCCAAGATCGCCCGGGCGCAGCTCGACCACCTGGTGGAGCTGAGCCACCTGCCGCGGATAAGCGTCCGGGTCGTACCCTTCGCCACCCACGCGTACTTCAGCTCCGGCCACGTCCACCTGTACGTGTGCGGCGCCGTGCCCGCCCTCGACACGGTGCAGATGGACTCCTCGCCCGGCCCGATCTTCCTGCACGCCGCGCCGCACCTGGCCAACTACCGCGTCATTCACCAGCGTCTCGCCGCAGCCGCGCTCGACGAGTCCCAGTCGCGGGACTTCATCCACGCCGTCGCCCGAGACCTCTGACATCCGAAGGCAGCCGATGACCGCGCATACCACGACCTGGCAGAAATCCACGTACTCGAACGATTCGGGCGATTGTGTGGAGGTCGCCGCCACGGCGGGTGGCACGGTGCTGATACGGGAGAGTGACGATCCGGGCGTCGTGCTGTCCACGACGCCCGGCGCGCTGGCCCGCTTCCTCCAGGCGATCAAACGGGGCTCGGCCGCCGGCTGACACTCCGGCGCCCGCCCGGCGCCGGAGCCCGCCACGGCCGGCCGAAGGCCGCACGTTAGGGTGAGGGATCCCCCGTCCCGGAAAGGCCCGCTCCCATGTCCCTGCGCCGCCGCGCCGCCCTGCTGGTGACCGCCGCCTCGACGCTCACGGCCCTGGCCGCGCCCGCCGCGCTCGCGGACACCACGCCGCCCGCCGCGCCGAGCACCCCGCCCGTCACACGCGCGGACCTCTACGGCGCGGGCGACCCGACGTACGACGGGGTGTGGCGGCAGGGCTACGCGGAGATAGCCGTGTCCATGGGCGGCTACTTCGTCAACGGCCGGGCTTCCTCCTGGCTGCTCGCCCAGCAGTGCGCGGACGGCGGCTGGCCCTCCTACCGCGCGGACACGGCCAAGCCCTGCGACCCGAAGACCGAGGACACCAACGCCACCGGCATGGCCCTCCAGGCGCTCCAGCTGACCGGCGCCGGGAGTCCCGCGGTCAAACGCGCGCGTGACTGGCTGGCCAAGGTGCAGAACGCCGACGGCGGTTGGTCGTACAACCCCGGCGGCCCCTCCGACCCCGACTCCACCGCAGTCGTCATCGCCGGAATCGGCGCGGACGCCGCCCGCAAGCCCAACGCCAAGGGCAAGTCGCCCTACGACGCGCTGCGCGGCTTCCAGTTCGGCTGCTCGGCCGCGCCCGCCGACCGCGGCGCCTTCGGCTACCCCGGCACGGACGGCAAGCTCGTCCCGAACGCGAAGGCCACCGCCGACGCCCTGCGCGGCCTGGCCGACGCACGCCTCGCCGGCCGGCAGGTCACCGAGACCGCCACGACCACGCCCACCGCCCCCGACTGCGCCGCGGACCCCGACGCCTACGCCTCACTCGACCCGGTGGGCACGGCGGCGGCGGCCGGCACCTGGCTGGCCGCCCAGGTCGCCAAGGGCGGCGGCCACCTCACCGCCGTCACCCCCGGTGCGACGGCGCCGGTCCCGGACTACGGCACCACCGCCGACGCCGTCGTGGGCCTCGCCAACGCCGGCCACGTGACGGAGGCCCAGCGGACCTACACGTGGCTTGCCGCCAACTCCGCTGCCTGGGCCAAGGGAAACCCCGCCGCCCTCGCGCAGCTGGTCCTCGCCGCGAACGCCGCGCAGTCCCCCCGCGCCTCCGGCGCCGACGACCCGCTCCCCCAGCTCATCGCCCTCGGCCCGGCCGCCACCAAGCGCGCGACCGGCGCCGAACTGCGCTCCGACGACAAGAAGGACGACGGCCTGTCGTCCAGCGCCACGACCTGGATCATCGTCGGCGTCGTCTTCGTCGCGAGCGCCGGTTTCGGCCTCCTCCTCAGCGGCCGCAAGCGACGCCGTCCATGACCCCCGACCACCCCGCAGGGGCTACACCCGACCGGTCCGCCACCCCGGCGGAGGGGGAACGCCGCCGGTCCCCCGCCCCCGCGGGACCGCCCCGTCCCGCCTCCCCCGCGGAGGCCGTACGCCGCCGCGCCGCCCTCCCGGCACGGACCGCGCGCCGCCGCTTCGCCGTCCTCCCCGCCGCCGCGGCGACCGCGGCGCTGCTGCTGCTCGGCCTCGCCGCGCCCGCGCACGCCGCCGGCTACCGCTACTGGTCCTACTGGCTGCGCTCGGGCGCGACGTGGACGTACGCGCAGACCGGCCCGGCCATGCACATACCCGCCGACGGCAGCGTGGAGGGCTGGCGCTTCGCGGTGAGCAAGGACGCCGCCGCCAAGGCCGTCCAGCCGCGCGGCACCGCGGACTTCGCGACCATCTGCGCGGACACGCCCGCGGTCGCGGGCCGCAAGCGCGTCGCCCTCGTCATCGACCCGGGCACCGGTGCGGACGCCCCCGACCGCGGCACGCCCCCGCCCCCCGCCCGCACCGCCTGCGCGCAGGTCCCCACCGCGGCCTCCTCCGCCGACGCCCTCGCCGCCGTGGCCAAGCCGCTGCGCTACAACTCCGCCGGCGTCCTGTGCGCCATCACCGGCTACCCCGCCGCGGGCTGCGGCGACGAGGTCACCTCCACCTCCGCGTCCCCCACCTCCAGCCACTCCGGCCCCTCCCTCGGCCTCCTCGCGGGCGCCGCCGCCGTCGCCGCCCTGGCCCTGGCAGCCACCTGGCAGTTCCGCCGCCGCCGATGACCGCGTCGCCCCACCCGGAGGACCGCACCCCGCAGGGGCGCGAGCCCGACACCGACCGCCGCGCGGAGCCGGCAGCACCCACACCCGGGACGCCTGGGGGCACCTCCCGGGCGAGGCTCCGGGGGAGAACCGCGCGCCCGGCCGAAGGCACGGGGAAGATCCCGTCCCGACGGGACGAGGCACCCCCCGGGGAATCCGCCCCCGGCGGGAAGGTCCCGCCCCACCGGGCCGCCCCCACCCGGCGGGGGGAGTCCGCGGCCCCCGGCAGCGCAGGGCCGCCACCCCGGACCCCCGCCCCCGGCGGAAGGAACAGGACGCCTCAGGGCCCCGCCCCCGGCGGAACCCCCACCCGGCGGGAAACCCTTCATGCCGGGGCCTGGTGGATCTGGGCCCTCGGCCTGGCCACCGCGGCGAGCCGCACGACGAACGTGCTGCTCCTCGCCCTGGTCACGGCGGTGACCGCCTACGTGGTCGCCGCCGCCCGCACCGACAACGCCCCCTGGTCCCGCTCCTACGGGACCTTCCTCCGCCTCGGCCTGCTCGTCCTCGCGATCCGCGTCGTCTTCGCGGTCGTGCTCGGCTCGCCGATCCCCGGCACGCACACCCTCGTCACACTCCCCGAGGTCCCGCTGCCGGGCTGGGCGCAGGGTGTGCGGCTGGGCGGGCGGGTCACCGCCGAGGCGGTGGTCTTCGCGCTGCGCGACGGCCTGAAGCTCGCGACGCTGCTGGTCTGCCTCGGCGCCGCGAACTCCCTCGCGAACCCCGCCCGGCTGCTGAAGTCGCTGCCGGGCGCGCTGTACGAGGCGGGCGTCGCCGTGGTCGTGGCGATGACCTTCGCCCCGCACCTGGTCGCCGACGTGGCGCGGCTGCGCGCCGCACGCCGGCTGCGCGGCCGGGACGACCGCGGGGTGCGGGCACTGCTCCAGGTGGGCCTGCCGGTGCTGGAGGGCGCGCTGGAGCGGTCCGTCGCGCTGGCCGCCGCGATGGACGCGCGCGGCTACGGGCGTACGGCCGACGTACCGCCCGCCGTACGCCGGGCCACCGCCGCGCTGACCGTCGGCGGCCTGCTCGGGGTGTGCGCGGGGACGTACGGGCTGCTCGCGGCAAGCGGCAGCGGTGCGGACTACGGGCTGCCGGTGCTGCTGCTGGGCCTCGCGGCGGCCCTGGCGGGACTGCGGCTGGGCGGGCGCCGCTCGCCGCGCACGCGCTACCGCCCCGACCCGTGGGGCACCCGCGCATGGCTGGTGGCGGGCTCGGGCGCGGCGGTCGCGGCCGCGATGATCGCCGCGGCGACCTACGCGCCCGACGCGCTGGACCCGCCCGCGGTGCCGCTGACCGCGCCGACGCTGCCGCTGTGGCCCGCGGCGTGCGTCCTGCTCGGCCTGGTCCCGGCCGTGGTGGCGGCCCCGAGGAGCGCGAGGCGCCCGGAAGGAGAGACGCGGTGATCCGCTTCGAGCAGGTGTCCTTCCGTTACGCGGAGGGCGCGGAACCCGCCCTGAGCGGGGTCGACTTCGAGGTACCCGAGGGCGAGATGTGCCTGGTCGTCGGGCCGTCCGGGGTCGGCAAGTCGACGCTGCTGGGCGCGGTGAGCGGCCTGGTGCCGCATTTCACCGGCGGGCACCTGGGCGGGCGGGTGAGCGTCGCCGGGCGCGACACCCGTACGCACCGGCCGCGCGATCTCGCGGACGTCGTCGGCACGGTGGGGCAGGACCCGCTGTCGCATTTCGTGACGGACACCGTCGAGGACGAACTCGCCTACGGCATGGAGTCGTTGGGGGTGCCGCCGGAGACGATGCGGCGGCGCGTCGAGGAGACCCTCGACCTGCTGGGCCTGGCCGAGCTGCGCGACCGCCCCATCGCGACACTGTCCGGCGGGCAGCAGCAGCGGGTGGCGATCGGCTCGGTGCTGACCGTGCACCCGAAGGTGCTGGTGCTGGACGAGCCGACGTCCGCGCTGGACCCGGGCGCGGCGGAGGAGGTGCTCGGGGTGCTGCAGCGGCTCGTGCACGACCTCGGCACGACGGTGCTGCTGGCGGAGCACCGCCTGGAGCGCGTCGTCCAGTACGCGGACCAGGTGGTGCTGCTCCCCGCGCCGGGCGCCCCGCCCGAGGTGGGCGACCCCGCCGCGATGATGGCCGTCTCCCCCGTCCACCCCCCGGTCGTCGCCCTCGGCCGCCTCGCGGGCTGGTCCCCCCTCCCCCTCTCCGTCCGCGACGCCCGCCGCGCGGCGGCCCCCCTGCGCGCCCGCCTGGAGGGCCTGGCCCCGCGGAGCGAGCCGGCACGGGGGGCGTCGGGCAGTACACCCGCAGTGCCGGAAGGGCCGGGCAGCACACCCGCGACGCCCGCCACGCCGGGTGCGGGTCGTACCGCCGACGCCCCGGGGGCCGTACGCGTCCGGGGGCTGCTGCGGCGCACGGACGGCGCGGGTCGCAGCGGCCTCGGCGGGGACGTGCTCGTACGGGCCGAGGCGCTGGCCGTACGCCGTGGGCGGGTCGAGGCACTGCGGGGGGTGGACCTCACCGTACGGGCCGGGGAGACGGTCGCCCTCATGGGCCGCAACGGCGCCGGGAAGTCCACGCTCCTGTCCACCCTCGTCGGCCTGCACGCCCCGTCCGGGGGTTCGGTGACCGTCGGCGGCGCCGTACCCCACCGGACGCGCCCCGCGCAGCTGCTGCACCGCGTCGGGCTCGTCCCGCAGGAGCCACGCGACCTGCTGTACGCGGACACCGTCGCCGCCGAGTGCGCCGCCGCTGACCGGGACGCCGCCGCGCCGCCCGGCAGTTGCCGCGCGCTCGTCGCGGACCTGCTGCCCGGCGTACCGGACGACGTCCACCCGCGCGACCTCTCCGAGGGCCAGCGGCTCTCCCTCGCGCTCGCCGTCGTCCTCACCGCGAACCCGCCGGTGCTGCTCCTCGACGAGCCGACCCGCGGGCTGGACTACGCGGCGAAGGCCCGCCTGGTGACCCACCTGCGCGCGCTCGCCGCCGCGGGCCACGCGATCGTGCTCGCCACGCACGACGTGGAACTCGCCGCAGACCTCGCCGACCGCGTCGTGATCCTCGCCGACGGCGAACCGGTCGCCGACGGCCCCACCCCCGACGTCGTCCTGTCCTCCCCGGCCTTCGCCCCCCAGACGGCGAAGATCCTCGCCCCCTCCCCCTGGCTGACGGTCGCCCAGGTCGCCCGAGCGCTGGAGGCGACGCCATGAGCCGCCGTACCGACCCCGTACGACTCGGGCCGCGTGCGGTCGTCGTCCTCGGGCTCGTCTCGCTCGTCGGCGTCGCCGCCTTCTGCTGGCCGCTGCTCGCCGCGCACGGTTCGGCCGTGGCCGCGCACAGCGCCGACGCGCCCTGGCTCTTCGCGGCGCTGCTGCCGCTGCTCGTCGCCGTCGTCATCGCCACGATCGGCGACAACGGCATGGACCCCAAGGCCGTCGCGATGCTCGGCATGCTCGCCGCCGCCGGTGCGGCGCTGCGGCCCCTGGGCGCGGGCACGGCGGGCATCGAGCCGATGTTCTTCCTGATGGTGCTCTCCGGCCGGGTCCTGGGTCCCGGCTTCGGCTTCACCCTCGGCTCCCTCACGATGTTCGCGTCCGCGCTGCTCACCGGGGGCGTCGGACCCTGGCTGCCGTTCCAGATGCTCGCGATGGGCTGGGTGACGACGGGGGCGGGGCTGCTGCCCTGGCCATCCCTGCGCGGGCGCCGCGAACTCGCACTGCTCGCGGGGTACGGGGCGGTGGCCGCGGTGGCGTACGGCACGGTGATGAACCTCCAGGGCTGGCCCTACATCGGCGGCCTCGCCTCGGACATCAGCTACTCCCCGCACATATCGCTTGCCGCGAACCTGGCGAGGTTCACCACCTACTGCCTCACCACTTCCCTGGGCTGGGACCTCCCGCGGGCCGCCCTCACGGCCGTCCTCTCCTTCACCCTCGGCCCGCCCGTCCTCGCCGCCCTCCGCCGCGCAACGCGCCGCGCGGTCTTCTCCCCCGAACTCACCTTCACGCCTCCGGCGCGGTAGGGGCCTCCCGCGCCTGCGGCGCGGGGTGTTTTCCCACCCCTACCACCCGTGCAGACAGGACGTCGGCTGACGGCCACCTGTGGGGGTGACCCGCCATCGGGGCGAACCGCAGTCCCCGAAACAGCCCCCACCGGCAGGCAACCGCCGACGAAACCCACGAGGAGGGGGACGACTACCCCACCCACCCCACCGGACGGAACGCGACCAACGCAACGCAGGAGGAGGGGGGACGATCACCCCACCCACCCCCACCCCCCACGGGCGGGCGGCCGCCGACACGACGGGGGAGGGGGACGATGCGCCACCCACCCCCGCCCCCACCGGCGGGCAGCCGCCGACGAGACGTCGGGAGGGGGGCGATCCGGGGGTGCCCCCGCAGGAATGCGCTTCCCAGCCCCTCAGCCACTACGGAAGAGGGCGAACGCGCATTCCGAGGAGGTACCCCCGGAGTGGCACCCGACCCCACCCACCGAAGCAGAAGCGCGATGCCCCGCCGGGCAACAACAGGGGCGCGAGGCTGCATCCGATGTGCGGCCGACGCCGCGCGGGCGCGACCAGCCCCCACCCACCGCAAGGTCCCGGCACGGACGGCCGCCCGGCAGGGCGAGGGCACCCGCCGGGCCGAGCGGCCGAACGCCAAGGCTCACGGCGTGGGCAGCGCCAGAAGGTGAGAGGTCAAGGCGCGATACCGGCGCAAAGCCAAGCGCAGCGCTTCCGTGTCGGTGCCGCCCTGCGCGACCGCGGCCCGCGCACCGGCCACCGCGCGCTCGGCGCGGTCGAGGGCCTCGGCGAGAACCTCCTCCGCCTCCCCCACCGCACCCTGCGGCTCGTCGACGAAGGCGAGCACCGCCTTCTCCATCCGCTCCTCCAGCTCGCCCCCCGCACCGCGCGTACTGCCCGCACCACCCGTACCGCCCGGCAGGGCAGGCAGCGCCCGCGCGGCACGCGGCCCGCCGGAAGAGGGAGCGGAAGAGGTTGAGGGAGCGGAATCAGCTCCCTCCGGCGTCTCCCGTACCTCCGGCGTCTTCCGCACCTCCGCCGCCTCCGGCGTCTCCGCCGCCTTCCGCACCTCCGGTGTCTCCCGTACCTCCGGTGTCTTCCGCGTCTCCGACGCCTCCCGCACCTCCGGCGTCTTCCGCGCCTCCGCCGCTACCCGCGCCTCCGGCGCCACCCGCTTCGTGTCACTCACCGCTCCGCCCCCGTCGTCGTCCGCCCCCGCGCGGTCAACGCGGCGAACCGCTTGCCCAGCGGCACCTTCGCGGAGCCGTCCGCGCCCGCCACGCCCCCGGCGGACTCCGCGGACTCCGCGGACTCCGCGGACTCCGCGGACCCCGCAGGCGTGGCCGCCCCGAGCAGCTGCTCGAAAAGGCCCCGCGCGCCGAGGAGGGCGGCGCGCCGCCCCTCCGTGTCGAGGGAGGCGTCGGTCGCAGCGGCGTGCGCGTCCCGGTAGCCCTGGACGTGGTACGGGTGGTGGACGGAGAGCGCCTCGACGTGCTCGGGCGAATCCGCCGCCGGGTAGCCGCATTCCACCGCGAGTTCGCTGACCACCGCTTCCGCCTCGGCCAGCGCGGCGCCCGGGTCGTCGACGAACCGCCCCTGGATCGCGGTCCAGCGCCCCGCGTACCGCTGCCGCGCGTCGTCGTCGAGCGTCGCCCGCTCCATGCCTCGGTAGCGCTTGACGCGCCCGGCGAGTTCCCGGCGGGCCGCGCGCGCGTCGCCGTCGTGCACGGCCAGCGTCCGCTCGTACTCCGGGCCGAAGCGCCGCTTCACGCCGGGGCCCGCGCCGCCGCCCTGGAGGAGGACGACCGCGACCGCCGCGACGATGACGACGACCGCCACCGCGAGGGCGATGATCGTTCCTGTGGACATGGTCTGCTCCCGTCTGTCCCGATGTGGGCCTCAGACGTTCGGCTTGCCGCCAATCCGCCGCGCAAACCCGTGACACCCCCAAGGCGCCACCGCCGCACGGGGGTTACGTCTGTGTGCGGGAGGAGCCGGTACGGGCGGCGGCCCGCGGTTCGGGGCGGTCGGCGTCGCCGCCGCACAACTCGCTGCTGAGCTTGCGGACGAGCGTGGCCAGTTCGGCGTGCCCGGCGGGGTCCCAGTCGCCGAGCAGCCCGGCGAGGACGGAGCGGCGGGCCTCGGTGAGCTGCTCGCTGAGGGCGACGCCGGAGGCGGTGAGGACGAGCGGGTTGCCGGACCGTACCGCGTATCCGCCCGCCTCCGCCTCGACCGCGGCGGTCTCGATGAGCTCGGCGGGGACGGTGGTGCGGCGGGCGAGCTCGACCGGGTCGGCGCTGCCGTCGTGCGCGATCCGCAGCAGCAGCCAGCTGGTGGCGGGGTGGATGTCGACGCCCGCGAGCCGGGTGATGCGCTGGTAGAGGTCGCGCCGCGCGTCCCGGCTGCCGAGCAGCGACAGGCAGCGGGCGATCTCGTCGAGCGAGGAGCGCTCCACGGGGTTGACGCCGACCGTCTCGCCCCCGTCGGGCACGGTGACGCTGCCGCGCAGCGGCTGCTCCTTGAGCAGCCAGGCCATGACGAAGCCGAGCGCGGCGACCGGGATCGCCCACAGGAAGACGGTCGTGATGGCCTGCGAGTACGCGTGCAGCACGGGCCCCTTGACGCTCTCCGGCAGCCTGCCGATGGCCGTGGGGTCGGCCTGCAGCCGCCCGGGGTCGAAGCCGGGCGGTACGGGCAGGCCGCGCAGCGCCGCGGCGAGCTTGTGGGAGAGCTGGTTGGTGAAGACCGTGCCGAAGACGGAGACGCCGAAGGAGGCCCCGATGGAGCGGAAGAAGGTGGCACCGGAGGTGGCGGAGCCGAGGTCCTCGTAGCCAACGGCGTTCTGCACCGCGAGCACCAGCACCTGCATGACCATGCCGAGGCCGAGGCCGAAGACGAAGAAGTACAGGCTCATCACCCAGGTGGCGGTGTGCTCGTCGAGGGTGTGCAGGAGCAGCAGGCCGATCGCGGTGACGGCGGTGCCGAGGATGGGGAAGATCTTGTAGCGGCCCGTGCGGCTGACGATCTGCCCGGAGCCGGTGGACGCCAGCAGCAGACCGACGACCATCGGGATCATGTGCACGCCCGACAGCGTCGGCGAGTAGCCGTGCACGACCTGGAGGAAGGTCGGCAGGTACGTCATCGCGCCGAACATGGCGAAGCCGATGATGAAGGAGATCACCGAGCAGACGACGAACGTCCGCACCCGGAACAGCTTCGGCGGCAGCACCGGCTCCTGCGCCCGCCGCTCGATGACGACGAACGCGACGACCAGCAGCACCCCGGCCGCGCCGAGCGCGATGATCGACGGCGACCCCCAGGCGAGCGTGCTGCCGCCCAGCGAGGTGACCAGCACCAGGCAGGTCGCGGCGGCGGCGACCGTGGCCATGCCGAGGTAGTCGATGCGGTGTGTCGTGCGGCGGGCGGGGATGTGCAGGACGGCGGCGATGACGGCGAGCGCGACGGCGCCGATGGGCAGGTTGACGTAGAAGACCCAGCGCCAGGACAGCTGCTCGGTGAACACCCCGCCCAGCAGCGGCCCCAGCACGCTCGCCGCGCCGAAGACGCCGCCGAAGACGCCCTGGTAGCGGCCGCGGTCGCGGGGCGGCACGATGTCGCCGACGATCGCCATGGACAGCGCGATCAGCCCGCCGCCGCCCAGGCCCTGGAGCGCACGGAAGGCGATCAGCTCGCCCATGCTCTGCGCGACGCCGCACAGCGCGGAGCCGATCAGGAAGATCACGATGACGGTCTGGAAGAGCCGCTTCCGGCCGTACATGTCACCGAGCTTGCCCCACAGCGGGGTCGCGGCGGTCGAGGCGAGCAGGTAGGCGGTCACGACCCAGGACAGGTGGTCGATGCCGCCCAGCTCGCTGACGATGGTCGGCAGCGCGGTCGACACGATCGTCTGGTCGAGGGCGGCGAGCAGCAGTCCGAGGGCGAGGGCCCCGATGGCGATCCGCACCTGCCGCCGGTCCTGGCCTTCCCCCGGCGCGACGGCCGCGGTGCTGGTGTCCTGCGCCATCAACGGCTCCTCGCGTCGCCCCCCGACGGTCGGACTCCCATATTCACACCATTCGTACGGCTACGGCCTGCGGGAGTGCGCCACTGGGGAGGGACCGGCTGCGCGGCGGCATGGTGTGTCGGCATAATCACTGACACGTCTTTGCGAACGCGCGAACGACGGCAGGAGGGGAACCCAGTGGCGCCGCAGCAGCCGCACCGAGCAGCCGGTTCGTACGAGCCCGTGGAAGACGGTGTGACCGATGTGACGAGGGGGCCGGGCGGTGCGCACGGCCAGGTCATCAAGGGCACGGTGGTCGCCGGTGGCTCCGGTGGCTCCGGTAGCTCCGGGGAGTACGGCGCGGGGCGGGCCGCCGAGCGGTCGGCGGAGCGCGCCGCCGCGCTCGCCGTGACCGAGGGCTTCCACCCGCTCCGGGTACGCCCGTACGTCGGCCCCTCCGACGACGGCACCCTCGGCGGTACGACCGCGCGCCCGCTCATAGACGTCGATCCGGACGGCGGGCCCGCGACCACCGACCTCGGCCTCTTCCCCACGGCGTACGCGGAGATGGAGGCGGCGGAGGAATATCCCGCCGAGCACGGTCCCCTCGCCGGGGAGCTGTCCGGGGGCGGCGGGGGCGAGCGGTCCGCCGCATCCGCCACTGCGGGCGCGGCTGCGGCCGCGGCGGCGCACGGGCGGCACCGGCGCAGGCGGCGCGGCATCGTCGTGGCCGCGGCCGCGGTCGCCGCGTCCGCGCTCGCCGCCGGGGCGGTCGCCGTGACCGGCTCCGTCATGGGCGAGGAGAACGCCGGGACGCGGGCGCTGCCCGAGCCGTCCGCCGCGACGCCCGACGTCACGCTGCCCGCGGACGCCGCGCCCGGGGCCGTCACCGAGCCCGTCGCCGTCACCCACCACCCGCCCATGCGGGCGACGACGTCGCCCGCGCCCACGGCCCCGCCGAAGGCGTCGGCGACGCCCACGGTCACGGCCACGGCCACGACCGCGCCGCCCTCCGCCACGGCGACCGCGACGCCCTCGCAGAGCGCCTCGCCGCCCGTCGCCTCGCCGTCGGACGACGGCACGCTGCGGCTCGGCGCGAGCGGGGCGGAGGTCAGGGACCTCCAGCAGCGGCTGACCCAGGTGTGGGTCTACGCCGGGCCCGTCAACGGCACGTACGACCAGGCCACTCAGCGGGCTGTGGCGACGTTCCAGATCTGGTACGGCGTCCAGGGCGACCCCGCGGGCGTCTACGGCCCCGCCACGCGTGCGGCGCTGGTCGCGGCGACGTCGCCCTCCGACAACGGTCACCATCACCGTTAGCTCTCCCGGGGGGGGCGCCCCGGGGTGCCTGTTGCGGTGTCCCGCGCGACCTTCCCTGCGTGGGGGCTGGTCGCGCCGTTCTCCCCCATAGCTTCGCCTGGGGGTACCCCCACGCAGCCCCTCTTGTCACCCGGCGGGGCATCGCGCTTCTGCTTCGGTGGGTGGGTCGGGTGCCACTCCGGGGGTACCTCCTCGGAATGCGCGTTCACCCTCACCCGTAGCCGTGAAGGGACTGGAAGCGCATTCCTGCGGGGGCACCCCCGGATCGTCCCCCTCCCGACGTCTCGTCGGCGGCTGCCCCGCCGGTGGGGGTGATGTCCCGGGGACGGCGGGTCAGCCCCCGACGGTGGTGCACCCCCGCAGGGGGCCGTCAGTCGACGTCCCACCCGCACGGGTGGTGGGGGTGGGAAACACCCCCGCGCCGCCAGGCGCGGGCACCACCGCGGCGGGGCAGCCGCACGCCCACCGCAACCTCCCGGCGCCGGAGGCGCCGCACGCCGGGTGCGGGGAGGACGGGGTCCGGCTCCCGGGGGGCGGTTACGCTCAACCGGATGCCGCCCTACGGAGTACGAGAGTTCCAGCTCATGCTGTTGCGCCGCATGGCGGACCACCATCCGGAGCTGGTGGACGACGCCCTGCGAGAGCTGGGCGCCTCGCACGCCGAGCTGCGCGCGGCGCACAACGCGTGGCAGGCCCGCCTGCGGTCGCGGACGCATCCGGGGGGCGCCCAGCGGTATCGGATGGCCCTGGGCCCACCCGAGCGCGAGCTCGAAAGGCGGGTCGGGGATCTGACGTGCAGGGCCGTGCAGTGGCCTCTTCCGTTGTGGCCGGACCTGCGGTTCGAGGTGCTGTGCGGGCCCGGCGGGCGCTCCGTGTGGAACGAGTGGCTGGTCCGCGCGCCGGGCGCGGCGCCTCCGCCGCTGGGCGGCACGGAGGATCTGGCGCCGTGGTCCTGCGTCGTCGAAGACGTCGTGCGCGCGTTCCCGCCGACCGCGCCGCTGCCCCCGGACGCCCCGAGCCGCGCCCGGCTCGCCCTGACCGCGCCGGAGACCGGCGAGCGCCTGGTCGCGCACTTCACCTGGGGCCTGCTCCAGTACGTAGCGGATCGCTGAGCAGCGCGTTTGTCGTACCGCCCGTCCGTTTGTATCGTGTGGGAACAAAGTGGTTCCGCCCGCTTCCCCTGACCGGCGGGCGGAGCCACTGAGTGCACACGCGTGCCCACTCCGAGGGAGTCCCATGCCGTCCGTCTTCACCGTCCGCGCCCTGCTCCTCGACATGGACGGCACGCTGGTCGACTCCGGCGCGGTGGTGGAGCGCTGCTGGACGCGCTTCGCGCACCGGCACGGGCTGGAGCCCGCCGCCGTCCTCGCGGTCGTGCACGGGCGGCAGGGCCACGCCACCATGGCCGAGCTGCTGCCGCACCGCCCGATGGAGGAGAACTACGCGGAGAACGCGGTGATGCTCGCCGAGGAGACCGCGGACCTCGACGGTGTCGTCCCGGTCCCGGGCGCCCCGGCCTTCCTCGCCTCGCTCGCGGGACACCCGCACGCGCTGGTGACGTCGGCGAGCGACGGGCTGGCGCGGGCCCGGATGACGGCGGCCGCGCTCCCGCTGCCGCCGGTGACGGTGACCGCGGAGCAGGTGGGCGCGAGCAAGCCGGACCCGGAGGGCTTCCTCAAGGGCGCGGCCGAGCTGGGCTTCGCGCCCGCCGAGTGCCTGGTCTTCGAGGACGCCGAGGTCGGTGTCGCGGCGGCCCGCGCCGGGGGGATGCCGGTCGTCGGCGTCGGCCCGCGCGCGGCGGCGTACGGGCCGGACGCCCTCGCCGCCACGCTGCTGGACGTGACGGTCACCGCGGGGCCGGACGGCCTGCTCACGGTGACCGTGGCCTGAGGCCTCAGCCGGCGATCGCCTCGTAGAGGCTGAAGACCGCGAGCGCGGCCATCGCCGTCGCGGCGACCTTGGTGATGAGCGACAGCGGCACCTTCTTCATGAGCATCTGCCCGCCGAAGATGCCGAGCGCGCCGACCGCCCACAGGCCCAGGACCGCGCCGATGCCGACGGAGACCGGGTTGTCGTAGCGGGCGGCGAGGTTGGCGGTCATGATCTGCGTCAGGTCGCCGAACTCGGCCACCAGGATCAGCGTGAAGCCCGCGCCCGCGACCTTCCAGAAGCTCTGGTCGGCGGGCGCCTTGACGTTCTCCTCGTCCTCCGGCTTGGACCGCAGCAGCATCACCGCGCCGCCCAGGAAGAGGACGCCGACGATCGCCTGGAGCAGGCGGTGCGGGAGCAGCGTGAGCAGGCTGCCCGCGGCGATGGCGAGCGCGACATGGACCAGGAAGGCCGCGGCGACGCCCGCGAAGACGTACGACGCCCGGTAGCGGGTGCCGAGCATGAGACTCGCGAGCGCGGTCTTGTCGGGGAGTTCGGCCAGGAAGATCACGCCGAAGACGACGGCGACGACGGTGAGGCTGAGCACGGGTCGGATTCCTCGATCGGTAGGGGATGCCCTGCCGAGAGACCGCGGGGAGGGGTCGCTTCGGCACGGCAGCGTCAGGACACTGCGGCCGAAGGTCTCGCTGGCGGTGCCACGTCGCATCACCTGCGACGCTTCACCGCTCCGGGCGCCGGCCCGGTCCGTTGCCGCGCCTTTCGGCGCCGCGCGAACCCGGCAGTATGTCGACGGTCCGGCGAAGAGCTACTCCCCTTCTGCTGCCCACCAGTGTACGGGACCCCGGACCTGGGCATATCCCGGGCACGGGCATGTTGATGCGGCCGCACACGCCGTAACGATGCGGTATCGGCGGCACTTCGGGCCGGGCGGGAACGTTGCTTCAGGAGGTATTCCTGTCGTGACAAGGTCGTGATTGTCTCGTACGTCACTCACCCCGACCGGTACCGCTGAGCCATGCTGGCGTACGCTGTACGGCTGACGGTGGATGAAGATCCGCCGGCGTTGACGCAAGACCGGCACTGAGCGTTCACAAGGCCCTGACCTGTGCGAATGGTCAGGATCGAATCGTCATTGCAGGACCTGACAGGACCCGGAAGCAACATGTAGGACCGGCAAGGACGAGGAGGCGCGGTGCTGCAAGGCCTGGGCTCTCTTTTCGAGTGGCCGTGGATCTACCTGCTCGTCGCGCTGTCCGTCCTGCTCGACGTCTTCGTCCCCGTGCTGCCCAGCGGTGTGCTGGTGGTCAGCGCGGCGACCGCCGGATCGTCCGGCTCCAGCGACGACATACTCGACGTGGTGGCGCTGCTGGCCTGCGCCGCCATCGCGTCCTGCCTCGGCGACCTGCTGGCCTACCGGCTCGCCTTCCGCGGCGGGGAGTGGTTCGCCCGCCGGATGGCCTCCTCGCGCCGGCTGACGGCCGCGCACGACCGGCTCGGCCAGGTGCTGGCGAGCGGCGGCGGCGCCCTGGTCGTCCTCGCCCGCTTCGCGCCCGCGGGCCGCAGCGTCGTGAGCCTCGGCGCCGGTACGGCCCGCCGCCGGCCGCGCGAGTTCCTGCCGTGGTCGGCCCTCGCCGGGGTCTGCTGGGCCACCTACAGCGTCGGCCTGGGCTGGATCGGCGGCGAGTGGCTGGGCGCGAGCTGGCTCGGCACCCTGATGTCCTTCGTCGCGCTGCTGGGCGCGGGCGTCTTCGCCGCGTACGTCTTCCGGCGCGAGCGGCGTACGGCGCTGGCCGCCGCGAGCTACGCGGCCGTACCACTGGCGATCCCGCCGCAGAGCGCCGCGGGCCCGGACCGCGCCTCGGTCGTCGAAGCGCTGTAGTCCCTGCCGCGCGCCTGCCGTTCACGCCCCCTCTCCACCTTTCACCACCCGCCGCCGCCCCTCGCACCACCCGCGCACGGCTGCCTCCCAGGGGCAGCCGTGCAGGTGTTTTCCCTGCCTCTGCCCCACCCGCCGCCAAAGTATTCTCACTCGATACGGCAATAGTCAGCACACACCGTCACCGAAAGAATGCTCCCGTATCACCCCCATACGGGAAGGACGGGCACCATGTCGGTTGATGCGGGCCAGGACACCGCACTCGGCAACTCCCCGGATGACGCGCGGACGAGCCTTGACACGGCCGCCGCGCGGAATCTGGCCACGACCACGAAGTCCGCACCCCAGATGCAGGGGATCTCGTCCAGGTGGCTGCTGCGCGCGCTGCCCTGGGTGAACGTCAACGCGGGCACGTACCGCGTGAACCGGCGGCTGAGCTACGCCGTCGGGGACGGGCGCGTGACCTTCGTCAAGACCGGGTCGCAGGTCCGGGTCATTCCGCAGGAGCTGGGCGAGATCGCCGCCCTGCGGACCTTCACCGACGAGGAGGTGCTGACGGCCCTCGCCGAGCGCTTCGTCCAGCGCGAGTTCGCGCCGGGCGACGTGCTGGCCGCGGCGGGCGAGCCCGCCGACACGGTGTATCTCATCGCCCACGGCAAGGTCGACAAGCTCAGCGAGGGCTCCTACGGCGAGGAGAACCGTCTCGGAAGCGTCGCCGACGGCGGGTACTTCGGCGAGCAGGCGCTGCTGTCCGCCGACGCGGCCTGGGATTTCACCGCCCGCGCCGTGACCACCACAACCGTCCTCGCGCTGACACGGCAGGATCTGGAGCAGCTCATCGCCCAGGCCGAGCCGCTGCGCACGCATCTGGACGCCGTCCGCGCGGTCCCGCAGCAGCGCACCAACCGCAAGGGCGAGGCCGACATCGCGTTCGCCTCCGGCCACCGCGGCGAGCCCAGGCTGCCGGCGACCTTCGTCGACTACGAGGTGAAGCCGCGCGAGTACGAGCTGAGCGTCGCGCAGACCGTGCTGCGGGTGCACAGCCGGGTCGCCGACCTCTACAACGAGCCGATGAACCAGACCGAGGAGCAGCTCAAGCTGACGGTCGAGGCGCTGCGCGAGCGCCAGGAGCACGAGCTCATCAACAACCCGGAGTTCGGCCTGCTCCACAACGCGGAGTACGACCAGCGCATCCAGCCGCACGCCGGCCCGCCGCTGCCCGACGACCTGGACGAGCTGATCAGCCGCCGCCGCGGCACGCGCTTCCTCTTCGCCCATCCGCGCACGATCGCCGCCATCGCCCGCGAGTGGACGCGGGCCGGCATCTACCCCACCCCGGTCGAGCTGCACGGCCACTCCGTGCCCGCGTGGCGCGGCATCCCCATTCTGAGCTGCAACAAGATCCCGGTCACCGAGGCCCGTACGAGCTCGATCATCGCCGTCCGTACGGGCGAGGACAACCAGGGCGTCGTCGGCCTCAACCAGACCGGCCTGCCCGACGAGTATTCACCGGGGCTCAACGTCCGCTTCATGGGCATCGACGAGAAGGCGGTCATCAGCTACCTCGTCAGCACGTACTTCTCGGCGGCGGTCCTGGTGCCGGACGCGCTGGGCGTGCTGGAGAACGTGAACGTGTCGAACTGGGGTTAGAGGCTGGGCATGCCCAGGTGTGAACCGCGGGCGTGAAGCCCGAAGGGGGAGGCCCCGCCGCCGGTCCGGGCGGCGGGGCCTCCCCCTTCTCGTGCTCCCCCTCGGTCAGCCGAGGATCTCCCGGAGCGCGTCCGCCGAGACGGCGAGCCCGCTGCCGAAGGGCGCGTCCAGGTCCCAGATCAGGAAGAGCAGGAAGGCGATGAGCGCGCTGAAGAGCCCGGCGAGCAGCAGCTCGCGCGCCGACCGCCGGATCTGCAGCGTGAAGATCAGCCCGACCGTCACCAAGGCCCCGGTGATGAGCCCGAACCACACCACCGGCGGCATCGTCGAGCCCGCGCTCTGCCCGCGGGCGGTGCGTGCCGCGTCCGCCGCCGCGACCTCGTCCACGAGCGGCTGGTAGGCCTGCGCCTCCAGGTCGGTCTTCGGGTCGTACTGCGTGATGTCGGTGCGCACCCGGTCCAGCAACTGCGTACCGCGCGGCGCCAGATCGCCGTGGTGCCGCATGTACGGCCATTCCTTCTCGGCGGCGAAGGACGCGTAGGCGTCCACGTCGGCCCGCACCTTGTCGCGGATCGCGGGCGGGTAGACCTGCACCCGCTCCTTGACCTCGTGCAGCGCCTGGGCCTCGGCCTGGACGGTGGACTGCGCCCCGCCCTGGCCCTCCCACACCCCGGCGATCGCCAGGCCCAGCACGATCGCGTAGATCACGCCGATCATCATGACCATGTACTCGATGACGTCCGGCGTCTCGTTCGGGTCGTCGTCCTCACCGATCCTGCGCTGCCGCAGCACCACGACCACGATCACGACCGCGCAGACCGCGACCATCGCGATCAGCAGGGCCACCCATTGCGTCATGTGAACTCCCCCTCGCGTCCTACCGGTTGTTCCTGCGATACGCGCCCGATCCGGGCTTGAGCACGGCTGCGGCCAGCAGCCCCGGCACCGTCGTGACAAGCAGCACGGTCGTGAGCTTGCGGCGGTGCTGCACGGGCGCCGCGGCGGGCACGGGCGGCCGGTCGGGCCAGTGCACGGCGGGCGGCGCGGGCTTCGGCGCCGGCTTCGGCGCGGGCGGTGCCGGCTTCGGCGGCGGCTTGGGCGCGGGCTTCGGCTTCGGGGCGGGCGGAGGCTCGGGTATGGCTCTCACCACCGGTTTCTGCGTGGGTTTCGGCTTCGGTTTCGGTACGGGAGTGGGTGTGGGTTTCGGCGCCGACGTGGTCGGCGGCGGGGGCGGGGGTGTCGTAGGAGGCGGTGTCGTAGGGGGCGGTGGTGTCGGCCGGTGGCAGTGCAGCGGCGGGGGCCACTTCCACTCGCGGTGCCAGTGCCCGCACCAGTGGGCGGGCCGCGGCAGCCGCGGCGGTTTCGGGAGATGCGGCGGATGCGGCGGTCCCGGCGAGTGCGCCTGGTGCGTCGGCCGGGGCTTCGGCGTGTGGTGCGGGGCCGGGGCCACGGGGTCCGGCACCTGCACGCGGACGTTCACCTGCCCGCCGGAGACCCGTACGGAGACGTGTGCGGGGATCCGCACGGAGACGGCGCCCGGGTCGCGCGCGGGAGCGCGTACGGGCGAGGACGACCTGTCGGCGAGATCGGGCGCGCGAACGGACCCGGGCGGGCGGGGGCGCCCCGGCGCGGCCTCCGCCGCACCGCTGACCCCCCACGCCCCGGTGGCCGCCGTCACCACGGCGACCACCGTCCAAGCCCGCAAGCGCCTCCCTCTGGGAGTGCTCACGCATTCATGGTCAGCACCGCGCAAGCCGCCGCACAGGGACATCGGCGGCATTCCCCGTAAGGGGTAACAAGGCCGCTAAACATACGATCACCTGCTCGAATCCCCCGGCGGGGCACCTTCCAGCCCGGCCGCCTTGCGCAGCAGCAGGGACCGCTCGCGGGCGTTGCCGCACAGCCGTGCGGCGAATTCCAGCTCCTCCCGGGCCTCGGCGGTGCGGCCGAGCCGGGCGAGCAGCTCGCCGCGCACGCTGGGCAGCAGGTGGGAGCCCGACAGCCGGCCGGAGGCGGCCAGCTCGTCCACCATGCGCAGCGCGGGCTCCGGCCCGCTCGCCATGGCGACGGCCACGGCCCGGTTGAGCTGGACGACGGGCGAGGGGGCCACCCGGCCGAGCGCCTCGTAGAGGAGGACGACCCGCTCCCAGTCCGTCTCCCGCACCGAGGGCGCCGTCGCGTGGCAGCCGGCGACGGCGGCCTGGAGGCCGTACGGCCCGAGGCCCCGCCCGGCGGCGGTCGCCCGGCCGAGGGCAGCCAGGCCCCGGCGGATCGCCGAGCGGTCCCAGCGGCGCCGGTCCTGGTCCTCCAGGAGCACCGGCTCCCCGTCGGGCCCGGTGCGCGCCGGAAAGCGCGCGGCGGTCAGCTCGAACAGCGCGAGCAGCCCGTGCGCCTCCGGCTCGGCGGGCAGCAGCGCGGTCAGCGTCCGGGCCAGCCGGACCGCCTCGTACGCGAGGTCCCGGCGTATCAGCTCGTCGCCGGCCGTCGCCGTCGAGCCCTCCGTGAAGATCACGTACAGCACGCTCAGGACGGCGCCGAGCCGCTCGCGGCGCTCCTCGGGCGGCGGCAGCTCGAAGGGCACGTGCGCGGCCGCGATCGTCTTCTTCGCCCGGGTGATCCGGGCCTGGACGGTCGCGGTGGGCACGAGGAACGCCCGCGCGACCTCCTGGCTGGACAGGCCGCCCACCACGCGCAGCGTGAGCGCCACCCGGGCCTCGGGCGAGAGCACCGGGTGGCAGGCGGTGAACATCAGCGCGAGGACGTCGTCGTCCACCCGGTCGGGGTCCCACGGCAGATCGTCCGGCTGCCCGGCCCTGGCGTGCCCGCCCGCGCTGAACTCGCCCTCGGCCAGCTGCCCCGCGAGCAGCGCGTACCGCTCGTCGAGCGCCGACCTGCGGCGGAAGGCGTCGACGGCCCGCCGCCGCGCGGTCGCGAGCAGCCAGCCGACCGGGCTGTCCGGCACCCCGCCGCGCGACCAGCTGACGAGCGCCTCGGCCAGCGCCTCCTGGGCGACGTCCTCGGCGAGCGCGAAGTCCCCGGTCCAGCGGGCGAGCGCGCCGACGATCCGCGCGGACTCGATCCGCCACACGGCCGAGGCGGCCCGCCGCGCCGCCTCGGCGCCCGGCGGGCCGCCACCGACCTCAGCCATCAGAGCTGGCCGGTCCGCTCACGCCAGGCCCGCTCCTTGACGATCCACTCGTTGTCCTGCGGAAATTCGTCGATACCCGGCACCCGGCGGATCTCGACCTTCGAACCGGCCGTCGCCGGGAGGCGCTTGGCCCACTCCACGGCCTCCTCCTTCGAGGCGACGTCGATCAGGTAGAAGCCCCCGAACAGCTCCTTGGTCTCCCCGTACGGCCCGTCGGTGACCACCGGCGTCTCCGCGCTGAAGTCCACCACCACTCCCTGCCCCGGGTCGTCCAGCCCCTCCGCGGCGACGAGCACGCCCGCCCGGATCAGCTCCTCGTTGAAGCGCCCCACCGTCTCCAGCATCTCGTCGAAGGGCGTCTCCATCATCTTCGCAACGGATTCGTCGGTGCCGCGCATGATCAGCATGTATTTGGCCATCGTCGCTCTCCTTGACCGGGGTCGTCTGTCGACCCTCTCTATCCCAGGTCGAACGGCGAGCGCGCGGATCGACACAGGACGCGGACACGGAGGAGATTTTTTTCCGGCGTGCGGGCGGGCCGCCGTCCGCACGCCCCGGCGCGGGGTTCAGCGCAGTGCGAGGCCGCTGCCGTGGCGGAGCAGCGGGAGGTCCTCCCGGGTCGGCAGGCCCTCCCAGTCGCCGTGGGCTCCGACGCAGCAGGCGCCGGCCGCAGCCGCCCGGGCGAGGCGGTCGGCGTGCGGGAGTGCGTCGAGGACCGCGGACAGGTAGCCGGCGACGAAGGCGTCACCCGCGCCGATGCTGTCCACCACCGTGACGGGAAGGGCGGGTTGGAAGAGGCTCCCCCCGGACGTGTGGCAGTGGGCGCCGGCGGCTCCCGCGGTGACGACGACCTCCGCGACGCCCCGCGCCAGCAGGTCGGCGGCCGGGCGCTCCGCCGGGCCGAGGAGGTCGAGCTCGTCCTGCGAGGCGAAGACGGTGTGCACCCAGGGCAGCAGTTCGCCCAGCGCCGCCGCGGCGTCCGCCCTGGACCACAGGCGCTCGCGGTGGTTGACGTCGAGCGTGACGCGGACTCCCGCCGTGTGCGCGGTCCGCGCCGCGGTCAGGACGGCCTCGCGTGCCGTGGCCGACAGAGCGGGGGTGATACCGGTGAGGTGCAGCAGCTCCGGGGAGAGGGCGGTCAGCGCCGCGACGCACTCCGCCGCCGTCAGGGTGGACCCGGCCGAGCCTGCCCGGTGGTAGCTGACCCGGGTGATGTCGGGGGCGGGCTGGTCGAAGGCCACGAAGCCGGTGAACGCCCCCGCCGCGGACCGGACGAAGCGGGTGTCGACGCCCTCGGCCCGCAGCGTCCTGCGGATCAGGGCGCCGGGCTGGTCCTCGCCCACCACCCCGGCCCAGCACACCTCGTGGCCGAGCCGGGCCAGGCCGATGGCCACGTTGCTCTCCGAGCCCGCGACGGACAGCTGCGCCGTACCGCCGAGCCGCAAGGGGCCCGGGGTGCGTATCGAGGCCATCGCCTCGCCGATCGTCAGTACACCGGTCATGGCGCTGCTCCCGTCACGCGGCCCGGTGGTCGCCGGGCGCCGGTACGGGCGGCGGCGGTACGGGCGCCGGTGCGACGGCGGCGAGCAACGCGGCCGCCCGTGCGGCGAGTCCGGCCTGCGCCCCGCCCGTACCCGCGTCGCCCAGCAGCGGGGAGCCGACGCCGACGGCGCGTGCCCCGGCCGACAGGTAGGCGGCAGCCGTGTCCGCGCCGACGCCGCCCACGGCGACCAGCGGCGCGTCCGGCAGCGGCGCGAGCAGCTCGCGCAGGTAGCCGGGCCCGTGTGCACCGGCGGGGAATATCTTCACCGCCGCCGCGCCGAGGTCCAGCGCGCCGACCACCTCGGTCGGTGTCAGCGCGCCGCACACCAGCGGGAGGCCGATCTCCACGCTGCGGCGGGCTCCCCGGGTCGCCGCCGGGGTGACGGCGAATCCGGCCCCGGCCGCCGCGGCGGCGTCGGCGTCGGCTGCCGTGCGGACGGTTCCCGCCCCGATCAGGACCGTGGCCGGGCACTCCCGGCGCGCCTGCGCCACCGCCTCCAGGGCGCCCGGAGTGGTCAACGACACCTCCACCGCGGTGACTCCGGCGTCGACCAGTGTGCGGACGCAGGCCACGGCGCGGCCGGGTCCGTCGGCCCGGACGATGGCGAACACCCCGCGCCGGGTCAGTTCCTCCAGCAAGTTCACAGCGTCTCCGTGGTGGGGTCGAGGACAGCAACATGGTGGATGCTAGTTTCAATATGCGCAATGACCAAGTCATCATGCGAATAGCCAACCCCGAGGAGCGTGCATGCGCATCACACAGGTGACGACCCACGTCATCAAGCAGCCGACCGAGTCGGCCTATCTCGGGAAGCTGGACGACGGGACCGCACCGCGCGCCGACGACGGCTACTTCGTCCGGCCCCCCTGGCGCAGCCTCTACTCCGCCCGCATGGAGACCCTGCTGGTCTGCGTCACGACCGACGAGGGGATCGAGGGATGGGGCGAGGCGCTGGCCCCGGTCGGGCCCGAGGTGGTCGCCGCGATCGTCGACCGCATGCTGGGCCCGTGGCTGATCGGCCGCGACCCCCGCGCGGTCCGGCCGCTGTGGGACGGCATGCGCGATCTCATGCGCGAGCGCGGCCACCTGGTGGGCCATCAGGCCGACGCCCTCGCCGGACTCGACATCGCCCTGTGGGACCTCGCGGGCAAGGCGGCCGGACTCCCCGTGGCCCGGCTGCTGGGCGGGGCCTACCGCACCGGCATCCCGGCGTACGTCTCCGGCCTGCCCGAACCCACCGACGAGGGCCGGGCCGAGCTCGCCGCCGGCTGGGCGGCCAAGGGCGCCCGCGCGGTGAAACTCGCCGCCGGCAAGGGGGTCGAGGCCGATCTCGCCACCTACGACGCGGTGGCCGCGGCCGCCCCCGGCCTGCGGATCGCCGTGGACGCGCACTGGGCGTACAGCCTGGCCGAGGCCCTGGAGCTGGGGCGCGAACTCGACCGCAGGCGCGCGCTGTTCTTCGAGGCGCCGATGGCGCCCGAGGACACCGAGGGCCACCGCGACCTGGCCTCGCGCATCACCACCCCGGTGGCGGTCGGCGAGGCCCTGCGCAACCGCTACGAATTCCGCGACTGGCTCTCCCGCCGGGCCCTGGGCCTGGCCCAGCCGGACGTCGCCAGGACCGGCATCACCGAGGCCGTCACGATCGCGGCCCTCGCCGACGCCCACCACGTGCCCGTGGCCTGCCACCACTCGGTGGGCCTCGGCGTGTCCCTGGCCGCCGGCCTGCATGTCTCCGCGGCGGTCCGCGACAGCCCCTTCTTCGAGTTCCAGCCCACCACCGTTCCCTTCGCCCAGGCGATCCTCCGTACGCCGCTGACCGCGGGCCCCACCGGCTTCACGCTGCCCGAGGGTCCGGGACTCGGTGTCGAGATCGACCGCGAAACCGTCCTCGCACTCGCCAAGGAGAGCTGACCGTGCCCAGCGACGTCGCACCCACCGGGCTGATCCCCATCCTCGCCACGCCGTTCACCGACTCCGGGCGGCTCGACACCGCCTCGCTGCGCTCCCTGGTGGAGTTCCAGCTCCGGTGCGGTGTCGACGGGCTCGCCGTCTTCGGCATGGCGAGCGAGGGCTTCGCGCTGACCGCCGAGGAGCGGGCCGTGATCCTGCGCGTCGTCCGGGAGGTGGCCGGCAGCGGCTTCCCCGTCGTCGCCGGCGTCAACGGCACCGGCACCGTGGTCGCCGTCGAGCAGGCCCGGCAGGCCGCCGCGGGCGGCGCCGACCACCTCATGGTCCTTCCCCCCTTCCTCGCCAAGCCCGACCGGCAGCAGACGATCGACTTCTTCGCCGAGGTCGCGGCCGCGAGCGGGGCGGGCGTCATGATCCAGGACGCGCCCGGCGTCACCGGCGTCCCGATCGACGCGGCGGCCGTCGCGACGCTCGCGGGCGTCCCCGGCATCACCTCCGTCAAGGTGGAGGCGCCGCCGACCCCGCTGAAGGTGGCAGCGGTGGCCGAGGCCGTACCGGACGGCTTCGCCGTTCTCGGCGGCCAGAACGCGCTGTCACTGATCGAGGAGTACGACAACGGCAGCGTCGGCACCATGCCCGCGTGCGAGTTCGCCGACCTGCTCCGGGGGGTCCTGGACGACCTCGCGGAAGGGCGCAGGGCCGAGGCCCGTGCGGGGTTCGGCCGGCTGCTGCCGCTCATCCAGATCGGCATGCGCCCGGGCCAGGCGTGGGCGGTGCACAAGGAGGTGCTGCGCAGGCGCGGCGTCATCGCGTCCGGCGCCGTACGGCTGCCCGCCCAGGAGCTCGACCCGCTGACCGCCGAGGCCCTCGGCGAGATCCTGGACGAGCTGCGGCTCACCGGCCGGCCGGAGGTCCTCGCGTGAGCCGCGCCGTCCTGCTGGTCGGCAGCTCCTCGCCGATCGGCCACGCCGTCGCCGAGGCCTTCGCCCTGGCCGGGGACCGCGTCATGGGCGTCTCGGTCGGCGGGCCCGCCCCCGCCTGCCTGACCGAGGACCTCCGCCTCGACGTCAGTACGGCGGCGGGCGCCGACGAGGCGGTCGGCCGGACCGTGGAGCGGCTCGGCGGGCTCGACGTCCTGGTGCTCGCCGCCGCCGTCATGGCACCGGCGCCCGCCCACCTGGCGACGCCCGACGAATGGCACCGGGCGATCGACAACACCCTCCACACCGCCTACTTCCCGGCGCGCGCCGCCCTGCCGGTCATGCCGGGGGGCGGCAGCGTCGTCGCGGTCAGCTCCGTCAACGCCACGCTCGCCGCCCCCTGGCTCCCGGGCTACGCCGCGGCCAAGGCAGGTGTCGAGGGCCTGGTGCGGCAGCTGGCGCTCGACTACGGCCCGCGCGGCATCCGGGTCAACGCCGTCGCGCCGGGCATGATCGGCAACGACGACCTGCCGAAGGTCACCGAGGGCTATCCGCTCGGCCGGGTCGGGGAGCCGTCCGACGTCGCCCAGGCCGTGCTGTACCTGGCGTCGGCGGGCTTCGTCACCGGCGTGGTGCTCCCGGTCGACGGAGGGCTCTCCATCGCCTCCCCGGCCGCCTTCCTGCGCCCCGACCTGCGCGAGAAGCTCTTCGGCGCCGACGAGCCGGAAAGCCGCTGACGGCGCCGCGGCCGCTTCCCGCGCGGGTACGCCGGTACGCCCGCGGTACGGGTAGGGGCCGGCGGTCTCAGCCCGGCTGCTCCTGCGACGACAGGGGCACCCGGGGCTGGGCGGCGAAGGCGACGGTGAAGCCGAGGGCGACCGACAGCTCGTCGGCCGCCTCGATCACGGTCAGCGCCAGCTCCCGCTGCCGGCCCGGCTGGTCCAGGTCCAGGTCCGACAACGGGCCGCTCAGCGAGAGCGCGGCCACCACCTGGCCGCCCCGGGTGCGGATCGGAGCGGCCAGGCAGGCCCGGCCGAAGGCCAGCTCCTCGACCTCCGTGGCGTAGCCGCGGCTGCGGATCTCGGCGAGCACCGCCTCCATGGCGGCGGGCTCGGTGATCGTGTGCGGGGTGTAGGCGTGCGCGAAGCCCCGGTCGAAGTACGCCCGGACGTATGCGGCGGGCTGCTCGGCCAGGACGGCCTTGCCCATGCCCGTGGCGTGCAGCGGCGCGGTGCGCCCGGCCATGGTGAACGACTTGGGCGACCTGGCGCCCTCGAAGTTGCACAGGTAGAACAGCCGGTCGTCGCGGAACTCGGCGAGATTCACCCCGAGGTCCGTCGCGTGGGCGAGGCTCTGCGCGATCGGCCGCGCCGCGCGGAAGAGGGACGAGCTGTTGAGCGCCACCGAGCCCAGCGTCACGGCCGCCGGGCCCAGCCGGTACAGCCCGGTCCTGGCGTCCGGCACGACGTAGCCGAGACGGTCCAGCGTCGACATCATCCGGGAGACCGTGGACTGGCCCAGTCCCGTCTGTGCGCACAGCTCGGTGACCCGCAGCTCGCTGTGCTCGTCGGTGAAGCAGGCGAGCAGCGACATGGCCCGCTCGACGGCCTGCGTCCCGGCGCCGGATTCGGCTGCCATGATTCTCCTGTTCCGCCGCGGCCACCCGCCACTGCGTCATCCGCCATCCACCACGTGCAACGTGCTTGCACATCCTGGTGAGACGGTAGCGCATCCCCGGGTCGGTCCGCCCCCCGCACGCGACCGGCCGACGGCACGCCGGGAGTCGCGGAGGCCCTTTTTCGCGCCCCGGTGAAGGAGAATCCGGCACGGGAGGGGGTGCGAGGGGAAGGGGTACAGGGGGACGAGGACAGGACGAGGGAAGGAACGCCGGTGGCCGTGCTCGGACTGGGGTTGGCCGCGCTGGGCCGCCCGGAGTACCTGACCGTCGGTCACGGCCCGTCCCTGGGAGCCGACCGCTCCGTCGAGGGCCTGCGCAGACGCTGCGAGGAAGTGTGCGACGCCGCATGGGCCGGCGGGATCCGGTGGTTCGACGCGGCCCGCTCGTACGGGCTGGCCGAGGAGTTCCTGGCCGGGTGGCTGAGCAGCCGTGCGATCGGGCCGGAGGACGTCACCGTCTCGTCCAAGTGGGGCTACACCTACACCGCCGACTGGCAGCCCGGCGCACCGGTCCAGGAGGTCAAGGACCACTCCGCCGCCGCGCTGGCCCGCCAGTGGCCGCAGTCCCGGGAGCTGCTCGGGGGGTGGCTCGGCCTCTACCAGGTCCACTCGGCGACCGAGGAGTCCGGCATCCTCGACGACGAGGCGGTCCTGCGCGACCTCGCCGGCCTCGGCCTCCGGGTCGGGCTCAGCCTCAGCGGTCCGCACCAGGCCCGCACGCTGCGCAGGGCACTGGCCCTCCGGGTCGACGGCCGCCCCCTCTTCTCCGCCGTGCAGGCCACCTGGAACGTCCTGGAGCCCTCGGCCGGCCCCGCCCTGGCCGAGGCCAAGGCCGCGGGCTGGACGGTGATCGTCAAGGAGGCCCTGGCCAACGGCCTCCTCGCCGCCCCGGGCCCGGCCACCGCCCCGCTCGGTCCCGACCCCGCGGTCCCGGCCCTCTCCGCCGCCCTCGCCCAGCCGTGGGCGGACGTCGTCCTCTCCGGCGCCGTGACCACCCCCCAACTCCTCTCCAACCTCACCGCCCTCACCACCCCGCCCCCCACCCCCGACGTCTACGCCCCCCTGGCCGTAGCCCCCCAGGCCTACTGGACCCGCCGCGCGGCCCTGCCGTGGACCTGAGAGCAGGACGTCCGGACGTCGCCGGCCCCGGGACATGAGTGGGCGCTGTCCGAGCTGCTGTGACATCCCGACACCATCGGGCGGTGTGATGCCGGTTACTTCACTGTGCCAACCGTTGCCGCAGGTGCCATGACCAGGCCGCCCCGGCTTTTCGACCGCCGCGCGGCCATGCTGCCGCGACCTGCCCACGACGGTCCGGCGCCTCCGGCGGAGAGGCCGAGAGCGGTCGTGCCGCGGAGCGCCCACCGCGAGCGGGTCCCGCAGCGTACGCCGCCCGAACGCGGCGCCGAGCCCGCCCACGATCCGCGTCGGGTCGCGGCGGGCGGCCGGCGGCCGGGCGTCGAGGACGGGCTGCGCGGCGTCCCTCGCCCCGGCGACGACGTCGTACGGGTCTTTCAGCGGCCCCGGCGGCCCGCGAACGGGCGCCGAGCGTCGCGCAGACGACCGCTCCGAACAGCAGCCCGGCCCAGGACGCCGCGCCGACCCGATGGCCCGCCGTCAGCGCGTAGCCGAGGAGGCCCGCCGCGCCGCCCAGCGAGAAGACCAGAAAGCTCCGGAGCGCCCACCGCCACCGCGGGGGGTGGGCCGTGCCTGACGTCATGCGAAGGAGTATCCGCCGCGCGGGCCCCGACGCGGCCCGCCGGGTGGCATCAGCGGCTCACCGGGCCGCGGGGGCCGCCCGCCGCCGGCAGCGGCTGAAACACTTCCGCCGCCGGTATCGAAGTAGAGACGAAAGGATTCACCGGAGGAAGGAGAGCTTGTGCCGTCGAGTGAACGGGTGCCGAGGTCGCGCGGTGGTCCCGCCGCGGGTGTGCTCGACAAGGAGAGCTTCGCCGAACTCTATCGGCGTCATGTGGACGCGATCACCCGCTTCATGGCTCGCCGGGTGGACGACCCGCACACGGTGGCCGACCTCACCGCGGACGTGTTCGTGGCGGCCATCGACTCCGCCCACACCTTCAAGCTGTCGGCGGGCAGCGAGGTCGGCTGGCTTTACGGGATCGCGCGGCACGTTGTCGTCGACGAGCTACGGCGTGCCGGTCGTGAGGCCCGAAAGGCGGGCCGGATCGCCGGACGCCGACTGCTCGACGAGGACGACATCGGCCGGCTGGAGGAGAAGCTCGACGCCGAGAGCGCCGGACGGCGGCTCCGTGCCGCGATGGCCGGGCTCCAGGAAGGTGAACGGGCGGCGATGGAGCTCGTCGTCGTGGACCAGTTGACCGTCCGGGAGGCCGCGCAGGCTCTCGGCATACGTCAGGTCAGCGTCCGGGTGCGGCTGCACCGCGCCCGCAAGACGCTGCGGGCATCAACCAACACCAGCACTGACGACAACCGCGCAAGCCTGGCGATCGTCCAGCACACGAGGGGGATGCTGTGATGACATTCGAGGACCGCCTCATGACCGAGCTGATGAACGACAGCGGGTGGGAGACCCAGGAGCCGCCGGTCGAGGCCCGTCGGCGGCCGCTCCACCGTTCGCGGGTGGTGTGGGGCGCGACGGCCGCAGCCGCCGCGACAGCGGTGGCGGCAGTGGTCGTCGTCGCGGGGCCGGCTGACACGCCCGCATACGCGGTCACCAAAAACCCCGATGGCACGGTGATCCTGCGGCTGAACGAGGTGGGTCTGGACCGCGCCGCGCAGAAGCCGCTTACCGCGAAGCTGCGCGCGGCGGGCATCCAGGTGGTCGTCGACACCGTACCCGCGGGGAAGGCCTGCGCAGAGGACCGCGGGCGTGCGGTGAACAACCTGTGGAAGAGGGAGGGCCGAAGTGCCATGACCGCCACGCTGAAGCCGGGAGACACGCTGGCACTCACCTACAGCAGGACCAAGTCCTCGTCGGCCGGCGCGGTCAGCCTGTTCTCCGGTCCGGTCTCCAGGTGCCGGCTGGTGGATGACGGCGTGACCGACGGGGGCACTGTGCCGTTCAGCCAGTTGCGGGCGGGCTCGCCCAGCACAGCTGACGCCGCCGGCTGATGGGCTGTACGGGGTCTCGGTGAGCGTTTGATTCCCGGTCGTCTGTTTCGTGCGGCTGAGCGGTCGCGCGGACAGGCCTGCGGGCATGGTTGGGGGCTCGGGCGTTCGTCTCGGCGGCGAGTGGTCCGTGCCCGTGGGATCAGGGGGACGGAGTCGTCCACGGCGATCTGGTCGAGGACGAGGCAGACGATCCGGACGTAGGAGTCCGGGGCGATCTGCTCGACAGCCCGTCCTGTTGCCCGTGTCCCCCGCCACGCCTATCCGCGCGACCTCTTAAAGGCCCACCTTGCCGTACTTCACCCCTTTTGCCCGCCTCTGTGGTTGAGTGAGCCTCTGAGGAGTGACCTCCTCCTCGGCGAACGGCGAAAGGACAAGCGGGATGTCGAACCACTTCACCGGTCTCAGCCTCGGCCCGCCGCTCGGGGACCAGCGGCTCGACCTGTGCGACCTGTACGCCTTCCAGGCGCCCGCCGACCCGACGCGCACGGTGATCATCCTCAACGCGAACCCGAACGCCGACGCCCTGCACCCCGACGCCGTCTACCGGGTGAACATCGACAACGACGGGGACGCCCTCACCGACATCGCGGTGAGCTACGTCTTCGCACCGCCGCAGAACGGCCGGCAGACCTTCAGCGTCTTCGTCGCGCACGGCGAGGAGGCCCGGTCGCCCGAGGCGGTCGGCGAGAAGGTCGTCTCGGACGCGGAGGTCTCCTTCGGCCCCCAGGCCAAGCCCGTACGCGCCGGCTCGGCCGCCTTCTTCGCCGGCGCCCGCAGCGACGCCTTCTTCTTCGACTTCGACGGCATCCAGAAGCTCTACGACACCAGCGGCGGCCGCAACTTCACCGCCCCCCACCTCGGCGGCGACTCGCCGTGGACAGGCGTGGACTCCAACGCGACGGCCAACGTCTTCTCGACGGTGATGGAACTGCCGACCGCCGACCTCCTCGGTGCCGGCCCGGGAATCCGGATCTGGGGCCGCTGCAGCCTGCGCAAGGACGGCCGGCTGGAGCACGTCGACCGCGCCGGCCACCCCTCGGTCAGCAGCTTCTTCAACACCGACGAGACGAAGGAGGAGTACAACGCGAGCGAGCCGGTCAACGACCGCGAGCGGTGGACCGACCAGTTCGTCCACCTCATGGGGCACACCGGCGGCTACTCGCGCGAGGAGGCCGTCGCCGCCATCGACGCCGAGGGCCTGCTGCCCGACATGCTGGCGTACGACCCCTCCCGGCCCGCCCGCTACCCCAACGGCCGGGTCTTCACCGACGACGTCATCAACCACCGCCTGGCGTTCCTGTCCAAGGGCGACATCCCGCCCACCGGCCTCGCGCCCCACACCGACGTCCTCACCGTCTTCCCCTACCTCGGCAGCCCCCACCCCGCGACGGACTGACCGCCGGCGCCCCGTCCGCGGCGCGCCGCCGTCCCCGCGCAACGGTCGGCCACCACCTCCCGGCGTCGCATCCGAGGTCAGTACGCCAGCAGCGGGCCCAGGGGGCCGAGGTCGAGGTTGAGGTCTTCGCGGCGCAGGCCGTGGTGGGCGCAGAGGTCGTTCATCGCGCGGTCGAGGTGCATCAGGGCGGTGCCGAGCCGCTCCTCCTGGTCGGGGGTGAGGTCGGCCTGGTCGAGGCGGCGGACGGCCTGGCGTTCGAGGAGCTGGCGGACCAGCTCGACCAGGGTGAGGACGAGGGACACCAGGTCGCGGGCGGTGTTCTCGGGGTCGAGGTCGACGCGCGTGCCGGTCACAGGGGGCCTCCGTCGGCCCAGGGAGCGGGGACGCGTTCGCTGACCGAGGCGAGCAGGGCGTGCAGCGAGAGGCGGACGAGCGGGACGTCAGCGACGGCGATCACGAGGTCGCCGCTGATGACCACGCCGGTGGCGAGCACCCGGTCGAGCAGGTCGACGAGCGGCACCCCGAGGGGAGCGCCGCTCTCCGGGCCGAGCCAGGGCACGACGTCGGTGGTCGTCACGGGCCCGCCTCCGCGCACTCGCCGGTGAAGGAATACGGCACCCAGGGCCCGGACACGTCGATGTGCAGGCCGAGCCCGGCGTGCGTGCCGTTCAGCGCGTGAACGGCGGCGACCAGGTCCGGCGCCCTGCCGTCGTCCACGAGGAAGGCGGCGTTGAGGATCTGGTGGCGGTCCTTGCCGGTGACGGCGGTGCCGTGCGGCGGCCGGCGCACGGCGGCGACGGCGAAGGCCGCAGCGGCGTGGTGGACGTGCGCGGCCACCTGCCGGATCGCCTCCTGCCGGGCCTGCCGGTCGCGTTCACGGCCACGCACCCGGGCCAGATACGCCGCGCCCGAGACGTCCGCCCCCCGGCCGGCGCCCTCGCCGCCGGCCGGGACGGAGTCCGGTGCCCGCACCTCGGCCTTGACCGACCACTCCGCGCGCCCCGTCACGCGGTCGAGCGCAGCCCGCAGCCTCGGCACCTGCTCGGCCAGGGCGGCGACGGCCCTGTCCCGATCGGTGAACAGGGTGGCGAGCGGCATCGGTACGACGGGGCCCGCCCCGGCCGCCGCCGTCACCACGGCGTGGTGGGTCCGCGCGCAGGCTTCCAGCGCGGCAGGGTCGCCGAGCCGGTGTTGCAACGCCTCCTGGGTGAAGTCTGCGGCGGGCACCGCCTGGACGACGGCGGACAGGCCGGTGCCGGGCAGCGGGAGCAGTTCGAGCGGGCTCCCGCCCGGATGGCCGGCGGCGTCGGCGGGCATTCCCGGCCCACCTTCGCGGCGGACGGCGAAGACGCAGGTGGCGGTCGCCGCTTCGGCAGGAGCACCGCTCGGCTGCCGCAGGCCCGCGGCCGTCATGCGCCCGCCTTCGCCCGGTCGCGCTTGGGAGTGCGCGAGGGCGTACCGCCCTCCAGCTCCGCCAGGCGCTCGCGCAGTTCGCGGTTCTCGTGGGCGAGGGCGTTCTCGGCGGCCCGGGAGGAGAGCGCCGGGTCGGTCTCCCACCAGTCGATGCCGGCCTTCTTCGCCGTCTCCACCGACGAGACGAACAGCCGCAACCGGATGGTGAGCAGCTCGATGTCGAGGAGGTCGATCTTGATGTCCCCGGCGATCACGATGCCCTTGTCGAGGATCCGTTCCAGGATGTCGGCGAGGTTCGCCGTGGACGGGGTGGGGCTGTAGGGGGCGACGGATTCGAGGTGGTCGAGCGTGGTCATCTGCGGCTCCGGGATTTCCGGGGCGCGTCCTCTTCGTCCTCTTCGTCGTCTTCCTCGCCGTCCTCGTACTCCTCGTCCTCTTCGAGCTCGGGCTCGGGCTCGTCCTCCGCGTACTCGTCCTCGTCCTCGTAGTCGTCGCCCTCGTTGTCGCCCTCGCCGTCCTCCGCGTACTCGTCCTCCGGACCCTCGTCGTCCTCCAGGCCCTCCTCGTGGGAGCGCACGACCTCGCCGTCGCGGACCTCGCCCCGCCAGCCCTCCAGTTCCTCGTCCGCGTGGAGGGTGATGTGCCGGCCGACATGCTTGAGGTCGAGGCGGAGCCGCCTGCCCTGGGCACGCCAGAGGTTGGCGGTCTTCTCGAAGAAGCCGGCGGGGGTGTACTCCACCACGACCAGGATCCGGGTGAGCTGGGGGCCGAGTTCGTGGAAGCTCACGCAGCCCGTCGTACTGCCCTTTTCGCCCTCCGAGGTCCACACGATCCGCTCGTCGGGGATCTGCTCCTGGATGGTCGCCTTCCAGCTGCGGCTGGACGGGCCCACCTTGAGATTCCAGGTGGTCTCGGTGTCGTCCTCCTGCGAGACCCCGCGCACCCCCTTGGTGAAGTCGCTGAAGTCCTCGAACTGCGTCCACTGGTCGTAGGCGGTACGCAGCGGCACCCCGACGTCGAGGGACTCCACGATGTTGACGGCCTTGAGGTTGCCGCCCTTGCCCGCGCCGCCCCCGCCGCCTCCGACTGCGCTCTTCACCTTGCCGACCACCGAGTCCTTGGCGTCCTTGGCCTTCTGACTCACCGTCGCCTTGAGCGGTGAGTCGCCGTGCATGACGCGGCTGCCGATGCCCAGCAGGCCGCCTCCGCCGTCGTCCTTGCCCTCGGCGACGTCGGACAGCCGGTCGGTGAGGTCGGACACCTTGCCGCTGGCCTTGTCGACCCAGCCCTGTGTCAGGTCGTTCAGGAAGTGGCCGAACTGCTCGCGGAAGTCGTCGAGTCCCGTGGGACCGTCCGGCTTCTCTTCTTCTTTCTGCTTGGCCATGCCCGCCTACCTCCCGCTGCGGTGTGTCGTGGACCGAGACGACCTGCCCGACGCGGTCTTCTTGGCGGGCCTGGCCTTCTTCCCCGCCGGCGCCGCCTTCTTCGCCGGGGCGGCCTTCTTCGCCGCGGTCTTCTTGGCCGCGGCCTTCTTCGCGGGCGCCTTCCTCCGCTTCTCGTCGGATCCGCGCTCGCGCCCGGACGGCTCCTCGTCCGTCTCCTCCTCCGCCTCCTCGTCCGTCTCCTCGTCGTCCGCCTCCTCGTCCGTCTCCTCCTCCGCGATGTCCTCGCGTACCCGCTCCCGGAGCGTGTCGGCGAAGACGGAGAAGCGGCGGTCCGCGGTCGTGGCAGCGGCCGCCCGGGCGGCGTCGAGAAGCTCACCCCCGATCTGCCCGCGCAAGCCCGCCAGTTGGGGGCTCTCCCGCAGATGGCGCAGGCCCTCGGCGGCCAGCGCCGTGGGAGAGAGACCGAAACGCCGGCCGGCGAGGAAGGTCCCGATGGCAAAGGCCATCCGTGCCTTCCGTGTGCGCCCGAGGACGTATCCGCCCGCCACTGCCGCGGCGACCGCGGTCCTGCATGTGCTGTTCATCAGCAAGTGCCCTTCGAGAGGTGAACCGCCTTCAGCCGTACGGGAGCCGGCCGGTCGAGCAGGTCGAGCAGCCGCTCCTCCGCGGCCTCGAACTCCTCGTCGTCGATCTCGCCGTCGTCGTAGGCACGGTGGAGGGCGACCAGCCGGTCCCGAAGGACCGCCGGGTCGTACATCTCGGCGACCGCCGCGTCCTGCAGCACGGTGGTGATCCAGCTGACGCCCTGCACCGGAGCGAGCGGCAGGAACAGCAGCGCCTTGAAGATGCCCATGTCAGATCCCCGCGGGGGCGGGGAGCCCGGAGAAGCTGTAGCAGGGCAGGGGGCCGGTGAGCCGCAGGTCCGCGCGGCCCGCGAGGCGTTCGGCGACACCGTCGAAGGCGGCCCGGCACTCCGGCACGCGGTCGGCGGCGACGAGGAAGGAGAGGTTGAGGACGCAGCCCGGCACGTCCGGTCCCGGCTGCGTCTCGTCGGCCAGCGCGGTGAGGGGCGCCGCCGCCGCCTGCGCAGCCTCCACGGCCCGGCGCCGCAGCCCGGCCACGACGGCCTCACCGAGCCTGATGCTCACGTCGTACGAAGGGCGCCGCCGGCTCTCCTCCCGGAGCTGCCGCAGCCGCGGGTCGTCGCGTACGAGGTCGGCGAGGCCGTGCTCCGCGGGCGAGACCTTGAGGTTCAGCTCGCACCGCCCCGCCACCCGGTCCAGGGCCGCCGCCCAGCCGCCCGCGTCCCCCCGCAACCAGCCGGTCACGGCGTCCTCGTCGGCCACCACGGCGCCGAAGCGCATCGGCAGCAGCGGCCCGCCGGCGCCCACCGCGAGCAGCACGCCCTGGTGGGCCCGGAGGTCCCTGCGGCGGGCACGCAGCCCCTCGGGCGCCGTGCCGACCACGGCGGCGAGGTCTCCGTCGACCAGCGTGCGCACCCGGCCCGGCGGGTTGCCGACCCCGCGGGTGCCGTGCGGGACGCGCACCCCCTTGCGGGTCACTCCGTAGAGGTACACACTCACGTTCCGTCAGCCTTCCTCGTCTCGGCGCCGGGACTTGGAGCGGGTGCCCGAACCGCTGCCGGACGCCGCGCGGTGCCGGGGCCGCTTCCCGTCCTTCTTCTCCCGGTCGTCCTCGTCGTCGCCGTCGTGGTCGTCGCCGTCGTGCTCGTCGCCGAGGCCGAGCGCTTCCTTGACCCTGCCGCCGACCGAGTGCGCCGCCTTCTTCGCGCCCGCCCGGCCGACCGAAGCGGACGCGCCGCCGAACAGCTCCGGCACCGTACGGCTGGTGGAGTCGTGGTCCAGGTCGAGCCGGTTGCAGATCTCGGCGAAGCGCAGGTAGGTGTCCACGCTGGCCACCACGATGCGGGCGTCGACCTTCAGGATCTCGATCCCGACCAGCGACACCCGCAGGAAGACGTCGATGACCATGCCCCTGTCGAGGATCAGGTCGAGCACGTCGTAGAGGGTGCCCGCACGGGGGGCGCAGACGACTTCTTCGTTTATGACGGTCACGGCTGCACGCTCTTCCTTCGGTCGGGGTCACGCGGGGTGGGTCGGGGACGGTCGGGGGGACGTGGCAAGGTCACTGGTCGGCGGCGCCCCGCCGGTACCTGCGGACCCGGCGGTAGCCGCGGAGTGCGCCGTCGGCTCCGAGGTCCACCTCGTACGTCGCCAGCAGGCTGGTGGTGTCGGGGATGCGGGGGACCTCCACGACGTCGACGCACACGCGCCAGCCGTCGTCGTCGCCGCGCGTGACGCCGGAGCAGCCGTCGGGCCGGTGGTCGATCAGCTTGCTGAGACTGCGGGCGGCACGCAGGGCGGCGTCTTCGGCGTCTTTGACGGGCGCGGTACGCGTACCGGTACGCCGGGCTGCGGTCCTGGACGGCCGGGAGCGTTCTTCTGCCATGGCCCCAGCCTCGGGTGGAGCGGCGGGATCCGCACCCGCGCTTGGCCCACCCGGGGGTGCCCGTCGCGGGTGGGTGCTCCGCTCAGGGCATCCGCACGGCCAGCAGCGCGACGTCGTCGTCCGCGCCGGTGCCCATGCCGTGCAGCAGTTGCTCGACAAGGGCCTCCACCGGCTCGCCGGCGCGGGAGGACACCTCGCGGCGCAACCGGGTCATGCCGCGGTCGAGCACCTCGCCGCGGCGCTCGACGAGGCCGTCGGTGTAGAGCAGCAGGGTGGAGCCGGCGGGCAGCGGGGTCCGGTGCTCGGTGCGGTCGATCTCGACGCTGACACCGAGCGGCAGGCCGCCGGACGCGTCCAGGTAGCGGCTGTCGCCGTCGGCGGTCACCAGCAGCGGCGGCGGGTGGCCCGCCCGCGACCACTCGACCGCCCACTGCCCGCCCGGCTCCTCCGTGAGCAGGGCGTACACGCAGGTGGCGGTGGTGCCCGGATGCAGGGTGTGGCTCGCGCGGTCGAGCCGGGACAGGATCCGGCCCGCCGGTTCCTGCCGGTCGCAGGCCACGCCGCGCAGCATGTTGCGCAGCTGGCTCATCATGACCGCGGCCTGGAGGTCGTGTCCGGTGACGTCGCCGATGATCAGCGCGATGTCGCCCTGCGGCAGGACGAAGCAGTCGTACCAGTCGCCGCCGACCTCGGCGGTCGTCTGCGAGGGCTGGTAGCCCGCCGCGATCCCCAGCGGGGCGATGGCGGGCAGCGGCGGCAGCAGCGAGCGCTGGAGCCGTTCGGCGATGCGCTGGGTCTCGCGGTGCAGCCGGGAGTTGTCCAGGCTCAGCCCGATGCGGTGGGCGAGGTCCTGCAGCAGCGACAGGTGCTCGGGCCCGAACGGCTCCCGCCCGCGGCCCCGCCCGAGCATCAGCGCCCCCAGCACCTCCCTGCGCACCAGCAGCGGCGCGACCAGCAGCGTCTCCGTGTCGAAGCGGTCGTACGGGGCCGGTTCGCGCTCGTGCGCGCCGCCGGGCTGCTCGGGGGACGGGAATTCCGCGCGCGGCACCAGCAGCGGCCCCTCGCCCCGCAGCGCCCGGGCGAGCGGGCCCCGGCCCGCGGGCGCGGCGACGGGCAGCGCGAACGAGGCGTCGCCCACCCCGGCGTCGGCGAGCCGGTCCGGGTCCCGGTGCACCACTGCTACCTCGCGGACCGTTTCGCCGGCGACCGCGTGCACGGCGCACCAGTCCCCCAGCTGCGGCACCAGCGTGCGGGCCACCCGGCGCATCCCGGCGTCCGCGTCCAGCGTGCTGGCGAGTGCCGTGGTGGCCGCGGACAGCAGCGCCAGCCGGTCGAGTGCCTCCTGGAGGGCCCGGTCCGTGTCCTCGTCCATGTCCAGCACCTGCTCCCGTGCCGTCCCGGCACCTTCCGGCGCCGGCTCTACGCCTACCCCCGGGCAGGCCGGCCCAAGCGCCGCCGACCGGGGGTCAGCGCGCGGCGGGCGCCGCGGCGCGCAGCCGTACGTGCAGTTCGCCGTCCCGGATCCGGGTGTCGAAAGCGGGCTGGGGGGCGGTGGCCGGGCCTGCGGCGTTCCAGCCGTCGGCGAGCCGGAAGGCGCTGCCGTGCCAGGGGCAGCGCAGGCAGCCGTCCTCGACGCGCCCCTCCGACAGCGGGCCGCCGTCGTGGCTGCACAGGTCGGCGAGGGCGGTGCAGGAGCCGTCGGCGTCGCGCACCACGGCGAGAGCCACGTCGCCCACCGTGCGGCGGACGGGGCGCCCGTGCGGCAGGGCGTCGACCGGGCCGACGGTGTGCCATCCGGGCGGCACCCGGCGGGCCGCGGCCTCGGCGTGGTTGGCGCCGGACGCCTGGCGGTAGGCCATGTGGCCGCCCGCGGCCGCGGCGGCACCCACCGAGCACAGTCCGGCGAGCGCGTAGGCCCTTCCGCGCAGCCGGTGGCCGGACAGCCGCGCCGCGAGCGACGCCGCGTACCAGCCCACGGCCGCGCAGTTCAGCGTGGCGTGCAGCAGCCCGACCCGGGCCTGCTCCGGTTCCAGTTCGGCCCAGTCGACGAGTCCGGCGACCGCGGCGGGTGCCGCGCCGCACAGTCCGGCGGCGACGAGCAGTCCCGCGGTACGGCGGCCGCCCGGCGTCCAGTCCAGCAGCGCCGCGGACGTCCACGCGCCCACCGGCAGCTCCACCATGACAGGGTGCAGCGGATGCCCCAGCCAGCGGCCGTGCAGCGCGTCCCGGTAGCCGCCGAGCGGGACGGCCCGCACCGCGCGCCGCAGCAGCTCGGCGGGGGCGTCCAGGGCCTCGGCCCGCTCGACGCGGTCCATCAGTGCGAGGACCCGCCCGGGGCCCTCCGGGTCCGGCAGCGCGCGGCGGAGCAGCTCCGTCACCGCTGTGGCCTTGCCACGCTTCATCTGCGGTCACCCCTTTCCGGCCTCCGGTCCGACCGTCCCACACGACCGCCGCGGCGGCCCGTCCACCGCAGCCACCCTCGTGGTGCGGCCGCCGAACGGATGAACACCGGTGGGGCGACCCGCCCGCCGGAATCGCGAGGCCGTGGGCTTTGACGGCACGAGACGGGGCAGACGGCACCGCGGAGGTGTTCACAATGGCTGCATTGCTTCTCGTCCTGCTGCTGGCCGTGGTCCTCTTCGGGCTCGGCTTCGCACTGAAGGTCCTGTGGTGGATAGCCGCGGTGGTCCTCGTCGTCTGGCTGCTCGGTTTCGTCTTCCGGGCCGCCGAGGGCGGGGGACGCCGCCGATGGTATCGATGGTGATCTCCGCCGGAAGGCCCCGCGCCCCCGTCACCGGACGGGGCGCCGCGGGGCCTTCCCACGCCCGCGGGCGGTCCGCGGCCCCTACGCGCCCGGGACCCGTCGCACACCGGCGTCGCGCAGGAGTGCGGGTCATCCGGCCGCGAGGCCGCGCTGGGCGCGGCTGAGCAGGGCGCTCACCGGGGGGAGCGCCAGGGCCGCCCGGGCGGCGTTGGCACCGGGGGCGCCGTGGACCGCGCCGCCGGGGTGGGCCGAGGCGGAGGCCAGGAAGAGGCCGCGCACCGGGGTCTCCGGGCGGCCGAGTCCGGGCACCGGGCGGAAGAGCAGTTGCTGGTGGAGTGCGGTGGTGCCGCCGTTGATCGCGCCGCCCTGGAGGGCCGCGTCCCTCGCCTGCAGCGTGGGAGGGGCGAGGATCCGCCGGGCGCGGACGAGTGCGCGGAAGCCCGGCGCGCAGCGTTCGACGTGGCGCTCGATCCGGTCGGCCATCGCGTTGCGCTCGCGCTCGTCCCAGCCGCCGGTGATGCCGTCGGCGCCCGCGTCGCCCGCGACGGTCTGCGGTACGTGCGTGTACGCCCAGGCCGACTCGGTGCCGGCCGGGGAGCGGCTCGGGTCGGCGGTGGTCATCTGGCCGAAGAGCGCGAAGGGGCGGTCCGGTACGTGGCGGGTGGCCAGTTGCGCGGCGAAACGCGTCAGGTCGTCCACGCCGTCGGCGAGGTGCAGCGTGCCCGCGCGGGTGGCGGGCCGCGCCGTCCAGGGCACGGGGCCGTCGAGTGCCCAGTCCACCTTGAAGGTCGAGAAGTCCCACTGGAAGCGCAGCAGCCGGCGCAGCAGCCCGGCCGGCAGGTCCGCCGGGCGCAGCATGCTCCCGTACAGCAGCGGCGCCGGAACGGCGGCCAGCACCGCGCGGCGGGCGGGCACTTCCTCGCCGCTCGCCGTGCGCACCGCCACCGCGCGCCCGGAGCGCACCACGACGTCGGCGACGCGCTCGCCGCAGCGCACCGTGCCGCCGTGCCGCTCCAGCCGTCCGGCCAGCGCGGTGGAGAGCGCGCCGGCGCCGCCGACGGGCACGGGGAAGCCGAATTCCTGGCCGAGCATCGACATCAGCCAGCCGAAGGCGCCGCCGCCCGCGCTCTCCGGTGCGAGGTCGGTGTGCAGGGCGTTGCCCGCGAGCAGCAGCCTGCCGCCCTCCCCCGCGAACTGCTCCTCGGCCAGCCGGCGGGCGGGCAGCAGCATCATCCGCGCGAAGTCCAGCCCGCCGGACGCCCGCAGCCGCGCCGCCAGCCGCGCTCCGGCGCGCAGCGGCGGGAAGGGGGTGAAGAGGGAGTCGAGCAGGCTGCCGCCGACGCGCTGCCACAGGGCGTACCACTCGTGCCAGGCCGCTCCGTCGCCCGCGGCGAAGGAGTCGACGCTCCCGGCCGTGACGTCCGGGTCGCGGTCGAGCACCGCGCAGCGGCCGTCGGGCAGCGGGTGGGCGAGGGCGCAGGGCGCGTGGCTCCAGCGCAGCCCCTCCTTCTCCAGCTCCAGGGCGTGCAGGACGGGCGAGGCGGCGGCCATCGGATAGAACGCGCTGAAGACGTCGGACACGAAGTCCGGGTCCACGCCCCGGTCGCTGCGGACGGCTCCGCCGGGCTCGTCCTGCTCCTCCAGGACCTCGACGCTCCAGCCCGCGTCGGCCAGCACGTTGGCGGCGACCAGGCCGTTGGGCCCGGCCCCGACGACGACGGCGTCAGCCATGGACCGCACCCCCCTCGGTCCTGTCCTCCACGACCTGCGCGAGCCGCGCCAGCATGCGGCGGTGCCGCCAGTGCAGGACGGCGTCCAGGGCCGCGTTGTGCGCTCCGCCGGCGAAGCCGGTCAGTGGGTGCTCGTCCACGATGACCAGGCTGTCGCGGCCCCACGGGCGCACCTCGATGTCGACACGCGCGGTGCCGAGCGCGCCGCTGTCGATCTCCAGCGCGAGCCGCGACGGGCGGTGCTGCTCGCGGACGACCGTGCTGCCGGTCAGCGACCAGGGCCCCAGCTTGACGTCGTAGTCCAGGCTCGCGCCCTCCTGCGGCCAGTCGCCGCTGCCGCGGTGGGACTCGGACGTCCCGGCGACCCATTCGGCGTAGGCGTCCCGGTCGGCGAGCACCTCCCACACGTCCTCGCGGGGGCGTCTGACGAGCTGGTGGCGTACGGCCATGTCCGGCCTCCTGGGCTGCGGGATCTCACAAGGAGCGCATTTCCTCCGCTGTCGCCGCAAAACACCCAGGTGTCCCGTTTCGCGGCGGGCGTTGAGGGCACCCGCACCTGGGGCCGCCCGCGTCCGGCGACGGGCCGGGCACGGCCGGAGAGCGAGCACGTCCGAAGGGAAGGTGCATGCGTATGCGCGCCACCGTGTGGCACGGCAAGCGGGACGTCCGGGTGGAGCACGTCCCCGATCCACGGATCGAGGAGGACACCGACGCCGTCATCCGCGTCACGTCCTCGGGGCTGTGCGGATCCGACCTGCACCTGTACGAGGTCCTGACGCCGTTCATGACGCCGGGCGACATCCTCGGGCACGAGCCGATGGGCATCGTCGAGGAGACGGGCCCCGCGGTCCACGACCTCCGGCCGGGCGACCGCGTCGTCGTCCCCTTCCAGATCGCCTGCGGGACGTGCTGGATGTGCTCGCGCGGCCTGTACACGCAGTGCGAGACCACCCAGGTCACCGAGCACGGCATGGGCGCGCGGCTGTTCGGCTACACCAAGCTGTACGGGGCGGTGCCGGGCGCCCAGGCGGAGTACCTGCGCGTGCCGCAGGCGCAGTTCGGCCCGGTGAAGGTGCCGCACGGCCCCGACGACGACCGCTTCGTCTACCTCTCCGACGTGCTCCCGACCGCGTGGCAGGCGGTCGCGTACGCCGACGTGCCGGACGGCGGCAGCATCGCCGTGCTGGGCCTCGGTCCGATCGGCGCGATGTCCTGCCGGATCGCGAAGCACCTGGGCGCCGGCACGGTCATCGGCGTCGACCTGGTGCCCGAGCGCCTGGAGCGGGCCCGCGCGGACGGCGCGACCGTCCTCGACCTGCGCGAGTACGACTCGCAGGACGAGCTGCTGGACGCCGTCAAGGACCTCACCGCCGGGCGCGGGCCGGACGCCGTCGTGGACGCGGTCGGCACCGAGGCGCACGGCAGCCAGGCCGCCCGGCTCGCCCAGACCGCGGCGGGCATGCTCCCGTCGGCGTGGGCGGAGAAGCTCATGCAGGTCGCCGGGGTCGACCGGCTGGCCGCGCTGGACCTGGCCATCGCGCTGGTACGGCGCGGCGGCACGATCTCGATCAGCGGCGTCTACGGCGGCGCGGCCGACCCGCTGCCGCTGCTCACCATGTTCGACAAGCAGGTCCAGCTGCGCATGGGGCAGGCCAACGTCCGCCGCTGGACGGACGACATCCTGCCGCTGCTCACCGACGACGACCCGCTGGGCGTGGACGGCTTCGCCACGCACCACGTACCGCTCGACGAGGCGCCGGACGCGTACGCGACCTTCCAGAAGAAGGAGGACGGCGCCATCAAGATGCTCTTCCGGCCGTGAGGGGCGGGCCGGCGCCGGAACAGCCGTCCCGCCGGTCACCGTGTGCTCCCCGCGCGGGGAGCACACGGTGACCGGCGGGACGTGCGCGGCGTCCGGCGGGACGTGCGCGGCGTCCGGGCCCCGTGCGCGCGTTCGGCGTGGTCAGATGGAACCGCCGGCGGACAGTGCGCCGATCGGGCTGCCGTCGAGCCGGTCGAGCAGTTCGGCGGGTGAGCGGTAGACCTCCGCGGCACCGGCGTCCAGCAGTTCCTGGGACGAGTAGCCGCCCCCGGTGAGCACGCCGAGCCCGGTGACGCCGGCCTTCCGCGCGGAGTGCAGATCCCACACCGCGTCCCCGACGAAGACGGCCCGCTCGGGCGGGGCCTCCGCCCGTTCGAGCGCCTGCCGCACCACGTCGGGCGCGGGCTTGCCGGCCGCGACGTCGTCGGAGGTGGTCACGGCGTGCACGGCGTCACCGGCGCCCAGGGCGCGGACCATCACGTCCGCCTCCCTGCCGGACGCCGACGACGCGAGGACGACCCGCAGGCCGCGTGCGGCGCACGCCCGCAGCAGGTCGGCGGCGCCCTCCAGCGGGGCCAGGCGTTCCCAGAACTGCGCGTAGAGCGCGTCGTGCGCACTCTTCAGTCCGCCGTCGCCCTCCCGGTCGCGGTCCTCGCCCACGAGCGCGTCCAGCAGATGTGTGCCGTCCATCCCGACGGCCCGCTGGACGTCCCTCATCGCGACGGTCCGCCCGCTCTGCCGCAGCGCCTCCCACCACGCCACGGTGTGCAGGTGCACCGTGTCCATCAAAGTGCCGTCGACGTCGAAGAGCACCGCGGCGGTACGGCCGGACGACCCGCTGCCCGTCATGAACGCCTCCCTGTGTCGCCTGTCCCGGAGCGTCGTGTCCGGCCCCCGTCGGTTCCTCCCACGGCTACCCGGTGGGAAATACCGCATTCCTGTCCGCGGTGGTGACCGGAGGACCGCGCGGTCCGGCCCGCGGATCCCGCCGGGTACGGGCGGCACGCCGCCGGGCTCAGCAGCGCAGTGCCGAGCGGCCGGAGCGCCAGGCGGCCAGCAGGTGGGAGGAGAAGCGGTCCTCGGTGAAGGTCGTGGCGTCCGCGCCGAAGGCGACGTCCGCGGCCAGGTCCGGCTCCGCGGCGAGCAGGCCGTCCACGACCCGGTGGCGCACCACCTGCTCGTGGACCGCGTCGGCCTCCACGTGCTCGTCGTAGAAGCGCTGGGCGGCCGGCCCCGCGCCTGCCCGGCGCAGACCCGCCGCGAGCCGCCGCGAGCCGGGCGAGGAGGTGACCTCGACCCAGGCGAAGTGACCCACCAGCGCGCCGCGCAGCGCGCGGTGCAGGCCGAGCAGCGACATCAGGTTCACCACGGCGAGCATCTGCGCCGGGGCGCGGTCGAGGTAGCGGCCGTAGGAGGGGTCGAGGTCCAGGTCGGCCATGAGGTCGGCGAAGAGCCGGGCATGCACCTGGTCGGCCCGGCCGGCGCCGAACTCGTCGTACTCGATCGCGGCCATCGCCGCCTTCGCCTCTCCGTGCAGGCGCGGCAGCACCCAGGCGTGCGGGTCCGCCTCCTTGAGGTGGTAGAGGGAGCGCAGGGCCGCGTACTGGCGGAAGAGGTCCAGATCGGCGTGGCGGTGCAGGTGGTGGGCGACGGAGCCGGAGGTGTCGGCGGGCTCGACGAGCAGTTCGGCGAGGACGTCCGCGGGGTCGCGCGGGCACGGGACGTCGCGGCGCAGCGCGCCGAGGAAGCGGTCCTCCAGCGCGGCGCGGACGGCCAGCAGCCCGGGGTCCCACTCCCGGTCGTCGGGAACCCCGGCGAAGCCGCGGTAGTGCAGCTCGTAGAGGACGTACAGGGCGAGCTGCAGATCGTCACCGTAGGGTTCGGCTTGCGCGGCCGACTCCCGCACCTCCGGGGCGGGGCCGTGACCGGGGCGCATCGCCCGGAGCACCGCGTGCGAGAGCGGCCCCCGCGCCGCGGGCAGCTCCGGCGGCGCGTGCGGGGGCGCCGTCGCGGTCACGGCGTGCCGCCCTTGCGGCGGGGGCGATCGTGCGCGCGGTGGCTGGTGTCGCACCACGGGTACGTGGCGCTCCGGCGGCAGGTGCAGATCGCGACGGCGAAGCGGTGCGAGACCGCGACGGTGCCGTCCTCGGCGACGACCTCCACCGGGCCCTCGACCACGACGGGACCGCCGCGTTCGACGGTCACCCGGCGCGGCCGTGCGGCGGAGCCCCGGTCCTCGTACGGCTCGGCGGCCTTGCGCTCATCGTCGTTCGGCACGGATCACCACCAGCTCCTCCTGGTCGTCGGCCTCCGCCAGCAGGCCCGAGGCGCGCAGCCAGGGCAGCCGGGAGCGAAGTACGGGGCCCAGCGGGACGCGGGCGCGGGTGCGGACCTCGGCGGACAGGCCGAGGCCGGTCAGGCGGTCGACGGTGAGCTGCGGACCGCACAGCGCCGAGTGCACCATCAGCAGCACCCCGCGCTGCCGCAGCAGCCCGGCGGAGGCGGCGCACAGCGAGTCCACCACCTGCCGTCCGTCGGGTCCGGCGTCCCAGGCGCGGGCCGCGCGGTGCGCCGTGGCGGGACCGTCCGGCGGCGCGGGCACGTACGGCGGATTGCTGAGGACCAGGTCGTACGCGCGCCTGTCCGCCCGGCCCGCGGGGCGGCAGATGTCGCGGCGGTGCACCTCGATCCGGCGGCCGGCGCGCAGCGCGTTGACGCGGGCCGCCGCGAGCGCGCGCCAGGAGACGTCGACGGCCTCGACGCGGGCGCCGAGCCGGGAGGCGTAGAGCGCCAGCGCGCCGCTGCCGGTGCCGACGTCGAGGACGTCGCTGCCGGGCACGGCCTCTCCGTGCAGGGCGGCGGCGAGCAGGGCCGTGTCGGCCTGCGGACGGTAGACGCCGGGCAGGCGCCACACCCGGTCCAGCACGGGCAGGGGCGGTACCGCCGGGACGGCGGCGGTGGCGGGGACGGCGGCGGCCTGGTTCGGCACGACGGCCTCCTGTCGGTCGGGGACGGTGGCCCGGGCAGGTCAGACCGGCGGGCAGGGCGCGCCGCGCGGGACGCGCGCGAGGTGCGCGGTGGTGGCCGCGCCGCGCGGGACGCGCGCAAGGTGCGCGGTGGTGGCCGCGCCACGCGGGACGCGCGCAAGGTGCGCGGTGGTGGCCGCGCCACGCGGGACGCGCGCAAGGTGCGCGGTGGTGGCCGCGCCGCGCGGGACGCGCGCGAGGTGCGCGGTGGTGGCCGCGAGCGTCGCGGTGGTGGTCCTGGCGCGGTCCCGTGTCCGGTCCAGGGCCTGGACGTCGGTGCCGTGCACGACGCGCACCCTCCCGCCCCCGGCGCCGCGCCCTTCCAGCGCCTCCGGCACCTGCTCGGCCGGCAGCCGGGGGCCGGACCGCGCGGGGCGAGGCGTGGGGGTGCATACCGGGGCAAGAGCCCGCAATCCGATATCGGCCATACCTCGCGGGTAACCCGGTGGGGCGACCTGAAACACCGGCGGCGGCGCGCGGCCCCCGCGAGCGCCCGACGGCGGCCCCGCCTTCAGTGGGGCGGCTGCGGCAGTGGGGCGATCAGGTCGAGGAGGCCGTCCGCGCCGGCGGCGGCGAAGGCGGCACGCTGACGGGCGGCCCCGGTGCCGGCGTCGAGGATGCGGCGGACCCCCGCGGTGACCCGTTCGGCGTCGCCCAGCTCGTCCAGCGCCGGGGTGAGGTGGCGCAGCAGGGCGGCCACCACCTCCGGCGCGGGGACGGGGGCGCCGCGGCGGGGGTCCACCAGCGTGCCGGTCAGCCCGTGCCGGGCGGCGTGCCAGGAGGCGGCGTCCAGGACGCCCGGCGGCGGGTCGAGGGGGCGCGCTCCCCCGCGGGCCCGGCGCAGCCCGGTCGCCACCAGGGCGCGGACGACCCCGGCGAGCGTGACGGCGTCGTCGAGGTCCAGCTGCACGTCGGGGGCGCGCACCTCCAGCGTCGGGTAGTCCTCCGAGAGCCGGGCGTGCCAGTAGAGCTGGTGCCGGTCGGGGATGACGCCGGTCGCGAGCAGCGCCCGCACCCGCCGGTCGTACCCGGCCGCGTCGGCGGTGAAGGGCGGTGGGCCACTGACCGGCCAGCGCCCGAAGACCACGGTCCGCCAGCTCGCGTAGCCGGTGTCACCGCCCTGCCAGTACGGCGAGTTGGCGCCCAGGGCGATCAGCACGGGCAGCCACGGCCGCAGCTGCCCCAGCGCCGCGGCCGCCGCTCCCCTGTCGGGTACGCCGACGTGCACGTGCATACCGGCGATGAGCTGCTCCCCCACCAGCTGCCCGGCGTCCGCGCGCATCTCCCGGTAGCGCCGCCCGCCCGTGACCGGCACCTCGACGCGCGCGGCCAGCGGCGCCGCGCCGCTCGCGGCCAGCCGGCACCCGCACGCGGACGCGGCCTCCGTCAGCGCCTGACGCAACCGGAAGAGCTGGCCGGTCACCTCGTCCAGGCCCGTGCACACCGGCGTGGCGACCTCCACGAGCGCCTGGAGCAGCTCGTTGTCCACCTCGTCGCCGCCCAGCACGGGCCCGTGCCGCGCGGCTGCCCGCACCGCGCCGATCCGCGGTGCGGGCAGCCCGGTGTCCGCGTCGAGCAGGACGAACTCCTCCTCCACCCCGAGCGTCGATGGGGTCGCCGACCTCACGTACGTCGGCTACCCCGCACGATCCGGATCACCGCAAGGCGCGGGCACCCGCGCGTCAGTCGGCACCGCTGCCCGCCACCGACACCCGCACGGTCTCCAACGAGGGGTCGGCGGCGTCCGGCACCACCATGCCCGCGGCGACACCGGACCCCAGGTAGTCGAGGACCGCGGCGTTCGGCCGCTCACCGGGGAGCGCGGCGGGAATGCCGGGCGGGTACGGGGTGAGCATCTCGGCGGCGATCCGGCCCGCCGCCTCCGACCTGGGCACCTGTTCCACCGGCCCGAAGAAGGCGTCCCGCGGCAGCACGGCCTGCTCCAGGCGCAGGTCGGCGGGGCTAGGGCCTGTTTCGAAAGTCCCGTCTGCCCGGAGGGGTCTGGCACGCACGCTTGCTGCGTTGTCGGTCGTCAGCGCAGCCCGCTGCGCTTTCCTCC
>NZ_JOHY01000018.1 GCF_000721495.1 Streptomyces sp. NRRL F-5123
GTCACCGGAGCCTCCACCGCCAACGGCGCACTCGCCGAACTGTGGACCTGCAACGGCGGCAGCAACCAGCAATGGACCCTCGGCTGACACCAGCCGCACCGCGAGAACCGCACCACCCACACCGGTGGCCCGCCGGCTCCCTCCGGCGGGCCACCGGCCTGGAAGCCGCCCAACGACTTACGGAGACGCCATGCGCTTACTGCAAAAAAGAGCGACGCACGCGGTGACGGCGGCCCTGTGCACTCTCGGCCTGCTCAGCGCCGCCGGCCCCGCGCACGCCGGACCCCCCGCCACAGCGCACGCCCCGGTGCCGATCTACCTGGACACCGGTTACTCCTTCCAGGAACGGGCCGCCGACCTGGTCTCGCGTATGTCGCTCGACGAGAAGGTCCAGCAGCTGCGCACCAACAGCGCACCGGCCATTCCGCGCCTCGGCGTGCAGCAGTACACGTACTGGAGTGAGGGCCAGCACGGCATCAACACGCTGTTCGCGAACACCAACTCCGGGTCGGTGACCGGCGGCGTCCACGCCACCAGCTTCCCCACGAACTTCGCCGCGTCCATGAGCTGGGACAAGGACCTGGTCTACCGGGAGACCACCGCCGTCTCGGACGAGGCCCGCGGCCTGCTCGACAAGTCGCTGTGGGGCACCGGGCAGAACAACCTCGGGCCGTCCCGGGACGACTACGGCATGCTCACCTACTGGGCGCCGACGGTGAACCTCGACCGCGACCCGCGGTGGGGCCGCACCGACGAGGCGTTCGGTGAGGACCCGTACCTCGCGGGCCAGATGGCCGGCGCTTTCGTCAACGGCTACCAGGGCCAGAACCCGGACGGCACCGCGCAGAGCAAATACCTCAAGGTCGCGGCCACGGCGAAGCACTACGCCCTCAACGACGTGGAGCAGGACCGCACCGGCATCAGCTCGAACGTCTCGGACGACGACCTGTACGACTACTACACCGCGCAGTTCAAGAGCCTCATCGAGAACGCGCACGTGGCCGGACTGATGACGTCCTACAACGCGATCAACGGCACCCCGTCGGTCGCCAACACCTACACCACCAACCAGATCGCGCAGCGCACCTTCGGTTTCGGCGGGTACATCACCTCCGACTGCGGCGCGGTGGGCACCACCTACCAGAGCTTCCCCGCCGGCCACGACTGGGCTCCGCCGGGCTGGACCACGGACCGCAAGGGGGCGAGTGCCACCTGGACCGAGACCGCCACCGGGCAGCAGGTCTCCGGTGCCGCCGGTGGCCAGGCCTACGCGCTGCGGGCGGGAACCGACGTCAACTGCACCGGCACGGAGGCGACGTCCCTCAACCTCGGACAGGCGCTCAAAGCGGGAATCCTGAGCGAGGGAGTCATCGACAACGCGCTGCTGCACCTGTTCACCGTCCGGATGCGGACCGGAGAGTTCGACCCGGTGGACAAGCAGCCGTACACGAAGATCACCAAGGCAGCGATCGAGTCGCCCGCGCACCAGGAACTCGCCCGGACCGTCGCCGACAACTCACTCGTCCTGCTGCAGAACGACGCGCCCGACGGCGCCCGGGGGCCCCTGCTGCCGCAGGACCCGGCCACGCTGGACAAGGTCGTGATCGTCGGCGACCAGGCCGGCAAGGTCACCCTCGGCGGCTACTCGGGCGACCCCACCAAGAAGGTGGACGCCGTACAGGGCATCACCGCCCAGGTCACGGCCGCCAACCCGGACGCGCAGGTCGTCTACGACGCAGCCGGCACGTCCACCACCGCGACCGGTGACGCCGTGCTCAGCGACCGGACCAGGGCCGACATCCAGAACGCGGACCTCGTGGTCGTCGCCGTCGGCACCGACGAGGCCACCGCGGGCGAGGGCAAGGACCGCAGCGGCCTGGCCCTGCCCGGCAACTACGGCAGCCTCATCGACCAGGTCGCGGCCCTCGGGAACCCCAGGACCGTGGTGGACATCCAGTCCGACGGCCCGGTGGCCATCGAGGCCTACCGGTCCGAGGTCGCAGCGATCGTCTTCGCCGGCTACAACGGCGAGAGCCAGGGGGACGCCCTGGCCGACGTCCTGTTCGGCAGGCAGAACCCCGACGGGCACCTCAACTTCACCTGGTACAAGGACGACTCGCAGCTGCCGGACATCTCCGACTACGACCTCGCCCCCAGCGGCACCGGCGGCCTGGGCCGCACCTACCAGTACTTCACCGGCACCCCGACCTACCCCTTCGGCTACGGTCTGAGCTACAGCGCCTTCGCCTACTCCCACGTCGCCGCCGACCGCCACTCGGTCGACGCCGACGGCACCGTTTCGATCGGCTTCGACGTCACCAACACCGGCTCGGTGGCCGGAAGCACGGTGGCGCAGCTCTACGCGGCGGGCGACTTCGCCGTCAAGGGCAGGGAGCTGCCGGACAAGCGGCTTGTCGGCTTCCAGAAGACCAAGGTCCTGCGGCCCGGCGCCACGCAGCACGTCACCCTGCGCGTCCGCGTCCCCGACCTCGCCTTCCACGACGGCCAGAAGGCCCAGCAGGTCGTCTACGACGGCCGTTACCGCTTCGAGGTCGGACCCGACTCCGCCACCAGCGCGGGATCGGTCCAGGTGACCGTGCACGGCAGCCTCACCCCGCACGTCGCCTACGTGACCGTGCAGCCGGAGTCCGTGGTCTACGGCGCCGGCGACACCATCGACCTCACGGGCCGCAACCGGTGGATCAAGGACGACACCGATCCCACCGCCCAGCCCGGACGCAACATGAGCGTCACCGCCGACCACGTCGTGCAAGCCGTCAACGACGACGGATCATTCGTGGACCTGTCCAGGACCGCGGTCCGGTACACCAGCAGCGACCCGTCCGTCGCCCGCGTGAGCCCTCGAGGTGTGGTCACGACGGTCGGCAACGGTGTGGCGACCATCAGCGCGACCGTGCACGGGGTGACCGGAACCGCCGTGATCCGCGTTCACCACACCCTCGCCCTCTCCTCGGCGCGCATCGTCACCCCGGGAACGCCGGTCAGCGCCACCACCACCTACACCAACACCGGCCCCACCGCGCTGCCCAGCGCCTCGGTGACACTGGCCGCACCCGACGGCTGGACCGTCACGCCCACGTCCCCGGCCACCTTCTCCGAGGTTCCGGCGGGCGGGTCCGTCACCACCACCTGGTCCGTCACTCCCCCGGCGGACACCGGGCCGGGCAGCTACGCCCTGGCCGCCTCCGCCACCTACCGGGGTGCGAAGGCGGGCGACGACGCGGTGGGGCAGGTGCTCGTCCCCTACTCCTCGGTCGACGACGTCGTCACCAACGTGGGCATCAGCGACGATGCCGACCCCGGCAGCGGCAACCTCGACGGCGGCGGGCAGAGCCTGTCCCAGCAGGCCCTCGCCGCCCAGGGGATCACCTCCGGCGGCGCGGTCACCCACGACGGTCTCACCTTCGCCTGGCCCACGACGGGCTCGGGCAAGCCCGACAACATCGTGGCCGGCGGGCAGACCGTCCCGTTCACCGGACGGGGCAGCACGATCGGATTCCTCGGCACCGCCGACTACGGCAACGCCTCGGGCACCGGAACGGTCACGTACACCGACGGGACCACCCAGAACTTCACCCTGTCCTTTCCCGACTGGTGGGCCAACAGCCCCTCCACGGGCAACGACGTCCTCGCCACGACCGACTACTTCAACAACGGCGGCGGCAAGGTCCAGCAGAAGGTGAGCGTGTACGCCGCGACCGCTCCGCTCCAGCCCGGCAAGACCATCGCTTATCTGACCCTGCCCGACATCGGCCCGGGCGCCGCCACCAACCAGGTGGCGCTGCACATCTTCGCCATCGCCGTCGGCTGACGGCTACCGCACCACGGCAGCAGGCCAGCTCGCCGTGCGGCCCGGGCGGAAGCCCGGGCCGCACGGCTTTCCTGTTTTCGAGCACGAGGCGGGCACGCGGCGGCAATCCCGAGGGAGTGACCGGGCGGCATGTCCGTCTACCCTAGGGGGCGACGTACCAAGTGCCCTCACGTGCGACGCACCCAGTGTGCGCACCAGCACGGAACGGCGGCGCCGGATGTCGACCGGCGCCGCCCGCACGTGCACAGGAAAGCGAGCTGATCTGCCATGGCGGACAATGCCACCCTGAAGTCCCAGTACCTTGCCCAGATCCAGGCCGACCTGGAACGCACCGCCGAGGAGAAGGAACGCATCGCCGGCGAGCTGGCGGCGCTGCAGGAGAAGTTGACGAGCCTCGAGCAGGACCACGCGCTCCTCGTCGGAGTGCAGCAGGCCCTGATCGCATCGTCCACCGCCCCCGAGCAGGACGAAGTCCCGGTCACCGCCGGCGCACCCGAGGCGCCGCAGGCAGTGGTGCCCGGGCCGCGCAAGCCCGAGAAGGCCCCCCGTGCTTCCGGGCGAGCCACCCGCAGGACGAGGACCGCGGCCGGGGACAGCACGGGAACGAACTCCGCGCCCGCACCCACGCTGGTGGAACTGGTCGTCGCCGATCTCACCGGACGCAGCGAGCCCCGCTCGGCCGCCGAGGTCGCCACGGCACTCTCCCAGGCGCACCCCGGCCGGACGATCCAGACGACCGTGGTGCGCAACACCCTTGAGGCCCTGGTCGCCAAAGGCCAGGCCCAGCGCTCCAAGCAGGGCCGGTCGGTGTACTACTCGGCCGCCGGGAACCCCGCGCCGTCCGCCTCGACCGCGGAGGCCGCCGCGTAGGGTCCGCCGCGCGTGGACACCGGCGCCGGGGGGCGATGCTGTGCTCGCCCCCCGGCGCCGGGCCCGCGGGGCGGACGGTCCACCGGCCCGGTGCAGGTGACGTACGGATCGGCCGCCCGCGGCGGCCGGCCCCTACGTCCGGCTCCGTGCCGTCATGGTGCGCTGGATCAGGATGAACGCGAAGAGCAGCACCCCCGTGGCGATCTTCGTCCACCAGGAACTGAGGGTGCCCTCGAACTGGATGAGCGTCTTGATCAGGCCCAGCACCAGCACCCCGAACAACGTCCCGACCACATAGCCCGATCCGCCCGTGAGCAGCGTGCCTCCGACCACGACCGCCGCGATCGCGTCCAGCTCCAGACCGACCGCGTGCAGCGGGTCACCCGACTGGATGTACAGGGTGAACAGCAGCCCCGACAGCGCGGAGCAGAAACCGCTGACGGTGTAGACGGCTATCTTCGTACCCGCCACCGGCAGGCCCATCAGCAGCGCCGACTGCTCGTTCCCGCCGATGGCGTACACCCGCCTGCCGAACCGTGTGCAGTGCAGCACGTAGAACGCGACGGCGAGGACCACCAGCGAGACGACGGCGGCGATCGAGAGGAACGACCCTCCGGGCAGCGGGACATGCGTCTGGGCGAGCCTGTCCACCGTGGGGTCGCTGATGGATATCGACTCCTTGCTGATGACCAGGCACAGCCCCCGGAAGAAGAACAGCCCCGCCAGGGTCACGATGAAGGGCTCGATCTCGAAGTGGTGGATCACGTAGCCCATCAGGTAGCCGCCGAAGGCACCGACTACCAGGACGATGGGCGCGACGAGGAGGAGGGGCAGGCCCTGCTTCTCCACCAGCCACGCGGTCAGCATCGTCGTGAACCCGATGACCGAGCCCACCGAGAGGTCGATCCCACCGGTGAGGATCACGAAGGTCGCACCGACGGCGGCGACGAGCAGGTAGCCGTTGTCGATGAAGAGGTTCATGAAGACCTGGGCGTGCAGGAATCCGTAGGCCTGGTACCGGAAGGCGCCGAAGCCGAACATGACCACGAACAGGCCGGCTGTCACCAGGACGGGCAGCCGGCGGTCCTGCAGCAGCCGGCGGCCCTCCACACGTGTCCGGAAACCGTCGATCACGCTCACGGCGACACCTCCGTCCGCGGGGCCGTGTCAGCGGCCACGCCCGGGGTCTTCAGGTCGGGGATCCGACGCCCGGTGCGGGCGCCGAACACCTTGGCCCGGAAGACGGGCGACTGCATCAGGCAGACGACGATGACGACGACTGCCTTGAAGACCAGGTTGGTCTGGGTCGGCACACCGATCGTGTAGATGGTGGTGGTGAGGGTCTGGATGATGAGGGCTCCGATGATCGTGCCGCCGAGATGGAATCTGCCGCCGGTGAGCGAGGTGCCGCCGATCACCACGGCGAGGATGGCGTCGAGCTCGATCCACAGGCCCGCGTTGTTGCCGTCCGCCGCCGACACGTTGGAACTGATCATCAGGCCGGCGATACCCGCGCAGAGGCCGCAGAACATGTAGGCCATGATCTTGATGCGCCGTGACCGGATGCCCACCAGGCGGCTCGCCTCGGCGTTGCCGCCGACGGCCTCGACCAGCAGTCCCAGGGCGGTACGGCGGGTGAGCGCCATGCTCAGCACGACCACCACGGCGACCACGAAGAGGGAGAACGGCAGGGCCAGCCAGTAGCCCCCGCCGATGAGGGAGTACGCGTCACTGTTGACGGTGATGATCTGACCGCTGGTGATCAGCTGGGCGATCCCGCGGCCCGCGACCATCAGGATCAGTGTGGCGATGATCGGCTGGATGCCGAGCCGGGCGACCAGCAGGCCGTTCCAGGCCCCGCACACCAGGGACACGGCAAGTGCCAGCGCGAAGGCCAGCAGCACCCCGACCACGCTGCCCTGGTCCGCCTGCTTGCTGACGACGAGGCAGGCCAGCGCACCGGAGATCGCCACCACCGCGCCGACCGAGAGGTCGATGCCTCCGGTGGCGATCACCAGGGTCATACCGATCGCCACGAGGATGAGTGGGGACCCGAACAGCACGATGGAGACCAGACTCCCGTACAGGTGCCCGTTCTTCAGATGGATCTCGAAGAACCCCGGGGTGAAGGGGACGTTGACCAAAAGCAGCACGATCAGAGCAGCCACCGGCCAGAACAGCCGGTGCTGACTCGCCGCGCGCCACAGGGATGTGAGGCTCACTGATGCTCTCCGCTCGCAATGATCTCCAGGACCCGCCCGGCCGTCACGTCGGGCCCGTTGGCCAACCGCGCCACGAGGCGGCGGTCGCGGAGCACGCCCATGGTGTGGCTGAGCCGGAGCACCTCCTCCAGTTCGGCCGATATGTAGACGACGGCCATGCCCTCTTCGGACAGTGACACGACAAGCTTCTGGATCTCCGCCTTGGCACCCACGTCGATGCCCCGGGTGGGCTCGTCGAGGATGAGCAGCTTCGGCTGGGTGAGCAGCCATCGGGCGAGGAGGACCTTCTGCTGGTTGCCGCCGCTCAGCGAACCGGCCTTCGCCTCGGGGTCGGCCGGACGGATGTCCAAGGCCGCGATGTACTTGGCGACCAGCTCGTCCCGCTGCGACGCCGGTACGGGGCGGGTCCACCCGCGCGCGGCCTGGAGGGCGAGGACGATGTTCTCCCGCACCGTCAGGTCCGGGACCAGGCCCTCCGCCCTGCGGTTCTCCGAGAGGAAGGCGACTCCCCTGCTGATCGCGTCGTTCGGCTCCCGCAACGCGGCCTGCGCTCCGTCGATGTACACCTTGCCGCTGTCGGAGCTGTCCGCCCCGAAGAGCAGACGGGCCAGTTCCGTACGGCCCGATCCGAGAAGCCCGGCGAGCCCCAGGACCTCCCCGGTGCGGACCTCCAGATCGAAGGGGGCGACACCGCCGGCCCGGGAGAGGCCCTCCGCCTTGAGCCACGGCTCGCCCGTCTCCGGCTGCGCGTGGTGCTCGCCGAGTTCCTCCAGCTCGTCCAGGTCCTTGCCGATCATCAGCTTGACCAGGTTCACCCGGTCGAGGTCGGCGACCATGTGCTCGCCGACCAGGGTTCCGTTGCGCAGTACGGTCATCCGGTCGCAGACCTCGTAGATCTGGTCGAGGAAGTGGGAAACGAACAGGATGGCCACGCCGTCCGCCCTCAGCCGCCGCATGAGGGCGAACAGCTCCTCGACCTCGTCACGGTCGAGGCTCGACGTCGGCTCGTCCAGGATCAGCACGCGGGTGCCCGTTCCGGCCGCCCCGGCGGCGGGGTTGCCGGAACCGACGGCGCGGATGATGGCGACCAGCTGCTGTACGGCCAGCGGGTGCGAGCCCAGCGGGGCCGACACGTCGAGGTCGAGGCCGAACCGGGTCACCAGCTCCGCGGCCTGCCTGCGCAGCTCCTTCCACCGGATCCGGCCGCCGCCGACCGGTTCGCGGCCGATCATGATGTTCTCTGCCACCGAGAGGTTCTGGCAGAGGTTGACCTCCTGGTAGACCGTGCTGATCCCGGCCTGCTGGGCCTGCAGCGGACTGGTGATGCGGACCGGCCGCCCGTCCAGGTCGACCCTTCCGCCGTCGAGGGGGTGAACTCCTGTCAAGACCTTGATGAGCGTGGACTTCCCGGCCCCGTTCTCGCCCAGGAGAGCGTGGATCTCGCCAGGGAACAGCCGGAAGTCGACGTCCGACAGAGCCCGTGTGCCGGAGAACTCTTTGACTATGCCCGTCATCTCCAGGACGGGCCGAGGCTCTGCCATGGCAGCGCTCCTAGGTGCAATCGTCGCGACGTGGACGGGAGCCCCCCGTACCCCGGGGGCTCTCGCGGGCGGGTCTCAGTACTTGCGGCTCGGCAGCGCCGCCGCGGCCTGGTCCGCCGTGTAGTCGCTCTCCTTGGTCTTGATCCAGCGGGGAAGCGTCGACCCCTTGCCCGCATGGACGGTCTTGACGGTGTCCATCAGCTGCGGGCCGAGCAGGGGGTTGCACTCGACGATCGCATTGATCTGCCCCTTGCTCATGGCGACGAAGCCGTCGTGGACGCCGTCACACGAGATGATCTTGATGTCCTTGCCGGGCGCCTTGCCCGCCGCCTGGATCGCCTGGATCGCGCCGATGGCCATGTCGTCGTTGTGGGAGAACAGCACCTGGATGTCCGAGTGCGCCTGGAGGAAGGCCGCCATGACCTGCTTGCCGCCGGCGCGGGTGAAATCCCCGGACTGGCTCGCGATGATCTTCCACTCGGGGTGGCTCGCCTTCATGATCTTGGCGAAGCCGCTGGAACGCTCGATTGCGGGGGCCGCGCCGGTCGTCCCCTCCAGCTGTGCGATCTTCACGGTGCCCTTCTGGCCGGCCAGCACCTTCTCCAGCAGATGGGCCGCGCGCTCTCCCTCGCTCTCGAAGTCGGAGCCCACCAGGGTGACGTAGAGCGAGGGGTCCGAGGTCTCGACGGAGCGGTCGGTGAGGATCACCGGGATGCCGGCCGCCTTCGCCTCCTTCAGCACCGTGTCCCAGCCGGTCACGACGACCGGCGAGAACGAGATGACGTCGACCTTCTGCGCGATGTAGCTGCGGATCGCCGAGATCTGGTTCTCCTGCTTCTGCTGGGCATCGGAGAACTTGAGGTTGATGCCGGCGGCCTTCGCGGCGTCCTTCACCGACTGGGTGTTGGCCGCGCGCCAGCCGCTCTCCGATCCCACCTGGGAGAAGCCGAGGGTGATCTGCTCCGTCCCGCCGCCCTTCGACCCGGTGGACTTGGTGGGGTTCTTCTTCGCGCAGGCCGCGAGAACGCCGGCGGCCGAGACGGCCGCGCCCGCGGTGAGAAAGCTGCGTCTGTCGATCATGTCTGCTCCTTCGAGGAATTTCGGCAGGCGGGTGTTGCTGCAGGGTGCGGACGCGCCCCGTGCGGTCCGGGCAGCGGCACCGCCGTTGCCCGAGCGGGGTGTGTCAGCAGGTGGTGGGGGATCAGATGAGCAGGCCGACGTTCCAGGGAAGGGTGTCGCGGCTGCCGCCGGCGAGGGCGGTGGTGCCACAGGTGGCCCACATGGGTACTCCATACGGATGGGAGGGGGAACCGACGGGAGGTGGGTGCTCGGAGTGCCGTCGGGCGGTCGGGGGGACCCACGTACGGCTGGCTCTCACCGGGAGGGGAGAGTGCGGCCCGGTGCCGCACCACCCGTGTGTCACCACGAGTGTGTGCGCTCACCTGGCAGTGGCTTTCGGTGCCCGAAAGGGCCTCCGGTAGTCCCCCAGCAGGCTGAGGAGACACCGGATGTGGCAAAACGTCGCCGCGTGCGGCGTGCTGGGAATCGGTCCAACGAGTGAGCGCTAACATAGCTCGTTGCCATGCCGGTGCCAACCCCCACTGCCACCACCCCCGGCGGTCATCCGCGCGAGCGGGGCGACCGCACCCGGTAGTGAGCGCTAACACTTTGCTCCCCTCCCACACTTCGAACCAATGCAGCCACCGCCGTGCCGTCACCTGTGCGGCACGAGCGGGATTCCCACTGTCGTACGACTTTTCGCGGCACCTTAGGACGGCCGCCAGGACACGTCAATAGATCACACAGCCCGCTGCCAGGAAGCCGGCGGCAGAACGGTGGAGCCGTCCCACGGGCCGCCCGCCGACCGGGAGTTCCACCTCCACCCCGAATGTTTCGCATCCCGGGTTCGGCCCGTCCCGCGCCGGCCGCCGCGCCCGCGCGGACCTCGCAGAAGCCGTCGCTCCGGGGCAGCCTGACGGCCCGTGGAGCCCTCGCACCGGGCAGCCTTCCGAACTGGGCGTAAGCCGACCCGGGCAGCGAGTGCCGCCACCGCCGATCATGGAGGGTGCCGAAATTATCGCCGCGCAGGCGTTGACCGTTCGCGCTCAGCGGGTCCACACTTGCCACCGTTTCGCCTGTTCGCCACGTCCTGACGGCACAGCACCTCACGCCGTGGCGGCCAGAACCTCGTTGTTGGTCCCCCCACGCGTCCAGGCCGGCGTGCCCTGTTCCGCACTCCCGGCCGGAGCGCCAAGAAATGAGGTCGACATGACGCCCGAGAACTGTCGCGCCCCCGATCCGCAGCGCCGCACAGCGCGCGGCCCACGCCCGCGGGCCGCGACGCCGGCATCCCCTTGCCCATCGGCGTCCGCGCTTTCGTGTTAGCGCTAACACCTCTGCTTCACCCATTCGTGGGCGTCAACGGTGACACCTCCCTCCGCATCGGCCTCCGTGCCCCGCGGTCTGCCACCGAACGCCCCGCACCGACAGTCCGGGCGGCCCGCGACGGGGCCGACCGCAATCGATCACTCAAGGATCAGGAGGTCCCCATGCACAGAGGAAGGATCCGCCACAGGCGTCTGCTTGTGGCGCTCGCCTCGATGCTCGCCACGGTGGGCGTGGTGGCGGCGATGCTCGTCGCCAGCCCGGCTCAGGCAGCCACCACCGGCGCCCTGCGCGGTACCGGTTCCGGCCGCTGCCTGGACGTGCCGAACGCCAGCCAGACCGACGGAACGTACCTGCAGATCTACGACTGCTCCGGCGGTACGAACCAGCAGTGGACGCTGACGTCCAGCAACCAGCTGACGGTCTACGGCAACAAGTGTCTGGACGTCCCGGGCCACGCCACCACGGCCGGCACCCGGGTGCAGATCTGGAGCTGCAGCGGCGGAGCGAACCAGCAGTGGCGGGTGAACTCCGACGGCACGATCGTCGGCGTCGAGTCCGGGCTGTGCCTGGACGTCACCGGCGCGGCCACGGCCAACACCACGGCGGTGGAGATCTGGACGTGCAACGGCGCCAGCAACCAGAAGTGGTCCGGCCTGTCCGGAGGGACCACGACGACGCCGCCGACGACCCCGCCGACGTCGGGCGGTACGTGCACGCTGCCGTCGTCGTACCACTGGTCGTCGTCGGGCGCGCTGGCGCAGCCGGCGAACGGGTGGGTGTCGCTCAAGGACTTCACGAACGTGGTCTACAACGGCAAGCACCTGGTCTACGCGTCGAACGTGAACGGTTCGTCGTACGGGTCGATGGCGTTCGCCCCGTTCACGAACTGGTCCGACATGGCCTCCGCCGGGCAGACCGGGATGAGCCAGGCCGCGGTCGCGCCCACGCTGTTCTACTTCGCGCCGAAGAACATCTGGGTGCTGACCTACCAGTGGGGCGCCTGGCCGTTCATCTACCGCACCTCCAGCGACCCGACCAACCCCAACGGCTGGTCCTCCCCGCAGGCGCTGTTCACCGGGAGCATTCCCAACTCCGGCACCGGCCCGATCGACCAGACCCTGATCGGTGACGGCCAGAACATGTACCTGTTCTTCGCCGGTGACAACGGCAGCATCTACCGGGCGAGCATGCCGATCGGGAACTTCCCCGGTAGCTTCGGCTCGTCCTACACCACCGTCATGAGCGACTCGCAGGCCAACCTGTTCGAGGCGCCGCAGGTCTACAAGGTCCAGGGCCAGAACCAGTACCTCATGATCGTCGAGGCGATGGGCGCGAACGGGCGCTACTTCCGCTCGTTCACCGCCACCAGCCTCAGCGGCTCGTGGACCCCGCAGGCCGCCAGCGAGAGCAACCCCTTCGCCGGCAAGGCCAACAGCGGCGCCACCTGGACCAACGACATCAGCCACGGCGACATCGTCCGCAACAACCCCGACCAGACCATGACCATCGACCCCTGCAACCTCCAGCTCCTCTACCAGGGCAAGAACCCCAACGCAGGCGGCGCCTACGACCAGCTCCCCTGGCGCCCCGGCCTCCTCACCCTCCAGCGCTGACCCCCGTCCGATGAGCGGGCGCACCCCCTCAGGGGTGCGCCCGCTTCGGGGTGCGCCCACTCCGGGGCAAGCCGTGCCGGCCCGTCAGTCCCGTGGAGGTCCGGCGCTCCGTACCCCGCGACGGTCGGCGGCCGCAGCCCGTCCGGGGTCAGCCGTAGAACCGGGACAGGCTCTGCAGCACCGCCGCGGGCTTGGCGCCCCCCTCGATCTCGACGGTGCCGTCCACGGTGATCTGCAGCCCCCGGGGAACCTCCACGACCTCCGACAGGCGTGCGGCCAGGCGGATACGGGAGCCGACGCGGACCGGGGCGGGGAAACGGACCTTGTTGAGACCGTAGTTGACCTTGGTGCTGACGCCCTCGACCTCCAGCAGACCGGTGAACAGCGGGATGAAAAGGGACAGCGTCAGGTACCCGTGGGCGATCGGAGCGCCGAAGGGGCCGGTCGCGGCACGCTCGGGGTCCGTGTGGATCCACTGGTGGTCACCGGTCGCGTCGGCGAAGCCGTTGATGCGCTCCTGGGTGATCTCGATCCAGTCGCTCGTTCCCAGATCCGTGCCGGCGAGCGCCTTGAGCTCGTCGAGTCCCCGGACGGTGACGGTGGAGGGCATGGTCATGAGGGCGGTCCTTGCCTTTCGGAGTGGGTCAGGCACCGTGCGGCTGCTGCTCCTCGCGGAGCCGGCGCTTGAGGATCTTTCCTGACGCGGTACGGGGGAGGCTGTCGACCAGCACCACCGACGCGGGGATCTTGTACTTGGCGAGCCTGCCGCTCAGCGCGGCCAGCAGCTCGCCGGGGACGACGGCCATGTCCGCGGCCGGGACGACGAAGGCCCTGCCGACCTCCCCCCAGCGCCGGTCGGGGACACCGATGACGGCGCACTCGGCCACGCCGGGCAGGGTGCACAGGACGTCCTCGACTTCCGCCGGGTAGACGTTCTCACCGCCCGAGATGTACATGTCCTTGATCCGGTCGGCGATCGTGACGTAGCCGTCCGCGTCCACCCGGGCCGCGTCGCCGCTGCGGAACCAGCCGTCCCGGAAGGCGGCCGCGGTCTCCTCCGGCAGGCCCCAGTAGCCGGGCCCGACGTGCGGACCGCGGACGGCGACCTCCCCCACCTCACCGACCGGCACCGGCACTCCCTCGGGTCCGAGGACGCGGACGTCGCTGAAGAAGTGCGGGACACCGGCCGAGCCTGCCTTGCTGACGGCGTGCTCGGCGTCGAGGAAGAGCGTGCCGGGGGCCGCCTCGGTCATGCCGTACCCCTGGAGGAAGGTGAGGCCCCGCTGCTGGTACGTGTGGATCAGCGACGTCGGGACCGGTGCGCCGCCGCAGGTGAGCAGGCGGAGCGAGGAGAGGTCCGCCCGCGCCCAGCCGGGTTGCCGCGCGACGCGCTCGAACATGGTCGGGACGCCGAACATGAAGCTGATCCGGTGCTTCTCGATCAGTACCAGGGTGGCCGCCGGGTCGAAGCACTCGACGAGGACGCAGCAGCCCCCCTTGAGCAGGACCGGCAGGGTGAGCATGTTGAGCCCGGCCGTGTGGAAGAGCGGCGCGGAGACCAGGGCCCGCTCGTCAGCGGTGAGGTCGTGGTCGATCAGGACGTTGACGGCGTTCCAGACGAGGTTGCCGTGCGCCAGCATGGCGCCCTTGGGGCGGCCTGTGGTGCCCGAGGTGTACATGATCAGGCAGAGCTCGTCGGGGGTGACGGTCTCGTCGATCGGCTCGGAGGTGGCGGCCGCGAGCAGTTCCTCGTAGGCCGGGCCGACCTCGACGGGTGTCGGGAAGTCCGCGGGGACGAGCCCGGCGCACGAGGGGCCGTGGAGGAGGACGCGCGCGCCGCTGTCCTGGAGCTGGTAGGCGATCTCGGCGGCGGCCAGGCGGATGTTGAGGGGGACGAAGACCGCGCCGAGGATGCCGGTGGCGAACAGCGTCTCCAGGTAGGCGGGGTGGTTGGGGCCCAGGTATGCGACGCGGTCGCCGCGGCGGACGCCCGCGGTGCGCAGCGCGTGTGCCAGGCGGGTGGTGCGTTCGTGCAGGTCGGCGTAGCTCAGGATGCGCTCGCCGTGCACGAGTGCGGCACGGTGCGGGGTCTTGCGTGCCCTGCGGGCGGGCCAGGACCCGATGCCCTCGTTGCGCATGTGAGGCTCCTTCAGGAGGTGAGTCCCAGCAGCCGGGCGGCGTTGGTCTTGAGGATCTTGGGCTTCACGCTGTCCTTGATGGGCAGCTTGTCGAAGTCGGCGAGCCAGCGGTCCGGGGTCAGCACCGGGTAGTCCGACCCGAAGAGGACCTTGTCCTGCAGCAGCGAGTTGGCGTAGTGGACGAGCTGCGGCGGGAAGTACTTGGGCGACCAGCCGGAGAGGTCGATGTGCACGCCGGGTTTGTGGGTGGCGACCGCGAGCGCCTCGTCCTGCCAGGGGAAGGAGGGGTGCGCGAGGATGATCTTCAGGTGCGGGAAGTCGGCGGCCACGTCGTCCACGTGCATCGGGTTGGAGTACTTCAGCCGGATGCCGCCACCACCGGGGACGCCCGCGCCGATGCCGGTCTGGCCGGTGTGGAAGAGGGCGACGGTGCCGGTCTCCTCGATGACCTCGTAGAGTCCGTACGCCATGCGGTCGTTGGGGTAGAAGCCCTGGATGCTGGGGTGGAACTTGAACCCGCGCACCCCGTACTCCTCGACCAGCAGCCGTGCTCGGCGGATGCCCGCCCTGCCGCGGAAGGGGTCGACGGAGGCGAAGGGTATGAGGACGTCGGGGTTGGCGGCGGCTGCTTCGGCCACCTCCTCGTTGGGGACGGGCGGGGTGCCCGTGGCGTGCTCGGCGTCGACGGTGAAGACGACGGCGGCCATGTTCCGTTCGCGGTAGTAGGCGGCCATCTCGGGGAGGGTCGGCTTGCGGCTTCCCTCGACCTTGAAGTAGGCCTCGGAGGCGGCGCCGAGTTCGTCGGACAGGGACGCGTTCCCCCGCGAGGAGACCTCGGCATGGGTGTGGACGTCGATCGCCGTGAGTGTTTCCGGGTCCATGGGCCGGCCGCCTTTCACGCCTGCTCCCCCTCCGGGACGCGCGGCGCGGGGATGCCCACCGTCTGCGGCTCGCGGCCGACGGAGCCGTGCCACCCGGCGGCCAGTGTCTGCGGGGTCCAGCCGCCCTCCGCGTAGGCGACGGCGACCTCCTGCGGGTGGGACCAGAGCGTGAGCCGATCGCCGCCGATGCCGATGCACTGGCCGGTGATGTCGCGCGCGGCGTCGGAGGCGAGGAAGGGCAGCAGCGCGGCGCAGTCCTCGGGGGTGCCGAAGCCCTCTCCCTTGCGCAGGAAGTCGGGCAGCGGCTGTCCCTGCCGCAGACGTTCGACGTAGGGGGCGAAGGCGGGGATGGTCTCGGTCATGGCGGTGGCGGCCACCGGCACGATCGCGTTGACGGTGATGGCGGAGCGGGCCAGCTCCATGGACCAGGTGCGGACCATCGCGGCGATTCCCGCCTTGGCGGCGGCGTAGTTGGTCTGGCCGAAGTTCCCGCGCTGTCCCGCCGGGGAGCCGACCATGACGAGGGTGCCGCCGTCGCCCTGCTCGCGCATCCGTACGGCCGCCGCGCGGGCACAGGTGAACGTGCCGCGCAGATGGGTGCCGATGACCGCGTCGAAGTCGTCGTCGGTCATCTTCCACAGCACCCGGTCGCGCAGGATGCCGGCATTGGTGACCATCACGTCGAGGCGGCCGAACTCACTGACGGCACGGGCGACCAGGCGATCGGCGGCTTCGCTGCCGCCGACGGCGACGGCCTCGGCGGCGGCTCGGCCGCCCGCTGCGGTGATGGTCCCGGCGGCCTGCTCGGCGGCCTCGGGGTCGAGGTCGTTGACGACGACGGCGGCGCCCGCCGCGGCGAGTGCGGTGGCGTAGGCGAGGCCGAGTCCCCGTCCGCTGCCGGTGACGACGGCGACCTTGCCGGTGAGATCGGGGAAGGGGTGGGAGGTGGGTTCAGCGCTCATGCAGACAGAAACTAGGAGCAATCATTGTTACTGTCAATGATTGTTCCTGACCGTCGTTTTGGGGAATGATGCGCGTATGAGTGACGCACCCTGGATGCGCGGCCTGCACGCCGACACCGGATACCTGCTGTACCGACTGGGCCTGCGGTCCGGCAGCCTGTTCAACGCCCGCCTGGAACAGCACGGGCTGCGGCTGCGGCACTACGCCGTGCTGCGCTACCTCTCCGCCGTTGAGAACGCCAGGCAGCGGGAGTTGAGCGACCAGCTCGGCTACGACCCGAGTGCCATCGTCAGCCTCGTCGACGACCTGCAGCGGCTCCACCTGGTCGAGCGCCGTCCGGACCCGACCGACAGGCGCAACCGGATCGTCGTGCTGACGCCGGCCGGGCAGCAGCTGCTTCCGGAGAGCGAGCAGGACGGCGCCCGGGTCACCGACGACCTGCTGGCGCCCCTGGACGCGGAGGAGCGCCGGACCCTGCACGCCCTGCTGCTGCGGATCGCCGAACCGGTGGAGTCCGCAGCCGCCGGCGGGTGACGGGCCGTCCGCACCGTGCCCGGCTCCCCCTCCCCCCGGTCGGCAGCAGACCGCCTGCTCGACGTGCTCGGCGCCTTCGGGCAGGCGCACCCCACCCTGACGCTGACCGAGATCGCCCGGCGCGCCCGCCTTCCGCTGCCCACCGCGCACCGGCTGGTCGGCGTGCTCACCGGCTGGGGCGCGCTCGAACGCGCGGAGGACGGCCGCTACCAGGTGGGCCTGCGGCTGTGGGAGGTCGCCGCCCTGGCCCCCCGGGGGGTGGGCCTGCGGCAGGCGGCGATGCCCTTCCTGGAGGACCTCTACGAGAGCACCCATGAGAACGTGCAGCTCGCGGTGCGCGACGGCCTGGAGGTCGTCTACACCGAGCGCATATCGGGCCGTTCCGCCGTCGGCGTCCACAGCCGGGTCGGCGCCCGCTGGCCGCTGCACGCCACCGGCGTCGGCCTGGTGCTCCTCGCGCACGCGGACACCGCGCTGCAGGACCGCTACTGCGCGGGCGAACTGGCGGCGTTCACCCCGCACACCGTCACGGACCCGGTACGCCTGCGCCGGATGCTGGCCGACGTACGGCACACCGGGTGCGCGGTGAGCGACCGGCAGATCACCGAGGACGCGCTGTCCGTGGCCGCGCCGGTGCGCGGTCCCGGGGGCCGGGTGCTCGCCGCCGTCTCGGTCGTCGTACCGGTCACGGGCCCCCGGCCCCCCGTGCTCGTCCCCGTCGTCCGGGTGGCCGGCCGGGGCATCTCCCGGGCGCTGGGCTGGCAGCCGGAGGCGGGCTGAGCCCGGCTTCCGCCACACGGAAGTCCCGTTGCCGGCGGTCGGGCGCGGTCAGGACCCTGGTCCCCGGCGGAGCACCGGCGCTCCGCCGTAGAAGGAGGGGACTCCTGCCATGACCACGCACTCGGCCTTCGTCCGCAACCAGTGGTACGTCGCGGCCTGGGCCTCCGAGGTCGGCCGCGACCTGCTGGCCCGCACCGTCCTGGGCGAACCGCTCGCGCTGTACCGCACGCTGGAGGGCAGGGCCGTCGCCCTCGCGGACCGCTGCGTGCACCGCCGGTTCCCGCTGTCCGGGAGCCGCCTCGACGGCGACAAGGTGGTCTGCGGCTACCACGGCTTCACCTACGACACCACCGGTACCTGCGTCTTCGTTCCCGGCCAGAAGCGCGTCCCGCGCACCGCGCGGGTCAGCTCCTACCCCGTGGCCGAGGTCGACTCCTTCGTCTGGGTCTGGATCGGCGACCCGGAGGCGGCCGACCCCACCACGATCCCGCGCGCCCCGCATCTGGCGGACGAGGGCTGGGTCACCGTCACCGGCATGGAACCCGTCGACGGCGACTACGGCCTGCTCGTCGACAACCTCATGGACCTCTCGCACGAGACCTACCTGCACGGCGGCTACATCGGCACTCCGGAGGTCGCCGAGACCCCGATCACCACCGAGGTGGACGAGGAGGCAGGCATCGTCCGCGTCTCCCGGCACATGCCCGACGCCGAGTGCCCGCCCTTCTACGCGCGGTCGACCGGCATCGAGGGCCGCATCCAGCGGCTCCAGGACATCGAGTACTTCGCGCCGTGCCTCTACCTCCTGCACAGCACGATCAGCCCCACCGGGCAGGACAGCCCCCGGTTCCGCACCGAGATCACGTACGCGATCACGCCCTCGGCGCCGGGCAGGGTCTACGACTTCTGGGCCGTCTCGCGGAACTTCGCGGTCGGGGACGACGAGGTCACCACTTTCCTGCGCGACTTCAACCACACCGTGGTGATGCAGGACGTGGACGCCCTCAACCTGCTGCAGCGCTGCCTGGACAGCGAGCCCGAGGGCTACCAGGAGCTCAGCATCAACATCGACACCGGCGGCCTTGCGGCGCGGCGCATCCTGGCACGGCTGGCCGAGTCGGCAGCGCCGACCGGGCGATGAGTACGCAACGCCCGTCCCCGGGCGCCTCCGTCCTGCGCATCCGCTGGCTGCCCGGCACCGACGTCCTGCAGGGCATCTGCCACTGCGACGCCCGGCACCACTGCGAGGACCCGGTCGAGATGTGGGACTGGCTGCTCGCCCACCCCGACCACCCCACGCCTGAGGACAGCCCCGGTGAAGGAATCGCTTGACCTCGTCGTCGCCGACCGCCGTGCGGAGGCGGTCGGCGTGGTGTCCCTGACGCTCCGCCGCTCCGACGGCGGGCCCCTCCCCGACTGGCAGCCGGGTGCCCACGTGGACCTGCTGCTGGCCGAGGGGCTGGAGCGCCAGTTCTCGCTGTGCGGCCCGCCCGGCGGTGAGCAGTGGCGGATCGCCGTCCTACGGGAGGCGGACGGGCGCGGCGGCTCGGACTTCGTGCACACCTCCCTCGCGCCCGGCACCCCGGTACGGGCGCGAGGCCCGAGGAACCACTTCCCGCTGGAGCCCGCGCCGGCCCACCGCTTCGTCGCCGGCGGCATCGGCATCACCCCGATCCTCCCGATGCTGACCGCCGCCGCGGCCTCCTCCTCGGACTGGTCCCTGCTCTACGGAGGGCGCACCAGGGAGTCCATGGCCTTCGTGGCGGAACTGGCCGCACGCCATCCCGCGGAGCGCGTCACCTTCGTCACCGGCCCGCTCGACCTCGACGGCTACCTCGCGGACCTGCGGCCGGGCGAGCTCGTCTACGCGTGCGGCCCGGCGTCGCTGCTGGAAGCCGTCGAGTCCCGGGTCCCGGCGTCCGCGCTGCGTTTGGAGCGTTTCACCGCGGCAGCGGCCGACACCACCGGCGACACGCCGTTCGAGGTGGAGCTCGCCAGGTCGGGAAGGGTGCTGACGGTCCCGCCCGGGCTGAGCATCCTGCAAGCCGTCCGGCAGTCGGGCCTCGAGGTCCTCTACTCCTGCACGGAGGGCACCTGCGGCACCTGCGAGACCGACCTCCTGGCGGGCGAGGCCGACCACCGCGACAGTGTGCTCACCGAGGCGGAACGCGCCGCCGGCGAGACGCTGATGATCTGCGTCTCGCGCTGCCGCGTCCCCGGCGGACGGCTGACTCTGGACCTGTGAGGACACGGGAGCCGCGGCCCGGACCGGCTGTGCACCGGCCGGCCGGCGGCGACCGGTGCGCCGGTCAGCCCACCGGCCCGCCCACGTAGTTCTCCGCCAGTTCGGCGGCGGCGTGCGCGGAGGCCGCGACGCGGTCCAGCTGGGAGAGCTGCAGCCGGGTGTCGAAATCCGACTGTCCGGGCGCGGTGTGCAGAGTCGTCGTCATGAACCAGGAGAAGTGCTCCGCACGCCACACCCGCCGCAGGCAGGTGTCGGAGTACGCGTCCAGGCCCGCGGTGGAACCGGTCCTCGCCCACTGCTCGAAGGCGCGGGCCAGCACGATGACGTCGGCGGCGGCGAGGTTCAGCCCCTTGGCGCCGGTGGGCGGAACGATGTGCGCGGCGTCCCCCGCGAGCAGCACCCGGCCCCAGCGCATGGGCTCGGTGACGACGCTGCGCATCGGGAGGACGGACTTCTGCGTGATCGGCCCCCTGGCAAGGCTCCAGTCCCCGTCGACGGCGAAGCGGGCGTCGAGCTCGTCCCAGATCCGCTCGTCCGTCCAGGCGCCGGGGTCCGTGCCGTTGGGCACTTGCAGGTAGAGCCGGCTCACGGTCGGGGAGCGCATGCTGAGCAGTGCGAAGCCCCGTGGCGAGTGCGCGTAGACCAGCTCGTCGTTGGAGGGCGCCACGTCGGCGAGTACGCCCAGCCACGAGTACGGGTAGGCGCGTTCGAAGGTGGTCAGCGCGCCCTCCGGCGCCGCGTTGCGGGTGACGCCGTGGAAGCCGTCGCAGCCGACGACGTAGTCGCAGGCGAGGGTGTGCTCCGCCCCGCCATGGGTGTAGCGGACGAGTGGCCGGGCGGTGTCGGCACCGACCACGGCGGAGACCGGGGCGTCGAACAGCAGTGGTGCTCCGTCGCCCAGCTGGAGCCCGATGAGGTCCTTGACGACCTCGGTCTGCGCGTAGACCCAGACCCTGCGTCCGCCGGTGAGCGAGGGGAAGTCGACGCGGTGGCGGCGCCGGCCCCAGCGCAGTTCCACGCCGTCGTGGGCCAGGCCCTCGCGGTCGAGGCGTTCGGCGGCGCCGCTGGAACGCAGGGCGTCGACGGTTGCCTGTTCCAGGATGCCTGCCCGCTGGCGCTGTTCGACGTAGTCCCGGGTCCGGGATTCGAGGACCACGCAGTCGATGCCCGCCCGGTGGAGCAGCCGCGCGAGCAGGAGTCCTGCGGGGCCGGCACCCACGACGCCGACGGTGGTGCGGGCGGGGAGCGGCACGGGGGGCACGGTCATGCGGACGCCTCTTCCCCGAGGATGCGGTTGGCGATGGCGAAGGCCGTGTTGGCGGCGGGCACACCGCAGTAGACGGCGGAGTGGAGCAGGACTTCCTGGATCTCCTCGCGGCTGAGCCCGTTGTTGCGCGCGGCCCGGATGTGCATCGCCAGTTCCTCGTCGTGGCCGCGGGCGATCAGCGCGGTGATGGTGATGCAGCTGCGGGTCCGCCGGTCGAGACCGGGGCGGGTCCAGATCTCGCCCCATGCGTAACGGGTGATCAGGTCCTGGAAGGGCGCGGTGAAGGACGTCGTGGCGGCCGTGGCGCGCTCCACGTGGGCGTCCCCCAGCACCGCGCGGCGGACGGCGGCGCCGCGGGTGGCGGCGTTCTGGCCCAGGTGGTCGAGCAGCGCGTGCAGTACCCGCTGCGGCTGCTGCACGGGGGCGAGGTGGGCGGCGCCGTTGATCTCCACGAGGCTGGATCCATCGATGCCGTCGGCCAGTTCGCGGGCGTGCACCGGCGGCGTGGCGGTGTCCTGGCGTCCTGCGACGACAAGGGTCGGTGCCTGGATACGCGCGAGTTCGCCGCGCAGGTCGAAGGCCGCGAGGGCGTCGCAGCAGTCGGCGTAGCCCTTCGGGTCCACGGTCCGGTGGTCCGCGACCAGGGCGCGGGCGGTGTCCGTGGCCTCGAACCCCGGGGTGAACCAGCGGCCGGCGGCGGTGGCGGCGAGGCCGTCCACGCCTTCCTCGCGCACCCGCCGGGCGCGTTCCCGCCACGCTTCGGGCTCGCCGAACCTCGCCGAGGAGCAGACGAGGGCGAGCGATTCGACCCGCTCGGGACGGTGGACGGCGAGCCATGTGCCGACGGCGCCGCCGAGCGAGACCCCCGCGTAGGCGAAGGTCCGCACGCCCAGGGAGTCGGCGAGTTCGAGCACGAGCGCGGCGATGCCCGCCACGGTCGGTTCCCGCAGCAGCGCGGCCGGGGTGCCGCCGTGCCCGGGGAGGTCGTAGCGGACCACGCGGCGCCCGCGGGCGAGGGCGGCGACCTGCGCATCCCACAGCCGCACGCCGGTGCCGAGGGAGGGACCGAGGATGAGGACCGGGGCGTCCGCGCGGCCGTCGGTGATGTGGTGCACAGGCGTCATCGGTTCCCCCTGGGGTGCTGGGCCCGCGCGGTGCGCAGGACGCGGTCGGTCGGTTCGGCCGCCGCTCCCACGTACCGCGCGGGGTGGGGCGGTTCGCCCGGTTCGTCGCGATCGAGCGGGCCGCCGAGGTCCGCGCGGTCCGCGCTCTCCGGGCCGCACGAGGGATCGGTGGAATCAGCGGAAGGCAAGGAAGACCGTCTCCTCCGCGCTGCCTCCCTGGATCCTGATGTCGAAACGGTGGACGCCCTCGCTCTCCTCACGGGCGACCAGCGTCGCCCGCCGCTCCTCGGGCAGTGCGGCCAGCAGGGCGTCGTCCTCGTGGCCCGGCAGATAGGCGCGGGTGTGGAGGTGGTGCAGCAGCCCGCGGGCGAAGACGATGACCGAGAGGTAGGGCGCGTCCTCCGGCGGGGGGAGGGTGCGCACGACGTAGTGGCCGTCGGCGTCGGTGGGCACCCGTCCGAAGCCGGTGAAGACGAGGCCGTCGCGGCCGATGACGGCTCCGTCGACGGGATCCCGGCGCAGCGAGCCGGGGGCCCCCGTCCGCCGGCCGTCCGGTCCGGCCTGCCAGAACTCCAGCAGCGCGTCGGGGATCGGGGCTCCCTCCCCGTCACGGACCACACCGTGGACGGTGACGGCGCGGGGGTCGCGGACGGGGGCGATCTCGCCGCCCTTGGCGAAGGGCAGCGCGTAGCCGTAGAACGGGCCCACGGTCTGGGACGGCGTGATCACTGGTCCTCCCCTTCCGTCCAGGTGGCCGACGGCCCGTCGAGCACGATGTCCCACCGGTAGCCGAGGGAGAACTCGGGCTCGGACAGGTCGTGGACGTACTCGGCGACGAGCCGGTCCCGCGCGGCCTCGTCCGTGACGGACCTCAGGATCGGGTCGTGGCGGAAGAGCGGGTCGCCGGGGAAGTACATCTGGGTGACCAGGCGCTGGGTGAAGGCCGCCCCGAACAGGGAGAAGTGGATGTGCGCGGGCCGCCAGGCGTTGAGGTGGTTGCGCCACGGGTAGGCGCCGGGTCTGACGGTGGTGAACCGGTAGCCGCCCCGGTCGTCGGTGAGGCAGCGTCCCACTCCGGTGAAGTTCGGGTCCAGCGGTGCGGTGTGCTGGTCTCGCCGGTGGGCGTAGCGGCCGGAGGCGTTGGCCTGCCATATCTCGACCAGCTGCCCGCGTACGGGGCGGCCCCGGCGGTCGAGTACCCGCCCGCTCACGGTGATGCGCTCCCCCAGCGGCTCGCCCGCATGGTGGCGGGTCAGGTCGGCGTCGAGTTCGGTGACGTCGCTCACGCCGAAGACGGGGCCGGTCAGTTCCACGGCCTCCGGGTCGTCGACGACCACGAGCGGCTGCGTGGGGTGGCGCAGCACGCTGCTGCGGTAGGGGGCGTAGTCGCGTGCGGGGTGGGGGCCGCCTGCGCCGGGGAGGGCGGCCATCTCCGCGTCGACGGTCTGCTGGTCGAGTGCCATGCCTGATTCCTTGGGTGTCAGCGCTCCCGGACGGGGGCCGGTGGTCGAGACGGCGCGGACCGCGGCGCTCACAGCACGGCCCCCGTCGCCTCGTGGACGCCGAGCCTCGCGCCGGTGCGATCGCGGACTTCGTCCAGGCCGACGCCCGGGGCGAGTTCGGCCAGGCGCAGCCCGCCGGATGTGACGTCGAGGACGCCGAGATCGGTGACGATGCGCTGGACGCAGGCCTTGCCGGTGAGCGGCAGGGTGCAGTCGGCGACGATCTTCGGGCTTCCGTCCCTGGCGTTGTGCTCCATCACCACGATGACCTTGCGGGCGCCGTGCACGAGGTCCATCGCACCGCCCATGCCTTTGATCATCTTGCCGGGGACGGCCCAGTTCGCCAGGTCGCCGTGCTCGGAGACCTGCATGGCGCCGAGGACGGCGACATCGATGTGGCCGCCGCGGATCATGCCGAAGGAGAGCGCGGAGTCGAAGAACGCGGCGCCGGGGGCGACGGTGACGGTCTCCTTGCCCGCGTTGATCAGGTCGGGGTCGACCCGGTCCTCGGACGGGTAGGGGCCGACGCCGAGTATGCCGTTCTCCGAGTGGAGTACGACGTCGACGCCCTCGGGCAGGAAGTTGGGGATCAGCGTCGGCAGGCCGATACCGAGGTTGACGTAGGAGCCGTCCGGGAGTTCGCGTGCCGCCCGGGCGGCCATCTCGTTGCGGGTCCAGGGCATCAGGGGCTCACCGTGCGCTTCTCGATCCGCTTGTCGGCCGCCTGGGCGGGGGTCAGTTCGACCACGCGCTGGACGAAGACACCGGGCACGTGCACCTGGTCGGGGTCGATCTCGCCGGGTTCCACGAGCTGTTCGACCTCGGCGACGGTGATCCGCCCCGCCATGGCGGCAAGGGGGTTGAAATTGCGGGCGGCCTTGTTGAGGACCAGGTTGCCGTGCCGGTCGCCCCTGGCGGCCCTGACGAGGGCGAAGTCGGTGGTGATGCCGCGTTCGAGTACGTACTCGCGGCCGTCGTAGACCCGTACCTCCTTGGCGGGCGAGGCCACGGCCACGGACCCGTCGGGGGCGTAGCGCCACGGCATGCCGCCGTCGGCCACCAGGGTGCCGACGCCGGCCGGGGTGAAGAAGGCGGGGATGCCCGCTCCCCCCGCACGCAGCCGCTCGGCGAGGCTGCCCTGCGGGGTCAGCTCCAGCTCCAGTTCACCGGACAGGTACCGGCGGGCGAACTCCTCGTTCTGGCCGACGTAGGAACCGGTGACCCGGACGATCCGGCCCGCCGCGAGCAGGATCCCGAGCCCGCCGCCGTCCACCCCGCAGTTGTTGGACACCACGCTCAGCCGGCCGGCCCCCTGCCGGAACAGCGCCTCGATCAGTACGTCGGGCACACCGCTGAGTCCGAAGCCGCCCACGGCCAGCGAGGAGCCGTCGCCGATGTCGGCCACCGCCTCCTGGGCCGAACGAACCACTTTGTCCATGTGCTCATCCGCTCACTTGTGTTCGCCTGATGAACTATCGTTCGCCATTGGTGGGGGGAGTTTCTGCCCGCGTCCCACCGGTTGTCAACAGAAGGCCGGCCGCGACCCAGCGGGTACGGTGTGCCGCAGCCCGTCGTCCGAGGAGGTCAGATGCCGTCCACCGGCAGCGCCGGCGTCTGCGTCGGCCCACTGGAGCGCGGCCTGGCCGTGCTCCTCGTGCTGGCGCGGGCACCGGGTGGACGGCTGCGCGCGAGCGAGGTGGCCAGGCTGACCGGACTGGCCCGCTCCCCCGTGGACCGCATCGCCACCACGCTGGCCAGACTCGGCCATCTCCGCACGGAGGAGCGCGAACTCGTCCTCGCGCCGGGGCTGATGGCCCTCGGCGCGGCCTACCTGCGGGCGTGCCGCATTCCGGCCGCCCTCGGCCCGCCGGCCGCCGCGCTGGCGGAGGAGCTGGACGAGTCGGTCTCCCTCGCCGTACCGGACGGCGACGCCGTGCGCTTCGTGGTGCAGAACACCCGGCGCCGAACGCTCTCCGTCTCGTTCGGGGTCGGGGACGTGCTGCCCGCCGAGCGGTGCGCGCCGGGCGCGCTCTTCGCCGCCGACTGGGGGCCGCAGGAGTGGGCGGTCTGGCGGGAGCGGGCGGCGGCCGATCCTCGGGACGACGGCTTCCCCGCGGTTCCGCCGCTTTCGGGGTCCCGTCCCGGTGAGGGCCGGTTCTCCGCGCTGGCCGCGGCCGCCGCGGCCCAGGGCTGGGCGGTGGACGACCAGCTGATCGAGCCCGGCCTGGTGGCCGTGGCCGTGCCGGTCCGCGATCCCGGCGGCAGGGTCGTGTGCGCGCTGAGCGTCGTCAGCCATACGAGCCGGCACTCCGCCGAGGGCCTGCGGACGTTCGCGCTGGACGCGATGCACCGTACGGCCGGCCGGATGACGGCCGCCCTCGGGTCGGCGCCCGCCGACCCGAGGGCGACGACCGCGGCCGACAGCACTGCCGACGCCAAACGGGAGCTGGGCCCGGAGTACCTCCAGTCCCTCGCCCGCGGACTCGCCGTACTGGGCTGTCTCGGCGAGGTCCCCGGGGGGATGGCGCTCGCCGCGGTGGCCCGGTCCACAGGACTGCCCAGAGCCACCGCCCGCCGCTCGCTGCTCACGCTCGAGCAACTCGGCTACGTGGCCTCGGACAAGGGGCTGTTCACCCCCCTGCCCCGGGTGCTCGACCTGGGTTACCGGCTGCTGTCCGGCCTCTCCCTCGGGGAGATCGCCGCCCCGCACCTGGCGGCGCTGGTGGAGCAGGTGCACGAGTCCGCCTCCGTGGCGGTCCTCGACGGGACGGACATCCGCTACGTCGGCCGGGTGGCGTCACACCGGATCATGAGCGTCACCATCACCCTGGGAACCCGGTTCCCCGCACACGCGACCTCGATGGGCCGGGTGCTGCTTGCCGGTCTGCCCCCGGCCGACCGGGCGCGGTGGCTCTCCGGGGCGGACCTCGAACGGCTCACCCGCTTCACGCTGACGGACCGCGACCGTCTGGCGGCGGTGCTCGACCGCACCGCCGACGACGGATACGCGCTGGTGGACCAGGAGTTGGAGGAGGGGCTGCGCTCGGTGGCCGTGCCGGTGCGGGACCGCGAAGGGTCGGTCGTCGCTGCGGCGAACGTCTCGCTGCACGCCGGGCGCACCTCCGCCGAGGAGGCCAGGACGAACATCCTGCCCGCGCTGCGCGAGGCCGCCGCACGCATCGGCGCCGACCTCGCGATGGTGAGCGGGGGCAGGCTCCGCGCCCCCTGAAGACCGTCTGATTCGAGACGGCCGTCACAGAAACGTCGCGCATTGCCCCGCGCACCCTTCCACAGCTCTACGCTGTGCCCGTGACCAGTGCCGACACCCCTCTCGACGCGCCCGAGCCGCGCACCCAGTCCCTGATGCTGTCCTTCTTCGGCATCCATCTGCTCGGGCGGCCGTCGGCGGTCTCCTCCGGCAGCGTGATCGCCGTGCTCGAAGAGGTCGGCGTCAGCGAGGAAGCGGTGCGCACGACGCTCAACCGCATGGTCAAGCGGGGCATGCTGGAACGCCACCGGCAGGGCCGCAGGACGTACTTCGGGCTCACCGCGCACGCGGCCCAGGTACTGACGGACGGCCGCGACCGGGTGTGGCGCACGGGCGCGGTCAACCGCGACTGGGACGGGCAGTGGACCATGGTCGGCTTCTCGCTCCCCGAGGCCTGGCGCCGGGAGCGCCACGACCTGCGCTCCCGGCTGATCTGGGCGGGCTTCGGCCCGCTGCAGAACGGGCTGTGGGTGGCCGCGGCGCCGGTCGACGTGCGCGAGGCGGTGTCGGGGCTCGGCCTCGAGGCGTACCTGCGGGTTTTCCGGGCCACCGTGGCGTCGCCGACCGAGGTCCGCGAGGTGCTGGAGCAGGCCTTCGACATCGCCGCGATCGGCGCCCGCTACCGGTCCTTCCTCGACCGCTGGGACCGCACGGACCCGGTGCCGGGCACCCCGAGCGAGCTGGCCGGCCAACTGCTGCTGCACACGGACTGGTTGGGGCTGGTGCGCCAGGACCCGCACCTGCCCGCGGAACACCTGCCCGCGGACTGGCCCGCCGCACGGGCCGAGGCGGTCTTCCGCGGCCTCGCCCGGCGCTGGGAGCGGCCGGCCGCGCAGGCCGCCGCGCAGTTGCTCGACACGCTCGACCTCGGCTGACCAATCCTTGTCACTCCATTGACGGCAGTCATCAGGCAGACCTACATTCATCGCACTTCGGCACCCGGCACCCACCCCACCCACCATGTGGAGTCCTCATGCCCCGACTGCCTTCCCGTGCGCTTGTCGCGGGCTGCGCGGCCCTCCTGCTCTCGCTCACCGCCACGGCAACCGCGGCCCACGCGGCGGCCGGCACCCCCCGGTCCGACGCCCAGCTGTCCGGCACTCTCGCCGACGGTGCCGTCTGGACCGCGGACGTGCCTGCGGACTGGAACGGCACCGTCCTGCTCTTCAGCCACGGCTTCGGTTCGCTCGCTCCCGCCGACGCCCCGAGCGACGCGGCCAAGGCGGAGCTGCTGGCCGAGGGCGACGCCCTCGTCGGCTCCTCCTACGACCCGCACGGCTCGCTGTGGGCGCTGGACTCCGCCGAACGGGACCAGTTCGCGACGCTCGACGCGTTCAGGACGCGGATCGGTGAGCCGAGGAGGGTCATCTCGGTCGGCCAGTCGATGGGCGGCCTGATCAACGCCCAGCTGGCCCGGGACGGCGCGGGGCGGATCGACGGCGCACTCAACCTGTGCGGCCTCGTCTCGGGCGGCGTCGACCTCGACAACTACCAGTTGGACGCCGAGTACACGCTGGCCGCCCTGTTCGACCCCGCCGACGTCGACCGCCTGGTCGACCTCAGCAGCGCGGACGAGGCCAACGCCCTCGCCGGCCGGCTCACCGCCGCGGTCACCGCCGCTCAGCAGACCGCCTCGGGGCGCGCCAGGATCGCCCTGGCCGCGGCCTACCTCAACCTCGCCGACTGGGCACCGGGCGAGTCCGCCCCCGGCGCCACCGACTACGCGGGCCAGGAGGAGCAGCAGTACGAGTGGATCGCCCAAGGCCTGCTGTACTTCCTCGTCCCGGCCCGCCTGTCGGTCGAGCAGTCCGCCGGCGGCAACACCTCGTGGAACAAGGGCGTCGACTACGCCGCGCTGCTGCACGGGTCCGCCCATGCCCCGCAGGTCGCGGCGCTGTACCGGGCGGCCGGGCTCGACCTGCACGCCGACCTCGCCGCGCTGACCCGGGGCGCGCACACCGCCGCCGACCCGGCGGCCGTCAAGAACCTGGAGCGGACGTCGACCGCCGGCCAGGGGCTGGCCGTTCCGCTGCTCGACGTGCACACGACCGCAGACCAGCTCGTTCCCGTCGAGCAGGAGGCCGCCTTCGCCGAGCGGCTGCGCAAGGCCGGCGACTCGAACCTGCTGCGTCAGGCCTATGTGGCCCGGCAGGGCCACTGCAACTTCACCACCGCCGAGACGGTCGCCTCGCTGCACGCGCTGGAGCAGCGGCTGGACACCGGGCGCTGGGGCAGCGCGACCACGCCTGAACGCCTCCAGCGCAGCGCCACCGGGCTGGACCTCGACGGCGCCGCCTTCGTCCGCTACCGCCCTGACGCCCTCTCCGGCGTCCGGCGCTGATCCCAGGAGCGCACAGTGTCAACGACGACCGACGCCGCATCCAAGACCTCCACCTCGGGCCCCGGCCTCAGCACCGGCACCCTGGTCGCCGGGCTGCTGGCGGTCTGCCTGGCCCAGATCGGCCTGGCCATACCGGCCACCCTCAACGGGCTCTTCCAGAGCGACCTGCATCCGGTCGGCTCCCAGCTGACCTGGATCTCGGACGCCTTCCTGCTCCCCGTCGCCGTGCTGGAACTGACCTTCGGGCTGCTGGGCGACCTGTTCGGGCGCAAGCGGCTGCTGGTCGGCGGCGCCGCGCTGCTCGCCGTGGGCGAGCTGGTCAGCACCACGTCCGACGGAATCCACCAGCTGTGGGTCGGGCAGGCGCTCGCCGGGCTCGGCGCCGCGGCGCTCTTCCCGACGTCACTGGCGATCCTCGCCGCGGGCGCGACCTCGCACACCCAGCGCGCCAGGGTCATCGCCCTGTGGGCGGCGTTCCTGTCCACCGGCGGTTTCCTCGCCCCGCTGCTCGGCGGCATCACCGCGACCTACGGCTCGTGGCGCTGGTCCTTCGTCGTCGTCATGGCGATCGGGGCGGTCAGCGCCGCGGTCAGCGCCCGCTTCGCCGTCAACTCCCGTGCACCTGAGGGCCGTTCCCTGGACCCGGCAGGCCAGGTCACCATCGGCCTCGGGCTGTTCGCCCTGCTCTACGCCATCATCCAGGGCCCGGAGGACGGCTGGGGCTCCCCGTCGATCGTCGTCGCCTTCGTGCTGGCGGCCGTGTTCCTGGTGGCCTTCGTGTTCGCCGAGCTGCGCGTCAGATCCCCCCTTCTGCGGCTGGACCTGTTCCGCAACCGGTCCTTCGCGGTGGCCTCCGTGGTGGCCGTGGTCGGCATGTTCGGCTTCCTCGGCACCGCCTACGCGGTCAGTATCCGGTTGGGCCCGGTCCAGGACCAGAAGCCGATGCGCACCGCCATGGCGTTCCTGCTGCTCAACGGCATAGCCCTGGTGGTGCTGCCGCTGACGGAGCGACTGCTGAGAACGGTGGCGCCGCGACTGCTGCTGGTCTCGGGCCTGGCCCTGATGGCGGCGGGCGACTACTGGGCGGCCACGCTCCCGATCACCGACCGGGCCTTCGGCTCGCTGATCGTGCCGCTGGGGCTGGTCGGCCTGGGCTTCGCCATCACCGTCTCGTCGATCACCGCCACCGCCGTCAACACCGTGCCGACCCGGCTCGCCGGTATGGCGAGCGCGACGACGAACCTGCTGCGCGACTTCGGCTTCACCCTCGGCCCCGCCGTCATCGGCGCGGTCGCCCTGAGCCGCGCCTCGCACAGCTTCTCCTCCTCGCTCCACGGCTCCGCGCTCCCCGACGCGCTCAAGGGCGCGGGGTCCGAAGTGCTGGCGGAGGGCGGCCCGCTCGCGGTCAACGGTGCCTCCGCGGCCTCTCCGAAGCTGTCCGACCTGCACCCGCTGGCCCTGGACTCCCTCGGCCACGGGTACGCGATCGGCTTCGTGGTCTGCGGCTCGGCGGCGCTCTTCTCCGCGCTGCTCGCAGTGGTCGCCCTGCGCGGCCGGTCGGCCTCCGAGGAGGAGGCGGAGGTCCTCGACTGACCGCGGACCGGAACACCGTGCGCGGAGCGGTACGCCCGCCGGGTGGCCGCAGTCGCCCGGCAGACGCCTGCCCGTCCGCGCTCACAGCCGCGGGCGGGCGGCCGGGCACCTGCTGCCCGACGGCTACGGCAGGTCCGCCGTGCCTTCCGGGCCCGGCTCGGGATGCAGGGCCAGCGCGCACTCGGCCAGGTTGTCGGCGAGCGTCTTCCGGTTCTGCTCGTCCAGCGCGGCGAGCATGACCTGTTCGATCTCGTCGAGTGCACGGTCGCAGCGTCGCAGCGTCGCCAGGCCGGCACGGGTGAGGCGCACCCGCAGTATGCGGCCGCCCCGCGGGTCCGGTCGGCGCACCACCAGGCCGCGGCGTTCGAGGTCGCGGACGACCAGGTTCATCGCCTGCGCGCTGACGAACGCGATGCGCGCAAGCTGCGCCGAGGACGGCCCGTCGCGCAAGCGCAGTTCGCTCAGTGCCATGTACCCGGTTGTGGTGACCCCGTGCCGGGCGAGTGCGTCGTCCAGGTGCCCGCGGATACGCCGCTCCAGCCGGAACACCAGATAGCTCAGGCGCGGGGCCGCCGCCCCGTGGCGAGCGGCTTCGCCGGCGCGTGGTGTGGTCACGGCCGAACGATACCTGCCCGCTGCCCGCCGGGCGGCGAAACCCATCCCGGGCAGCTGTCAAGCCACTTGACAACAAGGGACTTGATATCAAGGCGCTTGATAACAACTAGCTTGACACTCTGGCGCAAAACTCCTCTACGCACCGCTGATCATCCGCACCATGACGTCCCAAGCATTGACGTTGCGTCAGCCGAGCAGCATTCTTCCCCTGACGGATGCCGACGCGCTGGGACTCACCGCGGCATCCCGGTCCCCCCACACAGGAGAAACCATGAGACGGATCTCGAAGGCGCTGGCCGCCGTCTGCGCCGCAGCCGCGTTCACAGCATTGAGCCTGTTCATCGGGCTCACCTCCCCGGCCTCCGCGGCGGGCCTGACCCAGGTGACCAATTTCGGGGCCAACCCCGGCGGCGCACAGATGTACGTCTACGTGCCCGACACGCATCCGGCCAATCCGGCGATCCTGCTGGCCCTGCACGGCTGCGGCGGCACGGGGCCGGGCTTCTACTCCGGCAGCGAGTTCGCCTCCCTGGCCGACCGGTACGGCTTCATCGTCATCTACCCCAGCGCCCAGCAGGAGGCCGGGTTCGGCAAGTGCTGGGACACCTGGTCGTCCGCGGCCAAGGTGCGGGGCGGCGGGAGCGACCCGGTCTCCCTCGTGTCGATGATCACCTATGCCGAGCAGACCTACCACGGCGACGCCAACCGGGTCTACGTCACCGGCTCGTCGTCGGGCGGCATGATGACCGACGAGATGCTCGCCCTGTATCCGGACGTGTTCAAGGCCGGGGCTGCCTACATGGGCGTGCCGTTCAACTGCTTCGCCAGCGCCGCCGACTACCCTCCGGGCACGAGCAAGTGCACCGGCGGCAACATGGTCCGCACCCCGCAGGAGTGGGGCGACGCGGTCCGGGCGGCCGACCCCGGCTTCAACGGCCAGCGCCCGCCGCTCCAGCTGTGGCACGGCACCGCCGACACGCTCGTGCCTTACCAGCTGTTGCAGGAAGACATCAAGCAGTGGACCAACGTCTTCGGGCTCAGCCAGACGCCCACCTCCACCGACACCCCGCAGTCCGGCTGGAACCGCAGCACCTTCGCCGATTCCTCGGGCAAGGTCCACATCGAGGCGTACAGCATCCAGGGCGCCGGCCACGTACTGCCCCAGACCGGCATGGCCGCCTACGCGATCCACTTCTTCGGGCTCGACGGCACGACCGGCACGACCGGCGGCACGTCGACGGGCACGTCGACCGGCACATCGACCGGCACGAGCACGGGCACGTCCACCGGCACCACGTCGGGCACGTCGAGCGGTACGTCGTCGGGCACCACGTCCGGGACGACGTCGGGTACGAGCACGGGCACGTCGACGGGTTCGACCGGGGGTAACACCGGTCAGGGCTGCACGGCCACGTACAAGACGGTCAACTCGTGGCCGGGCGGCTTCCAGTCGGAGGTCACCGTGACCAACTCCGGCAGCTCGGCGATCTCCGGCTGGAAGGTCTCGTGGACCGAGCCCTCCGGCAGCGCGATCACCCAGATGTGGAACGCGGTCAACAGCGGCACCTCCGGCGCGATCACCGCGACCAACGCCTCCTTCAACGGCGCCCTCGGCGCGGGAGCCGGCACCACCTTCGGCTTCACCGGCAGCGGCTCAGCGCCCAGCCCCACCCTGGCCTGCACCGCGAGCTGACGCCCACCCCGCCGGTGCGGACGGCTACCGCACCGGCGGCGCGAATGCGCACCACCGGCGGCACGAGCCGGAACAGCAGGGCCGCCGTGACCAGCACGGCAGAGGGAGCGGCAGGCCGAACCGGCCTGCCGCTCCCGGCCGTCTGCTCAACTCGATCCTGCAGGCCCGCCCCGGGCCCGCGGCACCACAGAGGAACGCGTCCTCCGCCGAATCGACGCGACGAGCTGCACCGTGCGCCGAGCGCGTGACAGACTGCTCAACGGCCCCCAGGTACGCACGAACTGCCACCGATCAGCAGACCGATCAGCAGCATGCCGAGGGCTCGCACCGTGGCGAGACCGCCAGGAACCGGAGGATGGCGTTGACCGACCAGGGCTTCCCTGTCGCCGAGATCGACACGAGCAGGCCGCACCCTGCCCGGATGTACGACTACTACCTGGGCGGCAAGGACAACTACGCGGTCGACCGCGACGCCGCCCAGCGGGTGATCGACCTGGTCCCGGACATCGTGCCCATGGCCCAGGCCAACCGGGCTTTCATGCACCGCGCCGTGCGGTTCCTGGCGGAGAGCGGCATCCGGCAGATCATCGACATCGGCACCGGCATCCCCACCGCCCCGAACACCCATCAGGTTGCACACGAGGTCTCGCCGGACGTGCGGATCGCGTACGTCGACAACGACCCGATCGTCGCCACGCACGCCGGCGCGTATCTGCTGGACTCGGGCAACACCGGCTTCCTCCTGGGCGACCTGCGGGAGCCGGAGAGCATCCTGGGGCACCCGACCATCGACAAGCTCATCGACTTCGACCAGCCGGTCGGGCTGATGCTCGTCGCCATCCTGCACTTCGTCAGGGACGACGAGGATCCGGCCGGGCTCGTCGCCGCCTACCGGGACGCCCTGCCCAAGGGCAGCTACCTGGTCCTCAGCCACGGCACGAACGACTTCCACCGGACGAACCCGGGGTCGTCGCAGGCCCGTGACGTCTACCGCGACAGGGGCGCCACCGCCACCTTGAACCTGCGGTCCCACGACGAGGTTCTCGGCTTCTTCGGGGATCTGGACCTGGTCGACCCCGGCCTGGTCCAGCCGCCCCTGTGGCGCCCCGACGCAGCGCAGCCGACCGGGGAAGAACTGGCCCACATCGGCTTCTACAGCGGCGTCGGCATCAAGCGCTGAGGCCAAGGGCCCGGCGCGGCGTCACCGCCGTCGACCGCGAACGACCGGTACCGGCAGCACGGTGATCGGGTGCAACAGCAGTGACGATCGACTCGTGGCTGGCGTTCGGTCACTATGGGGCGGTCGAAAGGGCAGCGCACATGGGCGGAGGCTGAGGACCGTGGGTCGAAGGCGGATAGCGCGGCGGGGACTTGCGACATGCGTCGTGGGCGCGACGCTGGTCGTCATGGGGTGCGTGACGGCGCCGGACGCGTCGGCCGGCGCGGCGCCGGGTGCCGCAGGCGAGCAGCGGGACTTCGCCTACGCCGCGCACGAGTCCGGGGTGCCGGAGCCGGTGGTGGCGGCGGTCGCGTACCAGGAGTCCGGGTGGGACGTCCACCAGGGCCACAACACCGGCGGCGGATACGGCCCGATGAGCCTGACGGACGTGACGCCGTCGATGCTCGCGGCCGGTGCGGCCGGTGCGGCGGGCCGCTCGGACCAGGCGTCGCCGGCGTCCGACCCGTCGCTGCACACGCTGACCATCGCGGCCGCGCTCGTCGGCCTGCCGGCGCAGCGGGTGCGGACCGACCGGCGGTCCAACATCCGCGCCGCGGCAGCGCTCCTGGCGTCGTACGAGCGGAAGCTGCGCGGGAGCACACCGCAGGACCCGGCACAGTGGTACGCCGCCGTGGCCCGGTACAGCGGCTCCTCCGACCAGGCGGCCGCCACGCGCTTCGCGGACCGCGTGTTCGCCACGATGCGGGCGGGCGCCGAGCGCACCACCGCCGACGGCCAGCACGTGCGGCTCGCGCCCGTGCGCGCGCTGCTCGCGGACACCACCGGCCTCGCGTCCCTGCGACTGGAGCAGACCGCGTCCGCCGGCACCGACTGCCCGCCGGACCTCGACTGCCGGTCGGCGCCCGCGGCGACGACCAACTACCAGGTCGCGAACCGCCCGTCCGACGGGATGACGATCGACTACATCGTCATCCACGACACCGAGTCGTCGTACGAGTCCGCCGTCAACAGCTTCCAGAACCCGGCGAACAGGGCCGCGGCCAACTACGTCATGCGCGCCTCCGACGGCGCGGTGACGCTGTCCGTGGCCGACAAGGACCTGGCGTTCCACGCGGGCAACTACTGGTTCAACATGCACTCGATCGGCATCGAGCACGAGGGCTTCGCGGCCCACGGAGCCACCTGGTACACCCAGGTCCAGTACGAGAACACGGCCGACCTGGTCACGTACCTGGCCGAGAAGTACCACATCAGGCTCGACCGCGAGCACATCATCGGCCACGACAACGTCCCGGGCCCGGTGGACTCCTCGGTCTCCGGGATGCACTGGGACCCGGGACCGTACTGGGACTGGAACCGGTTCATGGCCATGCTGGGCGCGCCGACCTCCGAGGGCCGGCACGGCGTGGGCCCGGTCGGCACCGCGGTGACGATCGCACCGCGCTTCGCGTCCAACGACCAGACGGTGCGGGTGTGCCCGGCGGACGACCCGACCGGCGCGACGCCCGCGTGCACGGACCGGACCGAGCCGTCGAACTTCCTCTACGTGCGGACCGCGCCGAGTGCGAGCGCACCGCTCGCGGCCGACCCCTACGTGCACGCCGGCGGCTCCCCCGGCACCGACGAGATCAACGACTGGAGCGCCACCGTGTCGGCGGGCCAGCAGTTCGTCGTCGCCGGCCGGCAGGGCGAGTGGACAGCCGTCTGGTACGGCGGGCAGAAGGTCTGGTTCGACAACCCGCACGGCATGAACACCGTTCGGGCCCGGCACGTGAAGATCCTCACGACCGCCGGCGACACCGCCGCCCGGGTGTACGGCGAGGCCTACCCCGACCCGTCCGAATACCCGGCGGGCCTCTCCCCGGACTCCGCTCCGGCGTTCACCCGCTACACCTTCCCCGCGGGACAGGAATACGTGGCGACGGACCGGCCGGCCCACCGCGACGACTTCTACCCCGCGAACGGCACCACTCGCCCCACCGAGACCTACATCCAGGGCGCCGGCACGATGTACACGATCCAGTACAACCACCGCCTCGCCCTGGTCGACACCACCGACGTCCACCGCGCCTGATCCCCGCCTTTCGGGCCCCCGGCCGCGGGCCCGAAGGGTTCGCTCAGGCTCCTTCCTCCCCGGTGCCCGCGTTTGCGCCCGGGATCGGCACGGCCTGCCCGCTCACCCGCACGCGCGGGTCCGTTGCGGACGCCTCGACGCGGAGCAGGCTGGGCCGGCCGAGGTCCTCCCCCTGGCGGATGGTGAAGGCACCGGACGGCGGGAGGGCGCCGAGGGTGCGCAGGTAGCCGCCGAAGGCGGCGGCCGCGGCGCCGGTGGCCGGGTCCTCGACGACACCGCCGATCGGGAAGGGGTCGCGGGCGTGGAAGAGGTCCGGGGCCGCGCGCCAGACCAGCTGGAGCGTGGTCCAGCCGTGCCGGTGCATCACCTCGGCCAGGGCGTCGAAGTCGTAGTCGAGGGCCGCGAGACGCTCGCGGGTGGCCACGGCCAGCACCAGGTGCTCGTTTCCGCCGAAGGCGACGTGCGCAGGGAGTGCCGGGTCGAGGTCTTCCGCGGACCAGCGCAACGCCGCGAGGGAGGCCTCCACCTCCTCGTCGCCCGCCGGCCGGGAGCGGGTGGGAACGCTGGTGAGCGACGCCGTCACGGAGCCCCCGGGCTCCGCCGCGGTGTCCAGGGCGATCTCACCCACCGGCGTGTCGAAGACGAGCGGGCCGGTGCCGATCCGCTCGGCCAGGGCCACGGCGGTGGCGACGGTCGCGTGGCCGCAGAAGGCGACCTCGGCGAGCGGACTGAAGAAGCGCAGCCGGAACCGGCGCGCCTCGTGGTCCGCGGCGGTGACGAACGCCGTCTCCGAGTATCCGACTTCGGCGGCGGTCGCGAGCATGGCGGCATCCTCCAGTGCGGCCGCGTCGAGTACGACGCCTGCCGGGTTGCCACCCGCGGGATCGGTGGTGAAGGCGGTGTAGCGCAGGACTTCGGGGCGTGTCTTCAAGCTCATGCCCCTACGGTGGCACCCCCCAGGCATCCACACAAACGATCGACATCGATCGAATCCATCGGTGTATCCGATGGGAACCTTGTATCGTCGACGGCATGGACACCCGGCTCCTGCGCACCTTCGCCACCGTTGCCCGGACCGAGAACCTGACTGCCGCAGCCGAGCACCTGCACCTCGTCCAGTCCACCGTCACCGCCCAAGTGCAGTCGCTGGAGAAGGACCTCGGCCTGCGCCTGTTCGACCGGCTGCCGCGCGGGGTGGTGCTCACCGGCGCCGGACGCGAGGTGCTGACGCAGGCCCAGGCGGTGCTGGAGGCCGAGTCCCAGCTGCGGGCGGTCGCCGCCTCGGCAGGCGGCGCGGGCGGTCAGGTGACCGGACGCGTGGTGCTCTCGGCCGGCGAGACGCTCGTGTCCGCGCGGCTGCCGGGAGTCATCGCCGCACTGCGGCGCAGCCACCCCGGGATCGAGGTGGACCTGCGCACGACGGGGACCGCGACCGCCGTCGCCGCGCTCCGCACCGGCGAGCTGGACCTGGCCCTGCTCCTGGAGGACGAGGCGGCTTTCCGCGACATCGAGTGCACACCGCTGGCCCGCGAGCCGCTGGTACTCGTCTGCTCTCCCGACCACCCCGTCGCCCACAGCGCCACCGGCTGGGCGGAACTGGCCCGCGAGGACTACTTCCTGCACGAACAGGGCTGCTCGTACAGCGACCGCTTCATCGAGCAGCTGCTCACCGCCGCCAAGGGCGCGCCGCCCCGGATCACGCGCTTCGGCAGCCTGGAGGCCGCCAGGTCCTGCGTGGCCGCCGGCCTCGGCCTCAGCCTGCTGGCCCGCGCCAACGTCACGGACGCCCTCGCGGCGGGCCGCCTGACGCAGGTGACGGGCCCGCAGTTCCCCGACGTCACCGTCCAGCTGGCCCGCCACCGCCGACGCCGGCTCTCCCCCGCGGCAGCCGCCCTCACCGCAGAACTGCCGCACCACTTCCCGCACTGACCGCAGCTGCACCGACGGACTCCGAGCGGTTCATCGAGCTTCTTCGGGGCGACAACCGACCAGGTGGTGGTCGCCGGCCTCCGACCGGTGCCGTGACCGGAAACGATCACCAGGGTGCGCGGCCAGCGGGACGGGGGCGATGACGGGGGGATGACCGCCGGCACACGCGCCCATTCGTTCAACGCGGCCGCTGACCGCGTCCGCGGCCCGACCGGTCGCGGTCAGACGGTGATGCTTTGGCCGACGGGGACGATGCTCAGGGGGACGTCGGCGAGCATCTTCGGGCTCAGGAACATGGCCATCGACTGCTGTCCGATCTCGGAGAGCATGACCTCGTGGATCTGCACCGCACGCTCGGGCCCGACCGCGTTCACGTAGTCGGCCGCCTCACCGACCTTGGTCCACGGGCCGCTGGTCGGCAGCAGCAGCGTGCCGACCGGGTGCGGGGGGACGTGGTAGGCGTCTCCGGGGTGGTAGACGGCACCGTCGACCAGGTAGCCCACATTCGCGCAGCGCGGGACGGACCGGTGGATCTCGGCGTGGATGTCGCCGTGGACGGTGACGTCGAAGCCCGCGGCGGTGAACCGGTCACCGTCGGCGACCGCGAGTGCCTGGCCGGGGTGGGCCTCGCGCCAGCGGCTCACCACGGCGTCCGGGCCGTGGACGGTCAGCTCCGGGCGGGCCGCCAGGGCAGCGGTGATGACGTCCTCGTGGAAATGGTCGAAGTGCTCGTGGGTGATCAGGACCGCGGCGGCCCCGGCGACCAACTCGGCGGCGTCGGGGGTGAAGGTACCGGGATCGATGACGAGCGGCCCGCTGCCCTTGTCCAGGCTCACGCAGGCGTGGGTGTGCTTTGTCAGTTCCACAGGGACTTCCCGTCTTCTCCGGCCGGCATTTTATGCAGGGCATTCTGTACAGATGAAACTGTACAGGGCGCCCTGCCGGGTTTGCTAACGTGGTCGTATGAGCCGCCAGCCGCCCCCGCCCGGCGCGAACGCGCACACCGTCGCCGCCCGCCTGCGTGTCACCACGGGTGAGCTGGTCCGCGCCGCCCGCACGACCGATGCCCTCCCGCCCACAAGAGCCGCGGTCCTGGACCTGCTGGACCGGCGCGGCCCGATGACCACCGCGGATCTGGCCGCCGCCCGGCAGGTCCGGCACCAGACGATGGCCACCACCGTCAAAGAGCTCGTCTCAGCCGGTCACGTCACTGCCGTCCCGGACGCCCACGACGGGCGCAAGAAGGTCCTCCACCTCACATCCGCGGGCCAGGACGCTCTCGACCACGACCGCGAGAACCGGGTCGGTCGTCTCGGCGAGGCCCTCGCGCGCGCGCTGGGGCCCGGCGAGCTCCAGGACCTGGCCGACGCCCTGACCCTCATCGACAGAGTCACCGCGGCGATGTCGGTGCACGCGGAGACGCCCGGCGCCCCCGATCGCGGACCCGTCACCGGAGGCTGCTGACCATGACGGTCGCCCATGTCCACCGGCGGGCGGGTGATCACGCGTCGGACAGAAGGTGCTGGTGGCGGCGGACGGCTTCGCCCCGGGGAAGCGGTCGCGGGCTCCGGCGCTCGCACTGCTACCGGTGCTCGGCGGCCTTGGTCGCGATGTAGACGGTGTTGGCGGCGGTGCGGCCCTGGAGGGGGTTGGCGAACGCGACGGTGTGGGCTTCGGCGCGGGCGAAGGTGGTGTCGAGCAAGGAGGTGAAGGTGTCGCTGGGCGGGTCGTTGGACCAGAGCGCGAAGACACCGCCCGGGTGGAGGTGTTCCGCCAGGGCGAGCAGTCCTTCCGGCCGGTAGAGCGCTGCGTGCCGCGGATGGAGAACGTGCTGCGGTGAGTGGTCGATGTCCAGCAGGACGGCGTGGAAACGGCGCCCGGGCACGGAAGGGTCGAAGCCGTCGGTGCCTCCGGCCAGGGCGAAGAAGTCGCCGTGGACCAGACGGCAGCGGTCGTCCCCGGTGAGTCGTGCGCCCAGCGGTACGAGGTGCTTGTGGTGCCACTCGATGACCTTGGCGATCGCATCGACGACGACGAGCGATGCGACACGCGGATCGTCGAGTGCCGCCGCAGCCGTGTACCCCAGCCCGAGGCCACCGACGGCGACGTCCAACTGCTCCGCGGGCAGCGCGGCCAGGGCAAGCCGCGTGAGGGCGGTCTCGCCGGCGGTGAAGAGGCTGGACATGAGAAACTCGTCGCCGAGCTTCACCTCATGGACGTCCTCGCCCGAGGCGGGGTCGCGCCGCCGGCGCAGGCTGATGTCGCCCATCGGGGTCGTGCCCCAGTCGAGTTCCTGGAAACGCAGGCTCATCTGCTCTTCTTTCTCGGCCGCTGTCGAGCGGTGCTGCTGAGGTTGGCAGGGCGATCGGCCGGTGTCCGAGCGCTTCCTCGACGATCTGCTCGGCCGAGGCGTCCCGAAGTGCGGCCGGGGGACGGAAGATCAGGTCACCGGCGCGTCGAAGGCCCTGATCTCGCCGTCCGCACTCCCGGACCCGGAGTGCACGAGGCCGGCGATCCGCGCGATCTCACGGCAGAGCTCGTCCAGGCGTCGCCGGCTCACGCGCGGGGGTATCGGTTCCGCTCTCAGGTCCACGGTCCGCATTATGCCGTCGGCCTCCGCCGCGCCGGCGTGGCCGTCCACGGCTTGCGCGGGCGCCTCCCCACCCTGCCCGCACGCCCGGCCGTCACCCGGGCAGCCGGGCGGGGGCGGCGGTCAGGCCAGGACCGCGCGCACGGCGGCTTCGACCTGGGCGGCGACGTGGGCGTGGAAGGCGGCGTTGGGGTGCACGTAGGTGGTGCGCCTGCCGTCTGAGCACGTCAGGGTGAGCAGGCCGGACGTGAGCTGGTCCGGCCAGTAGGGACCCGCCGCGCCGCAAACGCCTTCCACCCACTTCTGCGCCGCCGGCCGGCATGCGTCGTGGCCGAGGCCGGCCGCGGCGGTGTCCACGTAGGTGTCGCCGCTCAGCTCGGTGAGGGTCCGGATGATCTGGTTGAGGCGGGTGGTCACCTCGTTCAGCCAGGCGATGTCCCCGTGCGTGACCGAGACCAGGCCGAGGCCGCTGATCCGGGCGGCCAGTTCGGTGGTGTCGTGCCGGTCGCAGCCGGAGGCGTCGGCGGGGAAGATCGTGGGGTAGCCGATCGTGATCACCTCGGCGTGGGGTGCCCTGCGGTGCACGGCGGCCAGCATGGTGGCGTAGTCCCGGGCGGCGCGGTCGTACTTCTCCTCGATGGACTCCGGGTCGAGGAGCGGACCGCCGTTCTCGAAGGCGTCGCGGCAGGGAGTGGCGTCGTCCGGCCGGCCCATGCCGACCAGGAGGCAGGACAGGAACATCGAGCCGAGGGACAGGCTGTTCGTGCCGACGCCGATGGTGACCACGTCCGTGGCGGCGCTCAGACCGGCGCGGTCGATCTGCGGGGGCATGTCGGGCCAGCCGCCGGCAGGGGGCTGCACAGGGCTGATGGGGGTCTGCCGGGCGGTGTCGATGTCGGCGATGTCGGCACCGCTGCAGCTGACGTCGCTCAGCTCCACGGGCCGGCCCGAGGGCGGGTCGGCGGCGAGCCTGCCCGCGGCGAGGTAGGGGTAGGCGCCCGCCGTGCGGTCGCAGCCGTCCCGGTCCGGGCTGCCCAGGGCCGGGCTCGGGTCGCCGACGAAGACCCCGGCCGTGTACGAGTCGCCGAGCGCCGCCCACCGCACCGGCTCCGGCGCCGCCGCCGTGCCCGGCGCGGCGGCGACCAGCATCAGCGTGGCCAGCGCTCCCGGCACGGCTCTGCGGATGAGGGTTCTGGCCCGCGCCGGGAGGGTGGCGGCCCGCTTCCGCGTGCCCGCGGCCGGTCGGGTCATGTCGATGCGGAACATGTGGACTCTCCCGGAGCGGGTGATCGGTTGCTTGTCGCACTCACCCGACAACGTTACGTAATCATCCGTCGGACGGCTGACCAACACTCCCCCGCCGGGCAGGCAGACCTGCCCGCCTTGCGCCGACGGGGAGTCCGCGCGGCGCAGCACGGGCCTGCGGGCCGGTCACGGGCTGGGTCTTCCGTCCGCCTGGACGCTCCCGCACGGGCGAGCGGCGCGCGTGCGCCGGGCGGACCGGTCCACGATCCCCCCGGGACCCGAGGGGTTCGGGAACCGACGCGGCGAGCGCCACCCGGCCGGTACTGACGGCCCGCCGCTTCGGCGCACAACGCCGTCATCCCCGGAGCCCTGGCACCTCGGCTTCACCCTCACGCTCGCCGCCCGGCCCCCGGGTTCCGCTCTCGGGACAGGACCCGCGGTGCCTGGCGTGCGGCGCCCGGCGCCGACGGGGGCGGCGGCGGATCAGGCGTCCGGGGCCAGGGCGCACGAACGCGCCACGCCGCGGCCGCGGCCGGTACGGGCGCCCGCCGTGCGGGCGGCGGAGGCGGGGCCGCCGCGCGAAAAGATACGGTGTGCCCCAGCGTGTACGCGCTTACAGGGAAGCGGAGGAGCATCAGGTGGTCACAGCAGGGCGGAAGCAGCCGGAACCCGGGACGGGGACCGGGGTGCCGACGGTCTACGACGTGGCCGAGCACGCCGGCGTGTCCATCGCCACAGTTTCCCGCGTCTACCGCTCCCCCGACGCCGTACGCGCCCCCACCCGCGAGAAGGTGCTCGCCGCCGCCCGGGAGCTGGGCTACGTCCCCAGCGGCGCCGCCCGCGGGCTGGCCAGCAAGAGCACCGGCATCCTCGGCCTGTGCTTCCCCGACTGCACCGACCCGGAGACGGACACCCCGGGGGACGGCGACGAGAACGCGGCGACGCTGTACGCCGACCACATCATCCGCGGCATGGAGCGCGCCGCCCGCAACCGCGGCTACGCCCTGCTGGTCGCCGCCTCCCTGCGCGACGGGCCGACGAACCTGGTGGCCACCCTGGCCGGGCACGTGGACGGCTTCGCCGTGATGTCCCGCACGGTCGACGCCAAGGACCTGGAGACGGTCTCGCGCCGGATGCCGGTGGTCACGCTCGCCGGGCCGCCGGAGCTGGCGCACCTGGACAACGTGCAGGTCGACAACCGCAGCGGGCAGCGGGAGCTGACACGCCATCTGATCAGGCACCACGGGCTGACCGAGCTGACCTTCGTCGGCGGTCCGCCGGACTCCCCCGACGCGGAGGAGCGCTTCCTCGGCTACCAGGACGCGTGCCGGGAGGCGGGCCTGCCCGTCCCGGCGGAACCCGCGCTGCGCGGCGCGCTCACCAGGACCGCCGGCCGGGAGGCGGCCCGCGCGCTCATCGACGGCCCGCACGGCACCGCCGGCCTGCCCGGCGGACTGCTGCTGGCCAACGACCAGATGGCGGTGGGTGCGCTGGAGGAGCTGGCGGCGCACGGCGTGCGAGTCCCGCAGGACGTCGCGGTGACCGGCTTCGACGGCATCCCCCTCGGGGCGATGGCCCAGCCGCCGCTGACCACCGTGCGGCAGCCCAGCAGGCGCATCGGCGAGGAGGCCGTGGCGCTCCTGGTCGACCGTGTCGCCGCCCCGCAGCGCGACCCGCACTCCCTCGTGCTGCCGGTCACCCTGGTCCTGCGCGCGAGCTGCGGCTGCCCCGAGCCCGAGCCGCCCCGCGGCGCGGATGGGACCGTCCGGTCCGGCTGCGCCCCGCGGGACGCAGCCGCTCAGAGCACGCCGGCCGTTGCCTCGGGGAGTTCGAACACGCCGTAGGAGAAGGGGGCCGCCGCGATGCCCGCCGGGGTCAGCTCCACGCCGTGGACGGCGAGGGGCGAGGCGCCGGTCGGGGGGAAGGGAGCCGTCGCGGGCGTGGCTCGGCCGTTGACGACCACGAGGTGGCGGTCGCCCCTGAGGTAGACGAAGGGGTAGTCGCGGTGGAGGACGCGGACCGGGGCGGTGGCGCCGAGGGCGGGGGTGGAACGGCGGAGGGCGATGAGACGGCGGACGTGGTGGAGGAGGGAGGCCTCGTCGGCCCGGGCGGCGGCCACCGTGGGGCGGTCGGGGGCCGGGTCCACGGGAAGGTAGCACTGGTCGGGCGGCGCGGTGGAGAAGCCCGCGTTGGCGGAGTCGTCCCACTGCATGGGCGTACGGGAGCCCTGGCGCGCCTCGGAGTCGAGCTGGCTGCCCTCCTTGTCCGGCAGCCCCGGCACGTACCGCATGCCGATCTCGTCGCCGTAGTAGATGACGGGCACCGAGGGCCAGGTGAGCTGGAAGGCGAAGGCGGGGGCGACCATGTCGCGGGTACGGGGGCCGCAGGTCAGCCGGGAGAAGTCGTGGTTGGCGGTGGGGAGCGCGACGTGGCCCGCGCCGTCGATCGCGGCGTCGGCCTCCTGCCAGGCGTCGACAAAGGTGGCCATCGAGCCGCGGCCCTCGGGGTCGAAGTAGCAAGGAGCGCCGTCCGCCCACGCGCCCTGGCTGCCGGTGCCGTTGTCCCACAGGGAGCGCAGCGCGGGCCCCGTGAAGTGCAGGAAGAAGTCCGCGTGGAAGCCGGCCGGCACGGCGGTCCCGGGGTCCCCCCACTCGGACAGCAGGATGCGGCCGGGGTAGGCGGTGTCGATCCAGTCCCGCATCTCGCCCCACAGCCTGCCGGTCTCGACCAGGCCCGGATCGTCCTTGACCAGCGAGGCGGCCATGTCGACGCGGAAGCCCGAGACGCCCCGGTCGAACCAGTGGCCCATGATCTCCCGTAGCGCGGCCCGGTTGGCCTGCGGTCCCGGCGCCGTCACCGGCTGCCGCCAGGGCTCGGCGGGGTCCGTCCGCGCGTAGCCGAAGTTGAGGGCGGGCTGGATCGGATAGAAGTTGGCCAGGTAGTAGCCGCCGCGGGCGGCGTGGTTGGGAATCCAGCCGCGCACCGGGGAGGCGATGCGGTCGGACCAGATGTAGCGGTGGTCGTCGGGGTTCCGGACCGCTTCGAGGAACCAGGGGTGCCGGTGCGAGGTGTGCCCGGGCACGAGGTCGAACATGACGCGCATACCGCGGGCGCGGGCGGCCTCGATGAGGGCGTCGGCGTCCTCGTTCGTCCCGTAGCGGGGGGCGACGGTCAGATAGTCGGTGACGTCGTAGCCGCCGTCGCCGAAGGTCGAGTCGAAGCAGGGGCTGAGCCAGAGCGTGTCCACGCCGAGCCAGGACAGGTGGTCGAGACGCTGTGTGACGCCCCGGAGGTCCCCGATGCCGTCGCCGTCCGAGTCGGCGAAGGTCGCCGGGTAGATCTGGTACAGCACCGCCTCCGAGAGCCAGGACGGCGGGTTTCGGTGTGCGCTCACGGTGTGCTGTGTCCTCCTGTGGTCCCGCGGGCGGCGGCCGGACCGGTCGCCGCGCCTCGGGGTGCCCCTTTGACGTCGTGCGAGTCTAGGACTTCATGTAAGCGCATACAAGCAGGGGTCGGGCGAGACGTGCTCGACGCGGGCGAGACCTGCCTGTGGGACTTGTCGCGTTCCTCTTTCCGGGCCGTCGGTTCGCCCCGGCCGCACTCGCGGCGGTGCGGGACGACCACCCCCGCGCCCGGGCGGCCGCCGTCGGCGGTCGTGGCGGTCCTGCCGACGGCGGCTTGGGCGCCGGACTCCTCCCACGCCTTGCGGTCGTTGCGGTTCCAGGCAGGTGGCCGGCGGCCCGGGGCGGTCGACAACGCCGCCTGCTGCCGACCTGGCCCACCCGCGCCGGCACCACCGGGTGAGCCGCAGCACTCAACGACCTGGCGGTCACTGCCGCCCCGCACGCCGTCCACCGGGATCCAGCCGCACCTGGATCGTGGCACCAGCTGGTCCCGCCGCCCAACCGTCGGGCGAACGGCTCCGACATCGCCCAATCAAGTTCAGCAGCGGCCTACATTTATCACTTTTGCACCAGACGCAGCATTGAGGGAAATTCCGGTCAGCACCCGCCCACCTCAGGCCCACCGAAACGCCGACTCCCATCCATAACCGATCAGTTATCGATACGGAACCAAGCGACATAATAGAACCACCCATTCCGGCACGTCCTCCTGGGAGGATCCAAGGGCGGGGCAAAGTGTCCCCAGAGGGAGGGGAATTCACGTGAAGAGCTTCCTTAAGGGCAGGGCGATGCGAGCAGGATTGGCGATTCTCGCCCTCGGCGCCATCGGTCTCGCAGGCAGCGGCACGGCCAATGCGGCGGACCACGTTGTCACGCCCGCCGGCGTGGCGGGCACGATGATCCAAAACTTCAACACGCACAACTGCTTGGACGACAGCGAAACCTACGGCATGCGTGCGATTCCCTGCGTCGACGGAAACACGCACCAGCAGTGGACGTACGAGGATTTCGCCGGCAAGTTCATAACGAAGAACGGCTATACCCACCGGTGCCTCGACGACAGCGTGACCTACGGGCTGCGCGCAATCTCATGCGACGAGGGCAACCCGCACCAGTTGTTCTACTACCTCCGCGAGGTCACGAATGCGGACATTCACCCGGGCTACCAGATCGAGAGCGAAGAGCTGAGCCTGTGCCTGGACGACAGCCCGACGTACGGCTTGCGCAACGCCCCTTGCACGTTCGAATACAACGACCACCAAAGGTGGTTCAGCCTCGTTTACTGACGCCGTCGCGAGCGAGCCACAGGGGGGGGTCGCATTTCGGTGGTGAAGTTCGATCAGCTGATTGTTTCAGCTGGCACGCGTCACTCGGCCGGACGACAGTGAATTGTTCCGGTTCTGGTGGAGACTCTGATGTGCCCCGGCGCGCGCGACGTCACCGCGTGACCCGGCGGCGGGCCGTGGCGCGGGCGCGCGTTCGGGACCGCACCGGGTCAGGCCGGGCTTCTCGCCCCTCCGGCCGGTGAGTTCAGTCCGCTCCGGGAAGCGTCCGAGGCAGCCAGAACCGTGGCATCACGCTCGCGTCAAAGCCGGTGATCGCGCCGATGCGGTCGCCGGCGACCGTGATGACGAGCAGGGTGTACCCCCGGTGGAGACCCGCGTGCTGGTCGGCCGTGTACATACCGAACGCGGGCCGGCCGCTCGCGCGGGTCCGCACCATGCGGTACGACCGGTCGGGCCGGAAGGTGACGGTCATGAGGATGCGACGTGCCACATCGAATCCCCGGTATTCCGGCAGGGCAGGCGGCACGGAGAATCGGACGTCCGCGACGAACATCCCTACCGGCGCGTCGAGGTCGGCCCGTTCGAGCGCGTCGGTCAGCCGGGCCACGAGTTGGTGTACGGCCGCGCTGTCCGGCCGGCCGGCGGGACTGCCGCGCCCTGCGTCCGCCAGGTGGTTGTCGATGGTGGCCCGCGCCCGTTCGAGGGCGCTCTGTACCGATTCCCGGGATGCGTCGAGCATCGTGGCCACCTCGCACGCGCGGTAGCCGAGTACGTCGCGCAGCACGAGTGCGGCGCGCTGCCGCGGCGGCAGCAGTTGCAGGGCTGTGATGAAGGCGAGCGAGATGGCCCCGGTGGTCTCGTAGCGGGCCTCCGGACCGGGTGCCTGGTCGACGAGGTCGTCCAGCAGCACGCCCGGACAGGGTTCCGGCCACGGGGGGCGTCGCTGGTGCCGGTCGGCTCGGGCAGGGCCGGATCGGGGAGCGGGGCCGGATCGGGGGGCGGGGCCGCGCTGCGTGGTGTGCGGCGCCGTCGGGCAGTCCCGACAGCGCCGCACGCTCCCGACGGCACGGCCGGCGGTCGGCCCTTTGCGCGGGCACGGCCGTACGGTCGAGGCGCGGCCTGCGGTGCCGGGGCCGTCCGGCCGGCGCGGGCCGCGCGTTCAGGCGTGGGGCGGTCCTGCCTCAGTCCAGGTCGGGCAGGCCGATCTCGACCGGGCCGAGCGTGCGTGCCGATGTCGCGGGGGAACCGCTGACCGGTGCGAACGGCAGCTTCGGGGCGCCGTCCCGCTCGACGAGGTACGAGTGGCCGGCGCGCAGCGGCACGGTGAACCGGGACGCCGAGGTCGGGCCGACCACCGTGCGGCCGTCCGCGACGACCTTGACCCGCTGGCCCGGCCAGGGGTTCCGCACCTGCTGGGCGACGTTCGCGCCGGCCTCGATCGCGACCGTCACCGGCGCGCCGTCGCGCAACTGCACGTCGACCCTGCTCCTGTGCTGGATGAACACGGTGGCGTCCGCGTTCCAGCCGGTGGGCGCCGCGGGTGCGATGCGCAGCAGCCCGTCGTAGTCCTGGACGAGCGCGTCCTGCAGCGCCGTTGCCACGACCGCGCCCTGCTCGGCGTACGGCTCCTGGTAGGTGGCGCCGAAGGACGCCAGGCCCGAGGGGCGCTTCTGGTAGGCCTCGGTGAGGTCGACCAGTTCCTTCGCCATGTCGTCGCCCAGGCCGAGCCGCGCCGCCTCGATCGGGTCGAAGCTCCAGTCGTTGTGCTCCACGTAGGGGCGGTCGGTGAAGGTGCGCGCGGCCAGGTCGGACAGCGGGCCGCTGTCGCCGATCAGCCCGTAGGGCCAGACCGGTTCGAGGCCGAGGTTCTCCTGGTTGTGGGTCTTCACGGCCTGCTGGTACGACTGGCCGATCACGTCCTGCGCGGTGGCGTCGGCGGACGGGTCGAGCTGCTGCGTCATGGTCGCCGCGTCCGTGCGCGGGTAGGGCAGGACCTTCGGCAGTGCGGCGGTCAGCTCCGCCACCAGGTCCTGGTCGCGGTGCAGCAGTTGCGCGGCCTGGATCACCTCGGGGAAGACCGCGGTCATGGCGGCGATGTCGGTTGTCGGGTCACTGACGTCCCACTGCGTCTCGTGCGCGTTGGACGGGCTGGTGTGCAGCCGGCCGTCCGCGCCCACCTCGGCGTACGACAGCATGAACCGGGCCCAGCCGGCCATCAGCGGGTAGTTCTGCCGCAGGAAGTCCAGGTCGTCCGTGGCCTGGTAGGTCTGCCAGGCGAACAGCGAGACCTCCGCGCCCGTGCTCAGCGTCCTGACGTTGTAGTTGGCCGGGCCCTGCGAGCTGCAGTTCAGGTACGGGTTGGCACCCCACTGGCCGTTGGCGAGGTGCACCTGGACGCCGACACCGTTGAACCGCATGGTCTCCGGCGTGCACGCGCCGGCCGAGCCGGGGAACTGGCTCGCCGTCCAGGCAAGGGTGTTCGGCAGGGCGTCGCGGTAGAGGGCGAAGTACGCGTCGTTGTTGGCGTACGCGCCGGCGCCCAGGTTCGCCGTGACCAGCATCCGCAGGTTCCAGCCCCAGTACGACGCCGGGTCCCAGGAGTGCGTGTCGCCGGCCGAGTCGAACAGGTCGGCGACGCCTGCCTGCGAGCCGGGGCGCACGGTGCCGCGCTCCGCCGCCGCTGCGAACAGGCTGATCGTGCGCAGGTTCGCCAGGTACTGGGCCGAGCCGTCGGGCGAGGACAGGTTCATCAGCCCGACGCTGCTCCAGTAGTGGTGCCACCAGGCCGCGGTCCTGCCGGGCACCGACGCGGCGGCACTGCCCGCCAGCAGCCGCTCGGCGGTGGCGGAGGGGTCACCGCCGGTCCACCGTGGCGAGGCAACGGCGATGCGGAACGAGCCGTTCGGCCTGGGCTTGACGCTCACCTGCACCGTCAGCGGGTCGACGACGCCGGCGTGCACGTCACGGCCGGTCGCGGTGACGGCGGCGAGCGCGCCGAACGTCTCCCCGCCGCCGCCCGGTTGGGTGTCGTCCTTCCAGGTCTGCGCGAGCGTGCCGGCCGTGGAGCTCGCCGACGCGGTCGGCGTACGCGGCTGCCACAGGTGCAGCCGCGCCGTCTGCACGGCCGCCGGGTCGGCTCCGGTCACGTCGACGACGAGCTGGTCGGTGTCGGAGCGTACGTAGGTGGTGGCCGTCATACCGCCGCCGGACTGGGTGAACGTGCCGTCGTACAGGTCGAGTCGGCCCTTGTAGTCGGGGGCGCTCGTCAGCTTCGCCAGCCCCGGTACGACGAGCTGGCCGGGTGACAGCCGGTCCGGCAGGGTGTCGGCCCTGTTCAGCTGCACGGTCAGGCCGTTCTCGTCCCACACGCCGACGCCGAGGCTGCCGTTGCCCAGCGGCATGGCCTGTGCGGAGGCGGTGTTGGGCCGGCCGAGGACCACGTCGGAGCTGTGGACCACACCGGGGACGTCGACGTGGAACGACCCGTCGTGCCACGCCGTGGTCGCCGTCGTGGACGCGCTCGCCGCCGGGGCCTGCCCGATCAGCGCCACGCCCATGACGTAGGCGAGCAGCATCACCGAAACCGACCGGCGGGTTCTTCGATCACCATGAGACATCCGAGGTGCTCCACTCGACGCTGTACCGGGACCGGAACAGGGAAGCAGTAGACATCGGATGGGTCAACCACTATCGATCAAATATGCACATGCGGTTGGCCTATTGCCCCCTATAGATCGGGCGTTCTGTGTGTATGGGCGCTTCATGCCCGACCAGGTGCTCTTGTCACGACATACACCCATGACAGCTGATGGATTTTGTTGATTCATCGGATGAGTGTGTTGACTCGGTGGTGGATCGTGCGTAAAACGGGGGCGGTTGATCGGCAGGCACACCGTGCTTCTGCCGTAGATCCCGTTGAGGAGCCGCGCGATGCGCCCGAAGTTCACCAGATATCTGCTGCCGGCAGTGCTCACCCTCGGTCTGGCCGCGGCGTTCTCGCCCGCGCAGGCCGCGCCCGCGCCCCAGGCCGCAGCGGACGCCGCCGCTGCCGGCTCGCCCACGCCGCCCATGGGCTGGAGCAGTTGGAGCGCGCTGCGCGAAGGCGGCAGCCTGACCCAGGACGGGATCAAGGCCCAGGCACGGGTCATGCACGACAAGCTGCAGAAGTACGGCTACCAGTACATCAACATCGACGCCGGGTGGTCCGACCACCTGGACGCCTACGGACGCGACGCATGGAACACCACGCGCTTCCCCGACGGCATCCCCGCGCTCGCCGCGTATCTGCACGGCCTGGGGCTGAAGTTCGGCATCTACCTGACGCCCGGCGTGCCGATCAAGGCGTACCAGGAGAACCTGCCGATCTACGGGACCCCGTACCACATGCAGGACATCGCGGACCCGACGCAGCCCGGCAACACCAACAACGACTCGTACCACATCGACTTCAGCAAGCCCGGTGCGCAGGAGTACGTGCAGAGCTACGCCGACCTGTTCGCCTCATGGGGCGTCGACTACATCAAGATGGACTTCGTCGGCCCCGGCGGCGGTGTCGTACCCGCCGACAACCGCCCCGACATGCAGGCGTGGCACCAGGCCATCACCGCCACCGGCCGCCCGATGCACCTGGAGCTGTCCAACTCGCTCAGCATCGCCGACACCGCCACCTGGCAGGCCACGAGCAACGGCTGGCGCACCGGCGGCGACATCGAGTGCTACTGCGGCGTCAACGGATCAAGCACGCCGCTGACCAGCTGGCAGAAGATGTCGGCCCGGTTCGACCAGGTCGCGACCTGGCAGCCGTACGGCGGCTCCGGCGCGTTCAACGACTACGACTCGATCGAGGTCGGCAACGGCAGCGACGGCGGGCTGACCCCCGACGAGCGGCAGACCCAGCTGAGCCTGTGGTCGCTCGCCGCCTCGCCGCTGCTCCTCGGCACGGACCTGACCAGGCTCGACCCGGACGACCTCCAGCTGCTCGCGAACCGCGACGTGGTCGCCGTCGACCAGGACGCGGTCAACGCCTCGCGGGTGAGCAAGGGCTCGACCTCGCAGGTCTTCGCCAAGACCGAGCCGAACGGCGACGTGGTCATCGGCCTGTTCAACACCGGGTCCGCCGCGCAGACCGTCTCCGTCGCCCCGGAAGCGGCCGGTCTGGCCGCGTCCTCCTCGTACCGTCTGGACAACCTGTGGACGCACGAGATCACCCGTTCCTCGGGTGACGCCGTCTCCGCCTCCGTCCCCGCGCACGGCGTGGCCCTGCTGCGGGTGCGCCCGTGGGGTCCCGGCGGCGCCGCGGCCGGCCCGCAGACCGGCCTGACCGTGACCGCCCCCGCCACGATGGCCGCCGGTCAGCAGGCCGACGTCACGGCGGACTTCACCAACTGGGGCACCACCGAGGCGACCGACGTCCGGGTGGACCTGCCGGCCCCGCACGGCTGGACCGCCACGCCCACGTCGCCCACCGCCTTCGCCTCCGTCGCGCCCGGCGCGACCGTCCGCGCCACCTACCGCGTCACGGCACCGTCGTCCATCACCGAGCTGTTCCCCACGGCACGGCTCGACGCCACCGCGGGCTTCGGCTGGAAGGACGGCAACGGCCCCAGGTCCGCCCCGACCGCCGGCCACGCCTCCGTCACCCTCGGCCGGCCGGTCCAGGCCCCGTTCAGCACCTTCGCCTCCACACCGGAGCCCGCGGGCTTCTCGCAGGTCGGTGACTCCCTCGGCATCCGCGCCGCGGGCGCCGACGTCTACGGCTCGAAGAACGAGTACGGGGCGCTCTACGTCCCCGGTGCGGGACACGACGGCTCCGTCACCACGGTCCGCGTCACCGGACAGAAGTACCAGAACTCCGGCGTCAAGACCGGGATCATGGTGCGCAACGACATCACCGCCGCGGGCACCTCGCCCGGCTTCGTCACCGTCGGAGTGAGCGCCAAGAAGGGCTACTTCATGCAGTGGGACGCCAACGGTGACGGCCGGCTCGACGCCGGCACCGCCGCCAACGGCTCCGGTGTCGGCACCCCCGTCCTGCCCAGCCTGCTCCGGCTGGTGCGCTCCGGCACCACCTACACCGGCTACTACTCCACCGACGGCACCACCTGGACCCAGCTGAGCAGCGTCGACCTGCCGTCCGCGGCGGCCACGCAGGACGTCGGCCTCTTCGCCTCCTCCCACAACGCGGGCTACCTGAGTGAGGACGACTTCACCGGCTTCACCACCTCCTGACGCCCTCGGTGTGACGCCCGCGGGGTGCGGCTCCCGCCCGGACTTCCGGGTGCCGCACCCCACGGTGCCGCGTCACCGGTAGTTGATCAGGAGGCGGCCGGCGATCCCACCCGCTCCCACCGCGTCTGCCCGCCTCGCCCGGCACACCGCCGGCCGCCTCGGCAACCCCGCGGCGGCGGAGCCCCCGGTGACGGGGGATCCGGCTTCCCGGCAGCGCGAGCGCTCCTCCGGCAGCGGCAGCTTCCGCACAGGAGACAGCGGCGCCGGCCGCGGGACAGCGGAAACCGCCCGGATGACGACGCCGCCCGGCCGGGCCCGTGGCCGTGGCCGCAGACGACCGCCCCGCCCTGCCCGGCCGGGGCGCCCCTGTGATAAATCTTGGGCGCGTCGCCACCGTCACATGTTCGAGGCAGGGGAGTTCATGTGGTCGCCCCCGGCCTTGCCACGTCGCCGCCGCGGCAACAGGGCACTCAGCGCCGAGCCCGGCGGATTCCCGCGAGCGCCCGGCGGGCCGCACAGCACGGCCTGGTCCTGGCCGCCGTCGCCGTAACGGTTCTGCTCTGCGCGACGGCCCTCGCCGCGCTCACCGCCCAGGCCGGCAGCTCCGTGCAGGCCGGCGCCGTACGCAGGCTGGCCGCCGACACCGACGCGCAGGTGACCGTCAACGCGTCCTTCGAGGCCGACGGGATGGCTGCCGCCGACCGGGGCGTACGCGCCGCCGCCGCGCGGGCCTTCGGCGGGGTGCCGCAGCACACGTACGTGGGACTGCTGGGCACGTCACCGGTCTCCGTCACCGGCGTCGAGGGCGCCAAGGGCCCGACGCAGGGGCCCGGCGGCACGAGCCTGCACCCCGTGGCCGTGCAGGGCGCGGGCGCCTTCGGGCAGTTGGTCGCCGGGCAGTGGCCCGCCGGCACGGCCGACGCCCCTGACGGCGCCTTCACCTCGCTGCCCACCGTCCGGGTCGGCACCGGGTCCACCGCCCCCGTCGATGTGGCGGTGCCCGACACGCTGGCCCGGCTGCTCGGCCTGCGGCCCGGCTCGGCCCTGCGGGTGCAGGACGCCTTCCAGCGGGTCATGACCCTCCGCGTCACCGGCGTCTTCCGGCCGTCGGGCGCGGTCGGGTTCTGGCCCGCGATGGCCGGCGACCTGACCCAGCAGCAGACCGCCGTCCAGGACCTGCTGGTGGTCCCGCCCTCGGCGCTCAACGGCAGCGCGGCACTCAACGGGCACCTGACGGCCCACTGGAGCGTGCAGCCCGACTTCTCCCGGCTCGACGCGGACAGCCTGCCCGGGCTCCGCGACCGGGTGCGTGCGCTGTCCGGAAGCAGGACCGGTGTGTCGGTTTTCGGCGGGCGGGAGCCGTCCCTGGACGACGTGACCGTGACCTCCGGCCTCCCGGGCACCATCGACACGCTGTCCGTGCCGATGGTGGCCGCCCGGTCCTCGCTGTACCTGCCGAGCGTGATGCTCGCCGTCCTCGCGCTGGCCACCCTGGTGCTGGCCGCCCGGCAGTTGACGGTACGCAGGCGCGGGGAGCTGGCGCTCCAGCGGGGCAGGGGCGCGAGCACCGCGCGGCTGCTGCGGGCCGCGGGCGGCGAGTGGGCGCTCACCGGCATACCCGCCGCGGTGGCCGCGGTCTTCCTCGCCGGGCTGCTGCACCCCGGCGGCCGGGGCACCGGCTCCTGGGCCGCGGTGGGCCTGACACTGCTGGTGCACGCCGCCGCGGTGCTGCTGCCCGTACTGCCGTCGCCGTCCGCGCGGCCGCCCCGCGGGGCGCGCGCCGCCGCCGTCCAGCGCATGGGCGCCGACCTGGCGCTGCTGGCCGTCGCCGTCGCGGGCTACCTGGAGCTGCGCCGGCACCACTCGCTGCTCGCCGGCGCGGGCAGCGGCAGCGCTGCCGCCGACCCGGTGCTGGTGCTGGTGCCGTCGCTGGTGGCCGTCGCCGCCGCACTCCTGCTGCTGCGGCTGCTGCCCCTGACCTCGCTGCTGCTGGACGTCGTGGGCCGCCGCAGCCGGGGCCTGGTCCTCACGCTCGCCGGGTGGCACCTCGGCCGCAGGGCCGCGCGCAACGCCGGGCCCGTGGCGCTGATGTGCCTGGCCATGTCGGTGAGCGCCTTCGCCACCACCGCGCTGGCGTGCCTCGGCGGCCTGGCGTCGGAGCAGGCCGCGTTCACCGTCGGCGCGGACGTACGCGTCCAGCCCTCCACGGCCGACGGCTACCCGTCGGCGGTGCTCGGGTCCGCCTACCGGGCGCTCCCCGCGGTCACCTCGGTGGCGCCGGTGACGCAGGCGATGGCGGACCTCCCCGGCGGCGTCACCGAGAACCTGGTCGGCACGATCGGCGGCCCCGCCCCGCGCACCCCGGCACCCCCCGTCCACGGGATACCCCTGCCGGGGCGGCCCACCGCGCTGCTGCTGGACGAGCAGCTGCGCAGCGACGGCAGCCACACGGCGCCGAAACTCGCGCTGACCGTGCAGGACGGCTACGGCCTCGACAGCACCGTGTCGGCCTTCCTGCCCCCCGCCGACGGCGCCCGGCACACCGTCGTCGTCCCCCTCGGCGTGGCCGACGGCGGCGGGCACCCGCGGACGTACCCGCTCACCGTGACCGCCGTCAGTGTCCTGCCGCAGGCCGACCAACCGCCCGCACGGCTCGACCTGCGCATCCTCAGGTTCGGCGCGCGCGGCCCCGGCGCCACCGACCGCTGGGCCGGGCCGACCGGCGGGCAGACCTGGGCCGACGGCACCGAGCACGGGGAAGCGTCCGCCGCCGCGGCCTGCCGGGGACAGGCGGACTACAGCTACCAGCCCGGCACCCCGGGGGTGTGCGCGATCTCCCGCGGCGGCCCCGACGCGCTGCGGGCCACGATCAGCACCGGCCTCAAGGCCTCCCGGGCGAGCGCGGACTTCGCGGCCGGCATGCCCGCGAGCGACTTCGACACCCGGTCGGGCACCGAGGCACGGCTGGTCGCGGGCCCCGCAGGGAAACCGCAGCCGCTTCCCGTACGCGCCGACGCCGCGATGCTGCGGGACACCCGCCTGGGCGTGGGCGACACCACTTCGCTCGGCCTGGGCGGCGGCGCGCGCATCACCGTGAAGATCGTCGGCCAGGCGGAAGCGCTGCCCGGCCTCGGCCGCGGACAGGGGCATCTGGTCGCCGACCAGCGCGCACTCGCCTCGGCCACCACACTGGCCGGCGCCGACCAGGCGGACCCCGCCTTCTGGTGGCTCGGCAGCACCGACAGCACGCGTACGGCCGCAGCCTCCGACGCCCGGCCCGCGCTCGGCCACGCCACCACGACGTCGCGCACCGCGGCGGCCCTCCAGGACGACCCGTTCCGCAGCGGGCTTCGCCGCGTGCTGGAACTCGTCCGCTCCATGGCCCCCGGCTTCGCGGTCGTCGCCTTCACCGTGCACGCGGTGATCTCCGCCCGGCAGCGGCGCAGGGAGTTCGCCCTGCTGCGGGCGGTCGGCGTCCGCTCCCGGAGCCTGTCAGCGCTGCTCGGCGCCGAGCAGGTGGGCCTCGCGCTGTTCGCGGTCGTGCCGGGCGCGCTGATGGGCACGGCGCTGGCCTCCGCGGTGCTGCCGCTGGTCACCGTGGACGACAGCGGGCAGGCCCCGTACCCGCCGCTGCCGCTCGTCGTCCCGTGGGGCGTCGTCGCGCTGACCGCGGTGGCGACGGCGTCGGCGATCAGCGCGGTGGTGCTGGGCCTCGGCCGGCTGCTGGCCCGGGTGGACCTGGTACGCGTACTGCGCGCGGGGGAGGGCCGGTGAGCCGCGCGGCGGAGGAAGGACGCGACGTGACGCGGCGGGCAGGCAAGGGCGCGGCGATGACGCTGCGCCTCATCCGCAGGGAGACCCGCGGCGACCTGCCGCTGCTGGTGTGCCTCGCGGTCCTCGTCCTGGTGCTCGCCGCGCTGTGCGCCTGGGCCCCCGCCCTCGCCGGCCGGCAGGAGGACCGGGCGCTGCGGCAGCGGGTCGAGGCCGCGCAGGCGCAGACCCCGCTGGTCACCATGAGCACCACCCCCGCGGTCTTCAACGGCCCCCGCGTGGACATCGGCCGGCTGCTCGGCGCCGGCCGCACCCTCACCGCCCGGCTCGGCGCACCCGCCGCCGCGCACCTGACCCCCGAGGGCGACGCCGGCTACGACTACAGCCAGGCGGCCCTGACCTTGCCGCACCCGCCGGACCACACCGTCACCGGCACCCGACTCGCTCTGAGCTACCTGCCGTCCGCGCGGGACCACCTGCGCTACGTCAGCGGCCGCGCGCCCGCCGACAGCACGCCGGAGGGCGGCGTACCCCAGGTCGCCCTGTCGCAGGCCACCGCCGCCGCGTTGGGCGTCGGTGCCGGCAGCCGGCTGTCCGTCGACTTCGCCGCGACGCCCGACGTGCAGGACACACCGCCGCACGTGACGCTGCTGGTGAGCGGGATCTACCGCCCCACCGGCGGGGCCGGCGGCTACTGGACGGGACGGGAGAGCCTCGACCGGCCGACCCGCGCCCCCGCCGAGCGCACCGCCGGCACCGTCCTCTCCGTCCGCGGCCTCGTCGGCCGGGACACCGCCGACGTCCTGTCCGGCGCCGGGGTGCGCGGCCCCCTGGTGACCTGGCAGTTGCGCGCCGACCTGCGCGGGGCGGCACTGGACGAGGCCCGCGCCCTGTCCGGACCACTGGCCGGTCTCGGCGCCACCCTGAACGCCGACCTGTGCCAGGGGCAGGGCACCGACTTCGTCACCGGCGACGTCATCTGCAGCGTCGCGGGCCAGGCCACCGGGTCCGTGCTGGTCGTCGACTCCCTGACGCCGCTGCTGGCTTCGTTCACCGCGCAGGACCACCAGGCGAGGGCGCTGGCGGCCTTCGCCGTGGACGCGCTGGCCGCCGTCGTCCTGGCCACTGTCGTCGTCGCGGTGCGGCTGCTGCTGCTCCGCAGGCGGGCGCACCTGCGGCTGCAGCGCGCGCGGGGCGCGTCCACCGCGCGGCTGGTGCTGGTGCGCTGCGCCGTGGCGTGGACGGTGGTCCCGGTCGCCGCACTCGCCGGCTGGGCGGTGGGGCGTGGCCTCGCGCCCGGCGGTACGTCCGGGGCGCCGCGGCCGCTGCCCGCCGCCGTCGCCGCCGCGGTGGTCGCGGCGACGGTGCCGCTGATGACCTGGCTCGCGGTCCGTGAGCCGCGCAGACCCGGCCGGCCGCGGCCCGCGCGCCGGCGTACGGCCGCACTACGGCGGGCGGTCCTGGAGGTGACGGTGCTGCTCGCGGCGGCGGCCGGGGTGGTCGCGCTCCGCTCGCAGGGTCCCGACGCGATCCTCGGGGCGGTGCCGGTGCTGGTGGCTCTGGCCGTCGTGGTGGTGCTGCTGCGCTGCTACCCGCCGGCGCTGCGCCTGCTGCTGCGGCGGACCCGGCGCGGCCGGGGGACGGTTGGCTTCGTCGGCGCGGCCCGCGCCGCGCACGACGCGCCCGCGACCGGGCTCGCCCTGTTCGTCCTGGTGCTGACGCTGGGCACGGCCGTGTTCGGCGGGCTCGTACAGCGCACGATAGGCGACGGCCTGCCCGGGGGCGCCGCCTGGGCGGCCGGCGCCGACGCGAGCGCGACCGCGAGCGGGCACGTCACCCCCGCCGGGTCCACCGCCGGGATACGGGCCGCCGTCGAGCAGTTGCACACCGTCAGCCTGGTCCGGCAGGCCGACGGGGCGCTGACCACCCGGGCCGCCGTGATCACCGTGGACCCGGGCCGGCTCGTCGCCGTCGCCCCCAGGTCACCGCTGGCCCGCGTCCTGCTGGCCGAGCTGGGCCCGACACCCGCGGGCCGCCCGGACGCGCACGCCCCGCTGCCGTCCTTCCTCTCCCCCGGCCTGCGGGCGGGTGAGCACGCCGGCGGCTTCACCACCTCGCTCGGGGCCGAGGGGCAGCCCACCGTGGACCTGACCTTCGCCCCGGTCGGCACCCTCACCGCAGCCGACCTGCGCGACCCCCTCCTCGGGCCGGTCACCGCGCGGATCCCCGCCGGGACACCGCTCCTGGTCACCACCGCCACGGCCGACCGGCTGATGCCGCCGCAGAGCACGGACAGCACCGTCCTCCTCCTGCGCGGCGACAGCCCGGCCACCGCCACACCTGCCGCGCTGCGGTCGGCGGCGACCCGCGCGCTCGGGCCGCTGGCCCGGATCCGGGTCCGCGCCGAGGAGTTGAGCGCCCTGCAGGACGACGGCCTCACCCGGGGCCTCGGCACCCTCTACACCACCGCCTCGGCCCTGGCCGCGCTGTCCGGCCTACTCGCCCTCGCCCTGGAACTGGCCCTCGCCGCCCACGAACGCGGCCGCACCACCGCCTTCCTGCGCACCCTGGGACTCGGCGGCGGGGAAGCGGGGGCGTTGCACCTCCTGCAACTGCTACCGCTCGCGGTGGCCTCCGCGGTGGGTGGCACGGTGCTCGGACTGCTCGAACCCCGGCTGACGGCACGGACGTTGGACCTGCGCCAGTTCACCGGCGGCCCGGCACAGCCCGCGCTGCGTACCGACTACGGGCTGCTCGTCGCGCTGGTCGCCGGCGTGACGGCGCTGGTGCTCGCCGCCGCGGCCACCGAGACCGTGCTCGCCCGCCGGCGCCGCCTGGGCGCCGCACTCCGGCTGAGCTGACCGGCCCTCCGGGCTACGACACGTCCCGCGCGCCGCCGGGGCTCCCGCCGTCCTCGGGGCTCCCGGCCTTCTCGGCGTTCTCCGCCTCGGACCTGGCCCGCCGCGCCGCCTCGTCGGGCCATACGCCGATGTGGTCGGTCTCCAGGGCCAACCGCACCCGCTTGCGCATGTGCAGGCGTTCGGTGAACTCGCCGGGCAACTGCAGCCGCCCGCTGCCGTCCAGGACCGCGTACTCCTCGGCGGTGAGTACCTCCACGCCGTCCTCGCCGGTGGCGACCCGTCGCAGCACCTCGGTGGAGGTGCGGCCGTTGCGGATCAGCACGGTGCGCTGGACCTGCTCGGACACCAGCGGGTCGTGCGTGACGACCACCACCGTGACGCCGAGTTCCTCGTTGGCACGGCGCAACGCCGCGAACACCTCGTCGCTGGTGGCCGTGTCGAGCTCGCCGGTGGGCTCGTCGGCCAGCAGCACGCGCGGCGCGTTGGCGTTGGCGACGGCGATCGCGACACGCTGCTGCTCACCGCCGGAGAGCATGTCGGGGGTGCGGTCCGCGCAGTGCGCGACGGACAGCATGCCGAGCAACTCCTCGGTGCGCGCCCGGCGCAGGGACCCCCTGACACCGGTGTACGTCATCGGCAGCATCACGTTCTCCGCGGCCGTGAGGTACGGCAGCAGGTTGTGCGACGTCTGCTGCCAGACGAAGCCCACCGTCCCGCGCCGGTAGCGCAGCCGGTCGCGGCCCTTCATCGCCAGCAGGTCGTGCCCGTCCACGGCGGCGGAACCGGCGGTGGGCACGTCCTGCCCGGACAGGATGCCCAGCAGGGTGGACTTCCCGGACCCGGAGGCACCGATCACCGCGACCATCTCGCCCTCGGCGACCACCAGGTCGAGCCCCTGCAGCGCCTGTACCTCCACACCCTCGGTCCGGTAGATCCGCACCAGGTTCTCGCAGACGACCACGCCGTCCTCACGCTGCGGGGCGGCGGCCTCGGCGGCCCGCCGCCGCAGTTCCGCCAGGTCCCGTGCCCCAGTGGGCTGTTCACGAGCTGCCACGCGTTCCCCCCGGGGAGTGAAGTCGGTCCCGGCCATTGTCTCCGGTCCGTCCGACCGCCGCGGACGAGGGGCGTACCGGCCCTGTACCGGTGCCGGCGCACAGCCAACCCCCTTACTGCAACGGTTCGTTCGTCATGCCGAACCAAGGCGGAGACCCCGTTGCGCAGCCACGAAGAAGGTGACGGGGGGAATGGCGCTGCACGGCTGTTGACCGGCGGGTCCGGAGGCAACACAATCGTGGGAGCGCTCCCACGCGTTGCGATTCTGCGCGTCCGTGCCCTCCCCCCCCACTCTTGGCCGCGACACAGCGCACAGCGAGCACCTGCCGGGCCCTCCGATGCCCTTGCCGGTGCTCCTGCCGGTGCAGCCGGCCGCCGAGAAGGAGACCATGCGTAAGAAACTCAAGGCTGTCGGCCTGACCACGGTGGCGGTACTGCTGGCAGGTGTCGGTACGGTCCAGGCCGCGGGTGCCGGCCCGGCGGCGTCCAGCGGGGCCGCCACGGCCGGCCCGGCGCTCACGGTGGACACCACCACCGGGCGGCACGCCATCGACCCCCACGTCTACGGCATCAACTTCCCCGACGAGGCTCTGGCCCAGGAGCTCCACCTGCCGGTGGGCCGCTGGGGCGGCAACGCGACCACCCGCTACAACTACACCAACGACTCCTACAACGCCGGGTCCGACTGGTACTTCGAGGACCTGCACTACGACAACGACGTCTCGGCGCTCCCCGCGGGATCGCAGGCCGACAAGTTCGTCGAACAGAACCGCAGGACCGGCACCGACACCCTCATGACCGTGCCGATGATCGGCTGGACCGCGGCCGGCCGCGACAACGGGTGCGGCTTCAGCATCGCGGAATACGGGCCCCAGCAGGACAGCGACTCCCAGTGGCGCCCGGACTGCGGCAACGGCAAGAAGCCCGACGGCAGCCTGGTCACCGGCAACGACCCGGCCGAGACGAGCGTGCAAGCGGGCCCGGACTTCGTCAAGGGCTGGGTGCAGTACCTCGACGGCACCTACGGCACCGCGGACGACGGCGGGGTGCGGTTCTACGACCTGGACAACGAACCGGACCTGTGGCACAGCACCCACCGCGACGTCCACCCGGCCGGGGCGAGCTACGACGAACTGCGCGACAGCACGTACGCCACCGGTGCCGCGATCAAGGACGCCGACCCCGCCGCGCAGACCCTCGGCCCGGTCGGCTGGGGCTTCAACTCGCTGATCTACTCGGGGCTGGACCAGGAGAAGTGCAGCGAGCAGGGCGGCAACTGCTGGTCGAACCCGCCCGACCGCGCCGCCCACGGCGGGGTGGAGTTCGCGCCCTGGTACCTGCAGCAGATGAACGCCTACGAGCAGGAGCACGGCCGCCGCATCCTGGACTACTTCGACGAGCACATCTACCCGCAGCAGTCCGGCGTCTCCGGCAGCGCGGACGACGCCGCGACCCAGGCCCTGCGTCTGCGCTCGACCCGGCAGCTGTGGGACCCCTCCTACGTCGACGAGAGCTGGATCAACCAGCCGATCCAGTTCATCCCCCGCATGCGCTCGCTGGTCGACCAGAACTACCCCGGCACCAAGCTGGCCATCTCCGAGTACAACTGGGGCGCGCTGGACCACATCGACGGCGGCCTGGCCCAGGCCGACGTGCTCGGCATCTTCGGACGCGAGGGACTGGACCTGGCCACCTTGTGGTCACCGCCCAAGGCAACCGACCCCGGGGCCTTCGCCTTCCGCATGTACCGCAACTACGACGGCAACGGCGGCAGTTTCGGTGACACAGGTGTGCACGCCGCCAGCGCCGACCAGGACGCGCTGTCGGTCTACGCGGCAGAACGCAGCACGGACCACGCCACCACGGTCATGGTCGTCAACAAGACCACGGGCGACCTGACGGCCCCGGTCACCCTCACCACCGGCACGACCCTGCCCACCGCCGCGCAGGTCTACCGCTACGGGCAGGCGGACCCGACCGCGATCCAGCACGCGGCCGACCAGCCGCTGGACGGCGGCTCGTTCACGGCGACCTTCCCCGCGTACTCCATCACCGAGTACGTCATCCCGGCGGGGTCGGCGCAAGCCACGCCGCCGTCCGCGCCCGGCACGCCCACCGCCTCGGCGATCGGCTCCGACCACGTCACCCTGGCCTGGCCGGCCGCTACTCCCGGAACCGCGCCCCTGGCGGACTACCGCGTCTACACCGGCGACCCGGCAACCACGGCGCCGCTGGCGACCGTCGCCGCACCGGCCACCACCGCCACCCTCACCGGCCTGACCCCGGCCACCACGTACACCCTCCGGGTCGTCGCCACCGATACCGCCGGCCGCAGCTCACCGCCCTCGGCGCCGGTCCAGGTCACCACCGGCCCGGCGGCCACCAGCAGCTGCACCGTCAGCTACGCGCTCAGCAGCGACTGGGGCAGCGGCTTCACGGCAAGCATCACGATCACCAACAAGGCCGCCGCGGTCAACGGCTGGCGCCTCGGCTTCACGTTCCCCGGCAACCAGAAGGTCACACAGGGCTGGAGCGGGACCTGGTCGCAGAACGGGACCTCGGTCACCGTCAACGACGCGGGCTGGAACGCTTCCCTGCCCACCGGAGCCGGCACCACGATCGGTTTCAACGGCTCCTACAGCGGCGCCAACACCGCCCCCGGCGCCTTCACCCTCAACGGCGCCCCCTGCACTGCGGCCGGTACCGCAGCAGCGGCAGCTCTGCCCCGGGCCACCGGACACGCGTCCCCCGGTAACGCCGTGCACTGACCGTCGGACGGCCGTCCGCTCCGCACCCCCCTCGTCGCGGAGCGGACGGCCGTCCGGCCCGCCGGCCATCAGCACCAGGTGTTCGGACGTCGTCACGCCCGCTCCTCGGCTCCGGCCTGACCGACACGGCCCTTCCACTCAGCAACGCGCACAGTGCGCACCGCCCCTCAGGCTCGGCCGCACGGGCGCACACCCGCCGCCGGCGGGTCCGGAGCGGTCGGACACGCGGTGAGCCCCGGCTCACGGCACCTTGTCGCGGGCCCGGGCTCAGTCACCGCCCCCGGCGAGCCCGGCCCGATATGCCAGGACCACCGCCTGGACGCGGTCGCGGAGGTCGAGTTTGGTGAGGATGCGTGAGACATAGGTCTTGACGGTCTCCGGGCTGAGCACCAGCTCGGTGGCGATCTCCGCGTTCGACAGGCCCTCGCTGACGAGGAGGAGCACCTCGTGCTCGCGGGGCGTGAGCACCTTCAGGCGCTCGCGCTCCGGCGACGGCGGGGCGGCAGAGGGGCGTACGCGTTCGGCGAAGCGGCCGATCAGGGTACGGGTGACGGCGGGGGCGAGCAGGGACTCACCGCGGGCGACCGTGCGTACGGCGTTGACCAGTTCGGGCGGCGGGGCGTCCTTCAGGATGAAGCCGCTGGCGCCGGCGCGCAGTGCCTCGTAGACGTACTCGTCGACGTTGAAGGTCGTGACGACGAGGATCTTCGCGGGGCTGGGGGAATCGGGGCCGGCCAGGTGGCGGGTGGCCTCGATGCCGTCGAGCAGCGGCATGCGGATGTCCATGACCACGACGTCCGGCCGGAGCTCCTCCGCCCTGCGGATGCCCTCCCTGCCGTCGGTGGCCTCCCCCACGACTTCCATGTCGTCCTGGGCGGAGAAGATCGTGACGAATCCGGCCCGGACGAGAGCCTGGTCCTCGCAGACCAGAACCCTGATGGCAGGGAACGGCACGCTCATGCGGCGCCCCCCGCCGGTATGCGCGCGTACACGCGGAAGCCGCCCTCCTGAAGGGGCCCCGCCGCGAACTCTCCACCCAGCATCTCCACCCGTTCCCGCAGACCGGTCAGGCCGCGGCCCCCGGAGACGTGCGCGCCACCGTGGCGGAGGGCGGGCGCGTCGGCCGCGCCGCCGGCCGTACCGGCGGTGGTGACCTCGACGTCCGTCCAGGCGGGGGTGTGCGCGAGCCGTACCAGCGTCCGCTCGCCCGCGGCGTACTTCGCCGCGTTGGTCAAGGACTCCTGTACGACCCGGTAGGTTGCGAGTCGGACATTCGTGGCCGTGTCCGCCGGCTCTCCGTCCTCGACCAGCTCGATCGGCTGGCCACCCGCCCGCGCCTGCTCCACCAGGCCGGGCAACCGGCCCGGCATCGGCGCCCGGGACGCCGACTCGCCGGTCGCCTCCAGCACGTCGAGCAGGAACCGGAGTTCGGCCAGGGCGGTGCGGCCGGTGCCGGTTATGGCCTCAAGTGCCCTCCCGACCCGGTCCGGTGACGCGGTGAGGTACTGCGCCGCGCCGGCCTGCACCACCATCGCCGTGACATGGTGGGTCACCACGTCGTGCAACTCCCTTGCCATACGGCTGCGTTCCTCCGCGATGGCCGCCTGCGCGGACAGCCGCCGGCGCTCGGCCTCGTGCGCCCGCCGCCCGCGCACCACCGCGCCCAGGCTCCACATGGCTGTCAGGGCGACGTAGAAGACCACGAAGTCGGTCCAGGTGTTGGGCGAGCCCAGTGCGTGCAGCGTGACCCCGAAGACCAGGTATCCGCCCGTCGCCGCCAACGGCGCCGCCTGCCGGTGGTGTTGCTGGTGGGCGCCCACCGAGTACAGCGCGATGTAGAGCCCCAGGCTGGCGAAGGTCGGCGGGTAGCCGAGGCACTCGTGGACCGCGAAAGAGATCCCCACCGCCGCGAGGCAGACGGTCGGCCACCGGGTACGCACCGCGAGCGGCAGCGCCTGCCCCAGGGCCCACAACACGCCCGCGGCGGAGGCACGGTGGGTGGGAAGGTCGCCGAACTGCGCCCCGATCCGCGCGAGTGGCTCCGCGAACGACAGCACCGTGAAGACGACCGCGAACTCGCGGTCCCTGGTGGCCACGGGGCGTGATCCCCACCACCGGGACAGCACGCGGAGCCGGAGTGGCGCGCCGGACCACGGGCGTACGCGTACCGAACGGCTGACGTCCGGCGCATGCGCCTCGCCTTCCGGCCGCGGATCACGGGCGGGGTCCGCGGGGAGGGGGGACGCGGGGCGTAGTGATGATCGGGCTGACTGGTCGTCCATCGTCGTCCACGTTCTGGTAGTTGCCGCGGTCGCTCCGGCCGAGCGGTACGGGAGCCGGGTCTTCGTACCCGGCCGCGGTTCGGGGCACGTCGCGGTCGGGTCCTTCCGGCATGCGAGGCCGGAAGGACCCCGCACGTGACCGTAGCGCCCGTCGGCAAAGACGGTGTCCCCCGTGGGGGAACAGCCGGGTAGCTCCCTCGGGGGACCGGCGGATGCGGCAGGTGCCCACCGCAAGGTGACGCCCCGCGGTGGTCACGACCCGTAGTTTTCCGTCCTCGGGAGCGAAGAAGCGCTCACCGTGAGCAGGCATTCGAGGAGCTATCCATGTCGTCCGCCCAGCAGCAGCACCCGATCCCCGAGAGCGGACCCGTTGCCGTCCGGACCGGACCGACCGGCGGCACCCCGCGCTGGGCGGCGTCCGCATGGGCGCGGCTGCCGGTGCTGTTCGTCCTGATGCTGGCCGTGGGCGCGATCACCAACTGGATCAACGGTGTCGCCGACGGCACCCCGCTGACCGCTCTGGTCGCGGGGGTGGTCACCGGCGGGCTCGCCCTTGCCGCGTACGTCAGGCTGGTGCGCTACCTGGAGGGCCGTAGGGCGGAGGAGTTGGCGCCCGAACGGGCCCGGCGGGATCTGGGCCGGGGCATCGGGGCCGGCGTGGCACTGTTCGCCGTCACGATCGCGCTGGTCGCGATGACCGGCAGCTACCAGGTGCACGGCTGGGGCACCTTCGGGGGCGCGCTGACCACGCTGGGGCTCATGAGCTGCGCGGCGGTCACCGAGGAACTGGCCTTCCGCGGCGCGCTGTTCCGGGTGCTGGAGGAGAAGTCGGGGACGTGGGGGGCCCTGGTCGTCTCCGGGCTCCTGTTCGGCGGTCTGCATCTGCTCAACAAGGACGCGACCGTCTGGGGCGCGCTGGCCATCGCCGTCGAGGCCGGGCTGATGCTCGGCGCGCTCTACGCCGCCACCCGCTCGCTGTGGCCGGTGATCGGCGTGCACCTGGGATGGAACATGGCCGAGGAGGGCATCTTCGGTACCGACGTGTCCGGCTCCGGGAGCCACACCGGTGGTCTGCTGCACGCCTCCACCAGCGGTCCGCAGGCACTGAGCGGCGGCAGCTTCGGCCCCGAGGCCAGCATCTTCGCCATCATGGTCTGCGCCGTGCCGACCGTGCTGTTCCTGGTGCTCGCCAAGCGCCGCAACCGGCTCCGCACCCGCGCCGACGTCGCGTGAGGGCCGTGGCGTACACGATTCACCCGGAGCTGACGGGCGCGCAGGAGGTCGTGGTGCGAAGCACCGGAGCGGGGCCCGAGCGCTGCCACCGGAGCCCGTCAGCAACCGGGGCCCGACGCGGTCGCGATCTGCCCCTGGGCGAGCCGGGCGGCGCGGCGGATCTCCGCCAGCACGGCGGCGACTGCCGGGACGGCCACCATGTCGGGCCACAGCAGCGCGTACGTCCGGCGCAACGGCCAGTCCAGCAGCGGACGGTAGACCAGGCCGTCGCAGAGATGGCTGCGCAGCGCCATCTCGTTCATCAGGCTGATGCCGAGACCGGCGCCCACCAGCGCCAGGACGGTGTGGGAGTCGTCGACGGTGGCACTGATACGCGGCTCGAAACCCAGGTTCGTGCAGGCCGCCTCGAAGCGGTCCCGGAATCTCTCCATCACCCAGTCGTGACCGGCGAGTTCGGCCAGTCCGATCTCGGAGCGGTCGGCGAAGGGGTGGTCCTCGCGCATGACCACGCAGCGGCGGTCGGTCATCAGCGGTACCCGCATCATCACCTCCTCGCCCTCGGGTACGTCCTCGTTGGCCCAGTTGCAGAGCAGACCGAGGTCGGCCGCGCCGGACCGGATCAGCTCGCGCGCCTGGACCGGCTCGGCCTGGGTGACGGTGATGTGCACGTCGGGGTGGTGGTCCCGCAGCCGTCCGACGGTTGCGGGCAGCAGGGACACGCAGCCGCTCTGGAAGGACACCATGCGTACCAGGCCGCCGCCCCGCGCGACCTGCGAGGCGATGTCCTGGTCGGCGGCCCGGAGCGCCGAGAAGATCGTCTCGGCGTGCCGCGCCAGGGCCTGCCCGGTCTGCGTCAGCCGCACGCCGCGGCCGGCCCGGGTGACCAGCGGGGCGCCCACCGTCTGCTGCAGCCGCCGCATCTGGTAGCTCACCGCCGGCTGGGTGTAGCCGAGCGACGCGGCGGCGGCCGTGTACGACCCGGTGCGGGCGATCTCCGCCAGCACCACCAGTTGGCGTATGTCCAACACCCGCGCATCATAAGGGATTTCGATGTTTCGACGAAAAGACCCTCATTGGACGCGGCAAGCCTCGTTCGGTGGAATAGCCGCATGGCCACGGACCGTCCCGAAGCCCTCTCCGCAGGAGTTCCCGTGAGCACGTCCATGAACTCGAGTACCGACTCCCCCACCCTGTCCGGCCCGTCCCGGCCGCCGCTGGTGCGGATCGCGGGTGTGAGCAAGTCCTTCGGCGACAACCAGGTCCTGCGCGACGTGAGCCTGGACGTAGCCGCCGGCGAAGTGGTCGTCGTCATCGGTCCGTCCGGCTCCGGTAAGTCCACCCTGTGCCGGTGCGTCAACCGGCTGGAGACGGTCGACTCGGGAACGATCACGATCGACGGCGTCCCGCTGCCCGCCGAGGGCCGTGCGCTGGCCCAGCTCCGCGCCGACGCCGGCATGGTCTTCCAGTCCTTCAACCTCTTCGCACACCTGACCGTCCTGAGCAATGTGACCCTCGGCCCGGTCAAGGTCCGCGGACTGTCCCGTGCGCAGGCCGCGAAGCGCGGCCGCGAACTCCTGGACCGGGTCGGGCTCTCCGACAAGGCGGACGCGTATCCGGCCGAACTGTCCGGCGGCCAGCAGCAGCGCGTCGCGATCGCGCGGGCGCTGGCCATGGACCCCAAGGTGCTGCTGTGCGACGAGCCCACGTCCGCGCTCGACCCGGAGATGATCCAGGAAGTGCTGGACGTCCTGGCCGAGTTGGCGGCCGCGGGGATGACGATGCTGGTCGTCACCCACGAGATGGGCTTCGCCCGGAAGGCCGCCGACCGCGTGGTGTTCATGGATGCCGGCCGCATCCTGGAGACCTCCGCACCGGCCGAGTTCTTCGCCGCTCCGCGGACGGACCGGGCCGCCGACTTCCTCTCCAAGATCCTGCGGCACTGACCCCCGGAATCCCGGACCACGCCAACGGAGCACCATCCGCTTCCCGTTCGCCACCGCGGGGCACCCGGCCGCTTCCCCGGCGCCCTCCTTCCGTCCCCGTCCCGCACAAGCCAGGAGTAACCATGTCCCGCTCCCGGACCGGCCGCAGCCCGGTCATCCGCACCGCCGCAGTCGTCGGCCTCGCCGCCGCCACGGCGCTCGCCCTGACCGGTTGCTCCAGCGACTCGTCGGGCTCCACGGTGCCCGGCGCCCCCGCCGCCCACTCTTCCGCGGCCGCCGCGGGCTCCGCGACCATCGACCAACTCGTGGCAGCCGAGGCGCCGGCGGCGGCGGCGCTGATGCCGAGCGGCTCGACCGCCGCGAAGATCAAGGCCAAGGGCTCCCTCACGGTCGGCGGAACCCAGACCGCCGCTCTGTTCTCCCTGCTGAACCCGACCACCGGCAAGGTCGACGGCTTCGACGCGGCCATGTCCCGGCTGCTGGCGAAGTACATCATCGGCAAGGACTCGACGAAGCTGACCAACGTCACCGCCAAGACCCGGGAGGCGCTGCTCAGGAACCACTCGGTGGACGCGGTCTTCGCCACGTACACCATCACGCCGGAGCGCGCGAAGGTCGTCGCCTTCGCCGGGCCGTACTACCAGGACGGCCTCGCGATCGAGGTGAAGAAGACGTCCACCGGGATCAGCTCGCTCAAGGACCTCGCGGGCAAGACGGTGGTCACCGAGTCCGGGTCCACGGCGGCCACGGCCGTCCAGCAGGCCGCTCCCTCGGCGAAGGTGCAGTTGTTCGACACCAACATCGAGTGCCTGCAGGCCCTCCAGCAGGGCCGGGCCGACGCCTACGTCCTCGACCAGGGCATCCTCGCGGGCAACGCCTCCTCCAACCCGGACGTCAAGGTCCTGGCGGGAACGTTCAGCGCCGAGCCGTACGGCATCGGACTGCCGCTGGACGACCCGGACTTCAAGGCGTTCGTCAACGGGTGGCTGAAGCAGATCGAGTCCGACGGCACATGGGCGAAGGTGTGGCAGGCCACCGTCGGCACCCAGGTGCCCGGCCCGGTTCCGGCCCCGCCGGCCGTCAGCTGAACCGATGGACGTCGTCACCTCCCACCTCGGCGTGTTCGGCAACGGGCTGCTGGTCTCGGTGGAGCTGAGCGGAAGCACCTTCGTCCTCGCCGGACTGCTCGGCCTGCTGCTGGCCTGCTGCCGGATCAGCCCGGTCGTCCCGCTGCGCGTGTTCGGCCGGCTCTACGTCGCCGCGCTGCGCAGCGTGCCGCTGCTGGTCCTGCTGACCCTGTTCGTGTTCGGGCTGCCCGAGATCGGCCTGGTCTACTCGCTGTTCTGGACCGCGGTGACCGCCATGGGCCTGTACTGGGCTGCCTTCTTCTGCGAGGTGATCAGGTCGGGCGTCCGGGCCGTACCGCGGGGCCAGATCGAGGCCGGCCGCGCGCTCGGCCTGACCTTCGGGCAGATCCTGCGGCTGGTGGTGCTGCCGCAGGCGCTCCGGACGGTGATCCAGCCGCTCGCGTCGCTGCTGATCGCGGTCACCCTCAACTCCTCGCTCGCGGCGGCCGTCGGCGTCACGCAGGAGCTGACCGGGCAGACCGAACTGCTGGACCAGCAGTACGCCCAGCCGCTGGTCACCTTCGGCGCGGCGGCGCTGTGCTACGTCGCGCTGACCCTGGTCATCGGCCAGTTCGCGGGCTGGCTGGAACGCAGGCTGGCGGTGCTGCGGTGACGGCGAACGGCACCACCCGCGCCCCCGTGCCGGAGGTCCCGGACGTGACCGGCGGGAACGACACCGCCGGCGGGGCACCCGCGCCGCCGGGAGCGACCGCGCGGGCCGGCGGCTTCTGGGCCCGGCTGGCCGCCCGCACCGAGGACGAAGGCTCCCTGTTCGACCCGCCGGGGCCCCGGGGCCGGGTCCGGATCAGGGTCGCCACCGCGGTGTCGCTGCTGGTCCTGGCGCTGCTGGTGGCGGCGGCCGTGCGCCGGTTCGCCGACCACGGCCAGCTGGACGCCGCCAAGTGGCGGCTCTTCGTCCAGGCCCCTGTCCTGCGCTACCTCCTCACCGGCCTGTGGGCGACCGTGCGCGTCACCCTCGTCAGCGCCGCGCTGGCGCTGCCGCTCGGAGCCCTCCTGGCGCTCGCGCGGCTGTCCCGCACCCGCTTCCTGCGGTGGCCGGCCGCGGTGTACGTCGAGGTGATGCGGTCCGTACCGCTGCTGCTGCTGGTCTACGCCTTTCTGCTCGGCCTGCCGAGCACGGGGGTCCGGATGGCGCTCTTCTGGCAGCTGGTCTGGCCGATCGTGCTGACCAACGCGGCAGTGCTCGCCGAGATCTTCCGGGCCGGGGTGCGCGCGCTGCCCCGCGGCCAGACGGAGGCGGCGTACGCCCTCGGGCTGCGCTACTGGCCGGCCATGCGCACGGTCGTGCTGCCCCAGGCGATCCGCCAGACCGCCCCGTCCCTGGTCGGCCAGCTGGTGCGGCTGCTCAAGGACAGCACGCTCGGATACGTCGTGAGCTTCCTCGAACTGCTCAACTCCGCGAAGGTGCTGGGCGAGTACAACCACACCGTCATCCAGGGCTACCTGGTCGTCGGGCTGGTCTACGTCCTGCTCAACAACACCCTGGCCGGAGCCGCCGGGCTCCTCGAACGGCGACTCGGCCGCCCGGCGCGGCGCCGCTCCGCGCCGCGCTGAGCCGACCGCCCCGGTCGCGTGGAACCTAACGCCCCGGCTCACGTCGGGCCGACCGGCCGGCACACCGTCGCCCGGCCGCCACAGCCGCGGCCCGGCGGGACCGCCCTCACTTCTTCCCCCGTGGAGGTGAGGCGCCCGCCGGGCCGCTCTCCCCCGCCAGGCCGGTCCGGCCGGGCGGGTCCTCCGCAACAGAAACGAGTTGTCCGCATGTGTCGCCTCCTGGGTGTCGTCGCCCGTGAGTCCCTTCCCCTGGGTGAGTTGCTCGCCGGGGAGCTCGGTCCCTTCCTCGCCATGGCGTGCGAGCACGCCGACGGATGGGGTGTCGCGTCCGTCACGCCGGAGCGCACCGTCGCGACCGTCAAGGAGCCGGTGCGCGCCGACGAGAGCCCCGGCTTCCAGCAGGTGGTGCGTGAACTGACCACCGACAGCGCCCTGGTGCACATCCGCATGGCGAGCCCGCGGCTACCGGTCGTGCCGGGGAACACCCACCCCTTCGGTGACCAGCGTGCCGCCTTCGCCCACAACGGCGACTTCACCCCGGTCGACTGCCTCGACGCCGTGATCGGCGAGGAGGCGCTAGCCACCGCCGAGGGGGACACCGACAGCGAGCGCTTCTCCCTCGGTGTCCGGCTGCGCATGGAGTCCGGCATGGAGCCGCACAAGGCGATCATGTCCACCGCGGCCGACATACGGTCGCTGGCGACGAGTTCCGCCAGCCTCAACTGCATGCTGCTCACCCCGGACGCGCTCTACGCCTACACCGCGCACGACCCGCACTCCGACGTCATCCGCCGCCGCGGCCCCGGCTTCTTCGCGCTCAACTACCGCATCGGCACCGACGCGGTGGTGGTCGCCTCCACCGGGTGGCCCCAGGACCCGGAGGCATGGACGGCCCTTCCCGAGGGCCACGTCCTGGAAGTCCGCCGCGACAGCCTGAGCGCGGTGGTGCACAACGGCTGAGAACGGCCGTTGCCACCGGAAGGCCCCGTCCCGTCGCCGTCGAGGAGTCAGTGGCGTCCGGATTCCCGGACTCCGTTCCGCCGGGAGATCACCGCGAGCCGCAGGAGCCCTATGCCGCACATACCGCACGTACCGCACGTCGCCGTGTTCGAGCACCACAGCCTCATGCGCCGGGGCCTGGAGAGCCTGCTGTCGAGCAGTCCCCTGTGCCATCTCGCCGCGCTCCTCGCGGAGCCCGGCGGGCCGGGCTCCGCGGACCTGCGCGTCGACGCCGTCGTCTACGGGCCGCCGGATAACCAGGTGCGGGGCCTGGCACAGGGCGTCCGCCGCCTTGCCGCCCACGGCCGGGTGCTGGTCGTCTCGGACTTCGGCGGCAGCGAGTCGGTGACGGACGTCCTGCGGGCGGGCGCGTACGGCTGCGTCAGCAGGCAGGCGGACGACGAGGAACTGCTGCGCGCCGTCGTGACGGTGGCGCGCGCGGGCGTCCACGTCGACGCCCGTCTCGCCCCGCGGCTGCACACCGAGTTGCGGCAGTCGCCGGCCGCGCCCGTGTCGGCGCTGGCCCGCCGCGAGTCGGAGACCCTGCGCTGGATCGCAGCGGGGCTGACGCACGGCCAGGTCGCCCGCCGGATGAATCTGACCGAGGCCACGGTCAGCACGTACGTCAAACGGATCCGGAGCAAACTCAACGTGGGGAACAAGGCGGATCTGACCCGCAAGGCGATCGAATTAGGACTGCTCCAGGAGGAGCGGCCGAAATCGAATGCCGGGGCAACTCCACGATTTACGGAGAACGGAAACGATTGAATTCCTCCGGGGGTTCAAGTAATGTGGCCGTCGTGAAACTAAACCGCCCTTTCAGGGTTCAAGGATTAGCAAAGAAGATTGCCGTTACGGCGGTGGCCGCCGCCGGCCTGGCCCTTACGCTGCCGGCGACCCCCGCGGCCGCTGCCAACTGGGTCGACTGCCGGGGAATCGACGAGTACGTGCGCGTGGAAGTGGACTACTTGCCTCCGGCCTGCTTCGCCAACGCCGGCGCGATTGACGTCAACCTCTATGGCGCGGAACTCCTCCACACGGGCAACAACAAGGTGACGTTTTTCTACACCATCGAGCAGACCGGATGGCAGAATGCCCTCACCATGGAGAAATGGACGAACCAGGGAATGTCTTTCGGTCTCACCGCCCACGTGACCTCGATTGTGGTCTGGTGACGTCTTCGACGTAGACCGCCCTCCGGTATGTGCGCCGAGTCCCCCGCCGTCAGGTCGGCGGGGGACTCGGCGTCGTCGGTGCACCCGCCCCGCCGCCTCAGGCGTCCGGGGCGTCGTCCGTCAGGGCGAGCTGGACCAGGGCCCTGGGGGCCGAGCGGCGGACGAGGATGCCGCGCCCCGGGGGCAGCAGCCGGGCCCGCTGGTCGCCGAGGACGGCGCCCTCGCGAGGGTCGCCGGAGAGCACCAGGCCGTCCGTGCCCAGTTCCTGGAGCCGGCCGAGTACGGGTTCGGAGATCTGGCGGCGCGCTGTGCCGCCGACGCGGCGGGCGACGACCATGTGGAAGCCCAACTCGCGGGCCTGCGGCAGGTAGTCCACGAGCGGCGCCAGCGGTGACTGCCGCCCGGACGACACCAGGTCGAAGTCATCGACGACGACGTACAGTTCGGGCCCCTGCCACCAACTGCGGTCGCGCAGCTGCCGCACGGTGACGTCGGGCGGCGGCAGCCGCTCGGCGAGCTTGTCCGCGACGGCCTGGGCGAACGAGGCGGCCGCGCCGGCGTCTCCCGCGTAGGCGCCCAGGTACTCCGGCGGGACGAGGCCGAGCAGTCCGCGGCGGAAGTCGAAGAGGACGAAGCGGGCCTCGTAGGAGGTGTGCCGGGCCATCATCCCGGTGATCCAGGCGCGCAGGAACTCCGTCTTGCCCGCGCCGGAGTCGCCGAAGACGACGAAGTGCGGGTCGTTGCCGGCGAGGTCGAGGTAGACGGGGTTCAGGTCGTGCTCGGCGATGCCGATGGGCACACCGGGCGGTTCCTGTGCGGGCAGGTCGAGTTCGGCGACGGCCAGCCGCTCCGGCAGCATCCGGACGGCCGGGGCCGCGGCGCCCTCCCAGCCGTCGGCGAGCTTGGCCAGCACGTCGGCCTGGGCGTCGGCGAGAGCGTCGATGTCGGGGCGGCCGTCCATTCGGGGCAGTGCCACCTGGTACTGGATGCCGGGCGGGGCCAGGCCGCGGCCGGGCGGCACGGCGCCGAACGCCCGGGCGATCCGCCGATCGACCTCCGACTCGCCGGGGTCGTTGAGCCGCAGCTCCAGCCGCCCGTTGACGGCGTCGCGCAGCGCGGTGCGGACGTCGCCCCACCGGTTGGCGGTGAGGACGAGGTGGACGCCGACGCCGAGGCCCCGGTTGGCGAGGTCCAGCACCGCCGTCTCGATGTCCTCCAACTCGCTGCGGGCGGCGGCCCAGTTGTCGATGACGAGGAACAGGTCGGCGGTGCGCATCCGCTGCGGCAGGCCGCCGGCGGCCCTGCGGCGCCGGAACTCGGTGGCCGAGTCGATGCCCATCCCCCGGAACTGCAGCTCGCGTTCGGCGACCACCTGGCGGACCTCGGCCAGGATGCGTCGGGCCTGCGCCAGGTCGTGCCGGCCGGCGACCGCGCTGACGTGCGGCGCCTGCTCGAACGGCAGCAGCGAGCCGCCGCCGAAGTCCAGACACGCGAACTGCGCCTCGTCCGGGGTGTGGGTGAGCATCGCCGACAGCATCAGGGTGCGCAGCAGCGTGCTCTTCCCGGACTGCGGCGCGCCGATCACCATCAGGTTGCCGGACTGCGCGAAGTCGGCGACCAGCGGCTGCTGGACCTGCTGGGACGGGATGTCCGACACCCCGACGGGGAAGAGCAGTTCGCCGCGCCGCGGCCACCAGTCCGCGGTCAGGCCGCGCCCGGGGCGTACCGTGGCCGGGCCGGTGAGGTCGTCCAGCGGCAGCGCGGGCGGCAGCGGCGGCAGCCACACCTGGTGGGCGGTCTGGCCGTTGGCCCGCAGCCGCTCCACGATGACCTGCATCTCGGTGGGCCCGCCAATCGCGGGCCGCGGCTCCGCCGGCTCCGCGTACCGCGCCGGCTCGTCGCCCGGGACGGGCGGCACGCGCAGGCCGAAGACGACCGGCGCGGCCACGCCCGGCTCGCCGCTCGCCGTCCGGGCGGCGGGCAGGTGCGGGCCGGAGACATGGGCGACGCGGAAGCGCTCGTACACCGCGTCGGTGACCTTGAGATAGGCCGAGCCGGGGATCGACGGCAGCTGGTAGGCGTCCGGGGTGCCGATGACGACCCGGGACTCGGCGGCGGAGAAGGTCCGCAGGCAGATGCGGTAGGAGAGGTTGGCGTCCAGGCCGCGCAGCCGGCCCTCCTCCAGGCGCTGCGTGGCCAGCAGCAGGTGCATGCCCAGCGACCGGCCGACGCGGCCGATCTGGACGAACAGCTCGATGAACTCCGGGCGGCTGGTGAGCAGTTCGCCGAACTCATCGACGATGATCAGCAGGTAGGGCAGCGGCGGCAGCGGGCTGCCGTCGGGTGCCGTGCGGCCGGCGGCGCGGTGCAGCTGGTAGTCGCGGATGTTGTCGATGTTGCCGGCGTCCCGCAGGATCCGCTGGCGGCGCTGCTGCTCGCCCACGAGGGCGTCGCGCACCCGGTCCACGAGCGCCAGGTCGTCCATGAGGTTCGTGATCATGCCGGCGGCGTGCGGGAGTTCGGACAGCCCGGCGAAGGTGGCGCCTCCCTTGAAGTCGACCAGCACGAAGCTCAGCAGCTCCGGCGAGTGGGTCGCCGCCAGGCCGGTGACGAGGGTGCGCAGCAGCTCGCTCTTGCCGGAGCCGGTGGCGCCGACGACGAGGCCGTGCGGGCCCATGCCGCCCCGCGCGGCCTCCTTCAGGTCGAGCACCAGCGGCTGCCCGTTGCCGTCGAAGCCGAGCGGCATGCGCAGCACCGCGTCGTCGTCGGCCGCGACCCACAGCGATTCGGGGTCAAAGTCGTCCAGGTCGCCGATGCCCAGCATGCTCGGCAGCGACGTCACCTGCGCCAGGACCTCCTCGCCCTCCACGGACAGCCGCAGCGGGGCCAGTTCGCGGGCGATCGCCTCGCACAGCACGACCTCGGGCCACTCGGCGAGCACGTCGGTGACCTCCGGCCGCGCCTGCCCGCCGCGTTCGGTCGCGCGTACGTCCAGGGCGAGCCGGCCGGTGTCGTCGACGCGCACCCGCACGTCGGCCCGACTGGGCTCGTCCTGCTCCCTGTTGACGACGCACAGCACCGTGATGCCGCTCTCCGGCCCGGCGGCCGCGAGGAGTTCCGCGGCGGTCTGCGAGCGGGCCCAGCCGGCGCGGGGGTCGTAGCCGTCCAGGACGACGACGAGCCGGCGCCGGGTGTCCTGCGCGTCGCGGTCCATGTAGCCGCGCCGCATCGGGGGCTGCTCGGCGAACCGGTCCAGCGCGTCCCGCAGATGGTCGGCGACCGAGTCGAACTCCTCGGCGACCAGCGGGACGACGCCGGCCTCGCCGGTGGCCTCCGGCTCGTGCGTGTGCGGCAGCCACTTGGTCCACCCCCACGTGTCCGCGTCGCCGACGACCACCAGGCCCACGTCGTCGGGCGCGTGCAGCACCGCGATCTGGCAGACCACGGCCCGCGCGACACCGCCGGCCACCTCGGTCGGGCCGAGCACGCTGACCACCCCGCCCCGGGACATGTCCATGGTGGCGGGCTGGCTGCCGACGGTGGACATCGTCGCGATCACCCGGTCCGCGGCGGACTTGGCCCGCGGGTCGTACTCCACCGTGGGGTCGTTGCGGGTGGCCATGCGGATCGGGGTGGCCAGCGGGGCGGTGCCGACGCCGACGCACACGCTGAGGAAGTCGGCGTCGGTGGCCCGGCGTTCCCAGACCCGGCGGCGGCGGGTCGCGATGGCCCAGAGCCGGTACGGCGACGGGTACGCCCACGCGGCCACCACCCGCTGGCTCTCGGCGACCTGGCGGGCGGCGCGTCGCACCTCCACCAGGTGGGCGAGGTAGCGGTCGCGGGCCCGCAGCTTGTCGCGGCGGGCGCTGCGGCGCAGTTGGAGGCGGATGGCGACCGTGGTGCCGATGGAGACGACCACGAAGCAGATGCCGAGCAGAATCAGCAGCTTGCGGCCGCCGGCCATCAGGTAGCCGGCCATGCTGAAGCTGGTCATCAGCGGCATGAGCAGCATCAGCCAGTTGTTGGCGTCACGGCCGACGGGCTGCGGCGGCGCCGCGAGGACCACGGGCTCCGTGGGCAGTTGCGGCGGCAGGACCCGGGCGGGCCGGTGGAAGATGATCCGGGACATCAGCGATTCTCGTCCGTCGCGGCGGCCGTGGGAGCGCGGTTGCGCGGCTCCCGCCGACCATGGAGCTTTCTTACGGTAGAAGCCGGAAACGCTCGCCGGGTAGCCCCCGTTCCTGCGCCCGGGGTGTTCCCGATCGGGGACACCGGTTCAGCGCTGGTTGTCGCGGCCCTTCCCGCTCCTTCCGCCGCCCGGCCCCGCGTTCCCGTCCGGCGCCCCCTGCATGCCCGGTGGGAAGGGCAGTTGCGGCAGGCTGCTGCCGGGCCGGCGGGAGGGGAACATCGGCTCGACGCGGCCGCGGGGCGCCGGGGCGGCGTGCAGCTGGTCGACGATGTCGGCGAGGCCGCCGGTCAGCGCGTCCAGCCGCTCGGCGCGCTGCGCCGCCATGGCCTCGTTGGCGGCGTCCACCGCCGCCATGACCATCTCGGACAGGGTGCGCGGGTCCTGCGGGTCGATCACCGAGGGGTCGATGTCCAGCGCGACGAGGCGCCCCTGCCCGGACACCGTCGCCCGCACCAGGCCGCCGCCGCCGTGGCCGGTGGCCTCCAGCGCGCCCAGCGCGGACTGCGCGTCCGTGACGCCGTCCCGTATCCGGTCGGCGGTGCGGGCCAGGGCGGCGAAGTGGTCGGCAAGGTTCTCGGACAAGGGTCTCTCCTCGGTCGGGTGGCGCTGTGTGCCGCTACGGGGTCCCGCGCCGGGTCCACGGCACGGCGGCGGGTTCACGGTACGGCGGCGGTCTCCGCGTCCTCCGCGGCCGCCTCGGCCAGCGCCGCGCGCAGTTCGGCGGTCTCGACGGTCATGCTCACCGTGCCGGTGGGGTTCAGGTACACCACGTGGCCCTCGGGCAACCGGTCCAGGAGCTCGCCGAGTTCCAGCGTCTCGAAGGACAGGCGGCCGGCCTGCTCCAGGTGGCGGGGCGCGGTGAAGACGGGGACGACGGGCGTCAGGTGGTCGGGCGCCACCGCGGTCGCCAGGCCGCCGCCGGGCGCGCGGAAGACGGCCACCTGGGTGCGGGCGAGCGCCCAGGGCACGTCCTCGGACGGGCCCCAGCCGGTCACCGCCCGCTGGACCGCGGCGTCCACCGGGTCCGCGGGCTCCGGCCAGCCCAGCGCGGCGGGCGAGGGCAGGTACTCCGGGTTGGCCCGCCACTCGGCGACCTCGCCCGCCTCGTCCGACCGCCACGAGCCGAGCCGCGCCCAGTCCGGCGGGTCCTCCTCCCCCTCCTCCGACCAGGCCGGGTCCACCATGGGGAGCCATGTGCCGGGGGCCAGCCGGGCGGCCTCCCGGACGTGGTCCGGCACGGCGGGCAGCTCCGGGTCCCCGGCGGCGTCGCCGTCCCCGTACGCGGGCGGCCCGGACCGCCCGGCCGGGCCCGGACGCCGCCCGCCGCCGGCCGGACCACCCCCCGGCCCGTTCGCCTGAGGCGGTGCGCCCTCGGTCGTACTCATCTCCACCGGCCCTTCTCCTGCCGCCGCCCGGGGGCGCGCGTCGGTCATGCGATGCCCCCTTCTGACGGGCACATCTCGATCGGCGCCATCCGGCCCACGGTGACGTGGACCCGGTGGCGCAGCGTGTCGGCCACCGTGCGGGAGAGCACCATCGCCAGCGCGAACCGGCTGGGGTCCTCCATGGTGAGCTCCAGCCCGACCTGGGACGGTTCCAGCCCCTCCGCCGCCCAGCGTGCCGCGATCGCCGCGGCCACGCGCGCCCCGAGCCCGGCGGCGTACGCCTCCCCCGCGGCAGGGTCGGCCTGCGCGAGCGCCGTCTGCACCGACTCCAGCTCGGCGGCGGACAGTTCGCCCTGCTCCCCGTCGAGCGCGAAGCGGAACGGGGTGCGGAGCGGTGTGATCGACAGCCTCCGTGTCGGCGGAGGCTGTACGGCCCGCACGACGGGCGCGGGCTCGACGACGGCGGTGCGCCGTGCCGGTCGCGCGGCCCGCGGGGCGGCCTCGGCCACACCGGCACCCCGGTCGACCGGTTCGGACGCCGGTGCGGCGCTTTCGGCCACCTCATTCTGCGCGAGCACCGGTTCGGGGCGCGCTTCCTCAACGGCCGTGGCCTGCTCGGCCGTTTGCACGGGCGCCGCCGCCCCGACCCGCACGGGCGCCGCCCGGTCCGCCCGGGTCGGCGTCCGCTCGGCCGGTGCGCGGCCCGCCGGAACGGCGTCGAGGTTCAGGCCCGCGAGGCCCGGGCGGGACGCGGGGGCGGGCGGGGTGAGCCCTGTCCGGCGCTGTCCGGGCACGGTTCGGGGCCCACCCGGCTCCAGCGTGCCGGGCCGGGCGGCCTCGGACCGGGGCCGCTGCTCCTGCGCGGGCAGCTCCTCGTACGCGGGCAACTGCTCCGGCGGCTCCTCGTGCGCGGCGGGTGTGACCGCCGTCCGAGCGGCGCTGGGGCCGACGGCCGTGGGGCGCGACCGGGAGGGCCGTTCCGTGCGGTGGCGGGGACGGCCGCGCTCTGGCTCCTGCTCCTGCCGGCGGTGCCCGGACGCGCCGAACGCCTCGGCCTGGTCCGGCGCGTGGAGGGTGACTCCGCCCGGCACACCGGCGATCGGGGGCAGGACCGGAACGTTCGAGTGCGCCGCGCCGGCGGGCTGTTCGGCGAAGACCCGCACGGCGCCGCCCGCGCGGGCGTGCAGGAGCAGCGCGTCCAGCGGAGCCTGGTCCGCGGGGATCACCTGGTAATGCGTGTCCACGTAGGCCTGGATCGTGGGCTCCAGGACCCGCCAGGACAGCGGCCCCGCCGTCGGGTCAACGGCCAGCCGCTGCCGCTCCAGAGCGCCGAACCCCTCGAGCAGTTCGCCGAACCACGCGTCATTGGCGGGTTCGCGGTCGGCGGCGTACCCGTGATTGGCGCGTATCGCCCGTACCCAGCGCAGCGCCCACTCGTCACGGTTGGGCACGTTCGCGGGCAGCCCGGCGCGGTCGGCCATCGCGATCAGCCGTTCCGGCCCGGGCTCGGGCGCGAAGACCAGCCAGCGGTGGCGCGGCTCCTCGTAGTGGTCGAACTTCATGAACTGGGGAGTCCCGCGCGAGGTCATCCGGAAGCCGATCGTGGCCGTGGTGGCGGCAACGATGCGATCGGTGACGGTGGAGATGTCCTGCGTGATGGGAACGTCTTCCAAGCGGTCGAGCCCCGGCGGCAGTTGGGCCAGTTCGCACCAGGCCACGAGGACCTTCCAGTGCGGGGGCTTCCGTGCGAGGCTCCGGCTGCGCTGGGCCAGCCGCACGATGTCCTTGCCACGGACATGGTGGAAGAGCCCGGTACTCCGCCGTGGCACCACCCCCCTTCCGGCGTTGCCGTGGCCCAGGAACACATACGCCTCGGCCAGGGAGAACTCCAGGTCCTGCGGGTCGCTCGCCATTCGGTGCAGAGCGGGGAGGTTCTCGTCGACGTCGACGTACTGCGTGAACTCCGACAGCCACCGCAGGGCCTCGGCCCGGGAGGCCATGTCCCGCGCGTTGAGATAGGCCCGCCCGGTCAGCTCCACGCCGTTGGCGTTCGGCAGCGTGTAGGAGATGACATCGCTCTCCGGGAAGGGGTCGCTCCCGTCCGCGGGCCGCAGCATCAACTCGTCACCGCGCCGGGCCAGACCCGGGTCGGCGGGTATCCACTGTCCCGGCGGGCCGTCGTCGGGCGCGGGTGCGCGGAGGACGAGGCCGCGGAAACCCGAACCGTCCGGGAGCTGCCCGAGTTCCACGTGCCCGTAGGTGGACCAGACGCGCACGCCCAGCCTGTCGGCGACGATCCGGGCGGTCTCGCCGCGGCCTGCGCCCAGGCCGGAGGCCATGAGGACCACGTCGGCACCGGCTTTCCGGTCCGGGTCGTGGAGGAGCAGCTCCGCCAGGACCTCCGGGTCCACCTCGTGACCTGCCACCACGGGCCGGAGCCCGTCGGCCGAGGCGCCGGTGTCCACGATGTAGGCGTCAGCGCCCCAGAGGGCGGGCTGGAACGCGCCGAGAGTACCGTCCGGCGCCGCGGTGGCCACCACACCGGGGGCGATCAACCGGTTGGTGATCGTGCGGAGGTTCCGTCCGGCGACGGCGTTTGACGCGTCGAACATCTTGTTGGAGTTGCGGATGACCCGGTCCACGTCTTGCAGCCAGTAGGCACGGAGCTGGTGGATACCGGAGGCCCGCCCCGCGCGGGCGGCGGCCCCGGCACGCGACAGGACTTGGAGGTGCTGGTTCCCGTCCAGCGCCACGGCCTGGCCGAGGCCCGCCACGAGGCGGGTGACCGTGTCCAGACCGCCGTGCCCGAGCCCGCCCACGGGCACTCCCGCGGCGCGCTCGAGGACCCGCAGGGCCGTGGCGATCGCCCGGTAGTGGGGATGGCCCGCCACGCCCGGCCCGAAGACGCGGACCAGCTCCTGCTCGGCCTGCGTGGGCAGAGCGGCGGCCGCGTCGGCGCCGCCTCGGGTCCGGTGGGGCAGCCCGAGGCGCCGGCTGACCCGCGCCGCGAACTCCCGCGTCGCGCTGTCCACCCTGCCCCGCGCGAGCAGACGGTCGGCCGCCGCACGTACCCCGCCGTCCTGGACATCCTGCCCGGGACCAAACGCCGCACTCCGCGCGAGCAGACGATCGGCGACCTCGCGCACCGCTTCCCGGAACTCCCGTCCCGCATAACGGAAGTCCGCCAGCCGCGGGTGCAGTTCGAGCGGCAGCAACAGCCCCACCGCCGTGCCCCAGGCGTCCGACACCGCCTCCGGTGAAGCACCGCCCGGCATGGCGGCCGCATCACTCCGGAAGTCCGCCGATGCCTGGCGCCACAGCCGCCAGGCGGCCCGCGCGGCAGCCGCCCGGACCTCAGGCGCCGGCTCGTCCGACGCCTCCAGCGCCGCCCGCGCCCCCTCCAGCGACAACCCGTCCGCCAGGTCCTCGGCCGTCAGCTCCGCCGCGATGGCGGCACGCTCGGCAGGACTGCCGACCACGCCCGACACCGCCCCGACCGGCGCCGGACGATCCGCGCGCCGCGCCTCCAGCCGCCGCAGCCGCGTGTCCGCCGTGACGTACGGGCCCGCCGCCGCATCCCTGCGCGCGGCTGCCGCCGCCAGCGAATCCGCGTCGGCCCTGGCACCGGCGTGTTCCCCCAGATCCGTCTCCGCCCGCACGGCCCGCAGGTACTCCCAGCGGGCGTCCGCGGCGGCCTCCGAGGCTTGGACGAAGTCCCCGTCCAGCGCGCCCGCGTCCTCGACAGGAACGGCCGGGGTCTCGACAGGAGCGGTCGCGCCCTCGACAGGAGTGGCCGGGGCCTTGCCCTTGTCGGGCCTTATCTGTTCGGCCTCGGCCCGCTCCCCATGTGCCGGCGGCACGGCCTGCTCCCGGGGCGACGGTTCCGTACGGGGCTGGAGCCGCTCGCGCCTCGGTTGGGCCTGCGGCTGGGGGTGCCGGGCGAGCAGTTGGCCGACCAGGCGGTCGGCGTCGTCGCGCGGCAGCATGCCGACGAGGCCGTCCGGTACGTCGACGGTGAGCTGGCGTCCGGGCCGGTGGAGCGGCGTCATGACGAGCTTCACGTAGAAGCGGTAGTACCGGTAGTCCCGGGTGCTCTCGCGGTTGCTCTCGTCGGTCTGGGCCTGGCCCGCGGCGTCCTTGGCGCCGCGGAAGGAGCCGCGCTCGTACGGCGTCACGCGGCCCAGGAACGTATCCAGGCCGGTCCCGCCGCCGCCCTCCGGGCCGGCGCCGGCGTACCAGCCCCGGTCGTGCTCGGACTCCGCCTTCCGCTCCGCGTCCTGCTGCCCGTAGTGCCGCGCCTTGTGGCGGACCTCCTCCGTGGACGGGGCGAACTCGGCGGCCCTGGAGAGCTCGAAGCCCACCATGACCTTGCGGGGGCCGACCTTCACCACATGGCGGTGGCCGAGGAGTTCGAGGATGCTCGGCCGGAGCTTCGTGTGGCTGGTGTCGTGCAGGTAGTCCCGCCCGGCCTTGGTGGTGATGTCGATGCCCGGCACCTCCCACGGCGCGGCCAGGCCGAGGCGGGCTTCGCGGACGGCGTCGAGAGCGGCGACCTTGACCCACCGCTGCACCGCGGCGGCCGCCGCCACGCCCCAGGGGTGGAAGGCCTCGCGCAGCTCCTCGCTGAGGGCGGCGGGCGCCGGTACCGCGGCGCGCCACCGCGGCGACTGCCCGTACGCGCGTACGAAGGCCGGGCCGGGCTTGGCGGTCGTCCCCTCCACCATGGGCACGGTGAGGTAGCTCGGGACGAGCACCCGCATACGGCCGGGGACCAGCCGGTCGGCGCCGTCGTCGTACCGCACCCAGGGCCGCAGGGTCGCCAGGAACATGTCGTAGTCGTCGCGCCGGTCGAAGATCCTGGCGACCGCGCCGGCACCGACGTCGAGGAGCCGCCCCGGCGCGGTGACGAGAGAGGCGGACGCGGGCAGTGCCGGGGCGGTGCCCAGCTCGATCTGGAGGGCGACGTCGTGCTGGAACTCCTCGCTGCCGCCCTTGGTGTTGGCGCGGTAGATGAAGACGTCCTTCCGCGCGCCGTCCACCCCCCGGCCGCGGACGTCGGACCAGCCGGCGGCGACGTCGAAGCCGCCGTTGCCGTGGCTGCTGCCGTCGGTGACGTGGACGCCGCCGTGGCCGGACGCGATGACGCCGAAGTCGAGCACCCGGCGGGACTTCGCCCCCTCCTTGCGGTCGCCGGCCGACTCGCCCCGCAGGGTCAGGTCGACCTCGGGGCGGGCCCGGTGGGCGTCGGCCGCGTCGACCCTGGCGAACCTGACGTTGACGATCTGGTCCCAGCCGGCGCCGCCGATGCCCTCGACCCTGATCGCGAACCAGAGGCCGAGGTCGAGCAGGGCGGGCCCGCTCAGCATCAGCGCGCTGGACCGGAAGATCGCGCGCAGCGCGCGTGACAGGGGGTCGAGCGCGTCCACCACCGTGCCGTCGGCGGTGGCGCGCCGCGGCAGCTGGCCCTGGTCGAGCAGCCGCTGCCGGATGGCGCCGAGTACGTCCGCGTCGAGCCGTTCGATGAACATGGCGCTGGTGGGGATCTGCCCGCCGGCGTAGACCCGCAGCGGCGCCGGGCTCGCCTGCTCCTGCTCCTGCCCCTGCCCCTGCCCCTGCCCCTGCTCCGCCCGCTCCGCCGGCTCCTCCTGGGCCGGAAGCACGTCCTCCGCCAGCCGCTCGGAGACGAGGAGGCTCATGCCGTCCTCCACGCGCACGTACGAGGTGTCGGTCTCCACCTTCTTGCCCTTGTGGCGGACCATGACGACGGTGAAGACCGGATGGGCCCCGAGCCGCGCCTTCTCGCCGTTGTAGGTGGCACGGCTGTTCTCGACGAAGCCGTCTGACGACCCGTGGGAGGACTCCCACTCGGTCTCGTACTGGCCGTGGAAGAGGAACGCGAACCGGCCGCCCGGTGCGCGGGTGGGCTCGCCGGTGTCGGCGTGGCTGTCCGTGGCCTCCACGTCGCCGCCCTGGTCGGAGCCGAACCGGGCCTGCGGGCCGACGTCGGCGCGCAGGCCGAACCCGACCCCGGTGTGCCGCTCGCGGGCGCGCCGGCGGGCGAACTGGGCCAGCTGCTCGATCTCCGCCTCGGTCGCCTCGCCCGGCAGGCGCCGCGGGTCGTAGGCGCCGAGGTGGAGCACCATGGTGGTCTTCCACCCGTCGTGCTCGGGCAGCTCGACCTCACGGCCCAGGCCGTCCGTCAAGTGGTCGGCCCAGACGGTGAGTTCGTCGGGTCCCGTGGCGTTGACGATCTCCCGGGGCATCCTCTCGAAGTCGTCGGCGGAGACCGTGTCGAGGCCGTGGACCCGCGCGTAGGCGCGGGCCGCGGCCCTCGCGAGCTCCGGCGTGGTCTGGAAGAACGGGTAGAGGCCCGTGGTGGCGTTCGCCAGGTCGAGGGTCGGCCCGGCGGGCAGCTCGGCGAGGACGGTGGTCCGTCCGGCCGCGACGACCTCCGCCATGGTCGGCGGGACCGCCGGCACGTACTGGTCCGGTACGGAGACCTGCGCGACGAGGCTGTTGTCGCGGGAGACGAACCAGGTCTCGGCGCGGCCCTCGCCGCTCAGCGGCCGCAGGGTCAGCTCGTAGACGACGTTGTACACGTGCTCGTGCGTGTCGCCGTCGGTCTCGGTGCGGCGGTAGCCCTTCGCGACGCTCTCAAGGGTGTCCTTGCGGCCGCGTCCGTACCGGGCGAGAAGCCGGAGGGCACCCGCCTGGAGCCGCAGGATCGAGCCGAGGGCCACCCGCACTCCGCCGCCCGCGCCGCCCTTGACCTCCCACTTGCTGCCGCGCCCGGCGGCCACGCCCTCGCCCTTCGCGGCACGGACGTTGATCTTCGCCTGGTGGAACCGGTGGTCCAGGTGGTCCGTGAGGTGGGCTCGCACGCCTATCTCGTAGCGGCGGCCCTGGTGCGTGACCTCTTCCTTGAAGCCGCCCATCGCCGTGCCGAACCTGCCCTCCAGGGCGGGCCTTCCGACGTACGTCGCGAGCTCGGTGTCCGTGGCGAAGCGGCCGCGGACGGGGGCGCGCCGCCCGGTCAGCCCCTTGAACAGGCGGGTCAGCGGGCCGTGCGACGGGGCCGACAACTCCTCCAGGCGGGCCCGGAAGTGGTCCTCGACCAGCTCGGCGCCCGGCAGCGCCACGCTCGTCTGGAAGCCGAGGCCCTTGCGGGCGGCCAGCCACAGCGGCTCCTTCGGGTGCGGAGTGCGCAGCGCGTCCAGGCTCGCCGGGCGGCGGTGCACGCGCGCCGGGGGGACCTTCGCGGCGGCCAGCAGCGCCCGCACGTGCGGCTGCGCCTCGACCGGCGCCGGCCACCGCTCCTCGGTCCCGCCGCCGGTGACGGCCGCGGCGTCCGCCCCGGCCACCGCCCGGCTCACGTACGGCGTGCGGACGCCGCCGAGCACCCGGCGCTCGAAGTCCGCGGCGCCCGCGCCGTCGAGCCACGGCACCGCGAGCTCCGCCTCGACCACCGAGTCCAGGGTGTCCATCCGGCCGTGGCTCCCCAGGACCCAGTCCCGGGTGATCCTCAGCCGGACGCGGTACCGCGCCTGGACCTCCGTGGTGTTGACGACCGCGTGGACGAGCCCCTGCGAGTCGAGCCGCCCGCTCCAGTCCCGCCCGAAGGACGCGGTCGCGCCGACCAGCGGCGCCAGGCCCTTCACCCGGTGCGCCGATTCCAGCGCCGGGTCGACCAGGCCGGTCATGTTGAAGCCGCCGACGAGGGAGAGCCCGCTCTCGCCGCCCTCGCCCGAGACCGCCGTGTACCCGGCCCCCCGGTCCTCACGGACCTCCGCGTCGGACATGACCCGGAGGAACTGGGCGCTCTCCACCACCATCCGCCCGCGCAGGTGGCCGCGGAACGGCTTGAGGCCCTTCAGGCCGCGTCGGACCCGGATCTTGGAGCTCACGTCGCCGCTGGAGAGCCACCAGCGCGCGCGGTTGAGCACGGACTCCTCGTTGAGGCCCGGCTGCGACCGCTCGACGACCCGCAGTGCCTTCTCGGCCCGGAGGCCGAGGGTGCGCCGCAGGTAGCGCTGGTCGCCGGCCAGCATCGGGGTGACGTCGACCGCGTGGAGCACCTCCCCGGCCCGCCGGAAACGCTGGTGGGGCAGGGACCGCACGTTGCGCGGGGCCGGGTCGGCCGGCGCCGGATCGGGCTCGGTGGACCTGGACAGCTGGCTGGGGAACCGCACGGTCAGCCCCCTGTCCGCCAAGGGGGGCCGTGACGCGTCGGCGGGGCGCTGCTCCTCGCCGTCCACGAAGACCCGTATCCGCAGTCCCGAGGTGAAGCTGTTGGTGTCCTTGACGAGCAGCTTCCGCCCGCCGATCACGGTGTGGTGGCCGCCGGTCTGCTTCACGCCGCCGGACGACACCGCGACCTGCGGCACGCCGATGACAGCCGCCGACGCCGCGGCGGACGCCACGTTGATGGCCGTGGAGAGGAGGAAGTCGGCGGTGTGGTTCACCGCGCGGGACGTGAGGTGGTCGGCGGATGTGGAGTTGAACGACACGTGGTAGCGGCGCACCGGATCGTCCTGGCCCTGCGGCAGGGCGACGGCCGAACCGCCGTCCAGCACCGGGCGCAGCCATACGAGTCGGCCGTCCGCCGTCAGCAGCCGTCCGTGGAGCAGGATCTCCTGCCACGCACCGGCCCCGCGCTCCAGCAGCAGTTCGCGTACGCCGCCGCGCACCGCGCCCCGCACGGCCGCGGAGACGTCCGCGTCGAACGCGAGCCGGTCCACCACCTCGGCCGCGGCGGTGGCGGCCTGGTCCGCGGTCCACCGCGGAGCGTCCAGGACCTCGCCCGCGCCGAGCATGCCGTGCCGCGCGAACCAGGGGATGCCGCCGGCCGGGTCCTGCTGTACCGCCGCGGGCACGTCGCCCTCGGCGGAGGGCGGGGTGACCGTGATCAGGGGCGGCGCGGGCACGGTCAGGGGCTCGCCCGGCTCCGTCGTGCCTGGCCGTACGGCCTCGGTCCGGGGCCGCCGCTCGTGCGGGAGCGCCTGCGCGTCCTCGTGCGCGGCGGCCTGGGCGGTCGGCTGGGGGGCCGAGGTGAACGCCGAGGAGGTGACGGGCGCCGCCGCAGACGCGGAGGCCGGCGTGGTGCGCGGGCTCCAGCGGATGGGCTCCGGGAGCGTCTGGACCCAGCCGCTCTGCTGACCCCCGTGCCCGGCAAGGCTCATGACGAGCACGGTCTCGTTGACGTCCGGGAGGTGGACCAGTCGCAGCGGCTGGTCCGCCGCCAGTACGGCCCTGCCGAGGGTGGCGCGGGAGACGAGCTGGTCGGCCAGGGCGTCGAGACTGCCGCTGAGGCCCACGGGCAGCAGATACGACTTCGCCGGGGCCATTCTGTACAGGTGCTCGTCCCGGGTGAGGAGTTCGGCGATCTCGTCGGGCGGCACCCGGCGCGTGGCGGGTCCGCCGGCCCAGCTCGGCCAGGGCATGTCGATGTGACCGTCGAGGCCGTCGGCCACCAGCAGGTACGCCTGGTCCCGCGCGTCCGCCGGCCGGCCCGGTGTCTTCCAGGGGGTCGGCCACGCGTGGGGGCCCACGGCCGAGCCCGGGGCCGCCGGGCGGAAGGTGTCGGTGACGAGGGTGCCCTGGACGGGGCGCCCGGTCCAGTTGCGTCCGGTCACGGCGCCCGTGGCCGACGGCAGCAAGGTCTTCGGCCCCAGCGCTCCGTGGACTTCCAGATCATGTGCGGCGAGCGCGGCCGGACTGTAGGTGTCCCGGCCCACCGCCGCCGCCGTCATCGCCGTCCGGAACAGACCGGCGCGCACCCGGTCGGTGTCCGGATTGGCGCCGGGGGGCAGATGCAGCACCTTCATCGCCAGCGCGGGCGCGTTCTGAACGTTCTCGACGCTCTCCACCGCCTTGACGGCGGCCCACAGCACGTGTGACCGGTTCGCCCTCGTGACCGGCGCGTTCACGGCCAGGCCCAGCACCTCGCGGACGGTCCTGTCCGGGTCTCCCCGCTCGATGAGCTCTCGTGCCCGGTCCACGGAGGGCATCGGGGCGAAGCCGTCCAGCGCGGGCAGGCGGGAGCCGCCCGGCAGGGCCGCCGCCGCGAGCAGTGTGGCGCGTATCGCGTCCTGCCCGAGCGGGGCGGGGCGGACGCCGGGCGTGTGCGTGATCCCCTGGTGCCCCCGGACGACCCGGTCCACCAGGTCGAGGGTGAGCTCACCGTAGTGCGCGAGCCCCGGGTGACGGCCCCGCATGGTCTCCAGCGTCCCCATGCCGCGCAGCAGTTCGCGGTAGGGATCGGCGGGGTCGTGCCGGTTGTCCTCGACGGAGGGGCCGAACAGCGCGCGGAGCGCCCGCACCAGGCGCAGTGTGGTGTCGATGGTCTGCTGGGGCACCTGACCGGGGCCGTCGTGCAGGCCCGCGACCCGGGCGAGGTCCGCCAGTTCGGCGTCCGAGGGCCGGTGCCGGACCTCACGCCAGCCAGCGGTCTTACCGAGCAGGTCGCTGACCATGCCGTGCCCGTGCGTCCCGTCCGACCGCGTGAAGCCGAGATGGACAGTGGGCGCCGCGAACACGGTTCGCCAGTTCTCGTCGGCGGCCTCCTCAGCGGCTGACAGCGTCGACAGCGGGTCCGCCACGAACGGCGGACGGGCGTCAGGCGCGTTGACCCATTTCGGCAGGCCCGGCGCCGCCGCCCCCCAACATTCCAGCAGCACAATGGGGACGGCCGGGTCGAGCTTGCGCAGGCTGGGCCGCCGCCGCAGGAAACGGCCGAACTGACGTCCTGTCACTTCCTGTGCCCTCGGGTTGCCACGGACGTTGACCAGGGTGGCACCCGGACGGCCGTGCACGTAGACGAAGTACGCCACGCCGCCCCGAACCGGCATCGGGCGGGGACCGTCGTAGTCCGTCTGGACAGGATCGGCGGCGTACCAGTCCGCCAGCTGGGTGGAGACGTCGAAGTAGCGTTCCCTCCTGGCCAGATCCGCGTCCGAGAACAGGGCGCGGCCCCTTTGGACACCGTTCGGCGCCATGGCGACGCTCACGATGTCGCGGTCGGGCACCCGCACGCCCGCGATGGTCTCCACGACCGCGTCCCCGGCGTCCGCGTCCGGGGTCCCGAGGTCGCCCGGACGGCTGGGAATCCACTGGCCCAGCGGGATTCCGCCGTCCCGGTCGCCCTTCACCGCGATCCGGTACAGCACACCGCCGTCCCCGGGGGCGTCCAGCGCCGGTACTCCGCTGTGCGCCCACACGGTCCTGCCGGCTCCGGCGGCCAGGGCACGCGGCAGGTCGAGCCCCATGGACCCGGCCTTCGGGGCGACGAGCAGGATCGGGACGTCCTTGCCCAGAGCCGCCAGCCGTTCGTCCATGGCCAGCAGTTCGACCAGGTCCTCCGCCGTCACCCAGTGGGGCGGCCCGCTCGTACCGGCTACGAGGACCCCCCGGTCGTCGCCACCGTCCGCCACCACCACATACGGCGGCGGGGCGGCGGGGTCGGTGGCCCAGGGCGGGGTGACCTGGCGGGTGACGGTGCCAGCGGTCTCGTCGTACGTCGCCGTGTCGATGCCGGTGAGCGGGGCGCCCCTCCAGTTGCGGGTCGGCGAGGCGCCGGCGAGGGACGTGAAGGTCGCCTCCGACAGCAGGCCGTGGCCGAGCAGACGGACGGCGCGGAGCCTGGCGACACTGCGCGCCTGGCCGAGCGCGACCGCCCGGTCCACCAGCGCGTACAGGGCTTCGCGGTCGGCGGCGGTGACCGTGGCGCCGGCGGGCAGGCTCAGGACGTGGCGGGCCAGGGGGTCCGGGTCGAAGCGGCCCGCCGCGAACCGCGGGTCCTGGCGGCGCAGGACGTCCAGCCGCGCCACGGCGGCCGCGTGGGGCGCCTCGGCGATCCCGATCACCGCCTGCCGCCGCCGGTCCCGCGCGGGACCGGCGGCGCCTGCGTGGCCGAGCTCCCTGCCGGCGGAGCGCTCGTCGAAGTCGAAGTCGAAGGCGGCGAGCAGGTCCTCGGACGGCGTGTCCACCTGGAGGTTTTGGAGCGCGCGGGCGAGTTCGTCGTAGAGCGCGTCCGCCGCGGCCTTCGCCCGCAGACCGCCGACCTCGGACGCGCGCTGCCCGCCCCGGTCGCCGAGCGCGAGGAGCGGGCCGTTGCCGTGGCCGACCACGCTGACCCGCGGGAGGGCGATCTTCGCGAGGTTGGCCAGCATGCCGGCCTTCGCCACCTGCCCGGCGAGTTCCCTGATCCGCTCCAGCGGCTCGGGGCCCACCTCGTGCCCTCCCGCGGGGAAGGCGACCGCGGTCCGCGCGGGCAGCGGCGCGAGCATGGCGGGCGGGGCGCTCTCCGACCGATCCGGGGCCGTGGTCGCGGACGCGGCCGTGGTCGCGGACGCGGCCGTGGTCGTGGTCGCGGACGCGGCCGTGGTCGCGGACGCGGCCGTGGTCGCGGTCGCGGTCGCCACGTGCTGCGGCCCGGCGGTCAGCAGCCGTTCGTCCTGGGCGGGCAGCACCGGCCATCCGGCGACGTCACTGCCGTTGTAGTGGTTCACGCCGTTGTAGTGGACCTCTATACGGTGGGCGGCGTCGTCCGGCCCCACGGTGGTGATCCCGCCGTGCCCGGTGCGGACCACGTCGGCCCGCACCCCGAAGGCGTGCGCAAGCAGCGGCAGGAACGCCTCGCCGACCGGACTGTCCCAGCTGCCCGCCCAGTTGGCGACAGCCTCGGCCACGGCCGCCGACTCACCGCGGTCCAGCGGGGCCGTGCTGCCCACGTAGGCGGTGCTGAGCACCGTGCGCAGCTGGTCCGTGGTCAGTTCCGCCACCGGCGGCAGCAGGCCGCGCTGGGCGAGGCGGTCGAACAGGTCGCGCGTGCCCAGGCCCTCGGCTTCTGCCTGCGCTTCTGCCTGCGCCTCGGCCTGCGCTTCTGCGGCGGGTCGCTCGCCGCTCCCGATCAGCTCGGCGGCCCGCGCGTCCTGGTACCGCGTCCTGAGGTCGGACTCCAGCCCCAGGCCATCGAAGCTGGTGGGCGTGGTCACGCCGTGGTGGGCGAGGTGCGCCAGCAGATCGGCCCGCGCCATCCCGGCGACACGAGCGCCGAAGTCGGGCGTCAGCGCCCCGCGCAGCTGCTGGAGGATCTGCGGTGGCAGCGCGCCCGCATGCTCGCCGAGGTAGCTCGCCGCCCGGCCGCGCATGGCGTCGATCACCACTCGGGAGTGGCCGGCGCCCGGCAGCACGCGGGTCTCCGAGTACGCCGCCGCGAGCCCGCCCAGCTCCGCCCGCACCGCGTGCGGATCGCCCAGCCAGGCGTACGCCTGGGGGTGGCTCTCGTTCAGGCCGGGAAGCCGGTCCCGGATGTACAGGGGGTCGCTGGCGACGAAGGAGTACAGCAGGCACTCCCCGGTGCCCGGCACCGGCACGCTGCGGCCGATGACACGCGGCGGTTCCGTGATGAGATTGGGGTCCACGACATGGGTCCCCGCTGCGGTGTCGGCAGACGTCACGGCCAGAGGACCAGCCGTACCGACAGCGGTCGAGGCGGCTGGCACGGTGCGCGACTCCGCGACCGGCTCAGCCTGCTGGGGCTCCACCACCACGGCGACCGGCACCTCGGCCGGGTCGGCCTGCTCGGCAACCACAGCGGCCGGGTCAGCCTGCGGGGAATCCGCCTCCACGGCACCCGGCATCGGGCGCGACTCCGCGACCGGCTCAGCCACCACCACGGCCCCCGACACCTCGGCCGGTTCAGCCTGCCGGGACTCCACCTCCACGGCGACCGGCACCGGCTGCGACTCCACCACCGGCTCAGACACCACCACGGCCCCCGACACCGCAGCCGGGTCAGCCTGCTGGGGCTCCGCCACCACGACGATCGGCATCTCGGCCGGGTCGGCCTGCTCGGCAACCACAGCGGCCGGGTCAGCCTGCGGGGAATCCGCCTCCACGGCACCCGGCACCGGCTGCGACTCCACCACCGGCTCAGACACCACCACGGCCCCCGACACCGCAGCCGGGTCAGCCTGCCGGGACTCCGCCACCACGACGACCGGCACCGTTTCGGTCACGACCTGCTCAGCAGCCGCCACCTCCGCCGCCGACACCTCGGCCAGGTCGGCCTGCCGGGACTCCGCCACCACGGCACCCGGCACCGGGCGCGACTCCGCGACCGGCTCAGACACCACCACGGCCCCCGGCACCTCCGCCGGGTCGACCCGCTCGGCAACCACAGCCTCAGCGGCCGGCACCGTTTCGGTCACGGCCGGCTCAGCCGGTTCGTGGCCCACCGGGACCGCTTCGAGGTTCAGGCCGGGCAGGGCCGGGCTGGGCGCGGGGGTGGCCTCCGGCGTAGCCGGGCGTCCGCTGGTGCCGTCCTGGCGGGCTGTCCGCCTGGAGGGCGGAACCGCGAACGACAGGGCCCGCGACCGGGGCGACGGCCCTGCGCGGTGAAGGCGGCGGCCGCGCTCCGGCTCCTCCAGGTCGGCGGCCGGCGCGCCTTCCTCCGCACCGCCGGACGCAGCCGGCACCAGTGACGGCTCCTCCACCACGAGCGGCCGCTCCTCCGCAGCGGGCGCCTCCTCCTTCAGCCCCTCGGCCGGCACCGGCTGCGCAGACCGCTCAGCGTTCCCGGCGCCCTCGGACACCGCCGCCTCGGCGGGTATGCGGCCCACCGGGGCTTCCAGGGCCGTGCTGGTCGCCTGGACGGGCCCGGCCTCCGGCACCGGCACGGGCACCGGCTCGGCCAGGTCAATGATCATCGTGAGGGGGTCACCGCGTTCCGGGTCCGGCAGCCCCAGGCGCTTCCTCACCTCTCCCGCCAGCCGCGCCGCCGAGGCGTCCTCCGTACCACGTACCAGCAGGTGGTCGGCAACCTCGCGCACGCCGGTCCGGAAGGTACTGCCCGCGTAGCGGAAGTCCGCCAGCACCGGGTGTGATTCGAGTGGCAGGACCAGGGCCGCCGCCCGGTGCCACATCCGGGTCGCCTCGCCGTGCGCGGCATCTGTCGCCGCCTGCGCACGCTCCCGGAAGTCCGCCAGTTCCGCGCGCCACAACCGCCACGCGGTCCGCGCGGCAGCCGCCTGGACCTGCTGCGGCAGGGTGCCGGACTTCGCCAGCCGCTTCTTCGCGTAATCGAGCGACAGCGTGCCGTCCCGTTCCACCACCTTGCGTGCCAGCGGGCCGCCCGGGGCGAGCAGCTCGTGCAGCGGCGTGCCCGGCCGGGCGGCCAGCTCGTCCTCCACCTCCTGGGGCGTGAGCCGTTCCTCCAGCTCCTGGGGGGTCAGCTCCTCGACCATGTCATCGGCCGTCAGCTCCGCCGAGATCGCGGCGCGTTCCGCCTCACCGCCGTCCACGGTCGCCACTGCCTTGACCGGCACGCGGCCGACCAGCGACCACTCCTCCTTCTCGAGCAGCAGCGCGTGGGCTTCCTCCGCACGCGCCTTCGCCTCCGACAGACCTGTGGCGGCCTGCGCCAGCTGCTCCGGGTCACGAACGCTGTCGGCGCCAGGGGCGGGCGGCCGCCGGAGCTCCCGGTCCGCGTCCCGGGCCGCCGTGTACGCAGACCAGGCCGCCTTCGCGTCCGTCGACGCCTTCGTGAACTGCGCGTCCGTCACGAGCTGTTCGGCCTGGCGACGAGCCGGCCTCCCGGGGATCGGGGGCGGGCTCTCCGTGGAGCGGAGGAGGACGTCACCGACGACCCACCGTTTGCCCTTGGGACCCTCCACCTGGACGAGCGCGACGGCGCGGAGCCGGTATCCGGGGAGGCCGGCGCCCTGCGCGTTTTCCCTGGTCGTGCCGATGTGCATCAGCTCGCGGACCTGGCTGGTGAAGGCGGCGGCCGTGGCGTTGCCGGCGGTGCTGTTGACAACGGGGATGGTGAAGGTGGAGCGGTGCCGCTGGGACCCGTCCACCAGGGCGAACCCCATGCTCAGAGCGAGGCTGTTGGAGGTGTGCACCTGGTGGCCGAACGTGCGCGTGAGCAGCTGGACGTCACTGATCCCCACGTCCCGGCTCTCGGTTTCCACCTGCGCCGAGTACAGGCTGATCCTCATCTTGATCTTGTCGCTGCCGGGGCGGCCGAGGAGTGGCGCCGTGCGCGCGGCCGTCATGACGGTCAGCTTGTTCCCGGCGATGAGCTGGGCGAGCCGCAGCAGCTGTCCGTCGCGGGACTGGGAGCTCGCCGGGACCTGGTCGTCCTGAAGTGACGTGTCGACCTCGCGCAGGGCGCGGCCGAGAAGCCCCATGCCGTCGAAGTCGTAGAGGTGGAACGGGCGGGTGAGCCGCATCTGCGGCCCCGCCAGCAGTTCCACCGTCGCGGCGGGGACCGGAGCCGCCTCGATCGCCACGGCGTGGTCCCCCGTCGCCGTGGTGCCGGGCCGGTTCCTCGGGTTGAAGTCGTGCAGGGTGGGTTCGACGTGGAAGACGGGCTCTTCGGGGGTCTCGCCCACGATGGACGACTCGTTGGCGTTGAAGCGCATGGCGATCTCGGCCCGCGCCTCCGCCCGGGCCTCCCGGACCGGCGACGGGAGTTGGTCGACCAGGGGCTGGACCAAGCGGTCGATCCCGCTGACTTCGCCGACCCACAGCACGGGACCGGCCATGAGCTGCGCGAGCTTGACCAGCATGGCCTCGCTCAACGGCCTCATCGTGCCCGAGACGCGGAACACCGCCCGTATGCGGCGCATCTCGACGCTGTTCATCGTCCTCATCCAGTCGCGCGACTCGCTCATCGCCGACACCGAGTGGGAGATGTCCTGGCTCGCCGCCCACCGGGTGGTGGGCTGGTACTGCTGGCCATTGATCGTGAAACCGGGTGTGAAGGTCAGCTCGTCGCTGCTGCCCCTGGTCGTGCTCTTCTTGGTGACGCCCGGTTTCCCGAGCGCGGCACCGTCCCCGCTGGAGCGGCCGAAGACGTTGTCCATACCGGACTGCTTCTCCAACATGCGGCCGAGGAGCCCGGGCAGGTCGAAATCGGGCTCGACGTCCATGTCGAAGGTGAGCGTCCCCAGCTGCGGGCCGAGCCAGGAGCGGTACAGGTAGTGGACGACGACCTTGCCGTCGGGGTTCGCGTTGGACTGCGCCCGCGTGCCCAGCGAGGTGGTGTGCTCGTTGACGCCGCTCAGCAGCTGACGCACGTAGGTGGAGTGACCGACGACGACCGCGCCGGGTGCCAGCTCCTCGAGAACGCCGCGCGCCTTGTTCATCAGGGCGCTGCGGCCTTCGTCGAAGTGGACGCTGGTGACAGCGCCGCCCTGCCACTTGCCCTCCAGGAACCACAGCGGCGGCGTCCGGAGGAGGGGCTTGCCCGGGGTCGGGGCGGCCACGCCCGGGATGTCGAGCAGTTCGGGGTAGTTGCGCAGCTCGTCGTCAGTGATCAGGAGTTCGCCGCCGAGGGGCACCTCCACGACCCAGGTCTTCTCCCGGTTCCGCTGGACGGGCAGGCTCTGGGACACGACGTTGGCCCGGCCGTGTTGCAGGGTCGCCACCCAGACGAGGGTGCCGACCAGCACGGTGTTGCTGGAGGTGTCCTCGACGGTCACCCGGAATGTGCCCGTGTTGTCCTGGGTGGTCTCGTTCTTCGGCCGCGTCAGGCCCTTCTGGTAGGTGCCCTGCGGGTTGAACGAGGCCTCCGACGTCCCGTACTGGCCCGCCAGGGAGGCGTTCCCCTGGTGCCCCCAGGTGGTGGTGACGCCGCTCGTCGACGCGTCGGCGGACTGGACCCACCGTTCGAGGTCGGCCTGCGGCCGCAGGGGCAGCGCCACCACGTCCTTGATGTAGGCGCGCAGCGTGAGGGTTTCGTCGGTGTCCACGATCTTGCCGTGGGTGCCGCCCCCCTCGAGCACGTACTCGTCCCTGAAGGGCCGCAACGCGTTGCCGAACAACTGCTGCGGTGCGAGCGCGGTCCGGTACACCTGCGCGGACCTCGACGCGACAGGCGGGCCCTGCTCCCCCTCGGTGAACTCCTGCCGGACGAACTGCCAGGTCGACTCCGCCTGGAACCACCGCACGGCGAACCTCGCCGGGATCACGGCGGCGTCCAACGCCAGCCTCGCCAACGCCTGCCACTCCACCGCCGGGGCCTCTTCGTGGGCCGTCTGCGCCTCCAGGTCGCCGGTCGGATAGGTGCCGGGCATCGGCCGCGCCTTGGGCCGCAGCGCCTCGGGGACGGCCTGCCGCAGGGCCTCACTGGCGGCGATGGCGGTCTGGCTCAGCTGTCTGGCGCCCTCGAGCCGGTCCAGGATCGCCTCTTCGAGGAGCTTCATCACCCCGTTCCGATACACGAGGCTGCCGTCGAGGAGGCTGAGATTCGCCCAGTCCTCGTCGGTCGCCTCCCGCACGATCACCGGCGGAAGGCCTTTGTCGTCCGCGGGTGCCTGGGTCAAGGTGCGGTAGGTCGGCACCGCCGCCCGCAGCCAGCCGTTGGACGTCATGGGAGGCGGAGCGGTGCCGGCGTCGGTGGTGTAGTTCAGCGTGGCCCGGATGGGCACGCGGAAGACCTGCGACCCCTCGGGGATGGGGCTGAGCATGTAGTACTCGTGGCCGAGGGAGGAGCTGGAGCCGGTGGTGCGGGTCTTCTGGTAGCTCGCGGAGTAGCCGCCCCCGACCCGGTTCAGCGGCTGCGTGGTGCTGTCGGAGTCCAGCGGGTTGGTCGCGGCGCCGGAGACGCCCGCACTGGCCTTCTTCGTCGTGTCGAACTGCTCTTCGCCGCTGATCGTGGAGCCGGTGAAGTTGAGTGTCGGAATCTTCGGCAGGTCGGTGGTGTGTTCGACGCCGCCCTGCGGCCCCTTCGTCCGGCGGCGGGTGATGTCGAGCTGCGCGGTGAACGACTGCTGCCCCAGGAGAGTGGGCACCGTGAAGACGGTGTCGGCGCCGATCTCGATCGCCTCGTCGACGGCCCCGCGCAGCCACAGCTGCCCGCGGATCTCGTCGAGCTTGCGCTGGTTGGCGAGACGGCCGGCTCTGATGGCCTCCTGCTTCGGATGCAAGAGGCGGAGCAGGTAGGCGGGGAGGGGGGACGACGGCAGGTATCCCCCGTCCAGCAGGTGCTTTTCGAGGTCGTCGAAGAGACTGCCGAGGTCCTCCAGCTCCAGGGGCGTCGTGGACACGGCCAGGGAGCGCAACTCGGCGAGGTGGAGCGGCAGGAAGCGCGGCCTCTCCGGCGCGACACCCAGCATGGCCAGCGAGGGGACCAGCATGTTGACCTGGTACCGCCGACCGGCGTCTGCCAGCCGCGTACCCCGCGCCGGCTGGATCTCCGGGCCCTCCGGCCGCACCAGCGTCGCCCGCACCGCCATCCGCGCCCCCACGTGGAAGAGCGGCGTCGCCGCGCGCATGGAGCGGACGATGCGGCCGCTGCCGCCTCCGGTCCGCTTGAACGCGGTCTCGTGCTCGATCTTGTTCGGGAATCCGAGGGAACCTCCCTTCCCGGCCACCCCGGTCTCGGCATGGGGTTCACCGCCGAAGTCGAACTGGGGCAGGGGCAGGCCCATGCCCAGGGAGTTCGTCACCGTCAGCTTGCCCTGCATCTTCAACGACCGCTGGACGTACAGCTCCGCGATCGCGTCCGTGGTGGTCGGACCCAGGATGTCGGTGGTGTCGTCGAAGTCGAACGAGAACTTCAGGTAGCCGATCAGGGAGCCGGACTTCGTGTACAGCGTGGGCGAGGGCACGCTGCCGTTCCAGCCCTGGGGGATGTTCGCGCGGAGGTTGCCTTCGTCGAGGAACGCCAGCAGTTCCTCCCCGGACGCTTCGGACAGGTCCTTCAGGTACGTGGCGAACGAGGCCGTCAGGTCGGTGATCAGCACATCGTGGTGGGGAATGTCCAGCGGGCCGTACAGCGGGACCCCGGTGCGCAGCCGCGACAGCGGCGCGGGCACGGTCTCGGGCCGGCTCACGTCGATCTCGGGCAGCGCGGACCCGTTCGCCTGGTGCAGGGGGACCCACGTGGTCAGCTCCGCCGGCGCCGGGGTCGTCGCGGGCTTCCAGCCGTCGACCGGCCGGTGGCCGCGCAGCATGTCCGCCTTCGCGTTGCCCAGCCGCAGTTCCAGCGACGGCACGTAGCCGAAGGGGACGGAACGCTCCCGGCTGCGCAGGATCGACATCGACTGGGTGTGCTTCCCGCTGGTCAACTCGTCGCTGACGCCGTTGTAACCGATGTTGAACTGCGGAGCGCTGAAGTTCACATCGCGCAGGGTCACGCTCTGGGGGAAGACGTGGTTGGTGAAGAACGTACCCGGCCGCGTCACGCCCTGGGTCATGAGCTCGTCGGTCTCCGCGGTGCTGACGGCCCAGCGCTGCACCGCGGCCGGCGGACCGTCCGGCATCTCCTCCATGCCGGGCTCGGTCTTGCCCCGGAACCGGGTGGACAGCCGGATCGAGACGGGCGACGTGCTGCCCTTGTACGGCACCGGCACGGGCATGCCGGACGCGGTGAAGAGCTTGGCCCGCCCGTTCGTCAACAGGGCTGCGGTGACCACCCGTTGGACCTCTTCGCGGAAGGCGGGGTCCGGTTCGGCGCCGTCGGCCACGATCCGGATCACCTCCTGCCGGACCCATTCGGCGACGCTCTCCGGGATGTCGCCGAAATGCGCCAGGCCCAGGACACCGTCCCGCTCCGTCTTCGACCCGAACGCCTCGACGGCGGCGGCGACCCCGTCCTCGGGCGGGAGGTCGGCGGACTGCTCCGCCGGCTCGCGCGGCGCGGGAGCCTCCACCATCGCGTGGAACTCGGCCGCGGCGGCCAGCGGGTCGCCCGTCGTGCCACGAGCGGCCTCCGCCCGCGCCGCCCGCTTGGCGTCGGTCTCGATACGCTCCAGCATCGCCGTGAACGACGCCATCAGGCCAGCCGACTCGTCCGTCGTGCCACGAGCCGCCTCCGCTCGCGCGAGCCGCTGCGCACGCGACTCGGGACTCTCCGCCGTCACTGGGGCGTCGCGGTGGAGCGGCGCCTCGGCCGGTGCCGACGTGTCCTGTGCCGGTCCCTGCCGCTCTGTGTGCGTTTCCGCGGCGAGTTGCGTCATCTCCAGTGCGTCGCCGGTCTCGGCGGGGATCTCGTACGCGTCGTGCGCGTCGTCGGGAGCCATCCACCCCCCGCCGGCCTGGGGCCGGACCCGGTACGGCTGGTGGGTGAGCTCCGTCCCGCCGGCGGCGGTCGTGATGTCCGTGCCGTCGGCCTGGTCGAAGATGGTCCGCCCCAGCGTGAGCAGGTTCCAGTCCCGCACACCCCCCGGCTCCAGGCCGTCGGACGTCAGACCCGCACGCCCCTCGGCCGGCTCCGCGCGATAAGTGGCCAGAACACCGTCCTCGACCTTGCAGGTGAAACGGCCCATCAAACTGCCCCGCACATCCGGAGCAGACTCCGAATCACCCTTCTTCCGGTGCTCGTCCGGCCAGCCGATCTGATGCCCGAACTCATGCGCGCCCATACGACGACCCGGGATGATCCCGAACGGCAACGTGGCCGGCGACGGCTTCACCGGCTGCTTGTCAGCAGGAACACCCGGCACCGGCTTGTACACCTCCGGCACCCAATCGGCCTCGCCGTCCTCGTCGAGCACCCGCACCGGCGTCACATGCAGGACATCACCGTTGGGAAGCCGGTGCGCGCGGTCCAGCGGACGGTTGAAAGCACCGTCGATGTCCTCCGACAGCCGCTCCCAGAAAGTGTCCAACTGCCCCTTCGTCAAACCGTCCGACGCGACAAGCCTGGTACGCACCTCCACATCCGTGTACGTCACACCACCGTGCTCGAACCGGCGCACCCAGAACGCACCGCGCCCATTCGCCAACCCGGCACCCAGATCGAGCCGCTTCGGGGGCCCGTCGCCCGAATCCCGCTGCTGCGTTTCCCTGAGAGGGGCCTCACCGTACTTGGGAACCGACGTCCACAAACGCTCCCGGAACACCGGCTCACCGGCCGCCGCACGGGCCTCCCACCAGCCCTTGCCACCGTGCGGCACCACACCCGCCACGACCGACCGGCCGACACCCGCGGGCGCGCCCGCGGACTCCGGCGCACCCACGGGCACCGGCACGCCCTCGGAGTCGACGACCGACCCCGACGCGTCCACCGCCAGGTCCAACGTCATGTCGACAGCCGTCGCCAACGCCTCGTCAGGGGCCTGCGGTGCGACCCCGGACAACTCGGCGGCGCGCATGTGTCCCAGCACCCTGTGCAAAGAGGCCTGCCACGACGTCTGCGGCCAGTTCTGGGCGGCGTTGTAATCGGCCACGATCTGCCGCAGCCTGGGCACCGTGAGCAGGCTGAGGTCGCCTTGCCTCGCGCGCCGCACGTCAAGGACGGCGAATGCCGACATGACCATCGCGAAGCGCGGGTTCTCCGGCCCGAAGTCCGGCCCCCACTCCGGCATCTCCCGCGCCGCCCGGAGCCACGTCAGCAGCCGGTCCCGCGCGTCCGGACGCTGCGCGAACGGGCCGCCCAACCGCTGTACCAGGGCCGCCAGTCCCGCCGGGTCCGGCTCGGGATAAGCGAGGTAGAGATCCGCGTCGCCCGGCTGGTTGATGTCATCGACGATCAGCACGATCCGCGCCGGACGACCGCCCTCCTCCGCCGGCTGGAACATGGTCTGGACGTTGGCCCCGGCAACCGGCCTGCGCAGCACGTTCGCCATCTGCTGGATACCGCGCGGACTGCTGAACGCGTTGTCGGCACCGTGCGGGTAGCCGGCGACGGTGCACCCTTCGGCCAGCGATATCTCGTGCGGCGCCAGCAGCTGGACACTGCCGCGGCGCCCGAAGTACCCCGCGACTTCCGCCAGTGGCGCCCTGCGGGGGGGACCGTCGGTCACCGGCACCTCGGCGGATTCGCTGTTGGCATGGAAGGCCATCGTGTGCGCCGGCTTGAACCGCAGTGGAATTGCTGTTTCGGTCTCGTCGACGATCTCCCTTGATCCGTCCGGCAGGATCTCGACCTGCGCGTACGTGTAGTGCGCGACTTCGGTCTCGCGGGCGCCGGCGTATTCCACCGCGAGCCGATCGGCGCTCATCATGACGCGCCCGAACGTGTCCGTCCCCGCAGCAGTGACCAACGTCGTCGAGTCGATGGCACTGTCAGGAATCCACCGGCCGTCGCTGTCCCTGACCCCGCCTGGGACAGCCCGGGAACGCTTGCCCGGAGCATTGGGTATCCAGACCGCTGTCTCGTCGACCTCCCAGTCCATGTCCATGTCCTGCTGGGTCCAGAAGTCAGGACCGTTCGTCGACCAGGTCTTCACATTCAGCAGATCGGCGACCCGCGCGGGGCCTACCAGCGTCCGCGCGCCGGCCCGTTCCACCATGATCGCCAGATCGTGCCCGTCCTGCCGCAAGGAGTCCATGCGCAGCAGCTCCGCGAACTCGTCCCAGTCGTGGACGGGCAGTACGCTGCCCTCGCTGTCGCTGACCACCGGCCGCTCAGGACCACCGTGCGCCACGACCGTCCAACGATCCGCCGGCCAGGGCACGTCCATGCTGTCGATCACGGGCCAGTCGGCGTTGCCCGTCCAGTCACGGCCCAGCGCCCTGCGAGCGTCGTCGCGTATCACGGACCTCTCGTCCAGCGCGCCACGCCGCACCAGGTCCAGGGCGCCGATCTCGGCCAGGCTGTTCGCGCGGCCCTCCCGGTGCGCCAGCGTGACCAGCTCGTACAGGCTGTCGCGTTCCGCCGGGCCGAGCACGGCCGAGTGATCGAGGTGGAGCAGCCGCCGGGCCAACGCGTCCACCTGCGGGTGTGCCGACCCGGTCAGCCGGGCGAGCACGTCATTGACGAGCCGCGCCGTCTCCGCCGGGTCAGCGGCCTGGTAGTTCGGGTCGTACGCGCTGCCTCCCAGGCCCTGGGAGTGGTCCTGCGCGGTCTCGCCGGCGCCGCCCCGGATTCGGGGGACCTGTTGTCCCATCGCCAGGTGCACGATTCCCTCGGCCCGGAACGCGCGAGGCCGCGGACTCAGCTCGTTCACCCAGTGCGACGGCAGCTTCTCGTGCCACGCCGCCACCTGTTCCGCCGACACCTGGCCGCCGTGCCATCCCGGCACCCGCGCCAGCGCGCGGTTGACGTCCGCCACCAGGTCCGGGTCCCAGCCGAGGCCGGTACCGTCCTGCCGCACCTCCACGGCCGCCGCGGGCGGCGCCGGGGTGATGGCGTCCTCCGCCGCGGCCCCGGGCCGGGGAGACACCGCGGGCGGCGCCGATGTGACGCCGCCTTCAACGGCCTCTCCCACCTGGGAGGACACATGCGCGGTCGCCACCGCGGGCTCCGCCGATGCGACGCCGCCTTCAACAGCCTCTCCCACCTGGGAGGACACATGCGCGGTCGCTCCGGGCGGCGGCTCCGAGGGCTCGAAGCCGGTGAGCCGGCCGACGCCGGTGGCGGGGCTGACGGACGTGTCGGTGGCGGGCGGGCCGTGCGGTTCGTAGGCCGGGACCTCCATGCCGCGGCGGAGGTCGGCGAAGTCCTGGAGCGGGCGGATGAGGTTCCGCAGACCGTCCTCGGCTTCGCGGAGCGCGGCTCCCGAGGCGGCGATGGCGTCGGCGTGAGCACCGGAGTGGACGCCGGCCTGGGCCTCGGCGGAAGCGTCGGAGCGGACGCCAGCCTGAGCCTCGGCAAGGCCCTCGGAATGCACGCCAGCCTGAGCCTCGGCGGAAGCGTCGGAGCGCGCCGACGTGGGTGTTCGCGCCTGGCCGCGGGCTGTGGGCGCCGGCGGCGCCGGATTCCGCGTCACGGTCGGCGGCGCGGATGTTGGCCATGTGCTCCTGGTGGGAGTTGACGTACTTGATGACGGCCGTGCTGACACCCGGGACGTGGTCCGGGAGCTGGAAGATCGCGTCGTCGGGTGAGACGTAGTAGGTGACACTTCCCGGGTCACCGCTGCGGGCGACACGGTTCTCGGCCTGGATGTCGATGTCGCGGGAGACGCCGGAGTGCGCCGTGACCCGCACGTGCAGGCCGCCGAGGTTCTTGGCCGCCGGGCCCACGGGGATGTCCACTCCGCGCGCGCCCTGCATGTTGATGACCAGGATCTTGCCCTGCTTGCCTGCCTCGTTGACCACCGCCTCGAAGGCTTCTTCCCGGTTCTTGCCCTGTTCGAGCATCCACCGCGCGTCGATCTCGACCACGTCTTTGGCGCCGAAGCCCCTGATCCGTTCCGCGATCTTGGCGACCAGGTCGTTGCGGTGCGCGATGACCACCTGCGGTCGGCCGGTCTCCACGTGCTCCTTGAACGCGTCCGCGGCGACCTGCTCGACCTTGGCTTCGGTGCTGGGGCTGAGCACGTCGAGGAAGCGCTCCAGCAACGAGTGGTAGTAGCGGTCCTGCTCGTGGATGGGCACAGCTCCCCGGTCACGGGACAGGCCCTTGGCGCCGAACAGCGCGCTCTTGCCCGCGGCGGTGCCCGAGGCGCCGACGACCTGGTCGTACATGTCGAGCAGGTGCGGGAACGTCTCCGACTTGTGGGAGAGGCTGTCGCCGTGGATCGTGATGCCTTTCTCGGCCTCGATCGCCTGGGCCAGGCCCTCGTTCCACCGGCTCTGCGTGGAGGTCTTGGGGTTGTACATCACCTCGTGGGTGACCTGGTCGATGATGTACAGCTTCGTGCCCTCGCCGTCGTTCCGGTCGTACAGCACGTAGTGGACGCCCTCTTTGTAGACGTCCTTGGCGAGCACGGCCATGTTCAGCCGGTGCAGGTCTTTGGGGCGCGGGGCACGGCCCAGCTGCTGCTCCAGCCACTTTTGGGCGGCCTCGGTCAGCTCACCGGGGGCGCTCCGCTCCCCCCGCTCGGACATGAGCAGTTCCTCGGGAAGCTCATGGGCGAGGTCCTTGAACTGCGTCACCCGGGCGATCACAGCCCGGGTGGCCACCTTCTCGGGCCCCTCGCTGAGGATGTACTGGGTGTTGGAGTACACCGTCGCCTCGTCGATCTCGTCGATGAGCGCGTGGACCTTGATGTGGCTGGGTGTCTCCGTGCCGTCCTTGCCCGGGCTCCCGGACCCGGCCGGGCGGCCGTCCAGCGCGTCGGTGTGCAGGAAGGTGAAGCCGACGTCCTCGCCGGTGCCGATGTAGACGGTCTGCTGGCCCTTGACCACGGGTGGGGGCGGGTCGGAGTGGTTCATCCGGTGCACCTTGTAGCCCAGGGGCTCCAGCACCATCCGGTAGAGCGCCGCCTCCCGGTTGGCCAGATTTTCCCGGGTCGTGATGACGTGCACGGCGTCCACGCCCTCGTCGGCCGCGCGGATCATGGTGTCCACCAGGAACACCAGTGACTTGCCCTCTCCCGCGGCCATGTTGAGCACCATGCCCTTGCCGAACGCCTCGGCCCCCGCCACCTGCGTCCACCGCGGCGTCTTCCCCGTGGCGCGGGCCACCAGCGCGTAGGTCGCCGCGATCCGGTCGGCCTCCGAGCCCTTGAGCAGCATGTGGTGCAGCGTGCTGTGGGGGAGGTCGTGCAGCCCCTCCCGTCCCGCGATGTCGAACAGGGTCCGCGCGGCCCCCACCGCCCTGTTCCCCGCGGCCAGCCCGGCCTGGACCGACTCCCAGTCCGACGCCGAGCGCGGCTCGTGCCAGCCGCCCCGGCCGTCGGGCACGAGGGTTTCCGCGATATACCGGCCGTCCGCGGTCCTGATGGTGTTCCGGATCGCCACCGGCTTCGCGGTGCCCACGCCCTGCCGGACCAGCCGGCGCACCAGACGGGCGTTCTCCGGGCCCGCGAGTGCTCTCAACCCCTTGCGGTCGCCCTTCAAGCCCTTGTCGAGGATCAACTCGCTGGCCAGCACCTTCCCGGACCCACGCGTGACGGGATGGGTCATCTTCACGGTGATGAGCTGACCGGACTTGGTCCTGCTCACCCACCCCCCGTCGAGGAACCGGTCGAAGCTGCCGCCGCCCTTGGGCAACTGGACGAAGCGCAGCTCACGGGAGGCGTCGAACACCCCTTCCGATCCGGCCGGCACGTGCACGGGCGGCCGACCGTCGCCGAGGTCCAGCAGCCCGTCGGCCTCCGTCAGATACCTGCCGTCGGGCCGCCGCACGAAGCTGGGCTGCACCGGGGGTTCGTGGGGGGCCGAGTCCCCGTGCGGCGAGCCGCTCCCGCTGCCCGGGCCGTTCTCGTGGACGGGGTCCGGCCTCGGGCCGGTGACCGGGTCCTGGCTCTCGCGGCCCGCGGCGGGCCCGGGACCCCGGTCCTCCGCCGGCCGCCCCGCCTCCGGCCCGGCGTGGAGCCGGAGGCCGGGCGCGGAGGCCATGGCGGTGAGGGCGGACGCCGCGTCGTGGGCCGGGTTCGGGGTGCCTTCGGCGTCGCGGCGCTCGTGGCCCGCGTGGGCGTCGTGGCCCTCGTGGGCGTCCGCCGTGAGGGCGGAGCGCGAGGTGCGGACGGCCGGTGCCTCGGCCACGGTGCCTGCGCCGGCGGAGGTCTCCGCGTCGTTCCGGGACGGCCGCGCCGTGGACGTGGTGGCAGGCGTACGCGCGGGGGTGTTCGGCCCGCTCGGCCGCTCGGCGGAGGACCGCGCTCCCGCGTCGGCCTCGGACACGGTGGTGGCGGGCCCCCGTTCGCCGAGCGGTCCGCGGGTCGCCGCCGGCCGCGCGGACGGGTCGCCGGCGCGGGAGGAGGTCCCGGCCGGCGGCGCGGCCTCTTCGACGGGCCGGGACGCCACCCGGCCGCCCGCCGGGTCCGTACGGTGGGCGGCGGCGTCCGAGGCCCCGCCCGGCCGCTCGGCCGCCGGGGGTGCCGTCTCCGTCCGCCGCGTGCCGGCCTGCGAGGCCGGCTCGTGGGTCCGCTGGCCGCCGGTCGACGCCGGCCCCTGCGAGCGCGCGTCCCCGTGCGGGGCCGCGCCCGAGAGCCCGACCTCCTCGGCGGTCCGGGGCCCGCCCGCCGTCTCGCCGTGCGGCACGGGCCCCGCGGCCCGCTGCGCCGGTGCGCCCGGACGCGAGGACGCCGGGCCGGAGTCGGCGGGCGCGCCGCCCGTGGTGCGGCCCGTACCCCCCTCGGCCCCGGCGCGCCCGGCACCGCCCTCGGCCCCGGCCCCGGTCCGTACCGCCGGATCGGGCCCCGTCCGCGTCACGGGGTCGCCCCCGGGGCGCGTCACCGGGTGGGCCCCGGCCTGCGCCAGCGGATCGGGCGGCGTCTGCGCCGCCGAGTCCGGCCCGGTCCGCGTCGCCGGGTCGCCCCCGGTGTGCACCGCCGGGTCGCCCCCGGTATGTGTCACCGAGTGATCCCCGGCCTGCCCCACCGAGTCCGGCCCCGTACGCACCGCCGAGTCGCCCCCGGTATGCGTCACCGAGTGATCCCCGGCCTGCCCCACCGGGTCACCCCCGGGGCGCGTCCCCGCGTGAGCCCCCGCCTGCCCCACCCCGTCCGGCGGCGTCCGCAGACCCGGGTCCGTAGCGGTCAGGTGCTCGCCCCCGTGTCCGGTCGCGGGCACGTGCACGCCGTCCGCCGGGCCGTTGCCGACCGTCACGCGGGGCGCGTCGCCGTGGGGGACCGGGGTGCCGGCCTGGGGGTGCCCGATGCCGTCCGGGGTCGTGACGTGTGTGGAGGGGGCGCTGACGTCCGTGCCGCCGGCGAAGTCGGGGGTGGTCCGGCCGCCGCTGACACGGATCGCCGGGCCACCGGTGTCGGTGGTCGCGACGTGGGCCGGCACGGTGTGGGCGTTGCGTATGGTGACGGGCGGCTGGACGAACCCGCCGCCGGCGTGGGAGTTGGTCACGGGCCGGGCGCCGGAGGCGATCGACGTCGCCGTGCCGTTCGGGCCGGCGGCGGTCCCGCCCCCCTTCCCGGCGCCCTCGGGGAACAGGATGTCGTTCGTCTTGGAGTTGACGGCGTCGGGGCCGGCGCCATAGACGCCGCCGGTGACGCGGCCCGCCTTGTCGAACGTGGCGGCGGACCAGCCCGTGAACTTGTCGGACGGACCGTGGAAGAGCCTGGCCCCCCCGGCCATGAGCGGGAACAGCATGAGGCCGGTCGTGACGAAGTTGAGCCACCCCTCGGCGTCGGTCGGGACCGGCTTCCAGTTCTTCCAGTCGGTGGGGACACCCACGATCGCGTTGGCGGCCGCGGTGGACACGGCGTTGTTGGCGATGAAGTCCGTGCCGTACACCACGAACCTGCCGGCGACGAGGGCCCAGGAGGTCTTGCTCCCCGCGCCGGCGGCGGCCGAGCCGCCCTCGGCGGTGAAGCCCACCGTCTTGCCGATGACGCTGACGGCGCCGGCGTACATGTCGCCGATGCCCGCGGTGATACGGGCCGCGGCCTGGGTGACCGAGCCGACCGCCTTCTCCAGCGCGGGGATCAGCCGGATGAGACTGCTGACCATGGAGCCGAGCCTGCTCGCCACGTTGGCGAGGACGGCCCCCAGCGCGACGGCGAACCCCTCCAGGAACACTCCCGACAGCAGCCCGAGGACGGCGCCGAGGACCCCGGCCAGCAGTTGGATGATGGCGAGCTTCTGCGCGGCGATGGCCTGCTCGTTGCGGAGCATCGCGAAGTAGTTGATCTGCTCGCCGAGTTCCCAGCACGCCGCCGCGCACTGCTCGACGGAGGTGCGCAGCCCCCCGCGGGTGGCGTTCCCGCCCATGTTGTTCTGGAAGGCGGCCGACATGGAGTTCGCCCCGTCGCCGACCCACGCGCCGCTGGTCAATCCGAACTCGGCCCCCGCCATCACCGCGGCCTGCTCGTCGAGGAGGTCGCCGAAGGTGATCCAGGCGTTCCCCAGCGTGTAGATGGGGTCGGGGTCGAACGGTTTGGACTCGGGGACGTCGAACTCAAACGCCATGGGAGGGCCTTCGCGGTGCGCCGTGCGGGTGGGTGGGCAGGTGTCAGAAGGTCTGGTTCACCGAGGTGTGGTGGATGTGGGCCGTCTTCTCGTCGGGACTGGTGTCGTCGGTCGCCGTGGTCTCCGCGGGGGCGTTGTCCAGGTACGGGTCGCCCGACGGCTTCGGGGTGGGGATGTGCGTGACGACGGGCTTGCCGTTCTGCTCGTCCGTGGTCTTGGGGGGATTGGCGATGATCTTGCTGTAGTCGGTGGCACCGTCGTCGTCGGGGAACATTTTGGGGTCCATGCCCGCCAACAGGGCCTCGAACTTGGCGAAGGAGTTGGAGACGGCGCGTTCGCCCCGGCTGTAGGTGACGGCTGCGGTCTCCAGGCCGTTGCAGAACCGGGAGAGGAGGCCGGTTTTCTTGGGCTTGTCCGAGTCGAAGAGCTGCGCCACCATGGCCTCCCAGTCGCTGTTGAACTTGTCCGCCCGCTCCTGGGATTCACCCGTCCACGACAGGCGCAGCTCGTTCAGCCGTTTGGTGACGGCGTCCACGGCCTCGCCGATGCTCTTGACCGCGGCCGAGGCGTTCACGGACGCGTTGTGCAGGACCCACGGGTCCACGGTGACGGTGGACGAGTTCCAGATCGTGGGGAGGGACATGGTGGCTCCTTGTCACTCAAGTCGTCGGCCGCGTCGCGGGCATGGTCACTGGGAGAGGTTCTTGTTCGCGGCCTGCTCGGCCTGAAGGTAGTTGTCGTGCGTCTGCTGCAACTGGTCGACGACGCCGCCGACCAGCCAGTACAGGTTGTCCAGAGCGGACTTCACGTTGTCCGCGGTGTCCGTGAACGTCGCGGCGGCCGGGGACTTCCACGCGGACTCGACCTTGCTTATCTCCGAGGAGATCGTGTCGCGGTACGTGTCGATGAGGTCGTACTGCGACTTGACGAACGTGATGGCGTCGGCCATCTGCGCCAGGTCCACGGTCCAGGACTTGGCGGTCATCACGACCTTCCCGCCGTCGAGGACGAACGCGCCGTCGACGTCGCGGAAACTGCCGTGGGTGACGCCGTCCTCGCCGAGGAAGTAGGAGTCGCCCGAGCCGGTGGTGAAGATGCCGTTGGTCCAGTCCGTGGTGCCGTGCAGGACGGTGCCGTCGTGCAGGACCATGGTGGTGCCGTTGGCGACGAAGAAGGTGTCGCCGATCATCGCGCCGTAGGCGGTGGAGCCGTCGGGCATCTTGTACGCGATGCCACCGGGGATGAACGAGCCGCTCACCGGGTCGGTGATGCCCTTCTGGACGTTGCCCTTGGCGTCGACGTAGATCGTGCCGTCCTGGGAGATGAACCCGCCGTCGTCGGTCTCGCTGCCCCACAGCTCCTTGCCGTCGACCGTCCGCTGGACCAGGAACCGGTCGCCCACGATCTTGCCGTGCTCCACATGATCGGACGCCGTGACCAGGATCGTGCCGTCCTCCGACAGGAACGACCCGTCGTCCCCGACACTCCCCCACACCGTGTGGCCGTCGATCACACGCGAGGTGCCGTTCGGCAGGAACGTCCCGTCGGGCGCCTTCAGGCCGTGCAGGACCTTGCCCTTGGGGTCGATGTAGATCGTGCCGTCCTGGGAGATGAACCCGCCGTTCTCGGTCTCGTCGCCCCACAGCACCTTGCCGTCGACCGTCTGCTCCACCAGGAACCGGTCGCCCACGATCTTGCCGTGCTCCACATGACCGGACGCCGTGACCAGGATGGTCCTGTCCTCCGACAGGAACGACCCGTCGTCGAATCGACGAACACGGTGCCGTCGTCGGAGATGAACCCGCCGTCGTCAGTCTCGCTGCCCCACAGCACCCTGCCGTCGACCGTCTGCTCCACCAGGAACCGGTCGCCCACGATCTTGCCGTGCTCCACATGACCGGACGCCGTGACCAGGAT
>NZ_JOHY01000019.1 GCF_000721495.1 Streptomyces sp. NRRL F-5123
GTGACCCCGTAGGTGTGGAGCAGCTTCTCGACGTAGGGAAGCTTGAGCCCGACCTCGGCCTTCTCCATCCGGCGGATCGTGGCGTGCGTGACGTCCAGCTCCCGGCCCGCCTGCTCGAAGCTGATACCGGCCTGCTCGCGCAGGTCCTGGAGGCGCTTGCCCAGCACCATGCGCAGGACGGTGGGCGCTCCGCCCGGCCGGGGGTCCATCACGGTATGTCCTCCTCCAACTCCCGTGGCTGAGAAGCAGTCTGTCATGTTGTCAGCGCACACAACAGCATGTAGCGCCGATTCTGTAAATTACAGATCGGACCTTGCCATGTGTCCCACGCGACCCCCATAGTTGCAGAGTGGTTCCTTCACCTGATGCCCTCCGGTGTGAGCGCCGGGACGGCGTCGGCCTCCCAGGCCGCCGTGACGTGTTCCGGCTGCCCGCGCTGAGCGCGTCCGTCGCGGACGCCCGCGGGCGGATACGCGCTCGCCTGCACGAGTGGGGACTGTGCGCGGAGCTGCGCGACGACGCGAGCCTCGTCGTGACGGAACTGTTCACCAACGCCGTGCGGCACACCGACAGCGAGAAGATCATCTGTGCGCTGCACGACGCGGGAAGTGTCGTGAGGGTCGAAGTGACCGACCAGGGCCGGGGCAACGAGGTCCCGGCGCCGGGGTTCGCGGGCGCCGACGAAGAAGGCGGGCGGGGGCTGCTGCTGGTCAGCGTGCTCTCGCTGGCATGGGGGTCGGATCCGGCGGAGGACGGTACGGGGCGGGTGGTGTGGGCCGAACTGGCCTCGCACCGCCCGCCCCGCTGACGTATCGCCTCCGCCGGGTCCGGCAGTCCGGGCCCCGGGCCCGCGAAGGCCCGTTCCGGCAGGCCGTCCCGACCCGACCGGCCGTCCCGACCGGCCTAGTGCTGTGACCGGGAGGGTTCACCGGCTTGCGACGCCCGGCACGGCACCTCGCTGCGTTGCCGCATCGACCGAGCAGGCCCGCTACGAGGCCGATCCGGGGCGGCCGATCCACGGCACCAGGTACTCCCTGGCCCACTGGATGTTCTCGCGCCGCACCGCCGACTGCGGGCGGCGGTCCTGCGGCGGCCAGGGGGCATCCGGGTCGGCGGGCGTGTCGAGCCCCAGCACCTGCGCGGCGCGCAGCGCGACCCGGGTGTGCCCCTCGGGTGACAGGTGCAGCCGGTCGTCGCTCCAGGCCCGGCGGTCCTGCACCGAACGCAGCGACCACAGGTCGAGGACGGGGCAGCCGTGCCGGTCGGCGATGGCCCGCACATGGGCGGTGTAGGTGGCGATCTTGCCGCGCAGATGGCGCAGTACCGGCACCCCGCGGGTGTCGAAGCCGGTGCAGACCAGGACCGTGCCGACGGCCCCCGCAAGTTCGGCGACGGCGGCCTCGAAACGCTCGGCGATGGCGTCCGGGTCGCTGCCCGGCCGCAGGATGTCGTTGCCGCCGGCGCAGAAGCTGACCAGGTCGGGGCGCAGTTCGACGGCCCGCGGCACCTGCTCGGCGACGATCCGGTCCAGCAGCCGGCCGCGTACCGCGAGGTTGGCGTAGCGGAAATCGGGCCCGGCCGTCCCCGTGCCCGTTCCCCCGCCGGGGCTCGCCGCGCCCGCGCGTTCCAGGGCGTCCTCGTGGCGGTCGGCGAGCAGTACGGCCAGCCGGTCGGCCCAGCCGGCGAAGGAACCGCCCGGGCCCGGGTCGCCGACACCCTCGGTGAAGCTGTCCCCTACGGCGGCGTACGAGCCGATCGGCCCGGTACCGGCACCGCCGCCGCTTCCGTCGATCCGGCCCCGCCGTCCCTGTCGTCCCTGCGCGCCATCAGCCACGCCTGGCATTTTTCTCCTCCGGCTGTGACCTACGCGACCGTAAGGAGGGGTTGACGGCACGTGATTCATCCCACCAGGTCAAACCCGCCGCAGATGGAATACGGCGGCGTCCAGGTCGCCGGACAGCGTGGTGCGCAGGCCGCGCTCGGCCAGCACCGCGCCGCGCTGGACGACACCGGTGGTCACGTCGCGGTAGCAGGCGTCGCGGTCCAGGCCGCGCAGCCGCAGCGGCGGCACGGGGGCACCGAAGCCCTGGGCGGGCAGCCAGGCGAGGACAGCGGTCTCCGGGCCGCGCACGTACTGCACGGCGGTCAGGCCGCCGCTGCCGGGCGGGCGCAGCCGGTACAGCTCGCCGAACTGCACGACCGGCCGCACCTGCTGGTAGAGGGCGATCCAGCTGGCCGCCTCGGCGCGCTCCTCGGGGCCCAGCTCCAGCAGGTCGGCGCCGATGCCGAGGGCGCCGGCCATGGCGCTGACGAAGCGGAAGCGCAGTGAGCTGCGTCGGTGGTTGAGGCCGGGCGCGGGGCCGCCGGTGACCAGGGTGGCCATGACGCGGGCCGGGTGCAGCTGCCCGAAACCGTGCTGGACGGCCAGCCGGTCGAGCGGGTCGGTGTTGTCGGAGGTGCCCAGCCGGTCCGTGCGGGCGAGCATGCCGAGATCCACCCGGGTGCCGGAGGCGCAGGACTCGACGGTCAGGCCCGGGTGCTCGGCGCGGACGCGGTCGATCAGCGCGTAGAGGCCCGCGGTGCGGGCGCCCGGGCCTGCGCCCGTGCCAGGAGAGCGCTCTTCCTCCCCGTCCCCGTCGGCCGGGTGCCGGTCCAGGTCCCACACCAGGTGGTCGACGGGGGCGCTGTGCAGGAGGGCGCCGATCGCCGCGGCGAGGTGGTCGCGGACATCGGCCCGCGCGAGGTCCAGCAGCAGCCGGCCGCCCTGCCCGTCGCCGCCCGCGGGACGCACGAGCCACTCCGGGCGGACGCGGGCGAGGTCGGCGTCGGGGCTGACGGTCTCGGGCGCGATCCGCACGCCGAAGCGCATACCGAGCGCGTGCACTTCGTCGGAGAGCGGTTTCAGGCCATCCGGGGAGTCTCCCGCCGCCGGGTCGGCGTCGCCGGGCGCGGCCCGGTCGCACAGCCGCGCGCCGGGCGGGCCGTCGTCCACGACGTACAGCTCGACGCCCATCCCCGCCGCCCGCCGGGCGAGTTCGGCCTGCCCCAGCACCCCGCGACGGGGGCTGTCGTACGGGTCGTACGCGCCCTCGCCGTCCGCGCCGTCGGCTGCGTCCACGGGGTCCACGGCATCCACGGCATCCACGGCATCCTCCCCCGGACCGCCGGGCGTACCGCGGTCCGTGCCGCCGCCCCGCGTGCCGCGCGCCCCGCCGTAGCAGGCGACCGGGCGCAGCCGCCAGGCGCCGGGCACGACGTGGTCCAGCTGGTGGGCGTGCCACGCGCGGCTGGCGGCCCCGAAGCCGCCGTCGGTCCACAGCCCGGCGAAGACCGGGCTGGTGCAGCTCGCGCCGGGCTCCAGCTCCACCGGTGCGGCGCCCCCGCCGCCGGCGCCCCCGGTGGCCCGGACCAGGCCGTCCGGCAGCCGGGACAGCGCGATCCGCCAGGGCCCGGACCAGGCCAGCGCGGCCGTCCACACCTCGCCGTGCTCCTCCCCCGCGTCCCCCGCATCGAGCGCGAACCAGGGCAGGTGGCGCTGCCCGGCGGATCCGGAGCCGCCGCCGAGCAGTTGGTCGCCGGGCGGCAGCGGGGAACGGGCGAGCTGCGACTCGGCACCCCACCGGCCGTGCAGCCGGGACATCCGCCAGTCGTCCCGGTAGGGCAGCGTCCAGCAGGCCGCGTCGGCGCGCAGCAGCTCCAGCCGCCCGCCGGGTCCACCCGCGACATGGGTCGCGGTGGTCCAGCGCTCCACGACGTCGCTGCCGCGGCGCATCCGGTAGTGCAGGGTCAGGTCGAGGTGGTGGTGCGAGTCGTGGAAGTGGAGCCGCAGCTCCTGCCCACTGCCGTCCGCGGGGGCGGCGATCTCGTACTCCTCGAAGCACCACTCGGCGCCGCCCGGGTGCCGCGGGCGTACGGTCAGGGCGGCGGGCAGCGGCTCCGGGGCGCCCCCGACGGGGAATTCCGCGCGGGGGGCCGGCGCGGGCCCGAACGGCCGCTGCGCGCACGGCGGTTCGGCGGCGAGGGCCTCGGCGTCGCCCAGGCCGATACGGCGTCCCCAGTGCAGGTGCAGCAGCTCGTCCCGCTCCGTCAGGTGCAGGGCATAGCTGCTGCCCGGTCCCGAGAGCAGCCACAGCCTGCCGGAGCCGCCCGTCTCGATCATTCGCACTCCCCCACTTTCCGGCCGCCGCAGGGTCGGATCCGGACATCATCGGCCAGGCCCGGCGGGAGGGGCAATGGTTGCACCCCGCGGGAGTCGTCCGGCGTGCACATACCGGTCGGTACGCCGCAACCCGCGCTGCCGTATCGTCTGGAGTGCCCCAGCATGACCAGGAGCGAGCGACGAGGAGCGCCGGTGACGCAGGAAGTGCGGCAGACCGTTCCGACAGGACCCGAGCCCGAGCCACGGCTGACCGGCGTGCGGAACTTCCGCGACGTCGGCGGCCTGCCGACCGAGGACGGCCGCCGGGTCCGGCGCGGGGTGCTCTTCCGCAGCGGCCACCTGGCGCACGCGACGGCCGAGGACGCCGCGTATCTGGAGGGCCTCGGCCTGCACACCGTCTTCGACTTCCGCAACGCCGACGACATCGCGCTGGAGGGCCCGGACACCGCTCTCCCGGGCACCCTCAACGTCAACATGCCGCTCAGCGACCCGGCCGAGGGCGCCGGCTTCTGGAAGACGGTCCGCAACGGTGACCTCCCGGCGCTGCGGGACGCGCTCGCCGAGGGCCGGGCCGCGGAGCGCATGACCCTCGCCTACCGCCGGCTCGTCCTGGAACGCACCGCCGAGCACGGCCGGATGCTGGAGCTGCTGAGCGAGCCGAGCCGCCCCGCGGTCCCGGCGCTGCTGCACTGCGCCGCGGGCAAGGACCGCGCGGGCACCTCGATCGCGATCGTCCTGCTGGCGCTGGGGGTCGAGCGGTCCGCGATCGAGGCGGACTACCTGGAGAGCAACGCCAGGCACCGCCGCTACCAGGTGGTGCGCGGCGACGGCAGCACGGGCTCCGCGATCGACCCGGAGATCAGGGATCTGCTCGACCCGCTGTTCGAGGCGCGGGTCGACTACCTGCGGGCGGCCTTCACGACCATCGAGGAGCAGTGGGGCTCGGTCGACCGCTACCTCGCCGACGGCCTGGGCCTGACCCCGGAGCGCCGGGCCCGGCTGCGCGAGCACCTGCTCGACGCCTGACCGGCCCGACCGGCCGTACGGCGGAGGGCCGGGCGCACCCGCGTCCGGCCCCGGCCCGTACCGCTGGTGCTGTGACCGGGCTACCGGCAAACCCTCCCGGTCACAGCACTAGCGGTTGGCGACCGCCTGCTTGATCAGGGTCTTGCCGAAGTCCCACATCAGGCCGCCGCCCCCGTGGGCGTCGTCCATCACCGCGGTGAAGGCGGTCACGAAGCGGTCGACGTCCGCCTCGTCGACCACCAGCGGCGGGATCAGCTTGATGATCTCGACGTGGTCGCCGGAGACCTGGGTGAGGATGTGGTGCTTCTGCAGCAGCGGGACGACGACCATCTGGGCGAACAGCCCCTTGCGGGCGGTCTGCAGCATCGTCCAGCGGCTGCGCAGGCCCAGCGACTTGGGACGGCCGAACTCGATCGCGATCATCAGGCCGCGGCCGCGCACCTCCTTGAGCATCTCGTACCGACCGACGAGGGCGGCCAGCCGGTCGCGCAGCAGCTCGCCCATCGCCTGGGAGTTCTCGACCAGCTGCTCGTCCTCGACGACCGACAGCGTGGCCAGGCCCGCGGTCATCGCCTGGGCGTTGGAGCCGAAGCTCGCGGAGTGCACGAGCACCCTGTCCATCGACGAGTAGACCTTCTTGAAGATCCAGTCCCGCCCGAGCGTGGCGCCGACCGGCACGTAGCCGCCGGACAGCGTCTTGGCGACGGTGACCAGGTCGGGCTCGACGCCCTCCTCGTGCTCGTACGCCCAGAACTTCCCCGTGCGGCCGATACCGGTCTGCACCTCGTCGCAGATCAGCAGGGCCTTGTGCTTGCGCAGCAGCTCCTGGGCCGCGCGCAGGTAGCCGGGCTCGGGGATGTAGACGCCGTGGCCCTGGATCGGCTCGACGATGAGCGCGGCGACGTCGCCCCGCTTCAGCTCCCTGGCCAGCGCGTCCAGATCGCCCATCGGGACGGCGGTGTCGGGCAGCAGCGGCGCGAAGCCGTCCTGGAAGCCCTCCTCGCCGTTGACGGACAGCGAGCCGGCGGTGAGCCCGTGGAAGGAGTGCGTGCAGTACAGGACGCGGGGCTTGCCGGTGGCGTAGCGGGCGAACTTCAGCGCGGTCTCGACGGCCTCGGTGCCGCTGTTGCCGAAGAACACCCGGTCCAGGTGCGGGGTGCTCGCGAGCAGCTTCTCGGCGAGCAGGCCGGGCAGCGGCTGGCAGTCGAAGCGGGTGAGGTCGGCGAGCCCGGCGTCCAGGACGTCGTGCAGCGCCTTGCGCACCACCGGGTGGTGCCGACCGACGCCCATCACGCCGAAGCCGGCGAGCATGTCGAGGTAGTCGTTGCCCTCGGCGTCCCAGAAGTGGGCGCCCTCGGCGCGCTCGTAGACCCGGTCGAAGCCGATGGTGTGCAGCATGCGCGGCAGCTGGTGGTTGACGTACCTGGCCTGCAGCTCGTACCGCTCGGCGCCGCGTTCGGCCAGCAGTGTCGCCAGGTCGAAGCCCTTGGGGCGGGTGTCCGACGCGTCCGGTGCGCCGTTCGGTACGCCGTCCGGCTGCCCGGCGGCCGCCGCTGCCTCGCGCTGCGCCGGTTCGGTGTCGGTCGGCTCGGACGATGTCATCGCTCACCTGCTCCTTGCGTGCGTTGCTGCTGCCCCCCGCTGCTCCCGGCAGTATGCGGGGCGGGGATCGTCGGGGTGTCCCCGGGGCTCCTGTCGCGCAGCCGCAGCAGGGCCGCGCCGATGCCGCCGGCGATCTCGGCGGGCGTCAGGCCGAGGTCGGCCAGCAGCTCGTCGCGCCTGGCGTGCGCCAGGAACTGCTGCGGGATGCCGAAGTCGCGTACGGGCACGTCCACACCTGCGTCGCGCAGCGCCTGGGCGACGGCCGAACCCACGCCGCCGGCCCGCCCGTTGTCCTCGACGACGGCCACCATGCGGTGCCGTGCGGCCAGTTCCGGCAGCGCCGGGTCGACGGGCTTGACCCACCGCGGGTCGACGACGGTGACGCCGATACGGCGCCCGGCGAGGAGCTCGGCGGCCGCGACGCCGCAGCCGGCGAGCGCGCCGACCGCGACGAGCAGCACGTCCTCGGCGTGGCCCTCGGCGGGCCGGTGCAGCACGTCCGTACCGCCGACCCGCTCCAGGGCGGGCAGCGGCGCGCCCGCGGTCTCCTTGGGGAAGCGGATGACGGTGGGCGCGTCCTCGACGGCGACGGCCTCGCGCAGCTGGGCGCGCAACTGGGCGGCGTCGCGCGGCGCGGCGATCCGCAGGCCCGGGACGACCTGCAGGATCGACATGTCCCACATGCCGTTGTGCGAGGCGCCGTCGACGCCGGTGACGCCGGCCCGGTCCAGGACGAAGGTGACGCCGCACTTGTGCAGGGCGACGTCCATCAGCACCTGGTCGAAGGCGCGGTTGAGGAAGGTCGCACGTCCAGGAGGGCCCGCCCGAGGGCGACAGCGGGGTGAGGGTCGCCGGGTCCATCGCGTTGACGGCGTGGAAGCGGTCGGCCTCGTCCTGCTCGGCAGCGGGGTAGCCGCGGCCCTTCTCCGTCAGGCAGTGCACCACGACGGGCCCGTGGAAGCGCTTGGCGCGGCGCAGCGCGGACTCCACGGCGGCGACGTCGTGGCCGTCGATCGGGCCGAGGTACTTCAGGCCCAGGTCCTCGAACATGCCCTGCGGTGCGAAGGCGTCCTTGAAGCCCTTCTTGGCGCCGTGCAGGGACTCGTAGAGCTGCTGGCCGATCACCGGGGTCTGCTGGAGGACCTGCTTGCCCCAGGACAGGAACCGCTCGTAGCCGTCGGTGGTGCGCAGGGTCGCGAGGTGGTTGGCGAGGCCGCCGATGGTGGGCGCGTAGGAGCGCTCGTTGTCGTTGACGACGATGACGAGCGGGCGGTCGCGGGCGGCGGCGATGTTGTTGAGCGCCTCCCAGGCCATGCCGCCGGTGAGCGCCCCGTCACCGATGACGGCCACCACGTGGTCGTCGCGGCGCAGCAGCTCGTTGGCCTTGGCCAGCCCGTCGGCCCAGCCCAGCACGGTCGAGGCGTGGCTGTTCTCGATCACGTCGTGCTCGGACTCGGCCCGCGAGGGGTAGCCGGACAGGCCGCCCTTGGTGCGCAGCTTGGAGAAGTCCTGGCGGCCGGTCAGCAGCTTGTGGACGTAGGACTGGTGGCCGGTGTCGAAGAGGATGCGGTCGCGCGGGGAGTCGAAGACCCGGTGCAGGGCGATGGTCAGCTCCACGACGCCCAGGTTGGGGCCGAGGTGGCCGCCGGTCCTGGCGACGGCCTGCACCAGGAAGTGGCGGATGTCCGCCGCCAGCTCGTCGAGCCTGCCGTCGGGCAGCGCCTTCAGGTCGTCGGGGCATGTGACGCTCTCCAGCAACGACATGTCTGCACCTCGTTCCTGCCGGTTTCCTGTTGGCGCGCGCGGGCGAGCCACCGGCCGCGTACCCCGGCCGGTGGCTCGTACCCTCTCACCCTCGGGTCACTTCGCGCGGTTGGATGCGACGGTTTCCCGGGCGGCGCGAATGGACTCCTTGAGCGAGCCCATGGTCGCCAGGACCGCGGTGGGCTCGTACCCGCAGTGGGCCATGCAGTTGTCGCAGCGCTCGTCCTTGCCGCGGCCGTACTTGTCCCAGTCGGTCTTCTCGATCAGCTCGCGGTACGTCGGCACGTAGCCGTCCGCCATCAGGTAGCAGGGGCGCTGCCAGCCGAAGAGCGAGTAGTTCGGGATCGCCCAGGCGGTGCACGGGAAGTCCGCCTTGCCCTCCAGGAAGTCCAGGAAGAGCGGGCTGTGGTTGAGCCGCCACTTGCGCCGGTTGCCGTGGTCGAAGGCCTTCTTGAACAGCTCGCGGGTCTGCGACACGCCCAGGAAGTGGTCCTGGTCGGGAGCCTTCTCATAGGCGTAGGCGGGCGACAGCATCATCTCGTCGACCTTGAGGTCGTCGTTGAGGAAGTTCATCACCTCGATGATGGTCTGCGGCGTGTCGGTGTTGAAGAAGGTCGAGTTCGTGGTGACCCGGAAACCGCGGCGCTGGGCTTCCTTGATCGCCTCGACGGCCTCGTCGAAGGTGCCTTCCTTGGCCACCGACTCGTCGTGCCGCTCACGCATGCCGTCGATGTGCACGGTGAAGGCGAAGTAGGGCGACGGGGTGAATTTGTCGATCTTCTTGCGCAGCAGCAGGGCATTGGTGCAGAGGAAGACATACCTCTTCTTCGCCACCAGTTGGCGCACGATCTCGTCGATCTGCGGGTGCATCAGCGGCTCGCCGCCGGCGATCGACACCATGGGGGCACCGGACTCCAGCACCGCCCCCACGGCCTGCGCGACCGGCATGCGCTGCTTGAGCACTCCCGCCGGGTGCTGGATCTTGCCGCAGCCCTCGCATTTGAGGTTGCACGCGAAGAGCGGTTCCAGCTCCACGATGAGCGGGAACTTTTCGCGCCGCCGGACCATTTTCTGTTCGAAGAGGTACGACGCGACACGGATGGTCTGACGAAGCGGCATAGCCATCTAGCTCACCTCCGGGGGAGCAGTGGTAGTGCGGTGCCAATCGAGAAAGGCAGGAACAAGATCTCTGAGCACCCGGAATGCGATGATCCCGGTGCGCAGTGTGCCGACGCGCACGAGTTCGTATTCGGGCGTGTCGACGACGACGCGTGCCGCGGCGATGTGCCGCACCCCTTGGGCGAGTGCGGCGCGCCGCATGGCGGCAGACTCCATGTCCACGGCGATGGCACCCTTCGCCGCCAGCGCGGCGCGCTCGGCGCCCCGCACGACATGGTCGGACTCGGCCAGCGGGCCGGTGTGCACGGTGTGACCCGCGGCCTTGAGCGCGGCGGCGAGCGCCTCGCTCTCGTGGCCCTCGTCGGAGACCACGACGTCGCCCGGCCGCATGCCCGGGGCGAGGCCCGCGCAGAAGCCGGTCGTGAGGACGGCCGCATCGCGCCGCGCGGGGTCGCGCAGTGCGTCGCGTACGGCCGTTTCCGCGGCTGTCGGTCCCATGCCGGTACGCAGCACGGTGACCGGGTGTGCGGTGGCGGCTCTCGCCGCGCCCCTGCGCAGCGCGAAGCGCTCGATGCGCAGGGCGCACACCACCAGCAGCGGAGGTCGGGGACGGCCCACGCCCTAGGCCCCCTTCCCGGCGCCCGCGGTGGCCGGGGCGGTGTGCACCGCGGCCCCGAGCGGCTCGCGGCGGGCGTAGCGGCCCAGCGCGGTGAGCGGGAAGACCATCCGGTAGAGGTGGTAGTTGATGGAGAAATCACGAGGGAAGCCGGTGCCGGTGAAGAACGGCTCGTCCCACGAGCCGTCCGGCAGCTGGGTGTCGGCCAGCCAGCGCACCCCGCGCTCGACGGCCTCGGTGTCCCGCCGCCCGGCGGCCAGCAGTGCCATCAGCGCCCACGCCGTCTGCGAGGCGGTGGAGGAACCGCGGCCGGCCCATTCCAGGTCGGAGTACGAGCGCAGGTCCTCGCCCCAGCCGCCGTCGGCGTTCTGCACCGACTCCAGCCAGTCGACGGCCCGGCGGATCGCCGGGTGGTCCGGGCCCAGCCCGGCCGCGGCGAGTGCGGGGACGGCCGAGCCCGTGCCGTAGATGTAGTTGACGCCCCAGCGGCCGAACCAGGCGCCGTTCTCCTCCTGCTCGGCGAGCAGCCATTCGATGCCGGTACGGGCGTGCCGGTCGTGCTGGATGCCGAGCGCGGCCATCATCTCCACGACGTGCGCGGTGACGTCGGCGGAGGGCGGGTCGATGACCTCGCCGAAGTCGCAGAAGGGCAGCCGGTTGGGGAAGGGGCTGGTGTTGTCGGCGTCGAAGGCGCCCCAGGCGCCGTTGCGGGACTGCATGCCGACCGTCCAGCGCACCGCCCGGTCCACGGCGGTGTCGATACGGGCCTGGTCCGGGTGGGCGACCCGGCGCAGCGCGAGCACCACCTCGGCGGTGTCGTCGATGTCCGGGTAGTTGTCGTTGTGGAACTCGAAGGCCCAGCCGCCCGGGGGAAGCTCCGGGCGCTGGACCGACCAGTCGCCGGGGCGGGTGATCTGCTCGTCCAGCAGCCAGTCGGCGGACTTGACGAGCGAGGGGTGGTCGGCGGGCACCCCGGCGTCGGCGAGCGCGATGGTGGCGAGGCAGGTGTCCCACACCGGGGACTGGCAGGCCTCGATCATCCGCACTCCCTCCTGGGGCCATACGGCGAAACGATCCAGCGACTCGAGTCCGGCCTTGAGCACCGGGTGGTCGAGGTCGTACCCCAGCAGATGCAGCGCGATGACCGAGTAGACGGCCGGCGGCTGGATGCCGCCCCAGCAGCCGTCGGACTCCTGGCGCTCGATGATCCAGCGGGCGCACGCGTTCATGGCGCTGCGGCGCAGCGGGCGCGGGCTGAAGCGGCGGTAGGCGTGCAGCACCTGGTCCAGCCGCTGGAAGACGCCGTCCCAGCTGGTGATCGAGGCGCGGCGCTGCTTGGGGCTGGGCCGGCTGGGGTCCAGATGGAGCTCGTCGATGCCGAACGGCGCCGGGCGCACCGGGCGCAGCGCGCCCACGATGGTGAGCGGCACGATGGTCTGCCTGGCCCAGCAGCCGAACGAGTAGATGTTCAGCGGCATCCACTTGGGCAGGTAGATGACCTCGGGCGGCATCTCCGGCAGGTCGTCCCAGTCCCACCAGCCGAAGAGGGCCAGCCAGATCCGGGTGAAGACCCGGCTGGCAGCGACCCCGCCCTCGCCGCGGGACCACTTCGCGGCCTGCGACATGTGCGCCTCTTCCGGCGAGTCGCCGGCGAGCCGGAGCGCGACGTAGGCCTCGACGGTCGCCGACAGGTCACCCGGTCCGCCGTGGAAGGTCGGCCAGGAGCCGTCCTCGCGCTGCTGGGAGCGGATCCAGCGGGCGGAGGCGGCGATCGTGCGAGCGTCCAGGATGCCGAGGAACTGCCGCAGCAGCAGGTCCTCGGCATCCATGGTCACGTTGGTCTCGAGGTCGCCTTTCCACCATCCGTCAGGGTGCTGCCGCGCCAGGAGGTGGTCTGCGGCGCGCTGCACGGCACGCTGCACCGCCGCCTCGGTGCCGCCGGCTGGAAGAGACTCCGGGTCCGAGGTGCTGGCCGAAGGTGTCCGGTGGGTTGGCGAACCTGGACTGCCATCGGTCGTCGCTGTCATGGCTTCCCCTTTGCAGTTGAGACTTCTGCGGTGTTGGGGCGGCCGTCGGCCGTCACATGCGAGGGACCGGCGACGTCAGCGCTCCACGTTGGTACTTCTTTACTTCTCGCGGACCACCACAAAATCCGCAAGACCCACGAGCTTACGTTTGATTCCTTCCGGCATATCCATTTTGTCCAGTGCGGCGATGGCAGTCGCATACTGCCTCCGGGCCTCTTCCGAGGTCCATTCCCGCCCACCGGCCTCTTCGATCAACGCCGCGCGCAGGGCGAACTCTTCCTCGCTGAAGGCACCGGTTTCAGGATTCTTCGCATCCGCCGCCAGCAGTTCACCCAGCCGCTCGGACGCGGGGCCGCCGGCGTCCAGCGCGGCGACCACGGGCAGCGACTTCTTGCGCTGCCGCAGGTCGCTCCAGGTCTGCTTGCCGGTGCTCGCGGGGTCGCCCCAGATGCCGAGCAGGTCGTCGATCGCCTGGAAGGCCAGGCCCAGGTGGTAGCCGTACTCCTCCAGCGCGTCGGCGTCCGCCTCGGAGGCGCCGCCGAGCACCGCGCCGATGGAGGAGGCGCAGGCCAGCAGCGCGCCGGTCTTCTTGCCCTCCATGTCGAGGCACTCCTGGACGCTGACGCGCTCGCGGTGCTCGAAGGAGATGTCCTCGGCCTGACCGTCGATCAGCCGGCGGGTGGCGGTGGTCAGCCGGCGGGTGGCGCGGCCGGCCTCCGCCGTGCCCTGCTCCAGCAGGATCTCGTTGGCGAGCGCGAAGAGCGCGTCGCCGACCAGGATCGCCTGGGCCGGGCCGTGCACCTTCCACACCGTGTCGCGGTGCCGGCGTTGCTCGTCACCGTCCATCAGGTCGTCGTGCAGCAGGGAGAAGTTGTGCACCAGCTCCGTCGCGACCGCGCCGGGGATGCCGACTTCCGCGGGCGCACCCGCGGCCTGCGCCGACAGCAGGGCGAGCGCGGGGCGCACGGCCTTGCCGCCGTCGCCTTCCGCGGGCTGCCCCGTCTGGTCGATCCAGCCGAAGTGGTAGGACGCGACGGTGTCCATCGGCGGTGCGAGGCGTGCGACTGCCGCGCGGAGCACTGGTGTGGTCAGGGTGCGGCCGTCTTCCAGTAGCGCGATGACGCCGGCAGCGGTCACGATTTCTCCTCGGGTTGCACCAATAGCACTCATGCCGCCTCCAGGACGCCGTTGTCAACGGGCATGCCGAGGGCGGACAACGCTTCTGCGGAGGCGTGCAGCCCGCTGCGCACCGCGCCCTCCATGGTCGCGGGCCAGCCCGTCGCGGTCCACGCCCCGGCCAGGTAGAGGCCGGGGGCGCGGGTGACGGGGCCGGGCCGCAGCGCGCCCACCCCGGGGGCGGGCGCGAAGGTGGCGGTGCGCTCCCGGGTCACGAAGACCTCGCGCACCGCGGCACCGCGGGCGTCGGGCAGGACGCGTTCCAGCTCGGGCAGGTAGCGGTCGCGCAGGACGGCGACCGGCAGGTCGATCTCGTCCTCGACGGCCGACTGGGAGACGGCCACGTACTGGCCGCCGCCGGTCAGGCCCGAGCTCTCCGTGCGGTCGAAGACCCACTGGACGGGGCTGCCGAGAGCCGCGACGAACGGCTCGTGGAGCACCTTCCTGTCGTAGATCACATGGACATTCAGGATGGGCGCGGTACCGATCTGCAACAGCTTTTCCGGATGCTGGACGGCGCCTTCCGGCAGCAGGCCGTGCGCCTCGCGCTGCGGCACCGCCAGCACCACGGTGTCGGCCGCCAGTTCGGCGCACCGCCCGGGGCCCGTCTCCAGCTCCACCTGCCAGCCGCCGCCGGGCGCGGGGCGCAGGGCCGTGGCGCGGGTGCGCAGCATCGTGGTGACGCCGGCCTTGTCCAGCGCGGTGCGGCCGCGGCCGTCGTGCAGCTCGCCGAGCGGGGCCTTGGCCCAGCCGATGTCGGACGCGCCCGGGTCGGTCAGCAGGCCGGTCTTGAACACCATCGCGGCCAGCGCCAGCGAGGAGTGCGCGGCCGTCGCGTTGAGCGTGGCGACGCCGACCAGATCCCACAGCGCCTCGATGGTGCGGGCGGACTGGCCGCGGGCGGCGAGCCAGCTCCCGAAGTCGATGTCGTCGAGCGCGGGGTCGGCCAGGTCGAGGCCGCGCAGCGCCAGGGCGGCGCGGCCGACCGAGGCGCGCTCGCGCAGCGACATGTGCGGGTAGCGGGCCAGGCTCGCCGCCAGGTGCAGCGGCACCGGCAGGCCGGCCCGGCTCAGCCGCCCGGTGCGGCCGCTGGCCACGTCGTACACCGGTACGTCGAGCCGGTCCTGGAGGTGCACCAGGTCGCGGGCGTCGATCCGGTCCAGGAACCACTGGTAGGCGGTGCAGCAGCGCAGGAAGACGTGCTGGCCGTTGTCCACCGTCAGGTCGCCGCGCTTGAAGGAGAAGGCGAGGCCGCCCAGCCGGGGCCGGGCCTCGGTGAGGGTGACGGACACCCCGGCGTCGGCCAGCCGCAGCGCCGCGGTGACGCCCGCGAGCCCGCCGCCGACGACGACGGCCGTGCGGCCGGGCGCCTGCTCACGCAAGGCCTGTGGCGCGGTCATTCACCCTCCCCTCGTACCTGGTGTCCGACCCGGTCTCTGACCTGGTCTTCCGCCGTGCGCCGCGGGCTGCGGCACACCGTCGCGGGAGGGGACGCGAAGGAGCGGTGGCAGGTTGCCTGGCGCCGTGCGGGCGCCGGGAGGTGATGTTCCGTCTGCTGTGCCGCGTGCCGTGGACCCGCGCATCCGCGGGTGGGTCTCATCTGTCACCCCGTGGGGCACGGGAGGCGACCAGGCGCGCGTCGAGGCCCGCGAGTCCGCGGACGGCGACATAGGCCTTCTCCCGGCCGGGCAGCGACACCCGGCCGCGCAGCACGGCGTCGGGGTCGGCCGCGATCCGCTCCAGCAACCGGCGGTAGATGCCCGCCATGGCCGACACGCAGGCGCCGCTGCGCCGGTCGAGCATGGGCAGCAGCCGGTAGCCGGTGGCGAAGAGTGCGCGGGCCCGGCGCACTTCGAATTCGACCAGGCCGGCGAAATCGGATCCGGGCGGCGCGACGTCGCCGTGGAAACCGGCGGCGCAGCCGAATTTCGCCAGATCCTGGGCAGGCAGATACGTCCGTCCGTTGCCCGCGTCCTCGCGGACGTCGCGCAGGATGTTGGTGAGTTGCAGAGCGAGGCCGAGCGTGTCGGCGTATTCGGCGGCACGTACATGATCGTGCCCATTTACGGTGCCGAACACGCCCAGCGACAGCCGTCCGATGGCACCTGCCACACAGCGGCAGTAAACGGCCAGGTCGTCCCAGGTCTCGTAGGACTCGCCGCGGACATCCATCAGAACGCCGTCGATGAGTTCGTCCAGGCCTTCGAGCGGAATGGGGAATACCCGCGCCGCGTCGGCGAGGGCGACCGCGACCGGATCGGTGTCGTCCTCCCGGACCTCGCCGCCGCGCACCCGGGTGAGCAGGTTGCGGGTGGACTCCAGGCGTTCGATTTTCTCGGCCGGTGCGAGATCACCGTCACCGATGTCGTCGACCCGCCGGGAGAAGGCGTAGAGGGCCGACATGGCCTGCCGCTTTGCGGCGGGCAGCAGCCGGATCCCATAGGCGAAGTTGCGGGCCTCGTGGCCGGTCACGGCCTCGCAGTACTTGTATGCAGCAAGTACCGGACCGGACGTGTGGGCGGAACCGCTCACGGTCCTGCTCACCCCTCTCTTCGCAATGTCGACCCCACTTCGCGCAGCAGGCCGCTCTTGGTGGCTTTGGGCGAACCCGCAAGCACGTCGTATCCGGCCAGCTCGACCGATTTCAGCGCCGCGCGCCCGCCGCCCACGAATCCCGCGAGCAACAGCCGAAGCCTGCCACGGACGCTACCCACGAGGGGAGCACCTTCGTACAACAGCTCGCGGGCGCGTTCGGCCTCGAACGCGACCAGCGCCTTCACCTGCGGACCGGCCTGCGGTTGTGCGAGGTCGGCCTCGTCCACCGCGTAGCGTTTCATGTCCTCCGCAGGCAGATACACCCGGTCCCGGGCGAGATCCTCCGCGACGTCTTGGATATGCTCGACGATTTGCAGGGCGGTGCACACGGCGTCGGAGCGCCGCACCCTTTCCGGCGTCGAGGTGCCGGTGATGGACAGCACGAGGCGGCCCACCGGATTGGCGGACAGCTCGCAGTAGGCGAGCAGGTCCGCGTAGGTCGCGTAGCGCGCGACACTCTGGTCCTGGCGGTTGGCCGCGATCAGGCCCAGGAAGGGCTCGGGCGTCAGGGCGTGCTTGCGCACGGTGGGGCGCAGCGCCCGCAGCAGCGGGTGCGACGGCTCGCCGGTGCCGGAGAAGACCCGCCCCAGGTCGGCCTCGAAGGCGTCCAGCATGGCGATCCGGTCGTCGGCCGCCTCCGGCTCCAGACCCAGCAGGACGGCGTCCGGACGGCCGCCGTCGGCGAGGTCGCCGTCGCCGATGTCGTCCACCAGCCGGGCGAACCCGTAGACCGCCGTGAGGTCCTGGCGCCAGGCGCGCGGCAGGAAGACCGGGGCCACGGGGAAGTTCTCGCGCGCGGCCTTGTCCAGAACGGCCCGGGACGTGTCGCCCGCGGTCACCGCGGGCTGCCCGGCAGACAGGCGGGACGGGTGCCCCGGAGCAGGATGGTCCCATTCGTCATGGCCGCCACATCCCCCGTTCTACACCGCCCGGACGAATCTTCCCATTTCGGACACGCCGCCGTGCCGGGCGTCCGGCACCCGGTTTCGATCTTGAAAGGGCTCCCCAGCACCGGTACAGCTTACGTCGGGCAACGCTCAGGCGTACGCCGGGGGCGCCCCCTGCCGCGTGGGACCGCGGCACCGCCCGCGGCGGCACAGCACGCGCCCCCCGCCGGAGGTTCCGGCGGGGGGCGGAAGGGGCGGCGGGCCGCCCGTGGGTACGCGGGGGCTACTTGCCGGTGTGCGCCTCGTAGGCCGCCAGGACCTCCTCGGTCGGGCCGTCCATCAGCAGCTCGCCCTTCTCCAGCCACACCACGCGGTCGCAGGTGTCGCGGATGGCGCTGTTGCTGTGGCTGACCAGGAAGACCGTGCCGGCCTCCTTGCGCAGTTCGCGGATCCGCGCCTCGGAGCGCTTCTGGAACTGCCGGTCACCGGTGGCCAGTGCCTCGTCGATGAGCAGCACGTCGTGGTTCTTGGCCGCGGCGATCGAGAAGCGCAGCCGGGCGGCCATGCCGGAGGAGTAGGTACGCATGGGCAGGGAAATGAAGTCGCCCTTGTCGTTGATGCCCGAGAAGTCCACGATGCCCTTGTAGCGGCTGCGGATCTCCTCCTGCGTCATGCCCATCGCCAGGCCGCCGAGCAGCACGTTGGTGGCGCCGGTCAGGTCGTTCATGAGCGCGGCGTTGACGCCCAGCAGGGACGGCTGGCCGTCGGTGAAGATCTTGCCGCTCTCCGGCGGCAGCAGACCCGCGATGGACCGCAGCAGGGTGGACTTGCCCGAGCCGTTGGAGCCGATGATGCCGATGGCCTCGCCACGGTAGGCGGTGAAGGTCACGCCCTTGACCGCGTGCACCCTGCGCACGTTCGGGTTGCCGCCGCGGCGGCGCACCAGCCGGGCGAGCGCGGTCGCCGCGCTGCCCTTGCCGGTACCGGCGCCGTACACCTTGTAGACGATGTGGACGTCGTCCACGATCACGGTGGGCACGCGGGGCCCGACCGCCGCCGGCTGCGGACCGGATGCGACGGGCTGCTGCTCAGCCACGGCCATACTGCTCCTCCGCCTTCCAGAAGTAGATGTAGCCACCGATACCGGCGAGGACCGCCCAGCCCACGGCACTCGCCCACACGTGCGGCGGGAGCTGGGCGGAGGTGAAGCTGTCGATCAGGGCGAACCGCGCGAGGTCGATGTAGACCGCGACCGGGTTGATGTCGAGCAGCACCTTGATGTAGTGCGGGGAGTGTGCGGTCAGGTTGTCGATGCTGTACATGACACCCGAGGTGTACATCCAGGTGCGCAGGATGAACGGCATCAGCTGCGTCAGGTCGGTCATCTTACTGCCCAGCCTGGCCACGACCATGGCCAGCCCGGTGTTGAAGATCCACTGGGTCAGCAGCGCGGGGATCAGGATCAGCCACTTGGCGTTCGGCGTCTCGCCGGTCATGAGGACGATGGAGATCAGGACGAACATCGACATCATCAGCTGCTGGAGCTGCATCAGCGTGAACGCGATCGGCATGGACGCGCGCGGGAAGTGCAGCGCCCGGATCAGGCCGATGTTGCCCGCCACCGACCGCACGCCCGACATCACCGAGCTCTGCGTGAAGGTGTAGATGAAGATGCCGGTGACCAGGAAGGCGATGAAGTTGTCGACGCCCTTCCTGGTGCCGATCAGCACACCGAAGATCAGGTAGTAGACGGCCGCGTTCAGCAGCGGTGTCATGACCTGCCAGAGCTGGCCGAGGCGGGCCTGCGTGTACTGCGCGGCCGTGCGGGCCTTGGCGAACTCGTTGATGAAATGTCGGCGGCCCCACAGCTGCCGGGTGTACTCCGCCAGCCCCGGGCGGGCTCCGCTGACGGTCAGCCCGTACTTTGCGGCGAGCTGGGAGGGACTGAGGCCGTCATCGGCCGTGGGCGCCGGTGGCGCTCCGACGGCGACCGCACCATTGTGCGTTGTCTCGCTCACAGTTGACACTTTCGTCCTCAATGTGCGCGCCGGGTGCAGGGGGTCCCGGGCTGCGCCTGATGCTCTCAGGTCCGAGCTTGTCAGATGATCGGCGGTCGGCCCAGCCGGGTCAACCGCCAGACCGTCCGCCACTTCATCGGCCGCCGCTCACCGGCGGGCGTCGCCCAGCCCTCGCGGAAGCCGCCGAGCCACGCGCGCAGTGCCGCGCCCGACGGCCGCCGCAGCAGCGTCAGGGCGAACCACACGCCGAGGTAGACGGGGACCAGCAGCCACGGCAGGTTGCGCCGCGCCAGCCACACCCGGTTGCGGGCCACCATGCGGTGGTAGACCGCGTGCCGGGCCGGCGAGGTCGCCGGATGGTGCAGTACGAGGTCGGAACGGTAGTCGATCATCCAGCCGGCGTCGAGTGCGCGCCAGGCCAGGTCCGTCTCCTCGTGCGCGTAGAAGAACTCGGCCGGCAGCAGCCCGACCTCCTCCAGGACCGCGGTGCGGACCGCGTTCGCACCGCCGAGGAAGGTCGTCACGCGCGAGCTGCGCATCGGGTCGGACGCGCGCAGCCGGGGGACGTGGCGGCGCTGGGTCACCCCGGTGTCCGGGTCGGCGATCCGGAAGCTGATGATGCCGAGCCGCGGGTCGGCCGCGAACGCGGCGCGTACCAGCTCGGCGGTGTCGTCGCCGGGCAGCAGCCCGTCGTCGTCCAGGAAGAGCAGCACGTCGACCTCGCCGCCACCGGGCCCGAACAGTTCGATGCCGACGTTGCGGCCGCCCGGGATGCCCAGGTTCTCCGGCAGCTCCACGGAGCGCACGCCGGGCGGCAGCGGCGGCAGCGGGGCGCCGTTGCCGACCACCGCGACCTCGATCGCGGGCCCCTGCTGCTTGGCCACCGAGTCCAGCAGTGCCTGCAGCTCGACCGGCCGGTTGCCCATCGTGAGGACGACCGCGCCGACCGTGAGCGACTCGCTCATGCCCGCCATGCCCGCCTCATTTCAGCCTGCTGGAGACGAGGACCGATACGAGATGCAGCAGGGTCTGCAAAAGAGCGATTCCGGCCAGAACCGCGACGCCGAGCCGGGTGAAGAACAGGTCCCCGCGGATCTGGTCGACGACGGCCAGCACCAGGATCAGCAGCGAGGCCTCGATGCCCAGGATCAGCCGGTGGAACTTCAGCGCGGCGGCGGCCCGGCGGGCGAGCGCGACACCGGAGGAGCGCGGCTCGGAGGCGGCCTCCTTGACCGGCGGCAGCCCGCCCTGGTGCCGGGCGACGCCGACCAGGTCGGTCTCGGCCTTGATCAGGACGGCGCCGAGCGCGGCGAGGGTGCCCAGGAAGGCCCACAGCCAGTCGATCCGGCCGTCGCCGAACAGGTCCGCGGCCCGCAGCCCGAAGCCGACCAGCACGGCGGCGTCGGTGAGGTAGGCGCCGACCCGGTCGAGGTAGACGCCGCTGAGCGAGTACTGCTTCTTCCAGCGGGCGATCTCGCCGTCCACGCAGTCGAGCAGCAGGTACAGCTGCACCATCAGCACGCCCAGGACGGCTCCGGTGATCCCGGGCACCAGCAGCGCCGGGGCGGCGAGCACGCCGAAGACGGTCATCAGGTACGTCAGCTGGTTGGGCGTGACGGAGGTCGGCACGAGGTGCCGGTCTATGCGCAGGGAGACCTCGCGCATGTAGAGCCGCCCGGCCCAGTGCTCGCCGCTGCGCCGGTCCTTCACACCCGGGGGGTGAACGACGGGGCGCAGTTCAGCTACTGATGGTTTTGGCATAGTCGGCGTACGCGTCCCTGATCTCGGTGGCGGACAGGTCGAGGTGTTCCAGGATCGTGAAGCGGCCGGGGCGGGTCTGCGGCGCGAACGCCACCGCCTCGACGAATTCCGCCTCGCTGAAGCCCATCTCGGTGGGCAGCACCGGAAGGCCGTGCCGTCGCAGCGTCTGCGCGATCAGGCCGGAGACGCCGGGCTCGCCGCGCAGGTGCATCGCGAAGGCGGCGCCGAGGCCGACCTGCTCGCCGTGCGCGGCGGCGCGCGCGGGGAAGAGCAGGTCGAAGGCGTGGCTGATCTCGTGGCAGGCGCCGGAGGAGGGTCGCGAGTCGCCGCTGATGGACATCGCGATCCCGGAGAGCACCAGGCCCTCGGCGAGGACGCCGAGGAAGTCGTCGTCGCCGATCCCGCCGGGGTGGCGCAGTATGGCCTCGCCCGCGCTGCGGGCCATCGCCGCGGCGAGGCCGTCGATGCGCTCGCCGGTCTCGCGGTGGGACAGCTCCCAGTCGGCGATGGCCGACAGGTTCGAGACCGCGTCGCCGATCCCGGCGCGCAGGTAGCGGGCCGGCGCCTCCCGGATGACCTCCAGGTCGACGACCACCGCGATGGGCGTGGGCACGCCGTAGGAGCCGCGGCCGTTGTCGTTGTCCAGGGTGGAGATCGGCGAGCAGATGCCGTCGTGCGACAGGTTCGTCGCCACGGCCGCCATGGGCAGGCCGACGCGGGCGGCGGCGTACTTCGTGACGTCGATGATCTTGCCGCCGCCCAGGCCCACGACCGCGTCGTAGCGCTTGCCGCGCATGGCGTCGGCGAGCGTGACGGCCGCGTCGATGGTGCCGCCGGCGACCGGGAACCAGTCGGCGCCGGGCATCTCGGGGGCCAGCGCCTCGCGCAGCCGGGCGCCCGAGCCGGCGCTGACGGCGAAGGCGAGCTTGCCCGACGTGGAGATCCGCTGGTCGGCCAGCAGCCGCGACAGGTGGGCCAGCGCGCCGGCCCGGATGTCGACGACGACCGGGGAGGGGATCAGCCGGGTCAGTACTGGCACGCGATCTCCCGGCCCTTGGCGAGGTCGGCGTGGTTGTCGATCTCGACCCACGCCACGTCGCCGATCGGGGCCACGTCGACGGTCAGGCCGCGGTCGACCATCTCCTGGTAGCCGTCCTCGTAGTACAGGTCCGGGTCGCGCTCGAAGGTGGCCTTGAGGGCGTCGGCGAGGTCGGCGGCCGCCTCCGGCTCGATGAGGGTCACCCCGATGTACTCGCCGGTGGCCTCGGCCGGGTCCATGAGCTTGGTGATCCGGCGCACCCCGCGGCCCGGCTCGGCGACGACCTTCATCTCCTCGTCGGCGAGCTGCTTGGCGGTGTCCAGCGCCAGGATCATCCGGCGGCCCTCGCCGCGGGCCGCGAGCAGCGTGCGCTCGACGGAGACGGGGTGGACGGTGTCGCCGTTGGCCAGAATCACACCCTGGTCGAACAGGTCGCGCGCGCACCACAGGGAGTACGCGTTGTTCCACTCCTCGGCCTTGTCGTTGTCGACCAGCGTCAGCTTCAGCCCGTAGGCGGCCTCCAGCGCAGCCTGCCGCGCGTAGACGGCCTCCTTGCGGTAGCCGACGACGATCGCGGCCTCGGTGAGGCCGACCTCGGCGAAGTTGCGCAGCGTGAGGTCGAGCACGGTCAGGCTCTCCGGCGCGTCCTGCGGGCCGACCGGCACCAGGGCCTTGGGCAGGGTGTCCGTGTAGGGACGCAGGCGCCTGCCTGCGCCGGCAGCCAGCACGAGGCCGATCATGCGGGTTCTCCTGATTCGTCGTGTACGGCCGCGGCGGTCCCCGAGGTCACCCAGAAGCGGATGCTCTCGGACGCGACCAGCAGCGCGATGGCGCCGGCGAGCACTGCCAGCGTGGCCGTGAAGCCGGTGTGGTGCGCGGCGACGGCCGCCGTGAGGGCCACGACCAGCGTGCGGCCCTCGTGTCCGCCGGCGGCCAGCACCACGGCCCGCGGCGGCGCCCCGGCGCCCCCGCGTATGCGGTACACCGTGTCGTAGTGATGGTAGGCGACGGCGGCAACCAGGCAGAAAGCGGCGGGCAACGCCCCGTTCACCCCGCAGACGGCGGCGAGCGCCAGCGCGGTGCCGTACTCCCCCGCCCGCAGCAGCGGTGGGACCAGCCAGTCCAGCGCCCCCTTGAGCGGCAGAGCGACGGCCAGGCCCGAGGTCACGGTGTAGAGGACGGCGGCGAGCACCGGGTACCAGCTGCCCGCCGGGGCGAGCGCGGCGGTCGCCGTCACGGCGCCCGCGCCGACCAGCGCGGCGGCGGGGGCGGCGAAGCCGGGCAGCCGGCGGGCGAGCGGGCGCAGCGCGGCCGCCACGGTCTCGGCGAGCGGGCCGCTGTCGGCCAGGTCGGCGAGCGCCCGGGCGGCGCGGTCGGTGCGGGTCGCCCGCCGGGTGAGGGAGCGCAGGACGCGGCCCGCGGTGGTGTAGCAGGCGGCGAGCGCGCAGCCGACGAGCAGCACCACGAAGGTGATCCGGGGGGTGCTGACCGCGGTCAGCACCGCTATCAGCGCCCAGCGCTCGCCGATCGGCAGCACTATCATCCGGCGCGCCCACACCGTCCAGCCGACGCTGTCCAGCTTGTCGGACAGCGCGGCGGTGGGGCTGGTGTTGGCGGTGGCGTCGTGGTTGGCCTCGTTGAAGGCGAAGTCGACGACGTGCCGGCAGGTCTGCAGCACCATCGCGCCGAGCGCGAGCGCCCACACGTCGTCGCCGCCGCGGGCCGCGCCGAGGGCCAGGCCGGCGTAGTAGGCGTACTCCTTGGCGCGGTCGAAGGTCGCGTCGAGCCAGGCGCCGAGCGTGGAGTACTGGAGCGAGTAGCGGGCGAGCTGGCCGTCGGTGCAGTCCAGCACGAAGGAGGCGATCAGCAGCACGCCGGCGGCGACGAAGCCGCCGCGGGTGCCGGTGGCCGCACAGCCGGCTGCGATCAGCGCGACCAGCAGCGAGGCGGTCGTCACCTGGTTCGGGGTGAGGCCGCGGCGGGCGCACCAGCGCGCGATGTAGCGCGAGTAGGGGCTGATGAAGTGGGTGGTGAAGAAGCCGTCGCGGGATTTGACGGCGCTGCGCAGCCGTACCGACTCCTCGTCGACGGCGGCGATCGCTCCCGCGGCGGCCTCGGCGGCGGCGCCGTCGGCGGGCACCTCGGCGACCAGGACGCCCAGCTCGGGGCGGTGCACGGGCTCGCCCAGCGCGGCCAGCCGGACGGCGAGCGCGTCGGGCAGCACATCCGCCGCGTCCGCGTCGCCACGGCGCGGGGCGGGCAGCGACACGGCGCCCGCCTGCGCCTCGACGGCGACGCCTCCCGCCGCCTCGGACTCCGCCGCGGTGCCGGTGCCCTGGGCGCCCGCGGCGGCGCCCGGCTGCCCGGCGGAGCGCGGCGCGCCCGCGGCCGGACCGCCCGCGGCCGGCGCCGCGAGGGCGCGCAGCAGGGCGGGGCGGGCGGCAGGGCGTACGGTCAGGGCGCCGGTGACGGCGGCGGCGTCGAAGCGCGGGTCGGTCAGGGCCAGCCGCAGCGCGTGCCGGTGCCCGCGGAAGCGGCGGTCCACCACGGCCACCCGCTCGCCCGCGGGAATCCCGGCGATCCGGGCCGCCACGGCGTCGGGGGCGCCCGCCTCGACGACCTGGAACCCCAGCGCGCGCAGATCGTCGGCCAGCGGCGACGGCGAGCCTGCGGCGGGCGGGCCGGTGAGAATTGCGGTCGGCAGAGGAACCCACTCCCTGAACGTGTGCGAAGGCCGTGCCCGCGGGCGGTTTGCGGCGGCGCAACGGACCGCCCGGCACGACGGCCGAGGCTATCGGATGGACGACGAGAGTCGTTCACCGAGTATTGGCCCAAACTTGGCGCTTACGGCGTGATCATCATGCGCGATCGGCGCCGTCCCGACAACCGCCCCCTCCGCTACTGCGTACGGGTGACCTCGGCGGCCTTTCCCGCAGCCCCGCCGCGTGGCACATCATCGCAGGTCATCGCACATGACAACGGTCTCCAGTACCGGCTTGCCCACCAGGGGTGACCGGTGTTGACTGGCCGCCGCGGCCGGAGGTTCGCTGTGCCCCGGGCACCTTCCGCGTCGGCCGATTCCAGGACGGCACACGGCAGCGCAAAAGGGAAGGGGACGCGCCGATGGGGGCAGCACGCAGCGAGCCCGCCGAGGACGCCCGGCACGGCAGGCCGGGCCGCGGACACGGGCAGGGCCGCGGACAGGACGGCCACGGACACGGCCCTGGTCACGGGCACGGCCGCGGTCACGGAGGCGGCCACGGGCACGGCGGGCACGGGCACGCGCACGGGCTCGGCACCGCGACCGCCGCGCACCGCGGGCGGCTGCTGGTGGCGCTCGGCATCACCGTGCTGGTGCTGGCCACCGAGGTCGCCGGCAGCCTGCTGACGGGATCGCTCGCGCTGCTCGCCGACGCGGGCCACATGGCCACCGACGCCGCGGGCATCGCGATGGCGCTGCTGGCCGTGCACATCGCCGCCCGCCCGGCGAGCGAGCGCCGCACCTTCGGCTACGCGCGCGCCGAGATCCTGGCCGCGGTGCTCAACGCGGTGCTGCTCTTCGGTGTCGGCGCCTTCATCTTCGCCGAGGGCGTCTCCCGCCTGGTGTCCCCGCAGCATTTCGCCGGCGGCGCCACGATCGTCTTCGGCCTGGTCGGCATGGCCGCGAACACCGTCTCGCTGCTGGTCCTGATGGGCGGCCAGCGCGAGAGCCTGAACGTGCGCGGCGCCTTCCTGGAGGTGATGGCCGACGCGCTGGGCTCCTTCGCGGTCGTGGTGGCGGCCGTGGTGTTCCTCACCACCGGCTGGCGCGAGGCGGACGCGGTGGCGTCGCTGCTGATCGGCGTGCTGATCGTGCCGCGCACCTGGCGGCTGCTGCGCGAGGCGGTGGACGTGCTGCTGGAGGCCGCGCCCAAGGACGTGGACATGGCCGAGGTGCGGCACCACATCGAGGGCCTCAAGGGCGTGGAGGGCCTGCACGACCTGCACGCCTGGACCATCACCTCGGGCCTTCCGGTGCTGTCGGCGCACGTGGTGGTCAGCCAGGACGTCCTGGAGGAGGTGGGGTACGAGAAGATGCTGCACGACCTCCAGGGCTGCCTCGGCACCCACTTCGACGTCGAGCACTGCACCTTCCAGCTGGAGCCGGCCGGCCACGCCGAGCACGAGGCGCGGCTGTGCCACTGAGCCGCTGACCGCGCCGCGCACCCCCGCGGGCCGCCCCCCGTACCACCCCCGCGCCACAGTGCGCCGGTGCCGGCGGCCTGTCCCCGGGTACGCCCTGAGGTGCGGGTATAGCCGCACCATGGACGGGTCCCGCGGAGTGCGCGATCAGCGGGTGCCCGGGTGAGGCAGACTGAGGACCCGTCGTCGAAACACGAAGGATGGTTATGCCTACCAGCCCTGCCGCCGGCACCCCTGCCACGCCGCCGTCCACGGTCGAGGCCGCGGAGCCGATCATGCTGGAACTGGTCGACGAGGGCGGTGTGACGATCGGCACAGCCGAGAAGCTGTCGGCGCACCTGGCCCCGGGCCGGCTGCACCGGGCGTTCTCGGTCTTCCTCTTCGACGGCGAGGGCCGGATGCTGCTCCAGCGCAGGGCACTGGGCAAATACCACTCCCCCGGTGTGTGGTCCAACACCTGCTGCGGGCACCCCTACCCGGGCGAGCCGCCGTTCGTCGCCGCGGCGCGGCGCACCGCGGAGGAGCTGGGGGCCGCGCCGGCGCTGATGCGCGAGGCGGGCACGGTGCGCTACAACCACCCGGACCCGGCGTCGGGCCTGGTGGAGCAGGAGTTCAACCACCTCTTCGTGGGTCTGGTGGGCAGCGAGCTGCGGCCGGACCCGGAGGAGATCGACGACACCGCGTTCGTCACGCCCGAGGAGCTGGCCAAGCAGCGGGCCGACGGCACGTTCTCGGCGTGGTTCGGCACGGTGCTGGACGCGGCGCTGCCCGCGGTGCGCGAGCTGACCGGGGGCGGCGCGGGCTGGTAGCCGTCCGCCCGCGCCGCCGGTCCCACGCCGCCCCCTGACCGCCCGCCGACCCGCCGCCGCCCGCAGGTCCGGCGCATCGGCGGGCGGTCAGGGGGCGGGCGGCTGCAGGGGCACGGCCGCCCAGATCACCTTGCCGCCGGAGGGGGTCTGCGCGATGTCGCAGGTGCCGCCGGCCTCGGTGGTGATCGTCTTGACCAGGAGCAGCCCGCGGCCGCCGGTCCTGGCGTGGTCGGCCTCCAGCGCCTTGGGCCGGTAAGGGTGCTGGTCCTCGACCGCGACCCTGATCCAGTCCGGGCCCACCGCGACCTCCACGTCCAGCTCGGGCGACAGCACGGCGGCGTGCCTGACGGCGTTGGTGACCAGCTCGGAGACGATCACCAGCAGCCCGTAGAGGATGTCGTCGTCGATCGGCACCCCGAGGTCCGCGACGAGGGTGCGCACGCCGTGCCGCACCTGCGGCACCGAGGCGTCCTCGGCGGCGGCGGTGAAGCGCCACACTCCTTCGTACGGTCCAGGAGCCGGAACCTGGTCGTGCGCGATCCTCCCGCGGACGTCCATGACCGCACCCACCATCGCCTTCGGTTGTGAGTCCCCGCAGGCACCGCCGGTCGTCCGGCGGCGTCCGCCCTCATGGCACGAGTGTCGTGAAGGCCGCACCCCACCAGCGCGGGAAACCGTAAGGTCCGCATCTTTGGGCGTTTCGCGACCGCTCTCGACCGCTTGTGCCCGCGATCCGACGCACTTCGACCGTATCGGCGCCACATATGACCGCGGCGCATGCGGGGCCGTCGCCGGGTACGGACGTGGTACGGACCTGCCGTCGCCGGTTGTCGGGCGGCGGACGGCGGACGGCGGACGGCTGGGCGCGTCAGCGCAGCCGGGTGGCACCGACGGGTTCGCGTTCGGCGCTGCCGGCGGGCATCGCCGGGTGCCGGCCGAGCAGCACCACGCCGACCACGATCGCCGCGAGCCCCGCGGCCTCCCAGGCCAGCGCGCCGGCGGTGAAGCGCAGCCGGTCGCCGAGGAAGCCCACCCCGCAGACGATGCCGGCGATCGGCTGGGCGGCGGTGAGCGACGGCAGCGACATCCGCAGCGGTGCCATCTCGAAGGCGCTCTGCACCAGCAGCATGCCGGTCAGCCCCAGCCCGCCCACCGCGTACGGCTGCCAGGACACCAGGAGCTGGCCGATCCCCTGGTCCTGGACGATCTGGCCGCACACCCGGGTGAGCGAGTCCTGCAGCCCGTAGAGCAGCCCGGCGGCCAGGCCGAGCAGGGCCGCCTCGCCGGACCGGGGCAGCCGGCGGGCCTTGAGGGTGAGCAGCAGGGCGAGCCCGGCGACGGTGCCGAAGACCAGCCAGTGCCGCAGCGCGCCGGCCTCCGCGCCGCCGCCCCTGGGGCGCCCGGCGACGATGAAGGCGGTCACGCCGAGGGCGAGCAGCCCGACGCCCAGCCAGCCGTTCCAGCCCAGCGGCTGGCCGGACAGCCGGCGGGACAGCGCCATCGCGAAGAGCAGGTTGGTGGCGGTGAGCGGTTCGACGAGCGAGATCTCGCCGTATCCGAGGGCGATCGCGCCGAGCACCTGGCCGCACACCATGAGCCCGACGCCCAGCAGCCAGTCGGGCATGTGGATCAGGTCGAGCAGCAGCCGGAAGGACAGGAAGTCCGCGAGCGGGGCGCGGGCTGCCGCGCGCTGCTGCAGCACGAAACCGAAGCCGAGGCAGCAGGCGGCGCCCAAGCCGAGCAGGAACACGGCCACGGGCTCACTGTAGCCCCGAAGCCCGTGGTCACGGGTGCACGCGCGCGTGTCAGGAGTGGATGGCGCCCGCGTCGGGGGCCAGTGCGCCGGCTGCCGTGCGGGAGCTGTCCCACACGGTCAGGAAGGCCAGCCGCAGGCACGCGGCGAGGGCGGGGTGCTCGATGTAGAGCGCGGTGGTCGCGCCGGTGCCGGCGACCGGGTCGGGCATGTCGCACAGCACCAGCCGGGCGTCGGCGACGATGAGCTTGAGCGGCAGCTCGTCGGTGAAGCGGCACTCCTCGCCCGCCGCGCCGAAGCGCCGTACGTTCTCCAGCACCTCGCCGTCGTCGAGCGCGTCGCGGGTGTAGATGGCCCGCACCGTCCCGCCCGAGCGGTGCAGCCGGCGGGTGGCGCGGATGCCCGCGGTGTTGGCGGCGGGGGCGACGAAGGGCGGCTTGCAGAAGCTGAGCAGCTCCTCCCGGGCGTGCGCCTGGATGTCGGCGAAGGCCTCGGCGATGGCCTTGGGGTCGCGCAGGATCTCGACGTAGTCCAGCGGCACGGTCTGGTCCCGGCCGTCCGCCCAGACCGGCACGAGCGCGGAGGTCAGCGCGGTGGAGACCCGGTCGAGACGCTCCAGCTGCTCGCGCTGAAGGGTCATCAGCCGGGCGACTGCCAGCTCCGGGTCGACGGCGGAGAAGGTCGCCACCCGCCCCGGGTGCGCGACGGCGAGCCGCCGCCGGACGAGCGTGTCCAGCACGTCGTACACCCGCTGCCGGGGCACGTCGGCGGCGCGCGCGACCTCGGCCGCGGTGTAGGACTCGCGGCGGACCAGGGCGAGGTAGACCCGCGCCTCATAGCGCGCGAGACCCAGCGCGACAAGGTCTCCCACGGACTCTTCCTCGGTGTTCATCGCGTCACAACGTATACGTCCCTGATCGCTCACGGCAGCGGGCAGGGGACCTGTGACCACGGATTCGAGGGAAAGGCTTTGCCATTACCCGGTGGTCCCTTGGCGCGCGTTTCACTACGTTCAGCATGGCCACCACTGAACGTGGTGACAGTGAACGGGCATTGACAACTCTGGTCAACGTGATCACCGGTGAACGTGCGCCACACACGAATGTCCCAGTCGGAACCGTTCGATGGTTACTTGTCATGACCCTGACAGTTTGACCGTCCGGCGGACCCTCGGGAGCCGATCCCCCACGGAGGGCAGTTCATTGCAGCTGACAAGTCCCGGCCCGATCAGACGAGCCGTCCGCCGCGCCGCGGTGGCGATCGTCGCCTCGGGCGCCCTGATCACCGGCGGCATGCTCGCCACCGCGGCCCCGTCGTCGGCGGCCGCCGTACCCACCACCGGGACCGCAGCCACCGGTGCGACCGGCAGCGCGGCGAGTTCCACCACCGCGCACCTGTGTGCCAAGGCGTCCACGCCCGGCGGGATGTCCTGCCTGGCGCTGGCGCGTACCGACGTCGTGCACCACCTCGGCATCAGCCCCGACGCCACGCCGTCCGGCTACGGGCCGACCGACCTGCAGAGCGCCTACGCCCTGCCGTCGTCGGCCGGCTCCGGCGCCACCGTGGCCATCGTCGACGCCCAGGACGACCCGAGCGCCGAGGCCGACCTGGCGACGTACCGCAGCCAGTACGGCCTGCCGGCCTGCACCACGGCCAACGGCTGCTTCAAGAAGGTCAACCAGACCGGCGGCACCAGCTACCCGACCGCCGACTCCGGCTGGGCCGGCGAGATCTCGCTCGACCTCGACATGGTCAGCGCGGTCTGCCCGCAGTGCCACATCCTGCTCGTCGAGGCCACCAGCGCGAGCATGGCCAACCTCGGCACCGCGGTGAACGAGGCGGTCACCCTCGGCGCGAAGTACGTCTCGAACAGCTACGGCGGCGGCGAGTCCTCCTCCGACACCAGCTACGACTCGTCGTACTTCAACCACCCGGGCGTCGCCATCACCGTCAGCTCCGGTGACTCGGGCTACGGCGCGGAGTACCCGGCATCGTCGAAGTACGTCACCGCCGTCGGCGGCACCGCGCTGAAGCGCGCCAGCGGCACCAGCCGCGGCTGGAGCGAGACGGTCTGGAACACCTCCAGCACCGAGGGCACCGGCTCCGGCTGCTCGTCCTACGACGCCAAGCCGACCTGGCAGGCCGACACCGGCTGCTCCAAGCGCACCGTCGCCGACGTCTCCGCCGTCGCCGACCCGGCCACCGGCCTGGCCGTCTACGACAGCTACCAGGCCAGCGGCTGGCAGGTCTACGGCGGCACCAGCGCCTCGTCGCCGATCATCGCCTCGGTCTACGCCCTGGCCGGCACCCCGGCCTCCGGGACCACCCCGGCGTCGTACCCGTACGCCCACACCAGCGCGCTCAACGACGTCACCAGCGGCAGCAACGGCTCGTGCAGCGGCAGCTACCTGTGCACCGCGCAGGCCGGCTACGACGGCCCGACCGGCCTCGGCACCCCGAACGGCACGTCCGCCTTCACCAACGGCACCTCCAGCGGCGGCAACACCGTGACCGTGACCAGCCCCGGCAGCCAGTCCACGGTCGTCGGCACCGCGGTCAGCCTGCAGATCCACGCCAGTGACTCCGCCTCCGGGCAGAGCCTGACCTACTCCGCCTCCGGCCTGCCCGCAGGCCTGAGCATCAGCTCCTCCACCGGCCTGATCTCCGGCACCCCGACGGCCACCGGGACCTCCTCCGTCACCGTCACCGCCTCGGACTCCACCGGCGCCTCCGGCTCGGCGTCCTTCAGCTGGGCGGTCACCTCGACCGGCGGCGGTGGCACCTGCACCGCGGGCCAGCTGCTGGCCAACCCCGGCTTCGAGAGCGGCAGCACCGGCTGGACGGCCTCCACCGGCGTCATCGACAGCAGCACCGACGCCCCGGCCCACTCCGGCTCCTACAAGGCCTGGTTCGACGGCTACGGCACCACGCACACCGACACGGTCTCCCAGTCGGTGACCGTCCCGGCGAGCTGCTCCACCGCGACCCTGAGCTTCTACCTGTACATCTCCTCCGACGAGGGCACGGGCACGGCGTACGACAAGTTCACCGTCGCCGCCAACGGCACCACCGTGGCCAGCTACAGCAACGTCAACCAGGGCACCGGCTACGTCCAGCACAGCGTGAGCCTCAGCTCCTACGTCGGCAAGACCGTCACCCTGAAGTTCACCGGGACCGAGGACTCCACCCTGGCGACCTCCTTCCTGCTCGACGACACCGCTCTCAACGCGAGCTGACCCCCGCCTCCTGACGGGACGTCGCACCGCTTGTCGCGCGACGGGCCCGGACCGGCCCCCACTGCCGGTCCGGGCCCGTCGCCGTCCGTCGGGACGTCCGACCGGGTCAGCGGACGTCGACGGTCAGGCTCCACTGCGTGACGGCCAGGCAGCTCACCTTGCCGGGCTCGTCCGGGCAGGCCCGCGCCGTGCCGCCCACCTCGGCGCGGCCCGCGGACACCCCGCGGTAGACGCCCGGGGCGACCTCCTCCAGCGCGTCGCCCCGCACCGTGCCCGGCTGCGGGGCCGAGCCGTTGCGCACCCGCAGCGTCGCTCCGACGTCCAGGCAGATGGGGGCGCCGCTCCCGCCCTTGCGGAAGAGGGTGTAGACGACGTCCCCGCACTTCGCGGCCGTGCTCCCGGCGGACGTGCTCGCGCCGCCGGGCGCACCGGGTGCGGGGAGCGTCCGTGTGCCGCCCGAGCCGGAGCCGCAGCCCGCGGCCAGCACCGCGGCCAGCACCGCCGCCGCCGCGAGCCCCGGCCGCAGCACCGTCCCGGCAAGCGTCCGATGGCGCATCGGGATCCCCTCTCCCACCGCTTCCCCCGCCGCCGCGGGCGGGTCCGTCGGCGATGGGACGCAAGGACGCCCGAACGGGTTCCCCTCCGCGGCGGGACGCGGTCAGCGCTCGGTGATCCGCCCGTCCGCGACCTCGATCCGCCGGGTGGTGTGCACCGCGTGCAGCATCCGCCGGTCGTGCGTGACCAGCAGCAGGGTGCCCTGGTACGCCGCCAGGGCCGACTCCAGCTGCTCGATCGCGGGCAGGTCCAGATGGTTGGTCGGCTCGTCCAGGACCAGCAGGTTGACCCCGCGGGCCTGGAGCAGGGCCAGCGCCGCCCGGGTGCGCTCGCCGGGCGACAGGGTGGCCGCCGGGCGCATCACGTGGTCGGCCTTCAGCCCGAACTTCGCCAGCAGGGTGCGGATCTCGGCCGGCTCCAGCTCGGGCGCCGGGGCGCGGAAGGCGTCCAGCAGCGGCTCGTCGCCGCGGAAGAGGCCGCGGGCCTGGTCGACCTCGCCGACGCGCACCCCGGGGCCCAGCGTGGAGGTGCCCTCGTCCAGCGGCAGCCGGCCGAGCAGCGCGGCGAGCAGGGTCGACTTGCCGGAGCCGTTCGCGCCGGTGATCGCGACCCGGTCGGCCCAGTCGATCCGCAGGTCGACCGGGCCGAGGCGGAAGCCGCCGCGGCTGACGGCCGCGCCGCCCAGCGTCGCCACGACCGCGCCGGAGCGCGGGGCCGCGGCGATCGCCATCCGCAGCTCCCACTCCTTGCGCGGCTCCTCGACCTTCTCCAGCCGCTCGATCATCCGGTCCGTCTGCCGCGCCTTGGCGGCCTGCTTCTCGCTGCCCTCGGCGCGCGCCCGGCGGGCGATCTTGTCGTTGTCCGGGGCCTTGCGCAGCGCGTTGCGGGTGCCCTTGTCCATCCAGCCGCGCTGCATCCGCGCCCGGGCCTCAAGACCGGATTTGGTGTCGGCGTACTCCTCGTACTCCTCGCGGGCGTGCCGGCGCGCGGTGGCCCGCTCCTCCAGATACGCGTCGTAGCCGCCGCCGTAGACCGCGACCTGCTGCTGCGCGAGGTCCAGCTCGACGACGCGGGTGACGGTGCGGGCCAGGAACTCGCGGTCGTGGCTGACCAGGACCGTGCCGGCGCGCAGGCCCGAGACGAACTTCTCCAGCCGCTCCAGGCCGTCGAGGTCCAGATCGTTGGTGGGCTCGTCGAGCAGGAAGACGTCGTAGCGGCTCAGCAGCAGCGAGGCGAGCCCGGCGCGGGCAGCCTGGCCGCCGGACAGCGCGGGCATCCGCCGGTCGAGCCCGACGCCCAGGCCCAGCGCCTCGGCCGCCTCGTCGGCGCGCTCGTCGAGGTCGGCGCCGCCGAGGGCGAGCCAGCGCTCCAGGCTCTCGGCGTAGGCGTCGTCCGCGCCGGGAGCTTCCTCGACGAGGGCCTGCGTGGCGGCGTCCAGAGCCTGCTGGGCGGCGGTGACGCCGGTCCTGCGGGCCAGGAAGTCGCGGACGGACTCGTCCCTGCGGTCCGGCTCCTGCGGGAGGTACCCGACGGTGGCGTTCACCGGGCTGAGCCGTACGTCCCCCCGTTCCGGGGCTTCCAGACCGGCCAGCAGGCGCAGCAGCGTGGACTTGCCGGCGCCGTTGACGCCCACGAGCCCGACGACGTCGCCGGGCGCGACGACGAGGTCCAGGCCGTCGAAGAGCCGGCGGGCGCCGTGACCGGCGGCGATGTCTTTTGCAAGGAGGGTGGCACTCACGACCCCCCAACCTACCGGCCGCCGGACCCCGGGCGCCGCCCCCGGCCGGGTGTGCCCGTCCTTGCGGCCCGGGACGTGCGGCGGCCGGGGCTTCCGCCGGGCGCGGCGGCGAGGGAGGCTGGAAGGCGGGAGCCTATACCGGGAGCCGATGTGCGAAGAACCGGATACGAACCGACACAGGCCCGCAGCCCGCTGCGGCTGCGGTTCGGGCTTGCCGTGTGCGGCCTGGTCTGGGGCATCGCCGCCGCCGTCGGCTTCGCCTTTTTCGGCCAGCCCGGCTGGGCCGCCTTCTGCGCGGCGATCGCTGCCCTCGCCGCGGCGGACTGCGTGGTCGTCGTCCGGCACATGCGGCAGGGGCCGCACTACCAGCCGGGCCGAGACGTCCCGCCGTACGAGCCGGTCCGCGAGCGGGACCGCACCCGGCGCCGCCGGTGACGTGCCGTGGGCGCACGGGCAAGCAGAAGGGCCCGGTGCCGTGACGGCACCGGGCCCTTCCCTGAGTAGCGGGGACAGGATTTGAACCTGCGACCTCTGGGTTATGAGCCCAGCGAGCTACCGAGCTGCTCCACCCCGCGTCGGTGAACCCAACCTTACGGGGTCGGCACGTCTACGCCAAATCGTTTACCCGGCGCCGTTCACCCGGCCCGCCCGGCAGGGCCCCTGACCGGGCCTGCCGGGCGGGCCGCCTGCGGCGATATGCTGAGCGCACCGAGTGACGGGGGTCAGGGAAATGCAGAACCTGTGGTGGATCATTCCGGTGGTCCTGTTCGGCGGCGGAACCATCGGCGAGCGGATCAAGGACGCGACGGACCGGCGGCACAAGCGCAAGCTCGACCTGATCAAGGCCGAGGAGCGCAAGCAGAGCGCGCTGGCGTCGGCGAACCGCCCGCCGGAGGCGATCTGCGGCTGCACCCACCACCTCGCGATGCACGGCAGGGACGACGGCAGGTGCCACGCCGAGGTCGAGACGCCGTCGCTGTGGGACGCCGACCGCCAGCCGCTCCAGTTCGAGTCGCAGCAGTGCAACTGCCAGCAGTACGTGGGCCCCGAGCCGCTCGGCACCGTCTACGCCCCCGAGATCACCGACCTGCGCTGAGCGGACCCCGCCTGCCGCGCCGCCCCGCCGCCGCACCCCGGCCCGCCTTGTAACCTGGCCGCATGGCCTCCTCCCCCGCCCCGGCGCCCGGGGCCGCCCCGCGGACGCCGCCGCCGGCGGAGCTGGCCCGTCTGGAAGCGGCCCTCTCCGCGGTCGTCCGCTGGAGCGAGAGCAAGTACACCCGGGCCGAGGTCGCCCGGCTGTCCGGGTGCGACGTCCCGCCGAGCGCGCTGCGGCTGCTGGAGCATTTCGACGTCGCCGGGGCGATGCGGGTGTCGGACATCGCGGACTGCCTGCGTATCGACATATCGACGGTGTCGCTCCAGCTCCGCAGGCTGAAGGCCGACGGGCTCGTCAGCCGCCTCCCCGACCCGGCCGACGCGCGTTCCGGCGTCATCGCCATCACCTCCCAGGGCCGCGACGCGCTCGCCCGGGTCCGGGCCGCCCGCTGCGAACTGCTGGCCGGCGCGTTCGCTCCGGCCGCACCCGAGGAACTCGGCCGGGCGGCCGACACGCTGCTCCGGGTCCAGGAGCACATGCTCGCCGCGATGGCCGAGGCCGGGTACGGCGACCCGCTCGCCTGACCGGGCAGCGCCCCCCAACTCACCGGCGCCCGGCGGCTGTTGCCGGACACCGGGCCAGATGCTTTGATTGATCAAACCAAATCATCTGACGCGCGTCCCCACCGCGCCTCCCGGAAGGACGACCATGCCCACCGCAGTCATCACCGGAGGCACCGACGGCATCGGCCGCGCCCTCGCGGACACGTACCTGGAGCGCGGCCACGAGGTGCTGATCGTCGGCACGAGCACGGCGAAAGGCGAGGCGTTCCTGGCCGCAGCCGCCCGCGGCGGAGCCGGCGGCCGCGCGCGCTTCCTGCGGGCCGACCTGAGCCTGGTCGCGGAGAACCGCCGGGTGATCGACCACGTCACGGCCGCCTACCCGGCGGTCGACCTGCTGGTACTCGGCGCGCGCTACCACCGCTCCACCCGCGTGGAGACCCCGGACGGCTTCGAGAGCACCTTCGCGCTCTACTACCTCAGCCGCCATCTCCTCAGCCACGGCCTGATCGGCCCGCTCCGCCGCGCCGAGCAGGCCGTCGTCCTCAACTTCGGCGCCGCGGGCCTCGCCGGCCCCGTCCGCTGGGACGACCTCCAGCTGCGCCGCGACTACCCGGGGACCGGCGCCCTCGGCCACGGCGGCGCCCTCTGCGACCTGCTGGCCGCGCACTGCGCCCGGACCTACGCCGACACCCCGGTCCACTACGTCGTCAACCACCCCGGCGTGGTGTCGACGAGCTTCGCCGGCGAGTACGACCGGGCGACCGCCGCCCACGTCGCGGGCCTCCGGGCGACCGGCAAGCCCGTCTCCCGGGCCGTCGCCCAGGTCCTCCCCTACCTCACCGCTCCGCCGGCCCGACTGACCGCCGTCCTGGAGGGCCGCCGCGTCCCCACCGACACCTCCGCCTTCTCCCCCACCGCCGCCGCCCGCCTCCACGAGGCGACGACCGGCCTCCTCGCGGCACTTCCGTCGTGACGGCCGTCCACAGCGGCGCCCCGGGGCGACTCATCCGTGGGCCTTCGGCGGCGTTGCCTTCCACGCCCGCTCGAGGGCGTTGTCCCACGTGCCGTTCCGGTCGTAGCTGGCGGCCCGGCAGCCGCGGGACATGAGCGGCGCAGTCACGTGGCGCCAGGGGCTCTCCCCGATCCTGGCTATGGTGTGGCCGCAGTGCCGGCAGCTCGCGTGGTCCATCAGCTCTCCGGTCAGCCGATCGAACTGCGCGGTCCGGTCAGCCACTTCCTCCCTGACGCCGCGCAACACGTCGGCGGCGGTGGACACCCCCGTCGACCCGATGATGTCGCGCACGAGCGCGGCAGCCTCGATCGCGATGTCCGCCCGCCGCGCCGCTTCGGCAAGGCTCCGCGCGCCGTCGTTGCCCGGTGCCTTGCGTACGGTCCATTCCGCCATCTCGGCCGGTGGGCGGCTCGACACCGGCGGCGGCCGGTCAGCGGCGGGCTCCGCGGGCGCATCGGCCAGTCGGCGGCGCGCGACCTCGAAGGCCCATGCCTCGGTCGACGCCTTCTTGGCGACGTTGAAGTGGGTGCTGGTCGCCTTGTCCATGACCGCGTGGAAATGCTCCATGAGCGCGACCCATCGCTGGTCGCCGCCCGCGAAGTCCTCGGGTGTCCAGCCGTAGTGACGTACGAGTTCGTCACGGACCCGGCCGAAGTGGTGCAGGCTCTTCCGTACCGGTCCGGACGTGTCCAGGCGGATACCGACGTCTTTCATGCGCGCAAGGTCCCCCGTCCCCAGACCCGCCCACTTCATGTGACCGTCCCGTTCGCACGCGTAGTCGACCCATGACCAGAACGCCTCGGCGTCCGCGACGTCGGGCGCCTCGCGGTGGTGGCGCGGGCAGAGGAGAGCGAAATTGCGCACGTCGTTGGACCCGCCGAGCGACGCCGGGACCACGTGGGCCCTTTCCACCGGCTTCTGCCAGCAGATCAGGCAGATCGGCTCGTCGAGACCGAGGTAGTCCGCGATGGCCCGGACCGAGGGCCTGGACCTGCGCCCGTCGGCACAGGTGTCCCGGCCGCGCACCGGCAGCTCGCGGTGGTCGTAGGTGTGCTCGCGGCCGGGGTCCCTGATGGTCAGGACGTCGGGGATGTCCTCACGCTGCGGCTGCGGGTTCCGGACGTGGCAGAGCGGCGTGTTAATCTCCGTGAGATATGGACCGAGGTATCCCAGCAGGAACTCCTGCATGATCTCCCACGCGTCCGCGTCGAAGCCTCCGACCGAGTTCCGGTGCCCCTGGACGTCCATGAACAGGTAGCGCGGGGCACCGGGGTTGGACACCGCGGCCTTCTTGAGAACCGAGAAGAGGCGGTGGGCGCACCTGGCGAAATCCTCCTCGACCCGCATGTCGTGGTACAGCGCGACGCCTCTGGGCCCGGCGTCGGCCGCCAGGCCCCCGGACGGGGCTGCGGTCGTCCCCGCCCGGCGGTCGGCGGGCTGCTGAAGGGGTTTCCGAGGGGCGTCGGCCATGGACGCACAGTAGGGGCCGCCACTGACAGCGAGCCGCACGTCTGCCCGCAAAAGCAGAAAAACCCCAGGTCAACTGGGGTTTTCGCTGGTGTCCGAGGGGGGACTTGAACCCCCACGCCCGATAAAGGGCACTAGCACCTCAAGCTAGCGCGTCTGCCATTCCGCCACCCGGACCGGGTCGACCGCCCCGACCGCCTGGGTCGGGGTGACTGGGTCAACCTTACCAAGGATCCGCGGTGCTTCTCACCTGGGATTCCCGCCGGCCTGCTGGGGGCGGGCGGCGATGGCGCGGTGGTGGCGGACGACCTCGTCGATGATGAAGTTCAGGAACTTCTCGGCGAAGGCGGGGTCGAGGCGGGCGTCCTCGGCGAGGCGGCGCAGGCGGGAGATCTGGGCGGCCTCGCGGGCCGGGTCGGCGGGGGGCAGGTCGTGGGCGGCCTTGAGCTCGCCGACCTGCTGGGTGCACTTGAAGCGCTCGGCGAGCAGGTGGACGAGGGCGGCGTCGAGGTTGTCGATGCTGCCGCGCAGCTCGCGCAGCCGCTGCAGGGCCCGCTCGTCGCCTTCCAGGGTGTGCTCGGCGGTCGGCTGGTCGCTCATCTCGGTTCTGCCATCCTGGGAGTCCGTGGTGCTCGCTGCGCGGTCCGGATCACCCTATGACACCCTCGCCTGGTGCCGGGCCGGGAGCGCGGGGCGCACGGAGCGGCCGGCGGGGCGCGGCGGGAGCGCGGGAGGAGTGGGGCCGGATGGGACGGGTCACGGAGCGGCGGCGGGTGCTGCGGATCCGCGGGGCGGCGGCCGCGCACCGGGCGGACACGCTGGTGGCGGAGGAGCCGCTGGAGATCCGGCTGAACGGCCGCGCGCTGGCGATCACGATGCGCACGCCGGGCGACGACTTCGCCCTGGCCACCGGTTTCCTCGTCAGCGAGGGTGTGCTGGCCGCGGCGGAGGAGGTCGCGAACGTCGTCTACTGCGCCGGTGCGACGGCCGACGGCGCGAACACGTACAACGTGGTGGACGTGCGGCTCGCGCCCGGGGTGCCGGTGCCGGACATCACGCTGGAGCGCAACGTCTACACGACGTCGTCGTGCGGGCTGTGCGGCAAGGCCAGCCTGGACGCGGTCCGCACCGCGACCCGACTGCCGGTGGACCCCGCGGGCGGGCCGCGGCTGACGCCCGCGCTGCTCGCGCAGCTGCCCGGGCGGCTGCGCGACGCGCAGGCGGTCTTCGACCGCACCGGCGGGCTGCACGCCGCCGCGCTGTTCGACGCGGGCGGCGGGCTGCTGGACGCGGCCGAGGACGTAGGGCGGCACAACGCCGTCGACAAGCTGGTCGGGCGGGCGCTGCGGGAGGGGCGGCTGCCGCTCGCGGACCGGATCCTGATGGTGTCGGGCCGGGCGTCCTTCGAGCTGGCCCAGAAGGCGGTGATGGCGGGGGTGCCCGTGCTGGCCGCGGTGTCGGCACCGTCGTCGCTCGCGGTGGACCTGGCCCGGGAGAACGGGCTGACCCTGGTCGGCTTCCTGCGCGGCGACTCCATGAACGTCTACGCGGGCGAGGGCCGTATCGCACTGGCGTCCGATCGGGCACACTGAGCGGCGGCCGCGCCCAGCCGGCCGCCCGCCGTCCGGCCGGTCCTCGCCGGCCGGTTCCGCCTGCAAGGAGCCCCCGCGGTGTTCGTCCTCGGTGCCGTCCTGACGGTCCTGCTGCTGCTGGAGGTGGTGCCGTCGGCGCTCGCCGCGCTCACCCGGTTCGGGCCGGGGGTCGAGCGGCTGGACAGCCTGACGCGGCTCGGTCTGCGGCAGGGCCGGCACCTGTGGGTCCTCACCGGCGCCGGGGTCCTGCACACCGCCGCCACCGCCGCCGTCCTCGTCGGGATCCGGCACCCGGCCTACGGGGTCGCGGGCGCGGGCGCGGAGGCGCTGTTCTTCGGGTGGGTGCTGCTGCGGCAGCTGCGCGCCGGGGACCGGGGGCGGGAGCTGTTCGCGTACGGGCTCTTCACGTCGTGGTCGCTCGCGGTGCTGCTGGTGGCCGCGCTGCGGCTGTGACGCGGTGGCCGTGAAGCAGCCGTCAGGGATGGCCGATTACCGACGCGACCGCCATCACGGCCCGCGATAACGTGCCGCCATGTTCGAGCCCGCCCAGTTGCGGACCTTCCTCGCCGTCGCGCAGACGCTGAGCTTCACGCAGGCGGCGCACCGGCTCGGCCTGCGCCAGTCCACCGTCAGCCAGCACGTGCGGCGGCTGGAGGAGTCGGCGGGCTGCCGGCTCTTCCTGCGCGACACCCACGCCGTGGAGCTGACCGAGGACGGCGAGGCCATGGTGCGCTTCGCCCGGCCGATCCTGGAGGCCAACGAGCGCGCGGCGGCGTATTTCACCGGCACCCGGCTGCGCGGGCGGCTGCGGTTCGGGGTGTCGGAGGACTTCGTGCCGACCCGGCTGCCGGAGATCCTGGCCGCTTTCCGGCACGACCACCCCGAGGTGGACCTGGAGCTGACGGTGGAACTGTCCGGCGCGCTGCACGAGCGGCTGGACGCCGGCGGGCTGGACCTGTGCCTGGCCAAGCGCTCGGGCCCGGAGGGCCCGGGGCGGCTGGTGTGGCGGGACAAGCTGGTGTGGATAGGCGGCGAGCGGCTGCGACTCGACCCGCGCCGCCCGGTGCCGCTGATCGCCCATCCCCCGCCGGCCCTCACCCGGGTGCGGGTGCTGGACGTGCTGGAGCGGCACGGCCGGGCGTGGCAGCTGGCGGGGACGAGCGGCTCGCTGGGCGGCCTGGTCGCGGCGGCCCGGGCGGGCCTGGGGGTGATGGCGCATCCGCAAGGGCTGATTCCGGCCGGGCTGGTGCGGGTCCAGTCGCGGGCCGGCGGGCTGCCGGACCTGGGCGGCGTGGACTTCGTCCTGCGGCACGGGCGGCGGGCCTCGCGCGTCCAGGAGGCGGCGGACGCGCTGGCCGGTGCGATCCTCGCGGGCGGCGGCCTGCTGCACCGCCCGCTGCTCTGACCCCTGGTCCGCCCGCTGCCCGAGCGCGGCAGCCGTACTCACGGGAAGGGCGGGGCGTGCGGGGCGGTGGCGATCCTTTGGGGTGGAGTGGGCGTGGCCGGAGCGGGCAGATTTGGTGGAGATCCGCACCCGCCTTCCGCCGCCCCCCGGGGCGCGGGGATCCGGCCGGTTGCCCTGTGACCGCCGGAAACCCCTGCTTCACCAGTACAGACGTCCGATTCGGCGAAACTTTCGGCCCCCTCCCGCCGCGGCCCGGGATCGGGTAACTTACGGCCGCACCAGGCCCGAGGAGAGCACCCGTTGCGTCAGTTCACCGTCCCCCCGCTGGCCACAGCACCCCAGGCCGGCGGTCTGGCGGATGCCGTGTTCGGGAACGCGCGGCAGGCCCCGGACCAGGTGGTGCTCGCGCGCGCCGACGAGCGGGGCGAGTGGCAGGACGTGACCGCGGAGGAATTCCGCGACCAGGTGCTCGCGATCGCCAAGGGGCTGCTCGCGCAGGGCATCAGGTTCGGCGACCGGGTCGCGATCATGTCCCGCACCCGCTACGAGTGGACGCTCTTCGACTTCGCGCTGTGGTCGATCGGCGCGCAGCCGGTGCCGGTGTACCCGACGTCGTCCTCCGAGCAGGTCCGCTGGATGCTGCACGACTCGGAGGCGGTCGCGGCGGTCGTGGAGCACGAGGACCACGCGATGACCGTCGGCGCGGCCGTGGACGAGCTGCCGCGGCTGCACCGGCTGTGGCAGCTCGACGCGGGCTGCGTCGAGGAACTCGCCGCGGCGGGGCGGCACATCGGGGACGACGTCGTCGAGCGGCACCGGCTCGCCGTGACGCCGGGCGCGACCGCGACGGTCATCTACACCTCGGGCACCACCGGGCGCCCCAAGGGCTGCGTCATCACCCACGGCAACTTCATGGCGGAGACGGACAACGTCGTCGCCCGCTGGGAGCCGGTCTTCTCCAGCAAGCCCGGCGAGGAGCCGTCCACCCTGCTCTTCCTGCCGCTCGCGCACGTCTTCGGGCGGATGGTGGAGGTGGCGTGCGTACGGCACCGGATCCGGCTCGGCCACCAGCCCGGTATGACCGCCGCCGAGCTGATCCCGTCGCTCGCGTCCTTCCGGCCGACCTTCGTGCTGGCCGTGCCGTACGTCTTCGAGAAGGTCTTCCAGGCTGCGCGGCGAAAGGCGGAGGCGGGCGGGAAGCTGGCGCCGTTCGAGAAGGCCGTGGAGGTCGCGGTGCGGCACGCCGAGGCGGTGGAGGCGCGCGCCTTCGGCCTCGGACCGGGGCCGAGCGCCTCCTTGCGGATGCAGCACCAGCTTTACGAGAAGCTCGTCTACAGCAAGGTGCGCGGCGCGCTGGGCGGCCGCGTCCGGCACGCGATCTCCGGCGGCTCGGCGATGGAGCGGCGCCTCGGCCTGTTCTTCTGCGGCGCGGGTGTGACGATCTTCGAGGGCTACGGTCTGACGGAGACCACCGCCGCGGCGACCGCGAACCCTCCCGAGCAGACCCGCTTCGGCACCGTCGGTCTGCCGGTGCCGGGCACCTCCGTGCTGATCGCCGAGGACGGCGAGATCTGGCTGCGCGGCGGGCAGGTCTTCCCCGGCTACCTCAACAACGTCAAGGCGACCGAGGAGATCCTCAAGGACGGCTGGCTGGCCACCGGGGATCTCGGCATGCTCGACGAGGACGGCTATCTGACCATCACCGGGCGCAAGAAGGAGATCCTGGTGACCAGCGGCGGCAAGAGCGTGTCGCCGGTCGCGCTGGAGGACCGGGTGCGGGCGCATCCGCTGGTCGGGCAGTGCGTGGTGGTCGGCAACGACCGGCCGTACGTGGCCGCGCTGGTCACGCTGGACCCGGAGGCCGTGGCGCACTGGCTGGCGATCCGCGGCAAGCCGCGGCTGCCGACCAGGGAACTGGTGCACGACACGGACCTGGAGAACGAGATCCGGCGTGCCGTCGTCGCGGCGAACACGCTGGTGTCGCAGGCCGAGTCGATCCGCACCTTCCGGATACTGGCCGCGCAGTTCAGCGAGGAGCGCGGGCTGCTGACGCCGTCCCTGAAGCTGAAGCGCCGGGCGATCGAGTCCGCGTACGCCCGGGAGATCGAGGCGCTGTACCGGGGGTGAGGGGGTGACGGCCCGGCGGGCAGCGCACTCACGCGTCCGCGCACAGCGCCGCGAGGTCGTGCTCCTCGGCCGCGCCGGGGCGGAAGGCGTGCGCCGGGCCCGGGGTCCACTGGCCGCCGTCCAGCCGGACGGTGCGCAGCGCGAGCGTGTGGTCGCCGCCCTCACGGGCGACGAACAGCTCGTTGTAGCCGTTGCGCTCCTCCGTCTCGCGGCTGGCCAGCGCGGGGGCGCCGGCGATCCGCATGGTCCACGGTGGTCCCGCGTCCAGCAGCCGCTCGGCCGCCGCGAAGCCCAGGTGGGTGTGGCCGTGCAGCACCACGGACGTGCGGGCGGCGGCCAGCGCGCGCTTCGCCTGCCCCGCGTTGACGACGCCGGAGTACGGCGCGACCTCGACCGCGGGCACGGGCGAGAGCGGGTGGTGCAGCGCGGCGACGGTGACGACGCCGGGCTGCGGCGCGAGCCGGTCGAGCACCCCGCGGGCCACCACGCCGGGGTCGTGCCGCTCGAAGTCCCGTACGAGGGCCGCGATGTCCGCACCCGCCCCGGCGTTCGCGGCCACGTACCGCTCCTGGAAGGCGCGCAGCCGCTCGCGGTCGGCGTCGTGGGCCGCCTCGCCGCCGGACTCGGCGCTGCCGAGCAGCGCGAAGCGCAGCCCGACGTCCGGGTAGTCGACGTAGAGGCGGCGCTGCCCCGGGTCGGCGAGGTGCAGGTCGGGGTGCGGCAGCCCGTCGAAGGCGGCTGCGAACCAGCGGTGCCTGGCCTGCGGGGATTCGTCGAGGGCCAGGTCCCAGGAGACGTCGTGGTTGCCGCCGACGAGCAGCACGCGGGGGTCGTCGTCCCGCAGGTCGCGGTGCGGGGCGAGGAGAGCGGCCAGCTCCGCCAGCCAGGCGCGGGCGCATTCGCCGTGGCCGTCGAGCGGGCGGTCGACGAGGTCGCCGGTGACGACGAGCAGGTGCGGGGCACGGCCCCGGTCGGCGAGCCGGCGCACGTGGTCGAGGTAGCTGTCGAGCGCGGTGCCCGCCCCGGCGAGGGCGGCGATGGCCTGCCCGGCGCCGGTGAGGTCCCTGGCGTCGACGGTGTCCGAGAGCCGCCCGCCGTGGTGCAGGTCGGATATGTGGTGGACGCGCAGCACCTCGGGCAGGTGGCGGCCGAGCACCGGGTCGTCGGCGAGCGACCCGCCGGGCCGCAGGTGCCCGGGCACGGGCCCCCCGGTGCCGGACGCGGCCCCGTACACGTGGAGGGTGCTGTCCTGCACGGGGCGAGCAGCGGCGGGGAGGCCGGCGGCCCGCCAGCGGGCGGCGCGCAGGGCGGCGCGGTGCGTCTCGGCGAGGCCGCCGCGGAACCACTGGCGGATGTACTCGTGCCGGTCGTCGGCCTCCTCGGCGGCGGCCCGCAGCAGCGCGGCGTACCCCTCGCCGGTGCGCAGCTCGGGGTGCTCCTCGGCGGTGTGCAGGAGGAGTTCGAGCAGGAAGGTGGTGTGCAGCCAGCCGGGGTCGGCGGCGCGCAGCCGCTCGACGAGCGCGGGCGCCCACTGCGGTGCGCGGGCGGCCATCCGCGCGCACTCGTCCGCGTCGAGCACGGGCGGGCGCAGCAGGTCCTTGGGCACGTCGGGGCCGAGGTGCGGGACGAGCAGGGCGCTCTCGGCGGGGGTGGCGAGGACCAGCGCGGTGGCGCCGGTGTCGCGTATCCGGTGCAGGCCGGCGGCGAGGACGGCGGGGTCGACGCCGGGACCGCCGGGGCGGGCGAGCGCGGGCTCGTCGACGACGACGAGCTGCCCGGGACCGGCCGGCGGCGCTGCCTTGGCCCCGGTCAGGCAGCCCAGCCGGGTGGTGCGGACCGACGCCGGGGACCGCAGGTCGACCCGGACGGTGCCGCCCGGCGGCCGGGCGGCGGCGATGCCCTGGGCCAGCCAGGTCTTGCCCGCCCGGCGCGGCATGACGGCCACCCAGGCCGCGCTGTTGGGCGCGGCGCCCTCGGCGGTGGCACGGATCCAGCTGGGCATCCGCCCGTTGCCGAGCCTGACGTCGAGGTCGGCGCGGTAGGACTGGCTCGGCCGGAAGACGCTCATACGGCCCACTCCCCTGTTTCCCCGTCACGCAGCGAGATGTCGTTCCTGGCGATCCAGCCGAGCAGCGGCGGGTCGTGCAGCCACTGCTCGCCGGGGCGCAGCAGCCCCGCGTCGCGCAGGTCCTGGCGCTGCGCGGGGGTGGCGCGGGCGGGCAGTTCGCCGGGGTCGGCGAGCAGCGCGGCGCGCCCGGCGGGGCCGATCTCGGCCCAGCGGGACTGGAAGTGCAGCGACCACTCGTCGAGCAGCCGCCGTTCGACCAGCGAGCGGAGCGCCGCGTCGCCGGTCAGCGGGCTCAGGTCGTTGCCCTGGACGGCGCGTACGACGGCGTCGCCGACGACCTGGAGGTAGAACGGCCAGCTGCCGACGGTGCGGACGATGGCGGCGGCCGTGGTGTCGCGGTCGATGGCGACGCCCAGGTTGGCGGCGGTGCCGGACAGGAAGTCCAGCGCGGCCTCCTCGTCGAGCGGTCCCAGCAGCCGGGCGTTGACGTCGTTGCCGAAGCTGGAGCCCGGCGCGGTGAGCGCCCGGCGCACGACCGTCCGCCAGTCCTTCTCCGTGCCGGTGTACAGCAGCCAGGCGCCCGCCTGGCCGAGGTCGCGCAGCCAGGAGACGGCGACCGGGTCGTAGTCGGCGAGCCGGCCCACCTCGTCGAGCAGGAAGACCAGCGGGGCGCCCCCGGACGCGGCCTTGTCGAGCAGCGCCTCGGCGGGGCTCGCGGCGTCGCGCACCGTGCGGCAGAGGATGCCGGCGAGCGCGTCCGGGCTGTCGACGGGGGCGCTGGGCGGCGGCACGGCCAGCCGGTGGACCTCCTCCCGGCCGCCGTCCGCGGCCAGCCGCCGGGACAGCTCCTCCAGCACCCAGGTCTTGCCCGCCCGGCGCGGCCCGAGCAGCGCGGCCGAGGCGCCGGTGGACTGCCGGTCGCGCAGCCATGCGAGGACGTCCTCCCGGCCGACCGGGCGGCCCATGCCGGGGCCGACGTGGAACTGCTCGGCGGCGCGCGGCGCGTCGTCGATGGTGAACGGCCGCCGGGTGTGCGGGACGTGCGCGTCGCGCTCGCGCAGCCGGGCGGCCAGCGCGGCCAGCGCGTCGCTCTGCCCGCGCGAGCTGGGGCCGCCCTCCAGCAGCGCGATCTGCACCTCGCACGCGCTGAACGCGCGCAGGGCGCGGCCCGGCTGCAGGTGGCCGAGCGGCGGGTCGACGCCGAGGCGCCGGTAGTCGTCCTTGTCCCTCCGGTCCAGCACCAGGTGGTCGGTCACCAGCGCGGCGGTCCGCTCGTCCAGGCCCGCCGCGTCCGCGGTGAGCACGACGCGGATGCCGACCGGGCCGCCGTCGCGCATCAGCAGCCGCAGGTCCTCCGCGACCCGCTCGCCGTCGACGCGGCCGGTCAGCTCGCGCAACCCCTCCCAGCGGTCGACCAGCAGCACCAGCCGGGGCAGCCGGCGGTCGGCGGGCACGGCCTGCCGCTGCGCGGCGAGGTCGGTGAAGCCGCCTTCGGCGAAGAGCTGCCGGCGGGTGTGCAGGGCGGCGGTGAGCCGGCTGACCAAGCGGGCCAGGTGGTCGGGGCGGCCCCGGGTGACCACGGTGCCGCAGTGCGGCAGCCGGCCGAGCACCTGGAGGGCGCCGTTGCCGCAGTCGACGCCGAAGAGGTGGACGTCGGCGGTGGAGTGCCGCTCCGCCAGGGCGGCAGCCAGGGTGCGCAGGAACTGCGACTTGCCGGTGCGCGGCCCGCCGGTCGCCGCCAGCAGCCCCTCCCCGGCGACGTTGAAGCGCGCGGGCTGCTTCCCGACCTCGTCGGCCAGCTCCTCCAGCCCGTACGCGACGCCGACCGGTGCCGCGGCGCCGCCGGGCGGCTCGGGCACCTCCGTGAGGCCGGGCAGCTCCGGCAGGCTGACGACCGCGGGCAGCGGCTCGGGCAGCGGGCCGGGCAGCGGCTGCACCCCGGTGCGCAGGGCGGCGGCCCGTACGGCGGCCACCAGCAGGTCCAGGTCGGTCCCGCCGGGCGGGTCGGCGGGGCGTACGGCCACGGCGCCGTCGTGCACGGGCACGGAGCGGGGCGTGTCGAGGTCACGGACGGTGATCGCGGCCGCCGGGGACATCGGCGAGACCAGGTCGACGGCGACGGAGGCCTGGAATTCCGTCAGCTCCTGCACCCCGGTACGCACGAAGGCCCGGCCGGGGCTGGAGCGGGGGATCCCGGCCGCGTCGGGCGCGTCGACGACGGCGGCGCTCTCGGCGGCGTCCCCGAGCCGCAGCGCGATCCGCAGGTTGGTGGTCGCCCTGATGCCCTCGGTCACGCTGCCCGCGGGGCGCTGGGTGGCGAGCACCAGGTGGATGCCGAGCGGGCGGCCGCGCTGGGCGACGTCCAGCATCCCGGCGCGCAGCTCCGGGCGGCCGCCTGCGAGGTCGGCGAGTTCGGCGACCACGAGCACCAGCCGGGGCATGGGCGGCAGCGACCGGTCGCGGTCGCGCAGCCGCTGGTAGTCGTCGACGTCCTTGACGGCGTGGGCGGCGAGGCGCGCGTCGCGGGCGCGCAGCTCGGCGAAGAGCCGGCCGAGGACGCGTTCGGCCTCCCGGGCGTCGATGTCGGTCACGACACGGGTGACGTGCGGCAGCTCGGCGGCGGGGCCGAAGGCGCTGCCGCCCCGGTCGTCGAACAGCACGAAGATCATCTCGTCCGGCCGGTTGGCCACCGCGAGCGAGACGACCCAGCTGCGCAGGAATTCGACCAGCCCCGAACCCGGCCGCCCCGCGACCAGGGCGTGCGGGCCGTCCGCGCGCAGGTCCAGCGCGAACGGCGCCGCGGCGACCTGCCCCACGACCGCGGCCGTCGCGCGCGGCACCGCCGACCAGCGGGCCTCGACCGTCCCTGCGCACTCCTCGACGTCGGCGACGTCCAGCCCGAGCAGTTCGGGCAGCGGCAGGGCCGCGAGGTCCGCGGCCCGCCGTACGGCCCCGGCGTCGCGTACCGGCGCGAGGGCGCGGGCCGCCGCCTCGAACCAGCCGGGCCGCGGCAGGTCGGCCAGCACCGGCAGCGCGGGCCCGCCGGCCGGCCCGGCGGTCGAGCCGGTGCCGTCGCCGATGTCGACCAGGTAGCCGCACTCGGCTGGCAGTTGGCGTACCTCCGAGCCCAGGCAGACCAGGTGCACCCCGACCGCGGGCCCCTCCTGGAGCAGCCGGCCGACGCCCGGCAGGGTGCGCAGCCGGCGTATCCCGTCCAGCACGAGCAGGACGGCGGGGCGGTGGCGGACGGCGGGGGCACCGGCCGCGCTGTCCGGAGCCGAGGCGCCGGGAGCGCCGCCCCTGCCGGGGGACGGCACGGCACCGCGGGCTGCCGCGCGCCCTGCCGCGTCGGCCGGACCGTCTGCGAACGGCGCCGATGCCGGGCCGGGAGCCCCGCCGGACCACTTCGCAGAAGCCGCGCGCCCGTCGGGCGTTGCTCCGGCGGCCCGAGCAGCGTCTGCGGGGTCGGCCGGACCGTCGGCGAACGGCGCCGCGGACGCGGCACTCCGGTCCGGCGCCGGCGGCCCGCCGGAGGCGCCTGCGGACCGCGCCGCCGACGCGGCGCTCTGGCGGTCGGTCACCAGGCGCAGCAGCGCGTCGATCTGCCGCGCCACCGACGTGGGGTCGGCGTGCACGCGCGGGGCCCGGTCCTCGTCGAGGGCCGCGGAGGAGTGGGGGAGCCAGCGCGTCCACCGCCAGTCGGCAGCGCCCGAGGCGTCGGTGAGCACGCGCACGGCGACGTCCTCGGGGCTGTGGTGGGCGGCGGCCTGGAGGACGAGCCAGGACGCGAGCCGCCGAGAGCGGTCGCCGGTGCCGACGACGCCGGTGACGCGGTGCCGGGGCAGTACGGCGACGGCGGGCAGGGCGCGGTCCCCCAGTGGGGAGTGGCGGTCCGGCTCGCTCTGCCCCTCGGCCGGCGCCGGCAAGGCGGTCCGCAGCCCGCAGCGCAGCGCCAGGAAGTCGGCGTCCTGCGGGCCGCGCTGCCAGAGCGTGGCCGGGCGCCGGACGATGTCCCAGGCGAGCGCCGCCGGGTCGGGGTAGGACACCGCCAGCCGGTCCACGGCCGCGTCGGCCAGTTCCTCCAGCGTCCGACGCTCCTGCCACCGCGGCCAGAGCACCGGGACGTCGGCGGCCGCGGACAGGACCAGCTCCAGCAAGCGGTCCTGGTGGCGCCGCCGCGCACGCACCTCGCGGGCCGCCCGGCTGTAGGAGAAGTACCGGCGTTCGGGTGCGACGGGCGCCGTCGCGGGCGGCTGCGGGACGCCGTCAAGGACCGGACGGGGCGAGGACCGCGCCCGCGGGTCGAGCAGCAGCGTGCCGTGGTCGCCCGGCGGGAGGGCGCCGAACTCCGTCGGCTCCCCGCGGAACCACAGCAGGCAGCTGCGCCCCACGGTGAGCAGCGTGCCCTCCTTCCAGACCGTTCCCCGCGCGGGGGGCTCCCAGCCGGGCACCGCCGGCTCGCCGGTGGCCCTGACGACGCGGCTCTCACCGAGGCTGACCGTCGGGACCAGCAGGTTGGTCTGGCGGACGAACTCGCCGGCGAAGTCGACCACGAGGCCGTCGCCCTCGGCGAGCTGGCGGGGGAAGAGGGCGGCGGCCCGGGGGATCTCGTCGGTGACCACCGCCTCCGCCCCGGCGCCTTCCCCCGTGACGATCCGCACCGTGGCCTCGACCTGCCCGCCGTCCGCCGGCCGCACGGAGTACGGCGGCCGGACCAGTGGTTTCCCCAGCCCGACGCGCACGCCGTCGCGCAGCGGCGACTCCGCGAGCGTCAGCCAGGGTGGCAGCTCCTCGCTCCCGGCGTAGAGCCGCAGTGCCGTCGCGCCTGCGCGGCGCGGGTAGGACAGCGGCACGGGCGTGCTCTCGGGGACGCGCACGGTGGCCGCCCACTCCCGACCGAACCGCGCGGACAGGTCCCACATCCGCGCGGACTCGGGCGCGTACAGCTCGATGTCGTGCTCGACGCCGTCCACGGTCACCACCGTGAGGATCCTGCTCATCGGCCCGCCGTCCCGCCCGCGCCCGCGCGGCCGCCCCCTAAGCCCGTCCCGCTCAGCGCTCCACCCCCGGAAGCGTGCGCTGGCCCTGCAGTTCGCTGATGCCGGCGCTGAACTCGGCCTGCCAGTCGGCCGTCTCGCCGTCGATGCGGGCGCGGACCGAGCCGGCGAGCCGGGCGACGAGGGCCAACTGCCGCTCCAACTCGGCCGGTTCCAGCAGCCGGTCCGGGTCGGCTGCTGCGGGTCCGGCGCGCAGCATGTCGGTGGCCCACTCCAGCCGTACCGCGTTGAGCTCGGTGCGCAGCGCGTGCGCGACGGTGATGTCCCGCATCCAGGCCGCGCTCAGCCCGAAGTAGTGGTCGAAGCCCTTGCAGCCCGCGGCGACCGCGAGCAGCACGTAGCCCCAGCCCTGGCCCGAGCCGCCGGCGGCGGCCGTGCCGAGCGGCACCGCGGCGCCGGCCACGGCGCAGGCGATGGCGAGGCCCTGGAGCAGGCGCGAGCCGATGCGCTTGAGCCGCTTGTCGTCGAGGTACCAGGCGATGGCGGTCTCGGCGTCCAGCTCGGCCCATTCGCGCAGCCGCGCCAGCGTCTCGCGCTGGACCGCCGGGTCGGTCGCGGCGGCCACCGGAACGGCCGGGAAGGGCTGCGCCTGCAGATCCCCGCGGCGCCACTGCCCGCGCGGCGCCGCGGGCGCGCCGCCCTCCCGCGCGCCCTGCTCCGCCGTCGCTCCCCGCCCCGCCATCGGTCCCGCTCCCCTCACTCCCGGGCCGGGCCCGGCCCCCCGCGCGTGAGGTTAGCGGCTGAGGTCACCGCCGGGCGGGGGAATGCGGCGATCGGGCGCCGGGTTGTACGTGCTCGGTCCGCTCCGGCCCGCCGGCCGCCGCGGACCGCGGGCTGCGGCCTGCCCGGCCGTACGCCCACCGCCCCCGACCCAAGGAAGGCCCGACCTCTCGTGAGCAAGGTCCCCGACGTAGCCCTCAACAACGGCGTCACGATGCCGCAGCTCGGCTTCGGCGTCTGGCAGGTGCCGGACGACGAGGCGGAATCCGCGGTCGCGACCGCGCTGGACGCCGGCTACCGCAGCATCGACACCGCCGCGCTGTACGCCAACGAGGAGGGTACCGGCCGCGCGCTGGCCGCCTCCGGACTGCCGCGCGAGGAGCTGTTCGTCACCACGAAGCTCTGGAACAGCGACCAGGGGTACGACTCCGCCCTGCGCGCCTTCGACACCTCGCTGGGCAAGCTGAAGCTCGATTACGTCGACCTCTACCTGATCCACTGGCCGCAGCCGCGGCGCGACGCGTATACGGAGACGTGGCGCGCGCTGGAGCGGATCGCGGCCGACGGCCGGGCCCGGGCGATCGGTGTGTCCAACTTCCAGCCCGCGCACCTGCGGCGGCTGGTCGACGGTTCGCCGACCGTGCCCGCGGTGAACCAGATCGAGCTGCACCCGCAGCTGGCGCAGTCCGAACTGCGCGCGGTGCACGCCGAACTGGGCATCGCCACCGAGGCGTGGTCGCCGCTCGGCCAGGGCAAGGGCCTGCTCGAAAGCCAGGTCGTCGCCCGGGTCGCCGAGCGGCACGGCAGGACTCCCGCGCAGGTCGTGCTGCGGTGGCACCTCCAGCTGGGCAACGTGGTGATCCCCAAGTCGGTGACGCCGTCGCGGATCCGGGAGAACATCGACGTCTTCGACTTCGCGCTGGCGCCGGAGGACCTGGCCGAGCTGGCGGCCCTCGACGACGGCACGCGCCTGGGCCCGGACCCGGACGCCTTCGGCTGAGCCGCCCGCCCCGCGGGCTCCTGCCTCACGCCGGGCCCGGGCCTCACGCCGGGCCCGGGCCGCGCGCACCGGTACGTAACACAGGTGCAAGCCCCCGGGCAGCCGGGAGTTCATCTGCGACACCTACCATCGACCGCATGCTGGACTACGAGGTGGAGGCGGCGCGCTACGACGCGACGCGCGGCGGGGAGCCGCGAGCGCGGGCGGCGGCACGGGCCGTGCTCGCGCTCCTGCCCGAGCGGACCCGCACCCTGCTGGACGTGGGGTGCGGCACGGGGCTGCTGACCGAGCGGCTGGCGCGGCCGGGCCTGCGGGTCTTCGGCGTGGACGCGGCACACGGGATGGCCCGCCTCGCGGCGCGCCGGACGGGCGGCGCGGTGGTGCTCGGCGACTGCCACCGGCTGCCCTTCGCCGACGCCTCGCTGGACGCGGTGTGCGCGGTGTGGCTGCTGCACCTGCTGCCGGACTCGCCGCGGGTCATAGCCGAGTGCGCCCGGGTGCTGCGGCCCGGCGGGGTGTTCGTGACGACGGTCGACAAGGACTCGGGCCATGACGTGGACAGCGACGTCGACGAGCTGATGGCGCCCTTCCGGTCGCGGCGGACGGCGTACGACGCGGACGAGCGGGTGCGCGCGGTGGCCTGCGAGCACGGGCTCGGCCGGGCGGGCGAGGCGCGCTTCACCGGGCACGGGCAGGGCAAGTCCCCGGAGCGGGCGGCGCAGGACGTGGCGCGCGGCTACTTCGCGTCGGCGCTGTCCCTGGACGATGCGGAGCAGCAGTCGCTCGCCGCGCGCATAGCCGGGCTGCCCGATCCGGACGTGCCGCGCGGCGACCCGGTCTACCGGCTGCTGGCGCTGCGCAAGAGCTGAGACCCCGCCGGGCGGGGCGACGGCGGTCCCTGCGGGGCCGTCGCCGCGCCCGTCCGGCGTACGGGGAGACGGGCGGACGGGTGCGGAGGCGGGCGGGGTGCGGAGGCGGGCGGGCGGCCTTCAGGGTGTCCCGGCGCCGGGGGCCTTGGGCTGGTCGTCGCTCTTCCAGGAGATCCGCGCCAGGGTGGCCAGCACCCACTGCTCCACGGCCTGGTGCGTGACGCCGAGGCCGGTGAGCGCCCGGGCGGACGGCTCCTGGTCGTCGCTGAGGACGCCGAGCAGGATGTGCTCCGTGCCGATGTAGTTGTGGCCGAGCCGCAGGGCCTCGCGCAGGATCAGCTGCAGGGTCTTCTTGGCGGCCGCGCTCACCGGCAGGTTGCCGGCCGGCGGCTCGTCCTCGGTGCCGGGCGTGGTGACGGCGGCGCGTACCGCGTCGGGGGTGGTGCCGAGATCGGTGAAGGCCTGGGCGGCGAGGGTGTCGGGCTGGGCGAGCAGGCCCAGGACGAGGTGCTCGGGCCCGATGACGGCGTGCCGTCCGGCTCGGGCCTCCTCCTGGGCGGCGCTGACCGCGTTGCGGGCGCGCGGGGTGAAGCGGGTGAAGCCGGACTCGGTGAGGTCGAAGTCCTCGGGCCCCTTGAGCACGAAGCGCTTCTGGGCGGCCTGCTTGGTGACGCCCATGTGCCGGCCGATGTCGGTCCAGGAGGCGCCCGCGCGCCGGGCCTGGTCGACGAAGTGGCCGATGAGGTGGTCGGCGACGTCGTCGAGGTGCGCGGCGACGGTCACGGCGTGTTCGAGGTTCTGGAGCGGGTCGCTCCCGGGGTGCTGGTTCTTGACGAAGTCGATGAGGTCGTCGAGCCGTACGGGGTGCTTGTCCATGCGTCAACGGTAGGTTGACGGATCTCAGTCGTCAACCACGAGTTGACGTTCGCACTATTCTTGACCGCTCGTTCTGCTATGACCTAGGGTCCTGGCCATGGCCAGGACCAAGGAGTTCGACCCGGACGCCGCGCTCCAGGCTGCACTTGAGCTGTTCTGGGAGCGGGGGTACGAGGCGACCACCATGTCCGCGCTCGTCGAACGCCTCGGCGTGGCGCGGGCCGGCATCTACGCGACCTTCGGCAGCAAGCACGACCTCTACCTGCTCGCACTGCGCCGCTACGGCGAACTGTGCGACCCGGTGCTGCTGGAGGAGCTGTCCCGGCCGGGCCCCGCACTCCCCGCCGTCCGCGCGCTGGTCGGGCGCTTCGCGGCGGAATCCGCGTGCGACGAGCTGCGCCGCGGCTGCTTCATGACCAACACCGCCGTCGAACTGGCCCCGCACGACAGCGCCGCGGCGCGCCGGGTGGAGGCCAGCTGGTCCGTCCTGGAGACGGCGCTGACCTCGGCGCTGCTGCGCGCCCGGGCGCAGGGCGAGCTGCCCGCCGGGCGCGACCCGCGGGGGCTGGCCCGGATGCTGCTGGTGCTGCTCCAGGGGATGCGGGTGGTCGGCAAGGCCGGCGCGGACCCCGAGCGGGCGCGGGACGCGGCGGAGCAGGTGCTCGCACTCATGGGCTGACTCCCGCCCGTGCGGCACCTTCGTACGGGCGGCGCACCCCCCGGTCCGGGCCCCGCGCGCCCTCATTCCAGAATGTTCGTTCTCATATCAGGAGACGCAATGTCCGACAGGTTCACCGGCCAGGCCGTGCTCGTCACCGGCGGTGGCAGCGGTATCGGGCGCGAGGTCGCGCTCGCCTTCGCGCGCGAGGGCGCCCGGGTCGCGGTCGCCGGCCGCACCCGGGAGGCGCTCGACGGGACCGTCGCGCTCGCCGCCGCCGCCGGGGGCACGGCCGTCGCCGTCACCGCCGACGTCACGGAGGCGGCGGACGCCGAGCGCATGGTCGCCGAGGCAGCCGACCGGCTCGGCGGCCTGGACGTCGCCGTCAACGGCGTCGGCATCTTCCTCGCGCCCGGCCCGGTCGGCGACATGGCCGAGGACGACTGGCGGCGCACCCTGGACACCAACCTCACCGGGCTGTGGCTGTCGATGAAGTACGAGATCGCGCGCATGCGCAAGGGGGGCGGCGGCGCCATCGTCAACATCGCCTCCAACATCGGCGCCCACCGCCGGGCCGCGGGCCTGGGCGCGTACGCCGCGAGCAAGGCCGCGGTCAGCGTGCTGACGCGCACCGCCGCGCTGGACCACATCGCGGAGGGCATCCGGATCAACGCGGTCAGCCCCGGCCCGGTCGACACCCCGATGTCCACCCGCCCCGGCGAGACCCCGGCGCAGAAGGCGGAGCGGCTGCGCGCCGAGCTGCCGCTCGGCCGCGCCGCGAGCACCGCGGAGGTCGCGGCGGCCGTCCTCCACCTCGCCTCCCGCGAGGCGGGCGCGACGGTCGGCACGGACCTGGTGCTGGACGGCGGCGCGACGGCGTAGCCCGCCGGGGGCGGTACGCGCACCTCGTGCCGCCATCGCGGCGCGCGAGCGTTCAGGGGCGGACGGCGGTGCCCGGTGTCCGCGGGGCGGGGGGTCGCGCCGCGGGGACGCGGCTCCGGACCGGGCCGGCGGCGGGCTCGCAGACGGGCCCGTTCGCGGTGGGGGTGGGCCCGCCGGCGGGGGCGAGCCAGCCGTAGAAGAGGGCGTGCAGCGCCTCAGCGCCCACGACCGGCGTGCGCGGCAGCGGCAGGTCCGCGGGCGAGAGCAGGAAGGGGTGGGACTGCGGGCCGCCCAGCCCGCCGTGCGAGCCCGCCTGCTCCTCGAAGGCGTGCACGCTGCCGCTGCGCGGGTCGACCGCGGAGTTGACCATCAGGTCGGCGGTGTGCGGGAAGGCGTCCGCGCGCAGCACCGCCGCCGCGGCGCCCGGGCCGAAGCCGGCCAGCGGGTCGGGCCCCGTGACCCGGCCGGTGGCCAGCTCGTGCTCGCCGCCGTCCGCGCCGAGCGCCAGGGGCCCGCGCTCCGCGCTGCGCACCATCACGAAGCCGATACCCGGGTGCGCGGTCAGCGCGGGCAGCAGGTTCGGGCTGCGGCGGCGGATCTCCTCCAGCGTCGCCCGCCCCGGGATGTCCGGGAAGGCCACCAGGCCGAGGTTGCCCGAGGCCAGCACGACCGGTTCGGACCGCGGCCCCGCGCACTCCGCCTCCTCCGGCGCCCGCCGCCCGCGTTCGGGCCTGCGCAGCGCGCTGCGGGCCGCCGCCCGCGCCTCCGTGCCCGTACGCCGGCCGCGGCCGCGGCTCACCGGCGGCAGCCCGCACCCGGCGCGCACCACCTCGCGCAGCCCCTCGCCGTACGCGTCCTCGAACGTCGCGCCGCCGCTCTGCCCGTGGTCGGACAGCAGCACGAAGCGGTACGGGCGCGGGGCGTAGCGCGCGGCGTCGGCGATCAGCCGGATCGAACGGTCCAGCCGCGCCAGCACCTTGCGCGCGTCGCGGCTGTGCGGGCCCGAGTGGTGCGCCACCTCGTCGTACGCGACCAGGTCCGCGTAGACGGCGGTGCGCCCGGCGAGCATGTCGCCGACCACCGCGGCCACCGCGACGTCCCGCTCCACGACCGTGGCGAAGGCCCGCAGCACCGGGTACAGCCCGCCGCGCCCGATCCGCGGCCGGTCCCTGCGCAGCCGCGACGCGGTCGACTCGCCGATCTCCCGGCCCACTTCGGCGACGAACGACCACGCGGTGCGCACCGCGTTCGCGGGGTCCGAGAAGTACGCGAAGTAGCCGGAGCGGGAGCGGCTGAACTTGCCGCGCTGCGCCGCGACCGACATCACCAGCGCGGACTGCTCGGCGCCGCCGGTGAACAGGTTGCCGCGGCTCGCGCCGTCCGCGGCCAGCAGCCCGGGGCAGCCGGTGCGCGCGACCGCCCGCCGCTCCAGCTCGGCGGCGCTGGAGGGGCGGTTGCACACCATGACCTGCCCGGTCTCCTTCTCGAACCAGCGGAAGGCGGGGACGTCGTGGTTGCTGCCGTGCAGGATGGCGAGCTGGCTCGCGCCGGTCTGGCTGCTCCAGTCCGTACGCCACGCGGTGAGCCGGTGGGTGCCGTCGGCGAGCCAGCCCGCGAGCGTCGGCATCGCCGGGGAGCCGCCGGTCAGGGCCGCGCGCAGCACGTCGTGGCCGACGCCGTCGAGCTGCAGGAAGACCGTGCCGGGCGTCGTCGGCAGCGGCGGATCGCCGGCCCGGCGACGCCGGCGGCCCGCGAGCCGCGCCAGCCGCCGCCCGTACGCGGCGTCGTCCCGCACGGCGAGCGCGGTGCTCGTCGCGGAGGAGGCCGCGGACATCACCGCCGCGATCACCACGGCCGTCACGGGCGTGACCTCGCCGCGGCCGCCGGGCGTGAGGTCCAGCGCGACGAGCAGCAGCGAGCCGTTGAGGAAGAACACGAGCGCGCCCAGCACCAGCGCGGGCACCAGCAGCAGCGCTCTGACCAGCAGCGGCCACACCAGCGCGCTCAGCACGCCGAACGCGCCCGCGCCGTATGCCGCCGTCACGGCGATCTGGGTCGGGCTGTCGCCGCTCGGGGCCTCGATCCGGAAGTCCGGCAGCAGCCACGCGAGTACGGCGAGGGTGGCGGTGGCCACCATCCACACGACGACAACGCGTCCGACCGCCCGCAGAGCGGCGCGCCCCGCGGCCCGTTCCCGCTTCCCACCCGGCTGAGGCACGGCTCCCACCCTGCCACATCCCCGGCGGGACCTGCGCGGACGTCCCGGCGGACGCGGGCCCGGGCCTCCCGGCCCGGTGGAGTGCGGCAGGCCCTCACCGGACCGACCGCCGGTCCTTGTCGCGCGGTTGTCCCCCGGAGCGCGCCCGGGAGGTCCCCCCTGGCGGGGCGCCGGCGCGCAGGTGCGGGCCTCCTGCCCGGAGGGGCTGGGCGGGGCGAGCAGCGGGCGGCGGCGTACGGTGCGGGGAGGGGTGGTGAGAGGAATGCGGGTGGTGGACGTGGAGATCACATGGTGGGGGCACGCCATGGTGAGCGTGCGGGACTCCGGGGTGACGGTGCTCACCGATCCGCTCTTCACCCGGCGGCTCGCGCATCTGCGGCGGCGCCGGGGGGACGTGCCGCCGGCCGGGGCGGCGCGGGCCGACGTCGTCCTCGTCTCGCATCTGCACGCCGACCACCTGCACGTCGGGTCGCTCGCCCGGCTCGCCCCCGGCACGCGGGTGCTGCTGCCGCGCGGCGCCGGTGCGGCCGTGCCCGCCCTGCGCCGGGTGCGGGACCGGCTGCGGCTGACCGAGGTGGGGCCCGGCGACACGTTCGACGCGGGGCCGGTGACCGTACGGGCCGTGCCCGCCGCGCACGACGGGCGTCGGGTGCCGTTCGGGCCGCAGCGGGCACCCGCGCTCGGGTACGTCGTCGAGGGCGCCGCCCGCACGTACTTCGCCGGTGACACCGGCCTCTTCGACGGCATGGCCGAGGCCGTCGGGCCCTGCGACGCCGCACTGCTCCCGGTCGGCGGGTGGGGCCCCTTCCTCGGCCACGGCCACCTCGATCCCGCGCGCGCCGCCCAGGCCCTCGCACGGCTGCGGCCGCGCGTCGCCGTGCCGGTGCACTACGGCACGTTCTGGCCCATCGGCATGGACGCGGTCCGCCCGCACGAATTCCACTCCCCGGGCGAGGAGTTCGTGCGGCTCGCCGCCCGCACCGCGCCCGGCGTCGCCGTGCACTGCCCCGCGCACGGCGGGACCGTACGGGTGCCCGACGCCGCCGGGCGGGAGACCACCGGGTGATCGGCTTCCTCGCCACCGCCGCGACGACCGCCCGCCCGCCGTCCTCCGAGAGCACCCAGCAGGCCGTCGGCTACCCCTCGCTCTTCCTGCTCGTCGTGCTGGGCTCGCTCGTACCCGTCGTGCCGACCGGGGCGATCGTGTCCGGCGCGGCGGTCGTCGCCTTCCACCAGACCGACCCCTTCGCGCTGCTCGGCGTCTTCTGCGTCGCCTCCCTCGCGGCGCTCATCGGCGACGTCGGCCTCTACCTGCTGGGGCTTCGCGGCGTGCGGTCGCGCGGCGGGTCGCGGTGGCTGCGGCGGCTCCAGGAGCGGGCGGACGAGCGCACGCTCGCGACCGCGCAGCGGCGGCTGGAGGAGCACGGGGCCGCCGTGCTCGTGCTCTCCCGGCTTGTGCCGGCGGGGCGGATCCCCGTCATGGTCGCGTGTCTGCTCGCGGAGATGCCGCTGCGGAAGTTCGTGCGGGGGGACGTCTTCGCGTGCCTCGCGTGGGCGGCGACGTACCAGCTCATCGGGATCCTGGGCGGCTCCCTCTTCCCCGAGCCCTGGCAGGGCGTCGCCCTCGCGGTGGCCCTCACCTTCGCCATCGCCGCCGCCCCGGCCCTCCTCCGCCACGCCCGTTCCTGAGGCCACGCGAACCCTCCGGGCCGCCCCGGAGGTGCTTTGCGCGCTCGTCCGCCGGTGTGCGGCCGGTCGCGCAGCTGCCCGCGCTCCTGAAAACTCCTGCCCTGCGGCGCAAAGGCGGCTGCGTCCGCGTAAGACGGCGACAAACAGGGGCGCGGGGAACTGCGCGCCCAACCCCCACCGACGGAAGCTCGCGCGCGTCACCGCAAGGTGCAGCCCGGAGCGAAAAGGGGCGCGGGGAACTGCGCGCCCAACCCCCACCGACGGAAGCTCGCGCGGGTCACCGCAAGGTGCACCCCGGAGCGAAGTGGCGCGGGGGCACTGCGCGACCACCCACGACGGCGGGACGGTCGCGAGCCCCACCGCGAGCGGCGCCCCGCAGCGCAAAGGGGCGCGGGAAACTGCGCGCTCAGCCCCCACCGGCGGAAGGCCGCGGAGAAGGGCTCACGGCGCACCCCGTGGCGTCACCCCACGCCCGCCGGCGAGGCGGGACGCTCCGATGGGGAGGTCCCACAGGGCCGCGCGGGGCAGGCCCGCGGCGGACCACGCCGCGCGGAGCCGGGTGAGGGGTTCGAGCGGCGGCTCGCTGGAGAGCAGGAACGTCGCCCAGTGCATCGGCGCCATGACCGCCGCCCGGAGGTCGAGGAAGGCCCGCACGGCCTCCTCCGGATCGACGTGCACCCCCTTGAGCAGGCGCCGCGGCGCGTACGCCCCGATGGGCAGCAGCGCCACGTCGATCCCCGGGTACGCGCGGCCGATCCGCGCGAAGCAGTCCCCGTACCCGGTGTCCCCGGCGAAGTAGAGCCGCGGTCCCGCGGGGTCGGTGAGGACCCAGCCGCCCCACAGCGAGCGGCAGGTGTCCGTGAGGGTGCGCCTGCTCCAGTGGTGCGCGGGCACGAAGTCGAAGCGGACCCCGCCGATCTCCGTGGCCTCCCACCAGTCGAGCTCCGTCACCCGGGAGAAGCCGCGGCGGCGGCACCAGTTGCCGAGTCCGGCGGGCACGAGCAGCGGGGTGCTGCGGGGCAGCCGGCGCAGCGTCGGGACGTCGAGGTGGTCGTAGTGGTTGTGGCTGATGACGACCGCGTCGATACGCGGCAGCTCCTCCCACGGCACGCCGACGGGCGTGACGCGCGCGGGCGTCGCGGGGATGCGGCGCGACCAGACGGGGTCGGTGAGAACGGTCAGGCCCCCGACGCGCAGGACCCAGCTGGCGTGCCCGGCCCACGTCAGGGCCAGGGTGCCGGGCGGGGCGTCGGGCAGCGGCCCGGGCTCGACGGGCAGCAGCGGCAGCTGCCGCAGCGTGTGCGCGGGCGGCCGGACGACGCATTCGCGCACGGCTCGGACGACCGTGCGCAGCCCCGGCCGGGGTTCGGTGAGCCGGTCGGCGAAGGATTTCGGCCAGTTCCTGCGCTCGCCGGGCGGGCGCGGCGCGGTCGCGGTGGTGGCCGGCATCCGTTCGCTCTGATCGGTCATCGGGACTCCGTGCGGGGTGCGGGTTCGTCCGGTGGGTGCTCCGGCGGGTCGGTCCGTCCGGGGGATCGCGGTGGCCCCTCGAACGTAAGTCAGCGCCGGTCGCCCCGCGATCCCACGCCCGCCGAACCGCTGACCTCGACCGTGCCGGTCAGCGCGCTGACGGCCGCGCCGAGCGCGGCGAGGGCCTCGGCCACATGGGGGACGGCGAGCGGGTCGGCGGCGGTGAGCGCGGTGCGGCGCTCGCGGTCGGTACGGCCGTGCAGCGCGCCGGTGCCGATCCTGACCCGGGGCTCGGCCGGGTCGTCGCCGAAGCGGTGGCCGCCGGGGACGGTACGGCCCAGCGCCGCGCTCAGCCGCGCTTCCAGGGCGGGCGCGTCGAGCCCGGCGGCGTCGAGCCTCGGGTAGAGCTGGAAGCCGGCCTTCGGGGGCCGGCACACGCCGCCCGCGCCGGTGACCGTCCGGTGCGCCGCGGCGGCGACGCGCGCGTGCAGCCGGTTCGCCGCGGCGGTGAACCCGGTGACCTCGGCGGGCTCGGCCAGGACGTACGCGGCCGCGGCGGCGACGGGCGCCGGGAGGACGCCGCGCAGCGCGGCGAGGGCGGCGGCGGTGCGCTGCCGCCACGCGGTCCCGTGCGCGGTCGCGGGGAAGCGGGCGAGCGCCACGGGCACACCGGACGGGACGAGGGTGGCGCCCAGGTCGGTGAGCACCGCCGTGTGGTCGGGCAGCATCTCGGCGGGGCTGAGCAGCACGGTGTCACGGTGGTGCAGGGTGTCCGAGTAGGTCTCGTCGGAGACGATCTGGAGCCCGGCCTCGGCTGCGGCCTCGCACGTCTCGTGCAGCAGTTCGGGCGCGGTGACGGTGCCCGTCGGGTCGTCGGCGGCGGAGAGCACCAGCAGCCGCGGGTCGGCGCCCTCCGCGCGGGCCCGGCGGACGGTTTCCAGCAGCGCGATCGGGTCGGGCACCCCGCCGCCCTCGGGCGCGCTGGGCACGGCGTGCACGGGACGCCCGAGGAGCGCGGCGACAGGGGGCTGCCAGGCGGGTGCGGGGCGGGCGAGGACGGGGTCGCCGCCCGTGGCGGCGAGCAGCGCGAGCAGCAGCGGTTCCGCGCCGGGCGCGGCGACCACCTGCCCGGGGCCGCTCCACAGGCCCCGCCGGGTGAAGTAGCCGCACGCGGCCTCCAGCAGTCGCGGCCCGCCGCCCGCCTCCTCGCTGCCGGACGTGGCGGCGGCCAGATGCGCGTCCCAGTACGCCGGCACGGGCAGGCCGGGGTCGGGCCGGCCCCCGTACGGCACGCAGATCGCCATGGCCCACCTCCGCTCGGCGCTCCGCGGGGTCGCCCCCGTGGTGGTGGACGCCCCACATGCCCACCCTCCCTCTCCCGGGGGCTTCGCGCACGGCGGGACGGCCCGCCCGCGGTGGCGGGCTCGGCTGCTGCGCTCCGGAGTGCCGCTCACGGCCGGTGCCACGGCCTTCTGCCGGTGGTGGGCTGGTCGGCGCCGTTCTCCGAGACCCTCCACTCGCCCCGGGGGCCCGCGGGTCGGTCAGAGGCCCAGGAGGGACGGGAGGGTGCGCATGTCGGTGAAGACCGTGGTGGTGGGGCCGGTGAGGCGGTGGGCGGGGGTGAGGCCGCCGGCGTAGCCGAAGGAGGGCATGCCGGCGGCGCGGGCGGCGGTGACGCCGTAGGGGCTGTCCTCGACGACGGCGCAGCGGGCGGGCGGGACCCCGAGGGTGTGGGCGGCGTGCAGGAAGAGGTCGGGGGCGGGCTTGCCGCGGGGGACGTCGGCGGCGCTGAAGATGCGGCCGGCGAAGCGGTCGTACAGGCCGGTCCGGCCGAGCGAGCGGCGCAGCCCCGCGTGGCCGGTGCTGGAGGCCACACACATGGGCACCCCGCGGGCGGCGAGCGCGTCGAGGGCGACCTCGATGCCGTCGACGGCGGTGAGGTGGGTGTCGAGGGCGACACGCAGCCGGTGGCGCCACTCGGTGTCCCAGCCCTCGGGGAGCGGGTGGCCGAGGTGGGCCGCGATGTCGGCGCCGATGTCGGCGAAGGCGCGGCCGACGAAACGCGCGACGGCCTCGTCCTGCGGCATGGGCCAGCCCAGCCGGGCGAGCATCTCGACGTCGATGCCGATGGCGAGCCGCTCGCTGTCGACGAGCACCCCGTCGCAGTCGAAGATGACCAGGTCGGGAAGCTGTGCCGGGCCTTCGTTCACCCGTGTGAGCGTAGCCTGCCGGGCGGCCGCCCCCGCGGGCGGGCGCCCGGCACCATCAGTTGCTGCCGCCGACCAGCCCGGCGAGGGCGCGGACGCCCTGGCCGGAGATGCTGAGCGCGTCGGCGTTGCCGGTGTCGATCGAGAGGATCAGGTCGTCCGAGGGCCAGGCACCGCTCAGCGCGGCGAGCTGGACCAGCCGGTAGCGGCGGGTGGTGGGCAGGGCCTCGGCCATCCGGGACTCCGAGGTGAAGACGGGGACGAGCTGCCGCCCGTCGTTCTGCTCGTAGACGGGCAGCTGGATCTCGGGAGGAAGCTCGGCGGCGCCACCGGGCTGCTCGTCGCTGCCCGGCACCGGCAGCAGCACGTCGCTCACCGCGAGGGTGCTGAGCGCGACGACGTTCTCGCTGCCGTTCGCGATCTCGTGCAGCGCGCGCTGGGCGGGGGGCAGGGCGCCGTCGGGGCTGATGTCGTCGGTCATCGCTGGGTGTCCTCTCGCCGCTGGGCGGGCGTGGCTTGTCTCGCTGACCCCCAGCCGCGTACCCGTCCCTGGCCGGTCCATGCGGCACCGGGCGGGAAATGGCGCGGGCCCGCCCCCCGGAGGACGGGCCGCGCGGGCCTCACTCGTACTCGGTGCCGCCCTTGCGGGTCAGGTACGCGTCGCCGACCACCTTGGCGATCGCCCGGCCGCCGAGGACGGGGCTGTACGTGTCGTCGGCGGTGCGGACGACGACGCCCTCGCGGATGTGCACCTCGCGCCCCGAGACCGTCTCGCGGCCCTGCGCCAGCTCCAGCACCCGGTCGAGGTCGAAGGGGCCGTGGTAGAGGCGCGGGACGAGCGGCAGGTCACCGACCGGCAGCTCCGCCGGGTCCAGCCAGCGCAGCCGGCCGCCGATGTCGGCGCAGACGTCGAAGGCGGCGTAGCCGGGCAGCTCGCGGCGCGCGTCGACGCCGTAGCCGAGGTCCTGGACGCCGCCGCCGTAGACCTCGCCGTAGATGCCGACCCTGGCCGCGCCGAGGGTGCGGGCCAGCTCCGCGGCGAGAGCGGGCAGGCCGTAGCCGCGGACGGCGCGCCAGTACAGGTTGCCGGGTGCCTCGACGAGGGCGAGGCGCTGCGAGCCGAGACCCTTGGACGTGACGTGCAGGGTGCCGCCGTCCGCGTGGTACGTCAGGCAGCAGGCCGTGCCGTGGAGCTTCTCGGTGACGGTGACGAGGTCGCCGGCGGCGAAGATGCCGGGGTGGCGTTTGAGGTTCTCGATGTCGGTCCAGGGCAGCAGGTCGGGCGCGGACTCGACGTCGCCGCTCATCGACACCGGCACCGGCGGCACCCACTTGGTGATGCCGAGCCGCTCCGCGAAGTCCTCGTCCTCGGCGGCGGCGCGCTCCAGGTCGGCGTCGCCGAGCGCGGCCGGGCGGCAGACGATGCCCTGGGACAGCTCACCGCGCAGCCGTACCGCCTTGACGCGGTTGGCGGCGCCGCCCGCGAGCCGCCCGGTCAGGCCCAGCTCGCCGATCAGCGGGTCGGGCAGGACGGCCTGCTCGGGGATGTAGACGGCGAAGTCCCCCGTGCGGTAGGCGCCCTTGGCGACGACGGCGCGGTACAGGCCGACCTGCGCCAGCTCCAGCGCGTCGGCGTTCGGGTGCTCCGTGATGGTGAGCCGCTCGGCGGTCACCCGCAGTGTGGACATGGCTGTCCCCTCCCCCGGTGATGTGGTGTGGTCGCCCCCGGACCCGCCGGGGACGCGCTCACCACTGTGGCCGCGCGGGTCACGCGCGGGCCAACGGTTTTCGCCGCGGGAGGGGCGGTCGGTGACGGCCGGTCAGCTCTCCTCGGGGCGCATCAGGAAGTCGTAGTGCGCCGGCAGCGGGTGCGCGGCGCGGGCCTCGGCCCGTACCGCGTCGGTGATCTCGCCCTCCCCGGCGACCAGCCGCTCGGCCACCGCGGTCCAGGTGTCGCTCAGCTCCTCCGCGCCCTCACGCAGGTCGGCGAGGACGATCCCGGCGTCCAGCAGGGCGCGGGCGGCGGGCGCGTCGCCGCGGGCGAGCGCGGTACGGGCGCGCAGCAGCCGGATCCGGCCGTCGTCGAGCGGGGCGCCCCCGTCCAGGGCGGGGGCGGCGAGCAGCCGTCCGGCCTCGGCGGCGCGCCCGGCGTCCAGGAGTACGGGCACGGCTTCGGCGAGCAGCGCGCGCTGCACGTCCCGCACCTGCGGCCCGTACTGCTCGGCGGTGGCCGCCAGCTCGTCCCAGGCCGCGGTGTAGCGGTCGGCGGCCTGCTCGGTGCGGCCCCCGGCGGCGTCGGCGACGGCGAGGGCGCGGGCGGCCCACGGCGAGGGGTGGGCGGCGAGCGAGCGCTCCCAGCTGCGGACGGCCTGGGCCTGGTCGCCGGCGGCCCACTGGGCGATGCCGAGGTAGTAGTCGCGGAACCACTCGTTGCCGGGGTAGGTGTCGGCGGATTCCAGCAGCTCGCGCCACTGCGGCGCGACCAGGCCCGGGCCGGGCGCGGCGCCCGCCGGCGGGCGCGGGAAGACGCCTGCCAGCAGCAGTTCGAGCCAGGGCTTCTGCTGCTCGCCGAGGGTCGTGGCGTCGAAGGGCGTGCCGGGCAGCCGCAGGTGGCCGCGCTCGGCCTCCAGGGCGCCCCAGCCGGAGCCGGTGTGCAGGATCTCCTTGGGTTCGGCGTCGGCCTGCTCCAGCCAGTCGGCGTAGGCGGTGTCGACTGCGGCGCGCGGCAGCGCGGCCTCCAGCCGGGCGGCGGCCTCGGCGCGCGCGGTGCCCCAGTCGGCGCCGTGCACCAGGTCGGGGTCGGCGGCCAGCGGGCCGTACGCCTCCAGCCAGGACAGGTCGGTGTCGGCGGGCATCGGGATGTGCTCGAACTGGGTGCGCGCCAGGCCCGCCTGGATCTCCAGGTAGCCGCCCGTGCCGGGTTCGGTGAGCCACTCCTGCCAGCGGCGGCCGCCGCGGCCGCGGCCCCACCAGAAGACCTTCCGGCCCCGCAGCAGGTCGGTGGAGGTCTGGACGAGGCCCTGCCCGTCGCCGTCGAGCGCGGCGATCCAGCGGCGGTCGTCGCCGCGGATGTCGAGGAAGTAGTCGGCGGCGTGCTCGGAGCCGCCGGGGTAGCTCACGTCGGGGCCGCCGGGCTCGGGCGCGGGCAGGCCGACCTGCCGCAGCCGGCGCTGGTGGCCGAAGTGCCAGGCGGCCTGCGCGGGCGCCAGGACTCGGGTGCGGTCGGTGTCGGGGACCGCGGTGTTGGACCACCAGTAGGCGGGCACGGTGCGGTCGTGCGGGTTGCGCACCCGGACGCCGACGTAGAGGAAGTCGGAGTCCCCGGGCAGCCAGAAGTCGATCTGGAAGGCGAGGTCGCGCAGCCGCTCCCACTCCCACAGCCGCAGCATCTCGCCGCCGTCCGGGGCGGGCACCTTGGCGGCGTGCAGCGGGGCGCAGGTGTGCGCGGCGTGGCCGGTGGCGCCGAGGTTCCACTCGACCCCGCCGGAGAACCAGGCGCCGGCGAGCGCGAAGTCGGCGGGCTGGAGGACAGGGTTGCGGTAGAGGAGCTCGCGGCCGGTCGGCTTGTGGACGAGCGAGTGGAGCCGGCCGCCGAGTCCGGGCAGCACGGTGGCGCGCAGCCGGTCGTTCTCGACGACGAGGGCGTCGAGGTCGGCGGGCGCGCGGTCCCGGCCGTACCCGTCGAGGACGCGCACCGGCAGCACGGTGCGCAGCGGCGCGTAGCCGATCTGCCGGGCCATGTCGGCGGGCAGCCCGGGGAGGTCGGCCGGGTCGATCCGGTGCAGCTCGCCGTTCGGGTGCAGCGCGGGCAGCGGATTCTCCGGGCCGAGCGGGGCGGCCGGTAGGCGCACCGTCGTGGCGGTCACGGTCGTAGCCAAGGACACCTCATCCGGTTCTCGCTGGTGGGCCGCACCGCGCGGGTGCGGTGGGCCGCCGCGGGGCGGGTGCGTCCCGCGGGTCTGACGATCACCATGGAACAGCCTTCGCGGCGCCGTGAACAGGCCCCCCATGGCCGGATTCGGCCAAAGCCCCGCAAGCCGCACTCCGTTGCGGGGCGGCCGGTCCCGCCGGGGGTGTGCGGCAGGGGTCGGTATGTCGTCCTTCGCTGCTACAACGGAAGGCATGCAGTCGCCGCCGCAGTCGCCTCCCGCGCACCCGTACTCCTCGCCGCCGCCTTCCTCGCCGGACGCCTTCGACGGCCGGCTGGGGCTGATCGAGGAGCGGTCCGCCGCGCTGCGGGCGGCGGTGCGCGCGGCGCCGGAGGGCGCGGGGGTCCCGGCGTGCCCGGGCTGGACGGTGGCGGATCTGGTGGCGCACATGGGAGCCACGCAGCGGTTCTGGGCCGCGGTCGTCGCGGCGGGCCCCGCGCGGCGGCCGCCCGCCGACGCGGAGGTGCCGCACCGCACGCCCGCGGGCGAGCTGCTGGAGTGGTCGGCGGCCGGTACGGCGGCGCTGGTCGGGGCGCTGCGCGCCGCCGGGCCCGGGGCGCCGTGCTGGACGTGGTGGGCGGAGTCGGGGGCCCGCGCCACGGCGGGGGCGGTCGCGCGGCAGCAGGTCCGGGAGGCGGCCGTGCACGTACGGGACGCGCAGGAGGCCGCGGGGGCGGCCGAACCCGTGCCCCCGGGGGTGGCGCTGGACGCGCTGGACGAGCTGCTGCACGTCACCTTCGGCGCGATGGACGGCTGGCCGGATTCCCCCGCCCGGGTCGCGCTGGTCGCGGACGAGGGCCGCGCCTGGACGCTGATACTCGACGCGACGGGCGCCTCGGCCGTCCGCGGCTCCGCCGGGGCGGGCCGCCCGGAGGCGGACGCGACGGTGTCCGCGCCCGCGAGCGACCTGCTGCTCGCCCTGCACCGCCGACTGCCCTGGGACGACCCGGGGCCGCTGCGGGTGACCGGGGAGGCGGCCCTGGTGCGGCAACTGGCGGTCTGGTCGCCGCTGGGCTGAGCACGTACCGTCCTGAATGGGGGTGATGTCCATGTCAGGACGGCACCGGCACGCGGCCCCGATGGGCCGGGCGATCCTCTTGTCGTTACCGGCAGCCTGCCTGCTGCTGGCGGCGGGCTGCTCGACGGGCGGCCACGGCGCCGCGCACGACCCGCCGCCCGCGGCCTCCCCCGGCCCGCCGGTCGGCAGCATCGCCCATCCGCGCCCCGTGACCTGCGCCGACGGCCACACCACAGGAACGGTCCGGGGCACGCCCACGGCCGGCGCCGTGGACCGCCCGTGGGCGCCCGCCGCGCCGCCGGCCGCGCCCACCGCGAAGGACGTCAGGGTCGGCCCGCTGACCCTGCACGGCCTGCGCGCGCTGGAGGACGGCGACCAGAACGCGCACGGCGTCCACGACGCGGACGGCTGGCACTACATGATCGGCGCCGTCCTGGGCAGCGGCGGCCCGGTCACCGTCGTGATCGGCCCCGAGCAGCGGGCCCGCGCGGGCCTGGAGTTCGGCGGCGACCAGGGCCTCGCGCCGACCCCCGCGGTGACCTTCCAGGGCTGCCCCGGCGCGGCGACCGCGTACCTGGGGGCCTTCTTCGTCGCGGGCGACGGGCGGGCGTGCGTGCCGCTGGACATCCGGACGGGTGACGGCGCGCCGCAGCGCGTGGTGATCTCCTTCTTCGCGGGCCGCTGCCTAGTCTGACCCCATGAACGAGCCGACCCCCGGCCAGGGCCCCGCGCCCGCGGCCGACCAGGAGCCCGCGCACGACCCGGAGGTCCTGCAGCTCGCCTCCCAGGTCTTCGACCTGGCCCGGCGGGGGGACACCGACCGGCTCGCCGCCTACGTCGACGCCGGGGTTCCGGCGAACCTGACCAACGACCGCGGCGACACGCTGCTCATGCTGGCCGCCTACCACGGCCACGCGCCCGCCGTCCGGGCGCTGCTGGAGCGCGGGGCGGAGCCCGACCGCGCCAACGACCGCGGGCAGACCCCGCTGGCCGGCGCGGTCTTCAAGGGCGAGGACGACGTGGTCACCGCGCTCGTCGAGGCGGGCGCCGACCCGGAAGCGGGCGCGCCCTCGGCCGTGGACACCGCGCGGATGTTCGGCAAGGACGGGCTCCTGGAGCTGTTCGGCGCGCGCTGAGCCGACGGCCGGGTACGGGTCCGGGGTCGGGCCCGTACCCGGCCGCGTAGGTGCGCCGCCGTCAGGAGAGCGCGGTGTGGCGGGCCGCGAGCCGCCGGGCGCCCTGCTCGGTGAGCGACCCGTGCAGACGCAGCCGGGCGACCCCGCCGTCCGGGAAGATGTCGAGCCGGGCGTGGGTGGCGGGCACCGGGGCCGTCAGGAAGCGGTGGACGGTGTCCGGCTGGAGCCGTACGCGGTCCAGGAGCCGCGTCCAGGAGCCTTCGGCCGCGCTGTTGTCGCCGTTGCCGGCGTTGTCGCCGTTCCCGTCGTCCGGGGCGTCCTTGACCCACAGCTCCGCCCAGCCTGCGGCGTTGCCCTTCAGACAGCCGGTGTCGATCTCGACGGCGCGGATCTCGCCCTGCTCCGCGAGGCGGTAGCCGATCCAGTCGTGCCCGGTGTCGCGGCGCCGCCGGGTCTCCCAGGCCTCGTCCATCCGCTGCGGGCGGCCGGGCAGCAAGGTGTTCTCGGGCGGCGAGTAGAAGCGGTCGGAGGCGTCCAGCACCGTGCCGCCGTTCTCCAGCGCCGCCAGGTCGAACGTCCCGAGCGCCGCGAGCCACGCCGGGTCGGGCACCACCTCGCCGAGCACCCGCAGCCGGGCGACGCCCCCGTCCGGGTGCTGGCGCAGCCGCAGATGGGTGAAGCGGCGCCCGTGGTGGACGGCGAAGACGTTCTCGGCGTGGCCGCCCACGGGCGCGTGCCCGATCAGCTCCGTCCAGCGCACCGCCGGGTCGAGCAGCTCCTCCGGCGCGGCCGTGGGGTCGGCGGCGACCGCGTCCACGGACACCGCCTGCGGGTGGTTGCCGCGGAAGTGGGCGGTGTCGACGACGACCGCGCGGATGACACCCGGCGCGCCGAGCCGGACCAGCGCCCAGTCGTGGTCGCCGGGCTGCGGGTGCGGGAGGTGGGCCGAGGGGCCGCGCCGCCGCCGGGTCTCCCAGCCGTCCATGACCTTGCCCTTGTGCCCGAAGCGCTCCGGGTCGAAGGCGGCGGGGGCGCGCAGCAGCAGGTTCTCGCGCTCGGCGAAGAATTCGTCACCGGCGGCCATGACCCCGGCGCCGAGTCTGCGGTCGGCCAGGTCCACGAGCCCGGCGAGGTCCGCGCGTGCTCCGTCTGCCGCGCGGTAGTCGGCGTAGGGGTTGCCGCCGCTGTAGGGGAGGGCGCCGCCGGTGAAGCCGGTCAGCGGGGTGAAGGCCCCCGCGGCGCCCGCTTCCGTACCCGTGCCTGAACGCGTGCCTGAACCCGCGCGCGCGCCCGTGTCCGTTCCCGTGCCTTCGTGCGTCATGCCGTCCCGCCCCTTCCGTGGTGTCCGCTCGCTGGTCCGTGCTCCCGTGCGTGTGCTCCTGTGCGTGTGCTCCTGTGCGTGTGCTCCTGTGCGTCCGCTTGCGTACCGCCGCGGGTTACGAGGCCGCCGCGGTACGTTCCCGGTACTGCTGCGGGCTGATGCCGCGTACCCGCTTGAAGGCCGCGCTGAGCGCGAAGGGGCTGCCGTAGCCGACCCGGCGGGCGACCGCCGCGATCGTCGCGTCCGGCTCGCGCAGCAGGTCGGCGGCCAGCGCGAGCCGCCAGCCGGTGAGGTAGGCCATGGGCGGCTCGCCGACCAGCTCGGTGAAGCGGCGGCCGAGCGCGGCCCGGGAGACGCCGGTGCGCGCGGCGAGGTCCGCGACCGTCCAGGGGTGCGCGGGGTCGTCGTGCAGCAGCCGCAGCGCGGGCCCGACGACCGGGTCGGCCTGCGCGGCGAACCATGCGGGGGCCGCGGCCTCGGGGCGCGCGAACCAGGCCCGCAGCACCGCGATGAGCAGCAGGTCCAGCAGCCGGTCGAGCACCACCTCCTGGCCGGGCTCGTCGCGTACGACCTCGTCGTTGAGAAGCGCGGGCAGCGGGCTGGACCACGCCGCGGCGGACAGCACCAGCACGCGCGGCAGCGCGGACAGCAGCCGGCCGCCGATCTCACCGCCCATCTCGTACGTGCCGGTGACCAGGACGCCGCAGCCGGGCGGCAGTTGGCCGGGCCGGGCGGGATCGGCGGGGGCGTCGCCCCAGGTGCGCACCCCGAGGTCCATCCGCTCGCACAGCTCGACACCGTCGGCGGTGGTGGACACCTGCCCGGGGTGGATGACGATCCGCGGCTCGGTGTCCGGGTCGCCCGCGACGGTGTACGGCTCGGGGCCGCGCACCACGGCGATGTCGCCGGGGTGCAGCGGGCGCGCGGGGACGCCCTCGGTGCGTATCCAGGCGTCGTTCTGCACGACGTGCACGAGCGTCAGCGGCGCCCGGTCGGCGATCCGGAGCGACCAGGGCGGGGTGAGGACGGAGCGCAGCAGGAAGGCGCCGTGCGCGCGGGGACCGTCCAGCAGGCTGGCCAGGGCATCCATGCGCACAGCCTAGGCGTGGACGCACGCGTATGCGGATGAGCTTTTCGGCGATGGCCGGGCGGCGGGGCGCGCCGATTGACTGAGGTCATGACGCAGACGCCGCAGATGTCCCCGGCCCAGCCCGCCCCGTACGCGCCGTTGACGCGACCGGCCCAGCCCGCGCCGGTCGCGCCGTTGACGCCCCCGTCCCAGCCCGCGCCCGTCGCGCACCCCACGCAGTCCGCCCCGTACGCGCCGCCGCTGCCCACCACCGGCTCGGCCCCGTACGCGTCGCCGATGTCCCCGGTCCCCGCCGCCGGGCGGTGGGCGCCCGTGCCCCGGCCCGACAGCCACCCGACCACCCGAGGAGCTGCCGTGAACGGCACCCTGAGCGGCCTCGTGCTGCTCGCAGCGACCCTGACCACCGGCCTGATGGCCGGGCTCTACTTCGCCTTCTCGGTGGCCGTGATGCCGGGCCTCGGCAAGTCGGGCGACCGCACGCTCGTGGAGGCGATGCAGCGCATCAACGTCGCGATCCTCAACGGCTGGTTCACCCTCGCCTTCGGCGGCGCGCTGGTGCTCGGCATCGTCGCGGCGGTGCTGCACCGCGGCGGCGCCGGGCGCCCGGCACTGCAGTGGATCATCGCCGGCGTGGTGCTCTACGCACTGTCGCTGCTGATCACCATGGGCTTCAGCGTGCCGCTCAACAACAAGCTCGCGGACGCGGGCGCGCCCGGGCGCATCCACGACGTCGCGGCGGTCCGGGCAGGCTTCGAGTCCGCGTGGATCCACTGGAACATCGCGCGGACCCTGGCCTGCACCGCCGCACTGGGCTGCCTGGCCTGGGCGATGCGGGTGGCGGCCGGCGCCGGCCGGGCATGAGCCCCGGGCCGCCGGGCCCCGCCGGCGGCCTGCCCGGCGGCCTGCTGGGCGACGCGCCCGGCGATCGTGCGCGATGCCCGCGGAGCGCGACGCGGCGCCGACAATGGGCGGCATGACCATTCCTGATGCGCAATCACCTCGCACGGACGGCCCCGTCACCGCAGGAGTGTCGCTGCTGCCGCTGGACGGCGGCGCCATCCACGTCTGCCAGGACGGCCCCCGCGACGCCCCGGCCCTGCTGCTCGTGCACGGGTCCGGGGCGTCCTCGCTGTCGTGGCAGGCGATGGTGCCGCCGCTGGCCGCCGCCCACCGCGTCGTCCGGATCGACCTGCTGGGCCACGGGCGGTCCGCGCAGCCGGCGGACGGCGCGTACGGCATCCCGGAGCAGGCCGACCGGGCGGCGCGGGTGCTGGAGCTGCTGGACGCCGGGCCGGCGGTGGTCGTGGGCCACTCCAGCGGCGGTTACACCGCGGTCGCCCTCGCCGAGCGGCACCCCGGGCTGGTGCGCGGGCTGGTCCTCGTCAACACCGGTCCGCACCGCGACGCCCTCACCGCCCAGGACGCCGCCGCAGCCGGCGCGCAGGTGCGGTGGCCGCCGACCGACGAGGAGATCCGGGCCTTCTCCGGCGGCAGCTTCCCCGAGGGCAGCGACGCGCCGCGGATACTGGCCGAGGAGCTGCGACTGATGAGCTTCCGCTCCTTCCTCACGACCATGCGCGCCTCCTACGGCTATCTGGCGGAGCAGCCGGTGCCGGAGCGGCTGGCGGCCCTCGGCACGCCGGTGCAGGTGGTCTACGGGGAGCAGGACGGGCGCTGGGTGCCCGCGTCGTACGGCGACTACCGGGCGGTGCCCGGGGTCCGCGTCGATCCGCTGCCGGGCGTGGGGCACACGTCGATCCTGGAGGCGCCGGAACGGGTCGCCGAGCTGGTGCTGTCCTTCGCCGCCGGCCTCGGGGACCGCTGAGCGGGGCGGCGGGTTTCACAGGGTCGCTCCCCTGCCGGGCGGCGCGGGGCATCGGGGCGGGGCAGCAGTCGCGGGTGGACTGCACGCGGCCGGCGGGTGCGAAGGCGGCCCTGTGGTGGCTGCGCCGCCATCCTTCGGTGCGCGCGCTGGACTTCCTGCCCTCAATGCACCGCCAGGAGCGCGTCAACTGGCAGGTGCGCTTCATCGAGGGCGGCATGACGGCGGACGAGCGGGCCCCCTTCGGCCGCGCGCCGGCCACGCCGGCGCACGGCCTCGGCGCGGGCGAGCGGCGGGCGTGGGCGGCGGGGTCCGGCTCCCGGCGGCGGGGCCGGGGCTCACGCACGGAGCCCTCGGGCCCCGGCCGCCGGGCGGCCTCGGGTCAGCCGCCGAACGCGCCGTGCCGCCCCTCCCCCGCGGTGAAGCGGGCCACGCCCTGCGCCGCCTCGGCCAGTGAGGTCCGCCCGTGCGCCAGCTCGACGGCCAGGGCCTCGGCCTCCGGCAGCCCCTCCTGCTCCAGCAAGGCCAGCCGGTCCTGGCGCAGGCACGTCTGCGGGAAGGCAGCGATGCCGGCGGCCAGTTGCTCGGCCGCCTCGCGCGCGGTGCCGTCCGGCACGACACGGTCGGCCAGGCCGATGGCCAGCGCCTCAGCGGCGTCCACCGGGCGGCCGGTGAGCACCAGGTCCATGGCCCGGCCCGCGCCGACGAGCCGGGGCAGCCGCACCGTGCCGCCGTCGACCAGCGGGACTCCCCAGCGGCGGCAGAAGACACCGAGGACGGCCGACTCCTCGACGACCCGCAGATCGCACCACAGGGCCAGCTCCAGCCCGCCCGCCACCGCGTGGCCCGCGACGGCCGCGATCACCGGCTTGCCGAGCCGCATCCGGGTCGGGCCCATCGGCCCGTCGCCGTCCGGGCCCCGCGCGCCCGCCGGGTCGGTGACGCGGTTTCCGCGCGCGGTACCGACGGCCGTGAGGTCTGCGCCGGAGCAGAACGTGCCGCCCTCCCCCCAGAGCACGGCGACGGACGCGTCCTCGTCGGCCTCGAAGGCCCGGAAGGCGTCGGCCAGCGCGCGTGCTGTCGGGCCGTCCACCGCGTTGCGCACCGCGGGGCGGGACAGCACGACCGTGGTCACCGGGCCGTTCCGCTCACTGCGCACGGCGGGCCGGTCCCGCTCCTCTGACGGCTCGGGCACGGCGGCTCCCTGCGCTCGGCGGATCAGCGGTGCTCCTGGACGAGCACGGCCGAGGTGCCCGGCTCCAGGGCCCGGAAGACATGGGCGAGATCGCCCGGATAAGCGATGTAGTCGCCCGGCCCGATCTCCACGGGCTCCTCCGCGACACCGACGAGCGCCCGTCCGGTGCTGAGCACCACGTGCTCCACGACCCCCGGCATGTGCGGGTCGGACTCCCGCGCGCTGCCGGGCTGGGCGGTCACCAGGTAGATGTCGCGCCGGATGCCGGGCGGTGACGACGCGAGCAGCACCGCGACGTACTCGGCCCGCTCGGCGGCGAACGCCGGCCCCTCGCCGGCCCTGATGACCTGCACCTGGGGCCGCGGCGGCTCCACGAGCTGGGCGAAGGGCACGTCGAGGGTGACGCTGAGCGCCCACAACGTCTCCACGCTGGGGTTGCCCGTGCCCGACTCCAGCTGGGACAGCGTCGACTTGGCGATGCCGGCCCGCCGCGCGACCTCGGCCAGCGACAGCCCGGCCCGCCGCCGCTCCCGCTGCAGCCCGGCCGCGATCACGTCCAGCGGCGGCCCGCCGCGCGGGATCCCGTCGTGCGGCACTTCCGCTCCTTCGTTCGCTCTATCGGTCGATGTGTTCGTCTTGACGAACGACACTCCTGGTGTTCAGTATAGGCGGCGATGCGTTCGATACAACGAACAAGACGGCTCCCCTTTCCCCAAGTCCCCGGCCTGGCCCGGGACATCGCCCTGGTCTGCGCCGCCGACGCGGTGGTCGGCGTGTCCTTCGGCGCCCTGTCCGTCGGCCTCGGACTGCCGCCCTGGCTCCCGGTGCTGCTGTCCGTGGTCGTCTTCGCGGGCGCGGCGCAGTTCCTCTTCGTCGGCCTGGTCGCGGCGGGCGGCAACCCGCTCGCGGCAGTGGCCGCCGGGCTCCTGGTGAACACCCGCCACCTCCCCTTCGGCTTCGCCGTGGGCGACGCCCTCGGCGCGGGATGGCCGCGCCGCATCGCCGGCAGCCATCTCATGGTCGACGAGACCGTGGCCTTCACCCTGGCGCAGCGCGACCCGCTGCACCGGCGCACCGCCTACTGGCTGTGCGGCACCGGCCTGTTCGCGAGCTGGAACGCCGGCGTACTGCTGGGCGTCTACGGCGGCCACGCCCTGCGCGACACCGATGCCCTCGGCCTCGACGCGGCCTTCCCCGCGGTGCTGGTCGCCCTGCTGCTCCCGTCCCTGCGCACCGCCGGCACCCGCCGGGCGGCGCTCACCGGCGCGCTGGTCGCGCTCGCCACCGCACCCTTCCTGCCCGCCGGACTGCCCGTCCTGCTCGCCCTCGCGGGTGTCGCCGCCGCGGAGCGCCGCCGCCCCGCCACCCCGGAGGACAACCGGTGAGCGGCAACGCACCGTTGCTGGCGGCCACCGCCGTACTCGGCGCGGGCACCTTCGCCTTCCGGTTCGCCGGACCCGCGCTGCGCTCCCGCGTCACCCTGCCGCCCGCGCTCGAACGCCTGCTGGCGACCGCCGTGGTCGTACTGCTCGCCGCACTCGTCGCCACCTCGGCGCTCACCGACGGGCACGCCCTCGCGGGCCCGGCCCGGCCCGCGGGTGTCGCCGTCGGCGCGCTGTGCGCCTGGCGCAAGGCCCCCTTTCTCGTCGTCGTCCTCGCCGCTGCGGCGGCCACCGCCGTGCTGCGCCTGCTCTCCGTCCCCTGACCCCGCCTCCACCCCGCCCCGCGAAGAGTTGGCCGAACTCGGAGGCGACAGCAGGAATGCAGGTCGTGTTACGTGTCATGTCTCCGTCGCTTCACGCCTGGGCGTCACCGTCCTGACGGAGAGCCATCCCCACAGGAGGACACGTGACCGGTCCGCTCACCCGCCGCCTTCCGCTCCGCCGCGCCACCGCGCGGGCAGGGCGTGCCGCACTGCTCGGCGTGCTCGCGGCATGCCTCGCCCTCACCGCCACCGGCCCGGCCGCGTCGGCCGCCGACACCGACGCGCTGCCGCTGTCCGGCGCCACCACGTCGGGCCTGCACAACAGTTACGACCCCGCCTCCTTCAGCTATCTCGCCCAGGCACTCGACACCGGCACCTCGATGATCGAGCTCGACGTCTGGGACGACTTCGTCACCCAGGAGTGGAAGGTCAGCCATTCCAACCCGCTGGGCAACAGCAACAACTGCGTCAACGCCAGTTCCGCCTCGCAGCTCTATTCAGGCGGCGCCAACAAGGACCTGGAGAGCTGCCTCGACGACGTACGGGTGTGGCTGGGCGCCCACCCCGGCCACGGCCCGCTGTTCGTCAAGCTGGAGATGAAGGCCGGTTTCCAGGCGACCTTCGGCATGAGCCCGGCCAAGCTCGACCAGTCGATCAGCGCCCACCTCGGCAGCCTGGTCTTCAAGCCCGCCGACCTGCTCGCCAAGCCGGGCGGCGGCCAGTACGCCACCCTCGACGAGGCCGCGACAGCCGGCAACTGGCCCACCCGCGCCCAACTCGCGGGCAAGGTTGTGCTGGAGGTCATCCCCGGCACGGTCGAGGAGGCCAACCCGACCGACTCGCTGTGGACCGACAGCGAGTACGCCGGCTACCTGCGGGACCTGCACTCCCAGGGCAAGACCTCGCAGGCCAACGTCTTCCCCTCGGTCCACACCGCCCAGGCAGGCGACCCCCGCACCCGCTACTCCGACACCTCCCTGCGTCCGTGGTTCGTGGCCTTCGACGGTGACGCGGCCGCCTATCTCAACGGCAGCATCGACACCTCCTGGTACGACACCCACCACTACCTGCTCTTCATGACCGACGCGCAGAACGTGGCGCCCGCACTGGACGACGTGAACCCCGCGCCCGCCGACGCGCAGGCCAGGGTCGCCCAGCTGGCCAAGGCCCACGCCACGGTCGCCTCCAACGACTGGCGCGGCCTCACCCAGGTCCAGTCGACCGTGCTGCCACGCGGCTGAGCCCGCCCGCCGGGCCGCCCCGCCCGGCGGTCAGTCGTCCTCCAGCCCGCTGCGGCACCCGGTCGGGCTGAGGTGCACAGCGGCCAGCCTCCACTGTGCGCCGTCCGCGACGATCATCTGCGTGACGCGGAAATGGCCGTCCGCGTCACGCCCGTCGTAGATGCTCTGCTGCCCCTGCACCCCCACCGCGACCGCCGCCGGGCCGTACCTGCGCACCGTCACGTCCTCCCAGGTGAAGGAGTCGTGTATGAGCGCGCCCGAGGCGTAGCGGTCTATCCACTGCTTCTTGTCGAGCACGAAGCCCTGCGGGCCGACCGCCGTGAAGTCGTCGGTGAGCAGCGCTTCCAGCGCCGCGGTGTCCCCGCGCCGCTCCGCCTCGGCCCAGCGCCGTGCGAAGTCGGTCAGTTCCCGGTCGTCGTCCATGCCGTTGCCTCCCTTGCACCCGGGGACGTCGGGCGATCCGTCCTGCCTTCAAGACTCCCGGAACGGCGCGGACGTGACATCGGCCCACGGCATGGTTTCCCGCTACTCCCCCGGTCAGCGACGTCACCGGGACGGCGTACTCCCCCAGGAGTAACCGAGCAGCGGCCGTCAGACCCGGAACTGACACCGCGTCGGGCCCGTGGGCCCGCGACCTGCGGGTCCGCCGGTGGAGGGACTACGCGGACAGCGAGCCGCGGTCGCCCATCACGATGACCGGATGATCGGCCGGGAGCAGGGTGTGCAGCAGCTCGACCATGTGGGCCGCCGAGATGCTGACGCAGCCGTGCGTGGGCCCGCCGTGGTCGACGTGCACCCAGATGCCGCCGCCGCGGCTCGCGCCGAGCGGCTGACTGCCGTCGAGCGGGGAGTTGCCGGGCACGCGGTTGTAGTCGATCGCGATGACGTAGTCGAAGGCCTCGTCGAGCGCCTCCCCGTCGAAGCCGACACCGCCCGCGCGGAAGCGGCTGTCGTGGTGGTAGGGCAACTTCGTGCCCGGGTCGGGCTCGAACCCGCCCGCGTCGCTGAGGGTGAAGACGCCGATCGGGCTGTGCAGGTCGTTCGAGTGGTGGGTGGCGGTCCAGCCGTGCAGCGCGTTGTGCGCGGGCCAGGCGGCGCCGGGCAGCCAGCGGCCGTTGGCGGCCCTGGTCCACAGCGTGACGACCGTGTCGGAGGAGTCCTTCGCCGCGCCCGAGGCGACCAGCACCTGGCGGCTGGCGGCCGGGATCTCGGCGCGGGTCCTCGGGCCGAGGCCGGCGATGGCGGGCAGCGACCCGGGGGGCGACACCGCCGGCGTCGCGGCGCCGGGCGGCGGCCCTTCGGCCCGCGCGGGCACCCCGGCGTGCGGGGCGGCGGCACCGCGGTCCTTCGCCGTCGTGACGGAGTGCCGGGTGACGGCCAGGTAGCCCGTCCCCGCGGCGGCGATCAAAGCCACCCCGGCGGCGATCACGGCCCCGGTGCGCCACGCGCGGCGGCGCGGCCTGCGGTGCCTGTTGCGGCCCTGGTCCCCGTGGTTCCCGCTTCCGCCGCCCGACCCGCCGGAGGCCTGAGGTGCGGGCCCGGGGTCGTGCCGTCGGTCGGCGTACGCGTCGGAGGGAGTGGCAGTCATCGGTACGATCCTCGCAAACACCCGGCTCTCACCCGTCACCCAGCCCCCGTGGGCGCCCGTTTTGCCCTGCGTATCCACATTCGCACCCATGGCGGGCGAAGAGCGGCAGCATCACGCCTCGTCGAGCAACTGTGCCGTCAGTTCACGCGGACGGCTGAGGGCGAGCAGATGCCCGCCGGGCATGACCTCGACGTCGATGCCGAGCCGGTCGCGCACCACTTCCCGCTGGAATTCCAGCGGGAAGAACCGGTCGTCGCGGCCCTGGACGAACCGGGTCGGCACGTCCGGCCAGCCGGCCCGCGGCCAGGGCTGGACGAAGAGCGCGGGCGGCGGCCCGGACTGCGGCGCCGCGAGCGCCTCCTCGGTCACCTCGGGCGGCACGTCGTGGAAGAAGTCGGTCCGCGGGTCGAACTCGGCGTCCGGGTCCCGCCCGGTCGCCGTCGCGTACGCGGCCCTGGCCGCGGGCTGCCCGGTGTTGCCCCACCACGCCCCCGCGGTCTCACCCGGCCGGGGAACCATCGCGTTGACCAGGACGATGCGGTCGACCGGGATCTGCCGGTCGACCACCAGCGGGGCCGAGAAACCGCCGAGGGACTGCGCGACCAGCACGACCGGGGCCGGGGGCGGCGGCGCCGCGTCGCGCACGGCCGCCGCGATCGCGTCCGCGAAGGCGTCGAGGTCGGCCGCCTCGTCGTCGGGCAGGTCCACGTCGACCACGGTGTGGCCCCGGTCGCGCAGTTCCCGCGCGACCAGGTGCCAATACCAGGCCTTGCCGTCCGCGCCGGGAACGAGCACATATGTCGCCATGGCGACACCGTACCGCCATCGGGGCGGCCGACCGGACGTCAGGAGTACGCGCGGTCCAGCCAGTCGGCGACCTCGGCGGCGGTCTTCGCCGCGTCCGCGCCGGGGGCGAAGGCGTGCACGGCGACGCCGACGGTCGCGCCCCAGTGGTTGCGGCCGAAGAAGCGGTACATCGCGTCGGCCGTGCGCAGTCCGATGAAATACGGACTGCGGTGGTCGAGGACGGCCGCCGTGCGGCCGACGCCCGGGAGGTCGGCCTCCACCTCGGTGCCCGGCGCCGCTCCGGGCGGCAGCCCGAGCGCCCGCGCGGCCCTCTCCAGCGCGTCGGGGGCCCCGGCCGCGGCCGGGCCGTCGGCGGCGGCGAAGACGGCGGGGCGGCCGCGGAAGTGCGCCAGGTACTGGCGCAGGGTGTGCAGGTAGAAGTCGGTGTGGCGGTTGGCCCCGTCGTACTGGCCGCCCCAGTCGTCGACGAAGATGCCGCTGTGCACGTAGCGCACCCAGGAGCCGCCCTGCCCGCGCGGCTCGATGAGATGGTCGAGCTCGTTGCGGAGCTGGCCGTACTCGCCGCCTGGGGTCTCGCTGAGGGCGGTGACCCGGTGCGGCGGGTCCCAGGCGGTGACGGTGCCGCCGGCGGAGGCGGCCCCGCCCTCGCGGGGCTCGTACTCCAGCGGGAAGAGCCACCCCGCGGTGCCGGTGGTGACGGCGGCGAAGACGTCCTCGGGGGGCGCCTCGACCTCGAACTCGCGCACGATCTCGAACGGCACGGACATGGTGCTGCCCTTCTCCTTCGCCGGTTCAGCCGCGCACGGGCGCGTACACGACGTGGTGCACTCCCGAGCCGAACGTCTCGGACCGCACGACCGTCAGCGGCGTGGTGGGCAGGCCGTCCTGGAAGAGCCGCTTGCCGTGCCCGACCACGACGGGGTCGATGAGCAGGTCGATCTCGTCCACCAGCCCGGCGGCGAGCAGCCACTGCACCAGAGTCGCACTCCCCGTGCAGGTGATGGCCTTGCCGTCCTGTTCCTTCAGACGGGTGACGGCCTCGTACGGGTCACCCCCGATAATGGTGGAGTTGTTCCACTCGGCCTTGTCGAGGCTGCGCGAGACGACGTATTTGGCCACGCCGTTCATGTGGTCGGCGCCGGGCTCCCCCTCCATCGCCGGCCAGGCGGCGGCGAAGCCCTCGTACGTGACACGGCCGAGCAGCAACGCGTCGGTGGCGTCCATGGACGCGCTGACGGCGCGGGCCATGTCGTCGTCGAAGTAGGGCCCGTGCCATTCGTTCGGCGCCTCCATGACGCCGTCCGCGGTCAGGAACTCACTGACGATCAGCTTTCTCATGGTGCGTGCTCCTCGGTGCCGTCGATCTGTGCCAGGGTGCCGGGCTTGAGCGTGGGGTGCAGGGCGACGACGACACGGTGCCGGCGCCCGCCCTCGGCATCCTCGTCGTGGTATTTCGCCATCAGCGCGCCGACCCCGCGGGTCAGCTCCTCGGCGAAGGCGGCGCGGTGGGCCGCGGAGGCGAAGCGCACCTCGCCGTCCAGCGCGTACGTGGCGACCGGCTGCCGGGCGCGGTCGGCGCCGGTGACCAGCGCCCCGACGTCCCGGACCAGGCGCGCGGCGAGCGCCAGCAGCCAGCGTGCGGACAGCTGGTCGCGGAAGCGGCCCGGGTCGGGCTGCACGGCGGCCAGCGCGGCCGGGGAGATGACGTACGAGGCAGCGGTGGCGCGCATCAGCCGCTCGGTGACGTTGCCCTTGCGGCGCTCACCCGCCAGCTCGACCAGTCCGTGCTTCTCCAGGGTCTTGAGGTGGTAGTTCACCTTCTGCCGCGGCAGCCCCACCCGTGTGGCCAGCATCGTCGCCGAGGCGGGCCCGGCGGCCAGCTCGGAGAGCAGCCGCGCCCTCGTCGGGTCGAGGGAGACGGCTGCCGCCTCCGCGTCCTCGATCACGCTCACGTCCAGCATGGCTCCACCCTTGCACCGAAAACTTTTTTTGTCCAGGGGAATGCAATTGTCGGCGCAAGGACCCGGAGGCAACGCCCGGCCGGGTCACCCGGCCCGGTGCCCGCGGCGCTCCGCGTGCTCGCGCAGCGCCCGGTCGACGACGGCCGCGAGCTCGGCGTGGTGGGCGCCGCGCCAGTAGACCCGGCCGCAGGCGGTGCACTCGGCGAAGACGTCGTAGGTTTTTCGGGTGCCGTCCGCGAGGCGGTCGCGTACGGAGTCCTTGTCGGCGTCGCGCAGCTCGCCGTTGCAGGCGACGCAGCGCGTCCAGGGGGCGAGGACCGGATCGAAGCGGTCCAGCACGTCCTGCAGTTGCTCCTCGGGGCGGTCGCTGTAGACGTAGCCGCCCGCCCACAGCTCACGGCGGCGCAGCAGGCCGCGGTCGCGGGAGAGCAGCACGCGGCGCTCGTGGGCCGAGAGCGCGGCGAGGGCCGGGTCGCCGATGTCCTCGCTCTCGTAGGCCGCGTCCACGCCCAGCAGCCGCAGCCGACGGGCGAGCGTGCCCAGATGGACGTCGAGCAGGAAGCGCAGCGGCGCGCCGGGCACCTGCTGCGGGCGGACGACCGCGCGCACGTCGATCACCTCGCCCGCGGCGGGCACATGGCGGGCGGGCGCGTCGTGCCCGTCGACGGCGAGACCGCCCACCTCGGTCAGCGGGATGCCGAGCGACTCGACGACGTGCCCGAGCGAGGACGTGCCGTCCGTGGTCAGGGACAGGACCGCGGTACGGCGGTCGGACGGCAGGAAGAGGCGGAGGCCTTCGGGGATTCTGACGGTCACTTGTGGTCGGTTCACGGCGCCAGGATGCCACCGGCGCGGCGGACCGCCCCGGGCTTTTCCGGCCGCCCCGCACCGCCGCCCCGCACCGCCGGGCCTCGGCCCGTACGGGCTCCGCCGTCAGCGGTCGGCGATGTCGCCGAGCAGCGGTTTGATGTCGACGACCGGGGTGCCGTCCAGCGCTTCGAGGCCGGTCACCCGCAGCCGCGGCCCGTCCGGGGCCGGCTCGATCGCGGTGACCAGGACGCGGTGCAGCCCGACGGGGTTGGGACGGTCCGGGGAGCGGGTGGTGAAGACGCCCTGCGGCGCGCGGGCCGGGTCGCCGCGCGGGTGCACCACGAGCCGGCCGCGGTCGGCGCGGTCCAGCCAGGTCAGCACGAGGACCTCGGTGCCGGGCAGCAGGCCGCGCAGCCCCTCCGCCACGTCCGGCCGCAGCACCAGCCACGCGTCCGGCGCGCCCTCGTCGCCCTGCCGCGGCGCGTCCTCCCGTGCGACCAGCGGGGATTCGACCCGGCCGATCGGTTCGACGGCGTACGTCGCATCGCTCATGCGGTCCAGCCTATGCCGGGCGCGCTCCGCCGTGTGACGCGACGCCATCTGCCCCTGCAGCCGGTCGGCGTCGGCCACGGCCGCGGCCGCGGCGAACGCTCGGGGGCCTCCTGCGGGGGGTCGTGCCCGACCCGGCGAGAACGGTAGGCGGCACGGGCGGCGGCCGCCGGACGCGGGAGCGTCAGGTGGTGTACGTGACGGTGACCGGGGCGTGGTCGGACCAGCGTTCGGCGTAGGTCGCCGCGCGCTCCACGACGGCGGTGGCGGCCGCCGCGGCGAGCTTCGGAGTGGCCAGGTGGTAGTCGATGCGCCAGCCGGTGTCGCGGTCGAAGGCCTGGCCGCGGTAGGACCACCAGCTGTACGGGCCCTCCACGCCGGGGTGCAGCTGCCGCACGACGTCCGTCCAGCCGCCCTCGGCGCCGAGCAGGTCGGCGACCCAGGCGCGCTCCTCGGGGAGGAAGCCGGAGTTCTTGCGGTTGCCGCGCCAGTTGCGCAGGTCGGCCTCGGCGGGGGCGATGTTCCAGTCGCCGACGACCAGGGCGTGGCCGCCGGCCGCGCCGGCGCGGTCACGCAGGGCGTCGAGGTAGCTGCGGAATTCGGCCATGAAGCGGTATTTCGCGTCCTGCCGCTCGGTCTCCGCCTCGCCGGTGGGCAGGTAGAGGCTGCCGACGGTGAGGCCGGGACCGGAGCCGCCGGCCGTGCCGTCGCCCGGCAGGTCGACCTCCAGGTAGCGGCCGGAGGCGTCGTACTCGGCCGAGCCGAAGCCGACGCGCACGGCGGTCGGGGCCACCCGGGAGAGGATCGAGACGCCCGCCCGGCCCTTGGTGGCGGCGGGCGCGTGGTAGGCGTGCCAGCCGTCGGGGTCGCGCAGCTCGGCGGGGAGCTGGTCGGGTTCCGCGCGGACTTCCTGGAGGCAGACGACGTCGGCCGCCGTCCGTTCGAGCCAGGGCAGGAAGCCCTTGCGCGCGGCGGCCCGCAGTCCGTTCACGTTCACGGTGGTCACGATGGTCACCGCACGGACGATACCCGGAGCCGTCACCCGCCGGAAAGCGCGGGTCGTACACCTGTGCGACGAATTGTCGGACCCACCCTTTACGATGGCGGACGTGGAGATCAGGAAGACGCGATACGACGAGCCGGCCGCCGTCCGGCTCAACGAGCTGGTGCAGCAGGAGTACGCCGAGCGCTACGGCGAGGGTGATCTGACGCCGATGGCGGCCGACCACTTCGACCCGCCGCACGGGCTCTACCTGCTGGCGTACGACACCGACGGTGTGCCGGTGGCCAGCGGCGGCTGGCGCGCGCAGGACGCCTCGCCGGAGGGGCACGAGGACGGCGACGCGGAGATCAAGCGGATGTTCGTGGTGAAGGAGGCACGCGGACGGGGGCTGGCCCGGGCGATCCTCGCGGAGCTGGAGACGAGCGCCGCCGCGGCCGGGCGGACGCGGATGGTGCTGGAGACGGGGTCGCTGCAGCCGGAGGCGATATCCCTCTACACGTCCTGCGGCTATGTGCCCGTGGAGAAGTTCGGCTACTACCGCCACGAGGAGCTGAGCATCTGCATGGGCAAGCCGCTCGGCGTCACGCGGGCCGCGCCCGGCGCCTGAGGGGGCGACGGAGGCGGCGGAGGTGAGGCCGGGGGCGGCGGCCCGGCGGGCATCGGCCGGCGGTCAGCGGCGGCCCCGTGAGAGGCGCAGGAAGCGCCCGCACAGCCAGCCGATGACGTACGGGATGAGCAGCGCCAGCCACAGCGGCATGGTGACCTCGGGGATCAGCAGCCGGATCCGCACGTCACGGGTGTTCTCGAAGATGAAGACGAGCGCGAGGACGCCCAGCACCAGCACGACGATCCTGCCGGGCGTCAGCCGGTCGCGCAGGCCGCCGCGGGACGCCTGGTCGGACTTGTCGGGTGCCATACGCCCACCTGCCCTCGGCCGGGTCCGCTGCGGTACGCCCGCACTCCCTGCACCCCATGCTGCCCGGCGGGCGCGGCCGGCGCCGCCGGTGCGGGCGCGGAGTGCGCCGAACGGGTGAGGGTGTACGAGTTCGGCACGCGTGCGGGGGCGGCGGTGCGCCCGCGGCGGTCAGGCGGGCAGTTCCTCGTAGACGGCGAGCACGCTGCGCGCCTGCTGCTCGACCTGGTCGGCCACCGGCACCCACCGCGGGCGGTAGGCCCGCTCGTAGGCCTCGCACCAGGTGTCCACGAGCCGGGCGACCTGCGGGACGTCCGCGACCCGCCGGAGCATCGCGGCGGCCCGCAGCGGGATGCGCTGGGCGAAGACCTCGATGCTGGTCACCCGCGCGGTCGTCATGTCCGGCAACGGGGCCGCGTCCGGCGGCCGCACCGCCGGGTCCCACTCCGCGGTGAGCGCGGGCCCGAGCCCGACCAGCTCGCGTACGGTGCGCAGCGGCGCGCAGTCCGCGTCCTGGAGGCCCAGCCGCGGGAGCACGGCGTCCAGCACGCGCGCCACGGCCGGCAGGTCGCGGCGCAGCGCGGCCCCCGCCCTCCGCAGGGCGCGGTCCGCGTCGGGGTGCGGGGTGGTGTCCGCGCTGCGGTCGCACGCCCACATCGGCACCTCGACGATCGCGGTCACCCCGCGGTAGCGCTGGGCGTGCACCCACGTGGAGTGCGCGCCGTCACCGATCCCGGGGTCGCCGCACGGCGGCATCACGTAGACGCCCGGGCCCGGGCTCGGCCACTGGAAGGCGTCGGACGAACCGCTCTCCAGCGGGATGTCCAGCTCCGCCGCGGACTTGCCGATCCGCTCCGGCACCCCTGGCACCTCGCTGGTGAGCTGCACGAAGCTGCCGCCGACGTCGATCCCGTGCAGCGAGCACTGGAGCACCGGCCGCAGCGCGTCGAGGACGTCGACCAGCGCGCGTGTCTCCGGCAGCGCGGGGCCCGGGCCCGCTCCGCTCGCCGGCAGCCACTCGGGCTGCTCGGCGGTGCAGGGCCGGAAGAAGTGCTCGTAGTGGCCGCGCAGCGTGTACGGGCCCGAGAGCCAGGGCTCGTTGAGGGCGGCGCCGTCCGGGTCGATGCACAGCAGGAAGTGCCAGCTGCTGCCGTCGTCGTCGCCCTCGGCGCGCCGCCGGGCGATCATGCGGGCGAGCCGCAGGACGGTCGCGCCGCCGACGGCCGCCTCGTTGGCGTGCGGGCCGGCGACGACGAGGACGTTGCGCTCCCCGTGGCCGACCGAGAGCATCAGCAGCGGGCGGCCGGCCCGCGAGGTGCCCACTGCGCCCAACCGGCAGATCCCTGGGTAGCTCAGTGCGATCGCATGCGCACCTGCGGTGACCTCCGTGGTGGTCGGATAGCGCATCCCCGTCGTCCCCGTCACCGCAATCCCCCCATCGGTCCCGGGCGCGAAGGCGGGTGTCCCGGGACCGGCTCATGACATCGAGTGCGATCCCGTTAGTACGACACGGCGGTGCGGGGGTGTCAACGGTGCTACCTCGCTTCCCGCGCGGGTGGGAGCGGGGTGGGGCGGGGCGCCGCAACCGGAGTCACTGCCGCCGCATGTGTCCCGTGCGCCGCACGCTGGGTAGCAAGGGCCGCTGCGCGGGGCCAGGGCGGATACGGCGTTGCGCGTGCGCGCGTGCCCGGACCGGGCGGGGGCCGCCCGGGCACGACCGCGGAGGTGCGCTTACAGCAATCGGGCGAGCCGCCCCTGCCGGGCGGGCCGGCACGGGTGGGGTCCCGCCCTTGCGCGGGGCGGTACGCGGACAGGTCCGGCGGGGGCTGCGCGCGCGGTTCCCCGCACCCCTGCGGAGCCGAGGTGCTTGCGCCGGGTAATCGGCCGCGCGTGCGTGGGGGTCGCGGGCGGTTTCCCGCGCCCCGTGGGGCTGGTGCTGTGACCGGGAGGGTTCACCACTCCAGCGGACGTGACCCCTCGCTGCGTTGCCGCATCGACCGAGTAGGCCCACTACGAGGCCGATCCGGCGCCTTGCGACGCACCGCACCGGACGCCGCAGGCTACCGGTGGACCCTCCCGGTCACAGCACTAGCTCAGGGGCGGGGGGAAGGTCAGGGTCGAGGTGGAGGTGTCGACGGTGGCGGGGGTGTTGAGGGGGAGGGTGAGGGTGGGGAGGGAGTGCCCGAAGGGGAGGGAGTCGAGTACGGGGACGGACAGCGGGGCGAGGCGGTCGAGGAAGAGGCGGCGCAGTTCGGGGTAGGGGCCGCAGCCCTCCCAGGAGCCGAGGACGATCGCCGCGACACCGTCGAGCCAGCCGCTGCGCAGCAGCTGGGTCAGGAAGCGGTCCAGGCGGTACGGCTCCTCGCCGGTGTCCTCCAGGAAGAGGATGCCGCCCGCGGCGGACGGGCGGCCCGTGGGCGTACCGAGGTCGGAGGCGAGCAGGCTGAGGCAGCCGCCCATCGTGACGCCCGTGGCCCGGCCGGGCACCAGGGCGGTGGCGGACGGGACGTGCAGCACCTGGGCCTCCTCGGGGGTGAAGAGGGTGCGGCGCAGGTGCTCGCGCCCCACCGCGTCGGCGAGGAAGCCGGGGGTGCCGGGCATCGGGCCGTGCAGGGTGGCCACGTCCAGCCGGGTCGCGAAGGCCTCGTGCAGCACGGTGACGTCGCTGTAGCCCACGAAGACCTTCGGCTCGGCCGCTGCCATCGCGTCCCAGTCGACGAGGTCGGCCATGCGCTGGGTGCCGTAGCCGCCGCGGGCGCAGACCACGGCGGCCAGGTCCGGGTCGCACCACGCGTCCCGCAGGTCCTCGGCGCGGGCCCGGTCGGAGCCGGCGAGGTAGCCGGAGGGGTGGGTGTCGAGGACGTGCGGGGCGAGGACGGGTTCCAGGCCCCACGCGCGCAGCTCCGCCAGCCCCTGCGCGAGCGTGTCCGCCGGTACGGGCCCCGCGGGCGCGACGATCCCGACCCGGTCCCCCGGGACCAGCCTGCGGGGCCGCGCGGTCACGGCGTGAGGTCCAGCACCGGCACGCCCGGCGGACGGAAGCCGAAGACCTGGCCGTAGAGGGACAGTTCGGCTTCCAGGCAGGTCACCAGCGTGTCGAGGCGGCGGAAGCCGTGGCTCTCACCGGGGAAGGCGAGGTAGGCGTGCGGCAGGTCGCGCCCGGCGAGCGCTGCGAGGAAGCGGTCGCACTGCACGGGCGGGCAGATCGGGTCGTCGAGCCCCTGCATGAGCAGGAAGGGCACGGTGACCTGGTCGCTGCGGTGGACGGGCGAGCGGTCGTGGTAGCGCTCGGGCACCTCCAGATGCGGCCCGATGAGTGATTCGAGGTACCAGGCCTCGAAGTCGTGGGTCTCGCCGCCCGCCGGCGACCAGCCGGCGAGGTCGAGGATCGGATAGCTGATCGCGCCGCACGCGAAGGTGGACACGGTGGTCAGGGCCGCCGCGCTGGTCCAGCCGCCGGCGCTGCCGCCGCGGATCGCCAGCCGCGCGGGGTCGGCGGCGCCCTCTGCGACCAGGCCCTCGGCGACGGCGACGCAGTCCTCGACCTCCACCACGCCCCACTGCTCGCGCAACCGGTTGCGGTAGGCGCGGCCGTAGCCGGTGGAGCCGCCGTAGTTCACCTCGGCGACGCCGATGCCGCGCGAGGTGAAGTAGGCGACCTCCAGGTCGTAGACCATCTGCGTGCGGCTGGTCGGCCCGCCGTGCACCCAGATGGCGTACGGAGCGGGGCCGGCTGCGCCGTGGTCGGACTGCTCGGGGTTGCGCGGCGGGTAGACGTGGGCGTGCACGTCGCGGCCGTCGGGACCGGTGAAGACGCGGGCCTCGGGCTCGGGCAGGTAGGCCGGGTCGACGGCGTCGTGGTGCAGTGCGGTCAGCGCGGCGACCCGGGCGGTGGGGACGGCGGGGGCGTGCACGATCTCGTGGGCGCTGCGGGCGCTCGCCGCGACGCCGACGACCTGGCCGCCCGCGACGGCGAGGGTCGGGGTCCACTCCGTCCAGTGGCCGCTCGGCTGCGTCAGCTCCCCGCTCCCGGGGTCGAGGATGCCCAGCCGCTGCGCGCCGACGCCGTGCAGCACGGCGATCGGCCCGCCCTCGACCTGCGCGAACCAGCGCAGCCCGATCCGCCACATCGGCCCGGCGAACTCCTCCTCGCGCGGGCACAGGTTGACCGCCTCGCCGCTCTCCGGGTCGACGCGGTGCAGATTCCACCAGCCGGTGCGGTCGGTCGCGGCGAACAGCGTGCCGTCCGCGGCCCATTCGACCTGGGCGACGGACTCCTCGGGTCCGCCGACGAGGGTGCGGGCGGGACCGAGCGTGCCGTCGCCGCGGACGTCGGCGACACGCAGCTCGGTTCCGTCCCAGGGCATGCGCGGGTGGTCCCAGCCGATCCACGCGGCCCGGCCGCCGTCCGGCGACAGCCGCAGGCCGGTGACGAAGCGGTGCTCGACGGGGCCCATCTCGCGTACGGCGGCGCGGTCCTCGGCCGCCGAGCCGTCGAGCGGCACCGCGGCGTGCAGCCGGCGCAGGTCCGCGGCCCCTTCGCCGGTGAACTCCTCCAGCACCGCCCAGACCTCGCCGCGCTCTACGTGCACGACGGGTTCGGCCCAGCGCAGCCCGCCGCCGACGGCCGAGACCGGGCTGAGCGGGTACGGCTGCTCGCCGGGGCGGTCCGGGTGGAAGGCGTAGAGGCGCTGGTCGGCCTGGTGCGTGAAGACGACGAGCGGCTCGCCGCCGACGACCGCGCCACCCCACGGGGTGCCCCCGTATTCCATGACGCGGTTGCGGACGTTCCACGGCGCGGGCAGCGGGCATTCCTCGGTGCCGTCCGGGCGCCGCCGGACGAGCGCGCGGCGGCCGCCCTCGGCGGGGCGCGGGGCCGTCCACCACAGCTCGGCACCGACCAGGCCGAGGTCGTCGGGCCGGCCGTCGTGGGACGCGGCCGTCGCCGCGTCGATCGGCGAGGCCCACTCCCCGTAGGTGGCGCTCATACGGTCCCCTCCTCGGTCGTTCCGGTCCTGCGCAGGAACCGGTCCAGGACGCGCACCCCGAAGTGCAGCGCGTCGACGGGCACGCGCTCGTCCACCCCGTGGAAGAGCGCCTGGTAGTCGAAGCCGGGCGGCAGCCGCAGCGGCGAGAAGCCGTAGCCGGTGATGCCCAGCCGGGAGAACTGCTTGGCGTCGGTGCCGCCGGACATGCAGTACGGCACCACGTGCGCGTCCGGGTCGAAGTGCAGCAGCGCCTCGCGCATGGCGGCGAAGGCGGGCGCGTCGACCGGTGCGGTGAGCGGCACCTCGTGGTGGTGGTAGGACCACTCCACGTCGGGCCCGGTCAGCTCGTCCAGGGTGGTCCGGAACTCCTCCTCGCCGCCGGGCACGACGCGGCCGTCGACGTAGGCGGTGGCGCTGCCGGGGATCACGTTGACCTTGTAACCGGCGTCCAGCATCGTCGGGTTGGCGCTGTTGCGGACGGTCGCCCGGACGAAGTGGGCGGATTCGCCGAGCCGGTCGAGCAGGGCGTCGGGGTCGGCGAGGTCGGCGGGGCCCGCGGTGACGCCGTAGAGGGCGGCCAGTTCGGTGAGCGCGGCCTCGACGGTGGGGGTGAGCCGGACCGGCCAGCGGTGCTCGCCGATACGGGCGACGGCGGCGGCGAGCCGGGCCACCGCGTTGGCGTGGTTGATCTTGGAGCCGTGGCCCGCGGTGCCGCGCGCGGTGAGCTTCAGCCACGAGGTGCCGCGCTCGCCGGCCGCGACCGGGTAGATGCGCAGGGGCTCGCCGTCCGGGCCGTCGCCGGCGTGGAAGGTGTAGCCGCCGGACTCGCTGACGCCCTCGGTGCAGCCCTCGAAGAGCCCGGCGTGCTCGGTGGCGAGGAAGTCCGAGCCGTAGGCGGCGCTGTCCTCCTCGTCGGCGGTGAAGGCGAGCACGACGTCCCGCGCGGGGCGCTGCCCGGTCCTGGCCCAGGAGCGGACGACCGCGAGTGTCATCGCGACCGCGTTCTTCATGTCGATGGCGCCGCGGCCCCAGACGACGCCGTCGCGGATCTCGCCGGAGAAGGGGTGCACGGTCCAGTCGGCGGGCTCGGCGGGCACCACGTCGAGGTGGCCGTGCAGCAGCAGCGCGTCCGCGCCCGGGTCGGTCCCGGCCAGCCGTGCCACGACGTTGCTGCGGCCGGGAGCGCGCTCCAGGATCCGCGGCTCGATCCCGGCGCCGGCGAGCTGCTCGGCGACGTATTCGGCGGCGGGGCGCTCGTTGCCGTCGCCGCCGCCGCGGTTGGTGGTGTCCAGCCGGATCAGATCGCTGGTGAAGCGCTCGACCTCGGCGAGCGCGGTGTCGTCCACGCCGCCGGGGACCGCCCGGACCGCCCCCCGTGCCTGCTCAGCCATGCCGCTCCCGCTCCCGTCGTCGTCCGCCCCGGGTCTGCCCCGCGGCGCTCAGGAGGTGTCTCGTGGGTCCGCGTGGAGGCCCACGGGGCACCTCTGGCACCTCTAGCCGTACTGCTCCTCCACCGCCTGCGACACCAGCGTCGTGACGGCCTTGAAGGCCCGCAGCGCCGCGTACATCGTCGGCAGGGTGTACGCGACGCGACGCTCGCCGGTGCGCTCGACGCCGGGGACCGCGGTGGCGGCCCCGACCAGGTGCCAGGCGTCGAACTCCAGCTCCACCGTGAACGGCCCTGCCTGCACGGGCTCGTGGCGTACGGCGAGGGCCGCGGCCTGCTCGGCGGCGGCGCGGATGTCTGCGGCGGTCCTGGCGGGCGGCCGGCAGACCGCGGCGTACCGCGAGACGTAGTCCTTGACTGCGACCGTACGGGCCTGCGGGGCGTACGAGCGGGCGTCGGCGGCGGTGCGGTCGTCGCCGGTCACGAGGACCACCGGGACCCCGTACTCGGCGACGACCAGCGCGTTGAGCCGGCCCTCGCTCGCGGGCTCGCCGTTGACCCACACGCCCGTGATCGAGTTGGCCAGGTAGGTGTGGGCGAGGACGCCCTCGGTGCCGGCGCCCGTGTGGTAGCCGACGAAGGCGATGCCGTCGACGTCGCCGTGCTGGACGCCCTCGACCATGGACAGCTCCTTGTGCCGTCCGGTGAGCATCTCCGCGCGCTCGTCCAGCTGCTCCAGCAGCAGGTTGCGCATCGTCCAGTGGGCCTCGTTGACGAGCACCTTGTCGACACCGGCGTCGAGGAAGCCCGCGACGGCGGCGTTGACGTCCGAGGTGAACATGTGCCGGCAGCGCTGCCACTGCTCGGTGCCGGGGAGCACGTCGGCCGGCCAGGTGACGCCGGTGGCGCCCTCCATGTCGGCCGAGACGAGGATCTTCCGCATGCGAGGTCACACTACGCGGCCATCCCCGCCACCAGCCACCGTGACGGCACCTCGATCCGCACGCCGTCGAGGCGGAACTCCGCCGTCGCCAGCGGCTCCTCGCCCTCGGCGAGCACCGTGAGGCCCGCGGCGGCGAAGTAGCCGGGCACCGCGGCGTCCTCGACCTCGCCGGGCGCGATGCCGTGCGCGAAGACCGCGCCGAGCCGCGGCGGCGGGCCGCCGGGGCCCTGCGCGATGCCCGTGAGCACGCCCTTGGCGGCCTCGGCCAGCTCCACCACGAAGGCCCGGCCGCGGCTGCCGGTGAGGGTGGCTATGCCGTCGACCAGCCGGCTGCGGTCGGCGGGCTCGCACTGGTGGAGGACGCCGCGCATGTAGACGTTGGCGTCGCCCAGCTCGTCGTGCAGGGCACGCACCGCGTCGGTGTCGACGCCGTCGAGCTGCTGGTAGGCGGCCAGCCCGCGCGGGTCGTCGCGGGCGGCACGGGCGACGGCCGCGTGCGCGAGGTCGACGCCGACGACCCGGCGGTAGCGGCCGGCCAGGTAGCGGGTCAGGGTGCCGTTGCCGCAGCCGAGGTCGACGACCGGCAGGCCCGGGTCGAAGTGCGCGGCGAATCGGTCCGCGTGCCGGGCCACCGTCAGTTCCGGGGCCGCGTCCCAGAAGACGCCGCCGGGCCCCGCCGGTGCGTCCTCCCAGAAGCTCTCCCACGCCTTCGCGTACCTGCCGGAGACGTTCACGCGACCACACTCCCCACGCCGTGATGTTGCCGGAACCGACACGGGTGCGGGCGAGCGGGCCCTGCCGCCTGCGGAAGGACTACGGAAGGGCCTGCTCGAACCACACCGTCTTGCCCCGCGCGGAGCGGCTGGTGCCCCACTCCCGCGCGAGCCTGCTCACGATCCGCACCCCGCGCCCGCCCTCGTCCTCGGGGCCCGCGCTGAGCAGCACCGGCACCCCGTGGTCGTCGTCGGACACCTCCACCAGCAGCGCGTCCGCCCGCACCATCCGCAGCCGCACGGGCCCGTCGTGCGCGTGCCGTACGGCGTTGGTGACGACCTCGCCGACCAGCAGCTCCGCGGTCTCCGCGGCCTCGGCCAGACCCCACCCGTCCAGCCGCCCGCGCACCAGCGAGCGGGCGCGGGCGACCTCGCGCGGCTCGGCGGCCAGCTCCCACTCGGCGACGTCGGAGCGCGGGATGCCGTTCAGCCGGGCCATCAGCAGGGCGACGTCGTCGTTGCGGCCGCCGCGCCGGTTCAGGGCGCGGATGACGGTGTCGCACGCGGTGTCCATGGACGCGGCCGGGTGCGCGGCGCTCTCGCACAGCGCGGCCAGTCCCGCCCCGATGTCCTGCCCGCGCACCTCGACCAGCCCGTCGGTGCACAGCACCAGCCGGTCGCCGGGCGCGACGGGGAAGCGCGCCGTCTCGAAGGGAACCCCGCCGACGCCGAGCGGCGCGCCGGTCGGCAGCTCCAGCAGCTCGCTGCGGCCGTCGGCCGCGCGCACCAGCACCGGGGGGATGTGCCCGGCGTTGGCGATCAGCACCTCGGACTCCACCGGGTCGTACACGGCGTAGAGGCACGTCGCCAGGTACTGCTCGCCGAGCCGCTGCGCGAGGTCGTCGAGGTTGCGCAGCAGCTGCGCGGGCGGCAGGCCGAGCTGCGCCATGGTCTGCACGGCGGTGCGGAACTGGCCCATCATCGCCGCGGCGTTCAGCCCGTGGCCCATGACGTCGCCGACGACCAGCGCGAGCCGCGAGCCGGGCAGCTTGATGGTGTCGAACCAGTCGCCGCCGACCCGGCCGAGCCGGGTGCCGGGCAGGTAGCGGGTGGCCACGTCGCAGCCGGGCATCCGCGGGGGGATGTGCGGCAGCATGCTGTCCTGGAGGGTGTCGGCGACGTTCTCCTGGTACGTGTACATGCGCGCGTTGTCGAGCACGAGCCCGGCGCGGGCCGCCAGCTCGGCGCCGGTGACGCGGTCCATGTCGTCGAACGGCGGGCGCTCGCGGTGCCGCAAAAGGATCATGAAGCCCAGCACCACGTCGCGCGCCTTGAGCGGCACGACCAGCATGGAGCGGTGCGTGATCAGCGGGCTGATGTCGCGCTTGGGGAACTGCTCGGCGATGGCCCTGCCCATTTCCTCGCTGATCCGCGGGACGAGCACCGGGTCGCCGGTGGTCATGCACTGGAAGAAGGGCGTCTGCGCGGGGAAGGGCATCGACTCGCCGACCGGCACGACGTCGTCCCAGCGGCCCGGCTCGTCGGTGTGCTCGACCGCGACGCGGTACCACATGGTGGTGACGTCCGGCGGCCCGTCCGGGAAGCCCTCGCCGGCGAGCACCTGCTCGCGCAGGTACGTGCCCGCGACGTCCGTGAAGCGCGGCACGACCGCCTTGCTGACCTCCTCGACGGTGAGCGCCAGGTCCAGCGAGGTGCCGATCCGGCGGCTGACCTCGTTGAGGAACTCCAGGTGCTCGCGCACCGCCGCGTGCTCCAGGTCCGGCGCCAGGTCCTCGGCCGGTACGGACAGCGGGTCGGCCGCGGCCGCCTGCTCCGCGGCCCGCCGCCGGGCCTGCCGCTCCGCGCGGCGCGGCACGCCCCAGTCCGGTGTGACGGGTACCCGGTCGTGCCGGCTGACCTCCAGCACCGGGTAGCCCAGCTCCAGCACCTGGGCCACGACCCGGGCGCTGTCCAGCGGGTTCATGCCGGGCAGGATCTCCGGCAGCTGCCTGGCCAGCTCGTCGGCCCCGGCGAATTCGGTGTGCAGGGCGAAGCCGGGCGCGATGCGCGGCGCCGCCCCGGCGGACTCGCCGTCCTCCTCCCCGGCCACCTCCGCGGCGCCGGGAAGCGCGCGCAGCAGCGGGACGGCGTCCGCGGCCAGGACCAGCAGCCGCTCGGGCCCCGGCCCGACCAGCGGGTAGGCCCACCACAGCACGTCGAGCGCCTCGCCCGCCGCGGGCCGCTCGGCGAAGAGCCGCGCCCGGCCCGCGGTGGGGTACGGGCCCGCGCCGTCCAGCGGGTCGTCGAGGTCGCCCAGGTCGCCGAGGTCGCCGAATCCCGAGCGGCCGCCGGCCGGGTAGGCGGGGCCGCTCGCGGGCGGCTCGGGCGCCGCGTTCTCCAGCGCGCCGGCCACCGGCAGCAGGTCGGCGGCGGGGCGCCCCACGGCCTCGACCCGGGAGGGGCCGAAGAGCCGGCGCGCCCCCGTACTCCAGTGCGACACCCTGCCCGCCGCGTCCACGACGATCACCGCGAGCGGGATCCGACCGGAGAAATCCGGCGGAATACGGGCGTCCATGGTCGGCTGGGCTCCTTCCCCCGGCAGCCGCGGACCCCTTCCCGGCAGGTGAGACCACCCGTACAGCCCAAGATCTGCGATGCCGATACCACGGTACGACCGGTACGGTGTGGCGCGGGCCGCAACTGCTGAATCCGGCGTACGCCCGCGCGTGGGCAACCGCGCGCGTCGTGCTAGCGTCCGAAGCCTGTGTTCGAACTCCGATCCGGGCCTGTTGAGCGTCGAGGTCCGACCCCGCCGGTAGCCGCCCGGCCGGGGCAACGCAACCGCCCGCTACCGGAAGAGGCCTTGTGACGACCTGGCAGCCTGCGCGGGTTTCCGCTTCGCGAAAACCCAGGGACCTGCTGCGCCGCGTGAACGTACGCCACCCGGTCGTCGTGGCCACCGCGGTGGCCGCCGTACTGCACCTGCTCTGGGCCTTCTACCTGGCCAAGGACTCCGGCGACATGGCCGCGCAGTATGCGTGGACCGACTTCATACGGGCGCACCCGTCGGCGTCGTACAACTTCTCCTGGTACGGCGGGATGCACCCCGCCTCCTACAGCATCCTCTCGCCGTACATCATGGCCGCGCTGGGGGTGCGGACGACCGCGGTGATCGCCGGCACACTGTCGGCGACGGTCGGCGCGGCACTCCTGGTCCGCAGCGGCGTCCGCCGTCCGATGGTGCCGGTCCTGTGGACGACGTTCGCTCTTTGGTGTGACGTCGTCTCCGGCCGGGTCACCTTCGCGCTCGGCATGCTCTTCGCGATGGTCGCCACACTGGTTCTCTTCCCCGCCGCGCAGAACCTGCGGGGCCGCTCCCCGCAGCTGGCCACCGCGGCGGCCATGACGGCGCTGGCCACCATGTGCAGTCCGGTGGCCGGGCTCTTCATCCTGGTGCTTGCCGCCTCGCTGTTCCTGACCGGGCGCCGGGTCGACGCGTACGTGCTGGCCGCGGTGCCGCCGCTGGTCGTCGGCGCGACCTCGCTGCTCTTCCCCTTCTACGGGGTGCAGCCCTTCGCCTGGTACTTCGCGATCATCCCGTTCGCCATCGCCGTCGTCACCGCGCTCGTGGTGCCGAGGAAGTGGCGGGAGATCCACGCCGGCTCGTGGCTCTACGCCGCCGGCGTCGCGCTGACCTGGATCATCCCGTCCCCCATCGGCAGCAACGTCGAGCGCCTCGCGCTGCTCTTCGGCGGCACGGTGATGCTCCTCGTGGCCCGCGACAGCCGCTGGACCGGCTACCGGCTGGTGGCCCTGTGGCTGGCCTTCGCGGGCGTCGCGGCCTGGCAGATCACCAAGCCGATCGTCGACCAGGTCAACACCACCGCCGTCACGTCCACGGTGCGGCACGCCCCGCCGCTCATCGCCGAGCTGCAGAAGGTCCAGGCCGACCGCGGCCGCGTCGAGGTCGTCCCGCTGCGCTCCCACTGGGAGGCGTCGGGCCTGTCCCCGTACGTCAACCTGGCCCGCGGCTGGAACCGGCAGGCCGACGTCGAGCGCAACCCGCTCTTCTACGACGGCACGCTCAGCCCCGACACGTACAAGGCGTGGCTGGAGCACTGGAGCGTCTACTACGTCGTGCTGCCCGCCGACGAGCCGGACGGCGCGGCCGTCGCCGAGGCGAAGATCGTCCGCTCCGCCCCGGACTGGCTGCACCCGGTGTGGAGCGACGCGAACTGGCAGGTCTTCAAGGTCGCAGGCGAGGTCGAGCCGCTCGCCGACCCGCCGGCCACCGTCGAGGAGGCCGGGCCGGCGGAGCTGACCGTCTCCATGCCGAACGCCGGCAGCGTGCTGCTGAGGATCCCGTGGTCGCCGGTGCTCGGGATCGAAGGGGCGAAGGACAACCATCACGGGTGTCTCGCCGCGGACGGCGAGTGGACCCGCCTGTACGTGCCGGCGGCCGGCACGTACCGTATCGGCGGCTCCTACACCGACATCCGGGGCACCCAGTGCCCCAAACCCAGCAACTGACCTCCGCCCTTGCGCAGGGCGGTGCGCTCCCTGCTGCGCCGGGCGAGCGTCCCCGGGCTGCGGCTGCGCTGCCGGGTGAGCGTTTGGGGGGGCGCGGGGAACTGCGCGCTCAGCCACGTTCGCGGCGCGGGTCGTCACCGGCCCGAAGGGGCAGTTCGGTCCTCCCCCAGAGCTCCGCCTGGGAGGTGCCCCCAGGACCACCGGCCGGTGGTGGGTTGCTCGCGCAGTCCTCCCCCAGGCTCCGCCTGGGAGGTGCACCCACGCGCCCCTGAAAACGCCCGCCGGGCGGGCGGGCGCGGCCTGAAAACGCCCGCCCCGCGGCGCAGGCGCGCCCCCGGTACCCCGCGCGGCAGCGCAGAGCGCGCGCACGCGCGGGAGGGGGCTCGGGTATGGCCGGAGCGCTAATCCGGGTGGCCGAGCTGGAGGTCGCGTTCGGTGCGGCCGCCGCCCGCGACCTGGAGAACGGTGGCCACCGGCGGGTAACCGGCTGCGATGACGGTGTACTCCCCGGCCGCCAGGTCGACGAAGCGGAAGTTGCCGTCGGGGCCGGTCGTGACGGAGTCGACGACGTTGCCCGCCGCGTCCAGCAGGGTCACGCGCGCGTCCTCCACCGTGCGGCCGCCCGGCGCGCGGACGGTGCCGCGCAGGGCCGCGCCGCCCGCCAGCTCGACGTCCTGCCGGGTCTCGCGGGAGGCCTGGACGGTGACGGGGAGCGCGGCGGGCCGGAAGGCGGGGGCGCTCGCGGCCAGCGTGTACTCGCCGGCGACCAGCTCGGCCAGGACGTACTCGCCCTCGCGGCCGCTGCGGGCGGTGCCCACCACGTCGCCGCGGACGTCGGTGAGGGTCACGACGGCCTCGCGCACCGGCGTGCCGTCGGCGGTGCGCACCGCGCCCGCCAGGCGCCCCGCACCGCCGAGGACGACATCGAGGTCGACCGGGTGCTCGCCGACGGTGACGCTGACCGCCTGCGGCTGGTGCCCGCCGGCCGCGGCGATCAGGACGTAGCTGCCCCCGCCGGGCGCGCTGAGCGCGAAGCGGCCGTCCGTGGCGGTGGCGCCGCGCCCGACCTGCCGCCCGGTGCCGTCGATGAGGGTGAGCGCGGCAAGGCCGACCCCGCTGCCGTCGGAGTGCTGGACCGTGCCGCACACGGCGACCCCGCTGTGCGGCGGGGACGCGAACGGGGCCGTCCGGGCGCCGGGCAGTGACGGGTCGCCCGCCGTACCGTCCAGATACCCGGCGGCGGGGCCGTCGTACGCGGTGGTGGCGGTCGCGGCCCCGGGGCCGTGCTGGGTGACCAAGGGTTTCTCCTTGAGCAGGAAGGCGAAGAGGAAGCCGAGGACGAGCACCGGCACCAGGTAGAGGAAGATCCGGGGCATGGCTTCGGCGTAGGCGCGGATGTAGCCGTCGCGCACCTCCGCGGGCAGGGTGCGGACGAGTTGCGGGGTGACCGACTGCGGGTCGGGCAGCCGGGCGCCGTGCGGCAGTTCGACGGCGAGGCGCTTGCCGAGCCGGTTGGCGAGCAGGGTGCCGAAGACCGCGGCGCCGACGGAGCCGCCGATCTGCCGGAAGTAGTTGTTGGCGCTGGTGGCCGCGCCGATGTCGGAAGGCTGCACGGAGTTCTGCACGGCGAGCACCAGCACCGGCAGCACCATGCCGATGCCGAGGCCGAGCACGGCCATGTAGACGCTGTACGTGACCTGCGGGGTGTCCGCGTCCATCAGCGACAGCAGCCACATGCCGGCCGCGGACAGCACCCCGCCCAGGACGGGGAAGATCTTGTACCGCCCGGTGCGGCTGATGAGCTGGCCGCCGACGACGGAGGCCACGACGACACCGAGCATCATCGGCAGCATCAGCAGGCCCGAGCTGGTGGCGCTCGCGCCGTCGACCATCTGCAGGAAGGTCGGCAGGTAGCTGGCGGCGCCGAAGAGGGCGACGCCGACGACGCAGCCGATGAGGGCCGTGACGTTGAAGACGCCGTCCCGGAAGAGCCGCAGCGGGATGACGGGCTCGGCCGCGTACCGCTCGACGATCAGGAAGAGCAGCGCGCAGCCCGCGGCGCCCGCGCCCAGGCCCAGGATCTCCCGGGAGCGCCAGCCGTACGTGGAGCCGCCCCAGGTGGTGAGCAGCACCAGGCACGTGGAGCCGGCGGCGAGCAGCAGCGCGCCCAGCACGTCCAGCTTGGGGCGCGCGGCCGGCTTGGGCAGCTTCAGCACCAGCGCGATGACGGCGAGGGTGACCAGGCCGAAGGGGATGTTGATCGCGAAGCACCAGCGCCAGGAGGCGTGGTCGGTGAAGAACCCGCCGAGCAGCGGCCCGGCGACCGAGGCGAGCCCGAAGGCGGCGCCGATGGTGCCCATGTAGCGCCCGCGCTCCCGGGGCGGGACGATGTCGGCCATGATCGCCTGGACACCGATCATCAGCCCGCCGCCGCCGATGCCCTGGATCGCGCGGAAGGCGATCAGCTCGTTCATCGACCGCGACCAGGCCGCCAGCGCGGAGCCGGCGACGAAGGTCAGGATCGCGAACTGGAAGACGCCCTTGCGGCCGAAGAGGTCGCCGAGCTTGCCGTAGATCGGCAGGCCGATGGTGGACGCCAGGAGGTACGCGGTGACGACCCATGACATCTTGTCGAGGCCGTGCAGCTCGCCGACGATCTTGGGCAGCGCGGTCGCCACGATCATCTGGTCGAGCGCGGCCAGCAGCAGGGCCAGCATCAGGCCCAGGAAGACCAGCCGGACCCGGCGCGGCGCCAGGTCGACGGGCGCGGCCAGGTCCGGCCCTCCCGCCTCGTCGCCGGTCTCCCGCGGGGTTCCGCCGCCCGGGGCCGGCCGGACGGCCGCGGCGCCCTCCGGCGGGCTCCCGGTGATCCCCGCCGTCTGCCGCAGGGCGGGGCTGCGGGCCCCGCGCCGCTCCCCGTCCTCCTCCGTTGCGCCGCCTGCGCCGTCCTTGGCCAGTGCCGCCTTCCGCGCCGTGAGCGCGCTGCCTGCCACCCGTCACTCCCCTCGTCACACCTGCTCCGCCACCGTCTCCGCCATGAGGCGACAACGAAGCAGGGGCGCGGCGATTCTCAGGAAGTAGGCAAAACCACCCGTACCAGTGAAAGATCACGAAGCCGGTCGAGTGGCAGGCGGGGCAAAACGCCCCGGCGGGTGCTCAGTTGCCGCCCTCGACCTCGGCGGCGAACTTCGCCAGGATCTCGTCGTAGATGCGGTTGAGCCCCTTGGGGGCGAAGGTGCGCTCGAAGAAGCCGCCGATGCCGCCGGCGCCCTGCCAGCGGGTCGTGGCGACGACCTTGCTGCGCCCGGCGCCCGCCTCGGCCACCGTCCAGGCGGTGGTCATGCTGGAGTTGCGGTCGCTCTCCAGCAGCTGCCGCTCGGCGGGCGCGGTGACGTCCAGCAGGCAGTCGCGCACCCGCTTGCTCGTGGCCTGGAGCCGCCAGTGCACCAGGGTCCCGGCACCCTTGCCGCCCTCGCGCACCTCGTACTCGCTGAACTGCTCAGGCAGCACCCGGCCGCGGGTGCCCGCGTAGTCGGCGAGCGCGGCATAGACGCGCTCCGGCTCCGCGGCGACGATCCGCTCGGTGGTGGCCTCGACCAGCGCCATTGATTCTCCTCGGTCCGTGTCCGTGCGCGTTCTTCACGCGCCGCACAAGCCAACCACACCTGATTTTCGAATCTGTGTTCTATTGTGGAGGAGAACGGCACACCGGACGACCGCAGGGAGGGCGCCATGCGCTGGGAACAGCTGGGCCGGGAGGACGCGACGGCCGCGCTCTTCGGCACCGACGCGGTGACCCGCCGCTTCGACACGCCCGAATTCCGCGGCATCACCTTCCACGAGGTGCGCGCCCGCTCGATCCTGAACCGGGTGCCGGGCGCGTCGCGCATGCCCTTCGAGTGGACGGTGAACCCCTACCGCGGGTGCAGCCACGCGTGTGTCTACTGCTTCGCACGCAAGAGCCACAGCTATCTGGACCTGGACACCGGACTGGGCTTCGACACCCAGATCGTGGTGAAGACCAACGCGCCGGAGCTGCTGCGCCGCGAGCTGGCCGCGCCGCGCTGGCGCGGCGAGCACGTGGCGATGGGCACCAACGTCGACTGCTACCAGCGGGCCGAGGGCCGGTATCGGCTGATGCCCGGCATCCTCGCGGCACTGCGGGACCGCGCCAACCCCTTCTCGATCCTCACCAAGGGCTCGCTGATCCTGCGCGACCTGGAGCTGGTGCGGCAGGCCGCACGCGTCACCGAGGTGTCCATCGCGCTGTCGGTCGGCTTCCTGGACGGGGAGCTGTGGCGCAGCGTGGAGCCGGGCACGCCTTCCCCCCAGACGCGCCTGGCGGTCTGCCGCACCCTCGCGGAGAACGGGATACCGGTGTCGGTGCTGATGGCGCCGGTGCTGCCCTTCCTCAGCGACTCGCCGGAGCAGCTGCGCGCGACGGTGCGGGCCGTCGCCGCGGCCGGGGCCGGGTCCGTGACCCCGCTGGTGCTGCACCTGCGGCCCGGCGCCCGGGAGTGGTACATGGCGTGGCTGGCCCGCGAGCACCCGCATCTCGTACGGCGCTACGAGGTGATGTACGCGGGCGGCTCGTACGCGCCGACGTGGTACCAGCGCCGGATCACCCGCCAGGTGCACGAGTTCGCCGCCGAGTTCGGCTGCGGCCCGGCCGGCGGGTTCCGCGGGCCGGAGGCGGATCGCGGTGGCGTACGGGAGCGGGGGGCGGCGCGGGAGCGGGAGGCGGCGCGGGAGCGGGAGGCGGCGCGGGAGCGGGAGGCGGCGCGGGAGCGGGAGGCCGCACCGGAGCGGGGGCCCGCGCGGGAACGGGAGCAGGATCGCGGCGGCCCGGGCGACACCCAGCTGACGCTGCTCTGACCCCTGCCCGGCGGGTGCGGGCGGGCCGTCCGTGCGCCACGGGGGCGTACGGGCGGCGCCGCCCGCACCCGCCACCGCGCGCTCATCTGTCGGCGACCCAGATCACATGCGCGCAGGGGTGGCGCTCAAGTTACTCGCCGGTTACCCTCGAAAGCACCGTGCACGGCGGCCTGGTGACGCAGCCGCCCTGCACCGCACGACGACGTTCGGTCCGGCATCATCGCGGCCGGCCCCGGGACAGGGCCGGCCGGGTTTCCCGCGGGCGCGCCCCCACCACACCGGCTGCCCCGCGACTCCACCCACCCTCATCCCGCCGTGCGCGCCGCGGCGCGCCCGCGCTTCCCAGCGTCTGGAGTCACGCGATGTCCCGTCCCTCCGCACCCCCCGCGTCACCCGCACTCACCGCCCCCGCGGCGCAGCCCGGCAGCGGCTCGCCCGCCGCCGCGCCCCTCTCCGTCGTCGCCGTCGTGGGCCTGGGCACCATGGGCACCGGCATCGCCGAGGTCATGACCCGGGCCGGCCACGAGGTCATCGGCGTGGACACCGACCCCGGCGCCGCCCGCCGCGCCGTCGCCGCCCTGGAGCGCTCGACGGCCCGCGCGGTGGAGCGCGGGCGCTGCACCGGCGGCGAGCGGGCCGACGCGCTCGCCCGCTTCCGCACCTTCCCCGACCTGCGGGCGGCCTCGGCCGCCGACCTGGTCGTCGAGGTCGTCGACGAGCGCTACGACATCAAGCGGGACGTCATCACGGCCCTGGACCGGCTGGCCAAGCCGGAGGCGATCCTCGCGACCGGCACCAACGCGCTGTCCGTGACCCGACTCGCGGCCGAGACCGGCCGCCCGGACCGGGTGCTGGGCCTGCACTTCTTCGCGCCCGCGCCGGCCATGAAGCTGGTCGAGGTCGTCTCCACCGTGCTGACCTCGCCGCAGACCACCGCGGCGGTCACCGCACTGGTGCGCAGCCTCGGCAAGGAGCCGGTCCCGGTCGGCGACCGCCCCGGGTTCATCGCCGACGGCCTGCTGTTCGGCTACCTCAACCAGGCCGCCGCGATGTACGAGGCTCGCTACGCGACCCGGGAGGACATCGACGCGGCGATGCGGCTGGGCTGCGGCCTGCCGATGGGCCCGCTCGCGCTGCTGGACCTGATCGGCATCGACACCGCCACGACCGTGCTGGACGCGATGTACGAGGCGACCCGGGACCGGCTGCACTCCCCCGCGCCCGTGCTGCGCCAGCTCGCCGCGGCGGGGCTGCACGGCCGCAAGTCGGGCCGCGGCTTCTACCGCTACGAGGCACCGGGCAGCTCCGCGGTCGTGCCCGAGCCCCGCACCCAGGACGGTGCGGCCGGACCCGCCGCCCCCGGGCGCGAGGTCCGCACGGTGGGCGTGGCCGGGTCCGGGACGATGGCGACGGGCATCGCCGAGGTCTTCGCCAAGGCGGGCTTCCCCGTGCGGCTGGCTGCGCGCAGCCCGGAGAAGGCCGAGCGGGCGGTCGCGCGGGTCGCGGCGGCGCTGGACCGCGCGGTGGCCAGGGGGCGGCTGGACGCCGGGCAGCGGGACGCCGCGGCGGCGCTGGTGACGCCCGCCGCGTCGTACGACGACCTGGCGACGGCCGACCTGGTGGTGGAGGCGGTGGCCGAGGACCTGTTCGTCAAGCAGGAGCTCTTCCGGACGCTGGACAAGGTGTGCCGGCCCGGTGCGGTGCTGGCGACGACGACGTCCTCGCTGCCGGTGGTGGCGATCGCCCGGGCGACCGGGCGCCCGCAGGACGTCGCCGGGATGCACTTTTTCAACCCGGCGCCGGCCATGAAGCTGGTCGAGGTCGTCTCCACCGTGCTGACCGGCGACGACGTGCGGGCCACCCTGCACGGGGTGTGCGCGAGATTGCGCAAGCACCCGGTGGACTGCGGCGACCGCGCGGGCTTCGTCGTCAACGCGCTGCTCTTCCCGTACCTGAACAACGCCGTGAAGATGCTCCAGGACCACTACGCGAGCGTGGAGGCGATCGACGCGGCGATGAAGCTCGGCGGCGGCTATCCCATGGGGCCCTTCGAGCTGCTGGACGTGGTGGGCCTCGACGTGTCGCTGGCGATCGAGCAGGTGTTGCACGACGAATTCCGCGACCCGGGCCTGGCGCCCGCGCCGCTGCTGGAGCATCTGGTGTCCGCGGGGTGCCTGGGCCGCAAGACCGGCCGCGGCTTCCGCGAGTATGCCCGCCGCTGAACGCCCCGGACGCCCTCGCCGGACACCCGCCGGGGACACGGGCCCTGCCTGGGGCTCTTTTCCCCCGGGTGCCGGGCGGGGCGGTCCGCCGTGTTACGTTCCCCACATGCCCCAGTCCGCGAAGTCCGGCGTCCCCGAGGGCGCGATCGTCCCCCGCGCCGCCGCCCAGCGGCAGCGCGTACGGCAGGATCTGGCGGCGGCCGCGATGCACCTGTTCGCCACGCAGGGCTACGAGGCCACGACCGTCGACGAGATCGCCGCGGCGGCGGGCGTGGCGCGGCGCACGTTCTTCCGGCACTTCCGCTCCAAGGAAGAGGCCATCTTCCCCGACCACGACGACACCCTGGTGCGCGTGCAGGCGGTGCTGGACTCCGCCGACCCGCACGAGCACCCGCTCGACACGGTGTGCCGCGGCATCACCGAAGTGCTGCGGATGTACGCGCAGTTGCCCGAGGTGTCGGTCGAGCGCTACCGGCTGACACGCGAGGTGCCGACGCTGCGGGAGCGCGAGATCGCGTCGGTGGCCCGTTACGAGCGCCTCTTCACCCGCTATCTGCTGGGCCACTTCGACGAGAGCGCGCAAGGGTACGGCGACGACGACCCGCTGCTCGCCGAGGTCGCGGCCTCCGCGGTGGTGGCCGCGCACAACCACGTGCTGCGGCGCTGGCTGCGGGCGGACGGCAAGGGCGACGTGGAGGCGCAACTGGAGCACGCCTTCGACGTCATCAAGGCGACCTTCGGCACGGGCATCGGGGCCGGCCGGATACCGTCCCGCGGTGCGGCCCACCGGCCCGCGACGGTGACCCGGCAGGACGAGGTCGTGGTCGCGGTGGCGCGTACGGACGCCTCGCCCGCGCAGATCCTGCGCAGCATCGAGGAAGCCCTCCGCAGGGCCTGAGTTCCGCTCTTCGAGAAGACCCTGCTCAGCGGCCGTCCGGATCACCCGGACGGCCGCTGTTGCCTGCCGCCTCGCGCGGGGTGACACTGAAAAGAAAAATATGGCACGCAGTGTCTTTACGACTGGCACGCGGTGCCATACGGTAGCCCCAGTCCGGGCGGACGGCCCGCGGTGACCCCCCGCAGGCCGGCTGTCTCCCCTGGCCCGGACGCCTGCGTCACAGGCCCTCCGCGCCACCGCGCGGTTCCTTCGCTCCACCCGTTCCGTCCCCGTCCACGCCGGACCGACGACGGCACCCTCACCCCACCCGACCCCAGCGTTCCCCCCACGTTCCGCCGCAGCCGCCGTCCGGCGGCCCGCGGCGCGGCGGCGGAACGCTTCGCCGGAGGCGAGTCACATGAAGGAAATCCTGGACGCCGTGATCGCGGCCGAAGGCCCCCGCAGCAGCGCCGACTTCGCGGCACTGCCGCTCCCCGAGTCCTACCGCGCGGTCACCGTGCGCAAGGACGAGGCGGAGATGTTCTCCGGCCTGGCCACCCGCGACAAGGACCCGCGCCGCTCGCTGCACCTGGACGAGGTCCCGGTGCCGGAGGTCGGCCCCGGCGAGGCCCTGGTCGCCGTGATGGCCAGCTCGGTCAACTACAACTCGGTCTGGACGTCCATCTTCGAGCCCGTCCCGACCTTCGCCTTCCTGGAGCGCTACGGCCGCACCTCCCCGCTCGGCAAACGGCACGACCTGCCCTACCACGTCATCGGCTCCGACCTCGCGGGCGTCGTCCTGCGCACCGGCCCCGGCGTGAACAAGTGGCGCCCCGGCGACCGGGTCGTGGCGCACTGCCTGAGCGTCGAGCTGGAGTCGGCCGACGGGCACGACGACACCATGCTCGACCCCGAGCAGCGCATCTGGGGCTTCGAGACCAACTTCGGCGGCCTGGCCGAGATCGCCCTGGTCAAGTCCAACCAGCTGATGCCCAAGCCGGAGCACCTGAGCTGGGAAGAGGCCGCCGCCCCCGGCCTGGTCAACTCCACCGCCTACCGGCAGCTGGTCTCCCGCAACGGCGCCGGGATGAAGCAGGGCGACAACGTCCTGATCTGGTGCCGGGCGATGGGCGCCGAGGCCGTCATCGACCGCAGCGCCGAGGGCTACCGCTTCTGGCGCGACGAGCACACCCAGGACCCCAAG
>NZ_JOHY01000020.1 GCF_000721495.1 Streptomyces sp. NRRL F-5123
TGCTTCGGTGGGTGGGGTCGGGTGCCACTCCGGGGGTACCTCCTCGGAATGCGCGTTCGCCCTCATCCGAGGTTGGCAAGGGGCTGGGAAGCGCATTCCTGCGGGGGCACCCCCGGATCGTCCCCCTCCCGACGTCTCGTCGGCGGCTGCCTGCCGGTGGGGGTGGGGGTGGGTGGGCGCATCGTCCCCCCTCCAGCGTTGCGTAGGCGGCTGCCTGCCGGTGGGGGTGGGTGGGGTGATCGTCTCCCTCATCCTGCGGTGCGTTGGCGGCGTGCCTGCCGGTGGGTGATGTCCACGGGACCGCGGTTCGCCCCCGACGGCGGGTCGCCCCCACAGGTGGACCGCAACTGTCGCTCCTACTCGCACGGGTGGTGGGGGTGGGAAACACCCCGCGCCGCAGGCGCGGGCACCCCCCGCGGCGGGGCAGCCGACCGCCGGGGGCGCGGGGGAGAGCGGGGCGGATCGTCCCCCCTCCCCCGTCGCGTCGGCGGCCGCCCGCCGGTGGGGGTACGGGTTCAGGCGCTCAGGGACAGTGCCGTCTTCACCGCCTCCTCGAAGACGGGGCCCGCCGGGCGGCGGGGGGTCGGGGGGAGGAGGGACAGGACCGTGTGGGGGCCCGACTGGACGGACGGGTCGAGGCGGAGGGGGGCGGCGCAGCTGCCCCGCGGGCCCACTTCGAGGAAGACGCGCGGGGGTGTCGGGGTCAGCAGGGGGGCGATCGCGGGCCAGAAGAGGACGGGGCGGGCCATCTGAGCGGCCCAGAAGGAAGGGGTCACGGCCTCCGTAGGGGTGACCAGGCGGGTGGTGGAGGTGGAGCGGACGGGGAGGGACGGCGGAGTGAGGGTCACCGTCGCGAGGAGGTCCGCGAAGCGGCGGGCGGCGGGAGCGCACAGCGGGCTGTGGAAGGGCTGGCGGGCCCGGACCGGGACGCATGCCACGACGGACGCGGTCAACGCCTTCTCGGCGACGCGGAGTTCGGCGGTCGCACCGGAAAGCACCGTCTGGTAGGGGCTGTTGACCGCGGCGACCGCGATTCCCTGCGCCGCCAGGTCCGCACCGAGGACCTCGCGGATACGGTCCGGCCCGGCGGCAACCGCGAGCATCCCGCCGGGCGGCGTCGCCGCCATCGCTGCGGTGCGCGCGGCCAGGACACGGCCGCCGTCCGCGATGCCGAAGACCCCGGCGACCGCGGCTGCGGCAAGCTCCCCGACGCTGTGCCCGACGAGCACGCTCGGCCGCAGCCCGCGCGCGAGGACCGCCGTGCCCAGCGCCGCCCCGACAGCGAAGAGCAGCGGCTGCGCGCGGCTGCAGTCGTCGAAGTCGGGCCCGGGCCGCTCGGCGAGCCAGTCGGCGCGCAGCGCCGGGCCGTCCGCGCCGGACGCGGCGAAGAACTCGTCCATGGCCGCGGTGAAGACGGGCTCGGCGCCGTACAGGTCGGCGCCCATGCGCGGCTGCTGCGCGCCCTGGCCGGGGAAGACGAGGGCGACCTCGCGCGGGATGTCGGTGGGTTCCACGGGTTCGCCGCCTCCTTGGCAGGGCCGATCATCAGTACGGGGGGGTGGGGTGGGGCTCCCGGAGCCGGGTGGCTACCGGGATTGCGCTGGGTGGGCTGCCGGGGCTGGGTGGGTGCCGGGGCTGGTGGGCTGGTGGGGCTGGTGGGCTGCCGGTAACGGTGGGTGCCGGAACCGGTGGGTGCCGGAACCGGGTAGGTGCCGGTAACGGTGGGTGCCGGAACCGGGTAGGTGCCGGAACCGGGCGGACGACCGTAGCGGACGCTGTGGCTTCCGGAGCCCGGGGGGCTTACCGGGACCGGATGGGTGCCGGAACCGGTGGGTGCCGCAACCGGTGGGTGCCGCAACCGGGGGCAACCGGCGCGGGCCCCGCCGCCACCGGAACCCCGCGGGCTACCCGGACCCGGGCCGGGGGACGGCAACCCGCCCGTTTACCGCGGCTCGGTGAGTGTGAGTGTGCCGCTCGCTACGCGGACGCCGCCCTGGTCGATGCCCACGGTCGCGGTGATCGCGCCGGGCTCGCCCGTCACGGACACCACGCACTCGGCGGGCACGTCGATCTCGACGAAGATCCCGAAGTCGAGTTCGGCGCCGGTGAGTACGGCCTCGCCGTTGCGCAGGCCGGCTTCCGTGGCGGTGTGGAGGGCTGCTTGGCGCATGCCCTCGATGAGGAGGGAGGCGGGGATGTGGTCGTAGTCGCGGTCGAAGAAGGAGGGGTGGGTGCGGTCGACGAGGAGGGGGAAGCGGCCGGGGCGGTCGGGGACGGCGGGGGCGATGACGACGTTGGACGGGTCGCGGCGGCCGACCGCCTCGGGCTGGAAGGGCTTGGTGTCGGGGGCGGCGGGGGCACCGGCGGTGTCGGCGAAGCGCCGGGTGCGCTGGTAGGCGCGGATCTCGCGGTAGGACTCGCGGGGGAAGAGGACGCTGTCGAAGGAGAGCGTCATGGCGGGTGCACCGGCGACCGCGAAGGTGCCCGCGATGTCGTAGGCGGTGTCGCTCCTGGTGACGCGTACGGTCACGACGCCCTGCAGCGGCGCGGAGCCGTCCGCACGGAAGGCCGTCAACTCCGGTACGCCGAGGGTCAGGTGCTGGACGGCGGAGGGGGTGCCGCGCTGCACGTCGAGGTAGCCGTGCCGGACGACGACGAAGGCCTGCCGGAAGGCCTCGATGATCGCGACGGGGTCGTGCCAGGGCGCGACCTGGTCCGACCACAGCGGGTGGCCGGGCTCGACGCGCACCGCGATCGCGTACTCCTCCGGGCCGACCTGGGTGTGGTCGGTGACGAACACCTCCACGGCGGAGCGGCGGTTGACGGTCGCGGGCGGCACGAAGGTGTCGAAGGTCAGGGCGGCGGCAGGGTCGTGGGGCATCGGAACCTCCAGGGGCGGGACGTCAGCGCTCGTCGAGGAAGCGCGCCAGCGAGCGGATGGTGGGGTGGTCGAAGATGTCCGCCAGGCTGATGCGCGCGTCGGTCAGCGCCTGGAGGCGGCCCCGCAGCTCCACCGCGGAGAGGGAGTTGAGCCCGTGCGCGGTGACGTCGTCGTCGAGGCCGATGGTGCCGTGCTCGCCGAGGACGTCGCCGAGCGCGGCGCGTACCGTCTCGACGCTGTCGACCGCGGGGGCGGGGGGCCCCGCAACGGGCTTTTGCGCCAGAGGGGTTCGGTCGGCCGGTGCGGGCCAGTGGCGCTGCCGGGCGAAGGGGTACGGGGGCAGGGTGATCCGGCGGGCGCCCGTACCGGCGAAGACGGGGGCCCAGTCGACGGTGCCGCCCGCGGCGAAGCGCTCGGCCTGTGCGCGCAGCGCCGTCTCCCCCACGACGGTGCCGGGTTCGGGGGACGCGGCCAACGTCCGCAGGCCCGCGATGAGTTCGGCGGCGTCGGTGCCGAGGACGGCCGCGCGGCAGGCGAACCGGGCGCGGTGCAGGAGGGTGAAGCCGACGTCCACGGGGTCGGCGTCCGCGCCGTCGAGGGCGGCGAGCAGCCGCCGGGCGTGGGCGGCGAGGGCCTGCGGGGTCTTCGCCGAGAGCACCCACGGCACGGCGGGCGGCGGCTTGCGGTCCGGCTCGGTGACGGGCGGGGCCTGTTCGAGGACGACGTGCGCGTTGGTTCCGGAGATGCCGAACGCCGACACGGCCGAACGGCGCGGCCGGCCGGTGACCGGCCAGCCCTGCGCGCCGGTCGCGAGCCGCACCGCGCCGGCCGTCCAGTCGACGTGCGGGCTCGGCGCGTCGACGTGCAAGGTGGCGGGCACGACGCCGTGCCGCATCGCCGCGACCATCTTGATGACGCCCGCGACGCCCGCGGCGGCCTGCGTGTGGCCGAGGTTGGACTTGAGCGAGCCCAGCACGAGCGGCCGGTCGGCGGGCCGCCCCTGCCCGTACGTCGCGAGCACCGCCTGCGCCTCGATCGGGTCGCCGAGGGCGGTGCCGGTGCCGTGCGCCTCGACCACGTCTACGTCGCCGGGTGACAGGCCTGCGTCGGCGAGGGCGGCGCGGATGACGCGTTGCTGGGCGGGGCCGTTGGGGGCGGTCAGGCCGTTGGACGCGCCGTCCTGGTTGACGGCGCTGCCGCGGACGAGGGCGAGGACGTCGTGGCCGTGGCGGCGGGCGTCCGCGAGCCGTTCCAGGACGAGGACGCCGACGCCCTCCGCCCAGGCCGTGCCGTCGGCCGCGGCCGCGAAGGACTTGCAGCGGCCGTCGGGGGCCAGGCCGTGCTGCCGGGCCATGTCGACGAAGCCGCGCGGGGTGGCCATGACCGTGGCGCCGCCCGCGAGGACGAGGTCGGTCTCGCCCACGCGCAGCGACCGGCACGCAAGGTGGACGGCGACGAGCGAGGACGAGCAGGCCGTGTCGAGGGTGAGGGCCGGGCCTTCGAGTCCGAGCGCGTAGGCGACCCGGCCGGACACGAGGCTGCCCGCCGTGCCCGTCAACCGGTAGCCCTCGGTGCCGACTTCGACCAGGTCCTGGCCGTACTCCTGCGCCATGTGGCCGACGAGGACGCCGGTGGAGCTGCCCGCGAGCGTGTGCGGGTCGATCCCGGCGTCCTCCAGCGCCTCCCACGCGACTTCGAGCAGCAGCCGCTGCTGCGGGTCCATCGCGACCGCCTCGCCGCGGCCGATGCCGAAGAAGCCCGCGTCGAAGTCGGCGGCGCCGGGCAGGAATCCGCCCTCGCGGACGTACGTGGTGCCGGGCCGGTCGGGGTCGGGGTGGTAGAGGGCGTCGAGGTCCCAGCCGCGGTCGTCGGGGAAGCCGGAGATCGTGTCGCGGCCGTTCGCGACGACGTCCCACAGCCCGGCCGCGGAATCCGCGCCGCCGGGGAAGCGGCAGCCGATGCCGACGATCGCGACCTGGTCGTCGCCGCTGCCGCGGGCCCGTCCGCGCAGCCACTCGATCTCCTTGAGCGACTCGCGCAGCGCCTTGACGAGCCGGGCCTCGGTGTACTCGCTCATCGCGGGTCTCCCCACCCGGAGTCGTAGGGAAGGTAGGGGTCGAACCACTCGTCGAACCAGTCCTCCGGCCAGTCCAGCGGTTCGAACGTCTCGTCCTGGACAGGAAGTTGCGGGACGAAGGCGGCGCCCATGGAGACCAGGACGTGCCACAGGGCGAAGGCCCAGTCCCGGCGGTAGAGGGCGGGGTCGACGCGCGGGCGGGCGGACGGTTTGCGGGCTGCCCGCCCGGCGGTGCGGGGGTCGCGGGGCGAGGGCTCCGGTTCCGGTGCGCGGCGGCCGGTCATCGCGGACCGCCCTCGCCCAGCGCGTCCGCGATGAGGGCTTCGACGTCCATGGTCTCGATCAACTCCCTACGGCTCGGCTCCGCGTCCGGCTCCCCTTCCGGGGGGACGAGGATTCGGTGGATGTGGTCGGTGAGGGCGGCGGGCGTCGGGTGGTCGAACACCGCGGTCGCGGCGAGCGGAGTGCCGGTCAGCGGCGCGAGGGCGTTGCGGAGCTCCACCGCCTGCAGTGAATCGACGCCCAGGTCACGGAAGTTGCGGGCCAGGTCGAGGGGCCGCCCCTCGGGGTGGCCGAGCACCGCGGCGAGCCTGCGGCCCACCAGTTCGAGCAGCCGCTCCCGCCCGGCGTCGCGGTCGAGGCCCGCGAGGTCGGCGCGGAGCCGGGCGGCGTCGTCGTCCGGGCCCTGCGCCGGGTGGGCGGCGGGCGCGGTGAGGGCGACCGCGGCGACATGGGCGCGCGGCGCGGCCAGGGCGGCGTCGAACATCGCGAGCCCGGCGGCCTCGGAGATCGGGGCGAGGCCGCGGGTGTGCAGCCGTGCGAGGTCGGCGGCACCCAACTGTGCGGCCATCCCGCCGTGTTCGCCCGCCCACAGCCCCCACGCGACCGACACCGCGGGCAGCCCCGCGGCCCGGCGCCGCGTGGCGAGCCCGTCCAGGAAGGCGTTCGCGGCCGCATAGTTGGCCTGGCCCGGCGAGCCGAGCGTGCCCGCGACGGAGGAGAAGAGCACGAAGGAGGTGAGGCCGGGGAGTTCACGGGTGGCCTCGTGCAGATGCCAGGCGGCGTCCGCCTTGGCCGCGAGCACCGCGGACAGCCGCTCCGGGGTGAGCGAACCGAGCACGCCGTCGTCGATCACGCCGGCCGCGTGCACGACGCCGGTGAGGTCGGGCGTGACCAGCGCGGCCACCGCCGCCGGGTCGGCCAGGTCGCAGGCGACGATCTCGGCGTCGGCGCCCAGGCCGGCGAGCCGCGCCCGGAGTTCGCCCGCGCCGGGGGCGTCGGGCCCGCGCCGCCCGGCCAGCACCAGCCGCCGGACGCCGTAGGCCGTGACCAGGTGCCGGGCGAAGAGCGAGCCGAGCCGTCCGGTGCCGCCGGTGACGAGGACGCGGGAGGCGGGGCCGAAGGGGCGTGCCTCGTGCGGGACTTGCGCCGGGTGCGCCGCGAGGGGGGTGAGGCGGGGTGCGTAGGCCGCTCCCGCCCGTACCGCCACCTCCGGCTCGCCGAGGCCCGACACGGCCCGCGGGTCCACCTCCCCGTCGGTGTCGACAAGCACGAACCGCCCCGGCTGCTCCGCCTGCGCGGCCCGCACCATCCCCCACACCGCGGCCCCGGCGGGATCCGCGACCCCGCCGCCGTCCACCGCGACGGCCCCCCGCGTGACGACCACGATCCGCCGCGCCCCGTCGCCCGCGAGCGCGCCGAGCACCCCGCGGGTGAGGGCGTGGAGCGAGGCGACGGCGTCCGCGCCGGGCGGGGACACGGCCCGCAGGACGGCGAGATCGCGCCCGAGGGGGGTGAAGGTGACGGCGTCGGGGGCGTGGGCGGATCCCGCTCGGCGCTCCGGCACGGGGACGAGGGCGGCGCCGAAGCCGGAGAGCGTTGCCGGGGCCGGGGCCACCGCGGGCCGCGCGCCCGCACGGACGCGGCCGGCGGCCGGGCGGACCGCGGGGACCGTCCGGACGAGCGCGGCGCCGAAGCCCGACGCGAGCGCGGGGGCCGGGGCGGGACCGGCGAACAGGCCGGGCACCGAAGGCAGCGGCTCCCAGGCCAGTTCGCGCAGCAGCGGCGCGGCCGGGCCCGGGGGGCGCAGGCGGACGGCGGCCGCCGTCAGGACGGGGTGGCCCGCGACGTCGTACGCGGTGAGGGACAGGGCGTCCGGGCCGGACGGGGTCAGGCGGGCGCGCAGGGCGGTGGCACCGGGGCGGTGGAGGGTCACGCGCTCGAACGCGAAGGGGACGTCCGTGCCGCCGCGGGCCGTGCCGGCGGGCCAGGCGTGCAGGGCCGCGTCCAGCAGCGCCGGGTGCAGACCGTAGCCCGCGGTGCCGGTGCCGGCGTCCGGGGCGATCTCGGCGAGTACGGCGTCGCCGTCCCGCCACAGCGCCCGCACGCCGCGGAAGGCCGGGCCGTAGCCGTACCCCTGCTCGGCGAGCCGCTCGTACGCCCCCTCCGCGTCGATCGCGACAGCACCGGCGGGCGGCCACGAGGCAAGCTGCGGCAGCGCCGTGTCCGGAGCGCCCAGCGCCGCGGTCGCGTGGACGGTCCAGGGCGCGCCCGGCGTCTCCGGGCGGGCGGACAGCACCACCTCGCCGGACGGGCGGGCGACCGCCTGGAGCGTCACCCTGCCCTCCGCCGGAAGCGGCAGCGGGGCCTGGACGAGCAGCTCGCGCAGCGCGGGCGGGGCGCCCACGGCCGCGGCGGCGTGCAGGGCCAGTTCGGCGAACAGGGCGGCGGGGACGAGGACTTCGCCGCCCACCGCGTGGTCGGCGAGCCAGCCGGGCTCGGCGCGGGAGACCGTGCCGGTCAGCACGGCGGTGCCGTCCGCGGGCAGGTCCATGCGGGCGGTCAGCACGGGGTGGCCGGCCGCGGTGAAGCCCGGCCCGGCGGTGGCGGGCGGTTCGGCCCGCAGCCAGTAGCGCTGCCGGTCGAAGGCGTAGGTGGGCAGCTCGGGCAGCGGCCCGGCGGGCGGCTCGCCGAGCACCGCCCGCCAGTCCACCGGCCTTCCGTGCGCGGTGAGTTCGGCGAGCGCGGGAAGCAGCGTGGCGATCTCGGGCAGGTCGCGGCGCAGCAGCGGGATGCCCGTCACGGGGGTCGGGATGCTCTGCGCGGTGAGCGTGGTGAGCGCCCGGCCGGGCCCGATCTCGACGAAGGTGTGCGCGCCGGCCTCCGCGAGGGCGGTGACGCACGGCAGGAACCGTACGGCGCCGCGCGCGTGCCGCATCCAGTAGTCGGCGGACCGCAGGTCGTCCGGCCCGGCGGGCGCGCCCGTGACGTTCGACATGAGCGGGATCGTCGGGGGGTGGTACGTGATGTCCGCCGCGACGGCGGCGTATTCGCCGAGCCGGCCGTCGAGTTCGGCGGAGTGGAAGGCGTGCCGGTTGCGCAGCTTGACCGAGCGCCTGCCGCGTTCCCGCCAGGCGGCGACGACCCGGTCCACCGCCTCCGGGGTGCCCGAAACGACTGTGGCGTTGGGGGCGTTGACCGCCGCGATGGACACGCCGGGCTCCAAGGTGGGCTCGATCTCGTCCGCGCCCGCCTGGATCTGCACCATCGCACCGGGCGGCAGCGCCGCCATCGACCGCCCCCGCGCGGTGATCAGCCGCGCGGCGTCCGGCAGCGTGAGGATGCCGGCGACATGGGCGGCGGCCAGCTCGCCGAAGGAGTGGCCGAGGAGGCGGTCCGGCCGCAGCCCGCAGGACTCGACGAGCCGGAAGAGCGCGACCTCGACGGCGAAGAGCGCGGGCTGGGTGAATTCCGTCTGGTCCTGGAGGATGCCCGCCTCTGGCGTGCCCTTGGCGGCGAACAGCAGCTCGGCGAGAGGCCGTTCGAGGTTCGCGTCGAGGGCGGCGACGACCTCGTCGAGAGCGGCGGCGAAGACCGGGAAGTGGGCGTGCAGGCTCGCGCCCATCCCGGCGTACTGGCTGCCGTGGCCCGGGAAGAGGAAGACGAGGGGGCCGCCGGTGGGGGGCTTCTCGGGCGGTTGGCCCTCGCTGAACGCCGCGAGCCTGTCCAGGAGTTCGCCGCGGTCGGCGCCGGTGAGGACGGCCCGGTGCGGGAGTTGCGCGCGGGTCGCGACGAGTGAGGCGGCGACGGCGGCGGGGTCGAGCCCGTCACGCTCCCGCACGTACCCGAGCAGCCGCGCCGCCTGCCCGCGCAGGGCGCGCTCACTGCGGGCGGACAGCACCCAGGGGATGACGGGCCAGCCTGGGCGTCCGGTACCGGTGGCTTCGGCCGACCCACCGGCGCGGGCCGCGGGGGCGGTCGCGGGCGCGGGGGTAGTCGCGGGCGCGGGGGCGGTCGTGGGCGCAGGAGCGGTCCCGGCCGCAGGAGCAGTCGTGGGCGCAGGAGCACTCCCGGCCGCAGAGGCACTCACGGCCGCGGGAGCACTCCCGGCCGCAGAGGCACTCACGGCCGCAGGAGCGGTCCCAGGCGCAGGGGCAGTCCCGGGCGGTACGGCGGCGGTACGGCCCGCCGGAGTGGCCTCGTCGGCGGCGGGCGCGGAGCCCGCGGGCAGGGTGGCGGCCTCGTCCTCCTGCGCGGGACGGGGCCCGCCCGGTACGGCCGACGCCGCATCGCGCGCGGGCACGCCCGCCTGATGCCCCGGCCCGGATCCCACCGGCGGCGTTCCGCCCGGCCCGGAACTCTCCCCGGGCGAGCCGGGCACGGGTTCGCCCGGCCCCACCGGCGCGGAGGCGGGTTCGCCCGACGCCGCCCTCGCGGAAGCGGATCCGCCGGGCCCGGACGCCGCGAACGCCGAGCCGCCCGACGCAGGCGCCCCAAGCGCGGGCGCGCCCTGCCCGGACTCCGCCTCCGTCCCCGACCCCGCCGGGGGCTGTTCAAGGATCACGTGGGCGTTCGTGCCGGAGATGCCGAAGGCCGAGACGCCGGCGCGGCGGGGGCGGTTCGTCAGCGGCCACGGGGTGCGGGCCGTCGCCAGGGTCACCGCGCCCGTCGACCAGTCGACGGCGGACGTCGGCGGGTCGGCGTGCAGGGTGGGGGGCATCACGCCGTACCGCATCGCCGCGACCATCTTGATGACGCCCGCCATACCCGCCGCGGCCTGCGTGTGGCCGAGGTTGGACTTCACCGAGCCGAGGAGCAGCGGGCGGTGGGCGGGACGGTCCTGGCCGTACGTCGCGAGGAGCGCCTCCGCCTCGATCGGGTCGCCGAGCACCGTGCCGGTGCCGTGCGCCTCGACGGCGTCCACGTCGGCCGCCGCGAGGCCCGCGTCGGCGAGGGCGGCGCGGATGACGCGCTGCTGGGAGGGGCCGTTGGGGGCGGTCAGGCCGTTGGACGCGCCGTCCTGGTTGACCGCGCTGCCACGCAGCACCGCGAGCACACGGTGGCCGAACTCGCGGGCTCGAGAGGCACGTTCGAGCACGAGGACGCCCGCGCCCTCGCTCCAGCCGGTGCCGTCCGCGCCCGCGCCGAAGGACTTGCAGCGGCCGTCCGCGCCGAGGCCGCCCTGCTTGGCGAAGTCCAGGAAGACCCGCGGGGTGGCCATCACGGTCGCGGCCCCGGCGAGCGCGAGGTCGCACTCCCCCGACGCGAGCGACCGCGCCGCGAGGTGCAGCGCGACCAGCGAGGACGAGCACGCCGTGTCGACGGTGACGGCGGGCCCTTCCAGGCCCAGCGCGTACGCGACCCGGCCGGACGCGACGCTGCCCTGGCTGCCGATGAGCCGGTAGCCCTCGACGCCCGCGGCGGCGTCGTCCGCGCCCGAGCCGTACTCCTGGGCCATGATCCCGGCGAAGACGCCGGTGCGGCTGCCCGCGAGGGTGTCCGGCGCGATGCCCGCGCGCTCGACGGCCTCCCAGCTCACCTCCAGCAGCAGCCGCTGCTGCGGGTCCATGGCAGCTGCCTCGTGCGGGTTGATGCCGAAGAAGTCGGCGTCGAAGGCGCCCGCGTCGGCGAGGAAGCCGCCCTGCTCCGCGGGGACTCGCGCAGGGTCCCAGCCGCGGTCGGCGGGGAGGGGGCCGATGACGTCCCGGCCGCCGGCCACGGCCTCCCACAGCTGCTCCGGTGAGTCGATGCCGCCGGGGAAGCGGCAGCTCATGCCGACGACGACGATCGGGTCGGCGTCCGAGGCCGCGCCCGCACCCGTGCCCGCCACGGGGGCGGGCCGCGGGGTCGTCCGCCCGGCGGTGCGGTCGCGCAGGTAGTCCGCCAGCGCGGACGGCGTGGGGTGGTCGAAGACCACACCTGCGGGCAGCGGGATGCCGGTTGCGGCCTTGAGCCGGTTGCGCAGCTCGACGGAGAGCAGCGAATCGAAGCCGAGGTCGCGGAAGTTGCGGTCGGGGTCGACCTGCCCGGCCCCGCCGTCCCGCCCGAGCAGCCGGGCGGCCTCGGTGCGGGTGAGGGTGAGCAGGTCGGTGGGGGTGGGGGTGGCGGTCGGCACGGCCTGGGACTTGCGGCGGGCGGGCGCGATGTCCCGCAGGACGGTGGGGAGTTCGCCGCTGTCGGCGGACGCCTGCAGCGTGGTGCGGTCCGCGACGAGCGCGGCGACGTACGGGCGCTGCTGCGCGAGTGCCGCGTCGAAGAGCGACAGGCCCGCCTCGACGGGGAGTTCGGCGAGCCCGCGGCGCCGCAGCCGGGCGATGTCCGCGTCCCGCAGCTGCCCCGTCATCCCGGCGGCGCGGTCCCACGGCCCCCACCCGATCGCGAGCGTCCGCAGCCCGCGACTGTCACGGAGGGCGGCAAGGGCGTCCAGGAAGGCGTTGGCGGCCGAGTAGTTGGCCTGGCCGGGCCCGCCGGTGACGCCGAGCACGGAGGAGAACAGGACGAGGGCCGCGCCGGTCCGCGCGGTGGCCTCGTGCAGATGCCAGGCGGCGTCCACCTTGGGCCCCAGCACGGCGTCGAGCCGCTCGGGCGTCATGGCGTCCAGCACCCCGTCGTCCAGCACACCCGCGGTGTGCACGACCGCCGCCACGTCGGGCGTCACCACCGCGCGGACCGCCGCGCCGTCCGTGACGTCGCATGCCACGACCCGTACGTCCGCGCCCAACTCCGCCAGCTCGGTGACGAGTTCCCGCGCACCGGGCGCGTCCGCCCCACGCCGGGAGGCGAGCACGAGCCGCCGCACACCGTGCCGCACGACGAGATGCCGCGCGAGCGCGGACCCGAGCCCACCCGTCCCACCGGTGAGGAGGACGGCTCCGCCGGGAGAGGCGGCAGGGTCGCCGGTCACGGCCGCCCGGAGGGCGTTCGGTCGAGGCTCGGCCGCCTCGTACGCGGCGGCGGGCGCGCCGATGCCCGCAGCGGACTCTGCCGCGCTGCCGGCCGACAGCGCCGGTTCGCCCGCGCCGGGCACACCGGAGGCCGCCGACGACCCCCGTTCGCCGGTGGGCGCCTGCGCGGGCCCGGTCCCGCCGAGCCAGGCCGCAAGGCCCTCCGCGGGCGGGGCGTCCGGGAGCGGCGTCAGCCTCGGCACGCGGATCACGCCCGCGCGGATCGCCACCTCGGGCTCGCCCGTCGCCAGCACCGAGGCGATGTCGATGTCTGCGCCCTCGTCGGCGTCGGCCAGGACGATGCGGCCCGGCGATTCCGCCTGGGCGGCGCGAACCAGTCCGCGGACCGCGGCGGACGCGGGGTCCGGGGGTCCGGCGGCGCTGCGGGTCGTGACGAGGAGGGTGCTGGAGGAGGTGCGTTCGTCGGCGAGCCAGTCCTGGAGGGCGGCGAGGACGCGGTGCGTCGCGGCATGCGTGACGTGGAGCACGTCGGCGCCGGGGCCGGACGGGGCCGGGTCGGCGCCGGGAACGTACCGGGGCGCACCGGCATCAACACCAGGGGCGTACGGGCCCGCACCGGCACCGGGTACGTGCGGCAGCGAACCGGCGTCACCGCCAGGCGTGCGGGGAGCCCGGTCGGCGTCGGCAGCAGGAACGTACGAGGCAGCACCGGCGCCAGGAACGTCCCGGGGCGACCCGGCGTCGACGCCGGGGACGTACGGGCCCGAGCCCGCACCGGCACCCGCACCGGCACCGACACCCGCACCCGCACCCGCACCCGCGTCGAGGATCACGGCGTCCGGGAGCGGGGCCGTACGGTCCAGGTCCTCCCATGCGGCGACCGACACCGGGACGGCGCGCGGCCGGTCGAGTACGCGCCAGGTCAGCTCCAGCAGGCGGTGCGCGGCGTGGCGTCCGGCGCGCGTCACGGCGGCCTGCTGCTCGGGCGAGAGGCGGCGCAGTACGAGGGAGTCGGCGGTGAGGACGGGCCGCCCCGCGGGGTCGTACGCGGCGAGCGCGACCTCGTCCGGCCCGCCGCCCGGTGTGACGGCGACCCGCAGCGCGCTCGCGCCCGTCGCGTGCAGCCGCACCCCGCCCCAGGAGAAGGGCAGCGCGAGCCCTTCACCGGCGACGGTGAGCAGCACGGCGTGCAGGGCCGCGTCCAGGAGCGCGGGGTGCAGGCCGAAGCCGCCGTCCTCGGCGCCTTCGGGGAGCGCGACCTCGGCGAGGACCTGCTCGCCGAGCCGCCACACCCCGCGCAGGCCGCGGAAGACGGGCCCGTAGCCGTAGCCGCGGGCGGCGAGCCGTTCGTACGCGTCCGCGAGGTCGACCGGCTCCGCCGCGGCGGGGGGCCAGGCGGCGGGAGCGCCGGTCAGGGCCTCCCCTGCCGCACCGCCGGGCGCACCGGCGGCAAGCCCCTCCCCGGCCCCCTCTTCCGCGAGTTCGCCGCGCGCGTGCGTCATCCAGTCGCCTGCGGCGCCGTCCGGCCGGGAGTGCACGGTCACCGTGCCGTCCTCGGCCGTGACGCGGACGGCGACGGATCCCTCCGCCGGGAGGACGAGCGGGGCCTGCACCACCAGGTCGGCGAGGCCCGGGCGGGACGTCTCCGCGGCGGCGCGCAGCGCCAGGTCGAGGAAGGCGGTCGCCGGGAGGAGGGGCGCACCGGACACCGCGTGGTCGGCGAGCCAGGGGTGGGTGGACAGGGAGACGCGGCCGGTCAGCAGCACCGCGCCGGAGGTGGGGACTTCGGCGACGGCCGCCACCAGCGGGTGGTCCGCTGCGGTCAGTCCGAGCCCGGCGGCGTCGAGGGAGGGGCGCGGCGCCGGCCAGTACCGCTTGCGGGCGAACGCGTAGACCGGCAGCGGGACTTGCCGGGCGGCGGACCCGAACGCCGGCTCCCACGTCACCGCGCCGCCGCGCACGTACCGCTCGGCGGCGGAGGCCAGGAAGCGCGCGGTGCCGCCCTCGCCGCGGCGCAGCGACCCGGTCACCGTGACCACGCGGGAGGCCTGTTCGGCGGTCTGCTCGATGTGCATCGCCAGCGACGGGTGCGGCGAGCACTCGACGAAGTGCGTGAAGCCGTCGGCGAGCAGCGCCTCGACGGCGGACCGGAAGGCCACCGGCTCGCGGCAGTTGCGGTACCAGTACCCGGCCGTCAGCTCCTCGCCCGCCGCGACCGCGCCCGTCACGGACGAATACAGCGGCACGGCGCCGGCGTTGGGTCGCACGAAGTCCAGCAGCTCGGCGAAGCGCGGCTCCAGCGGGTCGACGAGCGGCGAGTGCGAGGCGATCGACGCGACCGTCCGCGCGGGCACGCCCGCCGCCCGCAGCTCCGCGACGAACGCCGCGAGTGCCTCCTCGGGCCCGGCGACGGTCGTGCCGTTCGGCCCGTTGACGCCCGCGATCGTGAGGCCGGGCCCGAGCCGCCGCGCGACCTCCGCCGCCGGGGCGCCGACCGAGGCGATCGCCCCGGTGAGCCCCTCCGCGAGCAGCCTCGACCGCGTCACGACGAGCCGCCCGGCGTCCTCCAGCGACAGCGCCCCGGCGACGTACGCGGCGGCGATCTCCCCCTGCGAGGACCCGACGACGGCGTCCGGCCGCACCCCGAGCGAGCGCCACAGCTCGGCCAGCGACACCATCACCGCGAACAGCGCGGGCGGTACGACATCGGCCCGCTCCAGCCATGCGGCGTCCGCGGCGTCCCGCACGGTGTCCAGCAGCGACCAGTCCACGAGCGGGTCGATCACCCGCGCGCACCGCGCCATGTGCGCGGCGAACACGGGCGAGGAGTCGAGGAGTTCGGCCGCCATCCCGGCCCACTGCCCGCCCTGCCCGGGAAAGACGAACGCCGTCCTGCCCGGCTCCTCGTCCGCCTCCCCGTAGGTGACGTTCCCGGCCGGGAGCCCCGCGGCCACCGCGGAGAGCCCCGCGGCCAGCTCGGCGGGGCCGCCGCCGACGACGACCGCGCGGTGCGCGAAGCGGGAGCGGGTGGTGACGAGGGAGCGGCCGATGTCGGAGGGGCCGCCGGCCTCCCCGTCCGACACGTGCGCCAGCAGCCGCGCCGCCTGGCCCCGCAGTGCCTCCGGGGACTTCGCCGACAGGACCCACGGGAGGGCGGGCCAGGGCGGCTCGGCCCCTTCGCCCGACGCCACCACCGGTGTCGCCGGGGGCTGTTCGAGGATGACGTGGGCGTTCGTGCCGGAGATGCCGAAGGAGGAGACCGCCGAGCGGCGCGGGCGGCCGGCGGTCGGCCAGGGCTCGGTGCGGGTGGCGAGGCGGACCGCGCCGGAGGACCAGTCGACGTGCGGGGTGGGGGCGTCGACGTGGAGGGTGGGCGGCACCACGCCGTACCGCATCGCCGCGACCATCTTGATGACGCCCGCCAGGCCCGCGGCGGCCTGCGCGTGGCCGATGTTGGACTTCAGGGAGCCGAGCAGCAGCGCCTTGCCGCGTGGGCGGTCCTGGCCGTACGTCGCGAGCAGGGCGTGCGCCTCGATCGGGTCGCCGAGGGCCGTGCCCGTGCCGTGGGCCTCGACGACGTCGACGTCCGCCGGGGCGAGCGACGCGTCTGCCAGGGCGGCGCGGATGACGCGCTGCTGGGAGGGGCCGTTGGGGGCGGTCAGGCCGTTGGAGGCGCCGTCCTGGTTCATGGCGGTGCCGCGCACCAGGGCCAGCACCTCGTGGCCGTTGCGGCGGGCGTCGGCCAGGCGTTCCAGGACGACGACGCCGACGCCCTCCGCCCAGGCGGTGCCGTCCGCGTCCGCCGCGAAGGACTTGCAGCGGGCGTCCGGCGACAGCCCGCGCTGGCGGGCGAATTCGAGGAAGACCCGCGGGGTGGACATCACGGTCGCGCCGCCCGCGAGGACGAGGTCGGTCTCGCCCGCGCGCAGCGACCGGCACGCCAGGTGCAGGGCGACGAGCGAGGACGAGCACGCGGTGTCGAGGGTCACCGCGGGCCCTTCGAGGCCGAGCGCGTACGCGAGCCGGCCGGACGCGACCGCCGACAGGCCGCCCGTGATGCGGTAGCCCTCGACGGAGTCGGCGGAGTCCCAGCCGTACATCCCGACGAAGGCGCCCGTACGGCTCCCGGCGAGCGTGTGCGGGTCGACCCCGGCGTTCTCCAGGGCCTCCCACGTCACTTCGAGCAGCAGCCGCTGCTGCGGGTCCATCGCGAGGGCCTCGCTCGGGCTGATCCCGAAGAAGCCCGCGTCGAAGCCGGCGACGTCGTCGAGGAAGCCGCCCTCGCGGACGTACGTGGTCCCGGCGCGGTCGGGGTCGGGGTCGTACAGCCGCGCCAGGTCCCACCCGCGGTCGGCGGGGAAGCCCGAGATGACGTCCCTCCCGCCCGCCGCGACCTCCCACAGATCGGCGGCGGAGGCGATCCCGCCGGGGTAGCGGCAGCCGATCCCGACGATGGCGACGGCGTCGTCCGCGGCGCCCCCGCGCACGGCCTCCGCCGTCCAACCACCCGCCGCCGCACGGTCGTCGGCCCGGCCGCCCCCGGCGGAGGAGCCGCCGCGCGCGGCATCCGCCGTCCAACCGCTCACCGCCGTACGGTCGTCGGACCGCCCGCCCCCGGCGGAGGAGCCCCCGCGCACCGCCTCCGGCGTCCAACCACCCACCGCCGCAAGGTCGTCGGCCCCCCCGCCCCCGGCGGAGGAGCCCCCGCGCACGAGGGCGACGGCGTCGTCCGCGGCACCCCCGCGCAGGGCCTCCGGCGACCAACCACCCGCCGCTGTAAGTTCGTTGTCCCGTTCGCCCGCGGCGGAGGAACCCCCGCGCGCGGCATCCGCCGTCCAACCGCCCACCGCCGCACGGTCGTCCGACCGCCCGCCCTCGGCGGGGGAGCCGTCGTCGCGCGGATCTCCCCCGGCGGCGGGGCCGGACCGGCCGGCCGCGGGCGCGGGGCCGGCGGCCGCGCGGGCCGCGGCCTCCTCGGTGGCCGCGGTCTCCGCCAGCCGTGCCGCGAGTGCGGCGGGCGTCGGGAAGTCGAATGCCTCGGTCGCGTCGACCTGCCGCCCGAGCACCTCGGTGAGCCGCTCGGCGAGTTCGACGATCGCGAGCGAGCCGAAGCCGAGGTCCTTGAAACTCCGCCCGCGCGGCACCGCGTCGGCGTCCGCGTGCCCCAACTGCGCCGCGATCTCGGCCCGTACGGTGGCGAGCAGCGATTCGCCGGACACCTCCCGCGCGGGGAGCGCGGAAGGCGCGGAAGGCGCCGCGTCGCCGGGTGGAGCGGACGGCTGCGGGGCGTCCGGCCCCGGCCGGTGACCGTCACCGGACCGCCGGTCGGCGCCGCCCGCCGGGCTTGCGGCCGCGCCTGCCCCGGCACCGCCGCTCGCGCCGTCGTCCGGGGATGTCGCGTCCCGTGTCGCGGCCTCCGGCGCCGGGGAGCCGTCCCCTGCCACGTCCGCGACCGCACCCGGCGCCCCGCCACCGCCGGTGCCCGGTGTCCGCTCGCCGCCGGACGGAACCCCGTACGCCCGGCGCTCGAACGCGTACGTCGGCAGCTCCACCGCCCGCGCGCCCGTGCCCGCGAAGACCGCCGTCCAGTCGGTGTCCGCGCCCGACACGAAGTCGGCCGCGGGTGACGACGGCCCCCGCCCGTACACCCCGGACGGGTCCTCCGCTGCCGCCAACTCCTCCAGCCCCGCGCGCAGTTCGGTGGCGTCGCCGCCGAGCACCACCGCGCGGACGGGGAAGGCCGTGCGGGTCGCCGCGAGGGAGTAGCCGGTGTCCAGCGGGTCGTCCTCGAGGGACGAGGCGAGCAGGCGGCCGGCCTGGGCGCGCAGGGCGGCCGGCGACTTCGCCGAGAGCACCCACGGGATCACGTCGGGGCCCGGCCGAGCGGGAGCCGGGGCGGGCACGGGCGGGGCCTCCGCCAGGATGACGTGGCAGTTCGTGCCGCCGAGGCCGAAGGAGCTGACGCCGGCGAGGGCGGGGCCGTCCGGCCAGGGGCGGGGGGCGGCGTTGACGCGGAGGTTCAGGGCCGCGAGGTCGATCGCCGGGTTCGGCTCGGCGAAGTGCAGGCTCGCGGGCAGCTCGCGGTGCTGGAGGCTCAGGACGGTCTTGAGCAGGCCCGCGATGCCGGCCGCGGTGTCGAGGTGGCCGATGTTGGTCTTGACCGAGCCGACGAGCAGCGGCGCGGTACGGGTCGGCGCGGTGCCGAGCGCGCCGCCGAGCGCGGTGGCCTCGACGGGGTCGCCCACCGCCGTTCCCGTGCCGTGGAGTTCGACGTACTGGACGGCGCCGGGGTCGATCCCGGCCTGCCGGTAGGCGCGGGAGAGCAGCTCCTGCTGGGCGGCGGCGCTGGGGGCCGTGAGGCCGTTCGTGCGGCCGTCGTTGTTGACGGCGCTGCCCGCGATGACCGCGGCGATGCGGTCGCCGTCCGCGAGCGCGTCCGCCAGCCGCTTGAGGACGACGAGGCCGCCGCCCTCGCCGCGGACGAAGCCGTTGGCACGCCGGTCGAAGACGTGGCAGCGCGCGTCGGGCGACAGCACCCCCATCTCGGCGAGGCCCACGTGCTCGTCGGGCGCGAGCATGAGCGCGGCGCCGCCCGCCACCGCGAGGTCGCACTCGCCGCTGCGCAGCGACTGCACCGCCAGGTGCACGGCGACGAGCGACGAGGACTGCCCGGTGTCGACGGTGAGGCTCGGCCCGTGCAGGCCGAGCGCGTACGACAGCCGGTTGGCGATCATGCTGCGCTGGCGGCCGGTGAAGGTGTAGTGGTCGGGCGCGGCGGGAGGCGCGGCTTCGGCAGGCGCGGACACGAACACCCCGGTGTGGGTGCCCGCCAGCCGGTCCGCGGTGAGCCCGGCCCGCTCCAGCGCCTCCCAGCCCAGCTCCAGGACGAGCCGCTGGTGCGGGTCCATGGCGGCGGCCTCCCGCGGGAAGATCCCGAAGAAGCCCGCGTCGAAGGCGTGGATCGCGGGGATCGCCGTGATCCCCGCGGCATCCGCGCCGCCCGAGGCCCCCGCCTCCCCCGGGACGTCGTCGAGGAACGCACCGCGCCGGGTGGCCGTACGTCCCGGTGGCGGGTCGGTGACCGCGTCGCCGCCCGAGCGCAGCAGCCGCCACAGCCCGGACGGCCCGTCCGCCCGGGGCAGCCGCGCGGCCAGTCCGATGATCGCGAACCCGTCAGTCATGATGCATCTCCTCGACGAAATCCCGGATGGGGACGCGGGGGCCGGGGCGCCGGTCAGGCGCCGGCGTTCTCCCGGCGGAAGGCGGAGGTGTCCGGCGGGGCGATCTGGCCCAGCTGGATCATCAGGACGTGCAGGTCGTTGCAGGCCCAGTGGTCGCTGACCTTGCCGTCCCTGACCTTCGCGATGTGGATCTCGTTCCAGCTGATGACCCGGCCGGTCGGCTCCGCGCCGAAGACCAGGCCCTTGTGGGTGCCGGTGAGCTTGACGTGCTGGATGACGTATTCGCCGTCCTCGAAGTCGCGGATGATCTCGGCCTTGAGGTCGGGAAAGCCCTGCCGCTCGATCTTGATGACGGACTTGACGCCCTCGCGGCTGGTGTCCATTCCGGGAGGCGCGTTGTGGTTGACGAAGTCCTCGGTCATCAGCTCGTCGAGGACCTCGGTGTCGCCCTTCGAGAACGCCTCAGTGAGAATGCGGCGAATGTTGACCTTGTCGGACACGGTGTTCTCCTTCGAATGGCTTGCCGGTCATCTCGGCAAGGGCTACCTGGATGTTCACGAGGGTTCGTTCGGGTTCGAGCCAGCCCGCCGCCGGGCCCGGGTCGAATGACGACCAGACCGTTTCCGCGGGCAGTTCCTCGGCGTGCGCCAGCCGCGCGGCGGCCAGCACCCGGTCGAAGTAGTCGGCGAGGTCGTGCAGGGCGCCGATCCCGGCCGGGACGCCGTGGCCGGGTACGACGGCGGCGGGCTGCAGCGCGATGAGCCGGTCGAGGGCCGTACGCCAGCGGCTCACCCGGCCGTGCACCGCGAGCGGGGTGACCCCGGCGAAGCACAGGTCACCGCTGACCAGCACCTTCTGTGCGGGCAGCCATACCGCGAGGTCGGCCGCCGAGTGGGTGTCGGTGAATTCGAGCACCTTCGCCCCGGAGGGGAGGGCGCGTTCGATGCCGTCGGGGGGTACGGGCTCGGCGGCGACGCTGTCCCAGTCGGCGAGCCGCGTCGCGAAGCCGGGCATGACCTTCGCGAGCAGGGCGGGCAGGCCGCGCTCGCCGATCATCTTGCGCATGCCGGCCACCGTGCGCGGGTGGGCGACGATGGGCACGTCGTCGAAGAGCAGGTTCCCGCCGATGTGGTCGGTGTGGATGTGGGTGTTGACGACGAGCCCGGGGCGGCGGCCGCGGCGCTCCAGCGCGGCCGGGATCGCGGCCGCCATCTCCGGCAGCAGCATGGTGTCGACGACCGTGACCGGCTCGCCGAGCAGCAGCACGCTGTTGGACTGGCCCGCGCCGCCGTCGCCGTTGACGAGCGCGACGACGCCGTCGGCGACCTCGACCTCCCGGACCTCCGGGACGGCCTCCAGCGAGGCCCCCGGTATGCCGGCCGGCACGGCCGTCACACCTTCCAGGACGTGCCGGCCCCGCCGCTCTTCCCCTCGCCGGCCTTGGCGGCGTGCAGCTGCTGGATCTGCTGGATCAGGCCGGTGCGGTCGAGCATCGCGTGCCAGGACACGATGCGGCCCGCGTCCGCGCGGATCACCTCGATGACGTTCCAGGTCAGCCGGGTGTCGGTGCCCTTGGGGATGCCGGTGAGCGTCAGCTCGACGGCGAGCGCGGTGCCGTCCCCGGATTCGACGATGCTGTCGACCTTGTGCTCCAGCTCGGTGTAGAGGCCGCGCTGCTGGGCGAACATGTCACCGAGCCGCTTGGCGCCCTTGGTCTCCTGGCTGGCGGTGCGGATCTCCACCTCGCCGTCGCACAGGTCGTACAGCAGGAAGCCGTTGACCTCCTCGACCGCCTGGTAGACGGCCTCCCACAGTTCGCGGGCGGTCTTCATGGTCGTCATTTCCCTTCGCCGGACATGATCCAGTCGACCTGGTAGACGTGTACGTCCACGTTGTCGGCGTATTTGTGCAGCTCGGTGATGAGGGCGCGGCCGGCCTCGCTGCGGATGTGCTCCTGGAAGGCGGCCAGGGTGCTCCACTGGGCGTAGTTGGTGACCCGGGTGCCGTCGACGGAGCAGTGCACGTTCGCGGAGACGAACCCGGGCATGTGCCGGACGATGTCCTCGGTCTCCCTGCGGATGGCGGCGGACAGCTCCTGCTGCTTGTCCGGCGTGCAGTGGAAGACGTTGATGTACGTCATGAGCCGGTCCTCGGCGGAGATCGTGCTCATGGCCGCGCCCCCGCCGTCGTCCCCGACGTGCCCAGCGTCTCGGCGACGACCGTGAAGCTGCGGAACTCAGGGTCGGAGTAGCAGGCGCGCATCGGCCGGACCAGCTCCTTGTGCTCCTCGGACTTCTCCCAGGTGAAGAAGTCGGCGAGCGACGTCCACTCGCTCACGATGAGCCAGCTCGCCGGGTCGTCCGGCGCCTGGCAGATCTGGTCGCGGATGTGGCCGCGGGTGGCCGCGACGCTGAAGCGGACCTTCTCGTAGGCGGCGAGGAACTCCTCCCGCCTGTCCTCGGCGACCTTCATCCCGAACAGCACGCGGGCGGTGCCCGCGGCGGTGTCCTCCTGCTCGGCGTCCTCGGACCCCTCGGCCCCCAGCACCTCGGTGTCGATGTGGGCCAGCGACGGGTCCGGGGCGAGCGGGCCGATGTGGTAGACGGTCAGCGACTCGGTGGTGCCGACGTTCCGCAGCCGGTGCCGCTTCCCGATGGGCACGTAGATCCCCTCGCCGGCGCCCACCGCCCATTTCTCGCCCTCGACCTCCAACTGGAGATCTCCGGTGATGTTGTAGAGGAACTCCTCGCCGTAGGGGTGGAAATGCTCCACCACATGCTCGCCGGGCTGGAGGATCGCAGTTCCCATGTAACCGGACCTGCTACCCACCGAACCCGGGTGGAGCACCATGCGCAACTGGCCGCCGCGCGCCCGATAGGGCTCTATTTCCTCGGCGCGGATCCGGCCTACCCGTGAATCACTCATGAGGAAATCCTCGCCGTCGGGCGGCCGCTGCCGCATCGGAATTCTGCCGCGAATTCCCTGCGGGAATTCCGCGGCCGGACTACGGGAAACCCGCAGGCCGGGAATCCGGGAATCCGGGAACGGGTCCGCCCCGGCGCCGGCGCGCGGGGCGCCGGCGCCGGGGCGGACCCGGTGGAGCGGGGTGGGGCGGTGGAGCCTGGTCGGGCCGGTGGAACGGTGGGGTTCGGTCGTGCCGGGCCGAGCGGTGGGGCCGGCGGGTCCGGCAGAGCGGTGGCGGGCCCGGTCAGCCCACCGCCGCGTGCGTCCGGAAGCCGTGCGTGCAGGCGTACACCGCCAGCTGGGTGCGGTCGCGCAGGTCGAGCGCCCGCAGCAGCGAGGAGATGTGCGTCTTCACGGTGGGCCGGCCCAGTTGGAGCTGGTCGGCGATCTCGACGTTGGTCAGCCCGTGGCCGATCAGACCGAGGATCTGCCGCTGCCGCGGGGTGAGCTTGACCGTTTCGCCCGGTCCTGCCGGGGTCTCGTTGGGGACGTTGTAGCGCAGGGTGCTGACCAGCTCGCCGGCCACCTGCGGGTCGAGGGCGACACCGCCGCGGTCGACGGCGCGTATCGCGTCGACCAGGACCTGCACAGGGGTGTCCTTGTGCAGGAAGCCCTGGGCGCCGCCGAGCAGCACCTTGATCGCGGTGCCCGCGTCCAGGCTCGCGGACAGCGCGAGGACCTTGACGCCCAGCCCGTCCGTCTGGCTGACCAGCTGCCGGGCGAGCAGGTGCTCGACGTCGAAGCCGTCCAGGTCCATCAGCAGCACGCGTGGCCGATGATCCCGCAACAGCCTGGGACTATAACTCTCGGTGTCGAATTCGACCACGACGTCGATACCCGGGACACCGCACAGAACCGCCATCATTCCTGCCCGGTACACGCCAGGACCACCGCAAACTGCGACAGGCAACAAATCGTCTAAACCACGTACAATGTCCATCGAGACCCCCGCAGAGTGATAAACCATCTGTGGATTTGTGGGACAGACAGCACTGCCATCCGCAGGTGGCTCCCCTTCGGCGCGCACGCGTAATCAGTGGAGCCGGTGTAATCGGCGCCAAGCGCACTTGCACCGAATACCGGTACCGCATGTCCCGGGTCTGACGGCGTCGGCTCATCTCCCCCCGGCGGCAGGGGCGTCCGCGCCGTGCGGCGGGAGTGCGCGCAGCACCAGCGCGCTGTTGAAGCCGCCCTGGCCGCGCGCGGCCACCAGCACCGCCCGCAGCGGACGCTCGCGCGGTTCGCGGACGAGGTCGAGGCCGTACGCCGGGTCCGGGTCGTCGAGATTGCCGACCGGCGGGATCACCCCGGCCCGCATCGCCAGCAGCGCCGTCGCGACGTTGAGCGCGGAGCCGCCCGCGAGCAGCCGCCCGGCCAGCCCCTGCGGGGCGGTGACGGGGACGCCGAACGGGCCGAAGACGGCACGCAGCGCGCTCGCCTCGGCTGCGTCGGCGTCCGGGCGGCCGGCGCCGTCCGCCAGCACCATGTCGATGTCGGACGGGACCAACCCGGCCCGCTCGACGGCGAGTTCGACGGCGCGGGCGTACTGCCGGCCGTCCGGCGCGGTGTCCCGGTAGTGGTGGGCGTCGTGGGTGGCGGCGTAACCGGCGAGGGTGGCGTAGCCGGCGGGCCCGGACCTGGCGCGTACCGCCTCCTCGTCCTCGACCAGCAGCACCGCGCCGCCCTCGCCCGGGACGTGCCCGGCCGCCGCGCGGTCGAAGGGCTTGTAGCCGGCCCTCGGGTCGGTCGCCGTGGACAGCTTGCCGCCGGCCATCTGGGCGGTCAGCGCGTACGGGGCGATCGGCGCCTCGGTGCCCCCCGCGAGCACGGCGCCGGTGCCGCGCCGGATCGCGCGGTCCGCCCAGCCGAGGCTGTCGAGGCCGGACGCGGCGTCCGCGACCAGCACCCCGCAGGGGCCCTTCGTGCCGTGGTGGATGGCGAGTTGGCCGGTGCTCGCGGCGTAGAACCAGGCGATCGACTGGTAGACCCCGACCGCCTTGCGGCCCCGGCTCCACAGCGCCTGGATCTCGCGCTGCCCGAATTCGTTGCCGCCCGAACCGCTGCCCAGGATCACGGAGGTGGCGTACGGGTCGTGCGCGGCGGGGTCGTAGCCGGCGTCGTCGAGGGCCATCGCGGTCGCGGCGAAGGCGAGCCACGTCCAGCGGTCGGTCTGGATCGCCAGTCGGCCGGGGACGTGCGCGTCCACGTCGAAATCCGGGATCTGGCCCGCCAGTTGTGTCGCGTAGCCGCGGGCGTCGAAGGAGTCGATGCGCCGCACCGCCAGCTCCCCGGCGAGCGTCGCGCGCCAGTGCTCGGCGGCGCCGACACCGGTCGGCGCCACCACGCCGAGCCCGGTGATCACGGCGGTCATCGGGTCACCGCCGTGAGGACGACGGCCGACTGGAAGCCGCCGAAGCCGCTGCCGACCGACAGCGCGGCGGCCACCCGGTGGTCGCGCGCGGTGTTGGGCACGTAGTCGAGGTCGCACAGCGGGTCGGGCTCGGAGTAGTTGGCGGTGGGCGGCACGACGTCGTGCTCGATCGCCAGCGCGGTCGCGGCCACCTCGATGGAGCCGATCGCGCCGAGCGAGTGCCCGACCATGGACTTGATGGAGCTGACCGGCACCCGGTAGGCGTGCTCGCCGAGGCTCGCCTTGAAGGCGGCGGTCTCGTGCCGGTCGTTCTGCTTGGTGCCGGAGCCGTGCGCGTTGACGTAGTCCAGCGCGGTGGGGTCCAGCCGGGCCTGGTCCAGCGCGCTGCGGATGGCGACGGCCATCTCCGCGCCGTCCGGGCGCAGTCCGGTCATGTGGAAGGCGTTGCAGCGGTTCGCGTAGCCGCGGATCTCGGCGTAGATGTGCGCGTCCCGCCGCCGGGCGTGCTCGTACTCCTCCAGGACGAGCACCGCGGAGCCCTCGCCCATCACGAAACCGTCGCGCGTGGCGTCGAAGGGGCGGGAGGCGTGCGCGGGGTCGTCGTTGCGGGTGCTGGTGGCGCCGATCGCGTCGAAGCAGGCGATGGAGATGGGGGTGATGGGCGCGTCGCTCGCGCCGGCGAGCGCGACGTCGGCCATGTCGTCCTGGATGAGCTGGTACGCCTGGCCGATCGCGTCGATGCCCGAGGTGCAGCCGGTGGAGATCACCGACGCCGGGCCGTGCGCCCCGAAGCGGAAGGCGACCTCGGCCGCCAGGCTGCTGGGTATCCACGCCTGGTAGAGGAAGTCGGAGGCGAACTGCGGGTCGACGAGCCAGTTGCGGCCGCCGTCGCTCGCCACGACGTACTCGTCCTCGAGGCGGGTGCTCGCGCCGACGGCGCTGCCCAGGCACACCGCCATCCGGTCGTGGTCGACACCGCCCGGGCCCTCGGCGTCCAGCTCCAGGCCGGAGTCGGCCACCGCCTCGTCGGCGGCGACCAGCGCGAACTGCACGGAGCGGTCGTTGCGGAAGACCTCCTGCCGGGTCAGGCCGGCGGCCAGCGGGTCGAAGTCGACCTCCGCCGCCAGTTGGGAGCGGAACTGCGCGGGGTTGAACAGCGAGATCCGCCGGGTGGCGGTGCGCCCGTCGGTCAGCATCTGCCAGAACGCCTTGCGGGTGGCCCCGCCGGGGGCGACCACCCCGATCCCGGTGACCACGATCCGCCGTCCGCCGCCCGGAGGGCCGGCCACGGGGCCGCTCATCGTGCCCGCTCGCTCAGTCCCTCGTTGACCAGCGCCACCAGCTCGCCGAAGGTCGCATGGGCGTGCTCGTCCTCCAGCGCGATCCCGTAGCGGTCCTCGATCTCCGCCCTGACCTGGAGCTGCGCCAGCGAGTCGAGGTCGACGTCGCTGAGCGTGGCGCCGGGGTCGGCGGTCACCGCGGAGCGGGGCAGTCCGGTTTTGACGACCAGGATCTCCATCAGCTCGTTAATTGTGAATGTCGGCACAGCGATTCCCCTTTCACATTTACAGCAACGGAACCCGGCGACTCAGGTTACGCAATATCCGGCAGGAATATCTTCAGCCCAGAGAACTAAATCGACTCATACCCGAGAACGAGGCCCACCCATCCTCGGGGACGAACCTTTGCCGACCGGAGGAATTATTGACGCAATTTCCGGGCCGGTGCTTCACTGGCGTCAATTGATTTCCCGATTGCGAGGAGACGGTAATGGACTCGTCAGCAGCGGCCTCCGTATCCGCGGCGCCGGCCGGCGCCGGGGTCACCTCGGTCGCGGTCGCGATGGCCAGGGCGCTCGAATCGGCCCGGCCCGACCGGATGTTCCACGACCCGTACGCGCAGGGGTTCGTGGACGCGGCCAAGGACGTGCTGGAGCCGGCCGAGTGGCCCTCGCTGGAGGCGTGGGTCGACCTGTTCTACTCCCGCGGGGTCGTCCGCACGCGCTTCATCGACGACTACGTGTGCGAGGCGGTGGCCGGCGGCTGCCGGCAGGTCGTCATCCTCGGCGCCGGGCTCGACGCGCGCGCCTTCCGGCTGCCGCTGCCGGACGCGGACGTGTACGAGGTCGACACCCCGTCCGTCTTCGGCTTCAAGGACGCGGTGCTGGCCGCCGCGGGCGCGAAGCCGACCGCCCGCTCCCGCACCGCCGTGCGCGCCGACCTGCGGGAGAACTTCGCCGCCCGGCTCGCCGGGCACGCCTTCGACCCCGCCCGGCCCACCGCGTGGGTCGCCGAGGGCGTACTGCCGTACCTCACCGGCGAGCAGGCGCGGAAGGTCGTCGGGGACGTCGGGCGGCTGTCCGCGCCGGGCAGCAAGCTCGTCTTCGAGCACTCCGACAAGGCCGGCCCCGACCCGCGGGCCAAGAACGCCGCCCTCAGCACGCCGGGCGCGGACCGGATCAGCGCGATGGTGCGCGGCGGCCTCGGCCCGGAGGGGCGGGACTGGGTGGCGGGGCAGGGCTGGAGCCTGCACGTGACCGACCGCGGCGAGTTGGGCGCGCGCTACGGGCGGCCCGACGGGCGGCTGCCGGGCGGCCAGTTCGTCACCGCGACCCGCGTCTGACGCGGCGGGGCCGAAGTCCGCCGCCGAACGCCGACGAACGCCCACGAACGCAGAGGACCGCGAAGGACGCCGAAGGATTGACTGCCATGGAATCGAACCGCGCGCAGACCGAACTTTCCGAACCGACGCAGGAGCGCATTCAGGCGGGTGCCGAGTCCTATCGGCGGCCCATGCTCGCCGCGTACGACCTCTTCGTGCTCGGCATGATGAGCCGCTTCATGTGGCGCTGCCCGCGCAGCAGAATGCTGGCACACTACAACCGCCACGCCGGGGCCGCGCATCTCGATATCGGGCCGGGCACCGGATGGTTCATGGACAAATGCAGATTTCCGGTGGAATCCCCGTCGATCACCCTGCTCGACCTCAACGAGGTCGTCCTCGCGACGGCCGCGCACCGCATCCGGCGCTACCGGCCCGAGATCCGCACCGGTGACGCCTTCCAGCCCTTCGACACGCTCGGCGGCGCGCGCTTCGACTCGGTCGGCATGAACTTCCTGCTGCACTGCCTGCCGGGCACGATGGCGCAGAAGGCGGTGGTCTTCGACCACGTCACGCCCCATCTGCGGCCCGGGGCCCGGGTGTTCGGCGCCACCGTGCTGGGCCTGGGCCCGCACCACAGCAAGCGCTCCGGCAAGCTGCTGGCCAAGCTCAACCGCAGCGAGGTCTTCAGCAACCTGGCCGACCGGCAGGACGACCTCGCCGAGCAGCTCGGCGCGCGCTTCACGGACGTCGAGACGGTCCGCTCCGGGACGGTCTGCCTGTTCGCCGCGCGCCACCCGGGGGCGTGATGAGCGGCGAACCGTCCGTATCGGCCCAGGCGTTGCACGACGGAGTGCTGCAGGGCCTGGCCGTCGCCCGCATCCGGCTGGGCCGGGCCCTCGCGGGGCCCGGCCCCGTGCCCCGCGAAGTGGCCGAGGAGTTACGGGAGTTGCTGGACGGCGAAATCGCGGGGCTGCGGCGGCTCATCGCGGGGGACGGCTCCGTGGCCGCCGGCCCCGCGGACGCCCCGGACGACCCGGACACACCGGATGCCCCGGACACACCGCCCCACGAGGACCTGCCCAGCGCGCTCGCCGCCACCGCAGCGCACCTCCAGTCGGCGACCGGCGTCCGGATCCGCGTCGACAACCACACCGCCGGGTCCGGGAGGTGGACGGGCAACGACCTCGTCGCGTATCGGATCGTCCGGGAGGCCCTGCACAACACCGCCCGGCACAGCGGCGCCGCGCACGCGTGGGTGTCGCTCGCGGCCTCCGGGAGCCGGCTGGTGTGCGTCGTGTCGGACGACGGCCACGGGTTCCTGCCCGGCCGGGCGGCCGCGCCCCGCGCGCACTTCGGGCTCGGCGCGAGCTACGCCCGCGCGCGGGCGGCGGGCGGCTACCTCGCCGTACGGTCCGGCGGCGACGGCACCTCCCTCACCCTCTCGCTGCCCCGGCAGCCGCACACGCCGTCCGACGGAGGGACCCGGCGATGACGAGCCCCGACCGCGCGAGCACGACCGTGCCCTCACACGCACCCGCACCCGCCCCTTCGCCCGCACCCACCGTCCTCATCTGCGACGACCACCCGGTCGTCCGCTACGGCATCCGCACCCTGTTGGACGGCGAGCGCTACCGCATCGCGGGGGAGGCCGCCGACCTGCCCGGCACCGTCGCGCAGGTCCGCCGGCACCGCCCCGACGTGCTGCTGCTCGACCTGAGCTTCCTCGGCACCCTCAGCCTCCCCGTCCTGCCGACCGTACGGGCGCTGTCCCCGGCCACCCGGGTGCTCGTCCTGACCATGCGCAACGACCTGGACTCCGCGCGCGACGCGCTCGCCGCCGGGGCCCACGGCTTCCTGCCCAAGGACGCCGCCGCCGAGGAGCTCGTCGCCGCCGTCGACGCGCTCGCCGCCGGCGGCCGCTACCTCCAACCCGCCCTCGGCGCAGCCCTGCTGGACAGCCCCGCGGGCCCCGACGGTCCGCTCAGCCGCCGCGAGCGGGAGGTGCTGGGCCTGATCGCCGACGGCCTCACCCACCCGCAGATCGCCGACGAACTGGGCCTGTCCGTCCGCACCGTCGAGGCCCAGCGGGCCTCGATCAAGGTCAAGCTCGGCGTCAGCCGCCGGGCCGAACTGATCAGCCACGCACGACGGTTGCGGCTGACCACGACAGGAGGAGAGCGCTGATGCAGACGGGCCGGCCCAGCCGCACCGCGATGAGTTCGGCGCACGCCCGCGCCGCCCACCAGACGGCCGACTCGGCGCGGGTCTTCGCCGATCCGCTGGCGGCGCGCATCCTGCCGTCCGCCGCCGGGCCGGGCAGACCCGCGGGCGGTGCGCCGCACGGCATGCCCGCCGAGGTGCGGCTGTTCATGGCGCTGCGCCACCGGGTCGCGGAGGACGCGCTGCTCGCCGCGACCGGCACCCGGCAGGTGGTCATCCTCGGGGCGGGCCTCGACACCTTCGCGTACCGCAACCGCAATCCCGCCCTGCGGGTCTTCGAGGTCGACCTGCCCGCCACCCAGGAGTGGAAGCGGGAGCGGCTCGCCGCGGCCGGCATCGACGTCCCCGACACGGTCGTCTTCTGCCCGGCCGACTTCGCCGAGCAGACCGCCGAGTCGGCGCTGGTGGCCGCCGGGTTCGACCGCGCCGCGCCCGCGTTCTTCCTGCTGCTCGGGGTGGCGCCGTATCTGGAGCGGGAGGCGCTGCTGGACACCGCCCGCTTCGTCGCGGGCCTGCCCGCGCCCGCCGAGCTGGTCTTCGACTACAACCAGCCCGCCGCCGCGCTGCCCCCGCACCGCAGGCCCGCGCTCGCCGCGCAGGCCGAGGCCATGGCCCGGATGGGCGAGCCGTGGCGGTCCTTCTTCACCCCGCCGGAGATCGCCGCCGAGCTGGCCGACGCGGGCTTCGGCAGCATCGTCGACGTCGGCTGGCGGGACTGCGTGACGCGGTACGACCTCGACCCCGCGCTGCCCGACCTGTTCGGCGGCCGCATCGTGCACGCCCGCACGTCGTCGTCCCCCTACGAGAGGAGCCAGTGATGCACGCCCTGGTCATCGGCGGCGGGGTGGCCGGTCCGGCCACCGCCGTCGCGCTGCGTTCGATCGGCGCGGAGGTCACGATCTGCGAGGCCCGCCCGGCGGAGGACAAGGACGCCGGGCTGTGGGTCATGCTCGCCCCCAACGGCCTTGCCGCGCTGGACGTGCTGGGCCTGAAGGAGGCGGTGCTGCGCGAGTCGCTCGCGGGCGCGGCCGGTCCCTCCGGCTTCGCGCCGATCCGCCGGGCCGGCCTCTACCGGGTGCTGCGCGAGGCCGCGGCGGCGGCCGGGGCCCGTATCGTGCACGACCGCAAGCTGGTCGCCGCGGACACCTTCGCGGACGGCGTGGTCGCGCGCTTCGCCGAGGGGCCGGCCCTCTCCGGCGACCTGCTCGTCGGCTGCGACGGCATCCACTCCCGCACCCGCACGCTCATCGACCCGGACGCGCCGCGGACCCGCTACGTCCCCCTGCTCAACCTCGGCGGCTTCGCCTCCGGCGTGGACGCCCCCGGCGAGCCGGCGCAGCTCCAGTTCGTGCCCACCCCCAAGGGCTTCTTCGGCTACACCGTCTCCGGCAGCCGCGAGGTGTGGTGGTTCGCGAACCTCCCCTGGGGCGCCGAGCCCACCCGCGCCGAGCTGGCCGCGATGGACCGCGCCGCCCTGACCGCCCGCCTCCTGGACACCTTCTCCGCCGCGCCGCGCTTCGTCTCCGACGTCATCCGCGCGACCTACACCGACCTCTACGCGCTGGCCACCCACGACCTCCCCACCGTCCCCGTCTGGAGCCGCGACCGCCTCGTCCTCCTCGGCGACGCCGCCCACGCCACCACCCCCACCTCCGGCCAGGGCTCCTCCATGGCCCTGGAGGACGCCGTGGTCCTCGCCAAGTGCCTCCGCGACCTCCCCTGGTCCCAAGCCCCCACCCGCTACGAGCAGTTGCGCCGCACCCGCGTGGAGTCCATCGTCGCCCTCGGCGCCCGCGCCTCGGCGGCCAAACTCAACGCCGACCTCCCCGACAACTCCCTCGATTGGGTCCTCGACCACCGCATCGACTGGCCCTCCCGCGTCTGAGAGCCCGCTGTCGGAGCGGCCCGTACACGCCTGAGGGGCGCGGCGAACCCGCCGCGCCCCTTTCGGTGTTCGCACCCTCAGACCACCAGCTTCTCCCGCAGCGCGGCCAGCGTCTGCGCCGTGACGCCGCACGCGGTCGTGAGGTAGGAGTCGATCGAGCCGTGGCGCTCGCGCAGCGTGGCGAGGGTCGCGGACATCGCGGAGCGGGGGGCGCCGAAGACGGCGTGGTAGCGGGATTCGTCGAGGCCGAGGCGGCGCAGACGGGGGAGCATCGCGGTCAGGCGCTGCTCGCTGTAGTGGCGGCGGCTGAGGGTGTAGTCGTCGAGGATCGCGGGGGTGGGGACGCCGAGGGCGGACAGCAGGAGGGCGGCGGCCATGCCGGTGCGGTCCTTGCCCGCGGTGCAGTGGACGAGGGCGGGGGCGCCGTCCGGGGTGGCCAGGGCGGTGAGGACGCGGCCGAAGGTGGCGGCGTCCTGGTCGGCCATGTCGAGGTAGACGCGGTGCAGGAAGTCGTCGGGCAGGTCGTCGAGGCGCCCGGTACGGAAGAGGTCGCCGAGCAGCGTCGTACGGGACGCGTCGCCGCCGATGTCGTACGGCTCGTGGCGGACGGCGGCGGGGAGCGCCGAGGGGGCCTTGGCGCGCTCGTCGGGGGTGCGCAGGTCGTAGGCGACGCGCAGGCCGAGCGGAGCGAGGGCGGCGAGGTCGGCGGGGGTGAGGCGGTCGGGGGCGTCGGCGCGGAAGACCAGGCCCCAGCGGGTGCGGCCGCCGCCTTCCGTGGGGTAGCCGCCGAGGTCGCGGAAGTTCGTCGCGCCCTCCAGCGGCAGCACGCGTTCGGCGGCGAGCACGGCGGGGCCGCCGCCCGTGGGGGCGACGCGCACGTAGTGGCGTCCGGGCCCGAGCCCGTCGAGGGCGATCCGGCGGGCGCCGTCCACGACGCGGGCGACGGGCGGGCCGCTGCCGGCCGCCTCGGGCGTCGGCCCGACCGCGACCTCCACGGCACCCGGGCCCGCCGCCTCCCACGTCACGTCGAGCCCGCCCGTGGCGCCGCGCACCACGTCGACCGCCAGCACGACCGTTCCCATGTGCTTCCTCCGCTCGTTGACGAAGTGCGCTTACGTACGGCCTTCCGGCCAGGGCAGCTCGCCCGCCTCGATCCCGGCGGCCACCCGGTCGAGCCAGGCCAGTTCGGCGACCCGCAACGCCTGGGCGTAGTCGGCCTCCAGCGTCACGACCCGCGGCAAGTGGGCGGTGTCGGCGTCCAGTTGGGCGGCGACCCGGTCGTGCTCGGCCTGGATCGCGGCGCGCCGCTCCCGCAACAGCGCGGCGGCGGTGGCGGGTTCGAGGTCGAGGATGTGCGCGAGCCCGGCGACGAAGACCGGGAAGTCCTGCGCGGGGCTGCGCAGGTAGTCCCGCACGAGCGCCTCGGCCACGGCGACCCCCTCGTCGGTGATCGCGTACACCGTCCGCTCCGGCCGCGCGCCCGCCCGCTCCGACGTCACGCTCGTGACGAGCCCGGCCTCGGCGAGCCGCCGGATCGCGTCGTAGAGCGACCCGCCGCGCATCTTCACGACCTCGTCCACATGCCGCTCCCGCACGAGCGCCTGGATCTCGTACGGATGCCTCGCCCGCTCCCTGAGCAGGCTCAGCACCGCCAGCGTGAGCGGGGTCCGCACCGCGCGTGCCGCCATCCCGCCCCCTCCCCTTGACCGACTTCGATTACCCGAGTTCGACTATACTCCTCGGGTCCCCTACGTGCGGCCCGCATCCGGAATGCCGCTTACATGGACGTATGCGACGGTGAGGGGGGAACGGGAGGAGGGCGGAGCGATGAGGGCGTTGGAGACGATCGGGTTCTCGCTGGCGGTGATCGCGATCTGCGTCGGCACGCTGCTCGTGCTCATGGGCGGCACGAAGTACCAGCGCAAGGACTGAGTTCGGGAGGTCCGCGGGCGGGTCACAGCGTGGTGGGGGCGCGCTCGGTCTCGCGGTCGTTCTGGAGTGTCCACAGGTCGTGGAAAAGTCCGGGGGAATCGCGCAGCTCGGCGAAGGTGCCGTACTGGACGAGGCGGCCGCGGTCGAGGACGGCGATCTTGTCGGCGACGACGACATTGGTCAGCCGGTGCGTGACCAGGACGACCGCGCGGTCGGCGGCGAGCGTGCGCAGGCCGGTGAAGATGCGGTGCTCGGCGCGCGGGTCCAGGGCAGCGGTGGGCTCGTCGAGCACCAGCAGGCCCGCGTCGCGGTGGAAGGCGCGGGCCAGCGCCACCCGCTGCCACTGGCCCCCGGACAACTCCTGGCCGCCCCACCACTCGCGGGCCAGCAGCGTGTCGAGGCCCGAGCGCAGCGCGTCCACGACGTCGTCGGCCCCCGAGGCGAGGGCCGCGGCGCGTACGGCGTCGTCCGCGCCCGCCAGCGGCTGGCCGAGGGTGATGTTCTCGCGGGCGGTCAGCGGCCACTTCGCGTACTCCTGCGGGACGACCGCGACCCGCCGCCAGGCCGCCTGCGCGTCGAGCGTGCGGGTGTCGGCGCCGTCCCATGTGACGCTGCCGCTGCCGGGGAGGTAGAGGGCGGCGAGCAGCTTGCTCAGCGTCGTCTTGCCCGAGCCGTTCTCGCCGACGAGCGCGAGCACCTCGCCGCGCCGCACCTCCAGGCTGACGCCGTCCAGGGCGGGCCGCTCGGCGTGCGGGTAGGTGTAACCGAGGCCCTCGGTACGGACGACGGCCGGGCCGTACGGCACGGTGTCCCCGCGGTCGACGCGGTGGCCGCCGGCCTCGTCCAGGAAGTCCGACCAGTCGTCGAGGTACATCCCCGTACGGAAGATGATCGCCCCGTAGCCGACGACCCCGCGCAGCCCCGTCCCCACCGACCGCAGCGCGAACGTCGCCGTCCCCGCCGCCGCGACCGACACCCGCCCCGTAGCGATCAGCCACAGCAGCGTCGCCCACACCGCGCCGGACGCCACCCCGCCCGCCAGACTCCCTGCCAGCGCCATCTTCGCCGCCCGCCACGCCGCCCGGTCCGTCGCCGCGTCCACCCGCGCCCCGGCCGAGCGGTACTTGCCCAGCAGGAAGCCCGCCATCGTGCCCGAGCGGATCTGGTCGGCGTTCTGCTTGTCGACCAGGTACCAGCGCAGGATGCCCAGCAGCCGCCGGTCCTTCATCGTGTCCAGCGAGGCCAGGTACGTCAGCCGCGCCGCGCGTACGCCCGCGATCGCCTGCGGGGTCGACGCGAGCACCAACAGCGGCAGCAGCACCGGGTGGACGGTCGTCAGCACCGCCGCCGCCGCTACCAGCGAGGCCGCGGCCGCCAGCACGCTCTGCGACTGGTTCAGCAACTCCTGCGACACCTCGACCCCGCGGTCGGCGGCGTCCCAGCGGTCGTTGTAGCCGGGGTGGTCGTACGCCGCCAGCTCCGCGTGCGTCGCCGCGTCCAGCAGCCGCAACTCCGCCTCACGCGAGATCCGCGGCGCCAGCCGGGTCGACAGCGCCGTCACCGCTATCCCCAGCACCGCCCGCAGCCCCGCCGCCGACGCCAGCAGAACGAGCGAGGGCGCGGCCTGGTGCAGCCGCGCGGCGATGTGCCCCGACCCGATGACGGCGGTGATCGTGCCCGTCATCGCCAGCAGCCCCAGTGCCTCCAGCACGCCGGAGACCACCTGGCACACCAGCAGCGCGACCACCGCTGCGCGGTCCACCTGCCACGCCATCCCCAGCGCACGGCCGATGAGCTGCGGCAGCCGCCGCGCCATCGCCCCGAGCGTGATCGCCTTGCCGGCCTCCAGCCGCCGGTCCCCGGGGAGGTCGAGCTTCAGCACTTCCGCGTTCGCGGGGCCCGCGGGGCTTGCAGGGTTTTCGGGGCTGCCGGGCTTCGCGGGGCCCGCGGCTATCTCGGCGCCGGGCGACTCGTCCTGCGCCGCCGCGGAGCCCCCCTCCCCCGCGGTACCGCCCGCGCGCTGCCCCGGTGAGCCCGATCGCCGCTTCGTCATGACCCCGCCTCCCCCACCCGTGGTGGTCTCGCGACGCGGCTCATGGCGTGTCGGCCGCGATCCGGCCCACCAGTGTGCTCCCGCCGCCCACCCCGGCACCGCCCCCGCCGCAAACCTCGTCCGGCGCGCGGACGCATGCCCCCCGCATATGGCGTACGCCGGAGCGCACCGCGCCACCACGCGAGGTGAGCGTTGCCCCGCCGCCCGCTCCGAATGGCTTGCGCTACCGCGCGTCCGGCGGCGAGCGCTTTCGGGTGCAACCGCACCGCGGGGCGAACGCTTCCCCCGCCCGCCCCGGACGGGCCCGCGCCGCCACGCGAGGGGTGCGCGTTGCCCCGCCGCCCGCTCCGAATGGCTTGCGCTACCGCGCGTCCGGCGGCGAGCGCTTACGGGTGCGACCGCACCGCGGGGCGAACGCTTCCCCCGCCCGCCCCGGACGGGCCCGCGCCGCCACGCGAGGTGAGCGTTGCCCCGCCGCCCGCTCCGAATGGCTTGCGCTACCGGCGTCGGGCGGCGAGCGCTTTCGGGTGCGGCTGCACCGCGGGGCGGACGTTCCCCCCGCCCCGGACGGGCCTGCGCCGCCACGCAGGCGGCGAGCGTTTACGGGTGCGACCGCGCCGCGCGGTGAACGCTTCCCCCGCCCGCCCCGGACGGGCCTGCAGTGCCACGCGAGGGGTGAGCGTTTTCAGGGGCGGGGGGAACCGCGCTCCCCCGGAGTTTCGCCTGGGAGGTACCCCCACGCGCCCCCGGCGGCGGACCGCACCGCCCTACGCCGTCGGCCGCTTGCGCCTCGCGGCGAGCGTCAGCGCGGCGCCCGCCGCGGCGAAGAGGGCTGCCGCCCCGGCAAGCAGGTCGGCGTGCGAGGTGCCGGTGTGGGCGAGCTGCGAGGCGGCGCCGGAGTCCACCGCACCGGTCCCACCGGTCGTACCGGTCGTACCGCCGGAAGCGGCCGGCGTCGTCGCGGACGGCGAGGACGTCGGCGTACCCCCCGCCGCGGGCGCGTAGTGCAACGCCCCTTGCGCCGAGGCGATCGTGCCGCCGAGCCGCAGCAGCGAGTCGATCGTCAGGTCCTCCGCCGTCGTGCGGTTGCCGCTGCCCGCGGGGAGGGAAAAGCGCAGGTCGAAGCTGTGCTTCTGCTGGTAGGCGAAGCCCGCGGGGATGTCGGGGAGCGCCCAGCCCTCGCCCGGCTCGATCGCGCGGGCCTGCTTCCAGGCGCCGCCGCCGGTGCGGTATTCGAGGGCGAGGCCCTTGAGGTCCGGCAGCGCGTCGCCCTTGGCGGGGTGGACCTCGACGATCGTCTCCAGCGGGCTGGTGAAGCTGCCGCCCGCACCGTTGTCCACCTCGAGGGTGGTCTGCCCGGGGTGACCGGGCGAGAGGCTGACGTCACCGGTGAAGTGCTCGGTGATCTTGCCGTCGGGGAGGGCGGGCGACAGGTCGAAGTCCATCGGGGCCGCGGGGTCGGGAGTGACGTGCCCGCCGGAGGGGACGGAGATGTCGACGGCGGCCTGCACCCCGTCGTCGTTGCCGGGGAAGCCGGCGGCGAAGCCGAAGGTGACCTTCCAGCTGTAGCTGGACCCGGCCGGCAGCTGGAAGGGGTCCTTCAGCGCGTTGCCGCCCTTGGGGAAGAACTGCGCGAAGAGTCCCGGGTTCTCGCCCAGTACGGAAGTGTCCGTGGCGGGCGCGGTCAGCGGCTGGACGCCGACCGTGAGCTGGCCGGGCGCCAGCGGGCTGGGACCGCCGGCCGGGGTGAAGATCACGGTGCCGGTGAAGGGCAGCGCCTTGGCGGTCGGGTTGCTCACGGTGACCGTGAAGCCGTCCTCCCCGTGCCCGCGGGTGACGGTGTCGCGGACGACATCGGTGACGGTCACGCCCAGACCGTCGGTGGAAGCTGAGCCGGAAGCAGAACCGGCGGCAGAGCCGGAAGCGGGCGCAGCCGAGGCGGCGGCCGGTACGAGCAGGACGCCACCGATGACGGCGGCAGCGACAAGAGCGGCGGATGCGGCGCCACGTCGAACGGACACGGGAATTCCCCCCAGAATTCATGAGCATGGGTCACGGTGGAACCTCGCACCGCGATCGGTGCGAAGCTGCTGGTGAGAGTCTCGGCGATCAACGGTCCCGGGCCCATGGGTGAACCGTCACCGCTCGGCAACAGACCCCTGGGTGAACGCCCGGTGCCCCGCGGGTGGTTGCGCGCCGGTCCGCGCCGGGACACGCCGCCCGCACCGTCCACCCGCACCCCGCGCGTGGAAGTTTTTTTTCATGCGCCTTGTGCCGGACGAAAGTTACCTTCACTCTTGGCTTGGACGATGCCGTCCCCACACCCCCCACCCGGAACTCCCTTCCCGTCCGGAGGAATCCCATGATTTGGCATGCCCCCGTCAGCTCCCGCGGGCTGGCCGCCTGCGCGGTGCTGGCCTGCGCCGCCCTCGGTGCCACCGCGATACCGGCCGCGGCCGCCCCTTCCCACACCGCCAAGAACCCGATCACCCACCCCGAGCTGGACTGGGCCGGGTCGCAGACCGCCAAGCACCAGTCCGCCTCCGCGGACGCGAGCCACCTCACCGTCACCCCGAACGTGGCGGGTACGCCCGGCCTCGACGTCAGCGGCTACCAGGGCAACGTCAACTGGTCCTCGGTCGCGGCGAACGGGGGGCGTTTCGCGTACGTCAAGGCGACGGAGTCCACGACGTACACGAACCCGTACTTCACCCAGCAGTACAACGGTTCCTACAACGCGGGCCTGATCCGCGGCTCGTACCACTTCGCGACGCCCAACACGTCCTCGGGCGCCACCCAGGCCGACTACTTCGTGGCCCACGGCGGCGGCTGGTCGAAGGACGGCAAGACGCTGCCCGGCATGCTCGACATCGAGTGGAATCCGTACGGCGCGAGCTGCTACGGCCTCTCGGCGTCCGGAATGGTCAACTGGATCCTGTCGTTCAGCAACGAATACCACGCCAAGACGAGCCGCTGGCCGGTGATTTACACGGCGACGAGCTGGTGGAGCCAGTGCACCGGCAACACGGGCGACTTCTCGTCCACCAACCCGCTGGCGCTGGCCAACTACAACGGCAGCCCCGGCACGATGCCGTACAAGTGGCCTTACCAGACGATCTGGCAGTACGCCGACAGCGGCATCTTCCCCGGCGACCAGGACACCTTCAACGGCGACTTCAGCCGGGTGCAGGCCCTGGCCAACGGCTGATCCCGCCCCGGCGGCAGCACGCCGCCGAGGGGACCGGAGCCCCCATCCGCTACGCGCGTAGCGGATGGGGGCCCGTCCTGCACCCGGGGCCCTTCCACGTACGTGGCGCGCACATGCATGGCAGCGGCACCCGCTCTTCGCGTTCCGTTAACATGTTCGAGCCTATGGCGAATCTCCTTCGCCGCTCGTTCACCGGAAAGCCCTGCATTACGGCATGAAAAACGCGATATCCAGCCCCATTCTGACAAATCGGCCAGTCCGTTGACGCAGACGACCTCGCGAATACGGGCCCGAATACCCCGGCAGTCCCGGACGTCCCGGCACCCGGACCGCTCCACCGACGCAGCGCCCGCCACCGGCGCGGACGCGGCGGTGAAGCCGATCCGGGTGCCGGGATGGCTGTGGGGCGTGGCCGGGGTCGTGACCGCGGCCTTCATGGCCGGGATGGAGATCGCCGCCCGGCACTACGACCTGCCGGGGCCGGTCACCAACCAGGTGAAGGAGGTCGTCCTCGCACCGAAGTCCGGCTTCCTGCTCTACGCGAGCATGGCGCTGATGATGGTCGTGCTCACCTGGCGGGAGCGGGCGGTCGCGCTCGGCGCGGCGGTCGGCATCGACGCCGTCTTCCTGCTGGTGCGCTGGGCTGCGGGGGCGAAGCCGGCGTTCGGCAACGGGGCGCTGTGGGTGATCATCGGCTGCGTCGTGATCGCGCTGACCCGCCGCACCGGGCGGGAGCGGGAGCTGCTGCTCAAGGGCGTCGGGCTGGGGCTGCTGCTGGTGACCGGGCGCAAGGTCGGCGACACATGGCTGCTCATCACGTCGAAGGCCCGCCCGTCGGTGCTCGACCCGTACGCCGAGACCGCCGACCGCGCGCTCGGCAACCCGTCGTGGCTGGTCGGCCGGATGGTGCACGCCACCGGGCCGGTCGGCGAGCACCTGCTGGACTACGTCTACATCCAGCTCGCGGTGGCCGCGGTCGCCGTCGCCTTCTACCAGCTGCGGCACGTCGCGACCGAGCGCGCCTTCCCGCGCCGGCACCTCGTCCGCACCTTCCTGGTCATCGGCCTGGTCGGGCCGGGCATCTACATGCTCTTCCCGACCGTCGGCCCGGTCTTCGCGTACGGCGGCGACGGCGGCCACTGGGCGCTCGCGAACCTCTGGCCGCACACCCCGCCCGCGCTCACCGCCCCGCACCCGATGCCCTTCGACGAGGTCACCCCGCGCAACTGCATGCCCAGCCTGCACACCGCGTGGGCCACCGCGATCTTCGTCCACTCCCGCCGCGGCCCCCGCGCCCTGCGCTGGGCCGGCGCCTTCTGGCTCGTCGCGACCCTCCTCGCCACCCTCGGCTTCGGCTACCACTACGGCGTCGACCTCGTCGCGGGCGCCGTGTTCTCCCTCACGATCGAGGCCGCCCTGCGCACCCTCGACCGCGGCTGGGACCCCCGCGGCCTGGCCCTCGTCGGCTACGGCACGGCCGTCTTCACCGCCCTCCTCCTCTCCTACCGCTACCTCCCGATGCAGATGGCCCACCACCCCTGGCTCTTCGGCCCCCTGCTGATCCTGTCCCTCGCCTCCGTGATCACCGCCTACGCCCGCACCACCCGCCCCTGGGACCCGCCCCTGCCCCGGACACCGGATCCGGAACCGGCGGCGGTGCTGGTCTGAACTGAGCGTCCTGCCAGCGTGCGCGCCATGGCCGCCGGGGTGGGGAAGCTGGTCGGGGAACGGGTCGTCCAGATGGAGTCGGGGTCGGACGCCGGATACCGGCAAGCCATGTCGGCGCTTTCCGGGGCCGTACGCGAGGGGCTGCCCGGCAGCCGGAAGCGGAAGCTGGACGCCGCGATCGAGGCGCTGGCGCCCGTGCTGCCGCTGCTGTCCGGGGACTTCGCGAAGACCGCGGTGCTCGCGGGGGCCATGGTGGGGTGGGGCGGTTCGCCCATGCCGCGTACGTGGGTGGCGGCCGCGACGACCGGCGACCCCGCGCTCGGCGCCGCCGATCCCGCGATCCGCGCCTTCCGGCTCTTCGACGGACACGGCGCGTACGTCCATCCTGGCTCGCCCGCGTCCACCCGGTGGTGGAGGACGACCTCATGGCCCCCTGACCGGCCGCCCCGGCCGCATCTTGCCGACTCGCCGTACGCTGAGGCCGCTTTATGCGATGACGCAAATATTGGGGCTTTCGCATGGACGCCCCGGACGCCCCGCCATTACCGTCGTGACAACCGGCCCGCACGAGGCCGGTCCGAGGGGGTTCACCGTCATGGCTCATGAAGAACTGACCCTGCTCACCGGCAACGGCAACGGCACGTGCGGCAAGGACGACTGTCCGAACGTCTACCGGACGGCATCGGGGTCATTCGTGGTCCAGGGAGAGGTGTCCCACGCCTTCACGACGCCTGACGGAGAAGCACTCGTGGAGATTCCGGAGGAGATTTTGAGGGAGGCCGTTCGTGCTCTTGGCTGGTGAGGAATGGGTGGCTCGGTTTGAAGGGTTCCAGTGGGAGGCCTGGCGACTGGAGACTCTTCCGCAGTACCTCATGCCGCAGGAGGAGGATGAATTCGCGGCATTCAGGGCCGGGGCGCGTATCGACCCCCGGGAAGTCTCGAACGAGTACACGGACCGGCTCCGCCGACAGGTGGCGGAAGGACGCTCGCAAGGGCGCGTCCATATCGTCACCCGCCCGCTCTCGCCATACCTGCGATTCGAGTTCTCCCAGTATTACGCACCCCACTCGCTGGCGGGCGAGGAGATCCGCATCCTGGATGTGACGAGTCGGGCCAACCCCCTGGAAGGCGTTCAGGATTTCTGGATCTTCGACGGTACGGAAGTGGTCCTGATGAACTACGACCCGGACGGGCGCCAGCTCAGCCGCGAGGTCCGTGGCGGCGTCGCGGCGCAGTTCGTCGAGTACCAGCGCATCGCAGTCGCCGCATCGGTGCCCTTCGAGGAGTACGTGAAGGGCCTTGACGCTTGATCCCGAGACGCTGGGACCTGCCAGGTCCGACCTGGCAAGCTCGCTGAGGAGCCAGCGCAGACGAGCCGGGAGGACACAGACCTGGCTCGCCCGCCGCTGTGCGATGTCACAGACCAAGGTCAGCAACATCGAGAGCGGGAAGCTCACACCGTCTCTGGTCGACGTCGAACTCATCCTGGACGCCCTCGGCGCGGAGGAAGGTTCCGCGGCAGAGATCATCGCCCTCGCGCGGACCGCGAACACGGAATGGCAGGATCATTGGTCCTCGCGCCGGCGAGGTCTGGACAAGAAGCAGAACGAGTTGGCCAGGCTGGAGAGCGCGTCGAAAGACTTCCGCTTCTTCCTCCTGTCGATGATCACCGGACTGCTCGCCACGCCGGATTACGTGCGCGCCAGCATCGCCGATGTTCCGGGCGACCAGTCGAAGACCATCGCCAAGAAGCTGGAACGGCAGCAGATTCTCTATGATCCCGCCAAGTCGTTCACCTTCATCCTCACCGAGCAGGCGGTCAGGTGGCCACTCCTGCCACCCATGGCGATGGCCGTGCAACTGGATCGCCTCGCATCGGTTTCCCGCATCCCGCAGGTACGCCTGGGTGTGATCCCGCTGGACGGGTACGTCCCGGAGCGGCCGCTCAACACTTTCACGGTCTACGATCAACGGCTTGCAACGGTGGAGACCGGAACCGGCGCGCTGATATTGCGGGATCGCAAGGATGTGTCCGCCTACCTCAAGGACTTCGAAACATATGAGCAGTACGCGCTCTTCGGGGATGAGTGCCGCGAACTCCTCGCCGATTGGTCCGTGATTTTTACCCGACAACGCCAATAATTCTGGTTCCGCAGTGCTCCCTTCCTTAGCGTGTCCCTCGTCGCACCCACCAGTGGGAAGGGAAGCCGCATGACCGACACGACCGCGTATCTCGTCGACCCGCGCGAACTCCTGTCGCCGGACGACCGCGAGCGGATCATCACGACTGTCCGCGCGCAGCACCCGGGGATCACCGAGGACCGCGCGAACACCGGCGTCGGGCAGATGGCCGCGTTCCTCGCGGCCTGCGCCTCGTCCGACCGGCCGCTCAGCCCGTCGCCCGAGGTCGACGACTACTGGCCCGCATGGCTGATGCACACCGAGGCGTACATGGCCTGGTGCACCGACCGCTTCGGCGCGATGGTCCACCACAAGCCCGGATACCTCGACCCGGAGGAGCACGGCGGCGGCAAGGTGCTCCGCCGGCGCGCCGTCGACACGATCACAGAGCTCGGATTCCTGGTGGACCCCGGCTTCTGGCCCGAGATAGACCTGGCGGAGTGCTCGCAGTGCCACGCCAACTGCTCCGACAGCCCCCTGACGCCTGAGGGCTGACCCCCCACGGCGGGCCGGCGCTCCGGGAAGCCGGGGCTCCGGCCCGCACCGAGCGAGGAGGACGGCCATCCGTGATCCGCACCCGTTGGACAGACCTCCCCGACGACGCCCGACGAGCGGTTGAGCACGTCATCGGCCCCGTCCGCTCCGCCACCACACCGGTCGCAGGTGTGATGTCCGCGTTCGTCGCCCGACTCAGCACCGGCGGGAAGGCGTTCTTCGCGAAGGGCACCCCCGCTGACGCGCCGGACGCATGGACGTACCGCCATGAGTTCCGCGTCGTCGCGCACGCGCCCATGGCGCCGCTCCCTGAGTGGGAGGCGGAGGGGGCTGGGTGGCTGTTCTACGGCTACAGCGTGCTCCCCGGGCGGCACGCCGATTTCGCGTGCGGCTCACCGGACCTCCTCCCCGTCGCGGAGGCGCTGGCGCTGCTCTCGGCGACGCGGTGGCCGACGGAGATCGGCAAGCGTCCGCTGCGGGATCGTCTGGCGCCGTTCACCCCCGCCGGCCAAGGGCCGGTCCTCGACGGGTCGGCGCTCGCGCACACCGACCTCGGGGAGCGGAACATCCTGGTCTGCGGCCCCACGGTGGGCCTGGTCGACTGGGCCCTGTCCTGCCCCGGGCCGGAGTGGGCCGACACCGCGTTGTGGATCCCCCGGCTGATCGCGGCGGGACACGGCTTCCGCGACGCGGACGCCCTCGCCCGCGTCGTGCCCGCCTACGCGGAAGCCGCCCCGGCCGCCCTCGCCGTCTTCGCCCGCACCGTCCGTGCGTTCTGGGAGCACCGCGCCGAGGCGGATCCGATGCCGCACCGTGCCGCCCTGCTCTCCGCAGCGCGGGAATGGGAGCGTTCGGCCGCCGGATAGGGTCGCCCGGCACTCCGGTCGGCAGCGTCAGCCCCCGGCCCGGGTGCCGGATCCGGAACCGGCGGCGGTGCTGGTCCGAGCCGGGCCCACTTTCGGCTGACGCGCCGGGGGGGCGGGGGTTCAGGCGGGCGGGGTGAGGACCGCGCCCGTCAGGGGTCCGTACGACGTCCAGCCCAGGTGTTCGTAGAGGGCGCGGCCCTCGGTGGTCGCGCCCAGGACGGCGGCCGGGGATCCGGCGGCCGCCGCCGCGTTGCACAGGGTGTGCATGACCAAGCTGCCGAGGCCGTGCCGCTGGTGGTCCGGCGCCGTCTCGATCTGGTCGATCACGGCGGCCGCGCCGGGTGCGGGGACCGCGATCTGGCCGCGCGCGGCGAAGGCGTGGTCGCCGGTGGTGACGAGCGCGCGGGTGAGGCCGCCACGGGTCCAGGTGCGCAGCCGGTAGCCGCCCGGGCAGCGGGGTTCGGGCACCGGGGCGAGCCGGGTCGCCATCAGGAAACCGGGGGTGTCGAGCGCCCAGCCCGGGGCGAGCCAGGCCTCGACGATCTCCGGTTCCAGGAAGCACTTGATCCATGTCCCTGGCGCGGTGACGGTCCGCATGAACATACGGACGAGCCCCTCGTCCGCGTCCGGCAGCACGTACCGGCGCACCTGCGGCACCAGCCCCACGTCGACCGTGAAGCCCCACGGCTCCTCGACCGGCGGGGCAGCCGCCCGGGAGACCACCCAGCCCTCGACCCACGCGCGCTTCAGCTCCGCGAGGCCAAGGCCGAGGTCGAGGCCAGGGCCGACGCCGAGGCCGTCCGTACCGCCGGCACCTGACGAGGTAATGGTCTCAGTCACCTAGCGAACCTTACACACGCCCGCCCGACATGTCAGCGGGTCATCCGGCGTCCGCCGCCGGCTCCGCCGGTGCCGCCTCGCCGAGCACGGCGAGGGTCAGGACGTTTCCGCCGATGCCCCAGCCGCCGTCGGCCACCTCCTCGACCAGGACCATGGTGTTGCCGCGGACCTGCTCGCCGTAGATCTCGATGTACAGCTCGGTGGTACGGGTGACGATCTGCTCCTTCTGCTGCGCGGTGAGGGTCTTCTCGGGGACCTTGAAATTCGCGAAAGGCATGGCCGGTGGGCTCCTGATCGTTGAGTCGGACGCGTGGAACTGATCGGTGCGGGCGGGGCGGCGGCGTGCGGCCGGCGCCCTGCCCGCGCCGTCCACGATCGGCCGCTCCGCCGTCCTCGGCCAGGGCTGCACCTACCCGGGGGACGGCACCCCCTGGATACGGCCTGGATACGGCCTGGCGCGCGAGCGACGATGGAGCGGTGAACCTTCCGCAGCTCGGCGCCTTCCTCAGGACGCGCCGCGACCGCATCCGTCCCGCCGACGTCGGCCTGCCGCACGGCCCGCGCCGGCGCGTCCCCGGGCTGCGCCGCGAGGAGGTCGCGCAACTGGCCGGGCTGTCGGCCGACTACTACACCGAGCTGGAGCGCGGCAGCACGAAGAACGGCGTGCAGCCCTCGGCGCAGACCCTGGCCGCCCTCGCCCGCGCCCTGCGGCTCGACGGCGACGAGCGCGACCACCTGTTCCGGCTGGCCGAACGGCCCGTGCCGCCGCCGGCGCACGGGCCTGCGGGGCATGTGCAGCCCGCGCTGCTCGCGCTCCTGGACCGGCTCGCCGACACGCCCGCACGCGTCATGACCGACCTGCACGAGACCCTGGTGGAGAACAGCCTCGCCCGGGCCCTCCTCGGCGGCTCCCCGCCGCCGCGCGGTCCGGCGGCGAGCTTCGTGTACCGCTGGTTCACCGACCCGCGAGCCCGCGACTACTACCTGCCGGAGGACCACCCGCACCACTCGCGGGTCTTCGTGTCCGACCTCCAGGCGGCGGCCGCCCGCCGCGGCCGGGACACGGAGGTCGCGAGGACGGTCGCCGCGCTGCGCCGCCGCAGCCCGGAGTTCGCGGCCCTGTGGGACACCCAGGACGTCGCCGTCCGCCGCGAGGAGCGCAAGCGGATCCTCCACCCCGCGCTCGGCGTCATCACGCTCGACTGCCACACCCTGCTCAGCGAGGACGGCCGCCAGCGCCTGCTGTGGTTCACCGCGCCGCCCGGCAGCCGGGGGGCCGAGCAGCTGGCCCTGCTGTCCGTGATCGGCACCCAGGAGCTGGGCGCGGAGGAGCGGGCCGCCCGAGGGGAGGGCGCGGCGCCCGAGGGGCCGACTGCGGACGCGGGACCGGCCATGCACGCGGGACCGGCCACGCACATCGGACCGGCCCTTCCGGAGCCCGGCGCGCAGCGCTGACCCGCCGCCGTCAGCCCGCCCGGTGGGCCAGGTCGGCGAGGTGGCCGGCCAGCAGGGCGCGGGCACGGGGCGGGGTCAGACGGGTGGGGCGGGCGAGGAGCTGGAGGACGAGGCCGTCGAGGAGGGCGTGCAGTCGGGCGGCCTCGGCGGCGAGGACGCGGCCCTCTCCGAGCCTGCCCAGCTCCGCCAGCGCGGCGACCGCGCTCTCGACGGAGTCCCGGATCAGGTCGTCGACCTCGGCGCGGCGCTCGGCCGCCGCGGGGTCCCGGTGGGCGAGGACGACGAGCGCGAACCACGCCTCGGACTCCAGCCGCCGCTCGTCGTCCAGCGGCAGCAACTGCTCCAGGTGCGTCTGCACGAACTCCGGCGAGAGCGCGCCCGCGGCGGCGTTGGCCGCGGCGACCCGTTCCCGTACGGCGGCCACGGCGTGGTCGACGGCGAAGAGCACCATGGCCGTCTTGTCTGCGAAGTAGTGCCGCAGCGCTCCGGCCGACCAGCCGGACTCCCGCGCGACCGAGCGGACGCTCACCGCGTCGAAGCCCTCCCGCAGCGCGACGCGCCACAGCGCACCGGCCAGCTCCGCGCGCCGCTCCTCGTGGTCGACCACCTTCGGCATCCCGCCATTATCGCACGCCCGTGTTATCTTGTAAGTGACACAGCCGTGCTAAAAAGGGGGTACGGGCATGCGCCGTTTCGACAAGGCCTCGCGGTGGACGTTCGCCGCCGTCACGATCGTCCTCAACGTCGCCCGCCAGGCGGCCTTCCCGCCCTCCGAGGTCGGCTCCGCCGCGACGATCGGCCTGGCCTTCGCGGTCGTGGCCATCGCCTTCGCCCTCACCGCGGCCTTCCGGACGATGTTCCGCTCGGGCGGCGACTAGGACCCGTCCGGCCGGTCAGGTGGCCGCCCCCGCGCCCGGGCCGTCCCTGCGCCGTCCGCCTCCGCCGGCGGGGCACGTACGCGACCCGCGCACGCGAGAGGCCCGGCTACTCTGCCGGGTCCGGGACCTGGCGGTGCGCCTCCGACAGCCACAGGCCCGGTCCGCCGTGCGTCACGGACCCTTCGTCCGTCTCGGCCACGTACGCGCGGTAGTCGAGGCGGGCCTGCGTCAGGCTCAGGCGCCCGTTGGGCCCGCCGCGGACCATGTGGGCGTCCGCGTCATCCTGCCCGTCGTCCTCCCAGCCGCACTCCAGGCAGATCTCGAAGTCGGCCCGCTCCTTCAGGGTCAGTTGGAAGCAGCAGGGGCAGGCGACGAGATCCGCGGAGGTCATGGCTGACATCGTTGCCCGCCCGCGGGCGCGCACACAAGGCGCGAGCCGGGTACGTGACGCGTGACCCGTACGGACCGGGCCGCCGCCGGATGACGCGGCGGCGCCCGACGCGCGGGGCGGGTCAGAAGCGGAAGACGTAGTCGCTCAGGACCCCGGCCGCGCAGTCGTTGGTGTAGGTCTGCGTGAAGGACACCGTCTTGAAGTGCCAGGTGCCGCTGACGCTCACGGTGACCGGGTCGTAGGTGGCCGGACACGCCGCCCACACCGTGGGCAGCTTCGCGAACTGCCCGTCCACGGCGATGAGGGACGCGCAGGCCGCGTCGGGGGTGGGATGGCTGCCGCCGGTGGGCTCGCACTGGAGCGTCACCGAGTGGTCCTTCTCCCCCGGGGTGGGCCCGCTGAAGACCTTGCTCAGGACGAGGCTCGTCCCCGCGTCGGCGGCCGACGCCTGGGCGGCGGGCACGAGTGACGCGGCGGTGGCCGCGAGGCCGACGGCCAGGAGTGCTACGGGAGTTCTTCGCACGTTCTCCTCCAACTCGTCGTACGGATTCCCCAGTCATTCCGTACGCCGCAGCAGGCGGCAAGGTGCATGTTCGGCCACTTTCCGGCCACTCGCGGCCCCGCACACACGCCGACCGCCGCCCGGGCAGCGGAGAGCCCGAACGGCGGTCGGTACGACGCGGTTCTACGCGGTCGCCACGTCCTGCGCCGCGGCGAACGCGGCGAACGCGGACCATGCGTCGGGGCTGAACGTGAGGGCGGGGCCCTCCGGGTCCTTCGAGTCCCGTACGTGAACGGCCCCGGGGTGGGCGGCGACCTCGACGCAGTTGCCGCCTTCTTCGCTGCTGTGGCTCGACTTCCGCCAGGCGTAGGCGATCTCCACGCAGTTACCGCCCTGGCTGCCGCTGTAGCTGGACTTGAACCACTTCAGGGACTCGGTCATCGCTCTCCTAGCAGCTGCTCCAACAGGCCCTTCGTTTCCTCGGGGTTGAGAGCCTGTGATCGCAGCATCGCATACTTCGCGGCCAGGATGCTGACCTCGTCGGGGTCGTGGATGAGTTGGCTGCCGCGCTGCGTCTCGACATACGCGAGGTGCTCGTGATCAGGGGTTTCCAACAGCACGAATGGCCCGGAAAGCCCTGCGTGACCCGCCAGACCGAGAGGCAGGATCTGGATCGTGATACCCGGCACGCCCGCACACGCGCGCAGATGCGAGAGCTGTTCTCGGTAGACCTCGGAACCGCCAAAGCGATCCCGCACTGTTGCCTCGGACAGAACGAAGCTGACGATGGGAGGCACGTGGCGTTGCAGGATCTCCTGCCGTTCGAGTCGAGCGGCGATCTGACCTGTGGTTTCCTCGGGGCTCTGAACCGGCACGCGGTAGTCATAGAGCGCGCGCATGTATGCCTCGGTCTGGAGGAGACCTGGCAATACCTGGTTCTCGAACGACGAGATGGTAATGGCAGTTCGTTCCGCGTCCATGAACGCCAGCGCCCAGACGGGAATCGCAGCTGCCAGGTCCGGCAGGTTCTCGACGCCCACCTCCAGCGTGCCGCCGGTATCCAGCAGTTCGTCGAACTGCTGCGCCAACTCCAGCGTCAGCGGACGACGGCCCTGCTCGATGGACTCCAGCGTGCTGAGGCTGATCACGGCAGCCGTGGCCAACTGGGGCTGCGTGTAGCCCCGCGCCGCGCGAACCCGCCCTAATTGCGCACCCAGAGCCTCGAAGGGAGTCGGGTATTTCTTCCTCGGCCCTCGCCGAAACCGTGGGTTCGCCATGACTCTGGATTACCCCACCCCCACCCTGCGTGTCTGCCCTCCTTACCCGTACAAACGAGATGTACGGCTAAGCAATTCGCCCGCGCCCCCGAATACGCCCCCCGAGCGCCCCCGGCGCGAGCACACCAACGCAACGCGCCGGTGCCGAGGCCGAAACCCCCGCACCGGCGCGGTGAGCGAACAGCGAACGTGGAATCCGGACGGCGCGTCACCTCACCACAGCACAGTGAGCCTTTTCCGTCATCGCTCTGAGCTGGTCAGATGCAGGGTGAGGACGGCTTGGACGAGGCCGTGATCCGGGTGGTGGCGCACGGGATCTCGCGCAGGAGCCACCAGTTTTTGAGGGTGGCCTTGGTTTGTTCGACGAGTGCGCGGATCTTCGCGTGGGACCGATTCACGGCCTTCCGACCTGGGGAAAGGGTCTCTCATCGTCCCCAGTACGGGCCCTTTTCGACTCACACGTTCCATCATCGGTTGAGATACGGCTTCTGAGCCAGACCCAGATCAGCCGCAAGCTGGCCGGGGCCGCCGCGTGGTCCCTGACCGCTCTATGGCTTCTCCGGCGGGCGCAACACAACGGCTGCGGCGGCAGCCGTGGCGATCAGGCCGACGGAGGCGATGACCAGCACGGTGGTGAAGCCCTGACCATAGGCCTCTCGTGCCGTACGCAGCAGTTCCTGCGCGGTTTCGGACGGGAGGCCGGCGGCAACATTTTCGGCGCTGGAGAGCGATTCACCGACCGCTGCCCGCTGGGCCGGATCGAGATCTGACAGTGGGGGCAGACCGGTCCGGTACACGGCGCCAAGGACGCTGCCCAGGACGGCGACACCGAGGCCGGCGCCGAGTTCGAAGGAGGTCTCCTGGATCGCGGCCGCCTCCCCCGAGCGCTCCGGCTGGGCGGCGCCCATGATGGAGTCGGCACCGAGTGTCATCACGATGCCGGCACCGTATCCCGCGCCGAGCAGCGGGAGGAGCAGCACGCCGTAGTGGCCGGTGTCGCCGGTGGTGGCCATGGCGGAAAGGGCGGTGGCGAATAGGACGAGTGCTCCGGTGAGCGCCCACCGGTTGCCCCATCGGCTCGAGATCCCGGGTGCGGTGATCGCGCCGATGGCGTTGGCGGCCGCGAGGGGCATCAGAGCGAGTCCGGCGCGCGGGGGTGTGTACTCACCCACCTGCTGCAGCCACTGGGTGAGGAAGAACAGCAGGGCGACGTAGGAGCCGAAGCAGCCGATCACGCACAGGGTGGCGGTGGTGAAGCGACGCTCGCTGAAGAGGGAGAAGTCGAGGAGCGGCTCGTCGATGCGTCGCTGGCGGCGTGCGAAACGGTGGAGCAGGAAGCTCCCGATGGCGGCCGCAGTGAGAATGGGCCGGTTCACGCCCGCGTGTTCGCCGGCCTGCTTGAGCGCGTAGACCACGCAGGCCAGGCCGATGACGGACAGCGCCACGCTTGCCAGGTCCCAGCGGCGGGGGACGGGATTCTTCGACTCGGGAATGACTCTGCCACCGACGGCGAGCAGGACGACGACGATCGGAACGTTGATCAGGAAGACCGCACCCCAGCCCCATCGCGCGGTGACCAGACCGCCGACCAGCGGGCCGATCGTGGCGCCGACACTGTGGGCGGAAGTCCAGATCCCGATGGCGAAGGCGCGCTCGCGGTCGTCGGTGAAGACGACCCTGATGATCGCCACTGTGGATGCCATGATCATGGCGGCGCCGATTCCGAGCGCGGCCCGCGCCGCGATGAGCTGCGCCGTCGAGGTGGAGAAGGCCGCCGCCGCCGAGGCCAGTCCGAAAACGGCGAACCCGCTGAGCACCATGCGGCGCCGACCGAGGCGGTCGCCGAGCGTGCCGCAGGTGACGAGCAGGGCCGCGAGCGTGAGCGAGTAGACATCGACAATCCACAGCAGTCCCGAGGGCGTGGGATTGAGTTCCCGGCTCATGCTGGGCACGGCGACGTGCAGCACGGTGAGGTCGATGCCGCACAGCAGCAGGCTTCCCGACACCACGGCAAGCACCAGCCACCGCCGTTTGGACGGGGCCTGAGAAGGCCCCGTGTTTTCCGTCTTGCCGGTCACCCGCACCGGTGACGGTGCCTCCCTTTTTGACATACGCTCAACTTCAGGGAGAACCAATGCTCCTGACAAGTACGGTCTTTGATGTTCCCTAGGCACATTCTGTATACCAATGGAGGTCAGCAGTGCGTTCTGGCGTCGAGGACGTTCCGGAGGAATGTGCGGTCGAGTTCGCCATGGAAATACTCGGGGGTCGTTGGAAGCTGGCCGTGCTCAAACAGCTGGTCTCGGGCACTCACCGGTTCGGTGAACTGAGGCGCGCGCTGCCGGGTGTCACCTCGCGCATGCTGACCCGCCAGCTGCGGGAACTGGAGGCCGACGGCCTGGTGACACGCACCGTGTATGCCGAGGTGCCGCCGAGGGTCGAGTACGCACTCACCGAGGTCGGGCACAGCTTGGAGTCCATTACCGACGAGCTGGATAAATGGGGCCGCTGGTACCGCGAGACGATACGCCGCGAGGCACCCTTCGACCTTCGTCCCACGGCGTGATCCGGCGCGAAGGCCGAGGGAACCGGCGTCACAGCGTCGTGCACATCTCCTTGTGGGCGAGGCGCGGTGCCCGCGTCCGCGCGTCCCCCGGATCGGGCCGACACGTCCACGCCGGACGGGTAGACAAGCATGCGAAGCCTCTGGTGGAGACGGTTCTCTTGGTCGAAAACCCATCTGTCGGGGGCTTCACTTCGTTGTCACCCCAACTGTGCAGCATCAGCAGGTTGGAAAAGGCTCATTGGCCCATGAGGCGTCATTGGCCGAGATTCAGAACCTCGTCGTCCGCGTGCGTGCCGAACTCGGCGACGCGCACCTCCGCAATGTGCTCGTACCGGTTGATCCGGTCGGTCCACTCCGCGTCGACGCCGAACGCCACTTGCGCGAAGCCCACCTGCCCGATGGCCTCGGCAAGGCCGGGATCGCCAGGGGCCAGCAGCCGCACCGGCGCGTCAAGCGCCACGGTGTGCGGCGGCACGAAGTACTCGTCCGGCAGAACGGTGCGCGCATGGACGAGCGCGCCGACAGCGACAACCGAGCCGGCCCCCAACCGTGCGCGCTGCAGGACCGTCGCCGCGGTCGCCACGTAGACGCATCTGCCGACCTCGCAGCCCAGCAGCGTGGCGTGCGGCCCCACGAAGACGTGGTCGCCGACAAGCACCGGCTGATCGCCGGCGACCGCAGACCCGCGCAACACCGCGTTCTCGCAGATCACCGCCGCCTCTCCGACCTCGATCCGAGACCCCTCGGCATCGAGCACCGCACCGTACATCACCCGCGCCCTCGGCCCCACGCGGACATCACCGACCAGCGTGGCCGTCGGGGCGATGTAAGCGGTGGGATGGACCTGCGGTTCATGCCCGCGATGCCGGATGCGGATTCCCTGCGGTTCAGCGATCATGAGCGGATTCTCGCCCGACCGACCACGAGCATGCTGGCAGATTTCCGACATCGCGTTCGCCGAGACATGTGCCATCCGCGATCTGCGGCACTACATGACGACCGGGACCGGCTCGCGTGATCGTGTCACGAGCTCTACGGGAGTACAGGTCGGACCGGCCTGGTCGAGCGGGCACGCGTGGGTGATCTGCCGGGGAGCGGCCCGGCAATGTACGGCGGTGCTAGTGTCGATCCGTTTCCCACCCGCCGTCCGGGCATCCTCGGATCACGGGGGGAACGTGACGGAGCGCGCACGATGACTGCCGAGGAACAGACCGCGGCGCATGCGACACCGACGGCTGCCGGCCCGGTCCGGGACGGCTCGACCGCACCAGAGGATCCAGGCGGACCGGGGAAGTCCGGACGGTGGCCGGCCACAGCGGTCTTCTTTCTCAACGGGCTCACGCTGTCGACGTATGTCGTCCGGCTGGCATCGCTGAAGAGCAAGCACCATCTGAGCGACGGGCAACTCGGGCTCATCGGCATGGTTTTCGCCGTGGCGGCCATCGCCTCCATGCAGGGCGTGGGCCCCCTGGCGGCGCGGATCGGGACGCGGCCGGTGCTGCGCACCTCGCTCGTCGTCATGCCCGTGCTGCTGGCGCTTGTCGGCCTGGTGGGCGGAGTTGCCGAACTCGTGGTGGTCGTCATGGCGCTCGGCGCCGTGCACGGCGCCACCGACGCGGCCATGAACACGCACGCCGTCACCGTCCAACAGCGCGTCGGACGTCCCATACTCAACGGCTGCCACGCCGCATGGAGCATCAGCGCGGTCGTGGCCTCACTCGCCACGGCTGCCCTGGAACGTGCGGGCGTCTCGTTCGCCACGCACCTCGCCGTAGCCGCCGCCGTGCTCATGGCGGGAGGGCTGCTGCTGGGACGGCTGTTGGTGGAGACCGGCACGCGCGACCGCGCCCCCACGTCCATGCCCGCACAGCGCCACCGAGGCCGACGCGGAGGCTGGAGCCGCCAGGTCGTGGCACTCGGCCTGACGGGCACCGCGCTGATGGTCTGCGAAGGCGCCGCCCTCGGGTGGAGCGCGATCTTCCTCCACGACTCCCGGGGCGCGTCACTCGGCCTCGCGGCGACGGCCGTGACCGCCTACACCGGCGCTCAGGCGGTCGGCCGGGTGATCGGCGACCGCTTGACCCTCCGCTACAGCGCCCCTGCCCTTTTCCGTACCGGCGGCCTCGTCGCGGCATGCGGCCTGGCGACGGCGCTGCTTTCGCCGAACCCGGCCACGGCCATCGGCGGGTTCGCGGTCGCGGGCGCGGGCGCCTCGGTCCTGATACCGCTGGCCTACAGCGCGGCCGGGCAGGCAGAGGCGGACGGCCCGGAAGCCGCCGCGCTCATCTCCCGATTCACCACCTTCACCTACGCGGGGATCCTGTTCGGCCCCGCCGTGATCGGCTGGGCCGCCGAGTTCGCCGGCCTGACCTGGACGCTCGCCGCGCTGATCCCCGTGCTGTGCGGTGTCGCACTCCTGCGCCCACTGCCGAGCCGCCCACAGCACAACCGGTGACGAGCGTCGGGACGAGCGTCTCGTCCGCCCACCAACCGCTGGGGCCGTCGGCCCGGGTCTGTACGGTTCGCTGCACAGAGTCGGGTCCTGGGCGTGCGCTAGCCTCGGCCCGGTGGCGAACGTCGTGGGCACGATCGAGCAGCTGTGGCGGTACCCGATCAAGTCGACCGGCGGCGAGAAGCTCAGGAGCGTCGAGGTCGACGCGCGGGGCGTCAGGGGCGACCGGCTGTTCGCAGTCCGCGATGCGGAGGGCAAGTTCGGTTCCGGGAAGAGCACCCGGCGTTTCAGGCGCATGGATGGCCTCCTGCACCTGAGCTCCCGCTACACGGACGATGCCGACGAGCCGGAACTGATGGACCAGCACGGCCGACCTGTAGCCGACGCCACGGCTTTCGTTCGCGCCTACCTCGGCCGAGACGACGTCGAGGTGGCCCGCGAGGGCGATGTCTCGCACTTTGACCAACTGCCGCTCAGCATCCTGACCACTGCCACCCTCGACTGGGTCCGCCGGGCAGTACCGGACGTGCCCATCGACGAACGTCGGTTCCGGCCGAACATCCTCGTGCGCACCCCGCCCGGCACTCCACCGTTCGTCGAGGACGACTGGTTCGGACGCAAGGCCCGTATCGGAGGCACCCTGCGCATTGAACTCGTGCGCTCCAGCGAGCGTTGCGTGATGACCAACCAGGCGCAGCAGGACCTGCCCCACTCGCCGCTGGTCCTCAAAGCCATCGCTGCGGCGCACGACAACCGGCTCGACGCGCTCGCCAGGGTGGTCGACGCCGGGCAAGCCCGGCTGGGGGATGCTCTCGCACTCGAATAGCGATGCGGCGCGGGAGCGCCCTCGCCCGGCGGCCACCGATCGCTTCGGAACAACTCGTCCAGCGTGCCTCGGCGCACCCTCGCGGCGAACGGCACGTCCGTCACCCACCTCCCGGGCAGCCGACAGGCACCGGCCGCGGTTGACCGGGGCGGGCGGGCCGTCCATCCTGATCAACCCCACCGCCCGCCGCGGAACGACCTGCCCCGGAGCTGACCGACATGGCTGACGTGAACGCGCCCGACCCCGTCACCCGCGACGTTCTCGCGGTCTTCGAGAACGTGCGGTTCCGGCTGTTCGAGCGGCTGGAGGGCCTGACCGACGCGGAGTACCTCTGGGAGCCGGTCGACGGCTGCGTCAGCATCCGGCCCGGCGACGACGGGGTCTTCCGCGTCGCCACGCTGTTCCCGGAGTCGGGTCCGGACGAACCGGATCCCTTCACGACGATCGCCTGGCGCATCTGGCACATCGGCAACCTCTGCCTGCGCGGCTACGTGATCCACTTCTTCGAGGACGTTCCCGCGCTCGGCGACCGCCACGAGTGGCCGGGCACCGCGAAGGAGGGCGTCCGGGCGCTGGCCGAGGACTGGGAGCACTTCGTCTCCCGTGTCGCGGCCCTCGGCGACGAGCGGCTCCTGGCGCCGATCGGCATGGGCCCCGGCGGTTGGGCCGACGAGACCTATCTGAAGCTCGCGCTGCACGCCCTGAAAGAGGTCACCCATCACGGCGGCGAGATCGGCCTGCTGCGGGACCTGTACCTGCGCGACCCGCGCGACCTGCCCGGAGGCGCCTGATCCGGTGGTGGGCGGCCTCTTCCGGCGGCCGGGGCGCGGACGGCATCGCGCGCCGGTACGGAGGGCGTCGCGCGCCGGTACGGAGGGCGTCGCGCGCCGGTACGGAGGGCGGGCCCCCGTACCGGCGCGGTGGAAGGGCCTGGTCAGCCGTGGGAGCCGGGTTCGGCCTTCTGGGCGGCGGGCTCCTCCGCCGGAGGGGCCGGGTCCGGGGTGCGGGCGGGGGGCGGGACCTCGACGCCCGCGCTCGCGAGGACGCCGGAGCGCGGGAGCAGCGGGCCCGCCAGCGCCGTGGTCACGAGGGCCATGATCACCATCATGGTGAACATCTGGCTGTCCAGGACGCCCAGTTGGACGGCCACGTTGAGGATGATCAGCTCGGTCAGGCCGCGGGTGTTCATCAGCAGGCCGAGCGCGCGCGACTCCGTCCACGACAGGCCGAAGACGCGGGCCGGGCCGATCGCGCCGAGGAGTTTGCCGAGGCAGGCGACGGCGACGATGGCCAGCAGCTCGACGTACTGGCGGCCGCCGAGTCCGTTGATGTCGACGCCGAGGCCGGTGACGATGAAGAAGACCGGCAGCAGCACCGTACTGACGTTGTCCAGCGGCTTGCGCAGGTGCTCGGTCAGCTCGCGGGCGGGCTCGCGCGGCATGATGAAGCCGAAGAGGAACGCGCCGAAGATCGCGTGGATGCCGATCCAGGTCGTGGCGTAGGCGGAGAGGAAAGCACCCGAGGCGAGCATCACCAGCAGCTCGCGCCATTTGCGGCGGGCGGCGAAGAAGCCCACCAGGCGGGCCAGCGCGGGCTTGATCACGAAGAACATCAGCGCGACGTAGACGGCGCTCAGCGACAGCACCTGCGCGAGGTCGCGCGGGCTGCCCGAGGTCACCAGCGCGGAGACGTACGCGAGCATGCACCACGCGAGGATGTCGTCCACGGCGGCGCTGGCCAGCGCCAGCGTGCCCACCCGGGTGTGGCCGAGGTTGCGGTCGGTGATGATGCGGGCGAGCACCGGGAAGGCGGTCACGGACATCGCGGCGCCCATGAAGGTGGAGAAGGTGGTGAAGGAGATGTGGTGCCCGGCCACGGTGTTGTGGTGCGGGTAGAGGAAGACGGCGACGAGCACGCCGAGCCCGAAGGCACACGCGATCGACGACATCGACACGGCCGCGGCGAGCCCACGGTGCGGACGCAGGATGCGCTTCTCGAACTCCCACCCCACCATGAACATGAAGAGGGCGAGCCCGACTTGCGACACCGCGGAAAGCATCGGGCGCGAATCGACGGGGAAGAGTTTGTGCGTCAGGTCGCCGGGGAACTGCCCGAGAACGCTCGGCCCGAGAACGATACCGGCGAGCACCTCGGCCATGACGACGGGCTGCCGAAACCGCGGCGCAATGCCGCCGAGGGCGAGGCCGACCAGCAGCACGAAGGCGATACCGGCCATCATGATGGCGATTTGTAAATCGGCGTGCGGGGCGAGCGAATGCAGCGCGACGTTCGTCATGTGAGCGGATCTCCTCAGGAGGCCGCCGAACCGCGCGGGCCGCGCGGCTCCGGCGGGAGCGGTCACAGCGGTCGTGATGCCCACCAGGCGCTACGGGCAGCCTGGTTGAGAACACAAGGGACGGGCGCGGCGGCGTGCGGGCACGCGCTGGCCTAAATGTGGCGCCAGGACACTGGGCGAGGATGACTGTCCTCCGGACCTCTCCGGAGGCAGCGAGTGTAATTTGCCAGAGGCGCGGGCGTCTACGATTACCCGGGCAGGGGAAATTCCCCCGGACGACGGCGGATTCACGCCAGAGCGGACACCGCAGGCCGGAACGGGTGCGTGTGAGGTGTTATCCCGCGTTTCATGAATTCCTCACACCCGACGGTGAATTCATCACATCGAGCGGATGAATCCACCCGGCGGCCCGGCCGTCCCGCCATCCCGTAGAAGTCGTGAACGATGGCATCCGGACCCTCCCGGCCCCGGCCACCCCCGACCTGACGCACCCAAGGAACACCCCCGTGGACACCCGCCGCTTCGGCGCGATCACCGTGACCTTGCCGAACCTGGACTCGTTCGGCGCCACCCTGACCGACGTCCCCCACCTCGGCACCACCCACGATGCGATCGAGGCCTTCCGGTACGCCGACGAGCGGCTACGCGATCTCGACCTGACGGCTACGCGCTTGGTCGGCGGCCGACTCGAAGGTGTCCGGGCCGACCGCGTGCGACTTGACGAGGCGCGCCTCCACGCGGTCGAGTTCACCAACTGCACCTTCGACGCCCTGCGCTGCGCGCGCGGCAAGTTCAGCCGCGTGCTCTTCCGCGACTGCACGCTCATCGGCGCCGCCTTCGAGGAGTGCACCTTCGACAACGTGCTCTTCGAGGGCTGCCGCCTCGACTACGCCACCGTGGCCGGGGCCCGCGCCACCGGCCCCCTCGTCTTCACCGGATCCTCCCTCAGCGAGGCCGAGTTGACCGGCAACGAGTTTGCCGGGGAAACCGCTGTCCACCACTGCACCCTGCACCGGACTGCCTTCCGGAGCGGCAACTACCGCGGGACCGATCTGCGGGGGAGCGGGCTGGACGCGCTGGTCGGGGGCGCGAACCTGACCGGCGCCGTCGTCAGCTCCGGTCAGGAGCCGCAGCTCGCGCGGGCGGTGCTGGCCGACCTCGGGCTCAGCGTCTCCGGGGAGGAGGTGTGAGCGGGGAGGGTTCGCGGGTCAGGTGGTCGTCCAGCCCGGGAGGGTGGGGAGGAGGGAATCGGCGACGCGGAGGAGGGTGGTGTCGTCCGGCGGGGAGGCGCCGTCGGTGCGCCAGAGGGTGAGTTCGAAGGATTTGCCGGAGCCCGCGGGGTCCATGGACACGGACAGGACGGTCGACGGGGCGCCGGGCGCGGATCCGCCGGAGCCGGAGCCGAGGCTGATCCTGATCGCGCGATCCGCGTAGGAGACCGCGGGGTGGCCCAGGACGGTACGCTGCCGCGCGTCCGCGCCGAAGATCTTCACCACCTGGGCCATCGGGAGGTTGTGGTACGTGGCGGCCAGGTTCACGGTCCAGGTCGGGAACGAGACCTGGGCGTAGGGGCCGGACAGGCCCTTGTCGTCGGTCGGCGGCGTGCTCCCGCTGGTCGTCGTGGACTTCGCCTCCTCCCCCGGCGTGCCCAGTAGTTCGGCCAGGTTGGGGACGTACAGCAGCTCGCACAGCTGCGTCCCGGACAGGTAGGGGGAGCCCTTCGCCGTCGGCTTGTCGTGCGAGCACGTCACGGCCGGGGACGATCTCGCGCCGTCGTCGGGGTGCGTGTGCCGGAAGATGAGCAGGGCGGCGCCGAGCCCCCCGATGAGCACCACCGCCGTGATGGCCTGACCCCAAGCGCCCGCGCCTTTCGGCCGAGCCTGATTCTCCCCGGACATGTCCCCCGCCTGCGACAATTCTTGATATGCGGCGGAGGGACACTAACCTTTGCCCGCCGGGCGCACAAGCGTTCCCCTGCGAGGAGTTTTGGGCCCCGATCGGGCGGCGGCGCAAGGGAGTTGGCAGACTCCCCCGCATGGACCTGATCGCGAAGGGCCGCGAGGCGGACGTGTACGCCGTGGGCGAGGGGTGGGTGCTGCGCCGCTTCCGGGACGGGGGCCGCTCCACCGCGCAGGAGGCGCGCATCCTGCGGTGGCTGACCGCCGCGGGCTACCCCGTACCCGTCGTGCACGCAACGGACGGGGCCGACCTCGTCATGGAGCGGCTGCACGGCCCCACCATGGCCGAGGCGCTGCGCGAGCACCCGTGGCGGGCGGCGGAGTACGGGGCGGTACTCGGGGGGCTGCACCGCGAGCTGCACGAGCTGCGGGCGCCGGAGTGGCTGCCGCCTCTCGGGGAGGACGGCGCCGGTGACGCCCGGGTGCTGCACCTCGACCTGCATCCGGAGAACGTGCTCCTCACCGCGGACGGCCCGCGCGTCATCGACTGGTCCAACGCGCGGGCCGGGGGGCCCGAGGTCGACGTCGCCATGACGTCGGTGATCCTGCGCTGCCTCGAACTGCCCCTGGCCACACGGCTGGTGCTGCGCACCCTGCTGCGGTCGGCGAACCGCACCGCAGGTGCCGACGTGCGCGCCGGCCTGCCCGCCGCGACCCGCCTCCGCCTCGCCGACCCGACCCTCAGCCCCGCCGAGATCCGCCTCGTGGAGGACCTGCAACGCCGCTACGGCTGAGCGCCCTCCTCGTCGTACGCGTCCGAGTCCGCGTCCTCGTCCGAACCCGTGTCCTCGTCCGCGTCCTCCTCGCCGTCCTCCGCCGCGTACGGGTGGACGAAGCGGTCGTCGGAGAGCGGGGTGAACCAGTCGGCCACGGGGGACGGGGCCGTGGTCGCGTCCAGGCCCGCGGCGAAGTCGCCGAAGGCGGTGCGGACTTCGGCGTCCAGCAGGCCGTAGAGGTCGGCGGTCGCCTCGGCCCGGTCCAGCAGCAGACGCATGAGCAGGCGCTCGGCCGGGCAGGCCGGGGGCGCGGGCAGCGGCTGGGCGAGGCGGCCGGTCATGGTCACCGCGGTCGTGACCAGGCGGCGGACGAAGAGCACGTCGTAATGGCCGGTGTACTCCGCCGGGAGGTCGTCCAGGACGAGGAAGGGATCGCCGCGTCCGGCGCACCCCGGGCCCGTGGGTTCCAGCCGCCCCAGGTCTGCGAACAGCTCGTCGACGAGCAGGTGGACGCCGTAGACAAGGGCGCCCGCGGCGATCTCCGCGGCGCTGCCCGCAGTGTGCGGGAAGGCCCGCAGCTGGGGGGCCATCGCGCGCAGCCTGCGCCGCATCGCGTCGGCCTCCGCACCCGCGCTCCCCGGCGCGTCCGGCCCGCCCGCCGGGTGCGCACGGGCCGCGTGCCGGCGGGCCCGCTCGGCAAGGTCGGACGGCGGAGCGTCCGGGCCGTCCGCGGCGTCCAGGCTCTCCTGGGCGATGCCGTCGTGCAGCTGCACCTCGCACCGGGTGACCACCCAGTGCGCGAGCAGCCCGCTGCGGACGAGCACCTCCGTCACGACGGCGTGCACCGCGTCCTCCGCGGGCTCCAGCCCGGGGGCGTCCACGACGACCTTGAGCAGCGCGCCGCGCGGGTGCCCGGCGATCACCCGGCCGAGGAGGGTGACGCCGGGGCCGTCGGGCCCCAGCGCCTCGAAGTGCCGCTCCAGCAGGCTGACCGCGCCCTCGCACTGCAGCGCGTCCAGCGCGGGCGCACCCGCGGGGATCTCCGCGTCGACCGTCACCGCGTACGTCATGAGGCCGCATCGTTCCTTACGGGCCCACCCCGGGGGACCGGAACGTCTCAACTGGTGGACGCCCACCGGCGACTCTGGTAAAGCGGCGCACCCGCACCCCGCGGGCACGCCACCGCACGCTCGCGGGCACACCACCGCACCCCGCCCGGGCACACCCGCCCCACCGGTCCCCGCAGGGAACACGCACGTCACAGCCACCTCGGGCGGCCCGGCCGGCGCCAAGAACGGTGCTGGTTTCAACCGGGGGTTCACCCTCGGGCGGCGCGGAGTTCACCGGGGAAGGACACCTTCGGGGGCATGACTTCACGATCCCTCCTCGCGCGCAGGCGTACGCGCGTCGCGATGGCGATAGGCGTGGCCGTCGCCGTCGCGGGCGCGGGCACCGCGGCCGCGCAGAGCGCCGGACGGCTCTCCCCGTCGCACGACTTCCGCGCGAGCGCGGACGCGTACTCCACGCACGGCGGCACCGTCTCCGGCGACGTCCTGCGCAACGACTCCGGCGCGACCGCGGTCGTCCGGCACACCGCCCCCGCGCACGGCGCGCTCACGATCGGCGCGGACGGCAGCTTCAGCTACGAGCCTCAGGCCGGCTTCCACGGCACAGACACCTTCACCTACACCACGACCGACGCGGTGGAGCTGTTCGGGGACACCACGGCGAAGGGCACCCCCCTGGCGCCGCTCGCGCAGGTCAAGGGGCCGAACGGCACCACCACGCGGCTGTCCGGCGAGGGCTACGGCTCGTCGCTGACGCCCGTCCCGCACAAGAAGGGCTACTTCTACGGTCTGACGGACCGCGGCCCGAACGCGGATGCCCCCGACGGCAACAAGTCCGAGATGCTGCTGGACTTCACCCCGCAGATCGGCGAGTTCAAGCTCGTGGACGGCAAGGCGGAGCTGGTCGCGCAGGTCACGCTGAAGGGCCCGAAGAGCCTGGGCGGCGTCAAGTACAGCGGTCTGCCGCCGCACGACACCACCGAGGTCATCGACGACGTCGACAAGACCAACGCCAACGGTGGCACCCCCGTGCCCGTGGCGCGCGACGCGTACGGCTACGACTCCGAGGGCCTGGTCGCGCTGCCCGACGGCAGCTTCTGGGTGTCGGACGAGTACGGCCCGTACATCACGCACTTCGACGCCGACGGCTACGAGCTGGGCCGCCTGACGCCGTACCGCGACAGCGTGGACAACGCCGAGCACAAGATCCTCGGCTACCTGCCCGCCGAGCTGGCCCACCGCGCCACCAACAAGGGCATGGAGGGCCTGACCGTCAGCCCCGACGGCCGCACCCTCGTCGGCATCATGCAGTCCGCGCTGCAGCAGCCCGACCTGGGCAGCACGAAGGCCAAGAACGTCGCGCCGACCCGTATCGTCACGGTCGACCTGCGCACCTTCGCCACCAGGCAGTACCTGTACCTGCTGGACGACCCCGACTCCACGGGCGACGCCAACAGCGAGATCACCGCGCTGTCCGGCACGAAGTTCCTGGTCGACGAGCGGGACGGCAACTACCAGCCGTTCGCGAAGAAGACGCTGTACACCGTCGACGTCAACGGCGCCACCGACGTCAGCGGGCTCACCATCGGCGGCAAGTCGCCGGAGGCCTTCGTCGGCAAGGACGGCACGAACGACGCGCTCGCCGCGCTGACCGCCGCGGGCGTGAACGTCGCGCAGAAGCAGCAGACGCTGGACGTCGGCGCGCTGGTCAGCCAACTCGACCCGACCGGCGGCTTCTTCGCGCACGACAAGGTCGAGGGCGTCGCGACGCCGGACGGCGGCAGGACGCTGTACCTGTCGAACGACGACGACTTCGGCATCGACAGCATCGCCGTCGACCCCGACGGTACGTGGACGGTCCACCAGAAGGTCCTGCCGTCGACGGGCGCGGAGGACAGCGGCGAGATCCTCAAGGTCGACACGACCAGGCTGCCGGCCGTGCTGAAGACCGTCACGGTCACGATCACCGTGCGCTGAGGACGGCGTGACGAGGGCCCGGCCGTCGTGACGGCCGGGCCCTCGTGGTTGTCAGAGCCTTACTTGGCGAAGTACAGGTACCGCCACGAGGTGTAGGTCGTCGAGTTCACGTTGTCGCCGGACAGCGTGTCGATGTACGCCGACCTGACGCGCGCCTTGATACCGGACTGGCCCGGTGCGCCGAGGTCGACGGTCACCTTCCCGGACTTGCTGAGCAGGAAGTACTCCGACTCGGGGTACCACTTTCCGGCGTAGTAGACCTGCAGGTCCACGCGCGCGGCGCGTCCGGGGTAGTACGTCATGGACGTCGTGACGTACGGAGCCGTGGACTTGTGGAACCAGTAGTACGTCGTCGAGCCGATCTTGCCCGTCCTGTACTGGTGGGAGATGGCGGTCGAGAGCGAGACCCGGGTGTACACCTTCGCCTCCACCGCGTGGGGAGAGGTGAGCGCGTCTCCCCGGTAGACGACGGTGAAGGTCGTGTCCCGCACCAGCTGGAGGGACGCGGACAGGTCGCCGTGGGAGTTGACCGTGCCCGTCTTCAGGAGCTTCTTGCCCAGGTCCGAGCCGTAGGGGTCGTCCCAGATCTCGACCACGCGGTTCCTGTACGTCGCACCGAGGTGCGCGGTGAAGGTGACCGTGGAGTGGTAGTTGTACGTCTTGCCGGTGTTGCTCAGGGTCAGCGTCGTCGCGTTGCGGGGCACCAGGACGCTGCGGGACGCGCTGACCGCCACGTGCCCTGCGTCGCCCAGGAAGGTGACCTTGTACGTGACCGTGCCGCCGACCGGCGGGACGTCGGTGAAGGCGTACGACCCGTCCGCCTTGAGGGTGGCGGCGACCAGCCCCCTGCCGTTGGGGCTCGCCAGGTCGGTACGGACGACCTGGAGCTTGGTGCCGGCGGCCACCGGTACGGTCGTGGACAGCTTGCCCGTCACCGTGAGGGTCTTGGCGCGGGTGGCGGTCGCCGGGGCGCTCACCGTCAGGGTCGGGACGTTCTTCGTCGGGTCGGTGAGCGGCTTGAGGGTGTAGCTGCTGCCGCTTCCCACGAGCGCGAAGACACGTGAGGAGTCCGGGGCCCACGCCAGGTCGCCGACCGCCCCGCCGACCGCGAACGTGCGGAGCGGCTTGGCGGCGTTCGGCCGGTAGACCGCCACGTTGGTTCCCGTCGCCTGGGCGACCAGCCCGTCGGCGGCGACGTCGGCGAGCTGGCCCCCGGGGTAGACGCTGCCGGCGGTGAACTTCCCGTTCGCGTAGTTGTCCAGCTGCGAGCCGTTGACCAGCACCTGCGAGGAGCCGGGCACCAGGTCGATGTCGGAGATGCCGGAGTTCAGCGTGTAGTCGCCCGCGTACCAGGCAGTGCGCTGCGGGGTGCCGCTGGAGACGTCCACGACGGCCATCGAGTCCGTGGAGATACCGGTCTGGCCGATGACGAGGACGCCCGGGACCGACGGGTTGGTGTCGAGGATCCCCGGACCCCAGATCCCCGAGAACTGCCCGAGCGTCACCGGGTCCACCGGGGTCGGAGTCGTCGTCGGGTCGGGGGTCGGAGTCGCCGTCGGCTCCGGCGTGGAGCTCTCGGACGGCTCGGGTGTAGCCGTGCCGGTCGACTCGGGCGTCGTCGTGTCGGACGGCTCCGGAGTCGCGGACTGCGTCGGGTCCGCGGTCGGGGAGACGCTCGGGTCGGGCGTCGGCGGCTCAGTCGGTTCCGCGGTCGTCGTGTCGGACGGCTCCGGAGTCGCGGACTGCGTCGGGTCCGCGGTCGGGTCGGCCGTCGGAGGCTCCGTCGTGTCCGCGGAGAGCGACCGGGCCGACGAAGGGGCGGCCGTCACGGACGGGTCGACCGACCCCAGGTTGCCGCTCCACTGGTCGCCGTACGTGAACCAGACCTTGCCCGCGGCGAACGCCACGTAGCGCGGGCCCTTGTTGGTGGCGACGGAGTAGCGGGTCTTGACGTCGAGGGTGGCCGCGTCGAGGGCCACGATCTGGTGGGCACCCTCGGAAGCCGCGTAGAGGACGGACCCGTCGTCGGACACCGTCAGGTCGGAGACCCCGCTGATGCCGCTCACCGAGTCGACCAGATTGCCGTTGTAGTCGGTGGCCACGATCTTCCCCGACGAGCGGTCGCCGACGAAGACCTTGTGCAGTGCACCGTCGACGGCGATGCCACCGGGTGAGGTGACAACTGCCGACGCCGCGGTAGCGGAACCCGCTACCGCGATGCTCAGCGCCGCCGAGCTGAATGTGACCGCGAGCGCTGTCGCGGTAGAAATGCTGCGCCTACGCACAGTGATTTCCCCCCACAGGAAAATCCGGTGAACCCGCCGGAGTCGAGAGCGCCGCTCAACCCTCGCGCCATCCTCGGGGAAACCGGGCAGATGTGCGATGTGCGGCTGCTGTGCGCAGCATACGACACGGCTACGACCACGCACACCGCGTATCCCCGAAACGCTGCCGCCGGGCAGGCGGGGGGCTCAGGCCGAGGCCCGGCGGGCGGACGGACGGGCGGACGGGCGGACGGGCGGACGGGCGGACGGGCGGACGGGCGGACGGGCGACGCTACTCGCCGGAGACGGCCTGGACTCCGCCGCCCGCGAACGGCGGGGCGACCTCGGCGAGCGAGCCGTCCGGCTGGAGGCCGTAGAAGCGCGGCGGGGGCATCGACTCGACCAGCCGCCGGATCTCCGCCGCCCGCTCCTCCGGCGTCGGGCCCGCCGGGTCGCGCAAAGCGAAGCCGCGCAGCGGCACCGCCCGCGGGTCGACGTCCGCGGGGGCAGGGCAGCCCTCCACGGTGAAGCCGAAGAGGGCGCGCAGCGCGTCCTCGCCGAGCTGCAGCGGGTGGAAGGGGAGCGAGTAGGCCTCCTCCTCCCCGTCCTCGTCGGGCCACGGCACGACGTCCGCGGGGCGGTCACCGGCCCAGTAGGGGCGCTCGAAGGGCAGCGGCTCGCCGATGTCCTCGGTGATCCCGTCCTCCGGGGAGACGCTCAGGGAGCGCACCAGCACGCCGTCCTCCCACACCGCGAAGGCCAGCCAGTCGACGGCGCTGTGCATGGCGTGCAGCACCAGCCGCCGCCCGCGGCTCGCCTCGACGAGCCGGGCGGGCAGCTGGGAGGGGAAGTCCAGCATCACGCCCTTGTCGCACACCAGGTCCAGCCCGGGCCAACTCCCGGCGAAGGCCGTTCCGTTGGCGGGATAGGTGTCTTCGAGGGTGCCGTCCGCGGCGGGGGTGACCTCCCAGCCCGGGTAGAGCCGCCGCATCAGGGCGTGCGTCCGCTCCCGGTCCGGCTCCCCCGTCGCGACCTGCCGCAGCGCGTCCGGTACGGCCCCGTCGGCGTACCCGAGCAGTCCGGTCTTGGCTCCCACGGTTGTCTCCCCCTGTGCTCGTGCGGTGCGCTGGATGTGATCGTCGTGCGTGATCGTCTTCGGGCCCGCACCGTATCCGGCCGCACTGTCAGTGCCCGAATCCGCCGGTGGGGAGGGGTGGTCGGAGCGTCACGGGCCGCCCAGGGCGGCTTCCTCGCGGTCGAGGTCGAGTTGGAGTCGGCGCCGGGTGGTGTCGCTGATGCGGTGGCCGTCGTAGAGGCGGAGCAATTCTTCGCGTTGGACGATGATGGCCTCCTGGCGGAGCAGGCGGTAGGCCTCGTCGGCAGTGTTTACGTTCCCGTTCCCGTTCCGGTCACCCTTACCGTCACCGTCGGCCCCGGCGGCACGGTCCAGGCGGTCGGCGAAGGCGCGCCGGACGCGGTCGAGGGCGGTCGCGGGCGCGGCCTCCAGCCCGGCGAGCGTGTCGACGTGGGCGAGGGCGGCGCGGCTGAGCGCGTCCCGCGCGGCGGCCTCCTCGCGGGCGGTGTGCTCGGGCTCCAGGGCGAGGCCGGAGCGGCCCACCACCCCGGCGAGCGTCAGCCCCTGCACGACGAGGGTGAGAACGACGACGGCCGTGGTGAGCACCAGGACCAGTGGCCGCCCGGCGAGCGGCGTCCCGTCGTCGGCGGTCAGCGGGATGGACAGCGCGGCGGCGAGCGGCATCACCCCGCGCGTCCCGGCCCACGTCACGACCCCCGCGGCCCGCCACGGCAGCCGCCCCGCCGCCCCGGCCGGCTGCACCCCGCGCGTCAACGGCAGCGTCCACAGCACCCGTACGGCCAGCAGCACCGCGGCGAGCCCGAGCGCCTGCACCGGCCACCACCGGCTGCCCGCGGGCAACTCCTCGACCAGCGCAGGCAGTTCCAGCCCGATGACGCCGAAGACGACGCTCTCCAGCAGAAAAACCACCACGGCGTAGACCGCCTGCACCTGCAGCCGTACGTGCGCGTCGCCCAGTTTGTGCCCGGAGCGCCCCAGCAGCACCCCGGCGACGACGACCGCGGTCACCCCGGACGTATGGGCCGACTCACCGAGCACGTAGGCGGCGTACGGGGTGACGAGCGCGATGACCGTCTCCAGGACGGGGTCGGTGGTACGCCGCCGGATCAGCCGCACCGCCCCCGCGACGGCCCCGCCGACCGCGGCCCCGCCACCGCCCAGCAGCAGGAACTCGCCACCCGCGGCGGGCACGCCCACCGCCGCCCCGCCCGCGGCCACCGCCACGCCCACCGCGACCTTGAACAGCACCAGCGAGGTCGCATCGTTGAACAGGCTCTCCGCCTGCACCAGCACCTGCACCCGCCCCGGCAGCGCGAGCCGACGCCCCAGCGCCGTCACCGCGACCGGATCGGTACTGGCCAGCACCGCCCCCAGCACGAACGCCATCTCCGCCGGGAGCCCCGTCACCGCGACGGCCACGAAGGCGATCGCCGCCGCCGACGCGAAGACCAGCCCCAGCGCGAGCACCGTCACCGGCCGCCACACCGCCTTGAGGTCCCGCAGCGACAGCTCCTCCGCGGACGCGTACAGCAGCGGCGGCAGCACCACCAGCGCGATCGCCTCCGGGGGGAGATCCAGCGCCGGGACCCCCGGCACGAGCGCCACCCCGACCCCGGCCAGCACCAGCACGGACGGCGCCGGCAACTGCCACCTGCGCGCGAACGTCGCGACCACGGTGGCCAGAACGACCAGCAGAAGAACAACCCCTACAGCGTGCACCTTGCGTACGACCCCACGACGACACCGGGCCGACCGCCGCCCTTACGCGACCACCGCACCCACGCCGACCAGGCTTCCCGGCACACCAGGGGTCATTTTATCGGAACCTTGACGCCTCCCTCGGGGATGAGCTCTGCGCTGACGCGCGGGGGTGAGCTTTGCGCTGCCGCGCCGGGTGGCCTTTCGCTGCCGCGCCGGGCGAAATCGAGGTGCCCGGCGGACATGGGCTGCCTAGGGTGACGGGATGGATGCCGCCGACTTCTACACCGGTCTCGTCGCCGACCTCTACGCCCCGCTCAAGTCCTTCTCCCAGAACCCCGAGCCCTACGCCGCCTTCGTCACCGAATCCGGTCTGCCCGCGCTCGAACTGGGCTGCGGCGACGGCGAGCCGCTGCTGGAGCTGCGGCGTCGCGGGCTCGACGTGGACGGCGTCGACTCGTCCGGCGACATGCTCGACCGCCTGCGGTCCGCGGCCGCGCGGGAAGGTCTCGCGGTCTCCGTCTTCCAGCAGCGCATGGAGGAGCTGTCGCTCCCGCGCCGCTACCGGTCCGTCTTCCTCGCCGGGCCGACCTTCACGCTGCTGCCCACCGACGCGCTCGCGCTCGCCGCACTGCGTGCGGTCCGCGCCCATCTCGCCCCGGGCGGCTCGGCCCTCGTCCCGCTCTTCACGCCCGGACCGACACCGGCCGCGGACATCGGCCGCGTACGCTCCACCGCCGGGCCCGACGGCGCCGAGCTGCGCTTCCGCGTCGTCTCCGAGCAGCGGGACGAGGGCGCCCGCACGCAGACGACCCTGCTCCGGTACGAGCGCCTGCTCGGCGCGGAGACGGAGGTCCTGGAGCGGCCGTGGGTCATGCACTGGTATCCCCGGCGGATCTTCACGGACCTCGCCGCGGCGGCGGCCCTCACCGTCGTCTCGGTGACCGACCCGCACGGCGGGGCCGTCCCCGAGGATGCGACCGACGTCCACGTCCGGCTCCGCGCGGCGGACTGACGTACGGACCGCTCACGCCGGAGCCGGCTCCGGGGCGCCCGGCGCAGCCGGGGACGGCGCGGGGCGGCGGGACCAGTGGGTGGCGATCACCGCGCAGACGGCGAGCTGCATCTGGTGGAAGAGCATCAGGGGGAGGATCGCCAGGCCCGCGCGCGGGCCGAAGAGGGCCGCGGCCATGGGCAGGCCCGTGGCCAGGCTCTTCTTCGAGCCGCAGAAGACGATCGCGATGCGGTCCTCCTCGGGGAAGCCGAGGCGGCGGGCGGCGAGGGAGGTCGTGGTGAGGGCGACGGCGAGCATCGCGGCCTCCACCAGGAGGAGGGCGGCCAGGCGCGGGAGGGTCACCTGGTGCCAGATGCCCTCGGACACGCCCTTGCTGAAGGCCGTGTAGACGACCAGCAGGATGGAGACGCGGTCGAGGCGGCCGAGGACGCGCTTGTGGCGGGTGACGAAGCCGCCCGTCCAGCGGCGCAGGAGCTGGCCCGCCAGGAAGGGGGCAACGAGCTGCAGGCCGAGCGCGGCGAGGCCGTCCGCGGAGAAGCGGACGGTGGAGCCGATGAGCCAGGCCGCCAGCAGCGGGGTGAGGAGCATGCCCAGCAGGGTGCTGTACGTGCCCGCGCAGATCGCCGCCGCGACGTTGCCGCGGGCGGTGGAGGTGAAGGCGATCGACGACTGCACGGTGGACGGCACCACGCACAGGAAGAGCAGCCCCGTCGCGAGCTGCGGGCTCAGCAGCGCGGGCGTGGCGGCCGCGCCGACCGCGAGGCCGAGCAGCGGGAAGAGCACGAACGTCGCCGCGACGACGACGGAGTGCAGCCGCCAGCCGCGCAGGCCCTCCACCGCCTCGCGGGCGGAGAGCCTGCTGCCGTAGAGGAAGAAGAGCAGGCCGATCGCGATGTCCGCCGCGTCGCCCGCCGCGACCGCCGCGCCGCCCTCGGCGGGCAGCAGCGCGGCGAGCCCGACCGTACCGGCGAGTGCGGCCATGTACGGGTCGGCCACCCGGCGCACTGCACGCAGGACCCGCCCGGAGGGGCCCCGGCCATCGGGCGCGCGGGAAACCGGACCCGCCGGCCCCCGCGAGCCACCGGACGTACGGGAACCCGGACTTCCCGCTCCCCGTGCGGAAGGACCCCGGCCATCGGGCGCGCCGGAAGCCGGACCCGCCGCCCCCCGCGAGCCACCGGGCACGCCCGAAACCGGACCCGGCGCCCCGCGCGAGGCGCCGGGCGTACGGGAAGCCGGACCCGCCGGCCCGCGCGGGGAAGGGCCCCGGCCGCCGGGCGCGCGGGAAGCCGGACCCGCCGTCCCGAAGCGGGAGTCCGGGCTGTGCGGACCTGCGTGCGGTGGGCCGGAGCCGGGGTCGGGGCTCGGGCCGGGCGGCCGGGGCGGTACGGACACCTCAGTCGTCCCCTTCCGGTTCCTCCGGGGCGGACGCGGGCTTCGCGCCCGGGGCCGGGGGTGCGTGGGTGACGTCGACGTCGCCGCCGTCCCCGTCGTGGTCGCTGCCCGCCGTGCCCTTGCTGCGCAGCATCGTGTTGAGGGTCCTGTCGACCTCCAGCCAGGAGTCGGCGTTGGAGTTGTCGATGATCAGGAGCCCGTTGTTGTCGCCGTGCGTCTGCTCGGGCTGCGAGGGCTCGTCGTCGTCACGGCAGCAAGGGGGCGCGGCCGGGGCGGAGTTCGCGCCGCCCGCATCCGCGTCCGTGCCCGCCGCCGTACCCGTACCCGCCGCCGTACCCGTGCCCTTGCCGCCCGGCGCCGTACCCGAGGCCGCGGACGCCGACGTCCATCCGCCGCCCGCGGCCAGCAGGCCCGCCGCCAGCAGGGAGACGACGCCCGCCCGGTGTGCGGCCGTCCGGCCGGGACCCGCGTGCCGCCGTACGGCGTGCCTGCCGCTCATCGCGCGCGCCCCGCTCAGACGCCGACGGGCACGCCGACCGGCGTGCGGTCGTGCGGGACACCCGACGTGCCGTGGTGGCGGCTGATGTTGCGCTCCAGCAGCTGCGTGGAGGCGGCCACGCCGACCGCGCCCGCGCCGCGCACCTCGGGCAGCCGCCCGTCCGCCGCCTTCAATTCCGTCAGCGCGTTCTCGATCGCCGTGTGCGCGGCGAAGAGGCACGGCGTGCTGTAAATGGCGACGTCCACACCGAGGTCGGTCAGTTCGGTCAGGGACAGCCGCGGCGACTTGCCGCCGCCGATCTGGTTGAAGAGCAGCGGCTTGTCGCCGATCACCTCCCGGATGCGGTGGACCCAGTCGACGCTGCGCACCCCGTCGACGAGCACGACGTCCGCGTCCGTCTCGGCGAGCGCGGCGGCCCGGCGCAGGATGTCGGACTCCTCGGTGGCGTCGGTACGGGCGACGACCAGCAGATCCGTCCGGCTGGCGAGCACCAGTTCCAGCTTCTCCAGGTATTCCTCCAGCGGCAGCGTGAGCTTGCCGTCGGCGTGCCCGCAGCGGCGCGGCCGCTTCTGGTCCTCCAGGATGACGCCGGAAGCCCCCGCCCGCTCCAGCCGCTGCACGACGTGGCAGGCGACCTCCGGGTCCACGTAGCCGTCGTCGATGTCCACGAGCAGGTGGTGCTGCGGGAAGGCCAGCCGCAGCCGTTCGGCGAAGGCGACCATGTCCGGCCAGGCGATGAAGCCGATGTCGGGGAGGCCGTAGTAAGAGGCGGCGAAGCCGAAGCCGGAGACGAAGAATCCGTTGTAGTGCTGAGCGGCGATAGAGGCCGAATACATGTCGTAGACCCCGATGAGCGGGGTGGTCCCGGCGGAGGCGATCTCGTTCCGCAGGACGGTTCCGTACTGCACGCGTTCTCCCTGGCTGGTGATGGTGGTACCTACGAGGCATGGGCAGATGTGCCGCGGGCACGCGCGAACGCATGCGTACGGCAAGGACGCACGGCATATGCACATGCCGAAAACTTTGCCCAGCTTTGCCGAATTTTGGCGTCAATGCCAAGCTCTGATGGTTTTTGCGGCTCTATCGGGCTATTTCTCGGCACGCCGGGTGGACGCGGCTCCGATGATCACAACGCCGTGAGGGCGTGCAGCAGCCCGTACGAGGCGCCGACGATCGCGGTCAGCCGGTCGTGCCGGGTCGCGAAGCCCGCGACGGCGGTGCGGGTCGCCGGGTGGAAGCCCAGGAAGCACTGCTGGCCGAAGGTCGCGCCCGCGTGGAAGAGCAACGGGCCGCCGGGCGCCGGGTGCTGGTACCACGTCAGGGTGTGCACCTCGCCGCGGTGCCGGGGCGTGCGGCGGCGCAACTGCGGGATCTGCACGTCGCGCAGCGCCCCCGCCTTCGGGTCGAGCAGCGCCTCGGCGTACGCGAGCAGGTCCGCGGGGGTGGCGAGCAGGCCGCCCGCGGGGCTGAAGGCCGCCATGTCGACGGCGGGCATCGGGGTGCGGCCGTCACCGCGGTGACCGGTCGCCGCACCAGCCGCACCAGCCGCAACGCCCGCACCGTCCGCGCTCGGGCCGAGTGCGGCGCCGGTCAGGCCGAGCGGGCGCAGGACGCGGCGGGCCAGCAGCTCGGCGTACGGGGCGCCGCCGGCGTGTTCGAGGACGGGGCCGAGCAGGGCGATGCCGAGGTTGGAGTAGTGCCAGCGGGTGCCGGGCGCGTGCCGCGGGCGGGCGGCGGCGAGGGCGGCGAGCAGGCGCTCGCGGGTGTAGCCCGCGTAGCCGTTGGTCTGCGGGTGCAGGATCGCCGGGGCCAGCAGGTCGCGGGGCACGCGGGGCAGGCCCGAGGTATGGGTCGCGAGGTGGCGCAGGGTGATGCGGTCGGCGGCGGCGCCGTACGTGCCCGTGCCCGCCCCCGCGCCCGTATCCGTACCCGCGGCCGGGAGGTGGGCGGCGAGCGGGTCGTCGAGGGTGAGGGCGCCCGCGCGGGCGAGGTCGGCCAGCAGCAGGACGGTGAAGGTCTTCGTGAGCGAGCCGAGCCCGTACGCGAGCTGCTCGCGCCGCCCGGCGGGGCCCGTAGCCGTGCCCGTACCCGTACCGCCGGACGCGTACGTGCGGCGGCCCGCGCGGCTGACGGCGAGGACGACGTCGGGGGCCCGGACGCGGGCGAGAGCGGCCTGCATCAGGGGGACTTCGGGGGCCGTGCCGGTCTCGGCGGTCGGCGGCGGGAGGGTCGCCGTCACGCCGCCACGTCCGCGGACAGCGCGCGCGAGGTGGCCATCGCGGACGCGAACGCCGCGACCAGCGTGGGGTGGTGGACCTCGTCGAAGACCGTCGCCGGGTCGCCCTCGGGCAGCGCGCCGCGCACCGGCATCGCACCGTCCGCCCCCTGCACGGCGGCGTACCGCTCCCACACCCCGGCGTCCAGCGCGGGACGCGGCAGGCACGCGTCAACCACCAGCAACTCCCCCACCAGATCCCAGTGTTCGAGCTCCGCCCAGTCCTCCAGCCAGGCGGGCAGATAGCGCGCGAGGTAGTCGGCGACGGCGGGCGGGATGCCGTCCGGGTCCGCGCCCCAGTCGGTGAGATGGAAGACGGTGTGGGTGATGTGGTAGGCGATGTGCAGCTGCACGGTCCAGGGTTCGGGCATGCGGCCGAGCCAGGTCGCCGCGAGGGCCTGCTCACGGTCGCCGCTGGGCATCAGCCCGATCTTGCGCTCGGCGTTGAGCACGCCGAGCCGCCGGTTCGGCATCATCTCCAGGGCCTGCCAACTGACCGTCGTGCGGGCGAGGTTGATCGCCGCCTCCAGTCCGGGGTGGCGGTGGCCCAGCTCGTACAGGCTCGCGTAGATCTCCAGCGGGACGGGCGACATCGGCTCCTCGCGCTGGAGTTCGGCGAGCAGGTTGCCGCCGTCGAGCAGGTCGCGCCACGTGAAGTCCAGCAGCCGCGAGGACGCGTCGTGCTGCCGCGAGCCCGCGACTCCCTCGCGCGCGAGCACCCGCATGTTGACCGCCAACTCGCCGACGGGCTTGAGCCGTTCGACGATCCCGCGGCCGGTGGCGCGGTCCTCGTCGGTGAGCCGGAAGTGCTCGCGGTTCGCGTCCAGCCAGGCCAGCGCCCGGTCGCCGACGGCGTGCAGCAGCGCGGGGGGAGCGGCGCTCGCGGTCACGGTGTCGCCTCGCTTTCCATGGATGCTCGGGCAAGGGTGGACGCGAAGGCGGCCACGAGGGTGGAGTGGTAGCAGGCCAGGAAGATCTCGTGCTCCGTCGCGCCCGGCGGCGGCGGGTCGCCGCTCTCCGGGACGGCGCCGTCGGAGGTGCGGGCGGCGGCGAAGCGGGCCCACTGCCCGGCGTCCGGCGGGCGCCCCGGCAGGCACGCGGCCACCGCCAGGAATTCGCCCGTCAGGTCCCACAGCCGCTCCTCCGCCCAGGTGTGCGTCCAGGCGGGCAGCCACAGCCCCAGGTACGCCGCGAGGTCCGCGGGCAGCCGCTCGGGCGCACGGCCCCAGTCGGTGGTGTGGAAGACGTCGTGCGTGATCCCGTACGCGCCCTTGCGGTCCAGCGCCCACGGCTCCGGGCGCAGCCCCAGGCCGGTGCGGGCGAGGACGTCCGCGAAGTCCGCGTGCGGGGGCAGGCCGATACGGCGCTCGGCGTTGAGGACGCCGAGCGTGCGGGTGTGGTCGTCGCGGGCGACCCGCCACCGCCGCAGCGCCGTCGTCGCGCCGATCAGCTCCTCGGCCCCCGGATGCCGCAGGCCCGCGCCCGCGAAGACCCCGTACAGCTCCACCGGATACGTCGCCGCGGGCTCACCGTGCACCAGCTCGGCGAACAGCTCGCCGCCGCGCGCCTCCTTCCACGCGAAGGCGAAGAGGTCGGCGGCGGCGTCCCGGACGGCGGGCAGCGGGTGCAGGGCGGTGATGACGCGCATCAGCTCGGCCAGCTCGCCCAGCGGCTTGAGGGTGAGGTTGGGGTCGGCGTCGGTCGTGACGTCGGCGGGGAGCCGGAAGCAGGGGCGCATGGCGTCGAGCCGGCGCAGCGCCCCGCCCGCGACGTCGTCGAGGAGGTCGCGCAACCCGTCACCAGACCTGCCGGCGACCTCCTCCGCCGGGCTCACCGGGGGCCGCCGCCGGGGAAGCGGCGGGCGGCGGCGGTGTGCAGGACCACCCGGGGGTCGCCGCCGCTCATCCGGTGCACGTACACCAGGCCCGCGTCGAGCCCGAGCGTGCCGGGCACGTCCGGGGCGCGCACGAGCCAGCGCCCGACGCCCGCCGCCTGGAGCCAGTCCCGCCGCCGCACCGCCCGGACGAAGCCGCGCGCGAGGTCGTCCGTCCGCCCGGCCAGGCCCGCGGCGAGCGCGGGGGCCAGCCCCGGCAGCGAGAGGGCGGCGAGCTGGGCGGCGCGGTGCGAGAGCCGCGGCCACGGGTCGGTGCGCACCCATGTGTCGTCCCCGCCTCCGGCCGCGCCGGCGGCCGGCGCCTCGGCCGCCGCCGCGGGCAGGTACGCGCGGGACGCCTCGGCGAGCCCGCGGTAGCTCCACCACGACACGTCGGAGGCGTCCGCCCCCGGCGGGTAGGCGGCCAGCGCGTCCCGTACGAGCCGCGCGTCCGGCGCGTCCGCCCCGCCCCGCGCGGGATCGAGGCCCAGCGCGTAGGGCGCGAGCACGTCCGCGCCCAGCACCCGGATGGCGGCGAGCGCCACCCGGTCGTCCTGCGCGAGAAGGGCCGACAGCGCGTAGGAGCCGCCCTCGCCGTCAAGGGCGAGGGCGACTCCGTTGGCGACATCGGCCACCGCAGCGCTCAGGGGAGAGTTCTCCTGCGCCTGCTCGGCCAATGGTCTCCCCCTGCCGTCAGCGGTCGTCCGTCTTCACGGGCCGGGGGGTGGGGGGCGAGACGAGCAGCAGTCCTGCGAGAAGCAGGCCGCCGAAGCACTCGCGGCTGTCTCGGTAGATGCCTTCCGGTTCTGCGGAATCCAGCAGTCCTTCGACCTCGGCGGCGAGGGCCGTCGTCTCGACCGGGGCTGTCAGCTCCGTAGCCATGGGACCAACTCCTTCTTTCCGGTTGGGTCTCCAGATTGGCATTCCTGGCATATGCCCGCAAATCGGACAGCGCGTCCCAGTGCTCCCTTGGGTTCCGGCGCTGCGCCGGGCCCCGAGAGGGAGCGCTTCAGGCCGCCCGGGAGGGGTCGGCCACGGCGCCCCTCACGTCCGGACGACGGAGAAGCACATGATCCCCGACGGGGTCGGGCTGTCCGGGACGGTGCCGGGGTGGAGGCGGGTCCGGGTGGAGAGGAGGCGGTCGACGCGGTCGGCCTCGGGCAGGCGCCACTGGGCGCGGTAGGACTCGGCGGCCTGCTGCCAGGCGGCCCGCGCGGCGGCGGCGCGGCCCAAGTGGGCCTGGGCATTGCCGAGTTGTTCGAGGACGTCGGCCTCGAAGTAGACGTTGCGCCGCGTGCGGTGGATGCGGACCGCGTGCTCGTAGTGCTCCAGGGCGGAGGCCGGGTCACCGGTGCGCTGGGCGATGAAGCCGAGGTTGACGGAGGCCTCGGCCTCGGCGTCGGTCTGGTCATGGGAGCGCGCCAGGACGTACGCGGCCTGCGCGTGGGCGTGGGCCTCGGTGTAGTCGCCGACGTGGGTGGCGGCGCGGGCCGCCGCGTTGAGGGACAGGCCGATCCAGACCGGGTCGCCGATCGTGCGGAAGAGGGCCAGCGCCCGGGTCGCGTCGGCCAGCGACTGGCGGCCCTCGCCGGCGTAGTGGTCGGCGGCGGCGAGGTGGAAGTGCGCCTCGGCCAGGCAGAAGACGTCGCCCGCCGCCTCGGCCAGCCCCTTCGCGCGCCGCAGGTGGGGCAGCCCCTCCGCGTGCCGGCCCGCCCGCACGCAGGCGCCGCCGTAGCCGCAGCGCACCATGTACACCGCCTCGGGCTGCCCCTCCAGGTGCGGCAGCGCGGCCAGCGCGTCCCGCCAGGACACCAGGTCGTCCCGCATCCTGCCCCGGCGGATGCGGTACGTCATCAGGGCCCACGCCGCCTTCCAGACCACCTCGTGGCGGCCGCGGGCGACGGCGTCCTCGCGCAGCGTGCCGAGGTTGACGTACTCCGTGTCGAGCCAGGCCAGCGCCTCCGCGAGCCCCCGAAAGCGGACCGGCGCGGCCCCGGCGACGGGCTCGGGCAGCGCGATCGCCGCCCGCTGCGGGTAGAGCTGCCGCTCGGCCCGGAAGAGGGAGTGCAGGTAGAAGTCGCCGAGCCGGGCCCGCGCCGCCTCCACGTCACGCGGCGGCGCCGCCCGGCCCTGCTCGGCCGCGTACAGCCGCACGAGGGCGTGCGTGCGGTAGCGGCCCGGGGCCGGCTGCGCCACCAGGTGCGCGTCGTCCAGCTCGCGCAGCAGCCCCGCGGCCCGCTGCGCCGGCTGCCCGGTCAGGGCGGCCGCCGCCTCCGTGCCGACCTCCGCGTACGGCACGGACCCGAGCAGCGCGAACAGCGCCGCGGCCGGCGCGGACAGCGCCCGGTACGACGACTCCAGCGCCGCCCGCAGCCCGACCAGCGAGCCCTCGACCTCCAGCGCGTCCAGCCGCGCGCTCTCGTCCCGCAGCTCGGCGGCCAGGTCCGCGAGCGGGAAGCCGTCGCGGGCGCCCCAGCGCGCCGCCGCGATCGTCAGCGCCAGCGGCAGGCCCCCGCAGCGGTCGAGGATCTCCTCGGCCGCCGCGGGCTCCGCGGCCACCCGCCGGAGCCCGAGGCGGCGGCTGAGCAGATCCCGCGCGTCGTCGGCGGGCAGCGCGTCGAGCCGGATGCGGCGGGCGTCGTGCGTCGTGGCCAGCCCGTCGAGCCGCCGCCGGCTCGTGACCAGCACCGGCGTCGAGCCGCTGCCCGGGAGCAGCGGCACCACCTGCCGGGTGTCGGCGGCGTCGTCCAGCACCACCAGCATCCGGCGGCCGGCGACCATGCTGCGGTAGAGCGCCGCCTGCGCGTCGAGCGCGGGCGGGATCGCCTCCTGCGGCATCCCCAGCGCTTGCAGGAAGCCCTGCAGGGCGGTGGCCGGGTCGACGGGCGGCCCGCCGGAGTCGAAGCCGCGGAGGTTGACGTAGAGCTGGCCGTCGGGGAAGGCGTCGGCGTGGCGCCGGGCCCATTCCAGGACGAGGCTCGTCTTGCCCATTCCGCCGCCGCCGCAGACGGTGGTGACGGCGGCGGACTCGCCGCGGGGGGCGGGGGCGGTGGAGTACGTGTGGTGGGCTCCGGCGTGGTGCGGGCCGTGCTCCCTGCGGTGGTCCTCACCGGGTTTGCCGTGCGTGCCGGGTTTGCCGTGCGTGCCGGGTGCGCCGCCCGGCTCGTCCGCGCGTGCCAGCAACTGCGCGGAGATCCGCCGCAGTTCCTCTTCCCGGCCGGTGAAATGCCGTGTACCGGCGGGTAATTGCCGCGGAATCGGGACGTCGGGCGGCGGGCTCTTGACCCGCGGCATCAGCGGCGGGGACGGGACCTGGCGGGCGGCCCCGCGGCGCGTGCCGGACACCACGTCACGCCACTGCTCCCGCCACGCCGCCGGATCCCCGCCGCAGGCCTCGACGTAGGCGAGGGCGACGTCCAGGGTCGGCAGGGCGCTGCCGCCGGCGGCACGGGCGAGGGTCGAGGCGGAGTAATGTGCCGCGCGGGCCATCGTCCGGTAGGACGGCGCTCCGGCGGACTGCCGTAAGGCACGTAACTGCGCGGCGAATTCGGCCACCGGCCCGGCACCGGGGTCCACGGCTCGTTCTGGGCGTCCCACCAGCCTCCCCCAGACCACTAGCCCGTCTTTGTCTCATCTCCCGCGACAATTCTGCCTGACAAATCAATGTACGGACATGCTGGGACGCAAACCCGCCACCCAGGTGTCGCCGACATGACCGGTCCGCGACGCGCGAGACCGCAGGGTGCTGACGGGGCTACGTGTCGTAGGGAGTTGCGATGTCGGGGAACCCGCTCGGGAACCAGTCGGGGAGCGCCTCGGAGAACACGCAGGGGAGCACGTCGGGGAATCTGCCGGAGAGCCGGCCGGAGAACGGGCAGGCGGCGAACGCCCGCCCGGCGCAAGGCCGTCGGACGGCTCCGGGGAATCGGAGCGCGCATCAGAAAATGCCGCCGGCCCGGCTGGTGCGGATCGTCGAACGGCTGCGGGAAAGCGTGTTCCGGCTGCACCAGAAGATGATGCCGCCCCCCGTGACCATGCTGGAGCTGATCACCGCGGGGATGGTGAGCCAGGCGATCCAGGTCACCGCCACCCTCGGCATCGCGGACGTGCTCGCCGACGGCCCGCGCACCCCGGAGGAGATCGCCGAACGGGTCGGCGCGCACCCCGACGGCGTCAACCGGCTCCTGCGCGCGCTGGCGAGCCACGGCGTCTTCCGCGCCGACCGCTCCGGCCGCTTCGCGTTAACCCCGCTCGCGAGCACGCTGCGCTCGGACGCGGAGACGCCGATGCGCTCGATCGCGATGTTCACCAACGCGCCGGAGCAGCGCGAGCACTGGTCCTATCTGCTGGACGCGGTACGCACCGGCGAGCCGGTCATGGAGAAGGTCCGGGGGGTCGACGTCTGGACGTTCTTCGAGAAGAACGAGGAGCTGGCCGGCGTCTTCAACAACGCGATGACCGACTTCTCGAACTTCACCCTGGCACCGGTCACGGCCGCCTACGACTTCTCGCCCGTCACCTCCGTCGTGGACGTCGGCGGCGGGCAGGGCGCGATGCTCGCCGCGATCCTGGCGCGGGCACCGCGTGCGAAGGGCGTCGTGTTCGACCTGTCGTCGGCGGTGGCGGGCGCGGAGGACACGCTGCGGGCGGCGGGCCTCGCCGACCGCGGCTCGGTCGAGGCGGGCTCGTTCCTGGAGCAGGTGCCGGAGGGCGGCGACTGCTACCTGCTGAAGAACGTCATCCACAACTGGCCCGACAGGGAGGTGGCGTTGATCCTGCGCAACATCCGCCGCGCGATCGCCCCCGGCGGCCGCCTGCTGATCGTCGAACTCGTCATCCCGGAGGGCAACGGCCCCCACCCCGGCAAGCTCTCCGACCTCGACATGCTCCTCCTCGTCGGCGGCCGCGAACGCACCGAGGCCGAATGCCGCACCCTCCTCACGCAGGCCGGCTTCCACCTCGACCGCGTTGTCCCGACCGCTTCCCCGCTCTCCGTCCTGGAGGCGTCACCGGTCTGAAGCCCGCTGTGCGGCGTTCAGGGTGTTCCAGGCGGATATGCACGGCCGGCCGTCCTCCGCGGCCAGGATGCCGAGGGTGCCGGGGTGCGGGTGGCCGAGCAGGCGGCTCTCGGACGCGTCGAGGCCGAGCCAGCGCACGGCGAGGACGCGCGCGAGGTGGCCGTGCGCGACGACGGCGACGTCCCCGCCGTCCAGCAGCGGCCGGACGCGGTCCAGCACGGCGTCCGTCCGCGCGGCCACCTCCGCCAGCGTCTCGCCGGGGTGCTGGGCGTCGCCCGGCACGACCCCGTCCCGCCACAGGTCCCAGCCCGGCCGCGCCGCCCGGATCTGCTCGGCGGTCAGCCCCTCGTAGCCGCCGTAATCCCACTCCAGCAGATCCGGATCGGCCTCGACCCCGACCAGCCCGGCAAGCTCCGCCGTCCGCACGGCCCGGCCCAGCGGACTGCTGAACACGGCCGCGAACCGCCGCCCTGCCAGCCGCACCCCCAGCCCCCTGGCCGCCGCCTCGCCCGCTTCCGTCAGCCCGACATCCGTCCGGCCGGCATGCCGCCCCGACAGGCTCCACTCGGTCTGCCCGTGCCGGATCACCATCAGCTCACCCATGGGCGGACACGTTAGCCACCGGCGGGAATCCCCGTCCCACGGGATCCGCCGCTCACGGGATCGGCCCGGCACGCCCTAACATCCCGGGCCATGGCGATGTTCGTGCACCTCACCTCGGCCGGGACCACCCCTTCACCGTCGTGAGCCGCGACCTCCTGGAAGCCCTCCGGTCCGGGAACTGGCAGCCCCCTCAGCCGTGAACCGTGCCGACTCCGCTGCGGGGCCGGTCACCGGCAAGCTCCCGCCCGTCCTGGCCCCGCGGCGGACCGCCCGGCCGGGAACGCGACGGGCCGCCCGCCCCCGGAAGTCGGGGGCAGGCGGCCCGGCGTGGAGCGGAGCGTCAGTTGCCGATGCGCGGCAGGCCCGACAGCGGGCCCGGCAGAGCGGTGTTGGTCTGCTGGGCGCGCATCAGGGCGACGACCGCGCCGACCGCGGCCAGGATCAGGCTGATCCAGAAGCCGAAGGCGTGGCTGACGATGTCGCCGAAGTCGTCGTGCGCGAAGATCGCGATGACGTAGAGCACGAAGCTCACCGCGAAGCCCACGAAGGTGATCATGCGCGGGGCCGCGGGCAGCGAGACGGTCGGCACGAAGAGGCTCAGCGCCAGCACGGCGGCGGAGGCGACGCCTATCGCCATCGCGAACCAGGCGATGAAGAAGCCGTGGTCGAAGTTCCAGGCGTTCCAGTCCTGGCTGTAGTGCGCGCCCATGATGTTCGCGGACGCCGACTCGTAGGCGAAGAAGGAGAAGATGAAGAGAAGGGCCCCGGCTCCGAGAATCACCCAGTCGAGGCGATTGACGGATGCGGGGTCGAACGAGCCCCCGGGCCGGCCGCCCGCGTTCGGCGGCGGAGCCGGCGGGCCAGGGGGCGGCGGCACCTCGTACGTCATGGCGTGTTGTCTCCCTGCGCGTTTGAGCTATTTGTCAGTCGGCCGCTGAGACTAGCGCCTGACGTGTCCCACGTCAGCTCATCGCACAGCGTTGTGAGCGGTGACCCGAATGAGCGTGGAGCTACGCCAGAAACGGCTGGGGCGAGAGTTCCGGTGGCGTATCCGGGGGAATGAGCAGCACTTCCGCATTTGCCCCCCGGTAAATCCGAGCGGGCGTTCGGATGGCCATGGGCGTACGTCAAGTCCTCATGATCTTGGTGCAATTGGGGCGTAAAGCACGGTTGTGGGGTAGGAGGGACTCCGTTTGTCACGGCCGGGTCCGGAATGCCGCCGTGAAGTCGCCGCTGCGACGACGGCGTTCGGATCGTTACGAAAGCGTGCCGGTTTCCGGGCCGGGCCGCACCCGACCGCCCCGCGCACCACTCCCCGCCGCCCCGCGCACCGCTCCCCGCCGCTCCCGCACCCCGTTCCCCGGCCCCCTTCGCGCGCGGCTACTCGTCGCTCTCCGCGCGGCTCCACTCCCCCGCCGTCACGGCCGTGAGCGCCCCGTCCCGTACGGCCAGGGTCCCGCCCGCCAGGACGAGGTGCGCCGGGCCCGTGAACGCGGCTCGGTTCAAAAGGAGTTCCGCCGGGTCGAGGCCCTCCAGCGTCGCCGACCGCCACCGCTCCCCGCCGTCCGCGGGCGGCGGTACGGCCAGGTGCACCAGCAGTTCGCCCTGCCCCTCGCGGCTGCCCCACCTCCGGGACTGGCGCTCGTACGACAGCGCCCGCAGCCGCGCCTCGGGCGGGATGTCCGCGGGTACGGACGGCGCCGCCGGCTCCGGCAGCAGGCCGGGCAGCTCCGGCCGGTGCCGCACCATTTTCAGGCCCTCGCGGAAGACGGGCACCATCTCCGGGCCGCCGCGCCGGAACCACTCCTCGGTCAACTCCCGGTAGGCCGCGTCCCGCCGCCGCCACGAGCGGTGCGCGCCCGCAGCGATCACGTCCGAGCCCGCCCCGGCGAAGGTGCGGTGCAGCGCGGCGAGCGGGGACTTGTGCGCCGACGAGGAGAACCTGGCCCGGCGGACGGTGACCATCGCCCAGCGCATGAGCGCGGCGGCGGTGTCGGCGTTCCGGCCCACGATGACGTACGGGGGGCGGCGCGCCCCGGGGCGCCGGAAGCGGCTGTCGGGCGGCACCGTCGCATCGGCGCGGCGGCCGGAGGGGGACAGATGCCAGAAGGTGTCCTCGACGGCAAGGTCAGCGGCCGCCGCGCGCAGCACGCCCCGGGTGCCGAGGCCCAGGGCCCAACCGCCCCCCTCCGCAGCCACGGTGACGCTGCGGGCGTCGGCGATGTCGACGTCGACGTCGGTGACGCCCGTCAGGAGGACGGCGAAGGACGCGAAGTTGTCCGGCCTGGCGTCGGGCGCCGGGTAGCGGCGGGGGACGCGAACCGCGAGGCGGGCGTCCAGCCGGTCGCCGCTGTGCTCGATGACGAAGGAGCGCAGGTCGGCCGCGTCCAGGTCGTAGTCGCCGGGCAGGGCGTCGACGATCTGCGCAGTCAGCGGCTCGTGCGTCGGCCGGACTTGCCCGGCGTAGTCGCGGTACCGCCCCGGCGGGGCCTGCGGCGGCAGCCGGAAGGGCACGGTGAGCCCGGCGGCGGCCGCACGGTCCCGTATCCACTGCTGCCGCGACTCGCCGAGGTCGGCCATCCACCGCAGCGCCGTACGCGCGTGGAACTCCCGCGTCCAAGGCGTCGCGGACTCGGCGGCACGGAAGAACGGCAGGGTGTTGTTGTCCCAGACGTCCGCGGTGCGGACGAGCAGCTGCCGGTCGAAGCGGCGGGCGTCGGCGCAGGCGCCGACGATCTCCCACGACTGGTCCACGAGCGCCCCGAGCACCGCGAGCGAGGATCCCTTGCGCAGGCCGGCGGCGGGGACGGGGTCGGGTACAGGAGCGGACGCGGGCGCGGGCGCGGGCGCGGGCGCGGGATCCGGGGTCATGCGGGGATGGTCGCACGGAGCGGCGGGCTCCGCGCCGGTGCGGGCGGACCGCGGTGGGCCGGAGGCCTGGCGCCTGCCGCGTGGGGCCCGCGCTCCCGTGGGCGAACTGCCCTGCGGCAGCGCCCTCTCACCGCGGCGGGCCCGCGCGCCGCGGCGGCACGGCTGCACGGCTGCCCCGCGGGACGGCTGCCCGACGAGGCGCCGCACGGCGGGACGGCGCCCGACGGCACGGCCCGCGGCGGGACGGCCCGCGGCGCCCGCCCAGCCCCGCGCCCGCTCCCTCAGGGCGCCCCCACCCGCTCCCGCGGGCGGCGCGCGGAGTAGCGGGACCGGGCCTCCTCGACGGTCAACGTCACCGCCTCCGCGGGGGGTTGCGCCGAGAAGTGCTCGCGCAGGACGTGGCCGCAGGTGGGGGCGATGGACGTGGTCAGGGGCACGGCGAGGGCGGGCCGGGCGGTCAGGCGCATCGCCCGGCGCAGCAGTGGGCGGCCCAGCCGTACGGCGGCGGCGGTCGCCCGCGGGCGCGGGAAGCCGGTGACGCGCCAGAACCAGTCCGGCATCGTCGCGACGGTCAGCGCGGCGGTGACGCGCGACACCGCGCCCAGGCGCGGCCCGACGCTGCTCAGCGGCGGCCACAGCAGGTAGCGCATACCGTCGTTCGCGCGCTCCGACGTGCACAGGCCGTGCCGCAACCCGGCGTAGTAGGCGGCGACTTCGGCCCGAGAGCGCGGCACGTCGGCGGGCGAGCAGGTCTGGAGCCCGGCGGCGGTCGCGCACTCGGCCCAGTAGCGGCGGTCCTCGGTGTGGCTCAACCGGCCGGGCCCGTAGGCCTCGTAGCACGCCTGCATCGACTCCCACGCGACGATGTGCACCCACAGCTGCGAGTCAGGGCTGTTGGCGCCGTAACGGCGGCCGGTCACCGGGTCGGTGCCGGTGACGCGGGTGTGGATGCGGGTGACGGCCTCGGCAGTGCGGACCGCGGTACGGGCGTCGCCGAGCGCGATGGTGAGCAGGTAGCCGAAGGTCTGGTCGAAGCGGCCGTGCGGGTTGCGGTACATGCCGCCGCTGTCGGCGGCGGCCGCGGCGAGCAGCGGGTCGAGGTGCTCCAGGACGATGGCGCGCTGGAAGCCGACCAGCGAGGTCGGCGCCGCCCACACCTTCCAGCTGACCGAGTCCGGCCCGAACAGGCCGTGGTCCAGGGCGCGCAGCGGTCCGCGCTGCACGGCGGTGAGGGTGGCGGCGGGGGCGGGGCGCATCACGGGCTCCGGGCTGGGATCGGTACGGGGAACGGAAGGGGGGTCTGTGCGGGTGGCAGTACGGGGGTCGGTGCGGGGTTCAGGGCCGGGGTCGGTGCGGGGTTCAGGGCCGGTCACCACGCGTTCCACTCCGCTCCGTCGGGCGCGCACCGCGCGAAGTCGCCGTCCGCTTCCGCGTAATGCGTCCAGAACTGGTTCCGGAAGGTGAACTCCGGGTCCAGCTTGGCCTTGTAGCGGAAGAAGTCGTCAATTGCCGGGTAGGCCCGCCGCAACTGCTCGGGCGCGGCGTAGCGGTGGTAGCTCAGGTAGTACGTGCCGCCCACGTCGAGCGCGCAGTCCAGCAGCGCGCGCATGACGTGCACGGTGCGGGCGATGGCGGCCCCGTCGAGCGGCTGGCGGAAGTAGACGACGGCGGCGACGCGGTCCTCGGTCGCGTACGACAGGAAGGCGTCGGTGTTGCGGGGTACGAAGCGCATCGTCGTGTTGAGCAGCTGGAACCTTTCCGCACGCAGCACCTCCCGCCCCGCGTCGAGGAATTCGGTGATGCGGTGCGCGGGCAGGAAGAACTCCTGCAGCCAGTAGCCGGACCCTTTCCGCGGGATGCTCAGCGCCTGGATCGACTCCTTGGCGACGTTGTTGCGCCGTACGGTCTCCATCCGCGCGCGGTGCTGCACCTCCCACCCGAAGCGGCGCTCGCGCATCCACGAGCTGTAGGTGCAGCCGAGGAAGAGCCCGCGCTGCTTGAGCAGATCGGTCCGGCTGAGCGGTTCGCTGCGTACGGGTTCGCGGCTGCGCCCGCCCGGGTTGAGCCGGTAGTCGACGCACAGCAGTTTCTCCCACAGCTCGGACGGGGTGACGGCGAGCCGCGCGTAATGGAAATGCACGGGGCTTTCCGCGGGTTCCGCGGTGGCGGCGGCGGTGACTTCGCGGAGCGTCCGCGGATATTCCCCGGTGGGCATCACCGCGACGCGCGACTTGCGGTATTCGTGGTTCCCGGTGAGTTCGATCGTGACGTCCAGCAGGACGCCGACGAGGCCGAGTCCGCCGAGGACGAGGCGGAAGACGTCGGGTTCGCGCTCGCGGTCGGCGGTGACGATCTCACCGTCGGCGAGCACGACCCGCAGGCTCAGGACCGTCGCGGCGAGCACGCCGGTGTCGATGTTGCGGCCGTGCGCGTTGATGCTGACCGAGCCGCCGACGGTGAAGACGCCGTAGCTCTGCGTCACGCGCGGCGACAGGCCCAGCGGGTCGAGCGCCTCACGCAGCGAGTCCCAGGTCACGCCCGCCTGGACGCGCGCGGTGCGGGCCTCGACGTCGATGTCGAGGATGCGGTCGAGGGCGCCGGTGTCGATCTGCACGGCCCCGTCCGCGAGGGTGAGGCCGCCCTGGTTCCAGCCGCCGCCGCGGATGCACACCCCCGTGCCGGTCCGGCGGGCGCGGGCGAGCACGTCGCGCACCTCGCGGGCGTCGCGCGGGCGGACCAGCCCGGCGGCCTCGGCGGCGTACGTGCGGCTGCCGTCGGTGATCAGCGTGCTCATGGTGGCAGGGCTCCCGGAACGTGTCGGCGTGGTCGGATCACGGCAATCGGAACGGCCGAATCGGCGGCCGTGGCTGTTGCGTGTGCGGTTGCGGAATGCGGCGGCCGGAGGCCGGGGGCGACACGGAGGGCGCGGTGGCGCCGCTGAACGGACGGCCGCGGTGAATTCGCGCCGTCGGTGCCGCTGTCGAGCACAGCCAACCCCAATTGACCGTACGCAACCGGGCTATTTCGGGTTTGACGCCACCAATTCACTCAACTGCCGGACGCAACCGATCAATTTGGTGGGTATCGTCCGCCAGGAGCGAGCGGAAAACCACTCCCCGGCCCGACCAGTAGGACAGGACGATCAGGTGGACGCAATTCGCAGCCAGAACGAAGCCGGCCCCCCGCACCACGCGGGCGGTGCGCCGAAGGCCGGGACAGCCGGGACGAGCGGTGCGGACCGGCCCGCCCGGACGCCGGGCGCGAGCGCCGACTGCGCCGTGCCCTTCCTGGCGGGCGACGGCACCTCGCTCAGCCTGGTCAACGTCCGCGGCCGGCACGCCCCTACCCGCGGCCCCGTCCTGCTCGTGCACGGCGCGGGGGTGCGCGCCGCGACCTTCCGGCCGCCCACCGGGCACACGATCGTGGACGCGCTGCTCGCCGCCGGCTTCGACGTGTGGCTGGAGAACTGGCGGGCGAGCGTCGACCGGCCGCCCGCGCCCTGGACGCTCGACGACGCGGCCGCGTACGACCACCCGGCGGCCGTCGCCGCCGTCCTGCGGCACACCGGCGCCGACCGGCTGCCGGTCGTCGCGCACTGCCAGGGCTCGACGAGCTTCGTGATGGCCCTGATCGCCGGACTGGTCCCGCAGGTCGACACGTTCGTCTCCAGCGCGGTGTCCCTGCACCCGGTCGTGCCGCGCGCCGCGGCCCGCAAACTCCGCTACCTCACCCCGCTCTTCGGCGCCGTCTCCCGCTTCGTCGACGCGCAGTGGGGCCACGCCCCGCGCGGCCTCGTCCCGCGCCTCACCTGCGCGGCGGCGGGCGCGCTGCACCGCGAGTGCGACAACGGGGTGTGCCGCATGGCCAGTTTCATGTTCGGCGCGGGCCACCCCACGCTCTGGCGGCACGAGAACCTCGACGAGGCCACGCACGAGTGGCTGCGGGACGAGTTCGGCTGGGCGCCCGTCGACTTCTTCCGCCAGATGGCGCGCTGCGTACGCCGCGGCGCCCTCGTCCCCGTCACCGCGAACCCGCTGCTGCCCGCGGACTTCACCGCCGCCGACCCCCGTACGGACGCGCGCCTGGTCTTCCTCACCGGCTCCGCCAACGCCTGCTTCGACCCGGTGAGCCAACTGCGCAGCCACGAGCACTTCACCGAGCGCCGCCCGCGCGAGGCGCACTCCCTGCACATCGTCGAGGGCTACGGCCACCAGGACGTCTTCATCGGCAAGGACGCCGCCCGCGACGTCTTCCCGCTCGTCGTCGCCGAACTCACCGGCCGGGCACCCGTGCCCGCGCCTCAGGCCGCCGTACGGGCGCGGGGCGGGGCGAACATGTCCACGTAGGGCAGGCCGCTCAACCCCTGGACGGCGTCCATGACCGCGGCGGTGAACTCCCGCGCGCTACGCAGCGGTGAGCCCTCCGGGGCGGGCGGCGGGGGGAGCGGGGCGCCGAAGCGGATCGACACCGCGCCGCGCTCCCACGCCGGCAGGCGGCGGCCGATGGGCTGCACCCGGTCGGTGCCGGTGATCCCGACCGGTACGACCGGCACCCCCGCGGCCATCGCCAGGTGCGCGACGCCCGTGCGGCCCCGGTAGAGGCGGCCGTCGGGCGAGCGCGTGCCCTCCGGGTAGACGCACACCAGTCCGCCGCCCCGCAGCACCGGCAGCGCCGCCGCGAGCGCCGCCAACGCCTCACGCCCGCCCGCTCGTTGCACCGGGATCGCCCCCAGCCCGCGCATCAGCAGCCGCATCCCGGCGCCGCTCGCGCCCGTCCCGGTGAAGTACTCCTCCTTGGCCCAGAACGTCATCCGCCGCGGCACCGCCGACATCAGGAAGTACTCGTCGCACACGGACAGGTGGTTGGCGGCGACGATTGCCCCTGTGCGGCGCGGAACATGGTGCACGCCGCCGACGTCGAGGTCCCACAGCGCGCGCAGCGGGCGGCTGCCCAGCAGCCGGAAGGTGTCGTAGAGGTAGGCCATGCCGCCTCGTCTACCGGCGCGCGCGACCGGCGGGACGCCCGACGCCCGGCATTCCGCACGGAATTCACCGCTTTGCCACAGTGCGTCGCCTGCGGACCGGGGCTGCCGCGCGGCTTGACTGAGCCCCGGTTCCCTCGCCGCGGCCGTCCCCGCCGTGGTCCGTACGTGCCAGGAGGCACAAGTGGAAAAACGTATCCGCGTCGTCGTGACCGGACTTGGTGCGACGACCCCGGTGGGCGGCGACAGCACCGCGTTCTGGCAGTCCCTGCTGGGCGGCTCCTCCGGGGTGCGGGCGCTGACCGCGCCCTGGGCGGCCGAGCTGCCGGTGCGCATCGCGGCCCCCGCCGCCCGCGACCCGGCCGGGGTGCTGGACCGGGTCGAGGCCCGGCGCCTCGACCGCTCGGCGCAGTTCGCGCTCGTCGCCGCGCGCGAGGCATGGGCGGACGCGGGGCTGGGGCGTCCCGGCTCCTGCACCGAGCCCCGCCGGACAGCCACCGTCGTGAGCTCCGCCGTCGGCGGCTGGCACACCCTGCTGGGCAGTTGGGACGCCATGACCGCGGGCGGGGCCCGCGCGGTGCCGCCCCTCACCATCCCCAAGCTCATGCCCAACGCGGCAAGTGCGCGTATCAGCATGGAATTCGGCGCGTACGGGGGCGCCCACGCCGCGGTCAGCGCGTGCGCCAGCGGGGCCGAGGCGATCGCCTGGGCCTGCGACCTCATCCGCTGCGGTCGCGCCGACGTCGTCCTCGCGGGCGGCTGCGAAGCCGTCATCCACCCGCTGGCCATCGCCGCTTTCGCCGCGATGCGGGCGATGTCGCGGCGCAACGCCGATCCCGAGGCCGCGTCCCGGCCCTTCGACGCCGACCGCGACGGGTTCGTCCTCGGCGAAGGTGCGGGCGTGCTCGTCCTGGAGTCCGCCGCCCACGCCGCGCGGCGCGGCGCCCGCGTCTACGCCGAGGTGGCCGGGCACGGTGCCTCCGCCGACGCCCACCACCTCGCCCAGCCCGACCCCGCCGGACGCGGTGTCGCCGAGGCGCTCGCCGCGGCACTCGCCGACGCGGACGCCTCCCCGTACGACATCGCCCACGTCGCCGCCCACGCGACCGCGACCCCCGCGGGGGACCTCGCCGAGGCCCGCGCCCTCGCGGGCGTCCTCGGACCCGCGGCCGTCCGGCACGCCGGGGTGACCGCGACGAAGTCCATGACGGGGCACATGCTCGGCGCCTCCGGCGCGGTGCAGACGATCGCGGCGGTCCTCGCCCTCCACGAGCGGGTGGCTCCCCCCGTCCTCAACCTCTCCTCGGTCGACCCCGAGATCCGGTCCCTCGGCATCGACCTCATCCGCGACAAACCCCGCGAGCTCCCTTTCGACGGCCCGCTCACCGCCCTCAGCAACTCCTTCGGCTTCGGCGGCCACAACGTGGTCCTCGTCCTGCGCACACCGTGAGCCCCGGGGCTCACGGTGAGCTTGCGGCTTCCCCGCCGCGCAGGGGCCCACGCCTGACGGCGCGGGGGGTGCCCACGCCTGACGGCGCGGGGGTGCCCACGCCTGACGGCGCGGGGTGTCTCCCACCCCCACCACCCGTGCGGGTGGTAGCGAAAACTTCTGTCGACCTGTGGGGGTGCGCCACCGTCGGGGGCGAACCGCAGTCCCTCACGCCTCCACCCCCACCGGCAGGCAGCCGCCCACCAGACGCCGGGAGGGGGACGATCCGGGGGTGCCCCCGCAGGAATGCGCTTCCCAGCCCCTTCACGGCTACGGAAGAGGGCGAACGCGCATTCCGAGGAGGTACCCCCGGAGTGGCACCCGACCCACCCACGCCGGGCGGCGAGGTGCCCCGCCGGGTACACCAGGGGCGCGTGGGGGCACCTCCCAGGCGAAGCTCTGGGGGAGAACTGCGCGAACAACCCCCACCAAGGGAAGGTCGCGCGGGACACCGCAACAGGCACCCCGTAGCGCCCCCTTGCCCCGCGAGCAGCGCGGATTGCCACCGCTCGGGTGACCGTGGGAGGCAAGCCCGGTGGCGGCGCGACAAAGTGCGGGGCGCCACGGTAAGAAGCGTCAAGTGCGTACGTTTTGCCACCTCATGGGTGGAATCCGATGACCGAGGTCCACGCGGCGCCGGGCCGCGCAAGGCCCGAGACCCACCTACCGAACCGCACCCCGCGGGGCCCGCGGGCTTCGCGGGCATGGCGCAGACCATGGCTCACCCTCGTCCTCGCGGCGCTCCTCGCCGCCTGCGCGGCGGCCGGCTCCTACGGCCTGAAGGACCACCTCTCCCTCGGGGGTTACATCGCGGACGACGCCGAGGCGGGCCACGCCGACAGCTGGCTGGACGCCCACTTCGGCGCGGGCGAGCCGCAACTCCTGCTGCTGGCCCGCGCGGAGAGCGGGACCGTGGACACGGCGGAGGCAGCCGCGGAGGGACGCCGGATCACCGCCGGGCTCGCGGCCGCTAAGGACGTCACCGCCGTCCACGCGTACTGGAACTCCCCCACGGATGAGCTGCGTTCGCCCGACCACCGGGAAGCGCTGCTCACCGTACGGCTGCGCGGCGACGACACGCAGGCGACGTACGCCTCGGAGCGGCTCGTCAGGGACTTCGCCGGGCGGCACGGGCCGCTGACGCTCTCCGCGGCCGGGCCGGGGCCGACGCGTACCGAGATCGTCGCGCAGACGCGGCATGACGTGGCGCGGGCCGAATTCCTGGGCGGGCCGCTGACGTTGCTGATCCTCGTGATCGCGCTGGGCTCGCTCGTGGCGGGCATGCTGCCGGTCGCGGTGGGCGGCGTGGCGGTCGCGGGTGCGCTGCTCGTGCTGCGGCTCTACGCCGCCTTCGCGCCGGTGTCGATCCTGACGATGAACCTGACCACGTCGCTCGGCTTCGGTCTGGCCGTGGACTACTGCCTGCTGATCGTGAGCCGTTACCGGGAGGAGTGCGTGCCGGGGCGGGTGCGCGAGGAGGCGGTCGCGGCGGCGGTCCGCACCGCGGGGCGGACCGTGCTGTTCTCCGCGCTGACCGTCGCCTCGTGCGCGGCGGCACTGCTGCTCGTGCCGCTGTACTTCCTGTCCTCGATGGCGGTCGCGATCATCGCCGTGACGCTGCTGGCGGCGCTGTGCGCGGTCGTGCTGCTGCCCGCGCTGCTCCTGCTGGCCGGTGGCGTACTCGACCGGTTCGACCCCTTCGCGCCGCTGCGCCGCCGCCTGGCGGCGCGCTTCGGCAGCCCCTGGCACCGCGTCGCGCACACCGTGATGCGGCGGCCGCTGCTGTGGCTCGCGGCGGTGGGCGTGCTGCTCGCCGCGCTCGCGGCGCCCGCACTGGGCGCGCGGGCGACGATCAGCGACGAGCGCGTGCTCGCCCCCGACTCGCCCGTGCAACAGGCCTCGCAGCGCGTCGACCAGGCTTTCGACGCGCGGGCCCTGCGGCCGGTCCGGCTGGTCCTGCCGGGTCAGCCGGGCCGGGCCGCGTCCCGCTACCTCGCGGACGTGTCCGAACTGCCGGGCGTCGTCAGCGTCACCGGCCCCACGGGCGTCCTCGTGCACGGCAGGGTCGTGGACGACGACGCCGCGAGCATCCGCCGCCACACCGCGCCGGGCGGCGCGTACGCGGAGGTCGTCACGGCGGGCGCGTACGACTCCGAGCAGGTACAGCACCTGGTCGGTACGCTGCGCGCCGAGAAGCCCGACCCGCGCGTCATGGTGGGCGGCTACGCGGCGAGCGTCACGGACACGAAGGACGCGATCACCTCGCGGCTGCCGTGGGTGCTCGGCGTCGTCGGGTGCTGCCTGGCCTTCTTCCTCTTCCTCTTCACCGGCAGCGTGGTGGTGCCGGTGAAGGCGCTCGCGATGTCCGCGCTGAGCCTGGCCGCGACGCTCGGCTTCCTGGTGTGGGTCTTCCAGGACGGCCATCTGCGGTCCGTGCTGGGGGACTTCACGGTCGACGGGCGGCTGGAGATCTCCACGCCGGTGCTCGCGGGCGTCATCGTCTTCGTCCTGACCGTCGACTACGAGGTCTTCCTGCTCTCGCGCGTGCAGGAGGAATACCGCGCGTCCGGCGACATGCGCGCGGCGGTCGCGCACGGGCTGAGCCGCACCGGGGGCCTGCTGACCTCCGCCGCGCTCGTGCTGTCCGTGCTCATGGCGATGATGGCCGCCTCGCGGGTCGAGGTCACCAAACTCTTCGGCGTGGGTGTCGCGTTCGCGCTGGTCCTGGACGCCGTGGTGATCCGCGCGCTGCTCGTGCCCGCCGTCATGAAGCTCGCGGGCCGCGCCAACTGGTGGGCTCCGCCCGTCCTTGCGCGCGTGCACGCGCGACTCGGCGTGCGCGCCTGAGCCGCTGCTGACCCCCTTCCTCCCGTCCCCCGGTACTTCACGAAGCGAGGCATTCCGTGCCGTCCGTGTCCGACATCGCGCCGCCGCACGTCCGGGTGCTCCACGAGCTGGAGCCCGTCGTCGAGGCCAACCTCAACCGCCATCTGGCCCTGGCGAAGGAGTGGTTCCCACATGCGTACGTGCCCTGGTCCGCGGGCGCCGACTACGACGGGCCGCTCGGCGGCCGGGCGTGGGCACCCGCGGACTCCGCGCTGCCGGGCGCGGCCCGTACCGCCCTGGTGGTCAACCTGCTCACCGAGGACAACCTCCCCAGCTACCACCGGCAGATCGCGACGCTCTTCGGCAGGGACGGCGCGTGGGGCACCTGGGTCGGCCGGTGGACGGCCGAGGAGGGCCGCCACGGCACCGCGATCCGCGACTACCTGCTCACCACCCGCGGGGTGGACCCCTGCGCGCTGGAACGTTCGCGCGTGATCCACATGACCCAGGGCTTCAGCTCCCCGCACGAGGACGACCCCGTGCACGCCATCGCCTACGTCACCCTCCAGGAGCTGGCCACCCGCATCTCGCACCGCAACACCGGGCGCATCAGCGGCGATCCGCGCTGCGAGGCGCTCCTCACGCGCATCGCAGCGGACGAGAACCTGCACATGGTCTTCTACCGCAACCTGCTCGGCGCGCTGCTGGAGATCGCGCCGGACGCGGCGGTGCGCGGGCTGCGCGACGTCGTCACCGACTTCCGGATGCCGGGCCACGGCATCGACAACTTCGCCCGCCAGGCCCGGGAGCTGGCGTACGCGGGGGTCTACGACCTGCGCATCCACCACGACGAGGTGCTGCTGCCGCTGCTGCGCCACACCGGTGTCCTGCAACTGGCAGGGCTCACCGGCGAGGCCGCCCGCGCGCAGCAGGAGATCGGCGACCACCTGGCCCGGCTCGACGCTTCCGCCGCCCGTTTCGAGAGCCGCCGCGCGGCCGTCCTGTCCACGGCGGCGCGCGCCTGAGCCGCCGCCGCCCGGGTGTTCTGTGACCGTGCTCTGACGCCACTCGTATCGTTTCGTGGCTCAACTATCCCTATGCTGTGCCCGGTTCGGGAGTCGAGAGCGGAGGCGTGCCCCGGCGACGGCGCAGGCCGCCGGGCGGGGACGCGGAACGGGGGTTTCCCATGCCCGGCAGGGAGAGCGGCGGACGCGAGGGCGCGGACGCGGAGGGCGCCGGCGACGCGGAAGCCACGGGCGGCGCCGAAGGCACGGTCAAGCCGCTGTCCGCCGGGGACCCGCGCCGGATCGGCCCGTACCGCGTGCTCGGGGTGCTCGGCGCGGGCGGGATGGGGCGGGTGTTCCTCGCCCGCTCCGAGGGCGGTCGCGCGGTCGCGGTGAAGGTCGTGCACCAGGAGTACGCCACGGACACGCGCTTCCGGGCCCGCTTCCGGCGGGAGATCGCGGCCGCCCGGACGGTCGGCGAGCGCCACACCGCGCCCGTCCTCGACGCGGACCCGGACGCCGAACCGCCCTGGGTGGCCACCGGCTACGTCGCAGGCCTCTCCCTGGAGCAGGTGGTGCGCCTGCAGGGCCCCCTGCCCGCGTCGTCCGTCCACGCACTCGCGGACGGCATGCTGCGCGCCCTCAAGGACATCCACGCCGCCGGCATCGTGCACCGCGACCTCAAGCCCTCCAACGTCATGCTCACCGTCGAGGGCGTCCGCGTCATCGACTTCGGCATCGCGCGCGCCGTGCAGTCGCCCGTCGAATCCCTGCTGACCAGCACGGGCATGGTCATCGGATCGCCCGGCTTCATGGCCCCCGAGCAGATCTCGGGCGACGGCGCCCGCCCCGTGAGCGACGTCTTCGCCCTCGGCTGCATGCTCTCCTACGCGGCGACGGGCAGGCACCCCTTCGCCCACGGCGCCACCAACCAGCACGCCGTGATGTTCCGCGTCGTGCAGGCCGAACCCGAACTCGACGCGATCACCGACGAGCCGCTGCGCGCGCTGGTCGCGCGCTGCCTGACCAAGGACCCCGACCGGCGCCCCACCGTGGACGAGCTGCTGTCCGGCCCGGACCGCCCCGTGCCCGCCGCCGCGGCCGACGCCTGGCTCCCGGCCGCCGTGGTCGTCCGGCTGGCCCGCCTCTCGGCCGGTCTGCTCGACATCGAGTCCGGGGCGGAGGCCCCTTCGGGGAAGAGCGGCGAGACGGTGCAACTCCGCGGCCCGAAGCCGACGGTGGCGGCGACGGCCGTGTCCGAGGCGCCCCCGACCCCGGCCCCGGCGCCCACCCCCACTCCGGCCGAGCCCCCGCAGCGGGCCCGCAAGCGCTCCTGGCTGATCGCGGTGGCCGTGGTCCCGGTGGTGGTGGCGGGCGGCGGCACCGCGCTGGTCCTCCTCCCGGGCGACGGCGGCAGTCCCGGGGCCTCCGCTTCCCACTCCTCGACCGCACCGCCGAGCGCCTCCAACTCCCCCTCGGCGGCAGCCGCCTCCCCCTCCGGCACGGTGTCACCCGGCACCACGGCGCAGCCCACCACCCCGCCGCCGACGCCCGCCCCCGGCAAGAACGGCAGGAACGGCCAGGACGGCAGGAACGGATCCCCGGCCCCCGCCAACCCCGGTACGGGCACGTCCCGTTCGACCTCCGGCGGCACCACCGGATCCACCACCACCTCCGGCGGCTCCACCGGCGGCGCCTCATCCCCCAAGCCCCCGTCGAGCGCCGTCCCCGCCACCTTCGTCGGCACCTGGAGCGTCCCGTCGGCGAACAGCTTCGGGAACGACCCGCAGAAGCTCGTCGTCTCCCGCGCCGCGATCGGCCAGAACGCCGTCCGCTACTCGTGGGACGTCTACGGCATGGGCCACTGCGAGTACACCGCCCGCCTCGACTCCGTCTCCGCCAACGGCAAGCAGCTCCACGTCACCTCCGGCACGATCGACCCCGCCCACTCCGGCCAGTACTGCAACGACGTCGCCGCCTCCACGTTCGTCTCCGACAGCGCGGGCACCATCCGCCGGGTCTACTCCACGTCCAACCCGAACGGCATCACGTACAACCGGACCTGACCTCGCGGGATCGGTCACCCCGAACGCACGGAGTAGGGGCCGCGAGCCGGGATCCTGCGGCACCGGGCGGGGCCTCTGCCGCCGGTGCCGCCCCGGCGGGGCTTCACGGACCCGCCAGGGCCTGCACATCCTCGTACGACAGGGGTGCCGGCTCGGGCGGGAGGGCGTCGCGGACGGCGGTCGCCGTCGTCAGGGCCGCGGAGAGGGCCGTGCGGTAGAGGAGGGAGCCGAGGCTGACGCGGCGGACGCCGAGGGCGGCCAGCGCGGGGAGGGTGGGGCCGGCCGGGGTGTGGAGGATGTTCAGCGGGACGGTGAGGGTCGCCGTCAGGGCGGCGATCGCGGCGGGATCCGCCAGGCCCGGCACGAACACCCCGTTCGCGCCTGCCTGTTCGTACGTCGCGAGCCGGGTCGCCGTCTCGCCCTGGTGGCAGCCGAGCCAGTGCGTGTCGGTGCGGGCGTTCACGAACAGCGCGGGCGCGGCCGCAGTGACGGCGGCGACCTTGGCCGCGTGCAGTTCGACGGGCGCGAGCGTGCCGTCCGCGCGGCCGTCCTCCAGGTTGACGCCCGCGGCGCCCGCCTCGTACAGCCGTACGGCCAGCTCTGCCACCTCCTGCGGATCGTCGCTGAAGCCCCCCTCGACGTCGACGCTGAAGAGGAAGCCGCCTCGCCCGAGGCGTCGGGCCAGCGCCAGGGTCTCCTCGGCCGTCGCCGCCTGCCCGTCCGGCAGGCCCGCGGCCGCCGCGACGCCCAGGCTCGTCGTGCCGACCGCCCGGAAGCCGTGGCGCGCGAGGAGCGCCGCGGACGCGTAATCCCACGCGTTGGGGAGCAGGAGCGGGGCCGCCTCGTCGTGCAGGCGGGCGAACGGGGTGCGCGGGCGGTCGAGCAGGCCCTCGGCCAGCGCGAGCGCGTGCGCCCGGCCCGGGCAGACGCGGGGCGGGGCGCCGAAGGCGAGGGGGACGGGGTGGGTGCGGTGGGCTGCCGCGAGGTCCATTCGCACGGTGTCGCCTGCGGCGATCGCCTGGCCCGCGATCCGCGTCGCGCGGGTGGCGACCCGGCGCATCTCCGCCACGGGCGGGGTCTCGCGCAGGACGCGGGCCAGGGGGACGGGGCCGCTCGCCGCGCGGGCCGGGGGGACGGCGGGGGCGACGTCCGGGGCTGAGGCGGTGGCCGTCTCGACGAGTGCGGCCGTCGCCGCGCAGGCCTGGACGAGCAGGCCGATACGGTTGGCGGCTGCCTCCAGCGCGGCCTCGTCCGCCGGGTGCGCGGGGTTCAGGAGCTGGGCCAGCAGGTGGGTCACCGCCTCGTCCGCGGCCGCCTCCGCTTGGGCGTCCGCCGCTCCGAAGTAGGGTCCGGCCACCGCGGTCACCGCCTCCGCGGCCGCGGCGGGGTCCGGCATGCCCAGCGCTTCCGCGAGCGTACGGACCACGCGGTGGCGTACCTCGCCGTCAGGCCGCGCCGCTGCCGCGCGACGCAGGGCCGCGGGCTCCAGTCGGGCCAGCTCGGCTTCCACGAGGGCGCGGCGGCGGCGGTGGGGCTCGCCGGAGCTGAAGCGGGCGACGGTGGAGCGGAGCCGTGCGGTGCCCGTGCCGGGGGCGGGGGTGTGTCCGGGCCCGGGCCCCGGGGCGGGGGCGGCCCCGCGGGGAGGGGCCGACCCGCGGGCGGGGGCGGGGGCGGGGG
>NZ_JOHY01000021.1 GCF_000721495.1 Streptomyces sp. NRRL F-5123
GCAGCCGGTCCGGTTCGACCAGGCCCTCTCCACCTTGCTGGCGGACGGGCACCGGGTCTTCGTCGAGGTCAGCCCGCACCCCGTCCTCCTCGGCGCGGTCGCGCAAGGCGCCACCGGAGCCGGGGTCACCGATCTCACCGCGGTGGGCACGCTGCGGCGCGACGAAGGAGGACGCAACCAACTGCTCCGCAACGCGGCGGAGTTGTTCACCGCCGGGATCGACGTCGACTGGTCCTCGTGGCTGACCGGCGGGCGGCTCGCCGACCTGCCCACGTACCCATTCCAGCACCGGCGCTACTGGCAGGCGCCCGTCACGGGCACCGACGTGCGCTCCAACGGGCTCGACCCCGTGCGCCATCCGCTGCTCAGCGCCGCGGTGGACCTCGCGGGCACGGGCGAGGTCGTCCTGACCGGCCGTCTCTCCCGGGCCACCCACCCGTGGCTGGCCGACCACGCCGTCCACGGCACCGTCATCCTCCCCGGCACCGCCTTCGTCGAAATCGCCCTGCACGCCGGTGAGCTGGCGGGCTGCCCCGGCGTACGCGACCTGACGCTGCTCGCGCCGCTGTCCCTGCCCGAACGCGGGGACGTCGACCTCCAGGTGCAGGTGGGCGCCGCCGACGGCACGGGACGGCCGGTGGAGATCCACTCCCGGCGGTACGGCACGGGGGAGTGGACGCAGCACGCCCGCGGCCTCCTCGTCGAGCAGTCCACCCCGCTGTCCGAGGACGCGGGGAAGCTGCTCGGCGCCGCGTGGCCGCCCGCCGGGGCGCGTCCGCTCGACGTGGACGCGCACTACGAGGCCCTGGCCGCCGCCGGGTTGGAGTACGGCCCCGCCTTCCAGGGGCTGTCCGACCTGTGGCGCTCGGACGGCAGCGTGCTCGCCCAGGCCGTTCTGCCCGGGCGGCAGGCCGAGGACGCGACCGCGTTCGGCCTGCACCCCGCGCTGCTCGACGCCGCGCTCCAAGCCGCCGCCGCGGACGCCGCCGACGACACCGGCCGCGCGGACGGCCGCACCCCGCTGCCCTTCTCCTTCGGCGCCGTCACGCTGCACGGCCGCGGCGCGGGCGGCATCCGGGTCCGCGTCACCGCGACCGGGCCCGACACCTACACCGTGGAGGCCGCGGACGCTTCCGGGGCGCCGGTCGTACGCATCGACGACCTGCTGGTCCGTTCCGTGACGGCCGCGGACCTCGCCGTTCCCGAGAGCGGTGAACGGGCGCTGCTCTCCCTGGAGTGGACCGCGGCCGACCTGCCGCCCGCCGTCGCCGGGGACGCCCAGGAGGCGCCCGAACCGACGCTGCTGCGGGTCCCGGCACCCGCGGCGGACGCGGGCAGCCCGCCGGAGCGCGTCCGCCGCGTCCTCCACGAGACGCTGCACGGGCTGCGGGAGTGGCTGGCGCGGCCGCTGCCCGCCGGTGCCCGGCTGGCCGTCGTGACCAGCCGGGCCGTACTGACCGGGGCGGAGCGGTCCGGCGCGCCGGTGGATCTCGCCCACGCCGCCGTGTGGGGCCTGGTGCGGGCGGCCCGCGCCGAGAACCCGGGCCGGATCGTCCTGATCGACACCGAGGGCGCGCAGGGCACCGGCACCGCCGACGACGTGCTGCTGGCCGCCGCGCGCTCCGGCGCCCCCGAACAGGCGCTCCGGGCGGGCCGCGTCCACGTCCCGCGGCTGCGCCGCCGCTCCCCGCAGCCGTCCCGCACGGCGCTCGACGCCCTCGGCACCGGGACCGTGCTGATCACCGGGGGAACGGGCGGGATCGGCGCCCAGGCGGCCCGGCACGCCGCCCGGCTCGGCGTACGCCACCTGCTGCTGCTGTCCCGGCGCGGACCCGACGCCGAGGGGGTGCCCGCCCTGCGGGCGGAACTCGCCGCGGCCGGTGCGGAGGTGACGGTGCTGGCCTGCGACGCGGCCGACCGCGACGCGCTGGAGCTGGCGCTGCGGGCGATACCGGAGGACCGTCCGCTGACCGCCGTCATCCACTCCGCGGGAGTGCTGCGCGACGGCATCGTCGACTCCATCGACGCCGACGCCCTGGACGCCGTGCTGCGGCCCAAGGTGGACGCCGCCTGGAACCTGCACGAGCTGACGGCCGGTGCGCCGCTGACCGCGTTCGTCGTCTTCTCCTCGGCCGCCGGTGTCCTCGGTGCGGCCGGGCAGGCCGGCTACGCGGCCGCCAACGCGTTCCTCGACGCGTTGGCGCAGGACCGGCGGCGTACCGGCGCCGCCGCGCTGTCGCTGGCCTGGGGCCTGTGGTCCGAGGCGACCGGGATGACCGGGCACCTCGCCGAGGCGGACATCGAACGGATCAACCGCGGCGGGATCGCCGCGCTCGGCACCGAGCAGGGACTCGCCCTGCTGGACGCGGCACTCGCCGCAGACCCCGCGGCGGCGGGAGCCGACGAGGCGGTGCTCGTGGCCGCGGCCCTCAACCAGCCCGTGCTGCGCGCCACCGAACCCGGCCTGCTGCCCCCGCTGCTGACCGGGCTGTACCCGCCGCGCAGGCGCGCCGCCCGCGGCCCGGCCGTACGCGCCGGGGGACCGGTGGTGCCGGCCTCCCGCGACGAGGTCGTCGCCCGGCTGCGCCACCGGTTCGCCGGCACGATGGGCTTCGCGGCCGGCGAACTCGACGTCTCCGCACCGCTGGTGGGGCAGGGCCTGGACTCGGTGATGGCGATGCAGGTGCGCAGCCTCGTCGAGACCGACTTCGGCCAGACCCTGCCGATCGCGACGATGTTCAACGCGGCCACCGTCGAGACCGTCGCCGACGCCGTGCTCGCCGCCGCGGCCACCGGCGACGGCGGCTCGGCCCCCGCACCCGGTGCGGAACCGGCCGCCACGCCCGTCGGGGAGATCGAGCGCTACCCCGCCACGCGCGACGTCGTGCGGCTGCTGCGGACCGAGCGGAGCGACACCCCCGGCGCGACCCACCACGTCGGACTGGCCGTACGCCTCGCCGAGCCGACCACGCGCGACCGGCTGGCCGGGGCGCTCGCCCGGCTGGCCGGGCGGCACGCGGCGCTGCGCACCGCCGTCGTCCCGGACGACGACGGCGGGCAGCGGCTGGAGGTGCACCGGGAGGCGGCCGACGACCTGCTGCGGTGGTCGGAGGCGGCGGACGCCGTCGATCCGGCCGAGCGGCTGCGCGCGCTGATGGAGCCGCTGTTCGACATCACCCGCCCGCCGCTGTGGCGGTTCGAGCTGGTCACCGGCCCGGCGGGCGACCAGGTGCTGGTGTTCGGGGCGCACCACGCGGTCTCCGACCTGGCGTCGCTGATGCTCGTCGCGCACGAGCTGGACGCCGAACTCGCCGGTCAGGCACCGCCCGCGTCCGTCACCAACCGGGACGTCGAGCTGCTGCTGCGCTCCCAGCCGTCCGGCGACGGCTCCCCGGCCGCCGCGCCGCCGTCCGCGGCCGACGCGCGGGCGGACTTCGCCGGGGCCCAGCGGCTCGACCTGGAGCTGGCCCGGCCCCGCCCCGCGGAGCGGACCTTCCGCTCCGCGACGCATCTGACGCGGCTGCCGCCCGAGTTGTCCCGGCGGGTCGCGGACGCGGCCACCCGCCTGAGCGTGACGCCCGCCGCGTTCTGGCTCGGCGCGCTCACCGTGCACCTGGCCCGGCTGCGCGGCCGTGACCGCTTCGTGCTGGCCGTACCGGTGGACACGCGCATGCACGTGGGCGCGCTGGACGCGATCGGCTACTTCGGCCTGCCGATCCCGTTCTCCGCCCGGCTCGCGGCGGGCGACACCGGCGCCGACGTGCTGCGGCGCACCGACCACGGGCTGAGCCGCCTGCTGGAGCGGGGCATCAGCTTCTTCGACGCCATGCCGGCCCTGGTCGAGGAGGGGCTCTACCGCAGGAACGCGCCCCTGGTCGAGGTGTACTTCAACTACATGCCGCCGCAGGCCGGGGCGGCAGGGAAGCTGTCCGTCCTGCCGGCCGGCACCGGCTACTCCGACCTGGACCTGATGATCACGGTGATGCCCGGCCTGGACACGGTGGTGCTGGAGTACAACACCGACATCCTCGACGAGGCGGCGTGCGCGGCCCTCGCCGAGGGGCTCCTCGCCGTCGCCGCCGAGATCGCCGGCGACCCGGCAGCGGAACTCGCCGCCGACGCGGTCCTCCCCGCGTCCGCGCCCGCAGCCGCGCAGGGCACCGCGCCGGAGGCCGCCCCCGCGGCCCGCCGGGAGGACGGCCCCGCCGAGCCCCCCGGCCGGGTCGCGGTCGCGGCCACCTTCGCGCTCGGCAACCTCCCCGCCCTGGTCGGGGTCGCACTGGAGGACGCGGTCGGCGGCGCCTTCGAGGTCGCCGAGGCCCCCTACCACCAGGTCCTCGCGAGCCTGCACGACCCGGGCAGCGTCCTCGCGGCGCCCGGCACCGCCGCCGCGCTGGTCCTGCTCCGCCCCGGCGACCTCGTCCGGTTCGCCCCGGGCGACGACGACCTGCCCGCCCAGCTGGCCACGGAGTACCCGGCCGCGCTGCGCGCCCTGGCCGAGCGCACCCGCACCCCGGTCGTGGTGGCCTTCCTGCCCGAGCACGCGCCCGACGAGCGGCTGCGCGGCTGGGAGGAGCAGGTGGCGCGCCAACTCGCCGAGCAGCCCGGTGTGGCCGTGCTGCCGTCCGTGTGCTGGGCCGACGAGTACCCCGACGGCGGCTTCGACGAGATCTTCGACGAGCACACCGACCAGCTGGCCCATCTGCCCTTCCAGGAGGAGTTCCAGGCGGTCGTCGCGCTGCGCCTGGCCGACGTTCTGGCGCAGGCGCGCCGCAGGGCGCCGAAGGTCATCGTGGTCGACGGCGACGAGACGCTGTGGAGCGGTGTCGCGGGGGAGGCCGGTCCGGAGAACGTCGACCTGACCGGCCCCCGGGAACTGCTCGCGCGGCGGCTGCTCCAGTGGCGTGCCGCCGGAGTGCTGCTCGCGCTCGTCTCGAACAACGACGAGGAGACCGTGCACGCCGTCCTCGACCGGCCCGACAGCCTGCTGCACCGCGAGCACTTCGCGGCGGTGTCCGCCGCCTGGGAGCCCAAGTGGACCCGGATCACGCGGATCGCCGACCAGCTCAACCTCGGCGTGGACAGCTTCCTCTTCCTGGACGACAACCCGGTGGAGATCGCCGCCGTGCGCGCCCAGCTCCCCGGGGTGCTCTGCCTCACCTGCCCGCCCGCCGACCGGCTCGCCGAATTCGTCACCCGGCTGTGGCCGATGGTGCCCCGCGCGGCGACCACCGAGGACGCCGCCCGCGCCGACTTCTACCAGCAGGAGCGGGTACGCGACGCCGCCCGGGCGGAGCTGGGCTTCGCCGAGTTCCTGGAGAACCTGCGGCTGGAGCTGGACATCGAGCCGGTGTCCGCCGCGACGGCCGAGCGCACCGTCCAGCTCAGCCGCCGCACCAACCAGTTCAACCTCCGGCCGCAGCCGCTGGACGACGCCGGGCTGGAACGGCTCCGGCGGGACGGCGAGGTGTGGACGGCGACCGCGCGGGACCGGTTCGGCGCCTACGGGCAGATCGGCGTCCTCGCCCTCCGGAAGGACGGGGAGGCGCTGGAGGTGACCGCCTGGATGATGAGCTGCCGCGTGCTGGGCCGGGGGGTGGAGGACCGGCTGCTGGCCTGGCTGGCGGACCGGGCCGACGCGCTGGGCTGCACGGCGGTGCGCCTCGTCGCCGAACACACACCGCGCAACATCCCGGCCCGGCGCCTGGTCTCCCGCCTGGGCGGCGGGGAGGTCGAGGCGCAGCGGCTGGAGACGGAGATGGCACCGGCGCAACTCCGGGAGTTCCGTTCCTGGGGCCTCGGATCGGACACAGCAGCGGAGGTCGGCAATGCATGAGGCGGACGGCGGCGCGAGCCGTGAGAGCGACGGCACCCGGCAGGAGGCCGAGGCGCTGGAGCGGGGCGGCACGCGCCGCACGCAGGCGGCCGATCTGCTGGCCCGCTTCCGCAAGGCCGCGGCGCCGCCCGCACCGCGGCAGGCCCCCGGCGGTGCCCGGCCGCGCGGCGCCGACCAGCTCGCGGCCTCCATCGCGGGCCTGGCCGCCCGCTTCCTGCCGGGCGACACCGCCGACGTCGACACGGACCTGTTCGACGCCGGTCTGTCGTCGGTGGACGCGGTCGAACTCGTCTCCCTGATGGCGCGCGAGCTGGACGTCAGGATGAGCCTGGACGACGTCTTCGCCGACGCCCGGCCCGCGCGCCTGGCCCGCAGGCACGCCCCGGACACCCCGGAGACGGACGGGGCCCCGGAGACGGACGGTGCGGGCGGCGTCGCGGGCGCCCTGCCCGCGGTGCGGACGGCGGCCCTGCCCGCGGACCCGGACGCCCCGCTCGCCGCGGGAGCGGGCAGCGAGGACCTGGAGATGATCCTCGCCGATCTCGCCCTCGCCGACCGGCTGCCGTTCAGCCGCCAGGCCGAGCGGATCGCGCCGCGGCTGATCCTGCTCACCGGTGCCACCGGCTTCCTCGGCAGCCACCTGCTGCTGGACCTGCTGCGGCAGGGCGACGCCGAGGTGGTGTGCCTGGTGCGCGCCGCCGACGACGAGGCTGCCGAACGGCGGCTGGGCGAGGCGCTGGTGAGCTTCGGACAGCCGTGGTCCGCCGAAGTGCGGCGCCGCGTCCGGGCGTTCGCCGCGGACTTGCGCCAACCCCGGCTCGGGCTGACCCAGGAGCGCTGGGACCGGCTGGCCCACGAGGTCGACTCGATCGTCAACGTGGCCGCCGCCGTGGACTTCCTGCGCGGCTACCCCTCCCTGCGGCAGACCAACGTCGTCGGCCCGCTGAACCTGGCCGAGCTGGCGATGGCGGTACGGCCCAAGCCGCTGCACCACATCTCGTCGGTGGCCGTCTTCAACGAGGTCGGCATCGCCACCATGGGCGAGGACGACCCGGTGGCGCACGTGGACCGGCTGTTCGCGGGCTACGACAAGTCCAAGTGGGCCGCCGAGGCGGTGCTGCGGCGGGCCAGGGAGCACGGGCTGACCGCCACGTTCATGCGTCCGGGCGCGATCGGCGGCCACACCCGTACAGGGGTGTACAACCCGCGCGACCTGAGCACCGGGCTGATCGGCGCCATCTCGCGGTTCCGCACCGTCCCGGCGTTCCGCTTCATGAACCTGGCCCCGGTGGACTGGATCAGCAAGGTCGCCGCCGCGATCGTCTTCGACCCGCAGGCGTGGGGCCGCAACTACAACCTGACCGGCCGCGCCGAGACCCTGCCGGAACTCGTCAAGGACATGAAGCTGGCCGGGATGAACGTCCGCCCGACCGGGTGGCGGGAGTGGCGCGAGGACCTGATGCGCCGGCACGAGAAGGACCCCGTCCCCGAACTGGACTTCCTCGTACGGATCCTGAGCAGTCCCACCGCCGTCAAGCTCTTCGAGGCCCTGATGTTCGGCCCCGCGGCCGGTATGGACCGCACCGAGGAGTTCCTCGCCCGGCACCGGCTGCCGCTGCCCGAACGCTACGGCTCCGAGGCGCAGTTGAAGGCCTTCGAGCGGATGGCCGCGGACGGGGTGGCCCGGCTGCCCAGCCGCGAGGACCCGCCGTACCTGTCCTTCCGGGAGCGGACCCGGGGGCGCGTCGGGCCGGTCGGGCAGGAGCCCGACACCGAGTGCCGGACCGCGTTCACGCTGTCCGTCGCGAGCATGTACCAGGTGGTGCGGCACCGCACGATCGACGTGCGCGGCGAGGTCGAATGCGCGCGGCTGCACCCCCGGCCGCTGACCGTGCTGGAGGGCGAGATCCTGGTCCGCCCCGACGAGGGCATCCCGCACCGGCACGGCAACGACCACCCGCTGCTGCGCTACCAGCTGTCGCTCCAGGACGAGGACGGCGGCCGCTGGTGGCTGGAGGGCTGGAAGACCGCCCGCGCCCGGCACGACTTCTGGAAGCAGACCCGCACGGTGGAGATCACCGTCGGGCGCGAGGGCGAGCCCGCGAGCTTCTCCGGCGTCGTGCAGGTGCCCGGCAAGAGCTACGTGCCCGACCAGATCGACGGCATCCGCGTCGATCCGCGGCTGTCCTCCCAGGAGCAGCGGCTGGCCAAGTTCACCTGGCTGTCGTGGTTCTTCCTCCAGGTCGGCATGGGGCTGGCGGAGCCGTCGATGCGCGCCGCCGCCGAACTGCTGGACCTGCGGCGGGACGCCATCGACCGGGACCGCGACAAGCTGCGGCGCAAACTGCGCAAGCTGATGATCGAGAAGGAGCAGATCCGATGACGCCCAGGCCCCTGCAGCACGCCCTGTCCGCCCGGGTCGAGGACATCCCCTTCACCGCCTCCGACGGCACCCGGCTGGGACTGACCCGGGTCGTCGCCGACACGGCGGGCGACACCGCCGAACGCCCGGCGGTGCTCGTCCTGCACGGCCTGACCGCCTCGGCGGACATGTTCGTGCTGCCGGAGACCCGCAACCTCGTCGAAGTGCTGCTGGATGCCGGGTACGAGCCCTGGCTGCTGGACTGGCGCGGCAGTTGCCGGCTCCCCTACAACGAGGGCCGCACCCGCTACACCTTCGACGACGTCGCGCTCTACGACATCCCCGAGGCAGTCTCCCTGGTCCGGCAGCACACCGACGGCCGCCCGCTGCTGGTCGTCGCGCACTGCATCGGCGCGCTGTGCCTGTCGCTGAGCATGGCGGCGGGGCTGGTGCCGGGCCTGGCCGGAGTGGTCGCCCAGGGGGTCTTCCTCACCCCCAAGATGTCCTGGAAGACCCGGGCGCGCCTGCACTTCGGCGGTGAGCTGCTGCGCTCGCGCTTCGCCCACATCCCGACCGACATCAGGAAGGTGGGGCTGCGCTCGAAGTACGCCCTGCTGTTCGCCGAGGTCTCGCTGGGCGCCGACTGCAAGGACCCCAACTGCCAGATCCTGCACAACGACTCGTGGGGCGTGGGCGGCTCCCTGTTCGTGCACGACAACCTCGACCCGCGCACCCACGACCGGCTCGCCGATCTCTACGGCACCGTACCGATGTGGGTCCTGCCGCACCTGCGCAGCGTGGAGCTGGCGCACACCATGATGCGCTACAACGACAGCGACGACCGCTACGCGGTGCTGCCGAAGAACGCGCTGGACGACGCCGACCGCATCGAGGCCCCGCTGATGCTGATCTCCGGCGACGACAACCGCTTCTGGTACGACTCCAACAAGGTGTGCCACGAGATCCTCACCACCCGGCACCCACAGCTGGACGTCCGCTACGTGGAGGTCCCCGGCTACGGCCACCTCGACACGTTCATCGGCCGCAGCGCCGCCCTCGACGTGTTCGGGCACATCGTGGACTTCCTCGACGAGCACCGGCCGCCCGCCGACCGCACCCCGGCAACCCGTCCCGGCGCCGCGGTGCGGTGAACCGGGGGCGCCGCCCGGCCTGCCGGGCGGCGCCCCCGCAGGGGCTCACGGGGCGATGCCGTGCAGGATCAGGTCCACCACCCGGTCGGACAGGCCCGCGTCGAGGGCCGCGCCCTCGCGGAAGGCGCCGCGGGTCATCATCGTCCCGGCGACGAAGTCGACGAGCAGCTCCAGGTCGTCGCCCAGCTCCGGCCTGACCGACCCGATGGCGATACCGTGCTCCAGCACGCGGCGCAGCGCCGCCCGGCGCCTGGCGATGACCGTGTCGTGGTACTTCCGCCACAGCACGGGGTTGTTCTGCATCTGCCCGAGCATGTTCCGCAGCATCGCCGAGTCGCGCTTGGCGAGTCCGCGGCGGCGCATCGACTCGACCGCCACGTACAGGTCGTCGCGGAAGCTCGCCCCGCGGAAGCCCAGCGGGCCGGGGAGGTCGCGGTCCGCGGGGACGTCGATCTGGGCGAGGACGTCGAGCAGCAGCGCGTCCTTGCCGGACCACCGCCGGTAGACGGTCGCCTTGCCGACGCCCGCCTCGCGGGCGATGCCCTCGATCGAGAGGTCGGCGAAGGTGGCCCCGTCGCCGATGAGCCGCAGCACGGTCTCGACGACCTTCCGGCCGACCGCCGCGTCCCGCGGCCGGCCGCGCGGTGCGGCCGCCGCGTCCTGCGGGTGCGGGTGCGGGTGCGGGTGCGGGGCGTCGGCGGTGCGGGGGCCGGGGCCCGCGGCTGGGCCGCTCACCGTTCGGCGCCGGCCGTCGCCAGCTCCTCCGTGCCGCCGCCGCCGGCCGCCGCGGGCGCGGCGGGCGGCTTCGGGGGCAGGAACACCAGGACAACGAGCGCGCCGAAGAGGGCGACGAGGCCGGAGGCGACGGCGGTGATGTGCATGGCGTGGATGAAGGCGTCGTGGGCGGGCTGGACGAGCCCGGCCCCCTTCGCGCCCATGTGGTCGGCGGCGCCGAGTGTCGCCTCGACGGATTCGCCGGCGGAGTGCCGCTGCGCGGGCGGCAGGTTGCCGAGGTGGCTGTCGATGCCGCGCCGGTAGACCGTCGACATGAGCGAGCCGAGGACGGCGACCCCGAGCGCGCCGCCGACCTGCCGGAAGACGTTGTTGACGGCTGAGCCGGAACCCGCCTTCTCACGCGGCAGCGAGGACATGATCATGACGGTGGCGGGCGGCATGACGTGCGCCATGGCCGTACCCATCACGAAGAAGAGCACTTCGAGCACCCAGATCGGGGTGTCCGCGTCCAGCAGCAGGAAGCCGATGAAGGCGAGCCCGGTGAGGGCCATGCCGACCGCGCACACCGCGCGGGCGCCGAACTTCTCGACCAGCAACCGGGCGCGCGGCGCGAAGATCATCTGCGCCGCGGCGAGCGGGAGCAGCAGCAGGCCGGTCTGCAGGGCGCTGTAGCCGCGGACGGACTGGGTGTAGAAGACAACGAAGAAGGTCACGCCCATGAGGGCGAAGAAGATCAGCCCGATGGCGGTGACGGACGCGGAGAACTGCCGCTTGGCGAAGTACGAGATGTCCAGGGCCGGGTGCTCGACGCGGCGCTCGTAGAGGACGAAGCCGGCGAGGACGACGAGGCCGCCGAGCGAGGTGAGCCACACCTCGGGGACGGTGAAGTCGCCGAGCTGGCCGCCCTTGATGATGCCGTAGATCAGCAGGACGAGACCGGCCATGGAGAGGATGACGCCGACCGGGTCCACCCGGCCGGGCCGCGGGTCCCTGGAGTCCGGGACGAGAAGGAACATCGCGATCAGGCCCGCGATCACGATCGGCACGTTGACCAGGAAGACCGAGCCCCACCAGAAGTGCTGGAGCAGCAGCCCGCCGGTTATCGGCCCGATCGCGATGGCCAGGCCCACGACACCGGCCCATATGCCGATGGCCTTGGGCTGCTCCTCGCGCTCGAAGACGTTCATGATGATCGCGAGGGTCGCGGGCATGATGAAGGCGCCGCCGAAGCCCATCACCCCGCGGTAGGCGATCAGTTCACCCGCGGACCCGGCGGTCGCGGACAGCGCGGACCCGGCCCCGAAGACGAACATGCCGAAGAGCAGCACCTTCTTGCGCCCGATGCGGTCGCCCAGCAGCCCCGCGGTGAACAGCAGCCCGGCGAAGACCAGCGTGTAGGAGTTGATGGCCCATTCGAGCTGGCTCTGCTTGGCGCCGAGGCCGGTGGGTTTGGGCTGGGCGATGGTCTTCATCGCCACGTTGAGTATCGAGTTGTCCAGCACGACGACGAGCAGGCTGAACAGCAGTACGGCGAGGATCGCCCAGCGGCGGCGGTGAACTGCCTCGGAAACGGCGGGAGTTGCATTGACGGACATGCCGCCAGGGTAGGTCGGCTTTACGATACGGGCCCGTCCCGTATCGCAAATTCCCGGCAAAGCGTAGGCCGTCAGGGGCGTTTGCCGCGCGGCCCGGGTACTCTGCGCGCACGCGGCAGTGCGGAACGGTTGCGCGTGCGACGGAAGGGCGGGGGAAGGCGGTCGGCATGGACACAGCCCATGTGCCGCCGCGACCGGCCTATCCGCCGCGCGTCCCCCCACGGTGGAGGCCGACCCGCCGCGCCGCCCTGATCGCCGGGGCGTCGGCGGTCGTGCTCGGCGTCGTGCTCGCCCTCGCGCTGGGCGGCGGTCACGGCAGCGTGCGCCCCCTTCCCGGTTTCCGTGCGGCCGGCGTCCGTACCGTCGTCCTCGACGGGGTGTCGGGCACCGTGCGGGTGACCGCCGACGACGACGCCCGGGACGTGACCGGCAGCTTCCACCGCCCCGACGGCCGTCCGGCCGCCCTGCGCGGCAGCACGTCGGACGGCGGTGTCCTGGCCCTCGACTGCCCGGACGGCGGGGGCCGCCCGCAGCCCTGCGCGGGCGCCCTGACGCTGGTGCTGCCCGCGCACACCGGCCTGCGGATCCGGCAGACCTCGGGCGAGGCCGTACTCGACGGCCTCGGCGGCGACCTCTCCCTCGACGCCTCCTCGATCCGCCTCACCACCCGCGACCTGCGCCCCGCGCACGCGGCCGTCACCGTCGTGTCGGGCAGCGCCGACCTCGGCTTCTCCGCCGCCCCCGCCGGACTCGACGTGCACGCGACCTCCGCGTCCGTCGCCGTACGCCTGCCGCGCACCGACGGCGGCTACGCCGTCACGACGTCCAAGACCTCCGCCGACGTCCAGGTCGGCGTCCCCCAGGACCCCACCGCCGCCCAGCGGGTGGGCCTCACGGTGACCTCCGGCTCCCTGTCGGTCCAGGACGCGTGACGGCGCGGCCGGCGCTTACAGCCGGCCGGTCACGCAGCGGGACGGGCCCGCCCCCGGCATCCGGGAGGCGGGCCCGCCGTGCCCTGGAGGGTGTCCGGGGTCAGGAGCAGGGATCGAGGGGCTTCAGGGTGAAGTCCTTCGTCGTGGTCCGTCCCTTGACGACCTTGGCCTTGGCCGACTGGGGGATCCAGCCGTCCTTGGCCACGATCATGCTCAGCGGGTTGTCGCGGGTGTCGATCCACACCCCGTACCTGCCGTCCGCGGCGGTCCTGAGCGTGAAACTCTGTACCCCGCCGTCGAGTTGGACGATCGCACCCTTGATTCCGGCCTCGTCCGCGCCGCAGGCCGTGCCCGTGACCGTACCGGTGATCTTGCCCCAGGTGGACGGCGGCTCGACCGTCATGGCCACCGTGAGGGGCACGATCGTGTAAGGGGTGTTGTGGACCACCTTGAGCGCCGCGGCGAAGGTGCCGGGCTGGGCGATCTCCGCGCCGGACGCGTCCAGGGTGAGCGTGATGTCGGCGGACTGACCGGGCGCGAGGGTGAGCGAGGTGGTGTCCGCCGACAGCCACGTCACGTCGGCGGAGCTGCCGCACTGGCCGTACCCGGGAAGCAGTTCCGCGCTCCTGACCGGGCTGAACGACCCCGTGGAGCCGCCGACCTTGTAGAAGCCGCAGGTGCTGCCCCCGCGGTAGACGGCGTTGTTGGAGTTCGGCAGGTCCGTCCAGGTGCCGGCGGACGGGTCGTACGCGGTGCCCTTGTTGGTGAGGGTGCTGTTGTTGGCGGTGACGCCGCCGGACAGCAGCAGCTTGCCGTCGGCGGCCGTCGCGCCCGTCCCCCACAGGTCGAAGGGCATGTCCGGCAGCGCCGACCAGGTGTTGGCCGCGGGGTCGAAGCTGTAGGCCTTGGTGGTGGAGGCGCCCCCGGTGCTGCCGCCGGCGCAGTAGACCGCCCCGTCGATCGCACCGCAGCCGAGCCAGGAGATGCCCAGCGGGTAGTTGGCCGCCGAACTCCAGGTGTTGGTGTCGGTGTCGTAGACCTGCACCGTGTTCACACCGCAGGTCGCCGTGCAGCCGCCGATGATGTACCACTTGCCGTCCACGACCGCCGAGGCGGCGCCCGCGTACGGCTTGGGGTTGGGGGCCCCGGTGGTCCAGGCGCCGCTCACCGGGTCGTAGATCTGGAGCGAGCCCACCGTGGCACTGGCGGCGTTCCAGCCACCGGTGACGTAGAGCTTCCCGTCGACGAACGCGGCCTGCGGCGCCTCGCGGGGAGTGCCGGAGTCCGCGACGGCCGACCAGGTGAGCGTGTCCGGGTCGTAGACCTGGACCGACGAGACGATCGCTGACGGAGAGGCGCCGTCGATCGAGTAGACCTTGCCGTCGTCACCGGTGACGGCGGCGTTGTCCGACCGTGCGGCCGGCAGGTCGGCGATCGACGTCCACGGTGCGGCGGCGGGGCTGACCGCCGGGGCCGCCGCCTGCGCGCCCGCGGCCGGGTCGGCGAACGTGGGGCTGTAGTTCCCCGGGACCGACTGGAGGGCGGCGCCCTGTTCGCGGGCCTGGAGGGTGAAGCCCTGGTCGCGCTCGACCAGCCGCATGCTCGCGTCGGCGCTGCCGGTGTTCTTCACCGTGACGACCGCCGACTTGCTGCCCTTCCAGGCCACGGACTCGGCCGTGGCCGCAGGAGTGACGGACAGCCGCCCTGCGGCCATCTCGAGGTTCACGTCCGTGGCCGCGTCGGCGGCGATCTGCACGGACGCGGTCCCGGCGGTGTAGAGGGGCGCCGCGGCTTTGAGCGGGTGCGAGCCCGTGAGCGTCGAGACGAACCAGAAGAAGCCGTCACCCAGCGCCGCGTCGCCTGGCGTGGCGACGGAGGTCGCGCCCTCGGCCGGCTTGTCGGCGGAGACCACGGAGGCGCCGGCGACACCGGTGCCGGTGTTCTTGTCGACGACCTGGCCGAGGACGAGGCCGCCCGTCGTCGGCGCGCAGGGGCGGTCGCCGACGAACACGTCGTCGACCTGCCAGTAGTGGCCGCCGGACGCCGTGAAGTGGAAGCGGACCCGCACGTCGCTCTTGCCCGCTGCCGCCGGGAGGGCCACGCCCTCCTTGCTGGGCCCGATCCGGTTGGCGATCGTGAAGCTGAGCAGGGTCTGCCAGGTCGCCCCGCCGTCCACGCTGAGGTCGGTGTCGGCGACGCTGGTGCCGTAGGCCCAGTAGGAGCTGCCGAAGGACAGGTAGGGGTGGCTCACTCCGCTGAAGTCGTACGCCGGACTCACCAGGGAGCTGTCCTGGGCGTTGCCGCGGCCGTACCAGGCGCTGTCGATCAGGGCGTACGTGCCGGAGCCGCCGGTGTGGTTGCCGCGGCCTGCCGGGTCGTCGAAGCTCCAGGTCTGGCCCGACCCGGCGGCGTCGGTGATCGTCCAGCCGGCCGGCGGGGTGGTCCCGGATCCGGTGGCGAAGTCCTGCGTCGTGCCGTCGTACGCGTAGGCGTACCCCGCCGCCGAGCAGGTGGCGCCGTCGACCGGGACGGCGAAGTTCCGCGTGGCGCCCGTGTCCGCGACGGTGACCTCGGCGGTGGGGGAGGAGTAGCCGGGGTAGGCGGACGTGGTCCGGAGGGCGTACGTGCCGTCCTCCGGGACGCTCAGCGCGTAGGACCCGGTGGCCGGATCGGTGTGCACCGCGCTGCTCGCCTCGCCCTCGACCTGGACCGTGGCGTACAGCGGCCAGCCGTGGCCGGAGCCGTCCTTGACCGTGCCGGAGACCTTCACCATGGGCCGGGCCGCGAGGGCGGCATCCTCGGTCAGGACCTGGCCGTCGGCGAGCGTGACACCGGGGAAGGTCTGCGTGCGGTAGCCGAACTTGCTGACGGTGAGGTCGTAGCTGCCGGGGTCGACCGACAGCTCGTACGTGCCGTCTGCGGCGGTGGTGGCGCTCTGCGTGCCGGCCGTGACGACCGCGCCGGTCAGGGGCGCGCCCGTACCGGAGTCGGTGACGGTGCCCCTGACGGTGGCGTGCGGTCCGGATGCGAACGCCGCGACGCCCTTGGGCGTGCCCAGCCCGGTCGGGCCGTCGTACCCCGCGCCGGCCTGGCACAGGTACGTGCCGCAGGAGCCGTTGGCGCCGGAGACGACGTCGTTGAGGGCGGTGGTCCTGCCGTACGGGAAGGCCACGGGGGCGGAACCGGCCGCCGGGTCACCGGCGAGCGCGTAGACGGACGCGATGATCGGCGACGAGGCGCTGGTGCCGCCGTAGACGTGCCAGGCTCCCGCGTTGTAGACCGCCACACCGGTGTCGGGGTCGGCGACGGCGGAGACGTCCGCGACGCTGCGGCGCGCGCATCCGGTGTCGGTCTGCACGGCGGGCTTGGTCTCGTAGGCCGAGCAGCCGGAGCCCGCCCCGGCCCACGCGCTCTCCGTCCAGCCGCGGGCGGAGGCGTCCTTGACCAGCGAGGTGCCGCCGACGGCGGTCACGTACGGGGAGGAGGCCGGGTAGCTGACCCCGTACCCGTCGTCGCCGGTGCTCGCGGTGACGGCGACGCCGGGGTGGTCGTAGTAGAGCGCGTCGCTCTGGGTGTCGCCGGGGCTCTCGCTGCCGCCGTAGCTGTTGGACACGAACAACGCGCCCTGCGCGACCGCCTGGTTGACCGCGGCGCCGAGGTTGTCGAGGGAGTTGTCGTCGGCCTCGACCAGCAGGATCTTGCAGTTGGGGCAGACGGCGCTGACCATCTGGATGTCGAGCGCTATCTCACCGCTCCACCCCGGATCCGCCGCCGGGTAGTCGGTGCCGCCGTTCTGGTCGATCTTCCGGAAGCAGCCGTTGGCCGTGGTGCAGGGTGCCAGGCCGTACTGCGAGCGGTAGGTGGCGAGGTCGGCCGCCGCGGTCGGGTCGTCGAAGGCGTCGACGAGGGCGACGGTCCGCCCGGCCCCGCTGCCGCTCGCGGCGGACGGGAGCGCGTAGGCGGCCTGCAGGTCGCCCGGCCCGAGGCCCGAGGGCGCGGCGTCGGGCTCGGCGGCCAGCTGGGCCCTGGTCTGCTCGACGTCATCGCGTACAAGGGCCGAGCACGCCGCCTTCGCGGGGTTCCTGACGGCCGCGCAGGCGCGGTGCGTGGGGTGGGCGGCGGGCTTCTCGGCGGCGGCCGTCGCGGCAGGCGCCGAGGGGGCGGCGGGGGAGGCCGTGTCGGCCCGTGCGGGGAGTGCGAGGGTGAGGGCGGTGAGGGCGACCGCCGCGCCGACGGCGGTCGCCCGTAGGCGGCCACGCATGGATCTGAAGGATGATCGTGGCAAGGTCTTTTCCTTCGGTCCTGGAACGAGCACGGATGTGTGTGATGCGCACCGATCCGTGAGCGTGGCAGTACCGGAGTGACCATGGTTGCTTCTGAGTTGTCAGAAGGCGGACAACTACCGGAAGCGGACGCGGCGCCCGCCGCGGCTCCCGGGACCGGGTCAGGTCGCGCGCAGGACGTCGTAGCCGACGAAGGTGAAGAGGGAGGCGCCGGGGGCCAGCGGGCGGGGCGCGGTGGTGGAGCGGTGGACGCCGACGCCGTAACCCGCGTCGGGGGCCGACACCCACTGCCGGGTGAAGCCGCGCTCCTCGAACCACCCGCAGATCGCCGGAAAGGTGTCGGGGTCCTGGCGGTGGCGGGTCCAGATGACGGCGCCGCCGTCGCGGACCAGTTCGGTGCAGTGGTCGACGGTGCGCTCGATGTCGGAGTCCGAGATGTTGCCGAACAGGCCGCAGACCAGGGCGATGTCGGCCGGTACGGCGCCGGCGAGGTGCGCGGTGTCGGCGGCGTCCCCCGCGATCGCCTCGAAGTGCTCCAGCCCCGCGGCCGCGGCCGCCTCCCGGGCGGCCTCCACGTTGCGCGGGTCCAGTTCGACGAGCCGCACCCGCGCGTCCGCCGCCCGCGGATGCCCGGTAAGTGCCCCGACGACGTCGTGTCCCTGCCCGCCGCACAGGCTCACGATGCGCAGGGGGCCGGGCGGCATCCGGTCCAACTCCTCGCGGAGCCGCGCCTGTACCGTCTCCAGCCGCCGGGGGTAGCTGGAGCCGGGCCGGTCGTACCTCTCGTGCCACGCGTGCCAGTCCATGCGCGGCACTCTAGGGATCACGGCGGCGGCGCCGCACGCCGATTTCCCGCGGGTCGGTCCCGTCAGGGCGTCAACTGCCAGGTGTGGGCGCCCGGGTGGGCGGCGAACTCGCAGCAGGGCGTCCCGGCGGTGGGGCACACGGCGGGGCAGTCCGGCAGGACGAGCACGGCGGCGGGCGCGCCCCCGCGGGCCCAGGAGGCCCACAGCGCGCCCGCCGGGTCGGGCAGGTCGAGCACGAGGGCGTGGTGGTCGCCCGTGTCGTGCGCCTCCAGCGTGCAGCGCAGGTCGCGTTCCACGTCCTCCGCCCCGCCGGGCGCGAAGTAGAGCGCGGCGTCCAGCAGTTGGGGCGGCAGCCCGGTCCGCTCCCCGCACGCCCGCGGCCGTTCCGCCTCGACCCGCAGCTCGACCCACACGTCCTTCCCCTCCCCGGTCGGCGCGGCCCCCCACGCGTCCGCGACCCCCGCGACCACCAGCAGCCCCCGCCCGCCCTCCGCCCCCCAGTCCGGCTCCTGCACCACGGGCAGCTTCCCGCTGCTGTCGCTGACGGTGACCCGCACGCCCCGGCTCCGCCGCTCCAACGTCAGCACGCACGTGACGGAGTCCGTGTGCTTCCCGACGTTCGAGAGCAACTCCGACGCGCACAGCGCCGCCGCTTCGGCGAGCTCCCCGTACCCCCAGAGCCGCACGTACGCCCCGACGTCATGCCGCACCCCGGCGACGACCTCCGCCCTGACCTCCACGACTTGCCGGTGGCACTGCCCGGGAAGCGGTTGCGCTGTCGCTGTCATGGCCTCTCCCTGCCGCCCGGACGCGGGCGTGCGTCTGTCCTTTCGGACGCTGCGCTGTTGGGCGTGCGCCCTCCGTTACGTCACAGGCTGTACCCAAGTAAGGTGTTCCCGCAACCTGTTCAGCTTCAAAGTTGCAGGAATCCTAGAAGTGGCGCACCAGTTCGACATTGACGAGACATGGAGCTATGAGGTACGAAAAAGTGACGTCCAACACACCTGCAACGGGGGTCAAGTTGCCCAAGCACCTGCGCCCGACCGTCCGGCGCCGCAAGGTCGGCAGCGAGTTCAAACGCCTGCGCGAGGCCGCGGGCGTCACGATGGACCAGGCCGCGGAGCGGATCGGCGGGGACAAGTCGAAGATCTCCCGCCAGGAGAACGGCCGCCAGAGCGTGAGCAAGCTCGAAGCGGAGGCCCTGCTGGAGCTGTACCACGTCGAAGACCAGCGCCTTCGGACCGCGCTGATCACCATGGCCCGGGAGAGCCGTCGCAAGGGCTGGTGGGCGCAGTACGGGGACCTGTTGGCCGATTCCTTGCAGGAGCAGCTGAGCATCGAGTCGGACGCGGAACGGATACTGATCTTCCAGCCTCAGCTGATCCCCGGGCTGCTTCAGACCCGCGCCTACGCATACGAGTCCATCCGCCGGGCCATGCCCAAGACGGCCACCGACGAGGAAGTCGAGCCCTACGTGCAGCTACGGCTGGCGCGCCAGGAGATCCTGCGGGGCGAGAAGGCGCCCAAGCTCGTCTGCGTCCTCGATGAGGCCGTGTTGCACCGCCCGATGGGCAGCCCCGAGGCGATGGCCGAACAACTGCGGCGACTGATAGACGTCAACGATCCGCCACACCTGACGATCCAGGTCGTCCCGTTCTCCCATGGCTGGCATGCCGGGGTGGACGGCGCCTTCAGCATCTTCTCGTACCCCGACCCGATGGACCTGGACGTCGTCAGCATCGCCTACCTCGACGGCGCCCTCTACCTGGAGGAGGACGGCCCCGTCGAGCGACACCAAATGGCCTTTGACCAACTACGCGCTGCCGCCCTATCGTCTCAGCAGTCCATGGCCCTGATTTCCAAGCTTGCGAAGGGCCTGCTTGGCGGCTAGAGACGGGTACGACGATGATGCGGCACGACCTCCCCGCGACCGGATGGCGCAAGTCCTCCTACAGCAGCGACAGCGGGCCGCAGTGCGTCGAATTCCAGCCCGCCCCGCAGGGCCTCGTCGCCGTCCGGGACAGCAAGAACCCCGCGCTCGGCGCCCACGCCTTCACCGCCGCGGAGTGGCAGCACTTCGTCGACGCCGTACGCAACGGCCAATTTGACCACTAGCTCGACCACGGGCGTCGTGTCAGCATCGGGACGGCTACGCATCTGCGTGCCCCAAAGCCCCCTTTTCACCCAGGCGGTGCGACCCATGCGGCACGCTCTCCCCTCGACCGAGTGGCGCAAGTCCTCCTACAGCGAGGACAACGGCGGCCAATGCGTCGAGTTCCAGCCCGCCCCGCAGGGCCTCGTCGCTGTCCGGGACAGCAAGAACCCCGCGCTCGGCGCCCACGCGTTCACCGCCGCGGAGTGGCAGCACTTCGTCGACGCCGTACGCGACGGCGACTTCGACGGCTAGGCGGGCTGGGCCGTGCGGGGGCGGGCCTTGAGTTCGCGGTAGGCGCGGGTGAAGGCGAAGAGGAGGCGGTCCCTGCTCTTGGACGCCATCGTCCAGGCCGCGTCGTTGACCGACGCCAGGTCCGGCTGCTTCGCCAGTGCTCGCTTCTTGAAGCCCTTGTCGATGACGGTGGTGAGCGTCAGGTTCTTGTCGGCCAGGGTGCCGAGCGCCTTGACGTTGGTCACCTGGTCGTAGACGGCGTCGGCGAGGGCGGCCTCCTCGGCGGGGGGCAGGTTGTACAGCGTGCCCACGCGCTTGGCCCACTCCTGCTTTCTCGCATGGCTCTGGGCCAGGGTGAAGAGTTTCTTGAGGGTGGCCTCGTCGACGGACTCGCCCCGGGCGTGGCCGCCGACCTTCGAGCCGATCCGGCCCATGTCGGTGGAGATCGCGTACCGGGAGTCGAAGGACTCGTTCACCCCGTCGCGCGTGGCGCGCAGCGAGTTCACGAGTTGCGCGCCCTCCTCGCTGCCGGTGCCGAAGGAGATGCCCTCCTCCAACTGGTCCATGTCCCAGTCGGTCTTGACCTTCACGAAGGTGTTCGGCTCGGGGTAGTAGACGGAGTGCGGGTGCACCTCGGACATGGCGTCGCGGACGGCCTGGTCCACCCGGTTGGCGTGCCAGACGAGGATGCCCTCGTCGGTGTCCCGGGCGGCCACGGGGGAGGTGTAGCCGCCGCTGAAGAGGTCCGTCTCACCGGTGTCCAGGACCGCGGCCGCCGCGGAGAAGAGCGGGCCCTGCTCCGTGTCGAAGGACTGGGTGTCGGAGTCGCCGGAGTGCAGGTAGACGTGCTCCCGGCCGGCCGCCGTCAGGCCGTTGACCAGGTCGCTCACCACGGGATGGCGCATGATCCGGTCCCTGATCTCCCCGTAGGGGATGGTGGTCTGGTTGATCTGCTCGGGGGACGAGACGCGGTGGTCGTGCCAGGTGAAGCCGATGACCTCGACGCGGAAGCGGTCGTTGTCCCAGCGGCCGGTGAAGTCGTTGATCTTGCGCGTGAGCAGGTCGTTCACGGCGGTGGCGTTCTGCCCCTTCCGGAGCCAGCAGTTCACGCCGATCACCAGCGCGAACCGGTCCGCGGGCGCGGTGTTCCCGGTGAAGCCGGTGTCGTACGTGGCGGCGATCGCGTGGAGGTCGAGGTTGTCGGTGAGAACGGCCGGGACCAGCGCGACCGTTCCCGCGCCGCCGGCTTCTGACGGGGTCTGGCCGGGTCCGAGGTGGCCGGCGTGCGCGGCCGCGGTGAGCGGGGTGATCTCACCGGCCCGCTGGACCGCCAGCGGGCCCGGCGTGGCCGCGGGCCCCACCGCCCGCTGGGCGGCCGGTCGCCCCCGCGCGGAGCGCGTCGCGGCCCGCTGGACGGGGTCCGCCTCGGCCGTGTCGAGGCGCATGACGTGCGTGGCGTTGGCCTCTGCCGCGCGCTCGAAGCGGTCGGAAGGGTCGCTGACCTTCAGGCCCGATCCGTCGTCGGTGCCGGCAACCGGCCCCTGGCGCTGCTGGAGGACGTGGGTGAGCTCGTGGGCGAGGGTGTGCTTGTCGCTGCCGCCGTCGCCGATGACGATGTGGTTGCCGCTGGTGTAGGCGCGGGCGCCCAGGTCGGCCGCGGAGGCCCGCGCGGCGGCGTCCGTGTGGACGCGGACGTCGGAGAAGTCCGCGCCGAGGCGGGCCTCCATCTCGGTGCGGGTGGCGTCGCCCAGCGGCTGCCCGCCGGTGCGCAGGACGTCGTGGACGGGGGTGTCCCCGGCGCGCCCGGACCGCTGGAGCATCTGCACGACGGCCGCGTTTCCGGCCGTCCGCTGCAGGGAGAGGAAGCGCGGGCCCCGGGCACGTCCGCCGGCTTCGGGCTTGCGGGCGGGGACGCGCCCGCTCGTCGTGGAGGTCGGGGACGCCTTGCCGTGGTCGCGCAATTGAGGGCCTCTCCCCGTCCGAAAGTCCGACGCCACGTACGCGTCAAGGGTAGACGGAACGCTCAGACCTCGGGGAGCGACGGGTCCGGCGTCCAGGGCGCGGGCGCGGCGATCGACCAGCGCTCGTGGTCGCGCCAGGCGCCGTTGATGTAGAGGTAGTCGGGGGATATGCCCTCGAAGCGGAAGCCGAGGCGCTGGACCAGGGCCAGGGAGGGCTTGTTCGCGGGCTGGATGCAGGCCTCCAGGCGGTGCAGGCGCAGTTCGGTGAAGGCGTGCTCCAGGACGAGGGTCAGGCCCTCGGTCATGTAGCCGCGGCCCGCGGAGGGGGCGAAGGCCGCGTAGCCGAGGGAGGCGCCCTGGTAGCGGCCGCGGATGATCGAGTTGACGTTGACCGTCCCCGCGGCGACGCCCGTCTCGCGGACGCGGACCAGGTAGCCGCGGTTGGTGCCGTCGTCGAAGCGGTGCATCCAGGACTCGAAGGCCTCCGCCGTCTTCGGCAGCTGCATGTAGGGCCCGTACAGTTCGGCGCTGGCCGCCACGAGCGTGCAGAATTCGTCCTGGTCGGCAAGGGTGAGCGGGGCGAGTTCCACCCGCGGCGGTGACGTGAGCATGGGGCCCACGCTAGGGCATGCCCCCTTCGTCCGGGCACCGCCCCGCCCCGGTGCGCATATCGGAGTATGCTCGACTCATGTCTGGTACCACGCGGATCACGGTCACCCTCCCGACCGAGCAGGTGGAGGAGCTGAAGAAGCTCACCGACAACGTCTCCGGGTACGTTGCCGAGGCGGTCGCCCGGCAGCTCCGGCATCAGCTGCTGGGCGCCGACCTCCGCCGCTACCAGGAGGAGGAGGGCGATTTCAGCGCGGATGAGCTTGCCGAGGCACAGGCCAGGATCTTCGGCTCCGGTGGAGCGGCGGGGTCGGCGAGCGCCGCGTGACCGAGCGCTTCGAGACGGTGGTGCTGGATTCCCAGGGCCTGTCCGCGTGGATCGCGCAGGACCGGGGTGTGCTGGCCGTGCTCCACGCCTTCCACTCCATGGGGGCGGATCTGGTCGTGGGCGCCAACACCATCGTGGAGGTCTCGCACGCCCGCGTGAACGAGGCCCGGCTCAACTGGACGCTCTCCCGCGTCAAGGTCGCGGCGGTGACGGAGGAAGCCGCGAAGGCCTCGGCCAGGCTGCTCAAGCAGGCCGGCCTGCACGGCCACAAGTACGCGATCGATGCGACCGTCGCAGAGGTGGCGCTCCGCCAGCCCGGACCGGTGGCCATGCTTACCTCCGACGTCGACGACATGACCAAGCTCTGCGGCGGGCGCGTCCGGCTCGTCGCAGTGTGAGCCCTCCCGTGGTCCGGCGGCCCCTCCGCCGCCGGACCGGGCCGCGTCAGACCGCCTTCGTCAGGCGGTTCGCCAGCGTGGTGAGGGTGTATGTGCCGATGCCCAGGACGACTTCGAGGGCGTTGCGCTCGGTGTAGCCGTGCGACAGCAGGGACTTCAGCGTGGCGTCCTCCACCGCGCCCGCCGTCGCCATGACGTCGAGCGTGAAGGCGCGGAGCGCTTCGAGGCGGGGGTCGGGGAGGGGGCGGGCCTCGCGGAGGGCGGCGACGACGTCGGGGGAGGCGGGGAGCTTGCGCAGCCTCGCGGTGTGGATGCCGATGCAGATGTGGCACTGGTTGCGGACGGAGACCGCCATGGCGACGGTCTCCTGGGAGAGCGCGTCCAGCGTGCTGCCCTCGAAGCCCGCGCTCAGCGCGAGGAATCCGTTCAGCAGCTCGGGGGAGTGGGCGAGCCGGCCGACCGCGTCGGGCAGCGTGCCGAACTCCTCCTTGATCGCCCGCATCGCCGGCTGCGACTGCGGCGGGGCGCTTTCGAGGGTGTGTGCAGCGAACATGGGAGCCCCCTAAAATGGACAACATGGTTGACGATGAGATGATGGTAAACCAGGTTGTCCATAAGGGGAAGCCGGAAGAGAAGCCGGGGGGGAGGCCGGAAGAGCGGCCGCGGCCCGGGTACGAGCTGCCGCTGCTCCTCCTCGCGGGCTTCCGCACGCTCATCGACGAGGTCCACGCGGAGCTGGCCGCGCAGGGGCATCCGGACCTCCGGCCCGCGCATGCCTTCGCCCTCCAGGCCGTCGGGCCCGACGGGGCCGGGGCGAGCGACATCGCCCGCACGCTCGGGATCTCCAAGCAGGCGGCCGGCAAGACCGTCGACAAGCTCGTCGCCCTCGGCTACGCGGCGCGCGAGGACGACCCCGCGGACGCGCGCCGCAGGCTCGTCCGTATCAGCCCGGCCGGCTACGACGTCCTCGCCCGCTCGGCCGCGGTCTTCGAGCGGCTTCGGGCGGACTGGGCGTCCACCCTCGGTGAGGACGCGGTGCGCGCGATGGAGGACGGCTTGCGCGCCGTCGCCGCGCCGGGCGCCTTCCGGCTGGACGCCGCCGCCTGGATCGGCGCCTGAGCTTGCTCCTGCGGGGGGCTTCGCCTGGGTGGTACCCCCAGCCCCCACCGGGGCGCGGGTCGCCACCGACCCAAAGGGGCACATCGGTTCGATCCGGACCGCCGGCCACGAGCGAAGCGAGATGGGGGTGCCCCCAGGCGAAGCTATGGGGGAGGGTTGCTCGCGCAGTTCCCCGCGCCCCTGAAAACCGCTCGCCCCCCGCGGTGGCGGAGACCGCTCGCCCCCCGCGGTGGCGGAAAGGGGGGAAACGTTCGGGATTCGTCACAAGCCGCCCGGGCGCGGAACCCGCGGGACGGGCGGGGCCGTCGGTTCACATGCCGATCGCCTAAGGTCGGCACAGCACCCGGCACGGCTGAGCACGGCGAGGCGAGGTTCCGAATGACGCAGGCGCAGAGCGGCACGGACGCCACCGCGGGGGACGAGGAGGTGCGGCCCGCGGCGGGGGAGAGCCGGGTGCGGGCTGCGGCGCGGGGGTTCGTGCGGTGGTGGCGCCCGACCGGGATGTGGCGGCGCGGGATCGTCACCGCGGTGGTGTGCGTACTGCTCACCGGAGTGCTGTTCTTCCACTCCGACATCCCCAACCGGATCGGCAACCTCGGCAGCCTGACAGAGACGTTCCTGCCGTGGCTCGGCCTGCTGCTGCCGGTGCTGCTGGTGGTCGCGGTGCTGCGCCGGTCGACGACCGCGCTGATCGCGCTCGTGCTGCCCGCGCTCGTGTGGGCGAACCTCTTCGGCGGGCTGCTCATCGACAAGTCGAAGTCCGGCGGCGACCTGACCGTGCTGACGCACAACGTCAACGCCGACAACCCCGACCCCGACGGCACCGCGCGGGACGTCGCCGCGGCCGGGGCGGACGTCGTCGCGCTGGAGGAGCTGCCGGAGAGCCAGGCCAGGCGCTACGCGAGCGACCTCGCGGCGGCGTACCCGTACCACTCGGTGCAGGGAACGGTCGGGCTGTGGAGCAAGTACCCGCTGAGCGGGGTGCGTCCGGTGGACATCAAGATGGGCTGGACGCGGGCGATGCGCGCGGCCGTCAGCACGCCGGACGGGCCGGTCGCGGTGTACGTGGCCCATCTGCCGTCCGTGCGGGTGAAGTTCGACGCCGGGTTCACCGCCGGGCAGCGCGACCGCGCGGCGGACGCGCTGGGCCAGGCCATCATCGCCGAGCCGCTGGAGAGCGTGGTGCTGCTCGGCGACCTCAACGGCACGATGAACGACCGGGCCCTCGCCTCGGTGACCTCGCAGATGCGCTCCACCCAGGGCGCGGCGGGCAACGGCATGGGCTTCAGCTGGCCGGCGAGCTGGCCGACGGCGCGGATCGACCAGATCATGGTCAAGGGCGCCGAGCCGCGCTCGTCCTGGACGCTGCCGAAGACGGGCAGCGACCACCTCCCGGTCGCCGCCCGCCTCCAACTGCCCCCGGACAACGGCTAGGCAGCGGCTAGGGCCTGTTTCGAAAGTCCCGTCTGCCCGGAGGGGTCTGGCACGCACGCTTGCTGCGTTGTCGGTCGTCAGCGCAGCCCGCTGCGCTTTCCTCCGTCCGTGAGCTTGAGGACGCGCGTGACCAGCTCCGGGTCGTAGCCCGCCGCGACGATCGACGCATAGCCCTGGTCGCCGTCGACGTACAGCGCCAGGACGCGGTCCAGGACGTCGTAGTCGGGCAGCGAGTCGGTGTCGACCTGGCCGGGGCGCAGCTCGGCGCTCGGCGGCTTGCTGATCGAGTTCTCCGGGATCGGCGGTGTCTCGCCCTTCGCGGCGGCGGCCGCGTTGCGCCAGCGGGCGAGCCGGAAGACGGTCGTCTTGTAGACGTCCTTGATCGGCCCGTACGCGCCGACCGAGTCGCCGTAGAGCGTCGAATAGCCCACCGCCAGCTCGCTCTTGTTGCCCGGCGCGAGCACGATGTGGCCCTCCTGGTTGGAGATCGCCATCAGCGTCACGCCGCGCAGCCGCGACTGCAGGTTCTCCTCAGCGAGCCCGGTGAGCTTCAGCGACTCCATGTACGCGTCGAACATCGGCGCGATGGGGACGGTGCGGTAGTTCAGCCCCGTCCGGCGGGCGAGTTCGGCGGCGTCGCCCCTGGAGTGGTCCGAGGAGTACGCGGACGGCATCGACACGCCGTACACGTTCTCCGCGCCGACCGCGTCGCACGCCAGCGCCGCGACGAGCGCCGAGTCGATGCCGCCGGACAGCCCGATCAGCACCGAGCGGAAGCCGTTCTTCTCGACGTACGCCCGCAGGCCCGTCACGAGCGCGCCGTAGACCTGGGCGTCGTCGCCGAGCGGTTCGGCGACGGAGCCCGCGAACTGCGCGGCGTACCCCGGGACCGGCTCCGCCGACAGCGTCACGTGCTGGATCTCCAGCCCGTCGTCGACGACCCCGGACGCAGGGGAGGGCGCGGCGGCCGGCAGCTCCAGGTCGAGGATCACGCACTCCTCGGTGAACTGCGGGGAGCGCGCGACGACCTCGCCCTCGGCGTCCACCACGATCGTGTCGCCGTCGAAGACCAGCTCGTCCTGCGCGCCGACCATCGCCACGTACGCCGTCGTGCAGCCCGCCTCCCGGGCCCGCTTGCGCACCAGCTCCAGGCGCGTGTCGTCCTTGTCGCGCTCGTACGGCGACGCGTTGATCGACAGCAGCAGGCCGGCGCCGGCGGCGCGCGCGGCCGGGACGCGGCCGCCGTCCTGCCACAGGTCCTCGCAGATCGCGAGCGCGACGTCCACGCCGCCCACCCGGACCACGGGCATCGTGTCGCCGGGCACGAAGTAGCGGAATTCGTCGAAGACGCCGTAGTTGGGCAGGTGGTGCTTGGCGAAGCGCAGCGCGACCCTGCCGCCGTGCAGGACCGCCGCGCAGTTCTGCGGGGCGCCCGCGGGCTGGCCGTAGCGCGGCCTGGCGTTCTCGCTGCGGCCGAGGTAGCCGACGACGACCGGCAGCTCGCCGAGCCCCTCGGCCTCCAGCCGCGCGGCCAGCTCCACGAGCGCGGTACGGCTCGCCTCGACGAAGGACGCCCGCAGGGCCAGGTCCTCCACCGGGTAGCCGGTGAGCATCATCTCCGGGAAGGCCACGAGGTGGGCTCCCTGTCCGGCCGCGTGCCGGGACCAGCGCAGCACGGACTCGGCGTTGCCGGCGATGTCGCCGACGGTGGAGTCGATCTGGTTCAGGGCGAGTCGTAGTTGAGGCACGGATCCAGTGTAATCGTCATTTCGACGAAATGCTGTCTGCCGGGTCACACCCGGCCCGGTTGCCCCTCCCGGAGGGGCCGCGCCCCCAAGGGGCGCGGGGGAGGTACCCCCACGCGCCCCCGAAAAACGCTCGCCCGGCAGGGCAGCGGCTCAGGTCCGCAGCCAGGCGGCCGTGTCCGCGGGCAGGCGGCCCCCCACGAGCGGCCCGCTGGCCAGCAGCACCTCCGTATGCGCGGGCAGCTCCGCGGGCTCGGTCCCGAGGTTCAGGACGCAGACGAACTCCGGTGAGCGGCGGAACGCCAGGACCGACGGGCCGGACTCCAGCCAGCCGAACGTGCCGTCGCCGAGGCCGGGCTCGGCCCGGCGCAGGCGCAGCGCCTCCCGGTAGAGGGAGAGCATGGAGTCCGGGTCGGCGGCCTGCGCCTCGGCGGTGCGGGAGGCCCAGCCCGCGGGCTGCGGGAGCCACGGCTGCGCGGTGGAGCCGGCCGGGCTGAAGCCGAAGGGCGGCTCGGAGCCGCTCCACGGCAGCGGCACCCGGCAGCCGTCGCGGCCCGGGTTGGTGTCGGCCGAGCGGAGATACATCGGGTCCTGGAGCTTGTCCAGCGGGATGTCCTCGACCTCGGGCAGGCCCAGCTCCTCGCCCTGGTAGAGGTACACCGAGCCGGGCAGCGCGAGCGTGAGCAGGGCCGCGGCCCGGGCGCGACGGGTGCCGAGCTCCAGGTCGGTCGGGATGCCGAAGGCCTTCGTGGCGAAGTCGAAGCCGGTGTCGGCGCGGCCGTAGCGGGTGACCGTACGCGTCACGTCGTGGTTGCACAGCACCCAGGTGGCGGGCGCGCTGACCGGCGCGTGCGCGGCCAGCGTGACGTCGACGGAGGTGCGCAGCCGGTCTACTTCCCACGGGCAGGACAGGAAGTCGAAGTTGAAGGCGGTGTGCATCTCGTCGGGCCGCAGGTAGCGTGCGAAGCGCTCCGCGTCGGGCAGCCACACCTCGCCGACCAGGATGCGCGCACCCGGGTAGGAGTCGGCGATGGCGCGCCAGCCGCGGTAGACGCCGTGCAGCTCGTCGCGGTCGATGTACGGGTGCGGCGCGCCGGGCTCGTCGGTGAGGTCGGGCAGCTCCGGGTCCTTCATGACCATCGCGGCGGAGTCGATGCGCACGCCGCCGGCGCCGCGGTCGAACCAGAAGCGCAGGATGTCCTCGTGCTCGGCGCGGACCTCGGGGTGGTTCCAGTTGAGGTCGGGCTGCTCGGAGTCGAAGAGGTTGAGGAACCAGTCGCCGGGCGTGCCGTCCGGGTTCGTGGTCCGGGTCCAGGCGGGGCCGCCGAACTGCGAGGGCCAGTTGTTGGGCGGCAGCTCGCCGTTCTCGCCGCGCCCGGGGCGGAACCAGAAGCGCTCGCGCGCGGACGAGCCGGGCCCGGCGGCCAGCGCCTCGCGGAACCACGGGTGGGCGGCCGAGATGTGGTTCGGGACGATGTCGATGATGGTCCTGATGCCCAGCGCGAGGGCTTCCGAGATGAGCTTCTCGGCCTCCGCGAGGGTCCCGAAGACCGGCTCGACGTCCCGGTAGTCGGCGACGTCGTAGCCGCCGTCGGCCATGGGCGACGGATACCACGGGCAGAACCACAGAGCGTTGACGCCCAGCTCGGCCAGGTACGGCAGCCGGGACCGCACACCGGCCAGATCACCGGTCCCGTCACCGTTGCTGTCGGCGAAGCTCCGCGGATAGACCTGGTAGATGACCGCGCCGCGCCACCAGTTCTCGTCGGCCTCGGGCTGAGGGGTGTCTGCCACGTCAACGTCCTTTCGGGCAGGTGGGACCCCGCCGCCGGCCCCGAGGTGGATGGGGTTCTGGGGATTCAAGGGGCCCAAGGGCCGGCGGCGGAGTGCTGTGGGTGGAGCGTTACGGAAGGCCGGGACAGTGCCCGGCCGGGCCGGTCAGCCCTTGAGGCTGCCGGCGGTCAGGCCGGACATGATGTTGCGCTGGAAGAGCAGGAAGATCAGCAGGGTCGGCAGCGCCGAGATCGCGAGCGCGGCGATGAGGACGTTCTGCGGGACGCCCTGCGAGAGCGAGTTGATCCCGATGTTGATCGGCTGCTTCGTCGGGTCGGGCTCCACCAGCATCGGCCAGAGGAAGTCCTTCCACACGTTGACCACCGCGAAGATCGACACGACGCCCAGGATCGGCCGGGACATCGGCAGCACGATGGACAGCAGGGTGCGCATCGGCCCGGCCCCGTCGATGGCCGCGGCGGCCATGAGGTCGTTGGGGATCGAGTCGAAGAACCGCTTGAGCAGGAAGATGTTGAAGCCGTTGGCCACCGTCGGCAGCCAGATCGCCCACGGGTGGTTGATCAGGTTGACGTGCAGCAGCGGCAGGTCCAGCACCGTCATGTACTGCGGGATGATCAGCACGGCCGAGGGGATCATCAGCGTGGCGAGCATGCCGCCGAGCACGATGTTGCCCAGGACCGGGCGGAGCTTGGACAGCGCGTAGGCGGCGGCGACGTCGAGGACGAGCTGGAAGGCGAGCGCGCCGAACGCGTAGTAGAAGGTGTTCCACAGCAGCTTGGCGAGCTTCAGCTGCGTCCACGCCGTCTTGTAGTTCGACGGCTGCGGGTGGTGCGGGAAGAGCGTGGGCGGGTTCTGCACCACCTCGTGCACGTTCTTGAAGCCGCTGGTGACCATCCAGTACAGCGGGCCGACGAACACCAGGGTGAAGACGACGAGGACCAGCGTCAGCACGGTCCAGTAGATACGCCTGCCGCGCGGCCGGGCGAGCGTCGCGGACGATATCAGCGTCCGGTTCTGCGGAGTGAACTCTGCCATGACCTGTGATCCGTCCTAGTCGCTGTTCCGGTTGAGCCGCGCGTACACACCGGAGAATCCGACGAGTACCAGGAGCAGGAAGAGGCCGAGGGCCGCTGCGCCGCCGAAATTGTTGTAGCGGTAGCCGTACTGGTAGACCATGTAGACGACCGTCATCGTGGAATTCTCCGGGCCGTTTCCGCCGGCCATCAGGTACACGTTGGTGAATTCCTGCATGGTCGCCACGACCTGCAGCAGCAGCATGAGCGACAGCACCAGCCGGGTCTGCGGGATGGTCACGTGCCAGATCTTGCTCCACAGACCCGCGCCGTCCAGGTCGGCGGCCTCGTACAGCTCACCGGGGATGTTCTGGAGCGCCGCCAGGTAGATCAGGGTGGCGCTGCCCATGCTCATCCAGGTGGCCGCGACGACCACCGAGATCAGCGCGGTGTTCGACGAGTCCAGCCATTGCGACGTCGGCAGGTGGAAGAAGTGCAGAATGCGGTTGAAGAGGCCGTATTCCGGGTTGTAGAAGTATTTGAAGAGCAGTGCTCCGGCCACCGGCGGGAGCATCACCGGAAGGTAGACCAGGACCCGCAGGTACGCCCGTGCGTGCCGCAGCTCGTTGAGCAGGATCGCCACGAGGAAGGGCACCGCGAAACCGATGACCAGCGCGTAGAGCGTGAAGAGGCCGGTGTTCTTCCAGGCCGTCCAGAAATACGGGTCGTGGTAGACCGTCTTGATGTTCTGGAAGCCCACCCAGCTGGTCACGCCGCGCTTGGTGTGCTGGAAGCTCATGATGAACTCCCGGACCATCGGGTACCAGGAGAACAGCCCGAAGCAGATGATCGCGCCGATCAGGAATCCGTAGGCGCGCAGGTTCTCGCTGACCTTGCGGCCCAGGCCGCCCCGGCCGCCCGCGGTGCGGGGGCCGGAGGCCCGCCCGGCGTGGCGCCGTGTTGTCTTGTCGGGGACGGTCGTCGTCGCCGCCATGGGAAGCTCCTCGGCTGGAAGCGTGCGTGGTCGAGGGTGGGAGTCGGGGCCGGTGGCCGGGTGCTGGACCGCGCCCGCGGGGCCGGTCGCCGACCGGCCCCGCGGGGGCTGCGCGGTTACTGGCTCGCGGCCAGCAGCTGGTTGGCCTGCGTCTCGGCGGAGGACAGCAGCTTGTCGACGTCGGCGTTCTTGTTGCTGAGGACGCCGGACATCACGGTGTCGAGCACGGTGTAGAGCTTCTGGGCGTTCGGCGGCTCACCCTTCACCGGGACCTGCGCGTCCACGTAGGACTTGTAGTTCGCGACCGGCACCGTGGCGTACTGGGTCTTGTCCGCGGTGTCCGTGGCCTTGGACTGGCCGGTGAAGAAGAAGGGCTGCGGCAGGCCGACCGGGATGCCGTCCGCCTTGTTGCGCGCGTAGTTGAACTGGCCCTTCTTCAGGGTCAGGAACTTGAAGTTGATCCAGGCGATGCCCGCCTTGATCTGGTCCGGGGTGTCCGACTTCTTGAAGAAGTAGTCGTTGCCGCCCATCAGCGAGGTCTTGCCGCCGGGGATCGGCGCCATGCCGAGGTCGTCGAAGTTGGCGCCGTACTGCTGGACCATGAGCTGGATGTCGTCGGGAGCGGCGAGGTACATGCCGATCTGGCCGGCGCCCATCGCCTTCTGGCTCTCGCCCCACTCCTTGCCGGCGCTCTGCGGCATGCTGTTGTCGACCCAGCGCATGTCGTGGATCGTCTGCAGGATCTGCTTGGCCTCGGGGCCGTTGAAGTTCGCCTTGGAGCCGCTGTCGTCGACGACGGTGTTGCCGGCGCCGTAGAGGGCCGAGGTCAGGTGCCAGCCGCCCTGGTTGCCGGCGCCGTACTCGAAGAAGCCGTGGATGCCCTTGCTGCCCAGCTTGTCCTGGATCTGCTTGGCGTCGGTGCGGATCTCGTCCCAGGTGGTCGGCGGCTTGTTCGGGTCCAGACCGGCCTCGGTGAAGATCTTGCGGTTGTAGATCAGGCCCATCGAGTAGTTCGTGGTGGGCAGACCGTAGAGGCGGCCGTCGTCCTTGAGGATGCCGAGGACGCCCGGGTCGATGTCCTTGAGGTTCGGCACCGTCTTGTCATTGACGTAGTCGGTGATGTCGGCGGCCTGGCCGGCGTCCAGCACCTGCTGGAGGTCGGTGACGTACGAGTAGAACGCGTCGGTCTCGGACCCGCCCTGGAGCTGCGCGGTGAACTTGTCCGTCTCCTCGCAGGGGAACGCGTCCTTGCTGTTGATCGTCACGTTCGGGTACGTCTTGTGGAATTCGGCGACATCGTCGAGCCACTGCTTGCGCTCGGGCTTCTTGGTGGTGGGCGGCATGCAGTCGACGCTGATCGTCACCTTGGTCTTCGGGTCCAAGGGGGTACCGGCGCTGGAGCTGCTGGTCTTGCTGCCGCCGTCGTCCTTGCCGTCCTTGCTGTCGGAGCACGCGGCGCTCGTCAATCCGATGCCTGCGACCAGCGCGAATGCCACCAGTCTGCGGTAGCGGATTCCGTTCATGATCAAACCCTTCCCCTGAACCACTGCGCGTCGTTGGACTGCGATCGGGACCCCTGCGGCGCATGATGCACATGATGTCCGGCGCAGGTGCAGCGCGACCGTCTCGGGTTGGCTCAACGTACTTAACCCGATAGATGTCCGCAAGATGTCGCGCGAATTTCGCAAAGACACGACTTGGTTACGACGCCAGGTGAGCGGGTTACGCTGCGCAGACGACGGAGCGCGCATCAACCGCGCACCGGTCAGCGGTGCGCGGAAGTGCGCGCTCGGTCCTGCGAGGATGCTGCGAACCCGCTGGGGAGGCCCTGCGGGAGGCCGCGGGGGCCCTGCGGCTACGCGTTGGTGCGCGCCTCCGGGTGCGGGATGCGGGCGGGGTGCGGGGCCGGTCCGGTGGAACCGCGCACCACCAGTTCCGGTTCGAAGAACAGCTCGTCGTGGTCGACCGAGGCGCCGCTGATCTCGCCCGCCAGCAGGTCCACCGCGGCCCGTCCCATCGCCTCGATCGGCTGGCGCACGGTCGTCAGCGGCGGCTCGGTGCAGTTCATCAGCGACGAGTCGTCGTAGCCGATCACCGACACGTCCTCGGGAACCGACAGCCGGCGCCGCCGGGCGGCCCTTATCGTGCCGAGCGCCAGCAGGTCGGAGGCGCAGATGAAGGCCGTGATGCCGCGTGCCAGCAGCCGGCTCGCCGCGGCCTGGCCGCCCTCCAGCGTGAAGAGCGCGTGCTCCACCGTGACCGAGGGGTCCACCCGGCGCGCGGCCGCGAGCTTGCGCCGCGACGGCACGTGGTCCGGTGGTCCGAGAACCAGCGCGATGCGCTGGTGGCCCAGCGACATCAGGTGGTTCATCGCCTGCTCGACGGCCACCGCGTCGTCGCAGGAGACGCGCGGGAAGTCGAGATGGTCGATGGCCGCGTTCATCAGCACGGTGGGCAGGTTGCGTTCTGCGAGGCGTGCGTAGTGGTCGTGCGGCGACTCCGCCTGGGCGTAGAGCCCGCCGAAGAAGACCACCCCGGACACGTGCTGCTGCAGCAGCAACTCCACGTAGTCGGCCTCCGAGACGCCGCCCGCGGTCTGGGTGCAGAGCACCGGGGTGAAGCCCTGCTGCGCCAGCGCGCCGCCGACCACCTCCGCGAAGGCGGGGAAGATCGGGTTCTGCAGCTCGGGCATGACCATGCCGACCAGCCGGGCGCGTTCCCCGCGCAGCTGGGTGGGCCGTTCGTAACCGAGCACGTCAAGAGCGGTGAGGACCGCGGCCCGGGTCGCGTCGGAGACGCCGGGCTTCCCGTTCAGCACCCTGCTGACGGTGGCCTCGCTCACTCCGACCTTCTTTGCCACCTCGGCAAGTCGTCGTGTCATGGCGTCGATTCTAGTACAGGTGGCGCAAGTTTCTTGCGGTGATTTTGCGAGATCTCTGCAAGTCATCCATATTTTGCGAAACCTGGTCGACATATTTCTGTGCCAGATTCAGATCCCTGGGGTCGTCGGGCGTCACAGGAGCGACTCCCCTCGCGAAGGGATCCCCCCGCCGCACGGACACCGGACGTCACTGCACCCGGCGGCTCGGCGCCGCCACCGTACCGTTCACCGCATACGAGGCCGACCCGGCGAGCGGCAACAGGGCCTACGCCTCGTAGCCGGACCCTCCGTGCGCGGACGGGCGGCGGCGCTTCGACGGGGGAACGCCGCCGTCGCGCAGGTGCAGGGCGCGCAGTGCGATCTCGGTGGCGAAGCGCTCGTCGGGGCGGGTGAGCTGGTCGCCGAAGGCGCGCTCCAGGATGCGCATCCGGTAGCGCACCGTCTGCGGGTGGACGTCGAGCTGCTCGGCGATCTGCGCGGCCGTCCCGCGCGTGGTCAGCCAGATCCGCAGCGTCTCGACCAGCCGCGCCTGCTGGGTGGGCGTCAGCGCGGCGAGCGGGGTGAGGAAGCGGGCGGCCATCTGGTCGGCGAGCGCCGGGTCCCCCAGCAGCCACAGCGACAGCAGGTGGTCCTCGCACCGCAGCAGCGGGCCGCCCGTGACGGCGCCCGACCCGGCCAGCGACAGGGTCTGCCGGGCCCAGCGCAGCGAGTCCGCGGCCTCGCCGAGCCCGGTGGTCAGCCCGACCGCGGCCCGGCAGCCGCCCAGCGCGTCGTCCAGGCACGCGCGGCGGGCGTCGGTCAGCGGCCCCGGCACGAGCAGATGCGGCTCGGGGTCGGCGAAGTCCTGCAGCATGTCCGGGTCCAGGGCCTGCCGGCGCGGGCGGGTGCCCGGGGCGAGCGCCACCATGGTGACCTCGTCCGGCAGCTTCCACCCGCAGTGCTCGGCGAGTTCGGCGAGCGCGCTGCGGGCCACCGCGGTGCCGCCGAGGATGCGGCGCAGTAATCGGCGGCGCCGGTTGTCCGGCTCCTCGCCCAGCTCGGCCAGTGCCTGGACGTAGCCCTCGCGGGAGAGTTCGGCCAGGTCGCCCATGTAGGCGAAGAGCGCGTCGGCGAAGGTCAGCATGAAGGCCGCCGACAGGTTGTAGCGGCGGCTGACGGCACGCACCCGGCGCAGCGCGACCTGGCAGCCGATGCGGTAGGCGGCCTGGAGGTTGTCCAGGCTGCGCCCCTCGTACGCCTCGTAGCGCCCGAAGCGCCGGCACAGGTCGTCGCGCTGCGCGGTGGTGGCGGTGGGGGCGGCCACCCGGTCCACGAAGCTGGCGATGCTCTGCTCGATCCCGAACCGGATCACCTTGCTGTTGGGGCCTTCCAGAAGGTGCCCGTATTCAGGGATCGCCGTGACGATTTCAGCAGCCATCTCTTTCAATAGGCCCGGGAGTTCCGGGCGCATGATGGCGGCGAACTCCCGGGGTATGGGACCCGTGATCTCCCCTTGATCCGGGACCTGCCGCATGACGGACATGAGCCTCCCCCTCCGTACCGCCTCATCGCGTCGGTGGCCTCGCTGCAACATAGACCAAATGTTCACGCTGCGCAGCCCCGCGGATGCGTAAACGTTGTCGGCCCACCGGTGGCGGGCCGCGACCGGGCAGGCGGGGGGAGCGGCGCGGGCGGGCCGGGCGAGCCGGGAAATGCTCACTTCCCGACAAAAACGGCGGGGGTGATGTTGCCCCGGTGACAGAAAATTACCCGACGGTAAGGTTCCGGAAGGAATCTTGGACGGGATTGTTGCGCCCCTCGGTTACCCGTACGTAACGTCCAGCCCTGCAAGGGCACCCGAGGAAATCGGTGCCCCACGTTCCAGGTAACAGTCGCAGCCGAATTCCGCCCCCGACGTGCGGTGATGACGCACGTGAGGCGCGCGGTTCCGGTTAATCAGGTACGTCGAACTCCTCGGTTTCACGAAAGGATTCAGCCATGCGCAAGTTCACCAAGGCGTTCACGGGTACGGCGGCGACGGGTGCCGCCATCATCGCCGCGATCGGCCTGGCGGCAGGCCCGGCGTCCGCCACCACCCCCACCCAGGTGACGATCAGCGGGAGCAACACCGACGGCTCCTTCACCGCCCTCGCGTCGAAGCCGACGCTGAAGGACAACAAGACCGGCGTGGTGCTCAACTGCTCCTCCGCCTCGGCTGCCGGTATCGCCAACAACGGCACCCACGCCGGCACCCAGGCGGCCACGCTGACGTCCCTGACGTGGACGTCGTGCAACATCAGCGGCATCGGCTTCGGCGTGACGTCCAACGCCAGCGTGACCTCCCCGTGGTCCCTGAACGCCACCGACGTCACCGACAGCACGGGCAAGACCCTCGGCAACATCACGGGTGTCCACGCGACCCTGTCCGGCGCGTGCAACGCCACCGTGACCGGCACGGTCACCGGCTACTACACCAACGGCACGCACACGCTGTCGATCAACGCCGGCACGTTGACCGTCTCCGGCGTCAGCGGCCTGTGCCTCGGGCTGATCAACAACGGCGACTCGGTCACCTACACGGCCAACTACGTCACCACCCCGGCCCTGCAGGTCACCGCGAGCTGACGGCAGCGCGATCCGCGCCGTCCGCACCGCACCGTCTGCACCGAGCCCCGGCGGGCACCGCTGCCGCCGGGGCTCGCTGTCCCTCCGGCGCGGCCGGTGCTCGTCCGGTGACAACTTCGGGATTCCGTTTTGTCACCCGTTGACAAGAAAGCGGCTCGCGCGAGAGCCCGTCGAACTCGGCCTCGTCGATCACTTGTACGGCCTTATTACCCGCCCGTAATGTCCGTGCGTCGCCGACGCGCCGGTCAGGAGGAGTCCGTTGATGCGAGGTGCAGTGAACCCGCGCAGGGTGGTGCTGACGGCCGCCACCGCGTCGGTCGCCGTGCTCGCCGGGATGCTGCCCGGCACCCCCTCCGCGGCCTCCGGCCCCGACGGCGCCGTCGAGATCGCCTACACCTGCGCGTTCACCACCGGCAGCGCAGCGGAGGGCGGGGACGGCGCGGGCACGGCCGCCGTGACGGAGGACGCCACCGTCACCGTCCAGCAGACCTACCCGGCGAGCGGGGCCGTCGGCGAGCGCTTCCGGCCCGGCGCGCTGACCGTCGAGGTGGCCCTCGGCAAGGACGCCGCCGCCGAGGTCCTGCCGCCCGGCGCCACCTCGGCCACCGCCACCGCCTCGCTCACCGCCCGCGTCACGCAGGGCTCGTCCACCGCCGACGCGCCGTGGCCCGGGCTGCGGGCGGCGGCCGCCCCCACCGCCGACGGCCTGGACCTGACCTTCACCGGCGACGCCACCGCGGTCAGCGCCACCGCCCCCGGCAGCGTGCGCTTCGACGCCGGGCGGCTGGACCTGGCGGTCTACGCCCTGGCCGTCCCCACCGCCCCGCCCTCCGACTCCGCCACGGACGCGCCCTCCGGCTCCACCGCGGCCGGGCCGGCGGCCGACGTGGCGACCACGGACGCGGCGGCGGACGCCGACGCCACCACCTCCCCGGCCGCGGGCACGACCATCGGCCAGGTGACCGGTGCCTGCACCCCGAAGGACGGCCAGGCCACCCTGCTCGGCGAGGTCGCCGTGGCCGCCGCCGACGGCTCCGGGCACTCCGGCACCGGCGCCGGCACGGCGGCACCGGCCCCCTCCTCGGGAACCACCGCCACCGCGGGCAGCCCCGCAAGCTCCGCTGCCGTCACCCGCAAGGGCACCCTCGAAGTGGCCGAGCCCCCGCACTCCGGCGTCAAGGACTGCCCGCCGCCGCCGGACGGAGAGCCGGACCAGGCGGTCCTCGACGCGGTCCCCCGCCCGGACGGCGCCTTCCACAACGTGCTCACCCCGGACCAGCGCCAGGCCGAGTGCACCTTCCTCACCGGGCTGTCCAACGTCGGCAAGCTCAAGGGCGCGGCGACGGTCAACGGGCTCGACGACCACCCGGCGATGACCAACGTCACCCAGGTCGGCACCTGGTTCGGCTTCCAGCCGGACGGATCGATCTTTCTGGAGCTCGACAGCATCGTCAAGCTGGACCTGCCGCCGGCCGAGTCGACCTTCCTGACCTTCGGGTTCATGCCCACCACCGCCGTGATGACGATGACGCAGCTCGCCCCGCTGACCCTGATCATCGCCGGCAGCAGCGGCGACGACTACATCACCTACACGGACGTCTACGGCAAGCTGGACCTGCGGCTGAGCGACATCAAGGTCAACGGCACGCCCCTGGACGTCGGCCCGGACTGTCACACCGTCAGGCCGCTGGACCTCCATCTGGTCGGCACCGACTACACCTACAAGGGCCACGACGGCATCACCCGGCCCTCGGACTACAACGAGATCGTCGGCGGTCCGCTGCACCAGGACCGGCTCACCATCCCGCCGTTCACCGGCTGCACCGCGCACGGGGACAACGTCGACGCCCTGCTCACCGCGTCGATCTCCGGGCCGGACAACTCGCTGAACTTCATCCAGGGCGGGCTGTGCATCCCCTCCTCGCGTGAGTACAGCTACTGCGACCCCGAGATCCCCTACCCGACCCCGCCGCACCGCTGAGCGGCCCCGACATGCCGTCCGAACACCACGTCCTGCCGCTGAGCCATTGGAGGAAAGCGGTGCCATGGGAATCGAAGTGACCGTCGAGGGCCTCACCAAGTCCTTCGGCCAGCAGACCGTCTGGCAGGACGTCACGCTCACGCTGCCGCCCGGCGAGGTCAGCGTCATGCTGGGGCCGTCGGGCACCGGCAAGACCGTCTTCCTCAAATCCGTGATCGGGCTGCTCAAACCGGAGCACGGCCGGGTCCTCGTCAACGGCGTGGACATGGTCAACGGGCCCGAGCGGGACATCTACGCCACCCGCAGGCTCTTCGGCCTGATGTTCCAGGACGGCGCCCTCTTCGGCTCCATGAACCTCTTCGACAACATCGCCTTCCCCTTGCGCGAGCACACCCGCAAGAAGGAGTCGGAGATCCGCCGCGTCGTCATGGAGCGGATGGACATGGTCGGCCTGGTCGGCTCCGAGGGCAAGCTCCCCGGCGAGATCTCCGGCGGCATGCGCAAGCGTGCCGGGCTCGCCCGCGCGCTCGTCCTGGACCCGCAGATCATCCTGTGCGACGAGCCGGACTCCGGCCTGGACCCGGTGCGCACCTCGTACATCTCGCAACTGCTCATCGACCTCAACGCGCAGATCGACGCGACGATGCTGATCGTCACCCACAACCTCGACATCGCCGCGACCGTGCCGGACAACGTGGGCATGCTCTTCCGCCGCGAACTCGTCGCGTTCGGGCCCCGCGAGCTGCTGCTGACCAGCGATGTGCCCGTCGTGCGGCAGTTCCTCAGCGGCCGCCGCGAGGGCCCGATCGGCATGGCGGAGGAGAAGGACGAGGCGACCCTCGCGGCCGAGCAGGGCGCGGGCGGCAGCGCCCTGCCGCCCGCGCCCGGCACGCTCGCCCCGCAGCTGGAGCCGAGCCCCGGGCTGCCGCCGCGGCAGGCCGTGCAGCGGCGCCGGGCGCGGGTGCTGGCGATGTGGGACCAGCTGCCGGCCGCGGCCCGCGCCGCCGTGCAGGCGAGCCTGGCACCGGTGCGGGGGGAGCCGGCATGAGCGCACCCGTACGGCTGCGCGAGCCGGCCGGGCGGCGGCCCTTCCCCGGCACGGGCGCGCTGCGGCAGACCGGCCAGCTCATGACGCTGGCCGCCACCACGGTCCGGGACACCTTCCGGCGGCCCTTCCAGGTCCGCGAGCTCATCGAGCAGTTCTGGTTCGTGGCGAGCGTGACGATCCTGCCCGCCGCGCTGGTGTCGATCCCGTTCGGCGCGGTCATCGCACTCCAGGTCGGCTCGCTCACCCAGCAGCTCGGCGCGCAGTCCTTCACCGGCGGCGCGAGTGTGCTCGCGGTGATCCAGCAGGCCAGCCCGATCATCGTGGCGCTGCTGATCGCGGGCGCGGGCGGCAGCGCGATCTGCGCCGACCTGGGCTCGCGCAAGATCCGCGAGGAGCTGGACGCCATGGAGGTCATGGGCGTCTCGCCGGTGCAGCGTCTCGTCGTGCCGCGGGTGCTCGCGACGATGCTCGTCGCGGTGCTGCTCAACGGCCTGGTGTCGGTGGTCGGCACGGCCGGCGGCTACTTCTTCAACGTCATCGTCCAGCACGGCACCCCGGGCGCGTACCTGTCGAGCTTCTCCTCGCTCGCGCAGCTGCCCGACCTCTACATCAGCGAGATCAAGGCGCTGGTCTTCGGCTTCATCGCCGGCATCGTCGCCGCCTACCGGGGCCTGCACCCGCGCGGCGGCCCCAAGGGCGTCGGCGACGCCGTCAACCAGTCCGTGGTCATCACCTTCCTGCTGCTGTTCGTCGTCAACGTCGTGCTGACCGCGATCTACCTGCAGCTCGTCCCGCAGAAGGGGGCCTGACCGATGGCACTCCTGGACCGCTCCCTGCGCTGGCTGGACGAGACCGGCGACCACTTCATCTTCCACGTCCGCGCGGTGCTGTGGATACCGCGCACCCTGCGCCGCTACCTCAAGGAGGTGCAGCGCCTGCTCGCCGAGGTCGCGTTCGGCAGCGGCGGGCTCGGCGTGATCGGCGGCACCGTCGGCGTGATGATCGGCATGACGCTCGCCACCGGCACCGTCGTCGGCCTCCAGGGCTACGCGGCGATGAACCAGCTCGGCACCGCCGCCTTCACCGGCTTCATCTCCGCGTACTTCAACACCCGCGAGATCGCCCCGCTCGTCGCCGGCCTCGCCCTGTCCGCCACCGTCGGCGCCGGCTTCACCGCCCAGCTCGGCGCGATGCGGATCAACGAGGAGGTCGACGCCCTGGAGGGGATGGGCATCCGCTCCATGCCCTACCTGGTCAGCACCCGCATCATCGCCGGCGTCGTCGCGATCGTGCCGCTGTACGGCATCGGGCTGCTCAGCTCGTACGCGGCCTCGCGCGCGGTCACCGTCTTCTTCAACGGCCAGTCACCCGGCACCTACGACCACTACTTCGGCATCTTCCTGTCGCCCACCGACGTGCTGCTGTCGACCCTGAAGGTGCTGATCTTCAGCGTCATCGTGATCCTCGCGCACTGCTACTACGGCTACACCGCCAAGGGCGGGCCCGCCGGGGTCGGCATCGCGGTCGGCCGGTCGGTGCGCAACGCCATCGTGATCATCGCGGTGACCGACTTCTTCCTGTCGCTGGCGCTGTGGGGCGCCACCACCACCGTGCGGGTGGCCGGATGACCGCCACCGAGACCCGTACCCCCGCCCCCGTGCCGCCGCCGCCCGCGGCGGGCCGCCGCCGGCGCGGACCCGGCAAGGCCGGGCGCCGCACCGCCGGGATCGTCTTCCTGCTCGTGCCCGCGCTGCTGGCGTGGCTCGCGGTCGCCGTCTACGACAAGGACTTCAGCGACGACGCGACCGTCACCGTCATGACCAGCAGCGTCGGCAACGAGATGCACCCCGGCGCCGACGTCAAGGTCCGCGGCGTCGTCGTCGGCCGCGTCAGCTCCATCCACGCCGACGGCCGGGGCGCCCGGCTGACGCTGGCCATCGACCGCGACCAGCTGCGCCGCATCCCCGCGGGCGTCACCGCCCAGATGCTGCCCACCACGCTCTTCGGCGCCCGCTACGTCGCCCTCGTACCGCCCGAGGGCGCCCGCTCCGGCGGCCCGTCGCTCCAGGCGAGCAGCACCATCGCGCAGGACCGCTCGAAGGACGCGATCGAGCTGCAGCAGGTGCTGGACAACGTCCTGCCGCTGCTCACGGCCGTCCAGCCGCAGAAGCTCGCCGCGACCCTCAACGCCGTGGCCACCGCCCTCGACGGCCGCGGCGCCCAGCTCGGCAGCACCCTCGTCCAGCTCGACGGCTACCTGCGCAAGCTCAACCCGGAACTGCCCGCGCTCACCGACGACATCAAGCAGCTCGTCACCGTCAGCCATGTCTACGACGACGCGGCCCCGGACCTCGTGCAGGCGCTCACAGACTTCACGAGGACCAGCAGCACCATCGCCGCCGAGCGCGCCAACCTCGACACCCTGTACGGCACCACCACCGGCACCGCGCAGGACGTCACGACCTACCTCCAGCAGAACAGCCCCAACATCATCCGGCTCGTCGCCGACAGCCGCGGCACCCTGGGCCTGCTCGCCGAATACTCCCCGTCCTTCCCGTGCACCTTCCGCACCCTCGCCGACTTCGTGCCCGTCATGGACAAGGCGCTCGGCAAGGGCACCGGCGAGCCCGGCCTGCACGTGAACCTCACAGCCGTGGCCTCCCGCGGCAAGTACCTGCCCGGCAAGGACACCCCGGCGTACGGCAAGAGCGGCGGCCCGAAGTGCTACGCCGTCCCGTACACCGGCGGCACGGGCACCACCCCGCCGGCCAACTCCCCGCAGGAGAACGAGCTGATCAACGAACTCCTCGCGCCGGGCACGCAGACCGCCCCGGACGCGCTGCCGGACTGGAGCAGCCTGCTGACCGGGCCGGTCTTCCGGGGAACGGAGGTGACCGTCGGATGAAGCGCCGCAGCCTGACCGGGCCGATCATCAAGTCGGTCATCTTCATCCTGGTCACCTCGCTGGCCACCGCCGTCCTCGCGATCAGCATCGCGGGCGCGGGCGTCGGCGACACGTACGGCTACAACGCCCTGTTCACCGACACCACCGGACTGATGTCCGGCGACAGCGTACGGATCGCGGGCGTCAAGGTCGGCACCGTCGACTCGGTGTCGGTCTACCGGCACAACCTGGCCAAGGTGCACTTCTCGGTGCAGCGCGAGCGGACCCTGCCGAAGTCCGCGACGCTGACGATCAAGTACCTCAACCTCGTCGGCCAGCGCTACGTCGACCTCGCCCAGGGCACCGGGCCGGTCGGCGAGACGCTGGAGCCGGGCCAGACCGTGCAGCTGGACCACACCACCCCGGCGCTCGACCTCACCCAGCTCTTCGCCGGCTTCCAGCCGCTGTTCGAGGGCCTGTCGCCGCCCGAGGTCAACCAGCTCTCCGGCGAGATCATCCAGGTCCTCCAGGGCGAGGGCGGCACCGTCGACTCGCTCATCGGCTCCATCGGCTCGCTGACGACCACACTGGCCGCCAAGGACCAGGTGATCGGCCAGGTCATCGACAACCTCAACACCGTGCTGACCACCGTCAACACCCGCGAGGCCAACTTCAACGACCTCGTCGACACCCTCCAGCAGCTCGTCACCGGCTTCTCCGGCGACCGCGAGCCGATCGGCCAGTCCATCACCGCCATCTCGCAGCTCACCGACAGCACCGCCGGGCTGCTCACACAGGGCCGCGCACCGCTGAAGGAGTCCATCGGACAGCTCGGCAGGCTGTCGTCCAACCTCGGCGACGCCACCCCGCAGATCCAGAGCTTCCTCACCAACGCCCCGAAGAAATTCCAGGCACTCGGCCGCGCCGCCTCGTACGGCTCCTGGCTCAACCTCTACCTGTGCCAGGCGACGGTCGGCGGCGTGTCCACCACCGACGGCAGCACCCCGCCGACCGGGATAGCGATCACCGAAGCGAGGTGCCGGTCATGAACCGCCCGGGACTCAGGCTCGGAAGGGCCCGCGCCGACCGCGGCAGGCCGCTCTTCAAGCCGCTGCGCGACCGCAACCCGGCCGCCGTCGGGGCCGTCGGGCTGCTCGTGCTCGCCCTCGTCGGGCTGCTGGCCTACAACGCCGACGCGCTGCCGTACATCGGCGGCGGCACCAGCTACTCCGCCGACTTCACCGAGGCCGCGGGGCTGCGCCCCGGCAACGAGGTGCGCGTCGCGGGCGTCAAGGTCGGCAAGGTGACGGGCGTGTCGCTGGACGGCGCGAAGGTGAAGGTCACCTTCAAGGTCCGGCACACCTGGATCGGCGACTCCAGCACCGCCGCCATCGGCATCAAGACGCTGCTCGGCGAGAAGTACCTCGCCGTCGACCCGCTCGGCAGCAGGAAGCAGGACCCGCGCCGGCGCATCCCGAAGAGCCGCACCACCTCGCCGTACGACGTCACACAGGCCTTCGACGGGCTCGGCAAAACGCTCGGGGCCATCGACACCCAGCAGCTCGCCACCAGCTTCCAGACGATCTCCGACACCTTCAAGGACACCCCCGGCTCGGTGCACAGCGCCGCCACCGGGCTGTCCGCGCTCTCGCAGACCGTCTCCAGCCGGGACGCCCAGCTCGCCCAGCTGCTCACCGGCAGCAAGCAGCTCACCCAGACGCTCTCCGACCAGAACGGGCACTTCCAGAGCCTCATCTCCGACGGCAACCTGCTGCTCGGCGAGATCGAGAAGCGGCGCACCGCCATCCACAGCCTGCTCACCGGCACCCAGGACCTGAGCACCCAGCTCAGCGGCCTGGTCGCCGACAACAACCAGCAGCTCGGCCCCACCCTCGACGCCCTGGACCGGGTGACGAGCGTGCTGCTCACCAACCAGACCAGCCTCGACCAGGCCCTCGCGCTGGCCGGCCCCTACTACCGGGTCATCGGCAACACCCTCGGCAACGGGCGCTGGTTCGACAACTACCTGTGCGGGCTGCTGCCCGACAGCTACCTGCCGGCAGGCACGCCGCCGCCCACCGACGGCTGCATCCCGCCCAAGGCGACGGGAGGAGCGAAATGAGGATCCCGCGCCCGCGGCCGACCCTCCCCGAGGGGCGGCGGCCGCGGCTGCCCCGGCGGGTGATCGTGACCGTGCTCGTCCTCGCGGTCGTCGCCGCCGGGGCCGTGACGGCGGGCTTCGCCGCCTTCGGCGGGCCCGGCGGCAAGCACGTCACCGCCTACTTCGACCGTACGGTGGGCGTCTACAAGGGCTCCGACCTGCGCATCCTCGGGGTCAAGGTCGGCACGGTCGAGTCGGTGCGGCCCAAGGGCAAGCAGGTCGAGGTCGGCCTGCGGCTCGACCGCGGCGTCAAGGTGCCCGCGGACGCCGGGGCGGTCATCGTCGCCCCCAGCGTCGTCGCCGACCGCTACGTCCAGCTCACGCCCGCGTACACCGGCGGCCCGCAGCTGGAGGACCACGCCGTCATCACGGCCGCGCACACCGCCACGCCCGTCGAGATCGACCAGCTCTACACCAGCGTCACGCAGCTCTCCGACGCCCTCGGCCCGAACGGCGCCAACACCACCGGGGCACTGTCCGAGCTGCTGAACGTCGGCGCCGACAACCTCGACGGCAACGGCAAGGCGATCGGCGACAGCATCACCCAGCTCGGCCAGGCCTCCAAGACGCTGAACAGCCACAGCGCCGACCTCTTCTCGACGCTGGCCTACCTGCAGTCCTTCACCACGATGCTCAAGGACAACGACGGCAAGGTGAAGGCCGCCGCCGACCAGCTGTCCACCGTCACCGGCTTCCTGGCCGCCGACAAGCAGGACCTCGGCGCCGCACTGCAGCAACTGGCCACCGCCCTGGGGCAGGTGAAGAGCTTCATCGACACCAACCGCGGCCGCCTCAAGACCAGCATCGACCAGCTCCAGCCGCTCACCCGGACCCTCGTCGACCAGCGGGCCTCGCTCGCCGAACTCCTCGACACCGCACCGCTCGCGGCCGACAACCTGCTGAACGCCTACAACCCCGGCACCCGCACCATCGACGGCCGCACCGACATCAACGAGCTGAGCATGGGCGGCGGTTCGAACCCGGCGGCCGCCCGGTCCACGACACCCACCAAGGCCCCCGCCAAGGCCCCCGCCGCGGACCTCCCGCTGCCCTTCCCCGCGGCGGGCAGGGCCACCACCGAGGGGGCCGCGCGATGAGCCGACGCCTTACGACGAGCAGCGCCGCGGCCGCCGCGCTGCTCGGGCTGGCCCTGACCGGCTGCTCCGTCGGCGGGGTGCAGAGCCTGCCGCTGCCCGGCGGGGCGAACCTCGGAAGCCACCCCTACACCGTCAAGGCGCAGTTCGCGGACGTGCTGGACCTGGTCCCGCAGGCGTCGGTACGCGTCAACGACGTCGCCGTGGGCCGCGTCACCTCCGTCAAGGTCGCCTCCGACGGCTGGTCCGCGCTGGTCACCATGAAGGTCAACGGCAAGGTGGACCTGCCCGCGAACGCGTACGCGCACCTGGAGCAGTCCAGCCTGCTCGGCGAGAAGTACATCCAGCTCTCCGCGCCGCCCGCGAACGAGGCCGCCACCGGCAAGCTCCGCGGCGGCCCGGTCATCCCGGTGTCGCACACCAACCGCAACCCGGAGATCGAGGAGGTCTTCGGCGCCCTGTCGATGGTGCTCAACGGTGGCGGCGTGCAGCAGCTCAAGACCATCAACACCGAGCTGGGCAAGGCGCTCACCGGCAACGAGCCGCAGGTCCGCGACATGCTCACCCAGGTGGACACGCTGGTGAGCGACCTCGACGCGCACAAGACCGACATCACCGCCGCCCTCGACGGCGTCAACCAGCTCTCCGCCACCCTCGCCGCCCGCGACACCAAGATCGGCACCGTCCTGGACGGCCTCAGCCCCGGCCTGAAGGTGCTGGACGAGCAGCGCGGCTCGCTCGTGACGATGCTGCAGGCCCTCGACACCCTCTCCGGCGTCGCCGTCGACACCGTCAACCGCAGCAAGGACGACATGGTCGCCGACCTCAAGGCCCTCGCGCCCACCCTGCAACGGCTCGCCGACTCCGGCCAGGACCTGCCCGACTCGCTCCAGGTGATGCTCACGTACCCCTTCACCGACGAGGTGCTGAGCGGCGTCAAGGGCGACTACCTCAACGTCTACCTCGACCTCACCGCCGCCCCCGGCACCTCCCTCACCTCGATCCTGGAGGAGAAGGACAACGCCTACCCCCCGACGTACCCGCCGACCGCCGCGCCCGCGAAGAAGGGCAAGGCGGCCAAGGTCCAGCCGCTGCTGCCGCTGCCGCTGCCCTCGGTCACCACCACGACGAGGGGGCGCTGATGCTCACCAAGGCCACCGTCGCCAAGAACATCGCCTTCCTGCTCGTCGCCGTGCTCGTGCTCGGCTACCTCGGCGTCAACTACGCCGACCTCGGGCGCTACGTCGGGATGCGCGGCTACTACACCGTGACCGTCGAACTCCCCGCGACCGGCGGGCTGTTCGAGCACTCCGACGTCACCTACCGGGGCGTGTCGGTGGGCCGGGTCGGGCCGATCTCGCTCACCTCGGACGGCGTCGAGGCGAAGCTGCGGATCAACAGGAGCGCGCCGCACATCCCGCAGCACCTCAAGGCCGTCGTCGCGAGCCTGTCGGCCGTCGGCGAGCAGTACATCGACCTCCAGCCGAGCACCGACGACGGCCCCTACCTGCACGACGGCTCGCACGTCGACCAGGCCAACGCCGAGATCCCGGCGCCCGTCACCAACCTGCTCACCAGCGTCAACGACCTCGCCGCGTCGGTGCCGCTGGAGTCGCTGCGCACCGTCGTCGACGAGTTCGGGCTGGTCTTCAACGGGCAGGCCGACAACCTCCAGTCGCTGCTGGACAGCAGCGGGCAGTTCATCGACGCGGCCGACACCAACCTGCCCACCGACACCCAACTCGTCGTGGACGGGCAGACGGTGCTGAGGACCCAGGCCGACGAGGGCGACGCCATCAGGTCCTTCGCGGACAGCGCCAACCAGCTCGCCGCCCAGCTCAACGCCTCCGACGCCGACCTGCGGCGCCTCATCACGACCGCCCCGGACGCCGCCACGCAGGTCAGCGCACTGCTGCGGGACGTCGGACCGCAGCTCAGCGTGGTGCTCGCCAACCTGCTCACCACCTCCGACATCGCCGTCACCCGGCAGAGCGGCATCGAGGAGTACCTGGTGACCGTGCCCGCCGTGGTCGCCGCCGGATCGTCGACGGTCGACGCGAGCGGGATGCACTTCGGGCAGGCGGTCACCTTCTTCTCGCCGCTGCCCTGCACCTCCGGCTACGGCGGTACGACCTACCGCACCGGGCTGGACACCGGCACCCCGAAGGCCGCCTTCAACACCGCCGCCCGCTGCGCCTCACCCGCCTCCAGCGGTATCGACGTCCGCGGCTCGGCGCACGCGCCGGGAGGCGGCGCGCTCCCGGAGCCCGCCGAACCCGGCTCCGTACTGCCGACGAGCGGTACGCCGGGCGGCACGCTCACGCCCGCCGCCGCGACGGCCACGGGCCCGCCGCTGCCGGGGGCGCTGGCGCTGCCCGCGCTGCCCGCGGACGGGCCGACGACGATGGCCGGGCTGCTGGGGGTGACGGGATGACGCACGAGCCGGAGTCGGCGGACGCGGTGGAGGAGCCGGAGGAGCTGGAAGACCCGGAGGAGCCGGAGGAGCTGGAAGACCCGGAGGAGCCGGAGGAGCCGGAGGAGCCGGAGAAGGCTGCCGGGAAGGGGCCGTACGTGCTCGTGGTGCCGTCCCCGCGGGGGCTGCTGCGGGCGCTGCGCAGGCGGCCGCGGACCTTTGCGTGGGCGGCCGCCTGGACGGTGGCGGCCGTGGTGTGCGCGCTGGGGGCGTGGTCGTACGCGGACACCAGCGGGGACGACGCGCTGAGCTACGGCAAGGCGCGGGACGCCGCCCTCGCGGACGGCACGAGCGACATCGCCCGGCTCAACACCGTGGACGCCGCGCACGCCGCGGGCGACCTCGACCGGTGGCTCGCGGCGACGACCGGCCCGCTGTACGACCGGCTGCGCAGCACGCACGCCGCCGACACCGCGACCGTCGAGCAGTCCGGCACCTCCACGCGGGGCAAGGTCACCGACGCGGCGGTCACCGAGCTGGACACCCGGGCCGGTACGGCGAAGCTCATCGCGACCGTCGAGGTCCGGGTCACCCCGGCCTCGGGCACGGCCACCACCGACCGCAAGCGTTTCGAGGCGGGCCTGTCGCGCACCGGGGACGGCTGGAAACTCACCGCGCTCACCGCGGTGCCGGTCGGGGCGAGTTGAGAGCGGAGGACGAGGCAGAGGTGACGACGACCGAGCAGAAGGCCGCGCAGGACGCGGAGCCGGATTCCGCGGAGCCGGAGCCCGCGGGGGCGCCGGGGGAGGGGGCTGCCCCCGCGGATGCGGATGCGGATGCGCCGGCGGATGCGGGCGAGAGCGAGAGCGCGGGCGAGGACGCGGGCGAGGCCTGGTGGCGCGCCCGGCTGCGGCTGCCCGGGGTCGTACGGCGCAACCCCCGGCGGGCCGCCGCCCTGGTCGCGATCGCCGCCCTGCTGCTCACCGGTGGCGGCTTCGGCTACGCGGCCCAGCAGCTGAAGTCCCCCGCCGCCGCCCGCAACCGCGCCCTCACCGACACCGAGGCGACCAGCAGGCTCACCGGCGAGATCAGCGGCGCGCTCGGCCGCGTCTTCGCGTACACGCCCGACGACACGCAGTCCACCGAGCAGGCCGCGCACGACAGCCTGGAGGGCGCGGCGGCCGGGCAGTACCGGAAGCTCTTCGCGCAGATCCGCGACCAGGTCGCCAGCCAGCAGCTGACGCTGAGCACCCGGGTGGTGCGCGCCGCGGTCGTCTCGCTCACCGGCGACCGCGCCCGGCTGCTGGTCTTCCTCGACCAGACCGCCCAGCGCGCGGGCAGTGTGCCGACCACCGCGGCGGCCCAGCTGTCGGTGTCCGCCCATCTGGTGGGCGGCCACTGGAAGATCGACCAACTCACGGCCCGGTAGGAGAAGCCCCGATGGCACGCACGCCGCAGTCCGCCCGTACCGCGTCCGGCACGCCGGGCACCCCGCCCGGCGGCGGGACCGGTACGGGCCGCCGCCCGCTGCTCGCGGTCGCCCTCGCCCTCGCGGTGGCCGCGGCCGTGGCCGCCGCGATCACCGGCTGGTCCTGGTACGGCGCCGCGCACGACGACGACGCCTCCTTCGCGCGCACCCGGGACACCGTCCTGGCCGCCGCCGAGCAGGCGGTGCAGAACCTCAACACCCTGGACCACGGCGACCTCGACCACGGCCTGGACATCTGGGAGTCCTCCACCACGGGGGATCTGCACACCCAACTCACGCAAGGGCGGGCCGACTTCGCCAAGCAGGTGCAGCAGGCGCAGACGACGACCACCGCGAAGGTGCTCTCCGGCGCCGTCACCGAGCTGGACACCAGGACGGGCAGGGCGAGCGTGATGGTCGCGCTGCGGATCACCGTCCAGGCGCCGAGGCAGCAGCCCGCCGTCAAGGAGTCGCGGATGCTCGGCGAGCTGACGCGTACCGCGGCGGGCTGGAAGCTCAGCGCGCTCGGCCAGGCCCCGACCGGCGAGAGCGACCCCGGCGCCGGTGCCGGCACCGTTCCTCCCGGTACGGCGACCCCGGCCCCCACGGCCACCACCCCTGAGCCCACCGCGAGCCACTGACGGCCGTACGCGAGAGGACCGACGCGCCATGTCGACCACCCGTCATCTGATCAACCGGCAGCGCAGGCTGGCAGCGGTGTCCGCGGCGGCGGAGGAGCGCGCGGCGGACCGCGAGGCCGAGCCCGCGGGGGCCGTCCGCACCCAGTCGGCGGCCCGTGCCCGTGCCCGTACCCGTACGGCGGTACGGCCCCGTACCGACGTCGCGGAGCCGGAGCCCGCGGCGCCCGCGGCGAAACGCCCCGCGAAGGCCACGGCGAGGACGACGGCGAGGACCACGGCCGGGGCCACGGCGAAGAGGGCGCCCCGCGGGCCCTTCCCCGTCGTGCTCGCGCTGCTCGCCGCCGCGACCGTTCTGCTCGGCGGCTTCGCCGCCTTCGCCGCGAGCCGGGCGTCCGGGCTGCACGACTCGGTCGCCGCGCACAACACCGCGCTCACCGACACCGCCCGCACCAGCGAGGTCAAGGGCCAGGTCGCGGAGGCGGTCAACGCCGTCTTCTCGTACGACTACGCCGACCCGGCCCGTACCGACAGCGCGGCCGAGCGGCTGCTCACCGGGAAGGCCGTCCAGCAGTACGCGACCATGCTCGCGCAGGTGCGCGCGCAGGCGCCGACCCGGAAGCTCGTGCTGACCACCACCGTCACCGACACCGGCGTCGACACGATCGACGGCGACCGCGCCCACCTGCTCGTCTACGCCGACCAGCGCAACACCAGCACCGCGAAGGCGGGGGCGGGAAGCACCTACGCCCCGGCCATGTTCGCGGTGGACGCCGTCCGCACCGGGGGCATCTGGAAGATCGCCGCGATCGACACCTTCGGATGAAGGCGGGGGAGTAGCGACGCGGATCCCCGCAACCGGCACTATGGACTGTGAGCCGTGCCTGCAACGCACCCGAAACGGTGTGATGCAATGCTCATGATCCCCCGCCCGGACCAGACGGGGGGAGCGGTGCCTGACCGGCGAGGATGGATGGATATGGATAAGCAGCAGGAGTTCGTGCTCCGGACCCTGGAGGAGCGGGACATCCGCTTCGTGCGGCTGTGGTTCACCGACGTGCTGGGCTATCTGAAGTCGGTCGCCGTCGCTCCCGCCGAGCTCGAACAGGCCTTCGACGAGGGGATCGGCTTCGACGGCTCCGCGATCGAGGGCTTCGCCCGGGTCTACGAGTCCGACATGATCGCCAAGCCCGACCCCGGCACCTTCCAGATCCTGCCCTGGCGCGCCGACGGCCCCGGCACGGCCCGGATGTTCTGCGACATCCTCATGCCCGACGGCTCGCCGTCCTACGCCGACCCGCGCTACGTCCTCAAGCGCGCGCTCGCCAAGACCTCCGACCTCGGCTTCACCTTCTACACGCACCCCGAGATCGAGTTCTACCTGCTCAAGGACAAGCCGCTGGACGGCACCCGCCCCACCCCCGCCGACAACTCCGGCTACTTCGACCACACCCCGCAGGCCGTCGGCATGGACTTCCGCCGCCAGGCCATCACGATGCTCGAATCCATGGGCATCTCAGTGGAGTTCTCGCACCACGAGGGCGCCCCCGGCCAGCAGGAGATCGACCTGCGGTACGCCGACGCGCTGTCCACCGCGGACAACGTCATGACCTTCCGGCTGGTGATGAAGCAGGTCGCCCTGGAGCAGGGCGTGCACGCCACCTTCATGCCCAAGCCCTTCTCGGAGTACCCCGGTTCGGGCATGCACACCCACCTGTCGCTCTTCGAGGGCGACCGCAACGCCTTCTACGAGTCCGGCGCCGAATTCCAACTCTCCAAGGTGGGACGGTCGTTCATCGCGGGCCTGCTGCGGCACGCGGGCGAGATCTCCGCGGTCACCAACCAGTGGGTCAACTCCTACAAGCGCATCTGGGGCGGCTCCCAGCGCATCGCGGGCGCGGGCGGCGAGGCCCCCTCGTACATCTGCTGGGGCCACAACAACCGCTCGGCCCTCATCCGGGTGCCGATGTACAAGCCCGGCAAGACCGGCTCCACCCGCGTCGAGGTCCGCTCCCTCGACTCCGGCGCCAACCCCTACCTCGCCTACGCCGTGCTTCTCGCGGCGGGCATGAAGGGCATCCAGGAGGGCTACGAACTCCCGGCCGGCGCCGACGACGACGTCTGGGCCCTCAGCGACGCCGAACGCCGAGCCCTCGGCATCCAGCCCCTCCCGCAGAACCTCGGCGAGGCCATCGACCTGATGCAGCACAGCGAACTCGTCGCCGAGACCCTCGGCGAGCACGTCTTCGAGTTCTTCCTGCGCAACAAGAAGCAGGAGTGGGAGGAGTACCGCTCCCAGGTCACCGCCTTCGAGCTGATGAAGAACCTGCCGAACCTGTAGGTCCCCCGGGCCGGCTGCTCCGCCCGCGCCCGGCCCGGTCTCCGCGACCGGGCCGGGCGCGGTGCGTCGGCCACCGTCAGGCGTCGGCCACCGTCAGGCCTGGTCACTGTCAGGCTTTGGTCACAGGTCGCGCGGAACGGGAGCTTCCCTCCCACAGCGGACCTACGCTCGCAGGTATGACGATGGGGGACGAACTGCTCCTGCTGGCGATCACGCCGGGCAGGCTGCACAGGGGGATACGCATCCGGTCGCCGCAGCGGCTGCGGCTGGCGTTACGGGCCGCGGAACTCGCGGAGCTGGCGCTCGCCGGGCGGGTCGACGTGGGGGAGCGGCGGATCGCCGTACGGGACCGCACACCGGTCGAGGTGCCCCGGCTCAGCGGCGTGCTGCGCGTCCTCGCCGGCACCGAACCGGCACCGACGCCGGAGGAGTGGCTGCGCGCCGCCCCGCGCTCGCTCCTGGCCGAGTACATCTCCCGGCTCCAGGACCGCAAGGTGATACGCGTCAGGCGGTGGCGCGGCCGCGACGGGCGCACCCGCAACGACATCCTGTCCGCCGACCTGCCGCGCCGCCGTGAGCTGGTGGCCCGGCTGGAGGCGGCGGTCCGCGCCGCGACCGGCCTCGCGGACGACGACCCCGACCTCGCGTACGACCTCGCGCTGGCCGTGCTCGTCCGCAGCGCGGGCCTCGCCGCCGCCGTCCACCCGGGCCCGCGCGGCCTGCCCGCCCGCCGCCGGATGGCCGCGCTCTCCGCTCCCGACGGGGACTCCGGCGCGCTGGGCGGCGCGGTGGCGGCCGCGTACGCCGCGGAGGCCGCTGCCGCCCGCATCCCCGACGTCCACGGGCTCAGCCGGGGCGGCTACGGCGGCAGCGGGGCCGCTGCCGACATGGCCGGGCTCGACGGGAGCACGCCGGGCGGCACCTGGTGACGCGCCGCCGGCCCGCCCCCGTACCCCAACTGCCCCTGCCTCAGGGTCAGTAGAGTGGGCGAGGCCGACAAGCGGCTCCTTGGGGGGAAAGAAATGAGCATGTCCGAACGGCTGCGGCTCAACCAGCTGGTCATCGACGAATTCCGGTCCGCCGCCGGCGAGGTCGGCGGCGACTACTCCGGCGTCCCGCTGCTGCTGCTCACCACCACCGGCCTGCGCAGCGGCGAGCCGCGCACGGCACCGACGACGTACCTCGCGGACGGCGAGCGGCTCGTCGTGTTCGCCGCGAACGGCGGCCGCCCCGTGCACCCCGCGTGGTACCGCAACCTGCTGGCCGACCCCGTCGTGCGCGTCGAGGTCGGCGAGCAGTCGTACGAGGCGACCGCCGCCGTCGCGGACGGCGCGGAGCGCACCCGGCTGTGGCAGCTCCAGGTCGCGGCGGCCCCGTACTTCGCGGGCTTCCAGGAGCGCGCCGGGGACCGCCTCATCCCTGTCGTGGTCCTCACCCGCGCCGCGGGCTGACGCTCTCCCGGAAGAGCCTCGGCCCGCGTCAGGCGGTCGTGTCCCCGGCGCCCAGCGCCGCCCGCTCGGGCGTGTCCGAGCCCGCGGCGCGGGGGGCGGGCTGCGGGCGGCGCGACGGGATGAAGGACGCGAGCAGCAGGGCCAGCAGCGCGGTGCCCGCGCCGACCGCCATGACGGTGCGGAAGCCGTTCTGCGACGGGACGGTGAGCGGTCCGTACGCCATCGTCATCTGGGCCAGCACCACGCCGGCGACCGCGCTGGACACCGAGGTCCCGACGGCCCGCATGAGGGAGTTGAGGCTGTTGGCCGCGGCCGTGTCGGACACCGGCACCGCGCCCATCACCAGCGCGGGCATCGCGCCGTAGCCGAGGCCCACACCCGCGCCGATGATGCAGGACACCAGCACGAGCTGCCAGACCGCGGACATCAGGAGGATGTTCACGACGTAGCCCGCCGCAACCGTGGCCGCGCCCAGCATCAGCGTCGTCTTCGGGCCGCGGGCCCGGGTGATCCGGGCGGAGAAGGGCGCCACGACCATCATGACGAGCCCCTGCGGGGCCAGCACCAGGCCGGTGACCAGCAGCGACTTGCCGAGCCCGTAGCCGGTGTCCTTCGGCAGCTGGAGCAGCTGCGGCAGGACGAGCGACATCGCGAACATCGAGAAGCCGTACGACACGGACGCCAGGTTGGTGAAGAGCACCTGCGGGCGCGCGGCGATCCGCAGGTTCACCAGGGCGTACGGCAGCTGCAGCTGGTAGGCGCCCCACACCAGCAGGACGAGCACGCCGCCGCCGAACAGGCCCAGCGTGGTGCCGCTCGCCCAGCCCCACGCGGCGCCCTTCGACACCCCCAGCAGCAAACACACCAGGGCGGCGGACAGCCCGAGCGCCCCCGGTATGTCGAAGCGCCCTCCGGTGCGCACCTCGGACTCCGGCACCAGTGCCACGACCAGGGCGGTCGCCACCGCGCCCGCGGCGGCGGACACCCAGAAGAGCACGTGCCAGTCGAAGTGGTCGGCCACCAGCGCGGCCAGCGGCAGGCCGAGCGCGCCGCCGACGCCGAGGGAGGCGCTCATCACGGCGGTCGCCGAGGCGAGCTTCTCGGTGGGCAACTCGTCGCGCATGATGCTGATGCCCAGCGGGATCACGCCGGACGACACGCCCTGGAGGGCGCGCCCCACGATCATCGGGCCGAGCGAGTCCGACAGCGCGCACACGACCGACCCGGCGGTCAGCAGCACCAGACTGGCCAGCAGCAGGCGCCGCTTGCCGTGCATGTCGCCGAGCCGCCCGAAGACGGGCGTGGCGACGGCGGAGGCGAGCAGCGTCGCGGTGACCGCCCAGGTGGCGTCGGAGGGCGATGCGTCGAGGAGGTCGGGCAGCTCCGGGACCAGCGGGATGACCAGGGTCTGCATCAGGGAGACGACGATCCCGGCGAAGGCCAGCACGACGACGACGGCGTCGGCGCGGCCGGAGACGACCTTCCCGGGGGGTGCGGGGGTCTCGGACATGGGTTTCGGGCCTCCGGTCTGGACAGCGGGTGCGCGGGCGGATATTTTAAATAAATCGCTTGATTTAAATGTAATGTAGGGAGCCGCGCCCGGCCCGTCAAGCGACCGCAGGTCGGGCGGGGTGCGCGGGCCCGCGCTCGGTAAGGTCGTAGCCATGCCAGCCAGGAGTGTCCGCGCGGAGAAGGTCGAGGCGACGCGGGAGGCGATCCTCGCGGCGGCCGAGCAGCTCTTCGCCGAGCACGGCGTCTACAACATCTCCAACCGGCAGATCAGCAACGCCGCCGGCCAGGGCAACACCGCCGCCGTCAACTACCACTTCGGCAACAAGACCGACCTCGTGCGGGCCATCGCGCGCCGCCACACCGAGCAGATCGAGCGCAACCGCGCCCGCCTGATCGCCCGCACCGAGGGCTCGACGGAGCTGCGCGACTGGGTGGGCTGCATGGTCCGCCCGCTCACCGAGCACCTCGACGCGCTCGGCAGCCCCACGTGGTACGCCCGCTTCAACGCCCAGGTCTCCGCGGACCCGGCCCTCTACGAGGCAGTCGTCCCGGAGATCACCGCGTCCCCCACCCTGCGCACCCTCCTCGACGGCCTCAACGCCTGCCTCCCCGGCCTCCCCGACGACGTCAAGGCCGACCGCGGCGTCATGGCCCGCCACCTCATCGTCCAGATGTGCGTGGAGCGCGAACGCGCCCTGGCGACCGGCACCCCCCTCGCCCACCCCACCTGGTCAGACCTGGCCACCAGCCTGACCGACGCCCTGACCGGCCTCTGGCACGCCCCGGTCACCCGCTGACGCCGCCGGGCGCCGCGTCGATCCAGGCCCGGACCGTCCTGCCGATGCCGTGCGGGCGGGGGGTGACGCCGTGGCGGACGGCGAGGGCCGCGACGAGAGTGAGGCCGCGGTGCGACTCGTCGTCGGGAGCAGCGGCGCGGGGGCGGGGGATCGCGCGGCTCGCGCGGGAGTCGTCGCGGGCACCCGCGTGACGGAGGAGGACACCGGCCCGGCGGGGTCTGCGCCCGGCTCGTGAGCTGGGGCACGGTCCCTGCACGGCGTACACCGGCGACTGCTCGCCCGTCGAGGTCGACGAGAGGGTGCTGGACTCCGCCGCGTACGTGCTGGAGTACGCCTTCGAGAGCTGACCGCGCCCCCGGATTCGGGGCATCGTTGCTGGTCAGCCGGGGTGGGAGCCAGGGCGTGGCGGCTTCCGGGCGGGGGTGTGATTTTTTCATGCCGGGGGGCGGGGGGACTCACGGGGGACTGGTGACTGTGGCACTGTCGCGGGCTTCGGCCGAGTCCGCATCCTGGGGTGGGGCCGGCCGGTGTGCCGGAAACGGATGCCGGTGACGGCTGTTGACTGCGGGGTGATGGGTGTGTATCAGGCTCAGCGGGGACGGAGCGGCGCTCACGAGACGGTGGTCGAGCAGGCCGCCGAGGGGGGGTACTGCTCCGGGTTCGACGCGCTGGGTGGGCATCGGCCGCGGCGGCTCATGACGGGGCTGCGGTCCTGCCGGGCGTGCGGTGACCGGGTGGGAGGGTCCTTACGGGCGCTGCCGCGCCTGTACGCCGCGTGCGAGCACGCGCTGGGGCCGGTGACGAGCGGCTTCCGGCAGCGGGTCAGCGGGAGCAAGAACATGGGCATGGCGCTCAACGAGCGTGCGATGGAGGCCCGCAGCGAGATGGTGGGCGTGCTGGCGTCCTGGGCCGACATGGTGGTCGGCGAGCGGCGCGCGTCCGCGCCGCGCGGGCGGACGGTGCGGGACCTCGCGGGATTCGTCGCCGGCCATCTGGACTGGCTGCTCGCGCACCCGGCCGCCGACGACTTCGTGAGCGAGATCGTGATGGTCGAGGAGGCCGCGCTGCGCGCCGTCGAGGGTGGCGGGACCTCCCGCGAGCTGGGGCGCTGTCCGGAACCCGGATGCGACAGCGCGGTGCAGTCGGGCGTGCTCCCGGGCGGGGACTTCGCGGTGAGCTGCGGCACCGGCCATGTGCTCACCCCGCAGCAGTGGCTGCTGCTCGGCCGCCGGGCGGCGTCGTGAACGCGGCCCGCGCGGTGCCGCCGCGCGTCGTGCCGACGGAACTCGCGGCGCTGGCCCTCGGGGTGCCGCCCGCGACGATACGGAAGTGGGCCAGCCGGGGGAAGCTGACGCGCTACGGGCGGCCCGGACGGGCGGAGTACGACCTCGACGAGCTGTTCGCACTGGCCGAGGCGCGTACGGGCGCCGCGGGCGGCCACGGCGCGGGCGGCGGCGCCGGCGGCGCGGAGCCGGAGGGCCCCGCCGCCGCGGAGCCCGCGTGAGACGCACCCCGGCCCGACCACGACAGCGCGCCACCGGCCGCGGCGGTCCGGCCGCCGCGGCCGGCGGCGCGCCTGCCGCGCCCGGACCCGGACCGGAGCACCCCGCGCCCGGCACCGCGTCAGATGATCCAGCCGGTGTCGTGGGCGATACGGATCGCGTCGATGCGGTTGCGTGCGTTGAGCTTGGTGACGCTGGTGGTGAGGTAGTTGCGGACGGTGCCGAGCGAGAGGCAGAGCATGTCGGATATCTCGTGCGGCTCGGCGCCGGTCGCGGCGAGCTGCAGGACGCTCAGCTCGCGGTCGGAGAGCGGACACTCCCCGGCGTCCCACGCGGCGAGGGCGAGTTCGGGGTCGATGGTGCGCTGCCCGGTGGCGACGCGGCGCACGCACTCCGCGAGCTGGTCGGGCGGCGAGTCCTTGAGCATGAAACCGGTGACGCGCGCGTTGAGCGCGCGGCGCAGCGTGCCGGGCCGCCCGAGGCTGGTCAGGATGAGGGTCCGGCAGGTGGGAAGCCGCTGCTGGAGCTGGGTGACGGCGCTGAGTCCGTCGAGCCCGGGGAGGTCGATGTCGATGACGGCGACGTCCGGGTTGTGGTGAAGGGCTGTCGGGAGGATCTCGTCGCCGCGGCCGATATCGGCCACGATGGTCAGGTCGTCCTCGAGTTCGAGAAGGGCGACGAGTGCTCCGCGGACCATCTGTACGTCTTCGGCTAAAAGAATTCTGAGCTGCCTCATTGCCGCCCCCATAGATCGACAGTGTCCGGTGTCCAGCCGTGCAGTGGTCAGGTTCTGCGGCTTTTACAGCGGTTATGGCGTTTACGCGGAGCGCCGGTGTCCGACGGTATTCCGCAGGACGGATACGACGAGATGGAAGCGGCCGTCCTCCGCGATTCTGGTCGTGACGGTGCCGCCCACCGAGGACACCCTGCGTTCGATGCTCTCCAGCCCCGTACCGCGCCGCGCGGGCACGACGGTGGGCAGCCGCAGCCCGTCGTTGACCAGTTCCAGCCGGACGGTCCGCCCGTTGTCGACGGCCGAGATCTCGCATGCGCGGACATCCCCGTGGCGCAGCATGTTGGTGACTCCCTCGCGCAGCGCGGTGGCCAGGACGGTGTCCTGGGCCTGGGGCAGCGGCCCGCACTCGTTGGAGACGGTCGTCTTGATGTCGGCCGCGGTGAGCAGCGCCTGGGCGGCGGCGGTCTCCTCCGCGAGCGACAGGTCGCGGTAGCCCTGCGCGATGGTGCGGACGTCGGTGATCGCCTGGCGGGTGATGTCCAGGACGGAGCCGATCTCGGTGAGCGCGCGGTCGGGATGGCGGGTGACGAGGCGACCGGCGAGTTCGCATTTGAGGGCGATGGCCGAAAGGCTGTATCCGAGCAGGTCGTGCAGGTCCGAGGCGATACGCAGCCGCTCCTCGGTGACGGCCTTGCGGGCGGCCTCGCGCTGCGTGGTGCCGCCCTGGCCGCGGGCGGCCAGCTGCGCCAGGCGGGCCAGCGCGTAGACGGCGAGGCCGGTCAGGACGGTGGTGGCGGTGTGGGCCGCGGTGGTCGGCCACGGTGTGCGGGCGTACAGGGCGGTGGCGAGCACCAGCGCGGCCGGCAGGGCCGACAGCGCCCATGCGGCCGGGCCCGAGAAGAGCAGCAGACAGGATCCGGCCAGGAACCCCGTGTCGGGGTTCCAGGCGTGGCCGGAGACGGCAAGCGGAATCAGGACGCACGCTGCCTGGGCGCTCAGGGAGAGGAGCTTCCGGCCCCGGCCCCAGCGGGCGGCGCGGGGCGACGAGTGCAGGTGTTGGGTGGCGAAGACGCCCGCGGCGGAGAGGGCGGCTGCGGCCACCTCGGCGCCGGTGGACTGGCCCGCGCACACCGTGACCAGGAAGATGAGCAGCCAGCAGGCGAGCACCGTGGACGTGATCGCGCGGACCTGGCAGGCCGGGGCGCCCGCCGGGGGTGAACCGGGGCCGGGTGACGGGCCGCCGTCACGGTCTGCGGCGAAGAGCATCACAACCTCCGGGAGCGGTGGGTACAGGCGCGGATGCGGAACGACTCGTGACCGGGCTTGTCGCTGTTCTTCCGGCAGGTCCGGCGGGTCTGCCGGGAACGGACGCGGAGCCCCGGACCCTGCTGTCCGGGTAAGGCGCGGAGCTGACGGCGGGTTGCCGGTGGAGCTCTGAGCTGACGGCGGGTCGCCGGTGGGACGCGGAGCTGACGGCGGGTTGCCGGTGGAGCTCTGAGCTGACGGCGGGTCGCCGGTAGGGCGCGGAGCTGACGGCGGGTCGCCGGGTGGGCACGGAGACGGCGGCGGGGACGCTGATGGCGCACGAGCGGGCAGTGCCGCGTCGCCCGTCCCCCCGCGGTGGCGCGGCGGGCCGGGCGCGGACGATCGGCTCGCCCGCTTCGCGGCCTTCCGGGACGACGGTCTCTCGACGTTTTGATTGTCCGCAGTATGCGTGAGGCTCCCGCCCAACGGTAGTCGGGATCCCACATGCGGACAGCCATTCGAGGCCTCCCACGGCGTGTCGCGGAAGGCCCCGGACGGCGACGTGCCAGGTCAGGGCGCGCGACTCCGGGAGCCTCACGAACCGGAGGGCGGCGCGGGTGAATCCCGCGCGGTCCGCGGCGACTTCCCCCCACTGTCCCCATCAATCCCAGCGCCCGCACCAGCCCCGCCCCCCTCCCGCCGCGTCCCGGGACGGCCCCGCGGCCGCACCCGTGGCGGCGCCGCACCGGCGCCGCACCGGCGCCGCGCCCGTCCCGGGGCCGGAACCGGCCGGTCCGGCTTCTCCGGATTGCGGCGGTGGTGGGATAGGTGGTGCGGTGGTGGGCGGGAGGAGTGTGCATGGGCGGGTTTTCTGGAAGAACCCAGTTGTCGACACACGAAGCCGGTACGGTCCCCGCGGCCCGCCGGACGCACGCTCGGGCAGGCCGCCGGGGCCGCCGGGCCTTACCAGGGAGCAGCCATGACCACTGGTCCGATTCTCGACCCGCGAGTTCTCGGCCGTGCCGAGACGGCCCACCGGGCGCTGATGGAAGCCGTGCTGGGGGAGGCCGGGGCGTCGCACCAGCAGTGGATCGCGCTCAACATCAGCACGCTCGGCCGGGCCGAACTGGACCGGGACCGGCTTGTCGCGCGGCTCTCCATCGCGACCAAGACGGACCGCCACGTGGCCGGCGCCGTGGTGGCCGAAATGCTCGCGGCCGGGCTGCTGGTGGCGCTGCCGGGAGCGAGCTGTCCGGTGCGGGCGACGGCCGAGGGGCTGGCCCTCCAGCGCCGGATCCGGGACGTGTTCGACGAGGCGATAGACCGGCTCTACCTGGGAATTCCCGCGGAGGACCTGAGCGTCACCAGCCGCACGCTGGTGGAGGTGACCGCCCGGATCGACGCCGAGCTGATGGAGCGCCCGGCGGTTCCGCGGCCACGCCGGCGTCTCCCGCGGGGCGGCCGGCCGGTCCCGCCGGGGGGCCTGTCATGAGGACCGCCGCGGCGCCCGCGGTGCCGGCCGGGCCCGTACGACCGGGAGACGGGCGGGGATTGACGCCGCGTTCCGGTGCGTGTCACGATTTCCGGCGGCGCCAGATCTGTGTCCTGACTCCGGATCGGCTCACTCCCCCCGAACACTCCCGACCGGCCCCGCGGCCGGTGTGACGGCGTGTCGGGGCACTACCCTGCGGCGCACCTCGCGCCGCTTTTTTCGTGCCCTGGCACAGGGGAGTTGACATGGTTCGTCCGGCTATGTCACGCTACTTCCGGCGGTCGAGCTGTGCCCGGACAACGGACCGGGCAGCTCCCGCCGATTCCCTCACTGCCCAGCCCGTCGCCCCGGCCCTTTTCACCAGGCCCGGGGCGCGGGCTTTTCGTGTTCCCGCTGCCGAAAGGAATCCGCTGTGAGTTCCATTGCCGGAACCTGGGACGTGACCGTGAAATCGCCGGTCGGCGATCTGGCGGTCGTCTACATCTTCACCGACTCCGCGGGCACGGTTGCCGGTACGGCCTCCAGCGAGGCCGAGACGGTGCCGCTGGCGAATGTGGTCAGCAAGGACACCGCGGAAGGCCGGCGGCTCACCTGGAAGCAGTCGGTCACCAAACCCGCGAAGCTCAACCTGGAATTCGACGTCACCTTTGTCGGGGACACCCTCTCCGGGCATTCGAAGGTCAGCCGGCTGCTGCCGAAGATCGGCGTGACCGGATCGCGGCGCGCCTGAGCGGCGTGGACGTGACGAGTGTGGACACGGACGTCGTCGTCGTCGGCGCGGGCCCCGTCGGTCTGATGCTCGCGTGCGAGCTGCGGCTGGGCGGGGCGCGGGTGACCGTCCTGGAGCGCCTCGCGTCGCCGACGACCGAATCGCGCGCCTCGACCCTGCACGCGCGGACGATGGAGTTCTTCGACCAGCGCGGACTGCTGGAGCAGCTGGGCTCGCCGCCGATCCAGCGGTCGGGCCACTTCGGCGGCATCCCGCTGGACTTCAGCGCGCTGCCGACCCGCTTCCCGGGGCAGTACAAGGTGCTCCAGGCGCAGGTCGAGCAGGTCCTCGCGCGGCGCGCCACCGAACTGGGCGCCGACATCCGCCGAGAGCACGAGGTGTGCGCCCTCGACCCGGACGTCCTCGACCCGGACGTCCACGACCCCCACGACCCCGACCCCGACGCCGGGGTGGTGCGGGTCCACGCCCGGACGCCGTCCGGCCAGGTGCAGCTGACGTGCCGTTACGCCGTCGGCTGCGACGGCGAGGACAGCACCGTCCGGGTGCTGGCCGGCATCGACTTCCCCGGCTCGGCCGGCACCCACGAGCTGCTGCGCGCGGACGTGGCGGGCGTCGACATCGCCGAGCGGCGGTTCGAGCGGCTGCCCGCCGGGCTCGCGATCTCCTCGCGGCTGCCGAACGGCGCCACGCGGGTGATGGTCTCGGTCTTCGGCGCCCCGGTCGGACCGCGCCCGGGGCCGCCGGAGTTCGACGAGATCTGCTCGGTGTGGGAGAAGGTCACCGGCGAGAGCCTGCGGCACGGCACACCGGTGTGGCGCAACGCCTTCGACGACACCAGCCGGCTCGCCCGCCGGCTGCGCGCGGGCCGGGTGCTGCTGGCCGGCGACGCCGCGCACGTCCAGATGCCCTCGGGCGGGCAGGCGATCAACCTCGGCCTCCAGGACGCGGCGAACCTCGGCTGGAAGCTGGCCGCGGTGGCGACCGGCGCGGCCCCGCCGTCCCTGCTGGACACCTACCACGACGAGCGGCACGAGGTGGCCCGCCGGGTCCTGGGCAACATCCGCGCGCAGGGCCTGCTGCTGCTGGGCGGCCCGGAGGTCGACGCCACCCGCACCGTGCTGCGCGAGCTGATCGGCCACCAGGTGGTCAACGACCGCCTGGCGGCCATGATCGCCGGCGTCGACATCCGCTACCCCGTTCCCGACGACCCCGCGCAAACCCCCGAGTTCCGCCACCGTCCCGACGGCGCCTCCCCGTACGCGGACCCCACCGCGGCCGCGCACCGTCCGGCCGTCAAAGGCGACGGCGACGGCGGCGGCGACGGTGACGGCGGCTCCCGCCTCGCGGGGGCCGCCGTCCCGCACGCGGCTCTGACCGTGGACGGCTCGGCTACGAGTACGACCGCCCTGCTGCGGCGCGGCCGCGGGGTGCTGCTCGACCTGGCCGCATGCGCCGGCCGGCACGACTGGCTGACCGGCCGGACGGCCCCGTTCGCGCAGCGGGTGGACCTGGTGGCGGCCACGGCGCCGCCCGGCGGTCCGCTGGAGGGGCTGGAGACGCTGCTCCTTCGCCCGGACGGCTACGTGGCCTGGGCCGGTGACCGCTACAGCGATCCCGGGCCCGCGGTCGCCCGCTGGTTCGGCGCCGCATCCCCTGCGGTGGCCGGTGCCATCCCCGTACGAACCCAAGTCTGACGATGGGAGAATCTCATGGCGACCAAAGCCCCGCCGCCGCAGGCCTCAGGAGCGGACCTCAGCAAGGCGCAGCACTGTGACGTCTTCGTCCTGGGTTCCGGCCTGGCCGGCTCGACGATCGCCACGGTCCTCGCCGCGCAGGGCGCCAAGGTGGTGCTCGTCGACGCGGCCCAGCACCCCCGGATGGCGATCGGCGAGTCCCAGACCCCCCAGCTGGCCGAGTGGCTGCACATCCTGGCCGAGCGCTACGGAGTGCCCGAGCTGGCGTCCCTGGCCAAGGTGGGCGTCACCAACAAGGTGGTCGGCCCGACCCACGGGGTGAAGGTCCACTTCGGGTTCGTCCGCCACGAGGTGGGCAAGGAGCCGAACCCGGCGGAGTCCACGCAGTTCGCGATCCCGCGGCTGCTGGCGCAGAACAGCCACATGTTCCGCCAGGACACCGACTCGTGGATGTTCCAGGTCGCGGTCAAGTACGGCGTGCAGGTGCGCCAGCTGTGGCGGGCCGCCGACATGGACTTCGACGACGACGGCGTCACCGTCAGCGGCACCAACGGCGACGTCTACCGCGCCCGCTACCTGGTCGACGCCAGCGGCTTCCGCTCGCTGCTGGCCGAGAAGTTCGACCTGCGCGAGAAGCCGGCCCGCTTCAAGCACCACTCGCGGTCGCTGTTCAACCACTTCATCGGGATCAAGCCGTTCGACGACGTCGTCGACTTCCCCGCCGAGCACCGCCCGCCCATCAAGTGGCACAAGGGCACCATGCACCACATGATCGACCGCGGCTGGCTGTGGATCATCCCGTTCAACAACTACCGCAAGTCGAAGAACCCGTTGGTCAGCGTCGGCCTGCAGCTGGACGAGCGGGTCTACCCCAAGCCGAAGGACATGACGCCCCAGCAGGAGTTCGACGCCTTCCTGGACAAGTACCCGGCCATCAAGCGGCAGTTCGTCGGCGCCCGCCCGGTCCGCGAGTGGGTCTCCACCGACCGGCTGCAGTATTCGTCGCGCAAGTCGGTGGGCCCGCGCTGGTGCCTGATGTCGCACGCGGCCGGCTTCATCGACCCGCTGTTCTCGCGCGGCCTGTCCAACACCATGGAGGTCGTGGACGCGCTGGCCTCCCGGGTCCTGGAGGCGCTCAAGGACAACGACTTCTCCGAGGAGCGCTTCAGCTACGTCGAGCAGCTGGAGGCGGGCCTGCTCGACTTCAACGACGAGCTGGTCAACAGCGCCGTGATCTCGTTCTCGCACTTCCGTCTGTGGAACGCGGTCTTCCGGGTGTGGGGCTGCTTCATCACCCCCGGCGTCATGCGCCTGACCGGCGCCCGGCTGCGCTACGTCGTCGACAACGACGACTCGCACTTCACGGCGCTGGAGAAGACCGAGAACCCCGGCCTGTGGTGGCCGGAGAGCAAGACCTTCCAGCGCATCCTGGAGGTCACCGCGGAGACCTGCGAGAAGTTCGAGGTCGGCGAGCTGACCGGCGACCAGGCCGCGGACATCATCCTGAAGGTCGTCCAGGACAGCCCCGAGGTCAACCCGACCTTCGGCTGGAAGGACCCCGCCACCCGCTTCGTCGCGCCCAGCACCTGGGACCTGGCCAAGTTCGTGCGGTGGGGCCTGATGTCGGCCGGCCCCGACATGCGCAAGCTGACACGCTTCGTGGTCTCCGGCGGGCTGAAGGCCGGGCCGCGCGCGCGGAAGCTGATGTAACGGTGCCGGCGGCGGGCACCGCACGCCCCGGCGGGCATCTCGACCCGCCCGGGCCCACGCACCAGGTCTTCCCGGTCGACGGCCGGTCCCTGCGGACGGTGAGCGGACTGTTCGTCACCGGTGTCACCGTCATCTCCACCGGGGACGGGGAGCAGGGCGACGGCACCACCGTGAACTCCTTCACCTCCGTCTCCCTGGATCCACCGCTGATCCTGTTCTGCATCCACCGCGACTCCCGGCTGCGCGACGAGCTGGCGCGCACCGGGCGCTTCGCGGTCAACCTGCTGGCACGCCGGCACGAGCAGCTGGCGACGACCTTCGCCGGCCGTCAGGTACCGGCCAGCGAGCGGGTGTTCTCCGGCCGCAGCCGGCGGGGCGTGCCGGTGCTCAGCGAGTCGCTGGCCTACATGGACTGCGACATCCGGGCGGAATACCCCGGCGGCGACCACGTCATCGTGCTGGGCGAGGTGGCCGAGCTGGGGGTGCACCGCCAGCGGCAGGAACCGCTGACGTTCTTCGAGGGGTCCTTCGGGCGCCTGGAGGAGGAGCTGCGAGCAGCGTACGCACGGTGGGACGGCTGAGCCAAGGGGACGCGCGCCGGCTGGCGGGAAAGCGCCGCACCGGCCGCCCCCGGTGGGACCGTTGGATTCCCGCCACTGTCACCCACACCCCTGCCTCCGGGAGGAGCACCCATGACACTCGGCCGCGGATGGGCGCGTTTCAACAAGTCCGTGGGCAACCGCATCGCGGGCCCGCTCTTCGGGCGGATGCCGGGCTTCGGCCTGGTCCTGCACCGCGGGCGGAAGTCCGGACGGGAGTTCCGCACCCCGGTGAAGGTCTTCCGCCACCAGGGCGCCTACGTCATCACCCTGCCGTACGGCTCGAAGACCGACTGGGTCCGCAACGTGCGCGCCGCCGGCGGCTGCGACCTGCTGGTACGCCGCCGCCGGCTGCACATGACCGACCCCGTGGTGGTCACCGACGACAAGTCGGTGCGCATCCGGTGGGGCCTGCGGCTGGCGCTCTCGGCGCTGAGGGTCACCGAGTTCCTCATCCTGGTCCCCACGACCGAACCCGTGCCACATCCGACGAAAGACGCACGACAGACCTCACAAACGAAGGGAAACTGACATGCCCGCTCTCGGCGGAATACACCACGTGAAGTTCGCGGTCAGCGACATCCAGCGGTCCATCGACTGGTACGGCCGCGTCTTCGGCTTCACCACCACGATGGAGTTCAAGGACGACGAGGGCATCGTGCGCGGCTCGGTGGGCAAGCTCACCGGCCTCGACAACACGCTGCTGGCCTTCCGCGAGAACGCCGAGCTGTCCGAGTCGCTGTCCGGCTTCGACCCGGTCAGCTTCGCGGTCCAGGGCAAGGCCGAGGTCCAGTCCTGGGTCGACCACCTCAACGCCGAGGGGGTCGAGAACTCCGGCCTGCGCATCGCGGCCATCGGCTACATCGTCTTCTTCCACGACCCGGACGGCATCAAGCTGCACGTCTACTCCTTCGACACCCCGGCCCCGGACGAGATCGAGGCCTGATCCGGCGGCGGGCGCCCGCCCGCTTTACCCGGCGCTTACCTGTTACCAACCTTGACGGTTACATGGGTGTGCGGTTAGGCGAATCATTAGTTGTAGGGGTTGATGGTTGTCGGTGTTTCCCGTAGCGTGGACACCGGAGAGAGGAGCTGTCCCATGAGCGGCGAGTACAAGCTCGACATGACGATGATGCTGACCATCCACGACGCCTTCCGTCGTGAGCTGGACCGCATCGCCAAGGTGGCCGACGGCGTCAGCGACGACCCCCGGACCGTGATGCGGACCGCGCTGGGCTGGAAGCTGTTCAAGACCTATCTGCACATCCACCACACCTCCGAGGACGACACGGTGTGGGGCCTGATGGAGGAGCGGCTGGCCGACGCCCCCGACCTCGCGCTGCTGCACGCGATGGAGGCCGAGCACGCCGCCATCGACCCGCTGCTGGCGAGCATCGACGAGGCGCTGGCCGACCCCGAGAAGGGTGCGGAGCGGCTCGGCGGCCTGGTCGGCGACCTCAACACCAGCCTGCGCGGGCACCTCCAGCACGAGGAGGCCGAGGGCCTGTCCCTGGTCGACTCGACGCTGACGCAGGAGGAGTGGAGCCGCTTCGCGGCCGTCCACCTCAAGAAGGTCGGCGAGGACATCGGCACGTACATGCCCTGGCTGCTGGACGACGCCGCCGCGGACTGGGTCGAGACCGTGCTGGGCCGGCTGCCGGGCTGGGGCCGCGTCAAGTACGAGGGCGAGTGGAAGGCCGCGTACGACCAGCTCTCTCTCTGGACGCCGGCAGCCGGCACCGCCGGCTGATCTTCGAGCTCATCCCGGGAGGACCCCCGACATGTCACAGTCTGAAGGACCCGTGACGGACGTGCCCGTCGCCGTTGCGGATCCGGCCCCCGTAGGCGGGCGCGGTATGGCGATCCTCGTCATCGCCCTGGCGCGGTTCATCGTCGTGCTGGACGGCACGATCATGACCGTCGCCCTGCCGACCATCCAGCGCTCCCTGGACATCTCCCAGGCGAACCTGGACTGGGTGATCTCCGCCTACTCGCTGACATTCGGCGGGTTGATGCTCCTGGCCGGCCGGCTCGGCGACGTCTACGGCCGCAAGCTGATGTTCCGCATCGGCGTGGTCCTGTTCGGCCTGGCCTCGCTCGGCGGCGGCCTCGCGGGCAACGGGACCACCCTGATCCTCTTCCGCGGGCTGGAAGGCATCGGCGCCGCGATCGCCACGCCCGGTGCGCTGTCCCTGCTGGTCAGCACGTTCCCCGAGGGGCAGCAGCGCACCAAGGCGTTCGGGCTGTACGGCGCCGCGACGGCGATGGGCGCGGTCATGGGTCTGCTGGCGGGCGGTGTGCTCACCACCTATGCCGGCTGGCGCTGGGTGCTGTTCGTGAACATCCCGATCGTCATCGTCATCCTGCTGGGCGTCAACAAGCTGGTCGATCTCGACACCCGACGCAGCAGGATCGACGTGTGGGGCGCGCTCACGGTGACCCTCGGCATCGGCGCGCTGATCTACGGGATCAACCGGGTGGGCCTGCACGGCTGGAGCGACCCGACCGTGATCGGGTGCATGATCGCCACGGTCGTCCTGCTGGCCGTCTTCGTGTACTTCGAACGGTCCGGCGACCTGCCGATGATCCCGCGCGAGGTGCTCAGCGACCCAGGCCGGGTGGGGGCGAACATCGTCACCCTGGTCATGTCGATCGGCATCTTCTCCTCGTACTACTTCCTCACCCTCTACATGCAGCAGGTCCTCGGGTACTCCGCGGTGCGGACCGGTCTGATGTACCTGCCGTTCGCGGTGGGCGCCGGCCTCGCGGCCGGCAGCGTCGGCCCGCAGCTGCTGGCCCGCACGGCGCCGCAGATCGCGCTGTCGTCCGGGCTGGTGCTGGCCTCCGCCGGCACGGTGTGGTTCTGCTTCATCACCCCGGACTCGGGAGTGTTCGAGGTGCTGATCCCCGCGTCGGTGGTCTCCGGGGTGGGGGTCGGGATCATGCAGGTCGTCAGCACCGCCATCGGCGTGCGCGGCATCGACAGCTCGGAGGCCGGCATCGGCTCCGCGCTGCTGACGGCCGGCGGGCAGGTCGGCGGCGCGCTCGGTGTGGCCCTGCTGGGAACCGTCGCGGCGACCACGACCCACCACGCGGCGGCCGGCACCTCGCCGGCGGACGCGCTGACCAACGGCTACGTCGCCGGCTTCAAGGTCGCCGTCGGGCTGTACCTGCTCTGCGTCGTCATCACGTTCCTCACCATCAGGCCGGTCAAGGAGGGGCAGCAGCAGATGCCGCAGCCACAGAAGGCCTGACCGTAACTCCGCCGGACCAGCAGACCGCCGCCCAGTCCTCCCGCCCCGTGCGCGGAGGGCTGGGCGGCGGTCTGCCGACGGCGCGAACCGCGCGGTCCGGCGCTGCGAGAAAGGGAAACGCCATGTCCAGTCAGCTGTCGCCGGGGGAGCTAGGAGCCGCCCGCGGTCGAAGAGCCAACCTCAACCTCCTCACGAGCATGCGGGGCATCGCCGCCCTGAGCGTGTTCCTGTTCCACATGACCGCCCCGGACGCGAGCCCGTTCACCGGCAAGGTCGCGTCCGATCTGACCCGCTGGGGCGCCAACCTCGGATACGTCGGGGTCAGCTTCTTCTTCGTCCTCAGCGGCTTCGTCCTGACGTGGTCGGCCCGGCCGGGGGAGCGGACGCGGAGCTTCTGGCGCCGCCGTGCGGTGAAGATCTTCCCCAACCACGTCGTGACCTTCGCCGTCGCCATGCTGCTGTTCGCCTCGGCCGCGACGACCTGGCACTCCTGGCTGCCGAACCTGCTGCTGGTGCAGAACTGGAGCAGAGACCCGGCCACGTTCTTCAGCGTCAACGTCCCGAGCTGGTCGCTGTCCTGCGAGATCTTCTTCTACCTGCTGTTTCCGCTGCTCCTGCGGGGGGCGCTGCGGATCCGCGCGGAGCGGCTGTGGGCCTGGGCCGGCGGCGTCGCCGCACTGGCCGTCGCCATGCCGGCCATCGTGTACGCGACGATGGCCAGCCACCCGTTCATGGGCCCCGGCTACCCGGTGAACGCGCGGCAGCTGTGGTTCGTCTACGTCTTCCCGCCGGTGCGGCTGCTGGAGTTCGTGCTCGGCATGCTGATGGCGCGGATCGTGATCGAGGGCAAGTGGCTGCGGATCGGCCGGCTGCCCGCGACGGTGCTGCTCGTCGCCGCGTACGTCATATCCCTGCACGTCCCGATCCTCTACACCTTCGAGGCCTGCGTCGTCGTCCCGTTCGCCCTGCTGGTCCCCGCGGCGGCCGTCGCGGACACCGGCGGGAAGCGGTCGATCCTGCGCAGCAGGGCCGCGGTCTGGTTCGGCGAGGTCTCGTTCGCCTTCTACATGGTGCAGGCGCTGGTCATCGAGGAGAGCTGGAAGCTCTACGGCCCCGACCTGCACTCCGGCCTGCCGGGGGCGATCGGCCTGGTGGCCCTGTGGCTGGTGATCTGCCTCGTGCTGGCCGAGCTGCTGCGCAGGTGCGTCGAGGCGCCGATGATGCGGCACTTCAGCCGGTCGCGCCGGGCACCGCTCACGCCCGGCGGCCAGGACCGGATCACGGCGAAGGCCGGCGTCTGAGTCCGCACGGGCCGGTGAGCCGTCGGTGCGCCATTATTAGTTATAAGCGTTGACGGTTACGTGAGTATCCGATAACGTGGAAAGCGGTGAAAGGGGGAGAGCGCCAGGCAGGCGCCACCGGGCGGGGCCGCGGATCTGGCCGGCCGCCGCCGGGTGGGACGCAGAGTTCGTGATCGGGACGCCCGGACAGAGGGCGACGGACACCGGGCTGGGAGCGAGCGAAAATGACCGGACTGACGTACACCGACGCCATGAGCGGGGCGCTCGACCGGCTCCGGAGCATCGGCTACGAGCACGGCACGATGCTTGTCAACCACGCGCCGATGGCCGCCGAGGCCATGGCCACCCTGGGCTACGCCGACGACATCGCGACCTGGGTCGAGGACAACCTCGCCCACCGCCGCTACAAGGACCTGCCCACCCCCCGCTTCCCGCTGTCAGCCCTGGACGAGAGCGACTGGCGGCCCGCCCTCGGCGACTTCGACCGGGTCACCGACTGGTGGGAGATGTTCGACCGCGAGCTGGCCGAAAAGCCCTGGCAGGAGGTGCTGAACCTCTGGTGGCCGCGGCTGGTGTCGGGCATGTCCGGCGTCATGACGCACGGCGTGATCCGCACCGCCCACGCGGTACGGGCCATCGCCCAGGCGAGCGACGCCGACAACGCCCTCTACCGCAAGGAACTCGCCCACGGCCTGGGCTACTGGGCCGCCCGCTACTCGCTCAGCGACGCCCAGGCCATCGACGCCGAGCTGCGGGGGACCACCCCCGCGGCCCGGCCCGAGGGCGCCGCCTTCACCGCCCTGGACGAACTGGTCGCCGATGCCTGCGGCCACTACGCGACCGTGCAGACCGGCCACCCCGTACCGCTGATCCACGCGATCACCGGCCCGGCAGCCGTCCGCCTGGTCCTGCCGCACCTGCCGTCCGACCTGCAGTGGACCTCCTACCTGGCGGCCCGGCACTGCAGCGACGGCATCCGCGGCTACTACAGCTCCTCCCGCGGCCCCGCCACCGCCCCCGCCGCGGCGGTGCCGCGGGAGGATCAGCTCATCGCCGAAGCCGTCGAGCTCGGCGACGAGCACGCGATCAAGCTCGCCGAGGTGGCGGTCCGCCACCAGGCGCTGCGCCCCGACGACCGGTACGCGGCCGCGGCCGACGCGGCGACGAAGCGGCTGCGGAAATTCCTCAGCGCGCATTCGTTCTATGATTGATCACGGAGCCCGGACCGGCCGGAAGGAGGCGCACGCTCATGGCGGAGCCGCACGGCCACGGGCACGGGTCGGCCGAGGTCGCGGGCGCCGAACTGGCCCCGGAACTCACGCGCTACCTGCCCTATCTGATGCGCCGGGCGTTCGCCCATGTCGCGGCCGGCGCCGACCGGAGCACCCAGGCGCGTGACTACGCGGTCCTGGCGGCCCTCGCCGCCGGGCACGGCACCTCGCAGCAGGCACTCGCCGAGCGGCTGGAGATCAACCGGACGATCATGGTCAAGCTGATCGACCGGCTGCAGGGCGCCGGGTACGTCACCCGTACCCGCAACCCCGACAACCGCCGCTCCTACCTGCTCGCGCTCACCGACTCCGGCCGCGGCGAGCTGGCCCGCATGCAGCCCGCGGTCCTGCAGCGCGACCGGATGCTGACGGCGAACCTGACCGCGGCCGAGCGCGTACGCCTCAACGAGCTGCTGCGCACCGTACTCGGCGAGCCGGCCGGCGCCCCGAGCGGCCTGAGCACCGAGTACCTGATCACCCAGGTCTTCTACCTGCTGCGGCGCCGCGGCGACGCCCTGGTGTCCGACGCCGGCCTGCGGGTGCGCGACTTCGGCGCGCTGTCCGGGATCGGCAAGCTCGGGCCCTGCCCGCAGCAGCAGTTCGCGCGCTACCTCGCGCTCACCGAGCCCGCCGCGGCCCTGATCGTCGACGAACTGGTCGAGAAGGGTCTGGTGACCCGGGGCCAGGACCCCGACGACCGCCGCCGCTACGCCCTGGAGCTGACCGGCCTCGGCCGGGAGCGGCTGGCGTACCTGACCGGAGCGGTCGACCACATGCAGGCGGAGATCGTGCGGGCCCTTGGCGGCGAGCAGGCCGAGGCCGAGCTGCACGCCCTGATCCACAAGATGCTCGCAGCGCCCGTGCCCGCCGGAGCCGACCGGACCGGCTGAGCCCGGCCCCCCTTTTCTTCCACGCAAGCGGTTCGCCCCCCAAGGGGCGGGCCGCTTTTTGCTGCCCACGCCCACCCCACGACAGCTGCAGAAAGTAGGGAAGTCATGTCCCAAGTCGTCGACGCGCCGATCGGCCTGTGGGCCGGCACGGTGTTCTACGGCACGACGGTCGAGGAGTTCACCGTCAACCTGGAGAGCGACGGCTCCGCCCAGCTCAAGACCGCGGAGACCGGCGGTGAGGGCACCTGGCGGAGGACCGGCGAGGACACCTTCGTCTTCACCATCACCGAGCGCCTCGACGAGGGCGACTCGGGTGTCTCCGGTGACACCGAGGTCACCGGCATCGACCACCTGATCATCAACATCGACGCGAAGCTCTTCGACACGGCTTTCCTCGGCACCGGCACGGCCGAGGTCTTCGACGCCGCCGGAAACGTGATCTTCTCCATCGCCGCCGAGACCAGGGCGCAGCTCTCGCCGGCCAAGTGACAGGCCGGCTGTGGAGGGCTGACCAGCCACGTCCCCGGTGCGGACTTCGACGAGTTCGACGAGCCCGACAAGAGAGGTACCCATGAATACGGATGTGATCGTGGTCGGCGCCGGACCGGCCGGGATGATGCTGGCCGGCGAACTGCGCCTGGCCGGTGTCGAGGTGGTCGTGCTGGAGCGACTGGAACGGCCGACCGGCGAGTCGCGCGGCCTGGGCTTCACCGCCCGGACCATGGAGGTCTTCGACCAGCGCGGGCTGCTGCCGCGGCTGCCGCACTTCGAGCTCAGCAACGTCGGCCACTTCGGCGGGCTGCCGCTGGACTTCGGGCAGGTGCAGGGCGCGCACTTCGCGGGCAAGACGCTGCCGCAGTCCGACACCGAGGCGATGCTCGCCGGCTGGGCCCCGGGCCCCGGCGTCACCTTCCGCCGCGGCTGGGAGTGCGTGGCACTGGCCGCGGACGACGACGGCGTGACCGCCGAGATCCAGGGCCCCGGCGGCAGCCGGGAGGAGCTGCGGGCGAAGTACCTGGTCGGCTGCGACGGCGGGCGCAGCACGGTCCGCAAGGCCGCCGGGTTCGACTTCCCCGGCACGGCCGCGTCGATGGAGATGTTCCTGGCCGACCTGCGCGGCACCGACGTACGGCCGCGGATGATCGGCGAGTCGTACCCCGGCGGCATGGTCATGGCCACCCCGCCCACCAACGGCGTGCAGCGCTTCATCGTGTGCGAGCGCGGCACGCTGCCCAAGCGGCGCACCACGCCGATCGAGTTCGGCGAGATCTCCGACGCCTGGAAGCGCCTGACCGGCGAGGACATCAGCCACGCGGAACCGGTGTGGCTCAGCTCCTTCGGCAACGCGACCCGGCAGGCCACCGAATACCGGCGCGGCCGCGTCCTGCTGGCCGGCGACGCCGCCCACATCCACCTGCCGGCCGGCGGGCTCGGCATGAACACCAGCATCCAGGACGCCGTCAACCTCGGCTGGAAACTCGCCGCGCAGGTCCACGGCTGGGCCCCCGAGGGGCTGCTCGACAGCTACCACGGCGAGCGCCACCGGATCGGGCAGCGGCTGCTGATGAACACCCAGGCCCAGGGCCTGCTGTTCCTCAGCGGCGACGAGGTGCAGCCGATGCGCGACCTGTTCACCGAGCTGATCGGCTACGACGTGGTCGCCGAGCACCTGATCGGCATGATCAGCGGCCTGGAGATCCGCTACGACGTCGGCGAGGGCGACCACCCGCTGCTCGGCAAGCGGATGCCCAACCGGAAGGTGGCCACCGCGACCGGCCCGCGCCCGCTCTACGAGCTGATGCACACCGCCCGCCCGGTCCTGCTCGACGCCACCGGCGACGCGGAGCTGCAGCGCACGGCGGCGCCCTGGACCGACCGGGTCGACGTGGTCAGCGCCCCCTTCACCGGCCTGGCCGGCGACGACCCGCTGACCGGCACCGCGGCGGTGCTGGTCCGCCCCGACGGCTACATCGCCTGGACCGCGCCGGGCTCGGCCGCGGGCCTGGAGGACGCCCTGGGCCGCTGGTTCGGCGCGCCGCGGCCGGCCGCCGGGGACCGGTCGTGACGGCGCTCGACCTGTCGCTGCCGGCCGAGGCCGTCGCCGCGCTGCGCCGGCTGACCGACCGCGCGGACCTCGCGGACCTCGCCGACCGCTACCTGCGCGCCCTGGACGGCGGCGAGTTCGACCAGCCGTGGGCGCGCTCGGTCTTCACCGGCGACGTCGAACTGGACTTCCCGCCGGGCAGCCACCAGGGCATCGAAGGGGTCGCGGACTTCACCCGCGGCTTCATGGGCCACTGGGACCGCACCCACCACAACGTCTCGCACTACGCCATCGAGCTGGACGGCGACCGGGCGACCGTCGCCTGGAACGTCGTCGCCATCCATGTGCACCCCGGCTCGCCGCCGCCGCCCGCCTCCGCGCCGCACTTCTACCTCGGCGGCCGGTTCGAGGGCGTGGCGCGGCGCACCGCCGACGGCTGGCGGCTGAGCCGGCTGGAGCTGCGCGTGGTGTGGACCACCGGGCCGGGCATCCGCGAGATCGCCCAGGTCATGACCGGTACCGACGGAGAACAGGTAATCACCACATGGAAGGACGGGACAGCATGACGAAGGAGATTCCCAGTGTCGAGAGGCAGCGGGAGATCATCGACATCGTCTACAACAAGGGCCTCAACGACGGCGACCTGTCGGTGGCGGACCGCTACCTGACCGCCGACTACCAGAGCCACGGCTCCTACGACGACTCGGTGCGCGGCCCGGCCTCGTTCAAGATGACGATCGAGATGCAGCACCGGTCGTTCTCCGACATCAGGTACGAGGTCCTCGACGTCGTCAGCGAGGGCGACCGCTCCGCGATCCGCTGGGTCATGAAGGGCAAGCACACCGGGCCCTTCCTCGGCATTCCGGCCACCAACAGCGAGGTCGAGCACCACGCGCTGCTGATCCTGCGGTTCGAGGACGACCGGATCGCCGAGCGGTGGGGCATCGTCGACAACTTCACGCTGATGCGCACCCTCCAGGGCATCACCGGCGCGCTCGGCGGCCCCGGCGGCCGTCCGGGCGGTCCGGGCGGCCCCGGGGGTCCCGGCGGGCGTCCGATGGGCGGCCCGCCGATGGGCGGCCCCCCGGCCGGCGGTCCGCCCGCCGGCGGCCGCCCGCAGCCCGCGGGTTCTCCCTCCTGACCCACTCCCGGGGCCGCGGCCGCGCCTGTGACGGGCGCGGCCGCGGCCCCGGGCCCCCCACCGGTACCGAGCAAGGGGAGGAACACCCGTGTCCACCGCACCGATCCGGGTCGTGGTCATCGTCGGCAGCACCCGTGCCGGACGACTGGCGCCGCAGGTGGCGCAGTGGTTCGTCGGGCAGACCGGGCAGCGCGCCGACCTGGTGACCGACGTGGTCGACCTGGTCGACCACCCGATGCCGGACGACCTGGACGACACCGCGCCCGCGGTGGTCGCCCTGCGGCCGGTCCTGGCCGCGGCCGACGCCTTCGTCTTCGTCGTCCCCGAGTACAACCGCGGCATTCCCGGGCCGCTCAAGACGCTCATCGACAACTACAACGCGGAGTGGGAAGCCAAGCCCGTCGGGTTCGTGACGTACGGCCTGAGCATGGCCGGCGGCGTGCGGGCGGTGGAGCACCTGCGGCAGATCTTCGCGGAGTTCCACTCCGTCGGCATGAAGGACATCGCGATCTTCCCGCGGATCCTCGGCCACTTCGACGCCGCCGGCGCCTTCGCCCCCGAGGCGGAGGGCTGCAACGCCGCGGCCAAGCTCATGCTCGACCAGCTCGTCTGGTGGGCCGACGCGCTGCGCACCGCGAAGGCCAAGCGCCCCTACCACTCCTGAGCCGAACCCGACCGCACCCCCGTGGAGGACGAATCATGGACGAGACCGGCAAGGAGCTGGCCGACCAGACCTACGACGTGGCGATCCTCGGCGCCGGCATGGCCGGCGGCATGCTCGGCGCGGTGCTGGCCCGCAACGACGTCAAGGTGCTGCTGATGGACGCCGGCACCCACCCGCGCTTCGCGGTGGGGGAGTCGACGATCCCGTACACCTCGTCGATGACCAAGATCATCGCCGAGCGCTACGACGTCCCCGAGATCGCCCCGCTGGCCAGCTTTCGCGGCGTCAACGAGAAGGTCAGCCCCATGTCGGGACGGAAGTCGAACTTCGGGTTCGTCTACCACGAGCAGGGCCGGCCCCAGCAGCCCGACCAGATCAACCAGCTGGTGATCCCCGAGTGGCAGCGCACCGAGTGCCACCTCTTCCGGCAGGACTCCGACGCGTACCTGTTCAACCTCGCGGTGCAGCTCGGCGCCGATCCGTGCCTGGACACCCGCATCACCAGCATCGACATCGACCCGGCCAGCGGGGTCGTGCTGCGCTCCACGCAGGGCACGGAATACCGCGCGAAGTACCTCGTGGACGGCGGCGGCTACCGCTCCCCGACCGCCGAGGCGTTCGGGCTGCGCGACGACCCGCCGCGGGCCCGGCACCACTCGCGCAGCATATTCACCCACATGGTGGGCGTGACGCCGTTCGACGACGCCTCCGCCGCCCAGGCGCACAAGAACCCCAGCCCCTGGCACCACGGCACGCTGCACCACGTCTTCGACGGCGGCTGGCTGTGGGTCATCCCGTTCGACAACCACGAGGGCGCCCTGAGCACCCTGTGCAGCGTCGGGCTGACCCTGGACGAGCGGGTCTTCCCCAAGGACCCCAAGGTCGGCGCCCAGCAGGAGTTCGACGACTTCCTCGCCCGCTTCCCGCAGATCGCCGAGCAGTTCACCGGCGCCCGCGCGGTGCGGCCCTGGATCAGCACCGGCCGGCTCCAGTACTCGGCGTCCAACACCGTCGGCGAGCGCTACACCCTCACCTCGCACGCCGCCGGCTTCATCGACGCCCTCTACTCGCGCGGCATCACCAACACCCTGGAGGTCGTCAACTCCCTGGCCTGGCGCCTGATCGCGGCCTCCCGCGACGGCGACTGGTCCACCGAGCGGTTCGCGTACATCGACAAGGTCCAGCAGGGCCTCTACGACGTGCACGACGACCTCGTCTACAGCTCCTTCGTGGGCTTCCGCCACTACGAGCTGTGGAACGCGGTCATCCGGGTGTGGAAGGTCACCAGCATCCTGCCCACGATGCGGATCGAGAACGCGCTGCGCGACTACCTCAAGACCCGCGACGAGCAGGTGTTCCTCGACCTGGAGAACCACGAGACGCCCGGCATGCCCGCGCCCGTGGCCAAGGACATCATCGAGCTGCTCGCGTTCACCCGCACCACCTGCCAGGCCGTGGAGGCGGGCACCCTCGACCCCGCCGTCGCGGCCGACCGCATCTTCGCGCACCTGCGCGACAGCGAGTTCGTCCCCGCGCCCTTCGCCCTGGGCGACCCGGACAACCACCACTTCGAGGCGACGCCGGAGCTGCTGGAACGGCTCGGCCAGTGGGGCACCACCCAGTCCCCGCAGCACATGCGGTCGCTGTTCGCCTGATCATCCCCAGCGCGCCGGCTCCTCGGCAGGTACCAGGACCGGACCGGACCGAAAGAGGGTACTGACATGCACAGCAGCTTGATCGTCGCGCGGATCGAACCCGGCGGCGGCAGCGACGTGGCCCGGTTGTTCGCGGACTTCGACCGCACCGAGATGCCGCACCTGATGGGCACCCGGCGCCGGCAGCTGTTCCAGTTCCGCGGCCTGTACTTCCACGTCCAGGACTTCGACGAGAACAACGGCGGCGAGCGCATCGAGGAGGCCAAGGCCGACCCGCGCTTCGTGCGGATCAGCGAGGACCTCAAGCCGTACATCCAGGCCTACGACCCCGCCACCTGGCGCTCCCCGGCCGACGCGCTCGCCACGCGCTTCTACAACTGGGAGGCCTGACGGTGGCCACCCGGCGAGTCGTCATCACAGGGGTGGGCGTGCTGGCCCCCGGCGGCATCGGCGTCAAGAACTTCTGGAGCCTGCTGTCCGAGGGCCGCACCGCGACCCGGCGGGTCACCTTCTTCGACCCCGCCCCCTTCCGCTCCCAGGTCGCCGCCGAGATCGACTTCGATCCCGAGCTCTTCGGCCTGAGCCCGCAGGAGATCCGCCGCATGGACCGCTCCGTGCAGCTCGCGGTGGTCGCGGCCGGTGAGGCGGTGGCCGACAGCGGCCTGGACTTCGAGGCCCTCGACCCGTACCGCACCGGCGTCACCCTCGGCAGCGCGGTCGGCGCGACGATGGGCCTGGACCAGGAGTACCGCGTCGTCAGCGACGGCGGCCGGCAGGACCTGGTCGACCACGAGTACGCCGTACCGCACCTCTACAACTACCTGGTGCCCAGCGCCGGCGCCGCCGAGGTCGCCTGGCGGGCCGGCGCCCAGGGGCCGACCTCGGTCGTCTCCACCGGCTGCACCTCGGGCCTGGACGCGGTCGGCTACGCGGTCGAGGTGATCAGGGAGGGCGCCGCCGACGTCATGGTCGCCGGCGCCACCGACGCCCCCATCTCACCCATCACGCTGGCGTGCTTCGACGCGATCAAGGCCACCACCCCGCGCAACGACGACCCCGAGCACGCCTCGCGGCCCTTCGACGGCACCCGCAACGGCTTCGTCCTGGGCGAGGGCTCCGCGGTCTTCGTCCTGGAGGAGCTGCAGGCGGCCCGCAAGCGCGGCGCGCACATCTACGCCGAGATCGCCGGCTACAGCTCCCGGTGCAACGCCTTCCACATGACCGGGCTGCGGCCCGACGGCCTGGAGATGGCCGAGGCCATCCGGGTCGCCATGGACCAGGCGCGGATGAACCCCGAGGACATCGACTACATCAACGCGCACGGCTCGGGCACCAAGCAGAACGACCGGCACGAGACCGCGGCGTTCAAGCTCAGCCTGGGCGAGCGCGCCCGGCAGGTCCCGGTCAGCTCCATCAAGTCGATGGTCGGCCACTCCCTCGGCGCGATCGGCTCGATCGAGATCGCCGCCTCGGTGCTGGCGATGGCCGAGAACGTCGTCCCGCCCACGGCGAACCTGCACACCCCCGACCCCGAGTGCGACCTGGACTACGTCCCGCTGACCGCGCGCGACTGGCGCACCGACGCGGTCCTGACCGTCGGCAGCGGCTTCGGCGGCTTCCAGAGCGCCATGGTCCTGGCCGGCGTCGACCGGAGGAAGACATGACCGTCACCACCGTCGTCACCGGCCTCGGCGTCGTCGCCCCCAACGGGCTCGGCGCCGCGGCCTACTGGGACGCCACCCGCGGCGGCAAGAGCGGCATCGGCCGCGTCACCCGCTTCGACCCCTCGCAGTACCCCGCACGGCTGGCCGGGGAGGTCCAGGGCTTCGTCGCCGAGGACCACCTGCCGGGCCGCATGATCGTGCAGACCGACCACATGACGCGGATGGCGCTCATCGCCGCGGACTGGGCCCTGGCCGACGCGTCGATCGAACCGCGCGGCCTGGACGGCTACAGCATGGGCGTGGTCACCTCCAGCTCCGCCGGCGGCTTCGAGTTCGGCCAGGGCGAGCTGCAGAAGCTGTGGAGCCGCGGCAGCCAGTACGTCAGCGCCTACCAGTCCTTCGCCTGGTTCTACGCCGTCAACAGCGGCCAGATCTCCATCCGGCACGGCATGAAGGGCCCCAGCGGCGTCGTCGTCAGCGACCAGGCCGGTGGCCTGGACGCGCTGGCCCAGGCCCGCCGCAAGATCCGCAGCGGCACCCGGCTGATGGTGTCCGGCGGGGTCGACGCGACCATCTGCCCGTGGGGCTGGGTCGCACAGCTGGCCGGCGGCCGGATGAGCACCAGCGACCAGCCCGCCCGCGCCTACCTGCCCTTCGACGCCGACGCCTGCGGCCACGTGCCCGGCGAAGGCGGCGCCATCCTGATCCTGGAGGAGGCCGACGCCGCCGCCCTGCGCGGCGCCCGCGTCTACGGCGAGATCGCCGGCTACGGCGCCACCTTCGACGCCCCCGCCGGCACCGGCCGCGAGGGGGCCCTGCGCAAGGCCATCGAGGTGGCCCTCGCGGACGCCGGGGCGGACCCGGACGACATCGACGTCGTCTTCGCCGACGCCGCCGGCATCCCCGAGCTGGACCGCGCCGAGGCCGTGGCGATCAACGAGGTCTTCGGCGAGCGCGGCGTGCCCGTCACCGCGCCCAAGACGATGACCGGCCGGCTCTACTCCGGCGCCGGAGCCCTGGACACCGCCACCGCGCTGCTGGCGATCCGGGACGGCGTCATCCCGCCCACCGTCAACTCCGACCCGGTCGCCGACTACGGCATCGACCTGGTCACCGGCCGGCCCCGGGTGCGCCCGGTCCGGGCCGCGCTGGTCCTGGCCCGCGGCTACGGCGGCTTCAACTCGGCGCTGCTGGTACGGGCCGGCCGGCGCGCCACCACCGGATCGGACCCCACCGAAGGGACACGCTGATGACTGCCCGGCAGTTCACCCTGGACGACCTCAAACGCATCCTCGTCGAGTGCGCCGGCGCCGACGACGCCGTCGACCTCGACGGCGACATCCTCGACCAGGGCTTCGAGGACATCGGCTACGAGTCCCTGGCCATCCTGGAGACCGGCGGCCGGATCGAGAACGAGTACGACGTCATCATCGACGAGGACGTGCTGTCGGTGCACGTCACCCCGCGCGAGCTGATCGCCGCGGTCAACGAGCTGCTGACGGTCTCGGCATGAGCGCCGCCGACCGCCCCGTCGCCCTGGTCTCCGGGGCGACCAGCGGGATCGGCCTGGCCGTCGCCCGCCTGCTGGCCGCCCAGGGGCACCGGGTCTTCATCGGCGCCCGCGACGCCGGCAACGTCGAGGCCACCGTCAAGGAGCTGCGGGCCGAGGGCCACGAGGTCGGCGGCCGCAGCCTCGACGTCCGCGACGACACCGCCGTCCGCGAGTTCGTGGCGGCCGCCGTCGACCAGCTCGGCACCGTCGACGTGCTGGTCAACAACGCCGGGCGCAGCGGCGGCGGTGTCACCGCCGACATCCCCGACGAACTGTGGAACGACGTCATCAACACCAACCTCAACAGCGTCTTCCGGCTGACCCGCGAGGTGCTGACCACCGGCGGCATGCGGCACAAGAGCCGCGGCCGGATCATCAACATCGCCTCGACCGCGGGCAAGCAGGGCGTCATCCTCGGCGCCCCCTACTCGGCCTCCAAGCACGGCGTCGTCGGCTTCACCAAGGCCCTCGGCAACGAACTGGCCCCGACCGGCATCACCGTCAACGCGGTCTGCCCCGGCTACGTCGAGACGCCCATGGCGCAGCGCGTCCGGGAGGGCTACGCGACCGCGTACGACACCACCGAGCAGGCGATCCTGGAGCGCTTCACCGCCAAGATCCCGCTCGGCCGCTACTCCACGCCCGAGGAGGTCGCCGGGCTGGTGGGCTACCTCGCCTCGGACGCGGCCGCCTCCATCACCGCCCAGGCCCTCAACGTCTGCGGCGGCCTCGGCAACTTCTGACCCCGCGAAGGAGGAACGAGCATGACCCAGCCCGTCGTTCGCGAAGTCGAGCACGAGATCACGGTCGCCGCCCCGGCCCGCGAGGTCTACCGGCTGATCGCCGAGGTGGAGAACTGGCCGCGGATCTTCCCGCCCACCATCCACGTCGACCAGGCGTCGCAGGGCGCCGGCCAGGAGCGCATCCGGGTCTGGGCGACCGCCAACGGCGCGCCCAAGAACTGGACGTCGCAGCGCGCCCTGCACCCCGACACGCTGCGCATCGACTTCCGCCAGGAGGTCTCCACGCCGCCCGTCGCCGCGATGGGCGGCGCCTGGATCATCGAGCCGCTGTCGGCCGGGCAGTCCCGGGTACGGCTGCTGCACGACTACCGGGCGATCGACGACGACCCCGGCGGCCTGGCCTGGATCGACCAGGCCGTCGACGGCAACTCCCGCTCGGAGCTGGCCGCGCTGCGCGCCAACCTCGAATTCGTCGTCGGCTCCGAGAAGCTGACCTGGTCCTTCGAGGACACCGTCCACATCCACGGCAGCCCCAAGGACGTCTACGACTTCATCAACGAGGCCGACCTGTGGTCCGAACGGCTGCCGCACGTCGCCCGGGTGAACCTCCAGGAGCCCGAACCGGGCCTCCAGGAGCTGGAGATGGACACCCGCTCGCCCAACGGCTCGGTGCACACCACCAAGTCCTACCGGGTGTGCTTCCCCTACGACCGGATCGTCTACAAGCAGACCACCCTGCCGGTCCTGATGAGCCTGCACACCGGCCGCTGGAGCTTCCTCCCCACCGTCTCCGGCGTCGCGGCCACCTCCCAGCACACCGTCGTGCTGCGCCCGGAGAACGTCACCTCCGTGCTCGGCCCGGACGCCGGCATCGCCGAGGGCCGCGAGCACGTCCAGCACGCCCTGAGCACCAACTCCCGCACCACCCTCGGCTACGCGAAGACGTACGCCGAGTCGCGGGTCTGAGACCCCCTCCACGCCGCACCCACCTCAGGAGGACCACATGGGCAAGCTCTCCGGCAAGACCGCGCTCGTCACCGGGGCGAGCCGCAACATGGGCCGCGCCATGGCGCTGCGCCTGGCCGCCGACGGCGCGCTGGTCGCCGTGCACTACAACACCGCCAAGGACGAGGCCGAGGCCGTCGTCGAGGCCGCCCGGCAGGCCGGCGGCAAGGCCTTCGCGGTGGGCGCCGAACTCGGCGTCCCCGGCGACGTGGCCACGCTCTTCGAGGCCGTGGAGACCGGGCTGACCGAGCACGCCGGCTCCACCGCGCTGGACATCCTGGTCAACAACGCCGGGGTGCTGGGCGGCATCAAGCCGGAGGACACCACCCCCGAGCAGTTCGACCGGATCCTCGCCGTCAACGCCAAGGCGCCGTTCTTCCTCATCCAGCGCGCGCTGCGGAACATGCCCGACGGCGGGCGCATCGTCAACATCTCCTCCGGGCTGACCCGCACCTCCAACCCGGACGAGATCGCGTACGCGATGTCGAAAGCCGCCGTCGAGATGCTCGCGCTGCACTTCGGCAAGTACCTCGGCCCGCGCGGCATCACCGTCAACAGCGTCGCCCCCGGCATCACCCGCAACGACAACCCGGTCTTCCAGATGCCCGAGGTCGTCACCGCGATGGCGTCGCTGTCGGCCTTCAACCGGGTCGGCGAGCCCGAGGACGTCGCGGACGTCGTGGCCTTCCTGTGCTCGGAGGACGCCCGCTGGATCACCGGCGCCTTCGTCGACGCCAGCGGCGGCACGCTGCTCTGAGCGCCCGCCGGCGTACGGCGCCGGCCGCCGGCGCCGTACGCAGAGCCTGTTCGCGTCCCCGTACGCCCGTCTCCGTACGCCGAGCCCGTTCGCCGTCCCCGTTCGCCGTCGACCGCGGGAGCCGCCATGAAGACCGCGCAGCACCTGACCGCGCCCGGCACCGCAGCCCCGCGCGGGGGCCTGCTGGCCGTCCTGGCCGGCAACATGCTCATCGACGCCCTGGAGGTCTCGGCGACCCTGGTCGCCCTGCCCGCCCTCGGCCAGGACTTCGACCTCGCGCCGAGCACCGCCCAGTGGGCGATGACCGCCTTCGCCATCGGCTTCGGCGGCCTGATGCTGTTCGGCGCGCGGGTCGTGGCCATCCACGGCGCCCGCCGCGCCTACCTGTGGGCGCTGCTGGCGTTCGCGGCCGCGTCGCTGGTGGCCGGCGTGACCGGCAGCTTCGCGCTGCTGGTCGCCTGCCGCGTGGTGAAGGGCTTCTGCGCCGCGCTGACCGCGCCCACGGGCCTTGCCATCATCATGAACACCTTCCCCGAAGGCCCGCACCGCAGCCGCGCCATCTCCGTCTACACCGTCTTCGGCGCCGGCGGCTTCACCACCGGGCTGCTGCTGTCCGGCGTGCTCACCGACATCAGCTGGCGGTGGACGCTCGCCGCCCCGGCGCCCGCGGCGCTGCTGCTGTTCCTCCTGGGCCTGCGGATGATCCCGCGCTCCGCCCCCGCCTCCGGACCGCGCCGCCGCTACGACGTCGCGGGCGCCCTGAGCGCCACCGGCGCGCTGGTGTGCCTCGACCTGGCCGTCGCGTCGTCACCCGCGCACGGCTGGTTCAGCGCCCAGGTCGGCGCGGCGGCCGCCGGATTCGCCGCACTGTGCGCGGTCTTCGTCGCCGTCGAGCGCACGGGCAAGGACCCGCTGCTGCGGCTGCCGCTGCGCACCGGCGGCACCATGGCGCGCTCCGCGCTCGGCGCAGGGGCGCTCAACGGCTCCTACCTGGGCCTGCTGATCGTCGTCACCTTCCAGTTCCAGGTCGGGCAGGGATGGTCGGCGCTGCAGACGGCCCTGGCCATCCTCCCGGCCAGCGTCCCGCTGGCACTCGTCGCCCTGCACTCCGGGCGGATGATCGCCCGCTTCGGCACCCGCCGGCTCATCGCGTACGGCGCCCTGCCGCCGCTGGCCGGCTACCTGCTCTACCTGCGGCTGCCCGCCCACCCGGACTACGCGACCGCGGTCCTGCCGACCATGGTCCTGGTCGGGCTGGGCTTCGTGCTGTCGTTCGCCGCGCTCAACACCCAGGCCACGTCGGGCCTCGCCCCCGCCGAGCGGGGCGCCGCCGCGGCCCTCTACCAGAGCGCCGTCCAGATCGCGGCGGTCGTGGCCCCCGCCCTGGCGGCCGCCCTCTTCCAGAACGGGCTGGGCGGTAACGGCAGCGGGGGGCTGCGGCCCGCGGTATGGCTGGTGGTCGCGATCGGCGCGATCGGACCGGTGGCCGCACTGACCACGTACCTGCTGCCGCGCCCGCCGCGGCGCGTCACCTCAGGAGGACAAGGATCATGGACGAGGCGAGTATCTGGGTGAAGGCCGCCCCCGAAGCGGTGTGGGCGCTCGTGGCCGACCCCGCCCGCTACGGCGAGCTGAGCCCGGAGAACATCGGCGGCCGCTGGGCCAACAACTCGGCCCCGCGCCCCGGAGCCGTCTTCAAGGGCACCAACAAGCGCGGCGTCATGCGCTGGACGACCACCTGCACGGTCCTGGAGTACGACGCGCCCAAGCGCTTCTCCTTCCAGGTCGCCGAGTCGAACATGCGCTGGGGCTACCGCCTGGAACCCGAGGCCGGCGGCACCCTGCTCACCGAATGGCGCGAGCACGCGGGCCCGATGCCCGTCGCCGCCCGCATCTTCACCGCCTCCAGGCTCCTCGGGCGGGACCGCGAGCAGATCATGGTCGACGGCATGCGCACCACCCTGGAGCGGGTCAAGCGCGCCGTCGAAGCCGGCCGCGGGTAGCCGGCGATGCGCGGCCTGAGCCGGTACGAGAACTCCGTCGCCCTGCGCTACGGGATCGCCGACACCGCCGACTTCACCCGGCAGGCACTCGCGATCCTCGACACCCGGGCCGGCGACTACCGCGGCTACGGCGTCACCCGGGCGCTGATCCACCCGCTGACCCTGCACCTGGCCACCGGCCCCCGGCACACGGGAGTGCGGCTGCGCACCGGCACCACGCCGCACACCACCGACCCCGGCGCGCTGGACCTCGACGCGGCCATCGAGCCCGGCCCCGGCGGCAGCCTGCGCCTGTCCGGGCTCGGCCCCGTGCCGCTGCCGCTGCGCCGCGGCACGGTGGACGCCGTGCGCTGCGCGACCCTGGTCTTCGGCCTCGGCGACATCGACGGCGACGGCCCGAGCGCCGAATTCGGCGTCACCGTACGCCCGGAGGCGGGGCTGCAGTGCGCCTACGCCTCCGCGACGGCGCGCGACCCGTACATGCCGCGCTGGGAGATCTCCGTCCGCCCGGCCGCCGTCGCGGCCGCCCACCGCTCCCTGCCCGTCCCGGCGGCGATCGGCTGGATCGCCGCGGACTGCCTGGCCTGACCGCCCGCGTCCACCCGGGGAAGCGCCCGGGGAAGGGAGAGCGCGCCCGTGCCCGCACCGCTGCGCCGGGTCCTGCTCTTCCTGGGGCGGGCCCTGCGCGACTACGGCTACTTCCACGTCTGCCCGCCGCCGCTGCCCCCGCAGCCCGGGGCGCCGCCCGCGCCGGGCCACCCGGAGCGGGTGGTGCCGCTGCCCGTAAACGAGCTGCGGTGGTGGAAGGACCTCGAAACCCGCCTGGCCGACGGCAGTTCCGCCGACGGACCCGGACCGCACTGAACGACCGGACGACCCCCGACCGACGACCGGACTTACCCCTGACCGCGCGGCCTCGTGCCGCGCGGTCTTTTTTGTTTTCCGGGCGCTCTCCGGGTGTTCTCCGGGCTCAGCCGAGCCAGGCCGGGGAGAGCGCCGAGGGGGTCAGGAGCGCCGGGGCGCCGCTGCCGTCCGCCGGGACGGTGTAGAGGTCGGAGCCGTAGTCGCCGGGCAGGGAGTAGGAGAGGGTGCGGTCGTCGACCCACACCGCCTGGTCGTCGACGTCGCGGTCCTCCGCGGTGGGGTGGTCCTTCAGGGTGGCCAGGTCCAGGACGTAGAGGCGCCAGGGGGCGTCGGGGTCGAGGCCGGGGACGCGCTTCTTGAAGGCGATGCGCGTCCCGTCGGGGGAGAGGGAGGGGCATTCGACGTTGGAGCGCAGCGTGACCGCGGTGCGCGTCGCCACGTCGCCGCGGATCAGGTACGTGTGGCCGCCGGCCGCGGCCGTCGCGTAGAAGTGGGTGTCGTCCGCGAAGGTGACGCCCCAGTAGTTGAGGTCGGTGGCGCGCACGCGCTTGCCGTCGCGGGTCAGGGCGTAGTCCTCCAGGGTGGGCTGGAGGGCGCCGGTGCGGGTGTCCAGGATCGTGGTGCGGGTGGAGAAGTCGGTGCCCGCGTACGAGTCGCCGCCGACGAAGACCGTCCAGGCCGCCATCCGCCCGCTGGGGGAGACCCGGGCGCGGGTCGGGATGCCCGCGAGGTCGACGTGCCGGGTGGTGCGCAGGTTCCGGTCGAGAACGAGGGCGCGGTAGCTGTCGTTGACCGCCCCGCGCTCGGCCTGGAGGCACACCCCGGTGCCGCCCGCCGCGTAGAAGCGCAGGCACTTCACGCCGGAGGCGGTGCGCGGGCCGTTCGGGTCGGCCGCCGGGACGGTGGCCAGCTCGTCGCGGTGCGGCCCCCACGCCATGGAGCGGAAGACGATCCGCGGGCCCGCCCCCGGGGCGAGCGACACGTCCCCGGCGTGCACGGCGGGCCCCCCGGCCTGCACCTGGTCCTTGCGGTGCGCCCGGTCCGCCGCCCGCCACACCGCGACGCCGCCGACGAGCGCGAGCACCAGCACCCCGGCGAGCAGCACGAGCAGCTTGCCGCGCGTGCTCAGGGGCGCGTCCTCGGGCGCGCCCTCCTGGCCCGGGCCACCCTCGGGGCCGCCGGATTCGCCCGCGCACGAAGCCGGGTCCGCGGCCGGGTCCGGGTCCGCGGCCGGGTCCGTGCCCGCGGCCGGGTCCGTGCCCGCGCCCGAAGCCGGGCGGCCCTCGCCGTGCCCGTTGTCCCGGTCGTCGGTGCGGGGGGTGTGCCCGTTGTCCCCGCCGCCGTTGGGGGAGCCGTGCCCGCCGTCCCCGCCGCCCGTACGGGAGCCGTGCCCGCGGTCGTCCGCCGGGCCGCCGCCACCGGTCGTCGGGGCGCTCTCGCCCGGGACCCCCGGGAATTCCTCGCTCATGACAGCTTCTCCGCGGGTCGCAGGCGTATCGACAGCAGCACGCTCGCCAGCAGCGCGACCGCCGCACCGCTGAGCGCCGAGCGGTCGCCGAACGCGGTCCAGGCCGCGCCGAAGGCGATCGAGCAGAAGAAGCGGGCGGCCGCCTGGCCGGTCTGGACCAGGGCGAGCCCGCTGGAGCGCAGCTCCGCCGGTACGGAACCGGCCGCGGCCGCCATCAGCACGCCGTCGGTGGCGGCGTAGAACGTGCCGTGCAGCGCGAGCACCGCGTACGGCAGGAAGCCGCCCCGCAGGTGCGACAGCAGCAGCCCGTACGCGAGCAGCAGCGCGAGGTGGCCGCCGACGAAGACGCGCCAGCGGCCCACCCGGTCCGCCCACCGGCCGAGCGGCACCGCCAGCAGCAGGAAGGCGGCCGCAGTGCCCAGCGGCAGCAGCGCGAACCAGCGGTCGGGCACGCCCAGGCGGCGCTGGAGCATGAGGTAGACGAAGGAGTCGCTGACGGTCGCGAGCCCGAGCGCCATCGCGCACAGCGCGAGCCCGCGCAGCTCGCGCCGCCCGAGCAGCGCGACCGCGGCCCGCAGCGAGGCCCGCGGCGCGTCACCCCCGCCGCCCGCGCCCCTGCCCGCCGGGCCCGCGGCGGGACCCGCGCCCCCACCCGTACCCCAACCCGTACCCCCGCGGACGGCGCCTCCCGCGCGCGCCGCACCCTCCTGCCGGACCCGTGAGGGCACGAAAAGCAGCAGCACCAGCACGCCGGCCGCGGCCACGCAGAAGCTCACCGTGAAGACCGCGTCGTAGCCCTCCGCGGCCTGGCGCAGGATCAGGAAGGCGGCGAGCGGGCCGAGCAGCGCGCCCGTCGTGTCCATCGCCCGGTGCACGCCGAAGGCCCGGCCGCGCGCCTGCGGCTCGCTGGACAGCGAGATGAGCGCGTCGCGCGGCGCGGTGCGCAGGCCCTTGCCGGTGCGGTCGGCGGCGAGCACCGCACCGATCAGCGGCAGGGTGTGGACGGCGAGCAGCAGCGGCTTGCACAGCGCGGACAGCCCGTACCCGAGCACGGCGACGCGCTTGTGCCGGCCGCCGCGGTCGGCGAGGTGGCCGCCGACGAGCCGCACCAGCGCGCTGAAGCCGTTGTAGACGCCGTCCAGCAGACCGAAACCCAGCGGGGACAGGCCGAGTCCGGTGACCAGGTAGAGCGGCAGCACCGCGGTGACCATCTCCGAGGAGACGTCCGTGATCAGGCTGACCGCGCCCAGCGCGAGCACGGTGGAGGCCACGGCGGACCGCCGCCCGGGGCGTCGTGTCCCGCCCCGGGCGACGGCCGGCGAGGCCACCGCGGGTGTGCTCGCGCGGCTCTCGCTGACGTACATCGGTCAGCTGGACCAGATGCCGGTGATGTCCGACGCCGAGGCGGCCTGCCCGGCGTGCGAGGACGTGCCCGCCAGGTCCTCCAGCGTCCGCAGCAGGTTGTAGTGGTTGTAGGTGGTCGAGGTCGACGAGCCCGCCTTGACCGGCTGGCCGTAGAAGACCGTCGGGATGCGGTTGCCGCTCAGCGAGTTGTCCTCGTCGAAGGTGACGACGAGCAGGCTGTTGTGCGTCTTGGCCCAGGTCGCGTACGCGCCCAGGTTGTTCTTGACCCAGGTGTCGCCGGTCGACACCGAGCAGTCGTGCATGTCGCTGCACAGGTTGGGCACCACGAAGGACGTCGTGGGCAGCGTCGAGTAGTCGGTCGGGAACTGCGCGAAGGTCTTCGCGGACGAGGTCGGCACGTTGGAGAAGCCGAACCACGGGTTGTGCTTCTGCGCGTAGTTGCCGCTCTTGCAGGTGGTCGAACCCTGGCTGGGCAGCGTCTCGTTGTAGCTCCCGAACGTCTTGCCCGCGGCGGCCACCTCGGAGCCGAGGTTCGCTGCCGAGCTGAAGCCGATCGTGATGCAGCTGTCGTCGGTGATGCCCTGCGTGGAGCCGGAGAAGAGGGCGTAGTAGTTGGGCTGGCTCGGGTGGGTGATCGCGTGGCTCTGCGTCAGGTTGGCGCCGCCGGTCGCGAGCGAGTTGATGTACGGGGCGCTGGAGCTGCCGATCACCTGGCTGTAGGCGTGGTTCTCCAGGACGACCACGACCGTGTGGTCGGGCGTGGGAACGGAACCGGCCGCCTGGGCGTTCCCGCCGAGCCCGGCCCACAGGCCGGCGGAGGCGGCGGCGATCCCGCAGGCGGTCAACAGGGCGGTACGGCTACGGCTGCGCACGGATTACCTCCGGTGAGGGGGTGGGGGAAGGACGTGCGATGTGCATGCCAAAGTTAGGAGCCCCCGGAGACGCGCGAACGGTGCGCCGGGTGAAGAACGGGCGAACGCTGCGGTACGCCCGGTGTACGCGGGGTGAGCCCCCCGCGTACCGCCGGCCCGGCTTCCGGCCTAACTCCCGGCGGGCGGCTTCACCGGCTGCACCGGCTGCAGCCACAGCCGCATCCGTACGCCCTGCGGCAGCGGCTCCGCCGCGACCCCTCCACCGTACGTCTCCGCGACCTGCCGCACGATCGCAAGCCCGAGCCCCGATCCGGGCAGCGAGCGCGCGGCGGGGGAGCGGTAGAAGCGGTCGAAGACGAAGGGCAGGTCCGCGGCCGGGATGCCGGGCCCCTCGTCACTCACCGTGACGTTTCCGGCGGCATCGGTGGCCACCGTGATCCGGCCGCCCGCCGGGCTCCACTTCACCGCGTTGTCGACCAGGTTGCCGATCGCCCGCTCGACCGCGTCCGGGTCGGCGTGCACCAGGCACGGCAGCAGCTCCGCCGCGAATTCCGGCCGCGGCGAGCGCCCCGCCGCCCGCTCCAGCACCCGGCCCGCCAGCAGGTCGAGGCGTACGTCCTCGGTGTGGGGCCGCGCCTGCCCGTAACGCCCCAGGTCCACCAGGTCGTTGACGAGGGACGTCAGCTCCGCGGCCTGCGCGCGCGCCTCGGCCACCAGCGCGGGCGCCTGCGGATCGGCCACCCCCGGGCCCTCGCCCAGCAGTTCGAGGTTGGTCGTGAGGCTGGTCAGCGGGGTGCGCAGCTCGTGGGACGCATCGGCGACCAGCCGCCGCTGCGCGCCCACCGACTCCTCCAGCGCCGCCATCATCGCCGCGAACGACCGGGTGAGCCGGGCGATCTCGTCCCGCCCGTCCGACGTCAGCCGGGCCGTCAGGTCCTGGGTGGCCGTGACGTGCTCGACGGTCTCGGTCAGCTGCCGCACCGGCCGCAGCACCCGCCCGGCCGCCAGCCGCCCGGCGACCGCGGCGAGCACGCAGCCCCCCGCGGTGATCGCGACCAGCAGCATCGCGAGCCGCCGCAGCGTGCTGTTCACCACCGCCGTCAGCACGGCGGTACGCACCAGGACGCCGGGGGAGTCCGCCATCTCCGTGGTGTAGATGCGGTAGTGGCGCCCGTCGTAGTCGGCGTCGTGGAAGTACGCCGGCCTCGTGCCCTGGGCGACCAGCACATCCACTGGGCTGACCTCGACGAAGTCGTCGGTGGGGCCGGCCGCGACCGGCGGCAGCACGAACTGGAGCAGCGCCGAGCCGACTTGTACCGGCACGGTCGGGAACACGACCTGCGGCGAAACCCCGCCGCCGTCTCCGCTGCTGTCCTTGGAACCGTCCTTGGAACCGTCCTTGGCGGGGTCCTTGGTACCACCGGACGTACCCTCGTCGGAGCCTTCCGGGGCGGCGCCCTTGGTGCCGCCCTTGGCCGGGTCCTTGGTGCCGTCCGTGGCGCCGCCCGACGCGGCCTCATCGGCGGCTGCCTGGCTCTTCTGCTTGAAGGCCCGGATCAGGTCCGGCGCCTGGCCCGCGGCCGTGATCAGGTCGGCGTCGTGCTGCTCGTTGAGCTTCGCGCTCAGCGCCGGGTAGAGCACGAGCGAGGCCAGCACCAGCGCCGCGAGCACCACCGCGCCGCCCGCGAGCGCGAGCCGGTTGCGCAGGCTCACTGCTCCTCCCGCAGCACGTACCCCAGCCCCCGCACGGTCTGCACCAGCCGCGGGCCGCCGTCCGCCTCCAGCTTGCCGCGCAGGTAACTCACGTACACCCACAAGGCGTTGGAGGACGGCCCGAAGTCGTACCCCCACACGGAGTCGAAGATGAGGCTGCGGCTCAGCACCCGGCGGGGGTTGCGCAGGAAGAGCTCCAGCAGCGCGTACTCGGTACGCGTCAGCTCCAGCGCGCGGCCGCCGCGGGTCACCCTGCAGGCGGCGGTGTCCATCTCCAGGTCGGCGAAGCGCAGCACCTCCTGGTCCGCGCCGCTGCGCCGGAGCAGGGCGCGGATGCGGGCGCGCAGCTCCTCCAGCGCGAAGGGCTTGGCGAGGTAGTCGTCCGCGCCCGCGTCCAGGCCCGCGACCCGGTCGTCGACCAGGTCGCGGGCGGTGAGCATCAGGATCGGAGTGCGGTCGCCGCGCGCCCGCAGCCGGCGGCACACCTCCAGGCCGTTCGGCTCCGGCATGAGGATGTCCAGCACCACCGCGTCCTGCCGGCCGGCGGCCAGCGACGCGAGCGCGGCGGCACCGTCCACCGCGACCGTGACCTCGTACCCGTCCCGGGTCAGGGCGTGCGCGAGCGAACGGCGCACCGCGTCATCGTCGTCAACCACCAGCAGCCGCATGGCGCAAGGGTGCCGTATGCCGCGTCAGCGCGGAATCAGCGTGCGCACGGCCGCCTGCTTGGCGGCTTCCGGCGCGGAGTCCGCCGAGGCGGACTTCCCGCCCGTGCCCTTGCCGGTGCCCTTGCCGTCGTCCGAGCCCGTGCCCTTGCCGGAGTCGCCCGGGGCCGGCTTGACGTCACCCGGCTTGCACGGGACGGGCTTGCCCTTGTCGTGACCCTTGCCCTTGCCCTTGCCCTGGTCCTTGCCCTTGCCCTTGCCCTGGCCCTGGCCCTGGCCCTTCCCCTTACCGTTTCCCTTGTCCTTGCCGTCCTGGGTCCCCTTGTCTCCCTTGCCGCCCTTGTCTCCCTTGCTGTCCCCGCCGGACGCGGACTTGCCCGCGGCCACCTTGAGCTGGAAGAGCGCCTTCGACAGCTGCTGCGGGCTCACCCCGAGCCGGTGGGCGACGGCCGCGTAGGCGGGCGTGCTCTCGTCGACGAACCCCCTCGGGCCGGTCGCCAGCTTCGCCAGGGCGTCCAGCGCGGCCTGCGCCTTCGCCGTCGGGACGCCCAGGACCTTGGCCAACTGCGCGGCGGTGAAGGGGAACCGGACCTTCCCGTCGCCGGGCTTGCCGCCCTCACCGGGCTTCGCCTCCAGGAACAGGGCCGTGAGCTGCTTGCGGGCCTGGGCCGTGGAGATCCCCATGTCCTTGGCGAAGCCCGCGACGACCTTGTCGGTGAGCTTCCCGCCGTTCGCGCCCAGCGCGATCTTGACGTTCCGGAGCGCGTTCTCCAGCCTGCTGTCGGGCCGGTCCGGCGCGCAGACGCCGGGCTTGCCGGAGTCCTTGGCGCCCCCGGTCCCGGCGCTGGCGGCGGTGGCGGCCGTGGCCCCGGCGGTGAGGAGCAGGGCGGTCGCGGCGGCGAGCGCGGTGGTCTTGTGGCGCATCGTGCGCCTCCTCTCGATTGGCTGCCTCCAGCACACCAACCGGCACTTCGGGCCGCCCTCGCCGCACCTTAGGACTTCCTTGGAAGTCGGGTGCAGACGCGGCGGTACGCCCGCCGTGCGCACGGTGGGCCCCGCGTTCTCCTGCTGGTGGGCCGGAGAGCTTCCACCCGTCAGAGCACGGGCAGCCGATCCGTGGTCGCCGGAGAGCGCCGCTCCTCCAGCCAGAAGAGGTAGACGCGGAGGTGCGATGCCAACTCGCCCTCGATGCAGGCGGCGTACTCCAGGGCGGCGGCCGCCACCCCTTGCCCGAACTTCGCGTCATCGGCTTCCCAGTCGGCCCGCCGAGCCGCCAGGTACTCGCTGACCCGCCGCCGTTCACGCCACCACTCCCGCACCCCCGTCGGCGTCCAGTGGCTGTCCCCGTCGCAGCCGTAACCGCCGAAGACCTCGTCCTGTGCCGCGTCGACCAGTTGCCGGAGCTCCCCCGGGGTCCGCGGCTGCCGGTACACGTACTCGGTGAAGTAGTCGGCCTCGTAGAGGACGAGCCCCGGGGCGTGGATCCGGCCCGTGCCGCAGTTGTCGGTCTCGGCGCCGTAGAACGGCCCCGGCACGTTGAGCCACTGCCGCTCCGACCACTGCCCCCGGAACGCGTCGCGCGCGTCGCCGAGCAGAGGTATCGCGTCGAAGTAGAGGTCCACGGCGGGATGCTATGCGCGCGCGGCGGCCGCTCCGACGCCCCCCTGCGTTGCCCTCCGCCTCACCCCTCCGCCTCGCTTCCGATCTCCGCCCAGACCGTCTTCCCGATCCCGTGCGGGCGCGGGGTGACGCCGTGCCGGACGGCGAGGGCTGCCACAAGGGCGAGGCCGCGGTGCGACTCGTCGTCGGGGGTCGCGGTGCGGCGGCGGGGGATCGCACGGCTCGCGCGGGAGGGGTGGAGCGGCGGGCGGTCGGTGTGGGAGGCGGACGCCGAGGGGCGGGAGCTCGTCGTCGAGGTGGGGGAGGTCGGGGAGGCGGAAGCGCCGGACGGGGTCGCCGGAGTGCTCGGGACCGGCGCCGTGCTCGTGCGGCGGCGGCGCTTCGTGCTGGACGGCAAGCCGGTGCTGCTCGCCGTCTCGTACTTCCCCGCGGGGATCGTCGCGGGCTCCCGCGTCACGGAGGAGGACACCGGACCCGGCGGGGTCTACGCCCGGCTCGCCGAGCTGGGCCACGAGCCCGTGCGCTTCCGGGAGGAGGTCCGCGCCCGGATGCCCTCCGCCGAGGAGGCCCGGCGGCTGGAACTCGGGCCGGGCACGCCCGTGGTGCTCGTCTGCCGCACGGCGTACACGGGCGACGGCACCCCCGTCGAGGTCAACGAGATGGTGCTCGACTCCGCCGCCTACGTCCTGGAGTACGCCTTCGAGAGCTGAGCGCTGTGGCGCAAGAACGACCCTCCCGCGGTCCCGCGGCAGCGGAACCACTCATTCCGGGGGCGGGAACCGGACACCGGTCCTGGCCGCCCGGTCCTGGCCCCAGACGTAGAGGGCCTCCAGGACCGGAACCAGGCTCGCGCCCTCCTCCGTCAGGCGGTACTCGACGACCTCGGAGCCCTTCGGCCCGGCGGCGCGGCGCTCGACCAGGCCGCGGGATTCCAGGCCGCGCAGACGCTGGACCAGCATCTTCTCGCTCACCCCTGGGACCCGGCGGCGCAGTTCGCCGTAGCGGTGGACGCCCTCCTTCAGATGGGCCAGCAGCACCGTGGCCCACTTGCCGCCGATCACCTCCAGGGTCAGTTCGACGGGGCAGGAGGGGCCCCGGCGGTCCGCGGGGGCGTTCCTCGGCGGTGGTGCGGTCGTCATCGGCTGTGTCCTGTTCCGGGTACTCACCACGGGGTGGGTTCTTGCCACCGGGCGGGCGCCTTGTTTGGGTCGTCCCATGATTGTCGAGTACATCCGCTACCGGATCGCCGAACCCGACCGGCAGGCGTTCGAGCAGGCCTACGCGCGGGCCGCCGTCCCGCTCGGGCAGGCCGAGAGTTGCGTGGACTACGAGCTGGCCCGGTGCGCCGACGATCCCGGCGCCTACACCCTCCGCATCCGCTGGACCTCCGCTGCCGACCACCTCGAAGGCTTCCGCAAGGGCGAGCACTTCCCGGCCTTCTTCGCCGCGGTCGGGCCGTACGTCGAGGCCGTCGAGGAGATGCGGCACTACGAGGTCACCGATGTGGCCGGGAAGGGCGGCTCGCTGCCGACGCTGTACGAGTGGGCGGGCGGGGCGGAGGCCTTCGACAAGCTCTTCACCCGCTTCTACGCGCGCGTCGCCGAGGACGAGGTGCTCGCGCCGGTCTTCGCCGGGATGCACCCGGAACACCCCCAGCACGTCGCCGCCTGGCTCGGCGAGGTCTTCGGCGGCCCGGCCCGCTACAGCACCGAGCACGGCGGCCACCGCCACATGGCCTCCCGGCACCTGGGCCGCGGCCTCACCGAGGAGCAGCGGCGGCGCTGGATCGCCCTGCTCACCGACACCGCCGACGAGGTCGGGCTGCCGGCCGACCCGGAATTCCGCGCCGTCTTCGCGTACTACCTGGAGTGGGGTACGCGGATGGCCCTGCTCTACTCCGGCCCGAACCCGCCGCCGCTGCCCGAGTCGCCGATGCCCCGCTGGGACTGGGGCATCACCCCGCCCTACCGCGGCTGACCCGGCCTCCCGGCCCGCCCCGGGACCGGCGCCCGGCCGGGGCGCGGGTCGCAGGGCGGGCCGATATGGTGGACGGGACGGACCGGGAGGGCCGATGCAGGGACGCCGCAGCAGTACGTTCACCCGGCTGCTCCGGCACGGGTTCACCGACCCCGCGGGGGCCGAGCGGCTGCTCGACGGGAACGCGCTCGCGGAGGTCCGTACCGATCCGGTCCTGCTGGAGGCGCTGGGCGCCACCGCGGACCCCGACCTCGCGCTGCTGGGGCTCGTCCGGCTGGTCGAGGCGCTCGCTCCCGAGGAGCGCCGGGCGCTGCTGGACACCGTGACGACGGCGAAGCCGCTGCGCGACCGGCTGCTGGGCGTGCTGGGCGCGTCCGAGGCCCTCGGCGACCACCTGGCCCGGCATCCCGCGGACTGGCACGCGCTCGTCACGTACGAGGCCGCCGACCTGCACCCGGGCGTCGCCGAGTTCGAGCGGGGCCTCGCCTCGGCGACCGACCCGGACGCGCTGCGCGCGGCGTACCGGCGCTGCCTGCTCGGGATAGCCGCCCGGGACGTGTGCGGGACCAGCGACCTGGTGCGTACCGCCGCCGAGCTGGCCGACCTCGCGACCGCCACGCTGCGTGCGGCCCTGGCCATCGCCTCCGCCGAGACCCCGCAGGACGCCGCTGCCGCCCGCCTCGCCGTCATCGGCATGGGCAAGTGCGGCGGACACGAGCTGAACTACGTCTCGGACGTGGACGTCATCTTCGTCGCCGAGCCCGCCGACGGCGCCGAGCCCGCCGAGGAGAACGCGGCCCTCCAGGCCGCGACCCGGCTCGCGGTCCGCATGATGCGGATCTGCTCCGACACCACCGCCGAGGGCACGATCTGGCCGGTCGACCCCAACCTGCGGCCCGAGGGCAAGAACGGCCCGCTGGTGCGGACGCTGTCCAGCCACCTGGCGTACTACGCGCGCTGGGCGAAGACCTGGGAGTTCCAGGCGCTGCTCAAGGCCCGCCCGGTCGCGGGCGACCCGACGCTCGGCGCCGACTACCTGGCCGCGATCCGCCCGCTGGTGTGGCAGGCCGCCGAGCGCGACCACTTCGTCACCGACGTGCAGCAGATGCGCCGCCGGGTCGTCGACAACATCCCCGCCGCCCAGGTGGAGCGCGAGCTGAAGCTCGGGCCCGGCGGCCTGCGGGACGTCGAGTTCGCCGTGCAGATGCTCCAGCTCGTGCACGGGCGCACCGACGCCTCGCTGCGCAGCGCCACCACCCTCACCGCCCTCGGGCAGCTCGCCGAGGGGGGCTACGTCGGCCGCGCCGACGCCGCCTCGCTCGACGCCGCCTACCGCTTCCTGCGGCTCATGGAGCACCGCATCCAGCTGCACAAGATGCGCCGCACCCACCTCGTCCCCGACGACGAGGCGGGCCTGCGCCGGCTCGGCCGGGGCCTCGGCTACCGTTCCGAGCCGGTCGCGAGCCTCAACCGGGAGTGGAAACGGCACGCCATGGAGGTGCGGCGGCTGCACGAGAAGCTGTTCTACCGCCCGCTGCTGGAGTCCGTCGCGCAGCTCGGCACCGACGACACCCGGCTCAGCACCGACGCCGCGCGGCAGCGCCTCCAGGCCCTCGGCTACGACGACCCGGCCGCCGCGATGCGCCACCTGGAGGCGCTCGCCAGCGGGGTGAGCCGCGCCTCGTCCATCCAGCGCACCCTGCTGCCGGTGCTGCTCGGCTGGTTCGCGGACTCCGCCGACCCGGACGCGGGCCTGCTCGGCTTCCGCAAGGTCTCCGAGGCGCTCGGCAAGACGCCCTGGTATCTGCGGCTGCTGCGCGACGAGGGCGCCACCGCCCAGCGGCTGGCCCGCGTGCTCTCCTCCGGGCGGCTCGCCCCCGACCTGCTGATGCGCGCCCCCGAGGCCGTCGCGACGCTCGGGTCCGCCGAGGGCCTGGCCCCGCGCGACCACACCGCGCTGGAGCAGGAGGTGCTCGCCGCCGTGGGCCGCGCCGAGGGCCCCGAGCAGGCCGTCACCGCCGCCCGCGGGGTGCGCCGCCGCGAGCTGTTCCGTACCGCGGCGGCCGACCTCATCGACACCTACGGCGACGACGTCGAGCAGGAGGGCGACCGGGTGAGCCCGGCCGCGCTGGTCGACCGGGTCGGCTGCGCGGTTTTCGGTCTGACCTCCGCGACCGTCGCGGGCGCGCTGCGGGCCGCCGTCAACGCCGTGACCGACAACGACGCCCGGCCGCTGCCCACCCGCTTCGCCGTCATCGGCATGGGCCGCTTCGGCGGCCGCGAGCTGGGCTACGGCTCGGACGCCGACGTGCTGTTCGTCCACGAGCCGCACGAAGGCGCCGACCAGGAGGAGGCCGGGCGCGCCGCGCTGGCCGTCGCCAACGAGCTGCGCCGGCTGCTGCAGATCCCCACCGCCGACCCGCCGCTGCTCGTCGACGCCGATCTGCGGCCCGAGGGCAAGAGCGGCCCGATGGTCCGCAGCCTCGCCTCCTACGCCGCCTACTACCGCCGCTGGTCGCTGGTGTGGGAGAGCCAGGCGCTGCTGCGGGCCGCCCCGGTCGCCGGCGACGAGGGGCTCGGCGAGCGCTTCGCCGCGCTCGTCGACCCGCTGCGCTACCCGGCCGGGGGGCTGGAGGACGAGGCCGTACGCGAGATACGCCGGCTCAAGGCACGGATGGAGTCGGAGCGGCTGCCGCGTGGCGCCGACCCGACGCTGCACGCCAAGCTGGGCCGCGGTGGGCTCTCCGACGTCGAGTGGACGGTGCAGCTGCTCCAGCTCCAGCACGCCGGACGGCTCCCCGAGCTGCGCACCACCGGCACCCGGACCGCACTGGCCGCCGCGGCGGGAGCGGGCCTGGTCGACGCGGCGGACGCGGAGGTGCTGGACGAGGCGTGGGTGCTGGCCACCCGGGTCCGCAACGCCGTCATGCTGGTCCGCGGCCGCCCCGGTGACACCTTCCCCGGCGACGGCCGCGAGCTGGCCGCGGTGAGCCGCTACCTGGGCTTCCCGCCCGGCCACGTCGGCGACATGCTCGACGACTACCGCCGCCGCACCCGCCGCGCGCGGGCGGTCGTGGAGCGGCTCTTCTACGAGGGGTGACGCAACGAGCCGCTACGAGGCCGAGCCCTCACGGCCGGCTCTTGCGGCCGCGCACGATGTAGCCGCCGTCGCCGGCCTTGTCCTCCAGTATCAACGCGCCCGTCGAATACTTCGGCAGCGCGTACACCCACCGCCCGTAGATCAGGCACACCACGCCGAAGCCGAATGCCAGGCACACCGCGCCGCCGACCGCGTCCATCCAGAAGTGGTTGCCGGTCGACACGATCACCAGCAGCGTGAACACCGGGTACAGGCCGCCCAGGATCCTCGCCCACAGCGGTTTGGCCAGCGTGACGATCGTGATCCCGCACCACAGCGACCAGCCGATGTGCATCGACGGCATGGCCGCGTACTGGTTGGACACCTTCGCCAGGCTGCCCTGCGACAGCGAGCCCCAGGTGTGGTGCACCAGCACCGTGTCGATGAAGCCGCCGCCCGTCATCAGCCGCGGCGGCGCCAGCGGGTAGGCCCAGAAGCCGACGAGCGCCACCCAGGTGGTCACGAACAGCACCAGCCGGGCGGGCCCGTAGCGCGACGGATGGTAGAGGTAGAGCCACGTCAGCACGCCGATGGTGATGAAGAAGTGCAGCGTGGCGTAGTAGTAGTTCATCCCCACGATCAGCCACGTCACCGAGTTGACGGCGTGGTTGACCGAGCGCTCGAACGCCAGGCCGAGGTGGTGTTCGAGGGCCCAGATGGCGTCGGCGTGCCGCAGCGCGGCGACCTGCTGCTCCGGGACGGCGTTCCTGATCTGCGAGTACAGCCAGTAGCTGACGCCGATCAGCAGGATCTCGAACCAGAACTTGGGCTGACGTGGGGTTCGCAGCCGCTCCAGCAGCGTACGGGCCAGGCCCGGCTCACCGGTGCCGCTCTCGCCGGACGTGCCGGTCGTGTCGAGGGCGGCCCGGGATCCGCTGGAGCGCTGCGCCGAGCCGGAGTGGTCATCCGCCTCATTCGCGGTCTTCGCAGTCGGTTCCCCCATAGGACCCCAGTCTGCCAGATGTGTCCCCTGGTGAGGCTCAGACTCCGGCCGGGTCGTCGCCTGACCGGGTGGTACGAGCCACCCCGCCCTGCGCGGGCAGCGCCGCCGCCTGTCCGGCCTGTCCGCCCTGCCCGCTCGGGCCCGCCGCCGTCGATCCGCGCACGACCAGCTCGGGGAGGAAGACGAACTCACTGTGCGGCGCCGGGGTGCCGGCGACCTCCTCCAGCAGCGCGTTGACCGCGGCCTGGCCCATCGCGGTGACGGGCTGCCGGATCGTGGTGAGCGGCGGATCGGTGAACGCGATGAGCGGCGAGTCGTCGAAGCCGACGACCGACACGTCACCGGGCACCGTCAGCCCCTGCTGGCGGGCCGCCCGGATCGCGCCGAGCGCCATCATGTCGGAGGCGCACACGACCGCGGTGCAGCCCGCCGATATCAGCGCCCCGGCCGCGGCCTGCCCGCCCTCCAGGGTGTACAGCGAGTGCTGGATGAGCCCGTGCGCCTCGTCCTGCGACACGCCGAGCACCTCGGTCATCGACGCGACGAAGCCCTCGATCTTGCGCTGAACGGGGATGAAACGCTTCTGCCCGACCGCGAGGCCGATCTTCCGGTGCCCCAGCGCCGCCAGATGGGTGACCGCCAGCCGCATCGCGCCGCGGTCGTCGGGCGACACGAAGGGCGCGTCGACCTTCTCCGTGAAGCCGTTGATGAGCACGAACGGCACGCCCTGGCCCTGGAGCCGGGCGTAGCGCTCCATGTCCGCGGTGGAATCGGCGTGCAGCCCCGACACGAAGATGATGCCGGCCACGCCCCGCTCCACCAGCATCTCCACCAGCTCGTCCTCGGTGGAGCCGCCGGGCGTCTGGGTGGCCAGCACCGGCGTGTAGCCCTCGCGGGTCAGGGCCTGCCCGATGATCTGCGCGAACGCGGGGAAGATCGGGTTCTCCAGCTCGGGCGTGATGAGCCCGACCAGGCCCGCGCTGCGCTGGCGCAGCCGGACGGGACGCTCGTACCCCAGCAGGTCGAGCGCGGCCAGCACTGATTCGCGGGTGGTCGCGGACACGCCGGGCTTGCCGTTGAGAACCCGGCTGACCGTCGCTTCGCTGACCCCCGCCTGCGCTGCGATGTCTGCGAGCCGCGCGGTCACACCACCGGATGTTATTGGACGGAATGCCACCACGTCAGATCGCCCACCAAATTGTCGTGTCAGCGGCGATTGTGACGGCAGCGCCGTCCGTGCCGTGAAGATCACCGTTCGTCCCCGCGCCCCCCGACGTGCTGGAGAGCAGCGCGCGGCCGTCCGGCACGGTCAGCGTGACCGGCCGCGCGGTGAGGTTCACCAGGCACACGAAGCCCTCGCCGCCGTCCGCCGCGTCCCGCCGGAAGGCCAGCACGCCCTCGGGCGCGTCCAGCCACGCCACCTCGGTGCCGGCGCCCAGCGCCGGAAGGCTTCGGCGCAGCTCCAGGGCCGAGCGGTACATCTCCAGCGTCGAGTCCGGGTCGCCGGTCTGCGCCTCGACGCTCAGCCCCGCCCAGCTCGCCGGCTGCGGCAGCCAGCTCGGGCCGCCCGCGACCGGGCCGAAGCCGTACGGCGGCTCGCTGCCCGACCACGGGATCGGCACCCGGCAGCCGTCGCGGAAGCCGTCCTGCCCGGCGGCGCGGAAGAACGACGGGTCCTGCCGCACCTCGTCCGGCAGGTCGGTGACGTCCGGCAGGCCCAGCTCCTCGCCCTGGTAGAGGTACGCCGAGCCGGGCAGCGCGAGCATCAGCAGCGTCGCGGCCCGCGCGCGGCGCAGGCCCAGCTCGCGGTCGCCCGCCTCGCGCAGCTGGGTGCCCAGACCCGGCGGATTGGCGAAGCGGGTGGCGTGCCGGGTGACGTCGTGGTTGGACAGCACCCAGGTGGCGGGGGCGTCGACCGCGCCCATGACGGCCAGCGAGCGGTCGATGACCCGGCGCAGCTCGGCGGCGTCCCACGAGGTGCCCAGGTACTCGAAGTTGAAGGCCTGGTGCAGCTCGTCGGGCCGCAGGTAGAGCGCGGCGCGCTCCAGGGTGGGCGTCCACGCCTCGGCTACGCCGATGCGCTCGCCGGGGTATTCGTCGAGGATCCGCCGCCAGCCGCGGTAGATCTCGTGCACGCCGTCCTGGTCGAAGTACGGCATGGGCGCGCTGCCCAGCAGCGAGAGCTGCTCGGCGTGGCCGATGTCGGGCAGGCCCGCGGCCTTGACCAGGCCGTGCGCGACGTCGATACGGAAGCCGTCCGCGCCGAGGTCGAGCCAGAAGCGCAGCACGGAGCGGAATTCCTCGTGCACCGCCGGGTGGTCCCAGTTGAAGTCCGGCTGCTCGGGCGCGAAGAGGTGCAGGTACCACTCGCCGGGCGTGCCGTCCGGGTCGGTCGTGCGCGTCCAGGCGGGACCGCCGAAGATGGACTCCCAGTCGTTGGGCGGCAGTTCGCCGTCCGCGCCCTTGCCGGGACGGAAGTGGAAGCGGTCCCGCATCGCGCTGCCGGGGCCCTCGCGCAGCGCCTGCTTGAACCACTCGTGCTGGTCGGAGCAGTGGTTGGGCACGAGGTCGACGATGACCCGCAGGTTCAGCCCGTGGGCGGTGCGCACCAGGTCGTCGGCGTCGCTGAGGGTGCCGAACATCGGGTCGACCGCGCGGTAGTCGGCCACGTCGTAGCCCGCGTCGGCCTGCGGGGAGGCGTAGAACGGCGACAGCCACACCGCGTCCACGCCGAGGTCGCGCAGGTACGGCAGCCGGGCGGTGATGCCGGGCAGGTCGCCCATGCCGTCACCGTTCCCGTCGGCGAAACTGCGCGGGTACACCTGGTAGATGACCGCATCGCGCCACCAGTCTCTGTGCCCGGCGGCGGCAGCGGGAGCGGCGGCGGAGCGGGGCGCGTCGGAGAGGTGCTGGCTCATGGATTCCCTTGTCGGGTGCGGGTCCGCTGCCCTGCCCCGGAGCGGACCGGGGGCGGGCGGCGGACGTACGTACGTGCGTGCGGTGCGGGTGCGGGGGGATGCGCGGGGCGGGTCAGCCCTTGGTGCCGCCGGCCGTCAGACCGGTCACCAGGTGCTTCTGGACGAGCAGGAAGACGATCGAGGCGGGTATCGCGATCAGCACCGACGCGGCGGTCATGGAGCCCCAGTCCGCGCGCTGGTCGGAGGCGAAGGTGCGGATGCCCGACGCCAGGGTGTAGTGGTCGCTGCTCATGAACTGGGTGGAGTAGGCCACCTCGCCCCACGCGGTCAGGAAGCTGTAGAAGGCGGTGACGGCCAGGCCCGGCCGGGCCAGCGGCACGATCAGCCGCCAGAAGGTGCCGAACGGCGTGAGCCCGTCGACCCGGCCCGCCTCGTCGATGTCGCGCGGGATGGTGTCGAAGTAGCCCTTGAGCATCCAGGCGCAGAACGGCACCGCGATCGTGCAGTAGACCAGGACCAGGCCGGCGTAGGTGTCGATGAGGTCGAGCTGCGCCAGCAGGTTGTACAGCGGCACGATCAGCACGGCCATCGGGAACATCTGCGTGACGAGGAAGGTCCACATCAGCGACTTGTGCCCGGGGAAGCGCATGCGCGAGATCGCGTAGCCGGCGCTCGCGGACACCAGCACGCCCAGCACGGTCGTGGCGCCGGCCACGATCAGCGAGTTGCGGAACCAGGTCGGGAAGTGCGAGTGCAGCAGCACGAAGCGGTAGTTGCCCAGGCCCAGGTGGTGCAGCACCTCGTGCGGCTCCTGCCAGGCGGTGCTGGGGCCGAGCGAGATGAAGAGGATCCACAGCACGGGGAAGACGGCGATGGCGCTCGCGGCCAGCAGCGTCGCGTGCAGGGCTATCGAGGCGCCGCGGCTGCGCTCGTTCCGGGAGCGGCGGCGGGTGGCGGCGGCGGGCCGGGCGGACGCGGCGGTGGAGGCCCGGCCGGTGTGGGTGGTGGCGGTCATGGTGATCCGGCTCCTAGGCCTGCTCGGGCTTCAGCTTGCGGCGGTAGAAGGTGGAGAAGGCCACGAGGATCAGCAGGATGACGATCCCGTAGGTGGCCGCCCCCGAGTAGTCGGAGACCCCGGTGAACGCCTTCTCGTAGGCGTAGGTGACCAGGATGTCCGTGTCGCCGGTGGTGTTGTTGCCCAGCAGCAGGTAGATGATCGCGAACATGTTGAACGTCCACACCGTGCTGAGCAGCACCACCGTGCTGGTCACCGGGCGCAGCCCCGGGAGGGTGACGTTGAGGAAGCGCTGCCACGGGGAGGCGCCGTCCATCTCGGAGGCCTCGTACAGCTCGCCCGGGATCGCCTGGAGGCCGCCGAGCAGGGCGACCATCATGAACGGCACGCCGACCCAGATGTTCACCATGATCACGGCGATCTTCTGCGACGTCGGTGAGCCGAGCCAGTCCTGGGCGGGGAGCCCGACGCTGGTGAGGATGTCGTTGAAGACGCCGTACTGCGAGTTGAGCATGAGCCGCCAGGCGAAGACGCCGATGAAGGCCGGCACCGCCCACGGCATGATCAGGCACAGCCGGTAGAAGAGCCGGAACTTCACCTTGCGGTTGAGCAGCATCGCCATGCCCAGGCCGATGGCGTAGGTGACCACGACGCAGGAGACCGTCCACACCAGCGTCCACTCGAGCCGCGGGTAGAAGTCGCCGTCCTTGCCGGACAGGATCTGCCAGTAGTTGTGCAGGCCCACCCAGTGGTAGCTGGCGCCGATGTGCACCGGGCCGATGTCCTTGGCGACGTTCGTCTCGTTGGCGTTCGTCAGCGACAGGTACGTGCCGTAGCCGAGCGGGTAGAGCACCAGGACGGCCAGCACGATGACGACCGGGGCGACCATCGCCCAGGCGTACCAGTACCGGTCCCAGGAGCGCCTGAGGGTCGTCATCAGGCCGGGCCGCGGCTGGCGCGGCGGGCGGGCGGCCGTCCCCGGGGCGGGGTCGTCCATGGTGGCGGTGGTCATCGCTCCTCGGCTCTCTCGGCTGTGCCACGGCGGTGCGTGGGGATGGCGGGGTTGCGGCGGTGGGGTGCGGCGGCGGGGGACCGGACCGGCCGGCCGGGCGCGTGGGCCCCTGCCCGCGGTGCGGGCGGGGGCCCCGGCCGGCCGGTCCGGAGTGCACGGGCGGCTACTGCACGGCGTAGCCCGGCAGCAGCTTGCCGAACTCCTTGGCCGCCGCGTCCAGGCCGTCCTGGACCGAGCTCTTGCCCTGGAGGATCTTGATGTACTCCTGCTGCAGCGGCGTGAACAGGCTGCCGACCTGCGGCAGCGCGACGCGCGGCCGGGCGGTGTCCATGATCGGCTTGAAGCCCGCGATGGTCTGGTTCTTCAGCACCTCGGCGGTGTAGGCCGACGTCCGGGTGGGCAGCGTGCCGTTCTTCGCGGCGATCGTCTGCTGGCTGGCCGAGGACGTCATGAACTGCGTGAAGAGGTAGGCCGCGTCGATGTTCTTGGAGCCCTGGTAGACCGCGAGGTCGTGGCCGCCGGTCGGGGCCTGCGCCTTGCCGGTCGAGCCCGCCGGGACGGGGGCGAAGCCGAGGTTGTCCGCCTTGCCCTGGAAGGCCGAGCCGGTCAGGTCGTCGCCGACCGACCAGGGGCCCTGGACCAGCATCGCGACCTTGCCGGTCTTGAAGGACGTCTGCATGTTGTCGTACGCGCTCGCGAAGTCGACCTTGAGCGAGGAGGTGTCGTAGATCTTCTTCGCCTCGGTGACCGCCTTGACGGCCTCCGGCGAGTTGACCGTGACCTTCTTGCCCGCCGGGTCGGCGAGGTCGGCGCCCTCGCCGAACAGCACCGGGAAGAGGAAGTACGAGTCGGGGTTGACGTACGTGCCCGCGACGCCCGGCACCTTCGCCTTGATCGTGGCGGAGTCGGCGATCAGCTCGTCCCACGTGGCCGGCGGCTTGGTGATGCCGGCCTTGGCGAAGATGTCCTTGTTGTAGAGCAGGCCCAGGGTGTCGGTGACCGACGGCACGCCGTAGGTCTTGCCCTCGTACTTGGTGGTGTTCATGGGGCCGGCGAGGAAGTCCTGCGTGTCGCTCAGCGCCGCGGTGCCGTCCAGCGGGGCGATGTAGTGGAGCGAGGCGTACTCCGGGATCAAGCCGACGTCGGTGCGGACCACGTCGGGCGCGCCCTTGCCGCTCTGCGCCGCCGCCTTGAACTTCTGCTCCACGGTGGTGAAGTCGACGTTCTGGTAGTTGACCTTGATCTTCGGGTACTTCGCCTCGAAGTCCTTGATGAGGGCCTGGTAGGTCGGGGCCTCGTTCTTGGCGTCCGAGGTGTCCCAGTAGGTGATCGTCCCGGAGACCGCCGCCGGGTCCTTGGCGGGCGCCCCCTTGTCGCTCTTGTCGTCGCTACCGCTACCGCCACAGGCGGTCGCCCCGAGAACGATGGCCGCGGCCATCGCCACGGCGGATATGCCGCGTCGCATACCTGACTCCTTGATGAGGGAAGTGCCCGTTCGCCCTGGCCAGGCTTGCTGCCGGCCATGTCGTCCCTGCGGGCCGTCGGGCTGGGCAGGAAGGTAACAGCGTTGTAATGCCTTGCGAAAGAGGCTGCAAGAAATTTTCTGCAAGATCCTTCATCCGTGATGCCGCCGTGACCTGGACGTGCTCCGGCGTACGCCGTACGGCGGGCGGCTCGTACGCAAGCCCGTGCCGTACGGGCGGGTGCCCGGCCCGTACGACCGGCGCGGGAGGGGGTGCGGGCGTGGTGCGAACTGCCTGATCAAGGGAAGTGGTTACAGACTCTTGCTGCAAGCACCCTTGCGGGGATACCTTCCCGGACAGCTTCGGCACCGACGCCGCAGTGGCGACCGGTTCATGCGCGTGGACCCGGGCGCGAGGCTGTCCCCAGCAAGGAGAACCGCCCGTGGCCCTGGAGTTCAGGCTGCCCGCGTACCGGATCGGACGCCGCCGCCGTATACGGCGCGTGGCCACGGCCACCGCCCTCGCGGCGCTGGCCGCCCTCGTCCCCCTCGGACCGGCCGCGGCCGCGCACGGCGCACCGCAGCCGCCCGCACCGCCGTCCGACGGGGCGCTCGCCGGGCAGGCCGCCCGGCACGACGACACCCGCGAGCAGTTCTACTTCGTGATGCCGGACCGCTTCGCGAACGGCGACCCGTCCAACGACCGCGGCGGCCTCACCGGCAGCCGCCTCGCCACCGGCTACGACCCCACCGACAAGGGCTTCTACCAGGGCGGCGACCTCAAGGGCCTCACCCGGAAGCTCGACTACATCAAGGGCCTCGGCACCACGGCCATCTGGATGGCGCCGATCTTCAAGAACCAGCCCGTGCAGGGGACGGGGGCCGATGCTTCGGCCGGCTACCACGGCTACTGGATCACCGACTTCACCCAGGTCGACCCGCACTTCGGCACCAACGACGACCTGCGCACCCTCATCTCCGCGGCCCACGCCAAGGGCATGAAGGTCTTCTTCGACGTCATCACCAACCACACCGCCGACGTCATCGGCAACACCGACAGCACGTACAACTACCTTGCCAAGGGCGCCTTCCCGTACATCGCCGCCGACGGCACCCCCTTCGACGACGACACCTACGCCGACGGCGCCAAGACCTTCCCGAAGGTCACCGCCGCGTCCTTCCCGCGCACCCCCACCGTGCCCGCGGACCAGCGGCACGCCAAGGTGCCGGACTGGCTCAACGACCCGACGATGTACCACAACCGCGGGGATTCCACCTTCGCCGGCGAGAGCGCCGACCAGGGCGACTTCAGCGGCCTGGACGACCTGTGGACGCAGCGCCCCGAGGTCGTGCGCGGCATGGAGCAGATCTACGAGAAGTGGGTCAAGGACTTCGCGGTCGACGGCTTCCGCATCGACACCGTCAAGAACGTCGACATGCCGTTCTGGACGCAGTGGGCCACCGCGCTCGACGACTACGCCGCGAAGCACGGCCGGAAGAACTTCTTCATGTTCGGCGAGACCTACGACGCCGACCCCGCCGTCACCTCGCCGTACGTCACCCAGGGCCGCCTCGACGCGACGCTCGACTTCCCCTTCCAGGACGCCGCCCGCGCCTACGCCTCGCAGGGCGCCTCGCCCGCGAAGCTCGGGAAGGTCTACGGCCAGGACTACCGCTACACCACCGACAAGGCCAACGCGTACGAGGAGGTCACCTTCCTCGGCAACCACGACATGGGCCGCATCGGCAGCTTCCTCGCCCAGGACAACCCGGGCGCGAGCGACGCCGAGCTGCTCAGGCGCGACGAGCTGGCCAACGAGGTGATGTTCCTCGGCCGCGGCAACCCTGTCGTCTACTACGGCGACGAGCAGGGCTTCACCGGCGGCCCCGGCGGCGACAAGAACGCCCGGCAGACGATGTTCGCCTCGCAGGTCGCCGACTACCTCGACGACGACGAGATCGGCACCGACCGCACCGCCGCGAGCGACGCCTACGACCCGCAGCACCCCCTCTACCGCACGATCGCCGCGCTGTCGCAGCTCACCAAGGCCCACCCGGCGCTGCGCGACGGCGTCCAGACCGAGCGCTGGACCGCCCCCGGCGACGGGCCCGGCGTCTACGCCTACTCCCGCACCGACACGGCGAGCCGCGACGACTACCTGGTGGCCGTCAACAACGCCACCACCGCGCAGAAGGTGACCGTGCCGACCGGCAACACGGCGGGCGCCGCCTACACCGGCCTCTACGGCACGACCGGCTCCTTCGTGACGGGTGACGGCGGCAGCCTCACCGTGACCGTGCCGCCGCTCCAGGCCGTCGTGCTGCACGCCGCGAAGCCGCTGCCGAAGCCCGCGACCGCCCCGAAGCTGACGCTCACCGCGCCCGCCGCCGGTGCCACCGGCACCGTGGAGCTGTCCGCGGACGTCAACGGAGGCGGCCTGAACCGCGTCGTGTTCGCCGCGCAGGTCGGCAACGCCCCCTGGAAGGTGCTCGGTTCGGCCGACCACGCCCCGTACCGGGTCGCGCAGGTCGTCGACGCCGCCACGCCCGCCGGAACGCCCGTGCGCTACAAGGCCGTTGTGGTGGACGCCAGCGGACGCACCGCGTCCGCGACCGCCGCGACGGTGACGGGCACGGCCCCCGTGACGGCGCCGCCGACCGCGGTCAGCCACGACTACGCGATCGTGCACTACGCGAGGTCGGACGGGAACTACGCCGACTGGAACCTGTACGCCTGGGGCGACATCGCCGACGGCGAGGCCACGACCTGGCCCGCCGGGCACGCCTTCACCGGCCGCGACGCCTACGGCGCCTTCGCGTACGTCAAGCTCAAGCCCGGGGCGTCCGGCGTCGGCTTCATCGTCGTGAACAAGGACGGCGTCAAGGACACCGACGGCGACCGCACCATCGACCTCACCACCAGCGGCGAGGTGTGGATCAGCCAGGGCAGCTCGGCCGTGGCCACCAGCGCACCGGACGGCGCCTACCCGCCGCAGGACACCGCGAAGGCCGTACTGCACTACCACCGGGCTGGGGGCACCTCCCAGGCCGGAGGCTCTGGGGGAGGAAACTACGACGGCTGGGGCCTGCACACCTGGACCGGCGCCGCGAACCCCACCGACTGGACCGCGCCGCTGAAGCCCACCAGGATCGACTCCTACGGCGCCGTCTTCGAGGTGCCGCTCGCCGCGGGCGCCACGTCGCTCAGCTACATCCTGCACAACGGCGACACCAAGGACCTGCCCAGCGACCAGTCCCTCGACCTCACCGGCACCGGCCACGAGGTGTGGCTGCTGGACGCCACCCCCGCCTACCTGCTGCCGCAGCCCCAGGGCAGCGGCGCCGACCTGGACCTCGGCAAGGCGCAGGCCCAGTGGATCGACCGCGACACCGTCGCCTGGCAGACCACCGCCCCCTCCGCCTCCCAGCAGCTCGTCTACGCGGCGGACGGCGGCATCACCGTCAAGGACGGTGCCCTGTCCGGCGGGGGCAAGTGGCTGCGACTGGCGAAGGTCCCCGGCGGCCTCACCGCGGCCCAACTCGCCGAATTCCCGCAGCTGAAGGGGTATTCGGCCTTCAGTGTCGACCCGCGCGACCGCTCCCGGGTCCGCGAGGCGCTGCGCGGCCAGATCGTCGCGACCCAGCGGGCGGCCAATGGGGCCCTGTTGGCCGCGACGGGCGTGCAGACCCAGGGCGTGCTCGACGACCTCTACGCAGGATCGGCCCAACACGCCACGCTGGGCCCGGTGTTCGACGCCCACGGCAAGCCGAGCGTGTCGGTGTGGGCGCCGACCGCGCACAAGGTCGCGCTGGAGATCGGCGGGAAGACCGTCCCGATGCGCGAGGACGCCGCCAGCGGCGTCTGGTCGGTCAGCGGCCCCACGTCCTGGACGGGCAAGGCGTATCTGTTCGACGTCACCGTGTGGGCGCCCAGCGTCCGGCAACTCGTCGTCAACAAGGTCACCGACCCCTACTCCGTCGCCCTCACCGCCGACTCGAAGCAGAGCCTGCTGGTGAACCTCGACGACCCGAAGCTCGCGCCCAAGGGCTGGACCGGCGAGCACAAGCCCGCCGCCGTCCCGATGAGCCGGGCGCAGATCCAGGAGCTGCACATCCGGGACTTCTCCGCCGCCGACAGCACCGTCCCCGCCGCCGACCGCGGCAAGTACGCCGCCTTCACCGACACCTCGTCCGCGGGCATGACGCATCTGCGCGACCTCGCCGGCGCGGGCATCAACTACATCCACCTGCTCCCGGCGTTCGACTTCGCGACCGTCCCCGAGCGCACCGCCGACCAGACCACCCCGGACTGCGACCTGGCCTCGTACGGGCCCGCGAGCGACGCCCAACAGGCGTGCGTCACCGCGCAGCAGGCCACCGACGCGTACAACTGGGGCTACGACCCCTACCACTTCACCGTGCCCGAGGGCTCGTACGCCAAGGACCCGGACGGCGCCGGCCGCACCCGGGAATTCCGGCAGATGGTGCAGGGGCTCAACGGCGCCGGGCTGCGGGTCGTCATGGACGTCGTCTACAACCACACCTCCGCCGCGGGCCAGGCCGACACCTCCGTGCTCGACAAGATCGTGCCCGGCTACTACCAGCGGCTCATGCCCGACGGCTCCGTCGCCAACTCCACCTGCTGCGCCAACACCGCGCCGGAGAACGCGATGATGGGCAAGCTCGTCGTCGACTCCGTCGTCACCTGGGCCAGGGAGTACAAGGTCGACGGCTTCCGCTTCGACCTCATGGGCCACCACCCCAAGGCCAACATCCTCGCCGTCCGCAAGGCCCTCGACGCGCTCACCCTCGCCAAGGACGGCGTCGACGGCAAGAAGATCATCCTCTACGGCGAGGGCTGGAACTTCGGCGAGGTCGCCGACAACGCGCGCTTCGTCCAGGCCACGCAGGCGAACATGGCCGGGACCGGCATCGCGACGTTCTCCGACCGTTCGCGGGACGCCGTCCGCGGCGGCAGCCCCTTCGACGCCGACCCCGGCGTCCAGGGCTTCGCCTCCGGCCTGTACACCGACCCCAACGCGTCCCCGGCGAACGGGGCCCCGGCGGAGCAGAAGGCCCGCCTCCTGCACTACCAGGACCTCATCGAGGTCGGACTCACCGGCAACCTGCGGCAGTTCAGCTTCACCGACTCCGCGGGCAAGAAGGTCACCGGCGCGGAGATCGACTACAACGGCGCCCCCGCGGGGTACGCCGACGCGCCCGGCGACGCGCTCGCGTACGCCGACGCGCACGACAACGAATCCCTCTACGACGCGCTCACCTACAAGCTCCCGGCGGACACCTCCGCCGCCGACCGGGCCCGCATGCAGGTCCTCGCCGAGGCCACCTCGGCGCTCTCCCAGGGGCCCGCGCTCTACCAGGCCGGATCCGACCTGCTGCGGTCCAAGTCGCTGGACCGCAACTCCTTCGACTCAGGCGACTGGTTCAACGCGATCCACTGGGACTGCACGCAGGGCAACGGCATCGGGCGGGGGCTGCCCCCCGCCGCCGACAACCAGGACAAGTGGCCCTACGCCACGCCGCTGCTCACCGGTTCCGCGGCGGTGCCGGGATGCGCGGAGATGGGCTCCGCTTCCGCCGCGTACCAGGACCTGCTGCGGATCCGCACCGCCGAGCCCGCTTTCCGGCTCACGACCGCGGAGGAGGTCCAGCGCGAGGTGGGCTTCCCCCTGTCGGGGGCGGACGAGACGCCGGGGGTCATCACCATGACCGCGGGTGATCTCGTGGTGGTGTTCAACGCGACGCCTGACGTGACCTCGCAGCGGGTCGCCTCGCTGGCCGGGCGTTCGTACGCCCTGCACCCGGTGCAGGCCCGCGGCTCCGACCCGGTGGTCAAGGCCGCGGCCGACACCGCCGCGACCGGCACCTTCACCGTGCCGGCCCGCACGGTGGCCGTCTTCCGGGCCGGCTGACCCGCTTGGGCGCGGGGTCGTCGGGGCTGCGCCCCGGGCTGCCTGTTGCGGTAGTCCGCGCGACCTTCTGTGCGTGGGTGGTTGCTCGCGCCGTTCTCCCCCAGAGCTTCGCCTGGGGGTGCCCCCACGCGCCCCTGGTGTTACCCGGCGGGGCATCGCGCTGTCCGTACGGGGTGGGGTCGGGGGCCACTCCGGGGGTACCTCCTCGGAATGCGCGTTCGCCCTCTTCCCGAGCTGTTGAGGGGCTGGGAAGCGCATTCCTGCGGGGGCACCCCCGGATCGTCCCCCTCCCGGGTCTCGTGGGCGGCTGCCTGCCGGTGGGGGTGGGGGTGGGTGGGGTGATCGTCCCCTTCCCGGGGTCTCGTCGGCGGCTGCCTGCCGGTGGGGGTGCTGTTTTCGGGGACTGCGGGTTGCCCCGACGGTGGGTCACCCCCGCAGGTGGACAGAAGTTTTCGCTCCTACTTGCACGGGTGGGGGTGGGAAACACCCGCGCCGGAGGCGCGGGCACCCCTGCGGCGGGGAAGCCGCCGGCGTACGGGTCAGTTCCCCGTGAGGGGATGCAGCGTCAGGCCCGACTTCGTCGTCGCCGTCAAGGTCGCGCGGGCACCGCGGGTGGCGGGGGCGGCGAGGGCCGGGGCCGTCGCGCGGGCCTTGACGCCGCCGGACGCGGTGATCGAGGTGACGTCACGGCTGCCCGCGGCCAGCAGATACCACTTGCCCGCGGGCGATTGCCACATCACGCCCGCCATGACGTTCCGCCCGAAGCTGCTGCAAGCACTTCCGTCGCTCTGCTGCCCGGCAAGCGTGCCGGGCGCCCCGGCGAGTGCGCTCGGCGGCACGAACTGGACGGTCGCACGGCCGGGCCCGCGCCATGTGTCGGCGCGGTCGCACGTCCAGAGGGCCTCACCCGCCTTCTCCGGGAGCGCGGTGCGCGCGAACTGCCAGTCGTTGACGGCACGTACGCCCTCGCCCCGCAGCTGTCCGAGCCGGCACGCGCTGTGCGCCCAGCTCACGAGGGCCGGCGTGCCGGTCGCCTCGCGCGGCGAACCGGCGGGCACCCCGGCCGCGGGCGGCGGCGTGAAGGTCAGGTGGACGGGGCTGAGGTCGCCGAGGTCGGTGAGCAGGAAGGCGTGCTGCTCGGCGACCTTCGTCGAGGAGCGCAGCTGGACCGCAGTCCACGCCGTACCGCACTGCCCGGCCGGCGCGCCCGCCCCGGGTGTGCGGACGGGCCCGGTCGTGCCGTCGGCGGCGAGGGCGAGCGGCGCGGCCTTCTGGCCGGGCTCGAGCAGGTCGCGGGTCTCGGCCTGGGCGACCCAGGGGGCGGTCAGGAAGCGGGTGTTGCCGTCGATCCGGTCTACGACGACTGCCGCCGAGGTCGTGATGTCGGCGTTCGGGACCTGCGCGAAGTCCAGCGCCGCGCCTCCGGTGCCGTTGCCGCCGCGGGCCTCGGCGTAGCGGACGATGCGCAGCCCGTCGTAGAAGAGGACGACCGTGGCCTTGTCCGCGTCCCCGGCGTAGAGGAGCTGCGGCGGGGACGCGGGGCCGGTGTGCTGGGTGCCGGGGGTCGCGGAGATCTGGACGGACCGGCCGGGGCTCGCCCACACCGCGAGGGCCCGGCGCAGCAGCGCGGTGTCGCCGGTGCGGCTGCCGCGCGCGGGCCACACGGTGAAGTCCAGCCGTCCGGTGGCCGTCCACGCGGTGGGGGCGACGCGTACCAGCGCGGCGGGGTCGAGCGCCTGCGCGGCGGCGCCCGACGCGGCGGCGGGAGGGCCGGCCGTGCCGGTGGGGGAAGGGGAGTTGCCGCCGGCGAAGGCGAGCAGGGCCACGCCGACGACGCCGGCCACGGCGATCGCCGCCCCGGCGCGAGCGCGCTGCCGCCGCCGCAGCAGGTCGGTGGGGCGCATCTGCACCGTGCAGGGGTCGAACTCGCCCGCGGCCAGCAGCGCCGCGTCACCGTCGAGCCCCGCGGCGGTACGGACCGCCCCGCGCGGGTCGGCGGCTCCCGCGGCGTCCAGGACGTCGCGGGCGGCGGGCTCGTCGAGCCCCTCGAAGCCCAGCAGCGCGTACGCGGCCCGCGCGGGCGCGGGGAGCGCGGCGAGGGCGCGGTCCAGGGCGAGTTCGTCGCTGCCGCCGGCGCGCGGGTGCAGCCGCAGCCCGAACACGTACGGCAGCGCCGCCCCGCCGACGGCCTCGCGGACCCGCCCGCCGGTGCCGTGCGCGAGCGCCCCGCCCAGCACCTCGCGGCGCAGCAGCTCGTACGCCTCGGTGCCGTTGCCCGCGACGGCGCCGGCGCGCAGTGCGCGCTGCACGATGCGGTGCGCGACGAGCACCCTGCGGTGCCGCGCGGTGCTCGCGGGCAGCGCGAGATACGCCAGCCGCACGAGCCGCGGGTAGTGCTCGACGAGTGCCGCCTCGGCCTCCGCCACCGCCCCTTGCGCGGCATGCTTCTTCGCGGGCGTTCCGGTCGGCTGCACGGGTCGGCTCTTCACGCCGCGTCAAACGAGCGACTGCGCCGTTGGTCACCCCGGATACGCCGAAGGGGCGACCGTCACGCGCTGACGGACGCCCCTCCGGGAAGGCTCGGGGCTCAGACCAGGTTGGCCTTCTCCAGCGCCGTGCAGCAGGTGTCGACGATGAGCCGGGTGACGACGTACGGGTCGACGTTCGCGTTCGGGCGGCGGTCCTCGATGTAGCCCTTCTGGTCCACCTCGACCTGCCACGGGATGCGCACCGACGCGCCGCGGTTGGAGACGCCGTAGCTGTACTCGTTCCACGGGGCGGTCTCGTGCGCGCCGGTCAGCCGCGCCTCGACGCCCGCGCCGTAGTTCTTGATGTGCTCCAGCGGCTTGTCGTCGCGGCCGAGCGACTCGGCGGCCTCGATGATGGCCGCGTAGTCCTCACGCATGGCCTTGGTGGAGAAGTTGGTGTGCGCGCCCGCGCCGTTCCAGTCGCCCTTGGCGGGCTTGGGGTCGAGGGTCGCGGAGATGCCGAAGTCCTCGGCGGTGCGGTAGAGCAGCCAGCGGGCGACCCACAGGTGGTCGGAGACCTCCAGCGGGCTCAGCGGGCCCACCTGGAACTCCCACTGGCCGGGCATGACCTCGGCGTTGATGCCGGAGACGCCGATGCCGGCGGTCAGGCAGTTCTCCAGGTGCTTCTCGACGACGGGCCGGCCGAAGATCTCGTCGGCGCCCACGCCGCAGTAGTAGCCGCCCTGCGGGGCGGGGAAGCCGTTCTCCGGGAAGCCGAGCGGGCGCGAGCCCTGGAAGAAGGTGTACTCCTGCTCGATGCCGAACAGCGACTCCTGGGCCGCGAACTTCTCGGCGACCTCGCGCAGCGCGGCGCGGGTGTTGGACTCGTGCGGGGTGCCGTCGATGTTGAAGACCTCGCACAGCACGAGGACGTCGTCGCCGCCGCGGATGGGGTCGGGGAAGGACGCGACCGGCTTGAGCACGCGGTCCGAGGCGTGGCCCTCGGCCTGGTTGGTGCTGGAGCCGTCGAAGCCCCAGATGGGCAGTTCCGCGCCGTCGGCCAGGATCCGCGTCTTGGAACGCAGCTTCGCGGTCGGCGTGGTGCCGTCTATCCAGATGTACTCAGCCTTGTAGGTCACGGTGACGCCATCCTTGTCGAACGTGGGCGCGGGGTGCGGCTGCCGAGCTGCGCTGATCGGACCGACCGCAGCGTCGCAAGGACGGTTTTCCCATCCATTGCCCTTGTGTTAACAGGATGTAACCGAGACGACGGATGCTCCCGTCCTGCGACGTGAGACACCCGTGTGCCGCAGGAGCCGGCGGGAATAGGGTCCGAGCATGCCGCATACCACCGTGGAATACTCCGGAACGCTCGCCGACGCCCTGGACAAACCGGGCTTCGGCAAGGCCCTGCACGAGGTGCTGGTCACCGTCGCGGGCGGTCGCGCGGGCGGGTGCAAGACCCGTTTCGTACGCCATGACGATCTGTGGATCGCGGAGGGCGAGCCGCACCACGCGATGATCCACGTCGAGGTCGCGCTGCTGTCCGGCCGCACACCCGAGACCAAGCGCGCGCTCACCGAGGCGGTGCTCGCGGCGCTGCGCGCGCACACCGCGCCCACCCCGCAGTACGCGGTCCAGTTCTCCGTCGACCTGCGCGACCTCGACCGCGACGCGTACGCCCGGTACGAAGAGCCGCGGACCGCGTCGTGAGCACCGCGCCCGCGCTGCGGGTCGGGCTGTTCGGCACCGGGCCGTGGGCCCGCACCATGCACGGGCCCGCGCTCGCCGCGCACCCCGGGGTGGAGCTCTCCGGCGTGTGGGGACGCAGGCCAGAGGCGGCCGCCGAGACCGCCGCGGCCCTCGGGACCCGCCCCTACGCGGACGCCGACGCGCTCATCGCCGACGTCGACGCGGTGGCCGTCGCCCTGCCGCCCGCCGTCCAGGCGCCGCTCGCCGCCCGCGCCGCCCGCGCCGGGCGGCACCTGCTGCTGGACAAGCCGCTCGCCGCGACCGTCGAGGCCGCCCGCGACGTCGTCGCCGCGGTCGAGGAGGGCGGGGTGCGCTCGGTGGTCTTCTTCACCGTCCGCTTCGACCCCGCCGGCGCCGCGTGGATCGCCGAGCAGGCCGCGGCCGGCGGCTGGTACACCGGCCGCGCCGACTGGTACGGGGCCGTCTTCGGCGACGGCGCGAGCCCCTTCGCCGACTCGCCCTGGCGCCGCGACAAGGGCGGGCTCTGGGACGTCGGGCCGCACGCGCTGTCGGTGCTGCTGCCGGTGCTCGGCGACGTCGCCGACCTCGCCGACGTGGCCGCCTTCCGCGGGCCCGGCGACCTCGTTCACCTGACGCTGCGTCACGCCGGGGGCGCCTCCAGCACGGCCGCGCTGACCCTCACCGCGCCGCCGGCCGGCGCGGGCGTCGCGTGCGAACTCCGCGGCACGCACGGCGTTGCCACCTACCCCGGCGCCGCCGGGATCGCCGGCGAGGAGGCCTACACGCGGGCCGTCGACGCGCTCCTCGCCCCCGAACCGCACGCGTGCGACGCCCGGTTCGGGCTGCGCGTCACCGAGATCCTCGCGGCGGCGGAGGCGGCGCTCGGCTGAGCGTCGCGCGGCGGCCGGACGATTGATCCTTTTCGCCCGGCCGCCGAAAGGCCTTCCCGCACCCGGTGACCGTGTCTACGGTGGGACGCATGAGCGTTCCGGACTGGTGGTCGATCGAGGTCATGGACATCGGGAACGGCGCGGTGCACACCGCGTCCGGCTGGCGTGGCGCCTACGCGCAGGTGCTCGCCGAATCACTCGTCACCAACGGCGCGAGCACCTGGCGGTGGTCGGAGCACACATGGGGCGTCGCCCTGGAGGTCGCCTTCGCCGCGGAGGCGGACTGGGAGCGGTGGCATTCCCTGCCGGGCACGCGGGCGGCGCTGGACGCGGTGCCGGACCCCGTCCGCGGCCTCCTCGTCCACCGCGGCCCCGCCGGCTCCGCGGGCGCCCCCGCGAAGCGCTCCCCGCGGGTCCCGCCGTACTCGGCCGCCATGTCCCTCTGAGTCCGCCCCTTCACGCTCCGGGCCGCCTCCCGCGGCGGGCGCCGCGCTCTTCCCCCCGCCGCGTTGCCGCGCAGGCGGTGCCGGCCGCGGTCGCGGACGGCGCCCTCCGGGCCGGCGCCGAGGCGGGCCTGCCGCTGCACCGCTTCGCGCTGGAGCGCACCGCCGACGCGTACGACGCGGTGGAGGGCAACGCGGTGGGGAAGGTGCTGGTCGGCGTCGCGTCCTGACCGGCGCGGGCGGCGGCCGTCAGGACAGCAGGGCCTTGGCGGCGGCCTCCGCGGCGGCCTCGACCTTGTCGATGCCGGAGTTCTCGGACTTGTTGCCGTTCGAGAGGACGGCCACCAGCAGGGTGTGGCCGTGGTACTGGACCTTGCCGATGCTGTTGATGTCCCACAGGCCGGTCTGGGTGCGCTGGAGCCAGCCGTTCTTGAGGGCGAAGCCGGAGCCGTCCTCGTCGGCGGCGGAGACGCCCCACTGCTGGCCCTTGGTGACGGTGCCCATCAGGCCCGTCATGTAGGAGCGGGAGGCCGCGGACAGCGGCGAGTCGTCCCCGTCGAAGACCACGTGGAGCAGCTTCATCTGGTCGGCGGGCGTGGTCTGGGTGAGCCCCCACAGGTCGCCCGCGCCGCCCGAGGTGTGCTTGAGGCCGAAGGTCCTGTTCGCGGAGTCCAGTCCGGACTTGCCGCCGACGGCGTGCCACAGCGCGGTGGCGGCGTTGTTGTCGCTCTGCCGGATCATGACCGTCGCCTCGGACTTCTCGGTCGACGTCAGCGTGGTGCCGGCCTTCTGGTGCCGCAGCAGCAGCGAGGCGAGGATGTCGACCTTGACGATGCTGGCGGTGTCGTACGTCGTCGAGCCGTCCTCGTAGCTGGCCGCGAGGTCGCCGTCGAGCTCGCTGACGGTGACCGACAGCCGGCCCTTTCGCTGGCCCGACAGTGTCTTGATCGCCGAGCTGAGGTCCTTGGCCGCCTGGGCCGACGTCTTCGCGCTCGGCGTCGTGGGCGCCGCGGTGGTCGTCGTCGGCGCGGGCGGCGTGGTGGACGCCGGGGCGCTGCTCGGGGCCGTGGTGGCGGGGGAGGCCGTCGTGGTGGCGGCGGGCGGCTTCGCGTCGGAGGCGTCGTCCTTCGAGGACGGGGACCGGTTGACGACGGCCAGCGTGACCAGTCCGATCGTGGCGAGGACTGCCGCCGAGACCACCATCGGGCGCTTCCACCAACGCGGCTTGGGCCTCCTCCGGTGGGATCGGGACCGCGCTCCGGCGCGCCCGCCGCCCGGCGGTTGTGGTGCATGCGTCATGAACCACGACCGTAGGAGCGGAATATTTCATTCTCCTAAGATTTTCGTACCAACTTGGCTGAGGGGAGTGTCAACCGCAGGTCAGGCCGTCAAGAGCACGTGACCGCTTCTTGCGTGACTTCTGTCAATTATTTCGCCTGATGCGCGATCTATTGCGGAGGTGTAACCCCGTCGTTACGATCCCCCGGACCACGGACTCCCGGTCCGCCGCCGACGCTCGATCGGCCGTGCGGCACGGGAGTTGCCAGCCGATCGGAGGGACCGGACATGGGTGTCACACGCCGGACGGTGTTACAGGCCGCACTTGCGGTCAGCGCAACCGGAGCGGTCGGAATCGGCGAGTCGGCCCTCGCCGCAAGCGCCTCCGCGGCCAGTTCTGCAGGCGATGTTGTGGGCAAGATCACGGTGGGCTACCAGGGATGGTTTGCGTGCATCGGTGACGGTTCGCCCATTAACAGCTGGTGGCACTGGAGTCAGAACGGCGGGCAGGCCCCGTCGCCGTCCAACACCACGATCGTGGCCTGGCCGGACGTCCGGGAGTACAGCAGGACGTACCGGACCGGCTACGCGGCGCTCGGGAACGGGCAGCCCGCCACGCTCTTCTCGTCGTACGACCAGCAGACGGTCGACACGCAGTTCCTGTGGATGCAGCAGAACAACATCGACACCGCCGCGCTCCAGCGTTTCAACCCCACCGGCGGCGAGGGGCCGAACCGGGACGCGATGGCCGGCAAGGTGCGCAGCGCCGCCGAGTCGCACGGCCGGAAGTTCTACATCATGTACGACGTCAGCGACTGGACGACCATGCAGTCGGACATCAAGGCCGACTGGACGAACAAGATGAAGGCGCACACCGCCTCACCGGCCTACGCCGTGCAGAACGGCAAGCCGGTGGTGTGCGTCTGGGGCTTCGGCTTCGCCGACAACCAGCGCCCCTTCGCGCCCGAACCGTGCCTGGACGTCGTCAACTGGTTCAAGGCGCAGGGCTGCTACGTCATCGGCGGCGTGCCGACCTGGTGGCGTACCGGCGACCGGGACTCGCGGCCGGGCTTCTCCGACGTCTACCACGCCTTCGACATGCTCAGCCCGTGGATGGTCGGCCGGATCGGCAACGCCGCGGACGCCGACAACTTCTACAACGTCGCCACCGTCCCCGACCTGGCCGAGTGCGCCGCGCACGGCATCGACTACCAGCCGTGCGTGCTGCCCGGCTCGGTCACCGGACGGCAGCGCGCGCACGGCGACTTCATGTGGCGGCAGTTCTACAACATGTGCCGCGCCGGCGTGCAGGGCATCTACATCTCGATGTTCGACGAGTACAACGAAGGCAACCAGATCGCCAAGACCGCCGAGTCCCAGGCCTTCGTCCCCGCCAACTCCGGCTTCCTCGCCCTCGACGAGGACGGCACCGCCTGCTCCTCCGACTACTACCTGCGCCTGACCGGCGACGGCGGCCGCATGCTCAAAGGCCAGATCCCCCTCACCCCCACCCGCCCCACCCAACCCACGACCGGCGGGGGCGGCGATGACACCACGGCGCCCACCGCGCCCGGCTCCCTGCACGCCACCGGGCACACCGACACCACCGTGTCGCTCGCCTGGACCGCGTCCACCGACAACACCGGCGTCACCGGTTACCAGGTACGGCGGGTCAGCGGCGGCACGGCCACCCCGGCAGGCAGCACCACCGGCACGTCCTTCACCGTCACCGGACTCGCCGCCGCCACCGCCTACACCTTCGACGTCGTCGCCTCCGACGCGGCCGGCAACACCTCGGCCGGCTCCAGCCAGGTCTCCGTCACCACCGACGCGCCCTCGGGCACCACCGACCTGGCGCGCGGCAAGCCCACCGCCGAGAGCAGCCACACCCAGACCTACGGCTCGGGCAACGCCGTCGACGGCGACCGGAACACCTACTGGGAGAGCGCCAACAACGCCTTCCCCCAGTGGCTGCAGGTGGACCTCGGCAGCGCCCTCCCCGTCAAGCGCGTCGTGGTCGACCTCCCGCCGGCGACCGCCTGGGCCACCCGCACCCAGACGATCGCCGTGCAGGGCAGCACGGACGGGAACGCCAACCCCGGCACGCTGCTCGCCGCGACCGCCGTCACCTTCGACCCGGCGACCGGTAACACCGCAACGCTCACCCTGCCGAGCGCGATCACCACCCGCTACGTCCGGCTGGTCTTCACGGCCAACACCGGCTGGCCCGCGGGCCAGGCCTCCGGTCTGCACGTCTACGGGGCCTGACAGCCCGCGCCGCGCCGCCCACGAGACCGCGGCGGCGGTCCGGCCATGACGCCATCCCCTGGCCGCACCGCCGCCGCTTCCACTCCTCCCGCGCCGCGCTCAGCGCAGGATGCCCGCCGCGGCCGCCGCCTTCAGCCAGGCCGGCAGCTCGGTGAGGATGCGGTCGTAAAGCTCGGCGTCCGACAACCGCGCGATGTCGTCCACGGCGAAGAAGCCGACGTTGTCCACCCGCCGCCCGGTCATCGTGTCCAGATGCTCCAGGACGCCGTAGCCGCCGTTGCCGAGCCCCACGAACTGCCAGAAGATCGGCTCCTCCACCGCCGCCCGCAGCTCCTTTTCGATGGCCGCGTTGCGGTGCACCCCGCCGTCCGAGAAGAAGAGCACGAAGGTGCCGTACGGCGACGGCGCCGCCCGCACGAAGTCCCGCACCTGCGCGATGACCTTCTGCTCCTCGTTCTGGATGCCGATCTGCCGCATGTCGACCTGGCCCGGCTGGAGCCCCTGCGGGGGCTTCTTGCGCTTGCGGCCGAACGCGAACTCGCCGACCCGCACGTGCAGCGGGATCCAGCTCGGCAGGTCGCCCAGCATCAGCGTCGGCAGCCGTGCGGCGTTCGTCGCGAAGGTCCAGGCCTCCATCGTGCCGTCCGTGGTGAGCTGCGCGGCGACCGCCGCCATCCGCTCGACCACGCCGCCGACCACGCCGGACGAGTACAGGTGCGACATCGAGCCGGACGCGTCCAGCACCAGCACGATCCGCACCCGGGCGTTCTCGGCGCCGTGCTTGCGCAGGCTGACCGCGACCTGCTCCTTGCGCAGCGAGAGCCGCTTGCGCATGTCGAGGGGGAGGTGCTCCTCGCCCTTGACGAGGCTGGGCGGGGTGCCGCCGTACGGCGGAGCCGCGGGCGGCTGCCCGTACCCGGCCGGCGGCTGCCCGTACACGGGCGGGGGCGGCAGCGGGGCCGCGGGGCCGGTGGGCGCGGCGGGCGCGCCGTACGGGCCGGGCGG
>NZ_JOHY01000022.1 GCF_000721495.1 Streptomyces sp. NRRL F-5123
CCGCCGCACCGCCACTCGCCCCCGCCCCGCCCGGCCACCGCCGGCCCGCAACACCCACAGCCCCGACCGCACTCGCTCGCGCCCCCGCCGCGGCACCGGCCCCCTGACCTGCCGACCCGCCGGGCCGTACCGGCATCCGCGGCCGCCCCGTCCGGAGGACGGAATCCGCTGGACTCCTGAAGTGGTCCAGTCCACTATGAGCCCAGTGACGTCCTCCGCACCGCGCTCCCCCGCTGCCGCCGGCCCCGGCGCCCGCCCGGCGCCACAGGAGCCGGCCGGGCTCGGCGCCTCGCTCTGGTCGGTCAACTTCCGGCTCTACTTCACCGCCCGCTCCGTCGCCATGCTGGGCGACACGATGCTCCCGGTCGCCCTGTCCGCGGGCCTGCTGTCGTACGGCTACTCGGCCGGCGACATCGGCCTGGTGATGGCGGCGACCACCGCCTGCTTCGCGGGCTTCGTGATATTCGGCGGCGTCATCGCCGACCGCTTCGACGCGCGCCGGATGATGATCGGCGCGGACCTGGCGCGGGTGTGCACGCAGTCCACCGCGGCCGTGCTCTTCCTCACCCACAGCGTGCGGCTGTGGGAGGTGCTGCTGATCGGGGTGGTCAACGGCACGTGCGCGGCGCTCTTCCAGCCCGGGGTGGCCAGCACGGTGGTGCGGGTCGCGCGGGACGTGCAGGGGGCGAACGCGGTGACCCGGGCGGCGGAGTCGGGCGCGAGCCTGGCGGGGCCCGCGCTCGCGGGTGTGCTGGTCGGCTTCACGTCGGCGGGCGCGGTCTTCGTGGTGCACGCGACGACGTATCTGACCAGCGCGCTGTGCCTGCTGGCACTGCGGCTGCCGCGCACGGGCGCGCGGGCCCGCGAGGGCGCCGGGAAGGGCGCGCCGGGGGGCTTCCGGGCGGATCTCGCCGAGGGCTGGCGGGAGTTCCGGGCGAGGACGTGGATGTGGTCGGTGATCCTGGTCTGGACGGTCTACACGATGTGCGTCATGGGCCCCTTCGTCCCGCTGGCGGCGGGCCAGATCATCCCCGAGCACGGCGCGGGCGCCTACGGCCTCATGAACTCCGCGCTGGGCGCGGGCACCGCGGCCGGGGCGCTGACGGCGATGCGGCTGCGCGCGGACCGGCCGCTGCGCGCGGGCAGCTTCGGGATCTTCGCCTTCGCCCTGATGCCCGCGGCGGTGGGCCTGGACCTGCCGTTGCCGTGGCTGTGCGTCTGCGTGTTCACGGCGGGCATCGGCGGCGCCTTCTGGGGCGTCAACTGGGCGACGAGCGTGCAGACCCAGGTGCCCAACGAGATCCTCAACCGCATCCACGCCTACGAGGTGGCCGGCTCGGTCGCGATGCTCCCGGTGGGCCAGGCTCTCGCGGGCCCGGCCGCCTCCGCGCTCGGCGCCCGGCACGTCCTCCAGGCGGGCGGCGTGGTGGCCGTCGGCGTCGCCGTCACCCTGCTGTCCATCCCGGCGGTACGGGGCCTGCGCCGCGCCCGCTGAAGCTCCGCCGGCGGCAGCGCGACGGCCGAATCCCGCCAGCTTCCGGGACGTGCGCCGACCAGCATGATCGGCATGGAAACGAACGGATTCGGCGGCAGGGCCGCCCTCGTCACCGGCGGTTCGCGCGGCATCGGCGCGGCGGTCGCGCGGCGGCTCGCGGCGGGCGGCGCGGACGTCGCGATCACCTACGAGAAGGACAAGGACAGCGCGGAGGCCGTCGCGGCGGAGATACGCGCCCTCGGGCGGCGGGCGCTCGCACTGCGCGCGGACAGCGGGGACGGCGCCGAGACCGAGGCCGCGGTCGACCGGATCGCGGCGGAGTGGGGACGGCTGGACATCCTGGTGTGCAGCGCCGGGGTGTACGTCACCGGCGCGGTGACCGACCTGGGCGCCGCGGACTTCGACCGCGCGGTCGCGGTCAACGTCCGCGGGCCCTACCTGGCGGCACGCGCGGCGGCCCGGCACATGCGCCCGGGCAGCCGCATCATCTCGCTGGGCAGCAACGTCGCCGAGCGCACGCCCTTCCCCGGCCTGACCCTCTACGCCCTGACCAAGAGCGCGCTGGCCGGCATGACCAAGGGCCTGGCCCGCGACCTGGGCCCGCTCGGCATCACCGTCAACCTGCTGCACCCCGGCCCCACCGACACCGACGCCAACCCGGCGGACGGCCCCTTCGCCGACACCGTACGCGGCCTGACCGCGCTCGGCCGCTACGCCGAACCGGCGGAGATCGCGGCGGTCGTGGCCCATCTGGCGTCGGACGCGGCCTCGTACGTGACCGGCGCGGTCGTACACGCGGACGGCGGCTTCACCGTCTGAGCCGCGCGCCCCGCGCGGCCCGCTGCCCGCCCCCTGTCCGGCGGAAAACCATGTGATGCGGGGCGGGGGGGACCGTAGTGTCAGGGGTGATGTCTGCCACCGCCCCTGACTCCGCGCCCGCCGTCCGCCCGCGGTCCTCGGTCCGCTCGCTGCTGCGGCTGTGGCCGTACGTGCGGCCGGTGCGGCTGCGGCTGTCGGTGTCGGCGGTCATCGGCGTCGTCGCCTCGTGCATGTCGCTGCTCATCCCGCTGGTGCTCAAGTGGCTGGTGGACGGGCCGGTCAAGGACCGCGACCCGTCGGGGGTGTGGCTGGGCGGCGGGCTGCTGCTGGCCCTCGGCATCGCGGAGGCGGGGCTGTTCGGGGTGCGGCGGTGGCTGGTGGCGCGGCCGCTCGCGGGCGTCGAGGCGGCGATGCGGGCGGATCTCTACCGGCGGCTGCAGCGGCTGCCGGTCGCCTTCCACGACCGCTGGGCGTCCGGGCAGCTGCTCTCCCGTGCGACGACCGACCTGCAGATCCTGCGGATGTTCCTGGCCTTCCCCCTGGTCTTCCTGTTCGTCAACTTCACCACGCTGCTGATCGGCGTCGCGGTGCTGCTCACGCAGTCCCCGCTGCTGACGCTCGTGGTGCTCGGCCCGGCGGTGCCGCTCATGGTGCTGTCCACGCGCTTCGAGCGGCGGTACGCGCTCGCCGCCCGGCGTGCCCAGGACCAGTCGGGCGACCTGGCCACCCTCGTGGAGGAGTCGGTTCTCGGCATCCGCATCGTCAAGGCCTTCGGGCGGCACCGCACCCAGGCGCAGGCCTTCCACACCCGGGCCCGCGAGCTGCGGCGCACCGAGCTGCGCAAGGCCGACCTGCTGTCGGACCTGTGGGCGCTCATCATGACGCTGCCGGAGCTGTCCATCGGGGTGGCGCTGCTGATCGGGGTGCTCCAGGTCTCCGACGGCAAGCTGTCGGCGGGCACCCTCGTCGCCTTCCTGTCGACGGCGCTCGCGCTGCGCTGGCCGGTGGACTCGATCGGCTTCCTGCTCGCGATGAGCAACGAGGCCGCGACCGCCGCCGACCGCTACTTCGAGCCCATGGACACGCCGGGGGCGGAGTCCACGGACCGGTCCGCCGACGAGGACGACGCGGCCCCGGCGCGCGGGGGCGACGGCCTGCGGCTGGAGGGCGTCGTCTTCCGCTACCCGGACGCGCCCGCCGGGAGCGAGCCGCTGCTCGCGGGCGTCGACCTGCACGTCCCGGCGGGCCGGACGACGGCCCTGGTCGGCGCGACCGGCAGCGGCAAGACGACGCTGACCGCGCTCGTGCCGCGGCTGCACGAGCCGACCGCCGGGCGGATCACGCTGGACGGCGCGGACACCGCGCTGCTGCCCGTCTCCCGGCTGCGCGAGCTGGTCGCGGTGGCCTTCGAGGAGCCCACCCTCTTCTCCGCGACCGTACGGGAGAACGTGGCGATGGGCGCGGGTCCGGCGGGGGCGGACGAGAAGGAGGTGCTGCGCGCGCTGGAGGTCGCGCAGTGCGGCTTCGTGCACGCCCTGCCGCAGGGGCTGGACACCCAGGTCGGCGAGCAGGGGCTGAGCCTGTCGGGCGGACAGCGGCAGCGGCTCGCGCTGGCCCGCGCTGTGGTGGGGCGGCCGCGGTTCCTGATCCTGGACGACCCCCTCTCCGCGCTCGACGTGCACACCGAGGCGCTGGTCGAGGCCGCGCTGCGGGAGGTGCTGCGGGAGACGACCGCGCTGGTCGTCGCGCACCGCCCGTCGACCGTCCAGCTCGCCGACCAGGTCGCGCTGCTGTCCGGCGGCCGGATCACCGCGGTCGGCACCCACTCCGAACTGCTGCGCTCCAGTGCCGAGTACCGCCATCTGATGTCCGGCCTCGACCCCGAGCCGCCTGCCCCGGACGCCGGGCCAGAGCCTGAACCCGCGTCCGAGCCCACGTCCGAACCCGAGCCCGAACCCGCGCCCGCGTCCGAGCCGCTGGAGAGGAGCGACGCCCGATGACGTCCGCCACCGAGCAGCAGCTCGGCGAGCCGGAGCGGACCGGCCCGCCCCCCGCCGCCGCCACCCCCGGAGCGGCACCCCCCGAGCCCGACGCCTTCGACCGGGACGTGCTGCCCGCGCCGCGCAACGCCCAGTCGGTACTGCTGCGTTCGCTGCTGCGCCCGCGCCGCCGGCGGCTGTGGCTGACCACCGTGCTGCTGCTGGTGCAGCAGGCGGCGGTGCAGGCCGGGCCGCTGCTCGTGGCGTACGCGATCGACCACGCCATCCCGCAGGTGCGAGAAGGCCGGCACGGCGCGCTGGCCGCGGTCGCGGCGGCCTATCTCGGCTGCGGGCTCGCGGCCGGGCTGCTGCAGCGGGCGTTCATCCGGGTCGCCGCGCTGATCAGCCAGGACGTGCTGATCGAGCTGCGCGCCCGGATGTTCCGGCACGCCCAGACGCTCAGCCTGGACTTCCACGAGCGTTACACCTCCGGCCGGCTCATCTCGCGCGCCACCTCCGACGTCGAGTCGATCCGCGAGCTGCTGACCGACGGCCTGGAGGAGCTCATCGGGGTGGTGCTGAGCTGCGTGTACATCTCGGTGCTGCTGATCGTGCTGGACTGGCGGCTCGGCCTGGTCACGCTCGTGTCGTACGTGCCGCTGTACGTCGCGGTGCGGATCTTCCAGCGCCGCTCGATGGTCGCCTACCGCAGACGCTCGACGGCCGTCGCGGCGGTCATCGTCAAGTTCACCGAGACGATGAACGGCGTCCGCCCGGTGAAGTCCTTCCGCCGCGAGGTGCCCAACGACGCGGCCTTCGACGAACTGAACCACCGGCACTACCGGGCCAACGGCGACGCGATCCTGGAGATGGCCCGCTACGTCGTCGGCTCCCGGCTGATCGCCAACGTCACCGTCGCGGGCATCGTGGTGTGGGGTGCCTACCGGGTCGCGGGCGGCGGGATGGCGCTCGGCGTGCTCGCGGCCTTCGCGCTCTACCTGCGGCGGCTGTACGACCCGATCGACCGGCTGGGGATGTTCCTCAACTCCTACCAGTCGGCGGCCGCGTCGCTGGAGAAGATCGCCGGGCTGCTCGCGCAGGCGCCGACCGTCCCCGAGCCGGAGCGGCCGGCGCCGCTGCCGCCGGCCGCGCACGGCCGCCCGGGGCGCGAGGTGGTCTTCGACCGGGTGCGCTTCGGTTACCGCACGGGCGGCGAGGTGCTGCCGGAGTTCAGCCTGCGGCTGCCGGCGGGCCAGCTGGTCGCGGTGGTCGGCGCGACCGGTGCGGGCAAGTCGACGCTGGCCAAGCTGCTGGCCCGGTTCTACGACCCGACGGGCGGGCGGGTGCTGCTGGACGGCACCGGGCTCGCCGACCTCTCGACGGCCGACCTGCGGCGCGCGGTGGTGATGGTGACGCAGGAGGCGTTCCTGTTCTCCGGCACGGTCGCCGACAACATCTCCATCGGGCGGCCCGACGCGACCCGCGAGGACGTCGAGGCGGCGGCCCGCGCGATCGGGGCGCACGACTTCATCGCGGCCCTCCCGGACGGCTACGACACCGACGTCCGCAAGCGCGGCGGCCGGATCTCCGCCGGCCAGCGCCAGCTCGTCGCCTTCGCGCGGGCGCTGCTGGCCGACCCGGGGGTGCTGATCCTGGACGAGGCGACCTCGTCCCTGGACATCCCCGGCGAGCGGGCCGTCCAGCACGCGATGCGCACGGTGCTGGCCGGCCGTACGGCGGTGGTCATCGCCCACCGGCTGTCCACGGTCGAGATCGCCGACCGCGTGCTGGTGATGAGCGCCGGGCGGATCGTCGAGGACGGCCCGCCGGCGGAACTGATCGCCGCCGACGGGCACTACGCCCATCTGGACGCCGCCTGGCGCGACGGCCTGGCCTGAGGCAGGGCCCGGCCCGGGGCCGGAACCGGGCCGGAACCGGGCCGGAACCGGGCCGGAACCGGAACCGGGGTCGGGCCGGGGTCGGGCCGGAACCGGAACCGGGGTCGGGCCGGGGTCGGGCCGGAACCGGGGTCGGGGTCGGGCCGGAGCCGCGGCCGGAACCGGAACCGCGGCCGGAACCGGGGTCGGGCCGGAGCCCGGGTCGGGGCCAGAGCCGGGCCCGGGGCCCGAACCCACGGCAGTCGTCGCCGGGCCCCGGAACCGCGCCACCGGGCCACTGCGGTGGGGGCTGCCGGGCCGCAGGAGCCGGGTGGCCGGCCACCGGCATCCCGTCGGCAGGGCAGCTGCGGGGCTCAGGCGTGCCGCGGTGCCGCCGACGGCCGTCCGCCCGCCGGCCCCTCACCCGGCGGCGGCCGCCGCCGCTCCCTGCGCCGGCGCCTGCGGGCCGGGCTCGCCCGCGGGGCGGCCCAGCGGGCCGCCGCGCAGCAGCACGGCGCCGACGAGCGCGCCGAAGGCGAACATCCCGGCGCACCACCAGAAGACGGTGGTGTAGCCGTGGATCGCCGCGAGCTGCAGCATGTGCGCGCCGGGCTTGCCGTGCGCGTGCGCGGCGAGGTAGTCGGCGCCCGCGCCGGCCGCGATGGTGTTGAGCAGCGCGGTGCCGATCGAACCGCCGAGCTGCTGCCCGGTGTTGATGCTCGCCGACGCGACCCCGGCGTCCTGCGGGCCGACCCCGAAGGTGCCGGTGGCGGCGACCATGCCGAAGATGAGGCCGCTGCCCGCGCCGATGACCAGCAGCGGGCCGAACAGCGCCGACCAGTAGCCGGAGTGCTCGCCGACGCGGGTCAGCCAGGCCATCGCGCCCGCGTCGAGCAGCATGCCGGTGAAGACCATCGGCCGGGGGCCGATGCGCGGCAGCAGCCGGGTGTTGCCGACGACCGCGAGGACGCCGCTGAGCAGCACCATCGGCAGCAGGGCGACGCCGGAGCGGATCGCCTTGTAGCCCAGCATCACCTGCATGTAGTAGATGAGGAAGAGGAAGACGCCGAAGGTCGCGGCGCCCAGGACCAGCACGGTGAGGTAGGCGCCGCCGCGGTTGCGGTCCAGGACGACGCGCGGCGGCAGCAGCGGGTGGGCGGTGCGCGCCTGGAGCACGCCGAAGGCGGCCAGCAGCGCGGCCCCGGCGGACAGGAAGGCCACCGTCGCGGCGCTGCCCCAGCCGTGCGAGCCGGCGTGCGCGAAGCCGTAGACCAGGCAGAACATCCCGCTGGAGACCGTGAGCACGCCGGGCACGTCCAGCCGCCCGCCGGGTGCGCGCTGCTGCTTGCCGACGAGCGTGACGGCGCCGAAGGCCGCGGCGACGGCGAAGACCACGTTGACGTACATGCACCAGCGCCACGACAGGTACGTGGTGAGCGCCCCGCCGAGCAGCAGGCCGAGGCCGCTGCCGGCCGCCGCGACCGCGCCGAAGACGCCGAAGGCCCTGGCCCGTTCGCGCGGGTCCTTGAAGGTGGTGGTCAGCAGCGACAGGGCGGACGGCGCGAGCAGCGCGCCGAAGACGCCCTGGCAGGCGCGGGCGGTCACCAGCATCGGGAAGCTGACCGCGGCGCCGCCCACCGCCGAGGCGGCGGCGAAGCCGATGAGGCCGGTCAGGAAGGTGGTCTTGCGGCCGGCCAGGTCGGCGAGCCGCCCGCAGAAGAGCAGCAGGCTGCCGAACGACAGCGCGTACGCCGTCACGACCCACTGCCGGTCGGCGGCGCCGAAGCCGAGGGCGCGCTGCGCGGAGGGCAGCGCGAGGTTCATCACCGTCAGGTCGAGCACGACCATGAACTGCGCGATGGCGATGACGCCGAGAACCAGCCAGCGCCGCGGGTCGGCGGGCTCGCTCCCGGCCGTTTTCGGGACCGGCCCGGCCCCGGGGGTTGCGTCGTGCACTGCCACGACCGTCTCCTTTTCGCATCAGGCACTCGTCGGACACATCGACAGGCCGGTGCGCCGCCCGGAAGGGTCCGCCCGGCGTCCCGACGCTCACAGGACGTCGCTGGTCGGAAGGCTGTGACAGCGCGCGTCTGTGACGAGCGACACCGCCCGCGGCTGTCACGAACCGGCCGCGGCGGGCGTCTTGTGCGCGAGGACGGCGCGCGGCGGAGGCCGCGCGGCACACGGGGAGGAGCCGGCAGTGGCGAAGGCGAGCGACGAGACGGAGGCGACCGGACGCGAAGGCGCGGGCGGCGTCGAGGAGATCACCCGCCGGGACAGCATCGACCCGGCCACCGACGCCTTCGTGGCCCACCGCAACCTGCTCTTCACCGTCGCCTACGAGATGCTCGGCTCGGCCGCCGACGCCGAGGACGTGCTCCAGGAGACGTGGCTGCGCTGGGTCGGCGTCGACGCCTCGACCGTCCGGGACGTGCGCGCGTACCTGGTGCGGATCACCACCCGGCAGGCGCTGGACCGGCTGCGCGCGCTCGGCCGCCGCAAGGAGTCCTACGTCGGCCCGTGGCTGCCCGAGCCGCTGCTGACCGCGCCGGACGCGGCCCAGGACGTCGAGCTGGCCGAGAACGTGTCGATGGCGATGCTGCTGGTGCTGGAGACGCTCAACCCCACCGAGCGGGCGGTCTTCGTGCTGCGCGAGGTCTTCGACCTCGATTACGACGAGATCGCCGAGGCCGTCGAGAAGACCCCGGCGACCGTGCGGCAGATCGCCCACCGGGCCCGTGGACACGTGGCCGCGCGCCGGCCGCGCGGCAGCGTCTCACCGGCCGAGACGCGGGCGGTGCTGGACGCCTTCCAGGAGGCGGTGGAGAACGGCGACCTGCAGCGGCTGCTGGATCTGCTCGCGCCCGGCGTGGTGGCGCTGAGCGACGGCGGCGGGGTGGTGCACGCCCTGGTCCGCCCGGTCGTCGGCGCCCCCAAGGTGGCCCGGCTGCTGGCCAACGGGTGGTACCGGCGGCAGGGCGCGCGGACCTTCGAGCCGGTCGAGGTCAACGGCAGCCCCGCGCTGCTGGTGCGGTTCGACGGGACACTCGACGGCGTGCTGGCGGTGCGCATCGACAGCGGCCTGATTTCCGGCCTCTACAGCGTGCGCAATCCGGAGAAGCTCTCCCGGGTCGGGCAGCGGACGGCGGTCAGCCGGCGCTCGTAAGTCCGGTACGGGCGCGCCCGTTTCACCCGGGAAGCCCCGTAATGCCACCCGCAGGGCACGCCGGATCGGCCATCGAGTTCTCCGGCGTGCAACACCGCGGCAACACGCGTCCGCTATACGGATTCCACACACCGCTCACCGGACGTTTTTCAGCCAAGTTGGCCCCATGGGACTGACATGAACAGGTAAAGAGTGCCACTCTGTGCCCCGTTCCGCAGCACATGCGCAGCTCTAGCCGGGCGGATCACCAACCCCTCCCGCCCGGCCTGTCACCGGCCGTCACCCACGGCCGCCGCAGAAGGAGTGACGAGTGGCACGATCCCCCCGAACACGCCGGACGGCCCTGGCCGCCGGCGTGCTGGTCGCCGGTGCGGCCATGCTCGCCGTGACCCTCCCGGCCGGAACGGCGGCGGCAGACCCCGCCGCGCAGTCCGGCCAGGCCGCCGGCGCACACGCCCAGCCCAAGGCGGGCGCGCTGCCCGCCTCGCTGAGCCCCTCCCAGCAGGCCGCCCTGGTGTCCCACGCCCAGGCCGGCGCGGCCGCGACCGCGTCGTCCCTGCACCTCGGCGCGCAGGAGAAACTGGTCGTCAAGTCCGTGGTCCAGGACGCCGACGGCAGCACCCACACCCGCTACGAGCGCACCTACCAGGGCCTGCCCGTGCTCGGCGGCGACCTGGTGGTGCACACCAGCGCACTCGGCGCGACCACCGGCGTCGACAAGGCCACCAGTGCGGCGATCGCCGTGCCGTCCACCACCGCGGGCATCGGCGCCGCCGAGGTGAAGGCCGACAACCTCTCGCGCATGAAGGCGATCCACAACGACTCCGCCGTGGTCGACTCGACCCGCAAGGTCGTGTGGGCCGCGTCCGGCACCCCCGTGCTCGCCTGGGAGACCGTGCTCGGCGGCTTCCAGGACGACGGCACGCCCAGCGAGCTGCACGTCGTCACGGACGCGAACTCCGGCAAGCAGCTCTACCAGTACCAGGGCGTCGAGACCGGCGTCGGCAACAGCGAGTACAGCGGCCAGGTGAACATCACCACGACGCTGTCCGGCAGCACCTACCAGCTGACCGACAACACCCGCGGCGGCCACAAGACGTACAACCTCAGCCACGGCACGTCCGGCACCGGCACGCTGTTCACCGACGCCGACGACACGTGGGGCGACGGCGTCGGCACCACCGCCCAGACCGCGGGCGTCGACGCGGCCTACGGCGCCCAGGAGACCTGGGACTTCTACAAGAACACCTTCGGCCGCAACGGCATCGCCGACGACGGCAGGGCCGCCTACTCCCGTACGCACTACGGCAGCTCGTACGTCAACGCCTTCTGGGACGACTCCTGCTTCTGCATGACGTACGGCGACGGCAGCGGCAACGCTCACCCGCTGACCGCGCTGGACGTCGCGGGCCACGAGATGAGCCACGGCGTCACCTCCAACAGCGCGGGCCTGAACTACTCCGGCGAGTCCGGCGGCCTGAACGAGGCGACGTCCGACATCTTCGGCACCGGCGTGGAGTTCTACGCGAACAACTCCAGCGACCCGGGCGACTACCTCATCGGCGAGAAGATCGACATCAACGGTGACGGCAGCCCGCTGCGCTACATGGACAAGCCCAGCAAGGACGGCGGCTCGAAGGACTACTGGTCCTCCAGCCTCGGCGGCCTGGACGTCCACTACTCCTCCGGCCCGGCCAACCACTTCTTCTACCTGCTGTCCGAGGGCAGCGGCGCCAAGGTGATCGGCGGGGTCAGCTACAACAGCCCGACCTACGACGGCCTGTCGGTGCCGGGCATCGGCCGGGACAACGCGCTCAAGCTCTGGTACAAGTCGCTGACCGAGCGCTTCACGTCCACGACCAACTACGCGGCGGCGCGCACCCAGTCGCTCCAGGCCGCGGCCGACCTGTGGGGCCAGGGCAGCGCCACGTACAACACGGTCGCCAACACCTGGGCGGCGATCGGTGTCGGCAGCCGGGTGTCCAACCCCACGGGTGTGACGGTCACCAACCCCGGTAACCAGTCCACCAAGGTGAGCACCGCGGTGAGCCTGCAGATCCAGGCCGGCTCGACGACCTCGGGCGCCCTGACCTACAGCGCCACCGGCCTGCCCCCGGGCCTGAGCATCAACGCCTCCACCGGTCTGATCTCCGGCACCACGGGCAGCAGCTCCGGCACCTACGCCGTGACGGTGACGGTCAAGGACTCCGCGAACGCCACCGGCACCGCGTCCTTCAGCTGGGCGGTCACCAGCACCAGCGGCGGCTGCACCGCGGGCCAGCTGCTGGCCAACCCCGGCTTCGAGAGCGGCAGCACCGGCTGGACCGCCTCCACCGGCGTCATCGACAGCAGCACCGACGCCCCGGCCCACTCCGGCTCCTACAAGGCCTGGCTCGACGGCTACGGCACCACGCACACCGACACGGTCTCCCAGTCGGTGACCGTCCCGGCGAGCTGCACCAGCGCGAGTCTGACGTTCTACCTGTACATCTCCTCCGACGAGGGCACGGGCACGGCGTACGACAAGTTCACCGTCGCGGCCGGCAGCACCACCCTGGCCAGCTACAGCAACGTCAACCAGGGCACCGGCTACGTCCAGCGGAGCGTCAGCCTCACCCCGTACATCGGCTCCACGGTCACCCTGAAGTTCACCGGGACCGAGGACTCCACCCTGGCGACCTCCTTCCTGCTCGACGACACCGCCGTCAACGTGAGCTGACGCGGTCGCACCATCCGTTCGGCGGTACGCGCCCGGGCCGGTCGTCACAGGCCGGCCCGGGTGCGTTTCTGTTTTTGCCGGTTTTCTCCGGTGTGGGGTGATCGGCTCCGGTCGCCTCGGTCCGTACAGTGCGGATCTGAAAGTGCCCCACATGTAGGAGATGCAATATGGCAACCGGAACCGTGAAGTGGTTCAACTCGGAAAAGGGCTTCGGCTTCATCGAGCAGGACGGCGGCGGCTCCGACGTCTTCGCCCACTACTCGAACATCCAGTCGACCGGCTTCCGCGAGCTGATCGAGGGCCAGAAGGTGTCCTTCGACGTCACGCAGGGCCAGAAGGGCCCGCAGGCGGAGAACATCAAGACCCTCCAGGCGTAGCACGGCGCCGCCCCGCGGGGCGTTCCCAGGGGCGCGGACTCCCGCGCCCCTGGGGCCCCGGCCGGCGCGGCTAGCGCAGGATCCCGGCGGTCATGCCGGCGGAGTCCGGGGGGAAGGCCACCAGGCCGAGTTCGGCCGGGGTGGCGAGCAGCGGGTGGGAGGGGAGGACCCGCACGGTGTAGCCGAACGAGCCCGTGCGGTCGAGGGTCATCGGGCCCTCGTAGGAATACCGGCCCGCCATGTCGGACCGCCCGGCCGGCTTGAGCGACTGGACCGTGGGCTCGGCCATCCGGTCGGCGGCGTCCACCCGGCCGGACAGCAGCTGGACGTCCACGTCGGACGGGTCCAGGCCGCCCAGCGTGACCTGCGTGCGCAGGGTGAGGGTGGAGCCCAGCTCCGGGGTGCCCTCGACGGAGTCGGTCTCCACGTGGTCCACCGACACCTGCGACCACTGGCGGCGCAGCCGCTGCTTCCACTCGGCCAGCCCGGCCGCGGCGGGACCCTGTATGGCGCGGTGCGAGCGGGCGGCGGGCGCGTAGAGCCGGGTGACGTAGTCGCGGACCATGCGCCCGGCGAGCACCTTGGGGCCGAGCGTGGTGAGGGTGTGCCGGACCATCTCGACCCAGCGCTGCGGCAGCCCGCGGCCGCCCCGGTCGTAGAACCGCGGGGCGACCTGCCGCTCCAGCAGGTCGTAGAGGGCGGCGGCCTCCAGCTGGTCGCGGCGGTCCTCGTCGGTGACGCCGTCGGCGGTGGGGATGGCCCAGCCGTTCTGGCCGTCGTACCACTCGTCCCACCAGCCGTCGAGCACCGACAGGTTGAGACAGCCGTTGAGGGCGGCCTTCATGCCGGAGGTGCCGCACGCCTCCAGCGGGCGCAGCGGGTTGTTGAGCCAGACGTCGCAGCCGGGGTAGAGCAGCCGGGCCATGCGCATGTCGTAGTCGGGCAGGAAGACGATGCGGTGCCGCACCCGCGGGTCGTCGGTGAAGCGGACCAGCTCCTGAACCAGCCGCTTGCCGCCGTCGTCGGCCGGGTGCGCCTTGCCGGCGACGACGATCTGGATCGGCCGCTCGGGGTGCAGCAGCAGCTCCATGAGCCGGTCCTGGTCACGCAGCATGAGCGTGAGGCGCTTGTACGACGGGACGCGCCGCGCGAAGCCGATGGTGAGGATGTCCGGGTCGAGCACCTGGTCGGTCCAGCCCAGCTCGGCCTCGCCCGCGCCGCGCTGCCGCCACGAGGCGCGCAGCCGGGCCCGCACGTCCGCGACGAGCTGCTCGCGCAGCTCGCGGCGCAGCTCCCACAGGTCGGTGTCGGGGATGGCGCCGAGGGCCTCCCAGCAGTCGGTGCCGCCGGTCATGAGGGCGTCCTCGGCGCGCTGCGTGCCGAGCTGCCGGGCACCGAGCCGCAGCACCTCGGGGGCGACCCAGGTGGGGGCGTGCACGCCGTTGGTGATGGACGTGATCGGCACGTCCTCGGGGTCGAAGCCGGGCCACAGGCCGGCGAACATCTCCCGGCTGACGGCGCCGTGCAGGGTGGACACGCCGTTGGCGCGCTGGGCCAGCCGCAGGCCCATGACGGCCATGTTGAAGAGGTTGGGGTCGCCGCCCCGGTGGGTCTCCATGCCCAGTTCGAGGATGCGGCCGGTGTCGACGCCGGGCAGCTCCGCGCCGTCGCCCAGGTGGCGGGCGACCAGCTCGCGGTCGAAGCGGTCGATGCCCGCGGGGACGGGGGTGTGGGTGGTGAAGACGGTGCCGGCCCGTACCGCCTCCAGGGCGGAGTCGAAGTCCAGGCCGTCCAGTGACAGCTCGCGGATGCGCTCCAGGCCGAGGAAGCCGGCGTGGCCCTCGTTGGTGTGGAAGACCTCGGGCGCTGCGTGGCCGGTGATCCGGCAGTACGCGCGCAGGGCCCGCACCCCGCCGATGCCGAGCAGCATCTCCTGGAGCAGCCGGTGCTCGCTGCCGCCGCCGTAGAGCCGGTCGGTGACGTCGCGCTCGGCGGGCCCGTTGCCCTCGACGTCGGAGTCGAGCAGCAGCAGCGGCACCCGGCCGACCTGGGCCTTCCAGATCCGGGCGTGCAGCGCGCGGCCGCCGGGCAGCACCAGGCTTATCCGGGCGGGGGTGCCGTCGGCCTCGCGCAGCGGCGTGACCGGGAGCGAGTTGGGGTCGAGGACCGGGTAGTGCTCCTGCTGCCAGCCCTCGCGGGAGAGTGTCTGGCGGAAGTAGCCGTGCCGGTAGAGCAGGCCGACGCCGATGAGCGGGACGCCCAGGTCGCTCGCGGCCTTGAGGTGGTCGCCGGCCAGGATGCCCAGGCCGCCGGAGTACTGCGGGAGGGCTGAGGTGATGCCGAACTCGGGAGAGAAGTAGGCGACGGCCACGGGCAGGTCGGTCTGCTCCTGGTACCAGCGGGGGCGGCTCAGGTAGTCGGCGAGGTCCTCGGCGGCGGCGTTGAGCCGGCGCAGGAAGCGCCGGTCGTCGGCCAGGGCCGCGAGCCGGTCCTTGCCGACGGTGCCGAGCAGCCGGACCGGGTCGCCCTGGGCGGCACGCCAGCCGTCGGGGTCGACGGACTGGAACAGCTCCCGGGTCTCCTGGTGCCAGGACCAGCGGAGGTTCTGGGCCAGATCCCCCAGCGGGCGCAGAGGTTCCGGCAGGACGGTGCGCACGGTGAATCGACGGATAGCCTTCACCCTTCGACCGTAGCCCCGCGGGCGCGGGGGCCGTGGGTCTTGTCCCCATTCCGGTGGTTCAAACGCTCGAACGGCGGCGCACGGGAGTGAGCGCCAGCGGGGCGCGGGCGCGGGCGCGTTCAGCCGTCTGTACCAGAGGCGGCCGGGAAATGTCGTCCCGGTGCCGGCCGCACGTCGACTGCGGTCGCCACTGGTCGGGTCAGCCGCGCTCGGGGCGGCGCGGTGCCATGCTGGGAGCTTGGATCACACGGCTCACAAGTGGCTCGGTTGCGGCTCTGCGCTCCAAGGGGCGTACGCGGGGGCGCACTGGGGGGCGCACGCCTGGGTACGAAACCGGACCGGGCGGGACGCCCCGGGCGTGGCCGAACTCCGTACCCGCCGGGACCCCGGGGGGCGCGGACCGCAGCACTCCCGCCGCGCTCCCGAAACGCCGTCAGAGGACGCGTTACGCGCGTGGACATGGGCAGGCTCCACGGTGCGCAGCACCCGAACGGAGCAGCCGACGCCCGGCGAGGCCACCCGGACGGCCGTGCGACCGCCACCCGGGTGATCGCCGGTGGCTGCGGCCCCGCAGGCAGGCCTACAACGCCAAGAACAGTTAAAAAGAGCGGAAGTCGTACGAGGCCCCCGGGCCTCCCGGATCTGCCGGACCTCCCGGATCTCCCGGTTCTCCTGGTCCTCCCGGTCCTCCGGAGGCCCGCCGCGTGCTCGTGCCGTTGCCCATGCCGTCCCAGCGCTGTCAGGTGAGGAAATGATCGGTCGCATTCCCGTACTCGATGTCCGGCCGCTGGTGGACTGCGGCCGGCGGCCGGCCAAGGCCGTCGTCGGCGAGACCTTCGAGGTGACGGCCACGGTGTTCCGCGAGGGGCACGACGCCGTCGCCGCCAACGTCGTGCTGCGCGACCCGGCGGGCCGCTCGGGGCCGTACACCCCGATGCGCGAGCTGGAGCCGGGCAGCGACCGCTGGGGGGCGTACGTCACGCCCGGCGCCGAGGGCCGCTGGTCGTACAGCGTGGAGGCCTGGTCGGACCCGGTGGCCACCTGGCGGCACACCGCCGCGATCAAGATCCCGGCGGGCATCGACACCGAACTCGTCCTCGCCGAGGGCGCGCTGCTGTACGAGCGGGCGGCCGCCGGGGTGCCGAAGAGCGACGGCCGGCCGGCCGTCCTCGCGGCCGTCGACGGACTGCGGGACACCAAGCGCTCGGTGGCCGCCCGGCACGCCGCCGCCCTCGCCCCCGACGTGGTCGCGGTCCTGGACCGGCACCCGCTGCGCGAGCTGGTGACCGCCACCCGGCCGCATCCGCTGCACGTCGAGCGGCAGCGGGCGCTGTTCGGCTCCTGGTACGAGTTCTTCCCGCGCTCCGAGGGCGCGGTCGTCAAGGACGGGGTGCCGGTGCGGCACGGCACCTTCCGCACCGCCGCCGAGCGGCTGCCGGCCGTGGCCGCGATGGGCTTCGACGTCGTCTACCTGCCGCCGATCCACCCCATCGGCACCGCCTTCCGCAAGGGCCGCGACAACGCCCTGACGGCCGGCCCGCACGACGTGGGCTCGCCGTGGGCGATCGGCTCGCCCGAGGGCGGGCACGACGCGATCCACCCGGAGCTGGGCACCCTGGAGGACTTCGACCACTTCGTGGCCCGCGCCCGCGAGCTGCGGATGGAGGTCGCGCTCGACTTCGCCCTGCAGTGCTCGCCGGACCACCCGTGGGTCGAGAAGCACCCGGAGTGGTTCGCACACCGCGCCGACGGCTCGATCGCGTACGCCGAGAACCCGCCGAAGAAGTACCAGGACATCTACCCGGTGGCCTTCGACGCCGACTTCCCCGGCATCGTGCGCGAGACGCTGCGGGTGCTGCGGCACTGGATGGCGCACGGGGTGCGGATCTTCCGGGTCGACAACCCGCACACCAAGCCGGTGGTCTTCTGGGAGAAGGTCATCGCCGACGTCAACCGCACCGACCCGGACGTGATCTTCCTGGCCGAGGCCTTCACCCGCCCGGCGATGATGAGCGTACTCGGCCAGATCGGCTTCCAGCAGTCCTACACGTACTTCACCTGGCGCACCGCCAAGGACGAGCTGGAGGCCTACGCCCGCGAGCTGAGCGGCGAGAAGGCCGCCTGGATGCGGCCGAACTTCTTCGTCAACACCCCCGACATCCTGCACGCCTACCTCCAGACCGGCGGCCGTCCGGCCTTCGAGGTCAGGGCGGTGCTCGCGGCGACCCTCTCCCCCAGCTGGGGCGTCTACGCGGGCTTCGAGCTGTGCGAGGCGGCATCCGCCGCGCCCGGAAGTGAGGAGTACCTGCACTCGGAGAAGTACGAGCTGCGGCCGCGCGACTGGGCGGCGGCCGAGGCCGAGGGGCGCTCGCTGGCCCCGCTGATCACCACGCTCAACCGGTTGCGCCGCCGTCATCCGGCGCTCCAGCAGCTGCGGGACATCACGTTCCACCCGGTGGACAACGGTGCCGTCCTCGCCTACTCCAAGCGCCGCGGCGACGACGTCGTACTGGTGGTCGTCAACCTGGACCCGTTCCACACCCAGGAGGCGACCGTGTCGTTGAACATGCCGGAGCTCGGCCTGTCCTGGCACGACTCCGTGCCGGTGCGCGACGCGCTCACCGGCGAGACCTACCACTGGGGCAGAGACAACTATGTGCGCCTTGAGCCGGGCCGCGCGCCCGCGCACGTCCTGTCGCTGCGACCTACTCCATCGATCGGAGGGTCACTCAGTTGATCGTCAACGAACCCGTCCCTGACAAGTTCGAGGACACACCGGCCAAGGACCGTGATCCCGACTGGTTCAAACGGGCGGTGTTCTACGAAGTCCTCGTCCGCTCGTTCCAGGACAGCAACGGCGACGGTGTCGGTGACCTGAAAGGGCTCACCGCCAAACTCGACTACCTGCAATGGCTGGGGGTCGACTGCCTGTGGCTGCCGCCCTTCTTCGCCTCCCCGCTGCGCGACGGCGGCTACGACGTCGCCGACTACACCGCGGTCCTGCCCGAATTCGGCGACCTGGCCGACTTCGTGGAGTTCGTGGACGCCGCCCACCAGCGCGGCATGCGCGTGATCATCGACTTCGTCATGAACCACACCAGCGACCAGCACCCGTGGTTCCAGGCGTCCCGCAACGACCCGGACGGCCCGTACGGCGACTACTACACCTGGGCCGACGACGACAAGCAGTTCCCCGACGCCCGGGTCATCTTCGTCGACACCGAGGCGTCCAACTGGACCTTCGACCCGGTGCGCAAGCAGTACTACTGGCACCGCTTCTTCTCCCACCAGCCGGACCTCAACTACGAGAACCCGGCGGTGCAGGAGGAGATCCTCGGCGCCCTGCGCTTCTGGCTCGACCTCGGCATCGACGGCTTCCGGCTCGACGCGGTCCCCTACCTCTACCAGGAGGAGGGCACCAACTGCGAGAACCTGCCGCGCACCCACGGCTTCCTCAAGAAGGTGCGCGCCGAGATCGACGCGCAGTACCCCGACACGGTGCTGCTCGCCGAGGCCAACCAGTGGCCCGAGGACGTCGTCGACTACTTCGGCGACCTCCGCAAGGGCGGCGACGAGTGCCACATGGCCTTCCACTTCCCGGTCATGCCGCGGATCTTCATGGCGGTGCGCCGCGAGTCCCGCTACCCGGTGTCGGAAATCCTGGCCAAGACCCCGGCCATCCCCGACACCTGCCAGTGGGGCATCTTCCTGCGCAACCACGACGAGCTGACCCTCGAAATGGTGACCGACGAGGAACGCGACTACATGTACGCGGAGTACGCCAAGGACCCGCGGATGCGGGCCAACATCGGCATCCGCCGCCGGCTCGCCCCGCTGCTCGACAACGACCGCAACCAGATCGAGCTGTTCACCGCTCTGCTGCTGTCGCTGCCCGGGTCGCCCATCCTCTACTACGGCGACGAGATCGGCATGGGCGACAACATCTGGCTCGGCGACCGCGACGCCGTGCGCACCCCCATGCAGTGGACCCCGGACCGCAACGCGGGCTTCTCCTCCAGCGACCCCGGCCGGCTCTACCTCCCGACGATCATGGACCCGGTCTACGGCTACCAGGTCACCAACGTCGAGGCGCAGATGAGCTCCCCCAGCTCGCTGCTGCACTGGACCCGGCGGATGATCGAGATCCGCAAGCAGAACCGCGCGTTCGGCGTCGGCTCCTACACCGAGCTGACCTCCAGCAACCCGGCCGTGCTCGCCTTCCTCCGGGAGGACGGCGACGACCTGGTGCTGTGCGTCAACAACTTCTCCCGCTTCGCCCAGCCCACCGAACTGGACCTGCGCAGCTTCGCCGGCTCGCACCCGGTCGAGCTGATCGGCGGGGTCCGCTTCCCGGCGATCGGCCAGCTGCCGTACCTGCTCACCCTCGCGGGCCACGGCTTCTACTGGTTCAGGCTGCGCCGCAACGCGTCATGACGGCGGGGGGCCGGACGGGTCCGGCCCCCCGCACCCGAGACGCCCCCCTGCGGGCCCACCCGAGTAGCGGGCCTGACGCACCTTTGGCAGGATCCAGATATCCAGCCGCCGCACCCGGCGTCACCGGCTTCCCCCGCACGTCCCCGTTCGCCGGGCCACCGCACTGTTACGCGGGCGGGCCGTACGGCGGTTTCCTGTCACCCGCCCGGGGCAGGCTCCCCGTGTCGCCGGACAGCCCGAACCCGTCATCCGGGAGGCTGGCGCCCCTGTCGCTCGTCGAAGCGGCCGGGTGCGCGACTCCCCGGGGAAAGGACGTCATGTCGGACAGCTCCTGGACCCGCATTCCCTCCACCCCGCCCTCGGAAGAGCCCGCCGCGACCGCACTGGTGGGGCCGCCGCCGGTTACCGCCGTGCCGGGCGACGGACTCGTACGGTCGCTGGAGCCGCTGCTGCGGTCGTGGCTGCCGCGGCAGCGGTGGTTCGCCGGAAAGGGGCTGGCCATCAGCGGATTCCGGCTGGCCGCCGCCACCGAGCTGGTGCCGCCCGGGGGGCGGCTCGGGCCGGTCGGGCTGCTGCACCTGCTGGTCGACGTCGAGCAGCCGGGCCGCCCCGCCGACTGCTACCAACTGCTGCTCGGCGCCCACCCCCTGCTGCCCTCCGCCCTCATCCGCAGCGCGCTCGGCCCGGCCGCCGGCGGCCCGTACGACGGACTGACCCTCTACGACGCCCCGCACGACCCGCGGCTCGCCGCCCTGCTGCTGGAACGCCTCACCTTCCCCGGCCGCACCGGGCCGCTGCGCTTCACCACCGAGCCGGACGCCGTCTTCCCGCCGGGGCTCCCGCCGCGCGTGTCCACCGCCGAGCAGTCCAACACCTCGCTGGTCTACGGCGACACCTTCATCCTCAAGCTCTTCCGCCGCGTCTCGCCGGGTACCAACCCGGACCTGGAGCTGTCGCTGGCCCTCGCCCGGGCCGGTTCGCGGCGGGTGGCCGAGCCCGTCGCGTGGTTCGAGTCGCTGCCCGCCGCCGCGGGCGCCGAACCCGTCACGCTGGGAGTGCTCCAGCGCTACCTGCCCGGCTCCGCCGACGGCTGGGCCCTCGCGCTCGCCTCCGTCGCCGACGACGGCGACTTCCGCACCGAGGCCGCCGCCCTCGGCCGCGCCACCGCCGAGGTGCACGCCTCGCTCGCCGCCGCGCTGCCCGTCCACACGCTCGACGGGCCCGCGCTCGAACGCGTCGCCGCCGGCATGGCCCGGCGGCTGGACGAGACCGCCGCGGAGGTCCCGGCCGTCCGCCCCTACGCCGGCGCGCTGCGCTCCGCCTTCGACGACCTCGCGCACCTCGGCGCCGCCGCCACCCGCTCCGGCCGCCCCGTCACCGCCCAGCGCATCCACGGCGACCTGCACCTCGGCCAGACGCTGCGCGGGCCGGACGGAGAGTGGGTGCTCATCGACTTCGAGGGCGAGCCCGCCCGCCCGCTGGCCGAGCGCCGCAGGCCGGCGCCGCCGGTGCAGGACGTCGCCGGGATGCTGCGCTCCTTCGACTACGCCGCCCACCACAGCGGCAACGGCCCCTGGGCGGAACGCCACCGCGCCGCGTACTGCGCCGGGTACGCGGCCGTGTCCGGGACCGATCCGCGGGAGCAGCCCGTACTGATACGGGCCTTCGAGACGGACAAGGCGGTGTACGAGGCGCGGTACGAGGCGCGGCACCGTCCGGCGTGGCTGCCGATCCCGCTGTCCGCGCTCGCGCGACTCGCGTCGGCGTAGGTCGCTGCCGCTCCTTCGAACCCGTACGTCCACCCGACCGCCCGAGGAGAACCCCGTGACCCCCGAACCCACTCCCCCTGGCGGCCTCCCCGAGGCCGCGGCCCGCGGCTACGACGCCACGACCCCGCACCCCGCGGCTTCGGGCCGCGCCCCGGACCCGGCGCCTCCTGCGGAGGGGGGTGCCCCTCGGGGGCGCACGTCTACGGAAACGGGTGCTCTTCAGGGGCGCACGTCTGCGGAAGAGGGTGCTCTTCAGGGGCGCGTGGGGGCACCTCCCGGGCGGAGCTCCGGGGGAGAACTGCGCGCTCAGCCCCCCACCGGCCGGTGGTCCGGGAGCGACAGCAACAGCCCCCTTGGGTCGGCCCCTACCCGCGCCCCTGAAAAACGAGTGCCCGGCGCGGCACAGGACAGCCCCCCCACAGGGGAAAGCGCACCCGGCGCGGCGGAAGACGCCTCCCCGGGGCGGAGCCCCGAAGCGCACCCCACACGGGAGGGAACCCTCACCGGGGAGGATCGGCGGCGGATCCTGGCCGGCGAGCACCACGACCCGCACAGCGTGCTCGGGGCGCACCCCGAGAAGGGCGGGGTCAGGGTGCGCGCCCTGAAGCCCTACGCCAAGAGGGTCACCCTCGTCGCCGACGGGCTGCGCGCGGAGCTGGAGCCCGAGGGCGACGGCCTCTTCAGCGCCCACCTGCCGCTCGCGGCAGCGCCCCCGTACCGCCTGGCGGTCACGTACGACTCCGCCGAGGTCACCGGCGACGACCCCTACCGCTTCCTGCCCTCGCTCGGCGAGCTGGACCTGCACCTGATCGGGGAGGGCCGGCACGAGGAGCTGTGGAAGGCGCTGGGCTCCCGGGTCATGACGCACGACGGCGTGACGGGCACGCGCTTCGCGGTGTGGGCCCCGAACGCCCGCGGGGTGCGGCTCGCCGCGGACTTCACGTACTGGGACGGCACCTCGCTGCCGATGCGCAGCCTCGGCGCGACCGGCGTGTGGGAGCTGTTCGTGCCGGGCGTGGGCGCGGGCACGGCGTACAAGTACGAGATCACCGGCCCGGACGGGCACCGCCGGATGAAGGCCGACCCGATGGCGCGGGCCACCGAGGTTCCGCCGGCGACCGCGTCGGTCGTGACGGACTCGGCCTACACGTGGCGCGACGAGGAGTGGATGGCGCACCGCGCGGACGTGCCCGTGCACCGCGCGCCCTTCTCCGTCTACGAGCTGCACCTGCCGTCGTGGCGGCCGGGCCTGGGCTACCGCGAGCTCGCGGACGTGCTGCCCGCGTACGTCAAGGACCTGGGCTTCACGCACGTGGAGCTGATGCCGGTCGCGGGCCACCCGTTCAGCGGGTCGTGGGGCTACCAGGTCACGTCGTACTACGCGCCGATGCCGCGGCTCGGCTCGCCGGACGACTTCCGCTTCCTGGTGGACGCGCTGCACCGCGCCGGGATCGGCGTGATCATGGACTGGGTCCCGGCGCACTTCCCGAAGGACGACTGGGCGCTGGCCCGCTTCGACGGCGAGCCGCTGTACGAACCCGCCGACCCGCGGCGCGCCGAGCACCCGGACTGGGGGACGCTGGAGTTCGACTTCGGCCGCACCGAGGTCCGCAACTTCCTGGTCGCCAACGCCGTGTACTGGTGCGAGGACTTCCACATCGACGGCCTGCGGGTGGACGCGGTCGCCTCGATGCTCTACCTGGACTACAGCCGCGAGGGCGGCGACTGGGTGCCCAACGCGTACGGCGGCCGGGAGAACCTGGACGCGGTGGCCTTCCTCCAGGAGATGAACGCCACCGTCTACCGCCGCTGCCCCGGCGTCGTGACGATCGCCGAGGAGTCGACCGCGTGGGACGGCGTGACGCGCGCGACGCACCACGTGGGCCACACCGGCTTCGGCGGCCTCGGCTTCGGCCTGAAGTGGAACATGGGCTGGATGCACGACTCGCTGGGCTACATCGGGCACGAGCCGGTGCACCGCAAGTACCACCACGACGAGATGACGTTCTCGATGGTGTACGCGTACAGCGAGAACTACGTGCTGCCGATCTCGCACGACGAGGTCGTGCACGGCAAGCGCGCCCTGGTGTCCAAGGCGCCCGGCGACTGGTGGCAGCAGCGCGCCACCGAGCGCGCGTACCTGGGCTTCATGTGGTCCCACCCGGGCAAGCAGCTGCTGTTCATGGGCCAGGAGTTCGCCCAGGGCGGGGAGTGGTCGTACGAGGCCGGGCCCGACTGGTGGGTGCTCGACCCGGGCTACGAGGCCTCGGCCGACCACCGCGGGGTGCAGGAGCTGGTGCGCGACCTCAACGCGGTGTACGCGGCCACGCCCGCGCTGTGGCAGCGCGACACCGACCCGGGCGGCTTCGAGTGGGTCGACGGCGGCGCGTCCGAGGACAACGTCTTCGCCTTCCTGCGCCTGGACACGGCCGGTGAGCCGCTGCTGTGCGTCAGCAACTTCTCCCCCGTCGTCCGGCACGACTACCGCCTCGGCTCGCCCGCCGGGGTGTGGGCCCCGGTCCTGAACACCGACGAGCTGCGCTACGGCGGCAGCGGCGTGCTGCTGCCGGACCACGTCAAGACCGAGCCGACGCCCTACCAGGGCCGTCCGCACACGGTGGTGCTGACGCTGCCGCCGCTGGCGACGGTGTGGCTGCGACCGGACAGCGCCTGACGCCGGGCCCGCCGGGCGGAGGAGGCTCAGAAGACCGACTCGGCCTCCTCCATGCGGTCCTCCGGCACGGTCTTGAGGTAGGTGATCGCGTCGGCGAGCGGCACGGTGTCGATACGGGTGCCGTGCAGCGCCGTCATGTGGCCGAACGAGCCCTTGTGCGCGGCCTCGACGGCGTGCCAGCCGAAGCGGGTGGCGAGCACCCGGTCGAAGGCGGTGGGCACCCCGCCGCGCTGGACGTGGCCGAGGATGACCGGGCGGGCCTCCTTGCCGAGGCGGCGCTCCAGCTCGCGGGCGAGGGTCGTGCCGATGCCCTGGAAGCGCTCGTGGCCGAACTTGTCGATCTCGCCGACGCCGTAGTCCATGGTGTCGCGGGCCGGGTGCGCGCCCTCGGCGACGCACACCACGGCGAACTTCTTGCCGCGCGCGAAGCGCTCGGTGACCATGGCGACGAGGTCGGCGGGGTCGAAGGGCCGCTCGGGGATGCAGATGCCGTGCGCGCCGCCGGCCATGCCGGCCTCCAGCGCGATCCACCCGGCGTGCCGCCCCATCACCTCGACGACCATGACCCGCTGGTGGGACTCGGCGGTGGTCTTGAGCCGGTCGATGGCCTCGGTCGCGACGGTCACGGCGGTGTCGAAGCCGAAGGTGCGGTCGGTGCCGCTGATGTCGTTGTCGATGGTCTTGGGCACCCCGACGACCGGCATCCCGGCGTCGGACAGCATCCGGGCGGCGGTGAGCGTGCCCTCGCCGCCGATCGGGATGAGCACGTCGATGCCGTAGCGGGAGCACAGGTCGTCGGCGGACTCGGCGGCCTCGCGGAGCCGGTCGCGCTCCAGCCGGGCCGAGCCGAGGACGGTGCCGCCGCGGGCGAGGATGCCGCTGACGGAGTTGAGGTCGAGCGGCCGGAAGCGGCCTTCGAGCAGGCCGACGAAGCCGTCCTCGAAGCCGATGACCTCGTCCGTGTGCCCGGTCACCGCGCGGTGCACGACCGACCGGATGACGGCGTTGAGGCCGGGGCAGTCGCCGCCGGCGGTGAGGACTCCGATACGCATGGGCGGGTCTCTCCATCGAGGGGTGGGTCAGGGGCTGCGCGGGATCAGCGTGCTCTCGGTGATCCGGCCGGCCACGTAGTCGTTCACGTTGCGCAGCGTCGCGGCGACGATCTCGTCGACGGCGTCCACCGTGTAGTAGGCCTGGTGGGACGTGACGAGCACGTTGGAGAAGGTCAGCAGCCGGGCGAGGACGTCGTCGGTCATCACTTCGAGTGACTTGTCGTAGAAGAAGACGCCCGCCTCCTCCTCGTAGACGTCCAGGCCGACGCCGCCGAGCCGGCCCTCGCGCAGCGCCTCGACGAGGGCCGCGGAGTCGACGAGGGCGCCGCGGCTGGTGTTGATCAGCAGCGCGTCGTCCTTCATCTCGCCGAGCCGCCGGGCGTCGACCAGGTGGTGGGTGGAGGGCGCGAGCGGGACGTGCAGGGTGAGCAGGTCCGCCTCCCGGAAGAGCCGGTCCAGCTCCACGTAGCTCATGCCGAGCGCCTCGCACTCCGGGTTGGGCGTCAGGTCCCAGCCGAGCAGCCGCATGCCGAAGCCGCGGGCGATCGCGGTGAAGGCGGCGCCGATCCGCCCCGTTCCGATGACGCCTACGGTGCGGCCGTGGAAGTCGCGGCCGAGCAGTCCGTCGAGCCGGAAGTCGAAGTCCCGGGTGCGGCTCGCGGAACGCACGATGCGCCGGTCGAGGGCGAGCGCGAGGGCCCAGGCGAACTCGGCGACCGAGTACGGGGAGTAGGCGGCCACCCGGGCGACGGTCATGCCGAGGCGCTCGGCGTGCGCGATGTCGATGTTGTTGTAGCCGGTGGAGCGCTGGGCGACGAACCTGGTGCCGCCGCGCACCAGGCCCTCCAGGACGGCCGCGTCCAGCACCGCGTTGACGCTCGTCGAGACGGCCTCGTAGCCGGCGGCCAGCGGCAGCGTGTCGGCGGTGAGCGTCGTCTCCAGGCAGCGGATCTCGTGCCGCCCGGCGAAGGCGGCCTCCAGCAGCGGCCGCTCGTCGCGCTGCACCCCGGTGGCCAGGACGTCCATCGCACCGCCCTCCTCGCTCGCTCGTCTTCACCCTACGTGCACTGTGCGGCGATCCCCGGCAGGGCGCATCCGGGCGGTGTCGTACGGGCCGGCGCGTGCCCGGGCGGCCCTGTTAAGACACGGTAACGATGCGCGGCGCGGGACTCGGCGGGCGTCCGCCGCGCGGGCACGTTAGCGTCGTTGCATACGCGGGCGGGTGCCCGGACACGGGGAAGACGAAACGGAGTAATCGGGTGACGCGCAGCGTCTACGTCACGGGGGTCGGCCGTGGCGACGGCCGCCAGGTGGTCGAGCTGGGAGTGATGGAGCTGCTGACCCGGCAGGTGGACCGGGTCGGCGTCTACCGGCCGCTGGTGCACGACACGCCGGACCGCATCTTCGAGCTGCTGCGCAGCCGCTACCGGCTGGTGCAGGACCCGGCCACGGTCTTCGGGCTGGGCTACGAGGAGGCGGCCGAGCTGCAGGCCGAGCAGGGCCAGGAGGCGCTGACAGCCCGGCTGGTGGAGGGGTATCTGCGGGTCGCGGCGGACTACGACACGGTCCTGGTGCTCGGCTCGGACTTCGCCGGCACCAGCCTGCCCGCGGAGCTCGCGGTGAACGCGCGGCTGGCCAACGAGTGCGGCGCCTCGGTCATCGTGGTCATAGGGGAGCGTGCGCAGACCGCCGAGTCGGTGGCGGCGGAGGTGCGCAACGCCCATCACGCGTACACCAGCCTGGGCTGCGACGTCATCGCGATGGTCGCCAACCGGGTGGAGCCGGCCGAGGCGGACGAGACCGCCGAGCGGCTGGCGCGCTTCACCGAGGCGCCGGTGTACGTGCTGCCGGACGAGCCGGCGCTGCGGGCCCCGACGGTGTCGCAGATCGCCGAGACGCTCGGCGCCGAGGTGCTGCTCGGCGACGACGCCGGGATGGCGCGGGACGCGCTGGACTTCGTCTTCGGCGGCGCGATGCTGCCGACCTTCCTGCCGAAGCTGACGCCGGGCTGCGTCGTGGTGACCCCGGGCGACCGGGCCGACCTCATCGTGGGGGCGCTCGCGGCGCACTCCGCGGGCACCCCGCCGATCGCCGGGCTGCTGCTGACGCTCGACGAGAAGCCGGGCCCGGACATACTGAACCTCGCCGACCGGCTGGCGCCGGGCACCCCGGTCCTGGCGGTGTCCACCGGGTCCTTCACGACCGCCGCGGGCCTGTTCACCCTCGACGGCAAGCTCGGCGCGGGCACCCCGCGCAAGGCCGAGACCGCGCTCGGGCTCTTCGAGACCCACGTCGACACGGCGCAGCTGACCGACCGGCTGTCGGTGGCGCGCTCGGCCCGGGTGACGCCGATGATGTTCGAGCACGCGCTCATCGAGCGGGCCCGCGCCGACAAGCGGCGGATCGTGCTGCCGGAGGGCGCCGAGGAGCGCATCCTGCGGGCCGCGGAGGTGCTGCTGCGGCGGGGCGTGTGCGACCTGACGCTGCTGGGCGAGGAGGACGCGGTCCGCAAGAAGGCGGGCGACCTGGGCATCACGCTGGACGACCCCGGCCTGCAGATCCTGGACCCGCAGACCTCGCCGCTGCGGGATCGTTTCGCCGCGCTGTACGCGGAATTGCGCGCGCACCGCGGGGTGACCTACGAACTGGCGTACGACGTCGTCGCGGACGTCTCCTACTTCGGCACCCTGATGGTGCAGGAGGGGCTGGCCGACGGCATGGTGTCGGGCGCGGTGCACTCGACGGCGGCGACCATCCGGCCGGCCTTCGAGATCATCAAGACCCGGCCGGGCGCGGCCATCGTCTCGTCGGTCTTCTTCATGTGCCTGGCCGACAAGGTCCTGGTCTACGGCGACTGCGCGGTCAACCCCGACCCGGACGCCGAGCAGCTCGCCGACATCGCGATCCAGGCCTCCGCCACCGCGGCCCGCTTCGGCGTGGAGCCGCGGATCGCGATGCTGTCGTACTCGACGGGCACATCCGGCAGCGGGGCGGACGTCGACAAGGTCCGCACCGCCACCGCGCTGGTGCGCGAGCGCCGCCCCGAGCTGCTGGTGGAGGGCCCGATCCAGTACGACGCGGCGGTCGCGCCGTCGGTCGCGGCCACCAAGATGCCCGGCTCGGCCGTGGCCGGGCAGGCGACGGTGCTGGTCTTCCCCGACCTGAACACCGGCAACAACACCTACAAGGCCGTGCAGCGCTCGGCGGGCGCGGTCGCGGTCGGCCCGGTCCTCCAGGGCCTGCGCAAGCCCGTCAACGACCTGTCGCGCGGCGCGCTGGTCCAGGACATCGTCAACACGGTCGCGATCACCGCGATCCAGGCCCAGCAGGGGGACTCCCAGTGAGTACGGCGGCGCGCGGCACCCGGGTACTGGTGCTGAACTCCGGCTCGTCGTCGGTGAAGTACCAGCTCATCGACATGGCCGACGAGCAGCGGCTGGCGTCCGGGGTGGTGGAGCGGATCGGCGAGCCCGGCGGCGCCGCCGACCACACCGAGGCGCTGCGCACGGTCGCGGTCGAGCTGGGCGGGCGCGGCCTCGGCCTGGACTCGCCGGAGCTGGCAGCGGTCGGCCACCGGGTGGTGCACGGCGGCACCCGCTTCACCGCGCCCACCCTGATCACCGACGAGGTGCTGGCCGGCATCGAGGAGCTGGTGCCGCTCGCGCCGCTGCACAACCCGGCGAACGTCACCGGCATCCGGGTCGCCCGCGAGCTGCGCCCGGACCTGCCCCAGGTCGCGGTCTTCGACACCGCCTTCCACGCAACGCTGCCCGAGGCCGCGGCCCGCTACGCGATCGACACCGCCACGGCCGACCGCTACGGCATCCGCCGCTACGGCTTCCACGGCACCTCGCACGCCTACGTCTCCCGCGCGACCGCCGCCCTGCTCGGCCGGGACCCGGCGGACGTCAACGTCATCGTGCTGCACCTGGGCAACGGCGCCTCGGCGTCCGCGGTACGCGGCGGGGTGTGCGTGGACACCTCGATGGGGCTGACCCCGCTGGAGGGCCTGGTGATGGGCACCCGCTCCGGCGACCTGGACCCGGCGGTGGTCTTCCACCTCCAGCGGGTCGGCGGGATGGGCACCGACGAGATCGACCGGCTGCTGAACAAGCGCTCCGGGCTGCTGGGCCTGTGCGGCGACAACGACATGCGGGAGATCGGCCGCCGGATGGCGGAGGGCGACAAGGCCGCCCAGCTGGCCTTCGACGTCTACGTGCACCGGCTGCGCCGCTACGTGGGGGCCTTCACCGCAGTGCTGGGGCGGGTCGACGCGATCGCGTTCACCGCCGGGGTGGGCGAGAACTCGGCGGCGGTCCGCGGGGCGGCCTTGTTCGGTTTGGACAGTCTGGGTGTCACCATGGATCCGGTACGCAACGCCGTACGCGGCCACGCGGCCCGCCTGGTGTCGGCCGATTCGTCCCGGGTGGCCGTCGCGGTGGTCCCCACCGACGAGGAGCTGGAGATCGCCCGCGATACTTACGCACTGGCGGCCGCCCCGCAGGGCGGCTGACCACCTCACTGCCACGCGAAGCCCCAGGAATATTCCGGAGCGGAACAAACCGATAGGATAGCGCCCATGCGCCGAGCCAAGATCGTCTGTACCCTGGGTCCCGCCGTCGACTCCTATGACCAGTTGAAGACACTGGTGGAGGCCGGCATGAACGTGGCCCGACTCAACTTCAGCCACGGCAGCCACGCCGAGCACGAGGGCCGCTACACCCGCGTGCGCAAGGTGGCCGAGGAGACCGGCAGGGCCGTGGGCATCCTCGCGGACCTGCAGGGCCCCAAGATCCGGCTGGCGACCTTCGCCGACGGTCCCGTGGAGCTGGTCGCAGGCGACGAGTTCACCATCACCACCGAGGACGTCCCCGGCGACCGCACCATCTGCGGCACCACGTACAAGGGCCTGCCCGGCGACGTCTCGCAGGGCGACCCGATCCTCATCAACGACGGCAACGTCGCGCTGCGCGTCATCGAGGTCCACGGCCCGCGGGTGCGCGCGCTCGTCGTCGAGGGCGGCGTCATCTCCGACCACAAGGGCATCAACCTGCCCGGCGCGGCGGTGAACGTCCCGGCCCTGTCCGCGAAGGACATCGAGGACCTGCGCTTCGCGCTGCGGATGGGCGTCGACATGATCGCGCTCTCCTTCGTGCGTGACGCCAAGGACGTCCGCGACGTGCACCGCGTGATGGACGAGGAGGGCCGCCGGGTCCCCGTCATCGCCAAGGTGGAGAAGCCGCAGGCGGTCAAGAACATGGAGGACGTCGTCATGGCGTTCGACGCCGTGATGGTCGCCCGCGGCGACCTCGCGGTGGAGTACCCGCTGGAGCAGGTGCCGGTCGTCCAGAAGCGCCTCGTCGAGCTGTGCCGGCGCAACGCCAAGCCGGTGATCGTCGCGACCCAGATGATGGAGTCGATGATCACCAACTCCCGCCCCACCCGCGCCGAGGCCTCCGACGTGGCCAACGCGATCCTGGACGGCGCGGACGCGGTCATGCTCTCCGCGGAGTCCTCGGTCGGCAAGTACCCGATCGAGACGGTCAAGACGATGTCCCGCATCGTCGAGGCCGCCGAGGAGGAGCTGCTGTGCCGCGGCCTGCAGCCGCTGGCCCCCGGCAAGAAGCCCCGCACCCAGGGCGGCGCGGTCGCCCGCGCGGCCGCCGAGCTGGCCGACTTCCTGGACGCCAGGACCCTGGTCGCCTTCACCAAGTCCGGCGACACCGCCCGCCGCCTGGCCCGCTACCGCGTGCCCGAGCCGGTCGTGGCCTTCACCACCGACCCCTCGACCCGCAACCAGCTCGCCCTGACCTGGGGCGTCGAGGCCTTCGTCGTCGAGCACGCCGACACCACCGACGACATGGTCAAGATCGTCGACCGCGAGATGCTGAAGCTCACCGACTTCACCGAGGGCGACACCGTCATCATCACCGCCGGCTCCCCTCCCGGCGTCCCCGGCACGACCAACCTCGTCCGCGTCCACCACCTGGGCGCCTGAGGTCTCTTCCGCGGAACGCGACGCGGCCCGCACCCTCCCGGGGTGCGGGCCGCGTCGCGTACGGGCGGGGTGTCAGGACTCCTGGCCCGGGAGGACCTTCATGCCCGGGACGGTGAGGTCGCCGCCGAACTGGCCGGCCTGAATGACGGTGACGTCGGTGAAGAAGAGGGTCGGGAGGGTCAGGGGGGGCGGGGCCTTCGGGGTGAAGGTGACGGGGACGACGCCGAGGAGGTTGCCGCTCAGGGACTCGGTGTACATCGTCACCGTGCCGTTGCGGAACGTCGACGTGGAGCCCTTGGCCGCCGTCACATGGGTCTTGGTGCCGCCGGGGCCGTTGACGATCTGGTGGAGGTCGCCGATGTCGATGCCCGTCGCGGTGAACTTCAGGACGTCCTTGACCGTCTTGTCGTAGGTCTTCACCTGCACGATGCCGTCGTACTTCAGGCCGTAGAGGGTCAGCAGCGAACTCTTGAGGACCCAGGGCTCGTCCGGGAGCAGGGGCATGTCCTGCTCCGGCTGGGCGTCCGCGAGGGCCTTGGCGTCGTAGGTGGGGCAGGGGAAGGACTGCGGGTCGCCGGCGGTGGCCGCGGAGTCGTCGCCGGTCAGGGACTTGGCGGTCTTCGACGCGCCGTCCGTGGCGCCCTTGACGGTGTCCTTGGTCTTCTGGAGCGCGCCGTCCGCCGTGGTCACGACACCCTTGACGGTGTCCTTGACCGGGTCCTCGGTGTCCTTGGTGTCCTTGGTGTCCTTGGTGTCCTGCGTCGCCTTCGGGGACGCCGTGGGGGTCGCCGAGGGCTGCGCCGGGGTCGGTGCGGGGCTCGCGGTGGGCTGGGACGCGCCGCCGATGCCGAGCAGGCCGCCGAGCAGGTCGCCGAGGCCCAGCGGGTCCAGCGGGTTGACGGACTTGGTGGGGCTCGGGGTCGCGCTGGGCTCGGCCGCCGGCGCGGACGCGGCCGTGCCGGGCTTGGCGGCAGCGGACGGCGAGGTCTCGGGCTTGGGCGCAGAGTCGTTTTTGCCCGTCGTGGCGCTCGGGCTGGTCGTCGGCTTCGGCGTCGCCTTGTCGTCCTTCGCCGCATCCGAGGAGTCCCCGGTCCCCTTCGCCTTCTTCGCCGTCTCGGACGGCGAGGGCGTCGGGGTCTCGGACTGCGTCACGCACGGGCCCGGCTTGAAGGGGCTCTTGGGCTCGTCGGCCTGCGCCAGGTGCGGGGTCAGGCCCATTCCCATGAGCACCGCGGTCGGCATGGCGGCGAGCGCCACCGCCTTGCCCGCCGGCATGTGCAGCTTCGTCAGCAGGGACTTGCGCGGTGCCGCGTGCCGCGGCCCGGACCTCGTCCGCTCGCGGTGCGCGCTCTCGCCCGGCTGAGCATCGTCACCCAGCACGGTGCCTCCCGTTCTGCTCGGTGGTCTCGTCGTCTGCCCCCGCTCCGGCGTGCACCGGCTCGGGCGTGGTGAACGGGTCGGCGGGGAGCGCGGGGCCGGTGAACGGGTCCGCCGCGTCGTCCACCGGCTTGGGGCCGTCGCCGGGCAGTTCCGCCTGCTCGCCCGGGTCGTCGGGCACCGGGGTGCCGGGCGCCCAGGCGATGGCCAGCGCGCCGCCGACGATGGCGAACAGGAAGCCCACGAGGGCGCCGAGGTTGGTCATCGGGATGGAGACCAGGCCGAGCAGGATGCTCGCGACACCGGCGAAGATCCGCACCTCGCGCTGGAACCACATCGTCAGGCTCAGCGTGATGAGCAGCACGCCGATGATCAGCGCACTGGCACCCGCCGTGGTGCCGACCCGGACGCCCAGCTGGCCGAAGGTCATGTTGTGGTACGGGACGTACCCGATGGCGGCCCCGCCGATGATGGTCACCAGCCCCGCCCAGAACGGCCGCTCCCACCGCCAGTACCGGAAGGCGATGCGGCCGCGGGTGAAGGCGCCGGGGGACCCTTGCGACTCGGCACTCATGGAAAACAGCTCCCTGGAACTGGCGTTGCGTGAAGAAAGGGGTGCCGTGGGCGAGCCGCGCCCCGCGCGGCTCGCCCAGAGCGAGTCAGACCGTGCTCAGTAGCACTGGCTCTTGGAACCCATGTGGAGCCGGAGGCTCAGGCCCGCGAGACGGAAGGTGCCCGCGCTGGTCGCCCACGCCGTCTGCTTGACGTTCGTCAGGTCGGCGGTCTCGGCCGTCTGCGCGAACGAGCTCGCGTCGGCGCCGTCGCCGGCCTTGATGCCGGGGCCGGGCTGGCCCGAAGCACCCGCCGCAACACCGATGTTGATGTTGTGGAAGACCGCGTCCGCGTCGAGCTGGTCGAGGTCGATGTAGAGGTTGTGCGCCGTGACGGCGTGGTCCTTGTCGGGACCGGCCTTCAGGACGAGCGTGACGTCCCCGATCGGCGTCGGGATGACGACCGACTGGCACAGGCCGACGATGGTGGCGTCGGTGAAGGCCGACACCGCCACCGGCGCGTAGTGGGAAGGGTCGCCCTTGTCCTTGCCGTCCTGCTTGACGTCGAGCGCGCCGTACTGCTCGAAGCCCTTGCCGTGCAGCGTCTTCGCCGTGACCTTGAACTGCTGGCCGGACACGCTGAACGACGCCGCGAGCGCGCCCTGCGCTATCGCCACGCCTATTGCCGCGGTCGCGGCCACACTCGGCACCATGACGACGGCGAACCGCCGCCATCTGGTACCGCCCCGAACGTGCGATTCCATGTTTCCTCCTTCTCGGACGTACATCTCCGGACCGGACCTGGGTCCGGGCCTGGGATGGGAGAAGTGCTACGTCCTCGGGAAGGAGAGCGCCGCGCCGGGCATGGCCGTCTGCCTCCCGGGGCACGTCCTGCGGGAAAGGCCCTGCGGAACTGCCTGGGGAGTCCGGACGGCGGTGTCCGGGACGTCGGCGATCACCCCCGAGCGACAACCACTGGCCACGCTCTCGCGCAACCTGCTGGACAGGCTCCATCCGGTTCCATCACGGCGGACGGAGACCCCCCTGTCCCGAAAGGCGCGGCGGCTGCCGCGCTCTCCCGCTCGGCGGGGACCCGTGGACCCGGGCACCGGCTGGCTGCCGGGCGCTGGCTACGGACCGAGCTTGGCCGATCGTGGTCCATTCGGGGCCGCCGCACAAGGGGCTCATTACTAGTGAGTAACGGATACGTGTCCCGAGCCGCGCAGCCGTTCGAGGCATGCTGACGCCAGGTAACCAAAACATGGGGGAGAAAGTCCGGCATATATGACGATCGGCCGGCAAATCAGGGCCGCGCCCTCACCCCGCGTGACGACCATCGCCCACTGTCACGGTTTGATAAAGAGCGGCCGCCCGATCACTCGTCCGCTGAGTACCGCGGCCCCGTCACGGAGCCGCGGTACGCGGGGAGCAGAGGCTCAGAACAGCACCCTGGCCAGCGCGGTCCGCGCGCTCACCACGCGCGGGTCGTCCGGGCCGACGACCTCGAAGAGCTCCAGCAGCCGCAGTCGCACGGCGTCGCGGTCGTCGCCCGCCGTGCGGCGCACGGTGTCGACCAGCCGCCCGAAGGCGTCCTCGACATGGCCGCCCACGAGATCCAGGTCGGCGGCGGTGAGCTGGGCCTGCACATCACCCGGCGCGTCCGCGGCGGCCTGCCGCGCGGCGCCCGCGTCCACGCCCTGGACGCGGGAGAGCAGTTCGGCCTGTGCGAGGCCGAGCTTGGCCTCGGTGTTGGCGGGCTCGTCGGCCAGCACGTTGCGGTACGCCTGGATCGCGCCGCTCAGGTCACCGGCGTCCAGCGCGTCGTGCGCGGCGCCCAGCGCCAGCTCCTGCGGGGTGGCCGGCCTCGGCGGCGGGGTGTCGGCGGGCTCCGGCGCGGCGCCGGGCTCGACCTCCTCGCCGACGATGCCGAAGCGCTGCTCGGCCACCGCGACGAGCTGGTCGAGCACCTCGGTGATCTGGTCCTCCGGCGCCAGACCCTGGAAGAGCGGCATCGCCTGACCGGCGATCACCGCGAAGACCGCGGGCACGCCCTGCACCTGGAACTGCTGGAAGAGCAGCTGGTTGGCGTAGACGTCGGCGGTGGCCAGCACGAACCGGCCGCGGTACTCCCCGGCCAGCCGCTCCAGCACCGTGTTGAGCTGCTTGCTCTGCTCGGCCTGGTCGGCCCAGAAGCTGATGACGACCGGGACCTCGGTGGAGCGCTGCAGGACGTCGCTCTCGAAGGTCGCCTCGGTCACCTCGATGACGAGCGGGGAAGCGGGGGCGGCCGCGCCGGCGGCGCCGGCCTCCTGCCGCTGCGCCCGGGCCTGCTCGGCCTTCGCCTTGGCCTCACTGGCCGCCTTCACCGCGGCGAGGTCGACCACCCCGCTCATGGACATGTTCCGTGGCTGCATGAGGCAATCCTCCCCCCTCGCGGACCCCAGTGGTGCACAGTCCGGGGATCAGGCCGGACCACCCGCCGGTTCGCGGGGCCCCGACCACCCGGTCGTGTGGTGCCGTGCCGCCGCCCGGCGGCACGGTCGTGGTGGTACGGATCCCCATCCGTACCGGCGCAGTTGTCCCGGCGTGGTTGTCGCCACGAGCCGCGTCGCGTTTCGCTACGAGCAGTAGCGTAACTGCACCCGCGCATCCCGCACGGCGGCGCACCCTGTGAATCAGCTCACTCGTCACGGTACTTACCGACGGGTATGGTCCGCGTATGCCTCCCACCGCCGCCGGGCCGCCACCGGCCAGACGCACCGGGCGGCCGCGGAGTGCCGGACTCGACCGGGCGATACTCGCGGCCACCCGCGCCGCGCTGGCCGAGGTCGGCTGGAGCCGGCTGACGCTGGGGGACGTCGCGGCGCGCGCCGGGGTGGCCAAGACGACCGTCTACCGGCGCTGGGCGGGCAAGAACGAGCTGGCCGTGGACGCGGTCGCGGCGCTCTTCGAGGAGCAGCTCGAACTCCCCGACCGCGGCAGCCTGGAGGCCGACATCCGCGGCGTGGTGCTGCGCTTCGCCGAGCTGCTGGACCGCCCGGAGACCAGGTCCGCGCTGATGGCGGTGATCGGCGAGGCGGCGTACGACGACGCGCTGCGGCTGCGGATCCGCGCGGCGATCGTGGACCGGCAGAAGCACCTGGTGGTGCTGGGCCGCAAGCGCGCCCAGGCGCGCGGCGAGATCCCCGCGGACGACGGCGCCGCGGCTCCCTGGCGGGACAACCTGATCTTCGACGTGGTCGCCGGGGCCGTCGTGCACCGCGTGATGGTCTCGTCCGAGCCGGCCGACGAGGAGTGGGCGCGTCGGCTCGCCGGACTCCTCGTCGTCGGGCTCGCGGGGCTGCACACGGCCCGGGACCTCGACTGAGAGGTCCCGCACCGCCCGTACGGCGTGCGCCCCGCCCTTCCCGTGCGTGCCGTTCCCCGTGGTTGCGCTTCCCCCGGGTCTGCGCTGCTCTTCTCGTGCCCCCCCCGGGCCCTCCCCCGGGCCCCCGGCCGCTCCGAGCCCGGGGCTCAGCTGAGGCTGCGCGCCGGGGCGGTCTCGCCCCCGGTGCGGTCGGCGGTGAAGTGGTCGAACTCCCCCGCCATGACGCCTTTCACGAAGGCCTCCCATTTCGCGGCGGTGGTCACCGCCACCACGTCCGGCTGTTCCGTCTCCCTTATGTAGACCATCCCGTCGTCACCGACGGTCGCTTCGAGGGCCACACACGTCCTTTCCTGGAGGGCGGTCGGGTCGTCGACGAATCTACCGACCACGGCCAATGTCCAGGTCAGCGCCTTGGGGGGCGGACGGAGGGACGCACGGGGCGCTCAGAAGCGGGCGGGTTCCGCGTATGTGCCCCATTCGGCACGCAGGACGTCGCAGATCTCGCCGAGCGTCGCCTCGGCCCTCACCGCGTCCAGCATGGGCGCGATCATGTTGCCGCCGGAGCGCGCGGCGTCCAGCATCGCGTCCAGGCCGCGGCGCACCGCGGCCTCGTCGCGCGCGGCGCGGCGGTCGGCGAGCAGCCGCACCTGGTCGCGCTCGACCTCGTGCCCGACCCGCAGGATCTCCAGGTCGCCGGTGACGGAGCCGGTGTGGCAGTTGACGCCGACGACCCGCTTGTCGCCCTTCTCCAGCGCGCTCTGGTACTGGAAGGCGGCCTCGGCGATCTCGCCGGTGAAGTATCCGTCCTCGATGCCGCGCAGGATGCCGGACGTCATCGGCCCGATGGGGTGCTCGCCGCTCGGCACGGCCCGCTCGCCCAGCTCCCGGATGCGGCCGAAGACGGCCTCCGCGTCCCGCTCGATGCGGTCGGTGAGCGCCTCGACGTACCAGGAGCCGCCGAGCGGGTCGGCGACGTTGGCCACGCCCGTCTCCTCCATCAGCACCTGCTGGGTGCGCAGCGCGATCTCCGCGGCGCGCTCGCTGGGCAGCGCGAGCGTCTCGTCCAGCGCGTTGGTGTGCAGCGAGTTGGTGCCGCCGAGCACCGCGGCGAGCGCCTCCACGGCGGTGCGCACCACGTTGTTGTACGGCTGCTGGGCGGTGAGCGACACCCCGGCGGTCTGGGTGTGGAAGCGCAGCCACTGCGCCTTGTCCGACCGCGCCCCGTACACGTCCCGCAGCCAGCGGGCCCAGATGCGGCGGGCGGCGCGGAATTTGGCGATCTCCTCGAAGAAGTCGAGGTGCGCGTCGAAGAAGAAGGACAGGCCCGGCGCGAAGGTGTCGACGTCCAGGCCGCGGCTGAGGCCCAGCTCGACGTACCCGAAGCCGTCGGCGAGGGTGTAGGCCAGCTCCTGCGCGGCCGTCGAGCCCGCCTCGCGGATGTGGTAGCCGGACACCGACAGCGGCTTGTACGCCGGGATGGCCGCCGCGCAGTGCTCCATCAGGTCGCCGATGAGCCGCAGGTGCGGCTCGGGTGCGAAGAGCCACTCCTTCTGCGCGATGTACTCCTTGAAGATGTCGGTCTGGAGGGTGCCGTTGAGCACCCCCGGGTCGACGCCCTGCCGCTCGGCCGCGACCAGGTACATGCAGAAGACCGGGACGGCGGGCCCGGAGATCGTCATGGAGGTGGTGATGTCGCCCAGCGGGATGTCGCGGAAGAGCACTTCCATGTCCGCGGCCGAGTCGATCGCGACGCCGCAGTGGCCGACCTCGCCGAGCGAGCGCGCGTCGTCGGAGTCGCGGCCCATGAGCGTCGGCATGTCGAAGGCGACGGAGAGCCCGCCGCCGCCGTTGGCCAGGATCTGGCGGTACCGCCGGTTGGTCTGCTCGGCGTTGCCGAACCCGGCGAACTGCCGGATCGTCCACGTCCGGCCGCGGTATCCGGTGGCGTGCAGCCCGCGGGTGAAGGGGTACTCCCCCGGCCAGCCGATGCGCTCGAAGCCCGGTACGTCGGCGCCGGGCGGAGGCCCGTACACCGGCTCGACCGGGTCACCGGAGAGCGTCGTGAAGTCGGCGTCGCGGCGCCGGCTGGAGTCGTAGCGTGCCTGCCAGCGGGTGCGGCCTGTCTCGATCTCCGAAGCGTCCATACCTTCGAATTTACTAGGACGTCCTAGTAAATGTCGATGCCACACGGCTCACCAACCGGGTGAGCCGCGATTTTCTAGGCTTTCGCGGGCTGGACGGGCTCCGGCTCGTCCGCCTGCGGGGCGGTGACGAGCGGGGCCAGCTCGCGCGAGACGCGGCGCTCGACGAAGAACGCGGCGGTCGGCACGGTGCCGGCCAGCAGCACCCAGGCCATCCGGCCCAGCGGCCACTTCGCCTTGGAGCACAGGTCGAAGGCGAAGACGAGGTAGACGACGTACAGCCAGCCGTGGGCGAAGCCGATCACGGTGGTGGCGGTGCCCGCGCCGCTGATGTCGAGCCCGTACTTGCCGATGACGGCGAGCGTGAGGGCGATCAGCAGGACGCCGGTCACGTAGGCCATCACCCGGTAGCGGGTCAGCACGCTGTGTTTCATGCCAACGAGCGTAACCCGGGGCTCCGGGGCCCCGGATCTCACCCCCGCCGGTCAGCCCTCCTCGAAGTCCCCCGCGTGGATCCGCAGGGGCCTGAGCAGCGCGAAGATCTCCGCGCACTCCTCCGCGTCGTAGACACCGAGGCCGAAGTCCATCGCCATCAGGTCGCGGGTCGCGGACTCGACGATCTCGCGGCCCTTGTCGGTGATCGAGGCCAGGGTGCCGCGGCCGTCGTTGGGGTTGGGGCGCTTGTCGACCAGGCCGGAGGCCACCAGCCGGTCGACGGTGTTGGTCACCGACGTGGGGTGCACCATGAGGCGCTCGCCGATCTTGGACATCGGCAGCTCGCCCGCCTTGGAGAAGGTGAGCAGTACCAGCGCCTCGTAGCGCGCGAAGGTCAGCCCGTAGGGCTTGACGACCGCGTCGACCTGGCCCAGCAGGATCTGCTGGGCGCGCATGATCGAGGTGATCGCGCTCATCGACGGGACCCCGCCCCAGCGCTGGGTCCAGTGCTCGTCGGCGCGTGCGATGGGGTCGAAGGGAAGGCTCAGGGGCTTTGACACGCGCCCGAGCCTACCCGTCGGTCACATCGTGGTCACGGCCGTCTCGGCAGTCGGGCACGGCCCGCGGTGGTTCAGGCGAGGGCGCTGAGCGCGTGCCACTGGTCGGTGGAGAGGTTCCACTCGCCGTAGCCGTTGCCCTTGTCGACGACGGCCCGGGTGGAGCCGGTGGACACGACGACGTCGCCGCGGACGGCGCTGTCGAAGAACCACTTGGCGTCCGAGTCGCTCAGCCCGATGCAGCCGTGGCTCTTGTTCTGCCGCCCCATGTAGCGGTCGTTCCAGGGCGCGGCGTGCACGAAGGTGCCGGAGGTGGTGATGCGGACGGCGTTGTGCACGTCCTCGTCGTAGAAGTCGGCGGAGTCCTGGCTGGTGGCGATGTCGACCGACGCCGAGGTCATACGGACCGTGGACTGCTTGGCCATCACCACCATCGTGCCGTTCCAGGTGGGGAAGGCGGAGCTGCCGCCGGAGATCTTGAAGTTCTTGACCGTGCGGCCGTTCTCGGTGACGCGCATCGTGTGCTTGGCGAGGTCGGCGTAGGAGATGCGGGCGGTGCCGATGCTGAAGGTGTCGTGGATGTCGCGGCGCAGGAAGCGCCCGCCGCCGGTGTCGATGCCGCTGAGCCGGGCGGTCAGGGTGACCTTGGTGCCGGTGGGCCAGTACGCGTCCGGCCGCCAGTCGACGCGCTGGATGCCGGTGAGCGGGTCGGTGAGCCAGCCCCAGCTGCCCTTGACGGCGGGGGTGGTGGTGATGTTCAGGGCCCGCTCGACGGCGGCCTTGTCGGCCACCGGCTTGTCGAACGCGAGCGAGAGCGGCAGGCCGACGCCGACGACGGCGTTGTTGAGCGGGGTCGCGGTCACGCCGTTGACCTTGCTCGCGGCGGTGGTGCGGAAGTCGCTCGTGGTGGTGGCCTGCTTGCCCGCGGCGTCGGTGGCGGTGGCCGTGACGGTGTACGCGGTGCCGGGCGTCATGGTGCGGTCGGACGTCCAGGTGCGGCCGTCGGCGGCGAGCTTGCCGGTCACCTCGACGGGGTCGACGCCGTCCGACGCCTTGCCCTTCGGGGTGACGGTGACGGTGCCGAGGGTGCCGCTCGCGGTGGTGACGGTCACGGCGGTGCCGGGGGCGACGCTGCGGCCCGCGGCCGGGGAGACGGTGACCTCGGCGGCGGCGGTGGACGCGGTTGCGGACGGGCCGCCGTCGCCGGGGGCGTCTCCGCCGGACGCGGTGTCGTCGCCGCCGCACGCGGTGGCGCCGAGCACCAGGGCGAGCAGCAGGGCGGGGGCGGCGAGTGCGCCGGAGCGGCGGGAAGCGGATATACCGAAGGTGCGGAACACGGTGATCGGTCCTTGTCAGCAGTCGTCGGTCGAGGAGTACGCGCCTTTGTCGGCGCCGGTACCGCCCTTGCCGGAGGCGTAGGTGTTGCCGGTGGGTTCGCCGCCGACGGTGTAATGGCGGTCGCCCGTCGTGGCGTGTGCGGTCGGGGTCGCGGACATGGCCAGGTCGTCGAGCGAGTCGGCCATGCAGCCGGAGGGGCGAGGGCCGTCCGGTTCGTCGCCCGGCTGCCACGCCAGCGGGCTGTGGGGACTGTCCACCACCAGTACGGCGACGTATTGCCCCTCCTGCTGGATCCACACCGTCACGCCCGAGAACTTCTTGGAGGAGCCCATGGCGCGGTGCGCCACGGGCGGCCCCCAGACGCTGCCCTCGACCTCGATGACGTCCATCCCGCACTTCGCGCCGGTCCGCGACCGCAGCTCCTCCGCCGCCGCGGTCGCGGCGGGCTCGTCGGCGAAGGCGGAGAGACGCTCGTACGCGGTCGCCTTGGTGCCCTCGGAGAGGTAGGAGCGGCCGCTCTCGGCGGTGGCGTTGCCCGGCGTGGCGATCCCGCACGCCGTGGGCAGCTTGTTCTCCACTGCCGTCGCCTCGATCGTCCACTGCCATTTCGGTCCGAAGGGCAGCGAGCTGACCGGCAGCAGCCGTTCGGTCAGCAGGTCGGTGAGGGCCTGGCCGGACAGGGTGGGGGGCGGGGTGGCGGTGCCGGAAGCGGCGGGCGGTGCGGTGTGCGTGCCGTCCGCCTGCTCCAGCCGCGGCAGCAGCTGCCAGCCGGTGATGCCGAGGGCCAGCGCGGCGGCGGTGCCCGCGGCGGTCGCACGGCGCCGGGCGCGGCGCTTCTCGCCGCGGGCGCGGGCCGCCTGCGGGCCGGCCAGGACGACGAGCTGTTCGGCGTCGTGCGCCAGGTCGTGCAGGCGGTCGTCGAGTTCGTCAGCCATGGAGGGGCACCTCTCGGATGGGTCGCCGGTCGTGGCGCGCACGGTCGGGGTCCGCGGGCTCGGGTTCTTCCCTGAGCTTGGCGCCGAGGGCCTTGCGGCCCCGGCTCAGCCGGGTCCGCACCGCGGCGGACGACACCCCCGTCTCCCGCGCGATCTCGTCGACCGGCAGGTCCAGCAGATGGTGCATCACGACGGCGGTGCGCTGGTCGTCGCCGAGCGTGCGCAGGGCGTCCACCAGGGCGACCCGGTCCGGCGCGAGCGCCGGCGCGTCCGCGGGCGGGCCGTGCCGGAAGTGGGCGCGCATGCGGTTGCGCGCCTTGCGCCAGGTGCTCACGGCGAGCCGGAGCGCGACGGTCCTGACCCAGGGCGTCGGGTCCCCCTCGGCCGTCAGCGCGTCCCAGCGGGTCCACGCTCGCGCGTAGGCCTCCTGGACGGCGTCCTCCGCCTCGCCGAGGTCGCCGGTCACGGCGAACACGACGGCGACCATCTTTTTGGCCGTCGCGGCGTAGAAGTCATCGAAGTCCGCGGTGCGCTCCGCGGGTTGTGCGGTCATGTTTCGTGGCCCTCCCGCATCTCTCACGCGCGAGGGCGTCCCGAGGTGACACGTGAATTCTCCCCGCGGGGTGCGGGGCGGCCCGGAGCGTGGCGGCGGGCCGGGCCCCCGCGGGACTCAGTGCGGGCGGGTGGCCCGCAGGTGGGTGGCCACCGGGGCGAGGGCGGCGTGGTAGGCGGCGAGGCCGTCACGCGGGATGAGGTCGATGAAGTGCTCGCGCACGGAGGCGACATGCCGCGGCGCGACCTCCCGCATGGTGTCCCAGCCGAGTTCCGTGAGCACGGCGTAGAGCCCGCGGCGGTCCGACTCGCAGTTCTCCCGCCGGACGTACCCGGCGGCCTCCATGCGCGTGATCTGGTGCGAGAGCCTGCTCTTGCTCTGCAGCGTGGATTTCGCGAGGTCGCTCATCCGCATCCGGTGGTCCTCGGCCTCGGAGAGGTTGACGAGGATCTCGTAGTCGTTGTTGGTCAGGCCGAAGGGGTGCAGGTCGCGCTCCAGCTGGTACATGAGCAGCCGGCTGACATCGAGGTGGATGCGCCAGGCGCGCTGCTCCTCCTCGCTGAGCCAGGTCGTCGCGCTGTCCGCGGTCTCCGTCGTCATGGGCGAATTCTACCGTCCGTTGATTTTCGTACGTTCACCCGGGTAGTGGTGCCGTCACCGTGCGCAGCGGCAGCTTTCAGCTCCCGGGAGGGGCCGCGCCGGGCACTCCGGGGCCGGCGCTCGCGGGGACGCCGCCGGTGTCCTGGCCGGGCAGCAGCTCCTCGGTGGACTGCAGCAGCACCTGGCCCGCGCCGCTGAACTCGAACTGGTGCTCCTCGCCGGACGCGCCGCCCAGTCCGGTGAGCGCGCGGATGCCGCCGAGGACGCCGCGCATGTACGCGTGGTCGTAGTGGTGGCAGGGGCTCGGGCAGTCGGCCCAGCCGACGAGGGCCTGCGGGTCGACGCGGATCGGCGGCTCGACGAAGTGCACCGCGCCGTTGGAGGCGGCGACGAACTTGCCGGTGCCGAGCAGCGTCAGGAAGCCGGGGATGATCGACTGCTTGAGGACCAGACCGGGCTGGAAGGCCAGCAGGTTGCCGGAGCGGATGGTGAGGTTGCCGTTGTCGAGGTCGTAGGAGTTGATGTCGTACGCCCGGTCGGCGAGCAGCATCTTGCCGCGGCCCTGCGCGACGACCCACGCGGCGGCGTGCAGCGGCGAGTGGAAGTTCGCGGCGACGAGCCGGTCGAGCGGGCCGTGGCCGATGGCGTGGAAGTCGATCTGCCCGTAGTAGGCGATCATCTTCCCCTTCTGCAGGAACCACTGGCCGTCGAGGTCGACGCTGAAGGCGTACGGGTTGACGTTGTCGTTGCTGGGCAGCGTGAAGACGTCGTGGATCACGGGGCCTTCGGCGGCAGGGGTCACAGCTTCTCCTCCGAGGCCTGGACGTAGACCGTGCCCTGGCCGCTCAGCTCGAGCTGGAAGGCCTCGCCGGAGCCGCGGCCGACCATCTCGCGCCAGCCGATCGCGGTCACGAGCTTGTTGCGCAGGTCGCCGCGGTGCGCGACGTACGCCTGCGGGTCGACGTGGACGGGACGGCCGGGCGTGACGTGCAGCTCGAAGACGCCGCCGTGCGCCATGACCGCGACCGAGCCCTTGCCCTGGAGCGTGGTGGTGAACAGCCCCTGGCCGGTGGCCTGGCCCCGTATCACGCCCATCACGCCACCCTGCGAGCCCATGAACATGGTGCCCTGGGCGAGGGAGCCGTCGAAGGCGAGCAGCCGGTCGGCCTCGACGTAGAGGGTCTCGCCGGTGAGGTCGACGGAGTGGATGTGGTGGCCGCCGTGTCCGAAGAGCACGGTGCCGTCCCCTTCCACCGTCATGAGCGGCGTGGCCTCGTTCGCGACCCGGCGGCCGATCATGCCCGTCACGCCGCCCTGCCCGCCGGTGATGCTGGGGGTGAAGGTGACGGCGCCGCGGTAGGCGAGCATCGCGCCGCGCTGGCTGAACATCCGCTGCCCGGGCACGATGCGCGCCTCGACGAGCTTGGAGTTGATCCGGGTGAAGGGCATCAGACCTGCCCCCCGACCGCGGCACGCTCGCTGGGCTGGACGTAGACCAGGCCGTCGCCCTCGAAGTGGATGCGGAAGCTTTCCCCCGAGCCCTCGCCGATCAGGGTGCGCAGGCCCACGTAGGAGCGCAGTTGCTGGCGCAGCTCGCCGGTGTGGGCGACGTACGCCTGCGGGTCGACGACCAGCGGGGTGCCGGGGGTGACGCGCAGCACGATCGCGGGACCGTCGGACATGATCGCGGCCTGGCCGGTGCCCTCGACGGTGGTGGTGAACAGCCCGTTGCCCTGCGAGGCGCCGCGCAGCCCGGTGAAGGTCGTGCCGGTGCGCAGCGACGGCTCGGTGACCAACAGGTTGCTCGCCTCGACGTGCAGCTTCTCGCCGGTGAGCCGGACGAGGTTGATCTCGGTGGCCCGGTCGGCGAAGTACACCGTGCCCTGGCCCCTGACCTCCATGACGGCCATCGCCTCGCCGGTGACGCGCCGGGTGACCAGGCCCCGCAGGCCCTCGCCGCCGCCGGTCATCTTCTTGAACGTGACCTCGCCCTCGTAGGCGACCATGGCGCCCTTCTTGGCCTTGACCGCGTCACCCGCCAGGTCGACGGCGAGGACGCGGGTGCCCTGGAGCCGGAAGACGGCCACCGCGGCTCAGCCGGTCTCGGTGGCCGTACGCGGGCGTACGGGCAGCGGCTCGGGCTCCACGCCGACGGCGCCGGCCGCCTCCTGGACCTCCAGCAGCGAGGCGCCGCGGCGCGCGGCCTCGAAGGCCTTGTGGCCGCCGCGCAGGCCGAACAGCCGCTTGCCGAGCAGGATGTAGAGGACGGCGAGGACGTTCAGCGCCAGGGTGCCGATCTTGAAGTAGCTGACCTTCTCCGTCAGCTCGTAGACCTCCAGCGGCAGGAAGGCGGCGGTCGCGACGACCGTCAGGTACTCCGCCCAGCGCTTGGCCCACCACAGGCCGAAGCCCTCGACGATCTCGATGAGCGCGTAGCCGAGCAGCGCGGCCGCGACGATCTGCAGCGTCGACTTCTTGTAGTCGAAGAACTTCCGGATGGAGTCGACGACCGGCGAGTGGTCGAGGTCGTAGTGGAAGTGGTCGGCGACGGGCTTGAAGGCCGTCAGGTCGTCCTCGAAGAGCTTGCGGACCGCGTCCTGGGAGTTGCTGAACTTCCACACCGCCCACGCGGCGACCACGATCAGCAGCCCGCGCAGGATCCGCTCGACCGCGAGGAAGCGCAGGATGAACAGGTCGCGCAGCGCCCGGCCGCGCGGCACCAGCGGGGCCTGGTCGGCGGGGCCGGAGCCGTGCGGCTCGCCCAGCACGAAGTCGCCGCAGCGCAGGCAGCGCCACACCTCGCCGACGGCGGTGCCGGCGTGCAGCCGGCCGCGGAGCCGCAGCTCGTCGGGCGCGTAGGTGATGTGGCCCTTGCGCGCGCAGTGCCGGCGGTCCCAGTCGATGCTCATCGTTCCTCGGTCCCCGTTGGGTGTTCGGTGTCGTGCACTCATCACGAGCGCTGTCGTGGACAGGGACGCTACCGCCCGCCGTGCGGTTTCCTACCCCAGGGGCAGGTCATCGATGCTGGGGGTTGATAATAGGGAGGTCTTGTGAATGTGATCACAAGGCCGGTCCGCGCTCGTCCCGAACGGCCGGAGTGGCCCGCCCCGTACGACAGTGAGGTACCCCGTGGACCTGAAGACCGCCGGCGCGCTGCGCAGGCTGCGCCTGATCTCCGCCCCCGAGGCGGTCTCCTTCCTGCTGCTGCTCGTCTGCTCGGTGCTCAAGCGCACCACGGACTTCAACGCGGTGCCGGTCATGGGGATGGTGCACGGCATCCTCTTCGTCCTCTACGTCGTCCTCTGGGCGCTGGCGTGGCGCAGCACCCGCTGGGGCTGGCAGCGCGCGGGCTGGCTGCTCCTGCTGTCGGTACTGCCGACCGGCGGCTTCTTCGCCGAGCGCACGCTGGCCCGCGAGTCCGAGGACGCGGTGAACGCGGCGGTGGCCGCGCGCGGGCACTCGGAGACCGTGGGCGCCTGAAGTGGTCGCCGCCGATCGGTAATCGGCCGGGCGGCGACAGGATCCGGACATCTTCCCGTAGCACCCCGGTCACATTTGCGTCACGTGCGGAAGCTGCGCCTCTGCCGGCCGGACGCGGTGAATGCGGCCCCGCGGTGCCCGGACGGGCAGCTCACAGCAGCCCGCCGGTCGCCAGCGCGATACCCAGCGGGGTGCGCTCGTAGAGCACCTGGTGGCCGTAGCGGCGGGAGGTCAGCAGGCCCGCGTCACGCAGCACCGCGAGGTGCGCGGACACCGACGACATGGCCATCACGTGCCGGTGGGCCAGCGCGGTGGTGGTGCTGGGGGCGTCCAGGCCGCTGAGTATCGCCGCCCGGTTCGCGCCCAGCAGCCGCACCAGGGTGTCGGACGCGGTCGGCCCGCCGGGCGCCCACAGGCCGCCGATGCCGCGCGCGGGGTAGACGACGACGGGCTGCCAGGGCGGGTCGAAGGCGCTGCCCGCCTCGGGCCAGAAGAAGACGCTGGGCACCAGCAGCAGGCCGCGCCCGCCGGGCTCGGGCACGGGGCCGGCGGTGCCGGGGGTGGTCAGGGCGCCGTCGGACCAGTGCAGCTTGGGGTGCAGCCCGGTGAAGAGCCGCTGCATGCCGCCGTCCGCGAGCCGCCGGGCGTGGTACGCGACGTCGGCCTCCAGCACCGCCCGCAGCCGCGGCCAGTGCGGGGCCAGCAGCGCCGCCCAGACGTGCTCGTAGAGTCCCGCGAGCTGCTGCACGGTGCCCGCGGGGTCGTTGAGCATCGCGCGGCCCCTGCGGGTGTCCGCGGCGCCCGGGGTCTGGGCGAGGGCGGCGGCGAGCTGCCGCCGGGCGGTGGCCGGCGGGGTGGCCCGCACCCGGTCCAACTCCTCGTCGAGCGAGGCGAGCGGCATGTCCGGGACGGGCTGGAGGAAGTCGGGCCCGTAGCCCTGCTCGGGCGCGAGCAGCCACAGCGGGGCGAGGTCGAGCCCGGCGGCGGCGGCCCGCACCTGCCGCAGCCACGGCAGGTGGTGGCCGTGCCGGTCGGGGCGGGAGAGCGTGCGTACCGCGCCCTGCGTCTCACGCAACGGGGAGATCGCGAAACGGCACTTGAGCAGGTCCTCAGCCGCAAATCGCATGCGAAGCGACATCATGACCCCCAAGATTCGCCTGTGCGCGAAAGACTACACGTGGGGTCCCTGTGGCTCCAGGGTGATGGCATGACAACGGACAGCGAGCACCCGCCACGCGGGGTCGACCCCGCTTCGCCGGCCGGAGAAAAACGCGCGGAAGCCCGCGCGGAAAACGCGGACACCCCGCGGAACACCGCCAACACCCCCGGCGGCGAGAAGGAGAACGCAGCGGAGTCCGCCGAGGCCACCATCGGCTACGGAGCGGTCTTCCAGGTACGTGAATTCCGCCCGATCTTCGCCGCGCATGTGCTGTCCATGCTCGGCGGGGTGCTCGCCGAGGTCGCGCTCGCCGTCCTCGTCTACGCCGAGACCGGCTCGGCCGTGCTGTCCGCCCTCGTCTTCGCCCTGACCTACCTGCCGTACGCGCTCAGCGGGCTGCTGCTGTCCGGCATCGCCGACCGCTACCCCGCGCGCCGGGTCCTGGTCGCCTGCGACGTGCTGTCCTGCGCCTGCGTGGCGGCCACCGCGATACCCGGCACGCCCGTCGCCGTGCTCTTCGCGCTGCGGGTGGTGATGTCGCTCGTCGCGCCGCTGTTCACCGGCACCCGCGCCGCGAGCCTCGCCGACATCCTCCAGGGCGAGCGGTACGTGCTCGGCCGCTCGCTGGTGCGGATCGTCGCCCAGGGCTCGCAGATCGTCGGCTTCGGCGTCGGGGGCCTCCTCCTGGTGCTGCTCAGCCCGCGCTCCGCGCTGCTGGTGACCGCCGCGACCTTCGCCGGGTCCGCGCTGCTGCTGCGGCTCGGCACCCGCGACCGCCCGGCCCGCGTCACCCACAACGGGCAGCTGCTGCGCGAGTCGCTGCTCTCCGCCGGGCGCCTGATGGCCGACCCGCGGATCCGGGCGCTGCTGCTGATGTGGTGGATACCGCCGATGTTCTTCATCGTCGCGGAGGGCCTGGCCGCGCCCTTCGCCGAGGACGTCGGCGCGGGCTCGGTCGGCTACGGCCTCTTCCTCGCCGCGATGCCCGCGGGCACCGCGGCGAGCGAGATCCTGGCCGGCACGATGCTGTCGCCCGCGACCCGGGACCGTATCGTCCTGCCGCTCGCCGGCATCTCGCTCGTCCCGCTGGTCTTCTTCGCGATCGACCCGTCGCTGCCGGTGGCGCTCGTCCTGCTGCTGCTCACCGGGCTCAGCGCGGCGTACGCGCTGGGCATGGACAAGTGGTTCGTCACCGACGTGCCCGACCACACCCGCGGCCAGGCCATGACGCTGCTCGGCGCGGGCCTGATGACACTCCAGGGCCTCGGTATCACCGTCGGCGGCGCCCTCGCCGAATGGGCGCCCCCCTACGCCGTGATCGCCGGCTCCGGCGCGGGCGGCACGGTGTGCGTGCTGCTCGTCCTGCGCGCGGTGCGGCGCACCCGCCGGGCACCGGTGATGCTCACTGCGTGACGCGCGTCGCCCCCCGCGGACCTGCGGGGTTCGCGGGGGGGGTGTTCCCCGTGCGGCGCGGATCCCGTACGGCCCGTACCCGGCGGGGCTCAGCGGCGGGTGAGGTAGACGTGCATCGCGCGGTGCAGGGCCTTGTTGACCGCGCCCTGGAGCGGCAGCTCCCACTCCCCCACCGTCTCGACGGCCTCGCCGCCGGTGCCCAGCTTCCAGCGCAGCAGGCCGTGCGCGCGGGACGCCGGGTCCAGGTCGTCCGGGACCCCGCGCATGTCGTAGACCGCGGCGCCCGCCAGCAGCGCGTCGCACAGCATCCGCCACTGGAGCGCGTTGCTCGGCCGCACCTCGCGGCGGTGGTCGGCGGAGGCGCCCGTCTGGTACCAGACGCGGACGCCGTCCGGCGAGGTCAGCAGGGTGTGCGCGGCCAGCAGCTCGCCCTCGTGGCGGGCCGTGTAGAGCCGCATGCGGCCCGGCTGCTCGGCGTTCAGCTCGGCATACTGCCGCTGGTAGTAGCCGAGGTCGCGGCCCAGGTCGAAGCCGTCGCGGCGCTCGGTGACGCGCAGCAGCTCGTGGAAGGCCGGCAGCGTCTGCGGGCCCTCCACGCCGGTGCGCACCCCGCTCCTGCCCGCCTTCTTGACGTTGCGGCGCCACTCCTGGTTGAGGCCCGTCCACAGGTCGTCCAGGCCGCGCCCGGCGAGCGGCACCTCGAAGACCAGCCGCGGTTGGCCGTCGGCGCCGCAGCGCCGCCAGCCGGACTCGCGCAGCCGGTCGGCGACGGCGGCGCCCAGCGGCTCGACGAGGTCCGGCAGGACGTCGCCCACCCGCCGCCCCGGCCCCGCCGCGTCCTTCAGCGTCCGCGCCGACCACCGCCGGTAGGCCAGCGGCGGCCCCATCCGTACGGCGAACGCGCCCGCCCCCCGCAGGTGGTCCGCGAGCGGGTCCAGCCACCGCTCCAGCTGCGGGTCGGCCCAGTCCACGCCCGGGCCCTCCGGCAGGTACGCGAACAGGCGTCGCAGGCCCGGCAGTTGCCGGTAGAGCACCAGCGCGGTACCCATCAGCCGCCCCGCCCCGTCGAACCACCCCAGGCTCTCCGCCCGCCACCCCGTCTTGACCCGCGCCCAGGCCGGCGTCTGCAGGAAGCTAGCCGTGTACCCGCCCGGCCGCCGCAGGAACGCCGCGTGCAGGTCCGCGCCGATCGTCTCCAACCGGAGCCCGGTCCCCTCCCCCGCGGGGGCGTTGGCCTTCGGCAACTGCTCGTGGGTGGTCATCGTCACGACGCGGTCCTCCCCGTCCGGCGGCCCGGAAACGGCCCGCTCACGACTTCCCACGCCTGCGGAAGGGCCTTTGTGACCGAGAGATTCCCGACACCCCGCGGATGTGTCCCGAGGCGCGCCCCGGCCCCACACTTTCCGCAAGCGGTCGTGGCCGAACCGGGCTGCCACCTCACGCCGGTGGCCCGGCGCGCCTTTCGTCGTGGCTCGTCGCGCAGTCCTCCCCCAGGCTTCGCCCGGGAGGGGCCCTCCACGCGCCCGTGAAGGCTTGCCCTCTTCGCGCAGGGTGAGCGTTTTCAGGGGCGCGGGGAACTGCGCGAGCAACCACCCACCGGCGGCAAGATCGCGGGCGCCACCGCAAGACGCACCCCGGAGCGAAAGGGGCGCGGGGAACTGCGCGACCAGCCCCCACCGGCAGCAAGGTCGCGGGCGCCACCGCAAGAGGCACCCCGGAGCGAGAGCCGCCCACCGGCGGAAAGTCGCGGGCGCCACCGCAAGAGGCACCCCGGAGCGAGAGGAGGCGCGGGGAACTGCGCGCGGGTCAGAGACGTCACCATGAGCGGAAGACATCCGCAGGGGTCCGGGCGGCGCACCGCCCGGGAGGCCGCCACCGCCCGGGCCCACGGGCGGCGCAGGCCCGTACCCCCCGTCCCGCGCGTCAGCGCGAAGAGCAGGGGAACGGGTTGGCGCCCACGGCAACCCGCCCCCGCACGCGGCACGCGAAGACCTCGCTCGCCCGGAGCGGCAGGGCGATGATGGCGGGCTCCCTGGTCTCCCGGGCCACCGGCTTCCTCCGGCTCGCGGTGATCACCGCGGCGGTCGGAACCGCGGCGGCGGGCGACGCGTTCGGCGTCGCCAACACCGTCCCGAACATCGTGTACGCGCTCATGATCGGCGGCGCCCTGCAGTCCGTCTTCATCCCGGAGCTGGTGCGCGCGGCGAAGGAGCACCCGGACGGCGGCCAGGCGTACACCGACCGGCTGCTCACCCTGTGCGCGGTGGGCCTGCTCGCCGTGACCTCGCTCGCGGTCCTCGCCGCGCCGCTGCTGGTGTCCGCCTACGCACCGGACTTCGACGGGGCGCAGCGCGACCTGACGGTGACGCTCGCCCGCTACTGCCTGCCGCAGATCCTCTGCTACGGCGTGTTCACGCTCCTCGGCCAGGTGCTGGGCGCCCGCGACCGCTTCGCGGCGATGATGTGGACGCCGGTGCTCAACAACCTCGTCGTCATCGCGGTGTTCGGCCTCTACCTGGGCACCGCGCGCGGCGGCATCGACGACCGGGACGCGCTGGTGCTGGGCCTGGGCAGCACCGCGGGCATCGCGGTGCAGGCGCTGGGCCTGCTGCCGTCGCTGCGGGCGTCCGGCTTCCGCTGGCACCCGCGGTTCGACTGGCGCGGCGCGGGCCTGACGCAGCCGATGCGGGCGGCGGTGTGGACGCTGCTGCTGGTCCTGGTCAACCAGGGCGCGTACTGGGTGGTGACCCGGCTGTCGACGTCCGCGGGCGAGCACGCGCTGACCGCGGGGCACGGCGCGGGCGTGGGCTATGCCGCGTACAGCAACGCGTACAGCCTGTGGGTCGTCCCGCAGGGCATCGTGACGGTCTCGCTGGTGACCGCGCTGCTGCCGCGGATGAGCCGGGCGGCGGCGGACGGCGACCACGCGGCGGTCGGCGCGGACCTGACGCGCGGGCTGAACGCGTCCGGCGTCGCCGTCGTCCCGGCGGCGCTCGCCTTCGTGACGCTCGCCCCGCAGATCACCGGCGTGGTCTTCCAGCACGGCGCGACGACGGACGCGGACGCGGCGGCGATCGGCTGGATGCTCACCGCGTTCGCGCTCGGTCTGCCCGCGTTCGCCGGCCAGTACGTGCTGGCCCGCGGCTTCTACGCGCTCGGCGACACGCGGACGCCGTTCTTCCTCAACGTCCTCATCGCGGGCGTCAACGCGTCGCTGGCGGCGGCCTCCTACGCGCTGCTGCCCGCCCGCTGGGCGGTCACCGGCATGGCCGCGGGCTACGCGGTGGCGTGCACGGCGGGGCTGCTGGCGACCTCCACGCTGCTGCGCCGCCGGCTGGGCTGGCGCCCGGGGGTGCTGGGCCACCACCTGCGGCTGCTGGGCGCCTTCCTGCCGGGCGCGTACCTGTCGCTGTGGGCGGCGCACGTGTGCACCGGCCGGCTCGGTACGGGCCTGGCGGGCGACGCGGCGGGCCTGCTGCTGGGCATGGCGGCGCTGCTGGGACCCGCCGTGCTGCTGGCCCGGCCGCTGGGCCTGGCGCTGCGGCCGCGCAGGTCGTGAACGCCCGTACTCACAAAGGCGAATACTAAAATAGTTGAGTAAGCTGAGCGGGTCACCCATGCCCCGGGGGCGAACGGGCGGGGCGGGAACGGGCGGAGGGATCCCCGATGGCACTGCGGCACGCCGTGCTCGCGGCACTGCTCGACAACGAGTTCAGCGGCTACCAGCTGGCCAAGGCGTTCGGCGTGGGCGTCGCCAACTTCTGGCACGCGCTGCCCCAGCAGCTCTACGCGGAGCTGTCCAAGCTGGAGAAGGAGGGCCTGGTCGCGGGGCGCGAGGTGGTGCAGACCAGCCGCCCCAACAAGCGGCTCTTCACCGTCACCGCGGAGGGCCTCGCGGAGCTGGAGCGCTTCGTCGCCGCCGACTCCAAGCCGACCTTCATCCGCGACGACCTGCTGGTGATGGTGCAGACCGCCGACCACGTCGACACCGCCCGCGTCATCGCCCAGCTCGACGAGCGCGCACAGTCCTCCCTCGCCCGCATCGCCGGCTACGAGGACCTGCTGGCCCTGCTGCGGGGGGACCTCCCGGAGGCCGACTTCCTCCGCGACTCCCCCACGGTCGGCCCCTACCTCACCTGCCGCCGCGGCCTCGCCCTCGAACGCGAGACCCGAGCCTGGTGCCTGGAGTCCGCGGCGGTGCTGCGCGCCCGCCGGCCCGCCGGGGAGGTCTCCGGTGCCGTCGGGGACTGAGGGCACCGGGCCGGTGTTCACGCGCTACGTCGCCCTCGGCGACAGTCAGACCGAAGGGGTCGGCGACGGCGACGACGCCGCGGGGCTGCGCGGCTGGGCCGACCGCCTGGCGGTGCACCTGGCCGACGCCAACCCCGCGGTCGGCTACGCGAACCTCGCCGTACGCGGCAAGCTCGCCGCCCAGGTGCGGGCCGAACAGCTCGCCCCGGCGCTGGAGTTGCGGCCGGACCTGGCGACGGTGGTCGCGGGAGTCAACGACGTCATGCGGCCGCGCTTCTCCGCAGCAGCCGTGGCCGCCGAGCTGGAGGCGATGTTCGCCGCCCTGACCGCCGCGGGCGCGCACGTGGTGACGCTGACCTTCCCGGACGTCGGCAGGATCGCGCCGCTGACCAGACCGCTGCTCCCCCGGGTACGCGCCCTGAACGCGGCGATCCGGGCCGCCGCGGCGCGGCACGCCGTCACGCTCGTCGACACCGAGCACGTGCCCGTCACGACCGACCCGCGCCTGTGGTCCCCCGACCGCCTGCACGCCTCCCCCGTGGGCCACGCCCGCATCGCGGCAGCCGTCGCCCAGTCCCTGCGCCTGCCGACCCCCACCGCGCCCTGGACCGACCCCTTCCCCACCCCGCCCCCGCGCCTGACACTCTCCACGGAGGCCCGCTGGGCGGCTGCCTTCCTGACCCCCTGGCTCACCCGTCACGCCCGTGGCCGCACCTCCGCCACCGGCCGCACCGCCAAACGCCCCGCCCTCCTCCCGGTGGAGCGGTCGGCGGAGAGCTAGTGCTGTGACCGCCGGCCGGGCGTTCCCGGGCCCCGGGCCGGTGGGCTCAGGAGCCGGTCAGCCCCGCGATCAGCGTGTCCGCCGCCGTGTACGGGTCGAGGGCGCCCTCGGTGACGCGGTGGGCCAGTGCCGGGAGGTCGTGCGAGCTGCCGGGGGCGGTGATGCGGGCGCGCAGCGCGGTGAGGGCGATGGTCTCGATCTCGCGGGCGGCGCGGGCGGCCCGGCGGGTGGCCAGCACGCCGTGCTCCTCCATCCACGCGCGGTGCTTGTCGAGCGCCTCGACGACCTCGTCGACACCCTCGCCGCGGGCGGCGACCGTCTTGACGATGGGCGGGCGCCAGTCGCCGGGGGCGCGGGACTCCCCGAGGCCGAGCATGTGGTTGAGCTCGCGGGCGGTGGCGTCGGCGCCGTCGCGGTCGGCCTTGTTGACGACGTAGACGTCGCCGATCTCCAGGATGCCCGCCTTGGCGGCCTGGATGCCGTCGCCCATGCCGGGGGCGAGCAGCACCACGGAGGTGTCGGCCTGCGCGGCGATCTCGACCTCGGACTGCCCGACGCCGACGGTCTCGACGAGGATCACGTCGCAGCCGGCGGCGTCCAGCACCCGGATGGCCTGCGGGGCGGCCCAGGCCAGGCCGCCGAGGTGGCCGCGGGTGGCCATGGAGCGGATGTAGACGCCCGGGTCGGAGGCGTGCTCCGACATCCGCACCCGGTCGCCGAGCAGCGCGCCGCCGGAGAAGGGCGAGGACGGGTCGACGGCCAGCACCCCGACCCGGCGGCCCGCCTTGCGGTAGGCGGTCACCAGGGCCGAGGTGGTGGTGGACTTGCCGACGCCGGGCGAGCCGGTCAGGCCCACCACGTACGCCCCGCCGGTGAGCGGCGCGAGCGCGGCCATCACCTCGCGCAGCTGCGGGGAGGCCCCCTCGACCAGCGAGATCAGCCGTGCGACGGCCCGCGGCCGCCCGGCCCGCGCCTGCTCGACCAGCTCCCCGACATCCACCATCGCGGCCGTCCTTCGTTGGTTCGGTTCGCCGGCAGGTCAGTTCGCCGGCACGTGCACGATCAGCGCGTCGCCCTGGCCGCCGCCCCCGCACAGGGCCGCGGCGCCGGTGCCGCCGCCGCGGCGGCCGAGCTCCAGGGCCAGGTGCAGCACGATACGGGCCCCGGACATGCCGATCGGGTGGCCGAGCGCGATGGCACCGCCGTTCACGTTCACCTTTTCAGGTGTCACGCCGAGGTCCTTCATGGACTGTACGGCGACGGCCGCGAAGGCCTCGTTGATCTCGATGAGGTCCAGGTCACCGACGGTCAGCCCCTCCTTGTCCAGGGCGTGCGCGATGGCGTTCGAGGGCTGGGAGTGGAGCGAGTTGTCGGGTCCGGCGACGTTGCCGTGGGCGCCGATCTCGGCGATCCACGGCAGGCCCAGCTCCTCGGCCTTGGCGCGGCTCATGACGACGACGGCCGCGGCGCCGTCGGAGATCTGCGAGGCGGTGCCCGCGGTGATCGTGCCGTCGGCTGCGAAGGAGGGGCGCAGCCGGGACAGCGACTCCGCGGTGGTCTCCGGGCGGATGCCCTCGTCCTTGGTGAGGACGACCGGGTCGCCCTTGCGCTGCGGGATCTCGACGGGGGTGATCTCGGCGTCGAAGAGGCCGTTCTTCTGCGCGGCGGCGGCCCGCTGGTGGGACAGCGCGCCGAAGGCGTCCTGGTCGGCGCGGGCGATGCCGAGCCGGGTGTTGTGCTTCTCGGTGGACTCGCCCATCGCGATGTTCTCGAAGGCGTCGGTGAGGCCGTCGTGGGCCATCGAGTCGAGCATCTCCATGGCGCCGTACTTGTGGCCCGCGCGGGAGCCGGGCAGCAGGTGCGGGGCGTTGGTCATGGACTCCTGTCCGCCGGCCACCACGATGTCGAACTCGCCGGCCCTGATCAGCTGGTCGGCGAGCGCGATCGCGTCCAGCCCGGAAAGGCACACCTTGTTCACGGTGAGCGCGGGCACCGACATGGGGATGCCGGCCTTGACCGCGGCCTGCCGGGCGGGGATCTGGCCGGCGCCGGCCTGGAGCACCTGCCCCATGATCACGTACTGCACCTGGTCGCCGCGGACGCCGGCCCGCTCCAGGGCGGACTTGATCGCGATACCGCCGAGGTCGGACCCGGAGAAGCCGCGCAGGCTCCCGAGCAGCCGGCCCATGGGCGTACGGGCACCTGCGACGATCACCGAGCGCGTGTTGCTGGTACTGCTGGTCCTGGCTGTCATGGTGCGGGTCCCTTCGACAGAAGAGAGGTTAACGAGGGTTAGCGTCAATGTACTGACCGGTAGACCCCGCGTCACCCGGCGGAACGTGTGACAGCGCGCACGTTGTGTAATCGCGGGCCGTACGGTGCACTGGTTCCATGCTGACTCGTATCGACCACATCGGGATCGCGTGCTCCGACCTCGACGCGACCGTCGAGTTCTACCGCGCCACCTACGGCTTCGAGGTCTTCCACACCGAGATCAACGACGAGCAGGGCGTGCGCGAGGCCATGCTCAGGATCAACGGGACGTCCGACGGCGGCGCCTCCTACCTCCAGCTGCTGGAGCCGATCCGGGAGGACAGCGCGGTCGGCAAGTGGCTGGCCAAGAACGGCGAGGGCGTCCACCACATCGCCTTCGGCACCGCGGACGTCGACAGTGACTCCGAGGCCATCCGCGACAAGGGCGTGCGGGTGCTCTACGACGAGCCGCGGCGCGGCTCCATGGACTCCAGGATCACCTTCCTGCACCCGAAGGACTGCCACGGCGTCCTGACCGAACTGGTGACCGCCGCCGGAAGCCACGGCTCCGCGCCCGGCGACGCGCCCGCCGGGGACCACCTACCTGTCGAGGACCACTGACCTTATCCCCGTGCTGCCCGGTAGAGTGGCCGGGCCGACCGGGGTGGGGTCTGGGTACGCTCCCGCTCCGCGCCGTTGATCTGACACCATTCTTTGTGGGCCCCGATTCACACAGGGTCGCGAAGAAGCTCACCCGGTTGGCGGGTGAGAACGCCAGGAGACCGATGGGACCGCGGAGTGCGGGGCAACGACAGCTACCGGGCTGACGACCACCTCTCTCAGTTCGAGGCCGAGATGGAGCGGCTGCGGACCGAGCGGGGCAAGGCGGTCGATCACGCCGACGACCTCGGCTACCAGGTCGAGGTGCTGCGCGCCAAGCTGCACGAGGCCCGCCGGATGCTCGCCTCACGCCCCGCGTACGACAACATCGGCCACCAGGCCGACCAGCTGCTGCGCAACGCCCAGATCCAGGCCGACCAGCTGCGCGCGGACGCCGAGCGCGAGCTGCGCGAGGCCCGCGCCCAGACCCAGCGCCTCCTCCAGGAGCAGGCCGAGCACCAGGCCCGCTTCGAGGCCGAGTGGCACGCCGAGGCCATCGCCCGGCGCCGCCAGCTCGACGAGGAGCTGGCCGAGCGGCGGGCCAGCGTCGAGGGCCACGTCAACGAGAACGTGGCGTGGGCCGAGCAGCTGCGCGCCCGCAGCGAGGCGCAGGCCCGCCGACTGCTGGACGAGACCCGCGCGGAGTCCGAGGCGGCGCTCGCCGCCGCCCGCGCCGAGGCCACCCGGGTCGCCGAGCAGACCAGGGACCGGCTCACCGCCGACGCCCAGGCCGCGCGCGCCGAGGCCGAGCAGGTGCTGCGGCGGGCGCGCACGGACGCCGAGCGGCTGCTGACCGCCGCGTCCTCGCAGGCCCAGGAGGCGACGACCGAGGCCGAGCAGCTGCGCACCAGCAGCCGCAGCGAGTCCGACGAGGCCCGGCAGCGCGCCACCGAGCTGTCCCGGCTCGCCGAGGAGCGCCTCCGGGAGGCCGACGAGCGGCTGCGGGCGGCGACCGCCGAGGCGGACAAGCTGCGCGAGGAGGCCGCCGCGGGCGCCGCCAAGCGGCTGGCGGCCGCCGAGGCCGAGATGGAGCAGCGCACCCGGACGGCCAAGGCCGAGATCGCCCGCATGGTGAGCGAGGCGACCAAGGAGGCCGAGACCGCCAAGGCGGACGCCGAGCAGACCGTCGCCGACGCGCGCGCCGAGGCCGACCGGATCCGTACCGAGGCGCAGGAGACCGCCCGCGCGGCCGCCGCCGAGGACGCGGCGGCGCAGCTCGCGCAGGCCGCCCGCTCGGCCGAGGAGATCCTGACCAAGGCCTCGGAGGACGCCCGCTCGACCACCAAGGGCGCGAGCGAGGAGGCCGAGCGCATCCGCAGGGAGGCGCAGGCCGAGGCGGACCGGGTCCGGGGCGAGGCGGAGTCCGCGGCGCAGGAGCTGCGCGGCGCCGCCCAGGACGACACCAAGGAGTACCGCGCCCGCACCGTCGAGCTGCAGGAGGAGGCCCGGCGGCTGCGCGGCGAGGCCGAGCAGCTGCGGGCCGAGGCGGTCGCCGAGGGCGAGCGGATCCGCAGCGAGGCGCGCCGCGAGGCCGTCGGGCAGATCGAGGAGGCCGCCAGCAAGGCGGAGGAGCTGCTGGCCAAGGCCAAGGCGGACGGCGACGAGCAGCGGCAGAGCGCGGCCGGCGAGGCCGAGCGGATGCGCGCGGAGTCCGTGGAGCGCGCGTCGGCGCTGAACACCAAGGCCGAGGAGGCGCTGCGCACCGCCCGCGCCGAGGCCGACGAGCTGCGGGCCGAGGCCGAGCGGCAGGGCGCGGCGGTCCGGGAGGCCGCCGAGCAGGCCGCCGCCGAGCTGCGGGCCGAGGGCGAGACCGTCGTGGCCCGGATGCGCGAGGAGGCCGAGGCCGACCTCGTCCGGCTGCGCGCGGAGGCCGAGACCCGGGTCGGGGCCGCCGAGCAGAATCTGCGGGAGGCCAGCGCCGAGGCCGACCGGCTGCGCGCGGAGGCCGCCGAGGACGCCGAGCGGGTCCGCCAGGAGACCGCCGAGCGGGTCCGCACCCTGATCGAGCAGGCCGAGGCCGAGGCCGTACGGCTGCGGGACGAGGCGGCGGCGGACGCGGCGCAGAGCCGGGCCGAGGGCGAGAACGTCGCCCTGCGGGTGCAGGCCGACGCGGCCGCGGAGGCCGAGCGCACCCGCGGCGAGGCGCAGGAGACCGCCGACCGGCTGCGGGCCGAGGCGTCCGCAGCGGCCGAGCGGCTGGGCGCGGAGGCCGCGGAGGCGCTGGCCGGGGCGCAGGAGGAGGCGGCCCGGCGGCGCCGGGCGGCCGAGGAGCACCTGTCGGCCGCGCGGGCCGAGGCCGAGCAGGAGCGGGCGCGGGCCCGCGAGGAGAGCGAGGAGCTGCTCGCGGCGGCCCGCAAGCGGGTCGAGGACGCGGCCGCGGAGGCCGACCGGCTGTCGGCCGAGGCCGAGCAGCGGGCCACCGAGCTGGTCGCGGCGGCCGAGCAGACCGCCCAGCAGGTACGGGACGCGGTCGCGAACCTGCACCAGGAGGCCGAGCAGGAGATCGCCGGGCTACGCTCGGCGGCCGAGCACGCCGCCGAGCGGCTGCGCACCGAGGCGCAGGGCGAGGCGGACCGGCTGCACGCCGACGCCAACTCCGAGCGCGAGCGCGCCGGGGAGGACGCCGCGCGGCTGCGCCGGGAGGCGCAGGAGGAGTCGGAGGCGGCCAGGTCGCTGGCCGACCGTACGGTCTCGGAGGCGATCGAGGAGGCCGACCGGCTGCGCGCCGAGGCCCGCGAGGACGCCAACCGGATGCGTACCGACGCCGCCACGCAGGCCGACACGCTGGTCGGCAGGGCGCGCGAGGAGGCCGAGCGGCTCGGTGCCCAGGCCCGCGCGGGCCTGGCGGAGGCCGAGCAGACCGCGGAGGAGTCGCGGGCCGGCTCGCAGCGCATCCTGGACGAGGCCCGGGAGGCGGCCAACAAGCGCCGCAGCGAGGCCGCGGAGCAGGCGGACACCCTGGTCGGCAAGGCGCAGGCGGAGGCCAGGAGGCTCGCGGAGGCCGCGGAGGAGCAGGCGGACACCCTGGTCGCGGCGGCCCGCGCGGAGGCCGAGCGGCTGGTCAGCGAGGCGACCGCCGAGGGCAACGGCATGGTCGAGCGGGCCCGTACGGACGCCGACACGCTGCTCGGCGAGGCCCGCCGGGACGCCACGGTGATCCGCGAGCGCACCGACGAGCTGCGGCAGCGGGTGGAGTCCGAGGTGGAGGCGCTGCACGACCGCTCCCGCAAGGAGGCCGCCGAGGCGATGCGGGTGGTCGGCGAGCGGGTCGACAAGCTGGTGGCGGCGGCGACCGAGCAGCTGCGGGAGGCCGAGCAGAAGGCCGCCGAGATCAAGTCGACCGCGACGTCCGAGGCCAGCAAGGTCCGGATCGCCGCGGTGAAGAAGGTCGAGGGCCTGCTCAAGGAGGCCGAGCAGAAGAAGGCCGAGTCCGAGCGCGAGGCCGAGCGGGTCAAGTCGGAGGCGCGCGCCGAGGCAGCGCACATCGTGGAGCAGGGCCGCCGCGAGCTGGAGACGCTGTCGCGCCGCCGCGAGGACATCAACGCGGAGATCGGCCGGGTGCAGGACGTCCTGGCCGCGCTGGAGCAGTTCGAGGCTCCGGGTGGCGCGGGCAAATCACCGAAGAGTACGGTCTCGGCTGGAGCCTCCACCGGTCCCACCAGGTCAGGTGGCAAGCGCAGCGACGATCAGCCACTCGATTGAGCGCACATTCTCCATGCCGAATGCGCAATGGCTCGGTGACACGCCGCAAAGCCCCCTAGGATTCCCTCTATCACCTCACCGGTCTGAATCATCGACAGGAACCCCATGAGCGACACTTCCTCTCCCTTCGGCTTCGAGCTCGTGCGTCGCGGATACGACCGCGGACAGGTGGACGACCGCATCACCAAACTCGTCGCCGACCGTGACAGCGCGCTGACCCGGATCGGCGCTCTGGAGAAGCGCATCGAGGAACTCCACCTCGAAACCCAGAACGCCGCGGCTCAGGTGAACGACGCCGAGCCCTCGTACGCCGGTCTCGGCGCCCGGGTCGAGAAGATCCTGCGGCTCGCCGAGGAGGAGGCCAAGGACCTCCGCGAGGAGGCCCGCCGGGCCGCCGAACAGCACCGCGAGCTGGCCGAGTCGGCCGCCGCCCAGGTGCGCAACGACGCCGAGGCGTTCGCGTCCGACCGCAAGGCCAAGGCCGAGGACGAGGGCGCGCGGATCGTCGAGAAGGCCAAGGGCGACGCCGCCAACCTGCGCGGCGACGCGCAGAAGGACGCTCAGGCCAAGCGCGAGGAAGCCGACGCGCTGTTCGAGGAGACCCGCGCCAAGGCCGCCCAGGCCGCCGCGGACTTCGAGACCAACCTGGCCAAGCGCCGCGAGCAGTCCGAGCGCGACCTGGCGTCGCGTCAGGCGAAGGCGGAGAAGCGCCTGGCGGAGATCGAGCACCGCGCCGAGCAGCTGCGCCTGGAGGCCGAGAAGCTGCGCACCGACGCCGAGCGCCGCGCCCGCCAGACGGTGGAGACCGCGCAGCGGCAGTCCGAGGACATCGTCGCGGACGCCAACGCGAAGGCCGACCGGATCCGCAGCGAGTCCGAGCGCGAGCTGGCGGCGCTCACCAACCGCCGCGACAGCATCAACGCGCAGCTGACCAACGTCCGCGAGATGCTGGCGACGCTGACCGGTGCGGCGGTCGCCGCGGCGACCACCCCGGACGACGAGCCGATCTCCCGCAGCGTCCCGGCGCAGCAGTCCCGCTGACCCGGCCGTTACCGGCAGGCGGGCGGCACCCCCGTTCGCCCCGCACGCCGGAACCCCGAAGGCAACCCCTATTCCGGAGCCCCCGCGCCCAAACGGTGCGGGGGCTCCGGAGTATCTTGCTAGCCTCGGGCCATGATTGAGTTGCAGGGGCTCACGAAGCGGTACGGGGACAAGACCGCAGTCGACCATCTGACCTTCACCGTGCGGCCCGGCGTGGTGACCGGTTTTCTCGGGCCCAACGGAGCGGGCAAGTCCACCACGATGCGGATGCTGCTGGGTCTCGACTCGCCGACCAGCGGCGACGTCCGGATCGACGGCAAGCACTACGCACAGCTCAGTGAGCCCCTCAAGCACATCGGGGCGCTGCTCGACGCCAAGTCGATCCACGGCGGGCGCACCGCGTACAACCACCTGCTGTGCATCGCGCAGTCCAACCGCATCCCCACCCGCCGGGTGAGCGAGGTGCTGGAGACGGTGGGCCTGACCGCGGTCGCCCGCAAGCGCTCCAAGGGGTTCTCCCTCGGCATGGGGCAGCGGCTGGGCATCGCGGCGGCGCTGCTCGGCGACCCGGAGATCCTGATGTTCGACGAGCCGGTCAACGGGCTCGACCCGGAGGGCATCCACTGGATCCGGAACCTGATGAAGGGGCTCGCGGCGCAGGGCCGTACGGTCTTCGTCTCCAGCCATCTGATGAGCGAGATGGCGCTGACCGCCGAGCACCTCATCGTCATCGGGCGCGGCCGGCTGCTCGCGGACACCTCGATGGCGGACTTCATCGAGCGCAACTCCCGCTCCTACGTCCGGGTGCGCACCCCGCAGCCCGAACGCCTCAAGGACCTGCTGGCGGAGGCCGGGCACGCCGCCGTGGCCGCCCCGGACGGCGCCTTCGAGGTCACCGGGACGGAGGCCGCGCAGCTCGGTGAACTCGCGGCCGAGCACCAGGTGGTGCTGCACGAACTGAGCCCGCAGCGGGCGTCGTTGGAGGAAGCCTTCATGCAGCTGACCGCCGAGTCGGTCGAATACCACGCGCACGGCGCCGTGACGCCGGGCGCGCCGGTGCCGCCCGCCCAGCCCGGACAGCCGGCCGCGGCCCCGCCACCGGGAGCCCGACCGGGAGCGCAGCCGGGTGCGCAGGGCGAGGGGCAGCAGTGGGGCTCCGAGTGGCGCAACTCCGGCTCCGGAAAGGGGCGCTGACATGGCTGCGCCTTCCGCCGTCCTGCTCTCGGAGTGGACGAAGATCCGCTCGGTCCGCTCGACCATCTGGACGCTCGTCCTGTCCTTCCTGATGACCGTCGCTCTCGGCTCGATCATCTGCCTGGTGTTCAACAACACCTGGGATTCGCTGTCCTCGCACGACCAGGCGACCTTCGACCCGACCGCGACCGGCTTCGCCGGGATGCAGCTCGGCCAGCTCGCGCTGATCGTCTTCGGGGTGCTGGTCATCGCCAGCGAGTACAGCACCGGCATGATCCGCACCTCGCTCGCCGCGGTGCCGCAGCGCAGCGCCTTCTACGCCAGCAAGGTCGCGGTGGCGGGCGGGCTGGCCCTGGTGGCGTCGATGGCCACCAGCTTCGTGGTGTTCTTCCTCGGCCAGGCGCTGCTGGGCTCGCACAAGGCGAAGATCAGCGACCCGGGCGTGCTGCGCGCGGTCGTCGGCGCCGGGATCTACTCGACGCTGCTGGTGCTGCTGTGCGTGGGAGCCGCCGCGATACTGCGCAGCCCGATGCTGAGCCTGGGCATCCTGATGCCGTTCTTCTTCCTGGTCTCGCCGATCCTCGCGGCGGTGCCGAAGGTGAAGTCGGTCGCCCACTACTTCCCCGACCAGGCCGGCCAGCAGGTCGTACGGGTCGTGACGACCAACGACGAGCACCTGTCGTACGGCCCGTGGGGCGGTATCGGCATCATGGCGCTGTGGGTCCTGGCGGCCCTGATCGGCGGCTACGTCGTGCTGCGCCAGCGCGACGCCTGAGAGCCGGCGTCCGGCCCGGGGTCAGTACCGGGGCGCGTTACGGGACCGCTGCACCTTGCTGGTGCGGCGGTCCCGCGCGTTCCAGCACGCGCGGTGCCAGTGCCGCCGGTCGTCGAGCCCGTCGTACTCGCGCCAGGCCACCACGTGCCCGACGCCGGGCGGGATCTCCTGGTCGCAGCCGGGGCAGCGGTAGTGCTTGGCGGACGCCGAGCCGGCGATGGGCCGCACCACCCACTCCTCCCCCTGCCACTCCACGGTGCCGGCACCGCCGACCCCGGACTCCTGGCTGCGCTCCGCGGGGCGCTGGGCGCCGTGCGGGCGGTTGCGTCGCGGCGACACGGGACACCTCGCCATCTGCTGGCTTCGCGGACGGCATCCAGGGTACGCGCCGGGGGTCCGCAGGCCCGAAACACAGGGGTACGCGGCCACTCCTACGGGTGGATCCGCCGTCCTGCTGCCGAAAATCATGAAATCGCCGCCGAAAGCCGTGCCTTTGGCACGTGCCAGACGTTAGGCAGGGAGTCGGGACAGGACGGTCCCGGCGTCCATCCGGCGGGCCGCGAAGGGCCCCAGCAGGCCCGTGCCGCCGCCGAAGGCGAGGGAGGAGCGGGCGATGCGACTGGGGGCGTTCGTGCTCGCGGCTCAGTTTCCCGGGCAGGGCCAGGCCGAGCCGCTGCACCGGGCGATATCGACGGCCGAGGCCGCCGAGGCGGCGGGGCTCGACGCGGTGTGGCTGGCCGAGCACCACTTCGTGCCGTACGGGGTGTGCCCGTCGGCCGTGACGCTCGCCGCGCTGCTGCTCGGCAGGACGCGGCGGCTTTCCGTCGGCACCGCGGTGAGCGTGCTGCCGACCGCGCACCCGGTGGCGCTCGGCGAGCAGGCCGCGCTGCTGCACCTCGTCTCCGGCGGGCGCTTCACCCTCGGCGTGGGGCGCGGCGGCCCGTGGATCGACCTGGAGGTCTTCGGCGCCGGCCGGGCCGCGTACGAGAGCGGCTTCCCCGAATCCCTCGACCTGCTGCTGCGCTGGCTGCGCGAGCCGGCGGTGGCCGGGGCGGGGCCGCGCTACACCTTCCGCGAGGTGGCCGTGGTGCCGCGGCCGGACGAGCTGGAGGAGCCGCGGGGGCCGGAGGTGGTGGTGGCCTGCACGTCGCCGGGCACGGTACGGCTGGCGGCCGAACGCTGCCTGCCCATGCTGCTGGGCATGCACTGCGGGGACGACGACAAGGCCGCGATGGTCGCCCTGTGGCGGCGCACGGCCCTGGAGGCAGGCCATCCGCCGGACGCCGTCGCGGCCGCGGGGCACGTCTCCGCGGGCGTCGCGCAGATCGCCGACACCCGCGCCGACGCCGCCGAGACGCTGCGCAAGGCCATGCCTGGCTGGCTCCAGCGGGGCCTCGCCGCGCACCGCACCGTCGACGGCGGCCCCCGCACCATGCGCGACCCGCTCGGCTACACCGACCTGCTGTGCGCCCTGCACCCGGTGGGCCCGCCGCGGCTGTGCGCCGACCGGCTCGCGGCAACGGCCGCGCGCACCGGCATCACCCGCTTCGCCCTGCTCGTCGAGGGCTCGGGAGACCTCGACGCCACGCTGCAGAACGTGGCCCGCCTCGGCGCCGACGTCCTCCCGGAACTGGCCTGATCTCACATGCGTTCGGCCCGTTACGGGAGCACGCCGTCGCCGGGTGCGGGTCAGCAGTCGCGCAGTTCCGGGGACTGGTTCAGCACCTGCGAGCGGACCGAGGTGAAGTCGGCGTAACCGGGTCCGTCCCCCGCGTCCGGCGGGAAGACCGCCACCCGGTGGCAGTTCTGGAAGGCCAGGCGCACCCCGAAGTGCCGCTGCAGCGCCCCGCGTATCGCGTCACTGGCCATGGCGCGCAGCAACTGGCCGCGCTCCTTCTCGCTGGACGGCGGCACGAGGTTGTCGGCGAACTCCCCGCCGTCCACCTTGAGCTGTGCCACCAGCGAGCTGACCAGCTCCCACGCGTAGGGAAGGGACGTCCTGACGCAGTCGACGAATTCCTGCTCGTCGACCTCGCCTCGCTCGGCCTGTTCGAGGAGGGCCGGAGAGACGTCGAGCGACATGGGTACTCCTCTCGTGACCCCGTGAACGCACGGGGCCGTACGGACGGGATCCGGAGGTCCGGCGGCGGCATTGCCCCCACCTCGCCTCCGGGGTCCCACCGTAGGGTTCGGCGGCTGCCCGCACCAGGAGGTAGCACCCACAACCGGCCATTTTTCGGCCCCGGCGCGTAGTCGGCCGAACTCGTACGGTGCGGCTCGCCCCTGTCACGTGCCAGACGCCTGCAGCGGGCTCGCGGGGTCCACCGGGGGCGCTGCCGGGGTCCCCCCGGGGGGCTCCCGAATCGCGGACGCGGGGCTGTCTTTAGTAGCGTGGCCCACCATGCGCCTCGTGATCGCCCGCTGCTCCGTCGACTACGCGGGACGGCTCTCCGCCCACCTGCCGTCCGCCACCCGGCTGCTCCTCGTCAAGGCGGACGGCAGCCTGTCCGTGCACGCCGACGACCGGGCCTACAAGCCCCTCAACTGGATGTCCCCGCCCTGCACCCTCAAGGAGGGCGAGGACGGCATCTGGACGGTCGTCAACAAGGCGGGCGAGCAACTGGTCATCACCATAGAAGAGGTGCTGCACGACTCCTCGCACGAGCTCGGCGTCGACCCCGGCCTCATCAAGGACGGCGTCGAGGCGCACCTCCAGGAACTCCTCGCCGACCGCATCGAGATCCTCGGCGAGGGCTACACGCTCATCCGCCGCGAATACCCGACCGCGATCGGCCCGGTCGACATCCTCTGCCGTGACGCCTCCGGCGGGACGGTCGCGGTCGAGCTCAAGCGGCGTGGCGACATCGACGGTGTCGAGCAGCTCACGCGCTACCTGGAGCTGCTGAACAGGGATCCTCACCTTGCGCCGGTGAAGGGCGTGTTCGCGGCGCAGGAGATCAAGCCGCAGGCGCGCGTGCTCGCCACTGACCGTGGGCTGGAGTGTGTCGTGCTCGACTACGACGCGATGCGCGGCATCGAGGACGACAAGCTCCGGCTCTTCTGAGCGATCCCCTGCGGGGGGCGGTGAGCACTCTCCGCCGCCGCGGGGGGCAGGGGCTGCGGCTGCGCCGCGGGGCGCGTTTTCCGCCGCCGCGGGGGGTGGGGGCTGCGGCTGCACCGCGGGGCGCGTTTTCCGCCGCCGCGGAAGGCGAGCGTTTTCCCCTCCGCGGGGCGAGCGATTCCGCTGCCGCGGGGGTGAGGGCTGCGGCTGCACCGCGGGGCGCGTTTTCCGCTGCCGCGGAAGGCGAGCGTTTTCCCCTCCGCGGGGCGAGCGATTCCGCTGCCGCGGGGGTGAGGGCTGCCGCTGCGCCGCGGGGCGCGATTTCCGCTGCCGCGGAGGGCGAGCGTTTTCCCCTCCGCGGGGCGGGCGATTCCGCTGGCGCGGGGGGGTGAGCGTTTTTTGGGGGCGCGGGGAACTGCGCGAGCAACCACCCACCGGCCGGTGGTCCGGTACGAACCGAACTGCCCCTTTGGGCCGGTGACGACCCGCGCCCCGGTGGGGGCTGGCCGCGCAGTTCCCCGCGCCCCTGACGGGGCGCACCCCGCCCGTCAGCCCTCGGCTGACTCCGTGGCCGACTCCGAATCGGAGGCCGTGAGCGACGACGCGCCCGTGGGCGGGGTCGTGGTTGGCGTCGCGGTCGGCGTGCCCGTGTCGCCCCCGGTCGGGGTACCCGTGCCGCCGTCGGAGCCGGTCCCACCGTTGGACCCCGTACCCCCGGTGGTACCAGCGCCTCCGCTGGAAGTCCCGCCACCCGAGGAAGACCCTCCGGAGGAAGAGCTGCCTCCGGCAGACGAACCGCCGGACGAGGACCCACCCGAGGTGGTGTGGTGTGGCGGAGCGGAGGTCGTCGACGGCGGAGCGGAGGTGGAACTGTGCTTCGGCGTTGCAGACGCGCTGGCCGACGTCGACGGGCTCGGGGGCGTCGGAGTCGGGGACGTCGACGGGGTTGCCGGGGAGGTGGACGGGGAAGCCGGCAGGGCCGTGGGTTCGGTGGTTTCCGGGTCGCCGGAGTCCTGGGAGGTTTCCAGGGGCTTGACCTGGGGAGTCTGGTCGGACCCGTCCGTGCCCGATGTCGCGCCCAGCGTGACCACCGTGCCGAGGACCGCCGCGAGGAGGACGCCCGTGCCGGCGGCGACGAGGTTGCGGCGGGTGCCGACGACGGCGAGCCGCTTGGGGCCCGGCGAGGAGGCCGGCTTGATGACGGCCAGCGGCGTGGTCTCCGCCGCGGTGGGCGGCTGGTCCTCGAAGGGGTGGGGGGCGGCGGGGAGTTCGAGGGGCGGCGGGGTGGGCGAGACGTCCTCGACGAGCGCGAGGGTGCGGCGGCCCACGACGGACCCCTGGCGGTCCGCGAGGACACCCCGCATGCCGACCGAGGCCTCCAGCTCGGCCCGGGCGCGGTCGTACTCCCCGTTGCAGAGGGCGAGCACGCCCAGCTCGTGATGGAAGTACGCCTCCTCGGCCAGTTCGCCGGTGAGCCGGGCGGCCTCCTGGCCGAGGCGCAGGGCGCGCTCCCAGGCGCTCCAGTGCAGGGCGGCGGCGAAGGCGGGGGCCACGGTGCGGGCGAGGAGGACGGCGGCGCCGGGGTTGCCGTTGTGGCGGCAGGCGGCCATCGAGGCGAGGATCGCCTCGGCCTCGGCGGCGGCGCTCGCCGGGGTGACGGAGGGGTGGCCGCTCCACCAGGCGTAGTGGAGGGCGGCGGTGTGCGCCTGGATCTCGCTCAGCTCGCCCTCGGCGGTGAAGACGGCGGCGAGCTGGCGGGTGACTCCGGCGGCGAGCCGGTAGTGCGAGGCGACGGGCACGGCGAGCCCGACCGAGGTCATCTCGCCGAGGGCGGCGTCGCCGTGGGTGTCGCCGACGAGCGCGGGCAGGTGCGAGGCGTGCGGTATCTCCCCGTCGAGGGCGACGGCGAAGGCGAGGGCCTCACGGGCGGCTTCGCTGAGCCGGGAGGCGAGCAGGCCGGCGGGCGCGGCGCTCTCGGCGAGGGAGGGCAGCGGCACGTCGGCCGCGGGTATGCGGGCGGGCGGCGTGGCCGGGGGTATGCCCAGGGCTGCGTCGAAGCCGCTGAGGTCGGGCAGGGCGGAACCGGGGGCGGCGGGCGTGCCGTTCTCCCACACGGAGTCGTCCCAGTCCGGCTCGGCGGGGAAGCGCAGCGCGTCGCGCTGCCGCAGCAGGGCGCCGGCCTGGACGAAGCGCAGCGGCAGTCCTTCGGACTCGAACCACAGGTCGGCCGCCCAGGCGGCCTCGTCCTCGTCGAGGGCGCGGCCCGCGGCGAGCGCGAGCAGGTCGACGCACGCCGTACGGGACAGGCCCGCGAGGTAGACCTCCTCGACGCCGGACTCGGCGGCGGGCGCCGGCCCCTCGGGCGACGCGGAGAGCAGGAAGGCGCACTCGGGCGCGGCCGCGAGCAGCTCGGCGAGCGCGGTGCCGCCGAACTCCATGTCGTCCACGACCACGACGGCGCCGAACTCCCGGAGCAGACCGGGCAGTTCGGCGCGGTCGGGGCGGTGGTCGCCGCCGGTGTACACGGTGTCGTACAGGGATTGCAGGACGTCGCCGACGGTGCGGTGGTAGCCGGACAGCCACAGCACGCCCTCGGGCGCGAGGTCGGCGCAGGCCTTGGCGACCGCTTCGAGCAGCGCGGTACGCCCGGCGCCGGAGGGGCCCGTGACGCGGACCGAGCGGCCGCGGGACAGCAGCCGGATGACCCGCTCGCGCTCGTCGTCCCTTTCCAGCAGCGGCAGTTCGGGCGCGGGCGGCCCGGGCGGCGGCGCCGGACGGGCCGCGGTGAGGTGCGCGGCGCGCTCCTCGCGGGTGCGCAGCACGGGGGCGCGGCGCTCGCCGGGCGGGCAGCGTACGACCTCGGTGCCGTCGATCGGGTTGACGGTGAGCAGGTAGTCGGCGGTGGTGACGCGCCGGACGCGGGCGCTGCCGCCGCTGGGGGTCCGGGTGGCGGCCATCAGCTCCAGCGGCTCGCGGGCCGCGCGTACGGCCTTCGGCAGCAGCTCGGTGGGGCCGTCGGCGCCGGCGGGGCCGGGGGCCTCCGGGAAGTCGGGGAAGTCCGCGTACGAGGACTCCGCCGGGCGCAGCCCCTCGTACGCCGTCGGGTCGGCGCCCTCCCCGAAGCCGCCCGTGTCGAAGCGGGTTTCACGGGGCGCGGGGGGCTGCTGCTGGTAGGGCACGAGCGCGCCGCGGTCACCGGCGCCGCCCCTGCCGAGGCCCTTGCGGACCCCGAAGGCGTCGAAGGGCTCGTCCTGCCCCGGGCGGTCGGGCTCGCCGTTGTGCTCGTCCATGTCCTCAGCGGTCCTCAGGGGTCCTTGGCGGGGGCGCGCGGGGCGCGCCGAGCGGGGTCGTCGGACCCAAACTCTAGAGGCAGAAACGGTTTCGCTGAAGCGCAGGGCGGCTACGCCGCCGTTCGAGCGTCCGGGTGCGGCTGCGCCGCGGGCCGACCTCTCACGGGCGCCCCGCGGCGCAGGCCCTAGAACCGCGTGCCCGGCGGCGCGGGCGCGGCCTCGATCGCGAGGATGCGGTGGAGGCGGGTGGCGACCAGCAACCTCTGCATCTGCGGCGGCACATTGCGCAGCACGAGGCGACGGTTGGCCCGGCCGGCCCTGCGGTGGGCGCCCATGATGACGCCGAGCCCGGTCGCGTCCCACGAGTCCAGCTCGGTCAGGTCGAGTACGAGGTCGCCGCGGCCGGAGTCGACCGCGGTGTGCAGGGCCGTACGGGCGTCCGCCGCGCTGCGGACGTCGAGGCGGCCCCCGACGACCAGCTTGGCGTGGTCGCCCCTGATGTGCATGATCACTCTCCCGGGGAGTTCGGCACCGGCAAACGGGCTGGTCCGTATGTCTTCACACAACTGACGGCCCGTCGCAAACAGAAGTTGCCCTCTGTGAGCGAACCGATACCGAATTCACTCCTGCGGGTGATCCGGGCGGGTGCCGTCGGCACGGTCAGTGCGGGTAGAACCCCTGACCGCTCTTGCGGCCCAGATCGCCGGCGTCCACCATGCGCCGCATGATCTCCGGCGGGGCGAACTTCTCGTCCTGCGACTCGGCGTAGATGTTGCCGGTGGCGTGCAGCAGGATGTCCACGCCGGTCAGGTCGGTGGTGGCGAGCGGGCCCATCGCGTGGCCGAAGCCGAGCTTGCAGGCGGTGTCGATGTCCTCGGCGGTCGCGACTCCGGACTCGTAGAGCTTGACGGCCTCGACGACGAGCGCGGAGATGAGGCGGGTGGTGACGAAGCCCGCGACGTCCCGGTTGACGACGATGCAGGTCTTGCCGACGCCCTCGGCGAACTCCCGGGCGCGGGCCAGCGTCTCGTCGCTGGTCTTGTAGCCGCGGACCAGCTCGCACAGCTGCATCATCGGCACGGGCGAGAAGAAGTGCGTGCCGACGACCCGCTCGGGGTGCGCGGTGGCGGCGGCGATCTTGGTGATCGGGATCGCGGAGGTGTTGGAGGCGAGTACGGTGTCCGGACCGGTGATGCGGTCCAGCTCGCGGAAGATCTCCTGCTTGACCTCGATCTTCTCGAAGACCGCCTCCACCACCAGGTCGGCGCCCGCGGCCGCCTCCAGGTCGGTGGTGGTGCTGATCCGCCCGAGCGCCGCCTCGGCGTCGGCCGCGTCCAGCTTGCCCTTGGCGACGAAGCGGTCGAAGGACGCCTTGATGCCGTCCGTACCTCGGGTGAGCGCCTGCTCGGTCAGGTCCCGCAGCGTCACCTCGTAGCCGGCCTGCGCGGCCACCTGCGCGATGCCCGCGCCCATCAGTCCGGCTCCGACGACGGCGACCTTCTTCGCCACAGCACACGCACCTTTCCCTGGGGCCTCCGCTTACTGCGTCGGACCCTAGCGCCGCCCGCGGGCGGCGCGCAGCAGGATGTCGGCCGCGTCACGGTGTGTCCTTGGTCGCACACGCCGTGACCTGCGGCCCCTGCCGGGCCCGGCGCGGCACGCTCTACGCTCGGGTCATGGTCAACCTCACCCGCATCTACACCCGCACCGGCGACGACGGCACGACGGCGCTCGGCGACATGAGCCGCACCGCCAAGACCGACACCCGGATCGCCGCCTACGCCGACACCAACGAGGCGAACGCCGTCATCGGCACCGCGCTGGCCCTCGGCGCCCTCCCGGAGGACGTCGCGGCCGTCCTGGTCCGGGTGCAGAACGACCTGTTCGACGTCGGCGCGGACCTCGCCACACCCATCGTCCCGGACCCGAAGTACCCGCCGCTGCGGGTCGAGCAGGGGTACGTCGACCGGCTGGAGGCCGACTGCGACACCTACCTCGCCGAGCTGGAGAAGCTGCGCAGCTTCATCCTCCCCGGCGGCACCCCGGGCGCGGCCCTGCTGCACCAGGCCTGCACGGTCGTACGCCGTGCGGAGCGCTCGACGTGGGCGGCGCTGGCCGAGCACGGCGACAGCATGAACGCGCTCACCGCGACGTATCTCAACCGGCTCTCGGACCTGCTCTTCATCCTGGCCAGGACGGCGAACAAGGAGCGCGGCGACGTGCTGTGGGTGCCCGGCGAGAACCGCTGACCGCCGCGGGCGGCGGCAGGCTCAGGCGACGTTGACGCGCTGGCCGGGCGGGGCGGCCTCCAGCCAGGCCAGGAAGCCGGTCAGGGCGTCGTCGCTCATCGCCAGCTCCAGCCGGGTGCCCTGGTGCTCGCACGCCAGCACCACGGCGTCCGACAGCAGCGCCAGTTCCTCCGTGCCCTGCGGCTGGCGGCGGCCCTCGACCTCGATCGAGTGCCGCTCCAGCACCTGGCGCGGGCGCGGCGCGTAGGAGAAGACCCGGAACCACTCGACGCGGTCGCCGTTGTAGCGGGCCACCCCGTAGAGCCAGCCCTTCCCGCTGGGCTCGGCGCCCCCCGGGAGGGCGAGCCGCAGGCTGCAGTCGAAGGTGCCCCCGGAGCGCTGGATCAGCCGGCGGCGCAGCCCGAAGACGAAGAGCCCGAGCAGCAGCGCGGCCACGACCGCGCCGATCACCTCCACGGAGAGGATCATGTCACCGGCCTCCTCTCCTGGGTCTGCTGGATACGTCGCCGCCGGCCCCGGTACGGATCCGTGCGGTGCCTGCCCTTGCTGTACGGGGGCCGCGGGCCGCCCCTGAGGGGCGGCCCGCGGCACCGTGGTCCTGCTCGTCCTGCTCCCGCGGCCGCTACCGGCCGGGCCGGCCGCACCGCGGGTTGTTCACCTAGTGTGCGCCCGCCGCGGCGGCGAGCCGCACCTCCGCGCGCCGCTGGGCGGCCGCGTCGGTGTCCGCCTTGGAGCGCTCCAGCGCCCGCTCGGCGCGGGCGACGTCGATCTCCTCGGCCAGCTCGGCGACCTCGGCGAGGACGGAGAGCTTGTTGTCCGCGAAGGAGAGGAAACCGCCGTGCACCGCGGCGACCACGGTGCCACCGTCGGTCGTCCGGATCGTCACGGGACCGGAGTGCAGCACCCCGAGCACCGGCTCGTGCGACGGCATGATGCCGATGTCGCCGGACAGGGTACGGGCGATGACCATGGCGGCCTCGCCGGACCAGATGCTGCGGTCCGCGGCCACCACCTCGACGTGAATTTCGGCCAAGACGGCTCCTCGGGTCGGCACCCACCGGCGGGCGGGGGTGCGTAAGACAAAGAATAAGGGCTGCGCGAGGGGGGCAGAGCAGGTCCGCCCCCCTCACGGCCCCGGATCAGCTGACGCCGAGCTTCTTGGCGTTGGCCTTGAGGTCGTCCAGGCCACCGCACATGAAGAAGGCCTGCTCCGGGAAGTGGTCGTACTCACCGTCGGCGATGGCGTTGAACGCCGACACCGACTCGTCGAGCGACACGTCCGAACCGTCCACGCCGGTGAACTGCTTCGCCGCGTGGGTGTTCTGCGACAGGAAGCGCTCGATGCGGCGGGCACGGGAGACGGTGAGCTTGTCCTCTTCGCCCAGCTCGTCGATACCGAGGATCGAGATGATGTCCTGGAGGTCCTTGTACTTCTGCAGGATGCCCTTGACGCGCATGGCGCAGTCGTAGTGGTCCTGCGCGATGTAGCGCGGGTCCAGGATGCGGGACGTGGAGTCCAGCGGGTCCACCGCGGGGTAGATGCCCTTCTCCGAGATCGGCCGCGAGAGCACGGTCGTCGCGTCGAGGTGGGCGAAGGTGGTGGCCGGCGCCGGGTCGGTCAGGTCGTCCGCGGGGACGTAGATCGCCTGCATCGAGGTGATCGAGTGACCGCGGGTCGAGGTGATCCGCTCCTGCAGCTGGCCCATCTCGTCGGCCAGGTTCGGCTGGTAGCCCACCGCGGACGGCATACGGCCGAGCAGCGTGGACACCTCGGAACCGGCCTGGGTGAACCGGAAGATGTTGTCGATGAAGAACAGCACGTCCTGGTTCTGCACATCGCGGAAGTACTCCGCCATGGTCAGACCGGCCAGCGCGACCCGCAGCCGGGTGCCCGGCGGCTCGTCCATCTGGCCGAAGACCAGCGCGGTCTGCGGGAGAACGCCGGACTCGGCCATCTCCGCGATCAGGTCGTTGCCCTCACGGGTGCGCTCGCCGACGCCCGCGAAGACGGAAACGCCCTCGTGCAGCTTCGCCACACGCATGATCATTTCCTGGATGAGCACGGTCTTGCCGACGCCCGCGCCGCCGAACAGGCCGATCTTGCCGCCCTTGACGTACGGGGTCAGCAGGTCGACGACCTTCAGGCCGGTCTCGAACATCTCGGTCTTGGACTCGAGCTGGTCGAAGGCCGGGGCCTTGCGGTGGATCGGCCAGCGCTCGGTGACCTCGGACTCGGCCTCGGGCTCGTTGAGGATCGCGCCCAGGGTGTTGAACACCCGGCCCTTGGTGACGTCGCCGACCGGCACCGTGATGCCCTCGCCGGTGTTGGTCACCGGGGCCTGGCGGACCAGGCCGTCGGTGGGCTGCATGGAGATGGCGCGGACCAGGCCGTCGCCCAGGTGCTGCGCGACCTCCAGGGTCAGCGTCTTGGTCGCGCCCTCCTGCGTCGGGTCGGCGACGTCGACGTGCAGCGCGTTGTAGATCTCCGGCATGGCGTCGACGGGGAACTCCACGTCGACGACCGGGCCGATGACCCGCGCCACCCGGCCGGTGGCGGTGGTTTCAACAGTCGTGGTCATGTGGTCAGTCACTCCCCGCGTTCGCGTCGGCCAGGGCGCTCGCGCCACCGACGATCTCGCTGATTTCCTGGGTGATGTCGGCCTGTCGGGCCGCGTTCGCAAGCCGCGTGAGCGACTTGATGAGGTCTTCCGCATTGTCGGTCGCCGACTTCATCGCCCGGCGGCGGGCCGCGTGCTCGGAAGCGGCGGCCTGCAGCATGGCGTTGTAGATGCGGCTCTCGACGTACCGCGGCAGCAGCGCGTCCAGCACGCCCTCCGCGGACGGCTCGAACTCGTACTGCGCCCTCGCCTGCGGCTGCTTGTCCGGCTGGTCGGACTCCTCGGAGACCGCCAGCGGCAGCAGCCGCCGGTCGACCGGGGTCTGCGTCATCATCGAGACGAACTCGGTGAAGACGATGTGGATCTCGTCGATCCCGCCCTCGGCCGAGTCCTTGAGCACGGACTCGATCAGCGGCGTCGCCACCGCCTTGGCGTCGGCGTACTGCGGGCTGTCCGAGAACCCGGTCCAGGACTGCGTGACCTTGCGGTCGCGGAAGCTGAAGTACGCCACCGACTTGCGGCCGACCAGGTAGTGGTCGACCTCCTTGCCCTCGGCGCGCAGCCGCTCGGTCAGCCGGTCCGCGGCCTTGATGGCGTTGGACGAGTAGCCGCCGGCCAGGCCGCGGTCGCTCGTGACGAGCAGGACCGCGGCGCGGGTCGCGTTCTCGGGTTCGGTGGTCAGCGGGTGCTTGGTGTTGGAGCCGGTCGCGACGGCCGTCACCGCACGGGTCAGTTCATCGGCGTACGGAGAGGATGCGGCCACCTGGCGCTGCGCCTTGACGATGCGCGAGGCGGCGATCATCTCCATCGCCTTGGTGATCTTCTTCGTGGCGGTGACGGACTTGATCCGGCGCTTGTAGACCCGAATCTGTGCGCCCATGCGATCAGCCCTCGACCAGCAGCGCGCCCGAGGACGTCTCGAACTGCTTCTTGAAGGCGGCGACCGCTTCGGTGAGCGCGTCGATGGTGCCGTCCTCCAGCTTGCCGGTCTCGACGATGCCCGTGAGCAGCGACTTGTGCTCGCGGTGCAGGTAGTCGAGCAGCTCGCGCTCGAAGCGGCGGATGTCCACGACGGGGACGTCGTCCAGCTTGCCGGTGGTGCCGGCCCAGATCGAGACGACCTGGTCCTCGACGGCGTACGGGCTGTACTGGCCCTGCTTGAGCAGCTCGACCATGCGCTGGCCGCGCTCCAGCTGCGCCTTGGAGGCCGCGTCCAGGTCGGAACCGAAGGCCGCGAAGGCCTCCAGCTCACGGAACTGGGCGAGGTCCACGCGGAGCCGGCCGGCGACGCTCTTCATGGCCTTGATCTGCGCGGAGCCACCGACGCGGGAGACCGAGATACCGACGTTCAGCGCGGGCCGCTGGCCGGCGTTGAAGAGGTCGGACTCCAGGAAGCACTGGCCGTCGGTGATGGAGATGACGTTGGTCGGGATGAACGCCGAGACGTCGTTGGCCTTGGTCTCGACGATCGGCAGACCGGTCATCGAGCCGGCGCCCAGGTCGTCGGAGAGCTTCGCGCAGCGCTCCAGCAGGCGCGAGTGCAGGTAGAAGACGTCACCCGGGTAGGCCTCGCGGCCCGGCGGGCGGCGCAGCAGCAGCGACACGGCGCGGTAGGCGTCGGCCTGCTTGCTCAGGTCGTCGAAGACGATGAGGACGTGCTTGCCCTCGTACATCCAGTGCTGGCCGATGGCCGAACCGGTGTACGGCGCCAGGTACTTGAAGCCGGCCGGGTCGGACGCGGGGGCGGCCACGATGGTCGTGTACTCCAGCGCGCCGGCCTCCTCCAGCGAGGCGCGCACGCCCGCGATGGTGGAGCCCTTCTGGCCGATGGCGACGTAGATGCAGCGGACCTGCTTCGTCGGGTCGCCGCTGCGCCAGTTGTCGCGCTGGTTGATGATGGTGTCGATGGCCAGGGCGGACTTGCCGGTCTGGCGGTCGCCGATGATCAGCTGGCGCTGGCCGCGGCCGATCGGCGTCATCGAGTCGACGGCCTTCAGGCCGGTCTGCATCGGCTCGTGCACCGACTTGCGCTGCATGACGGTGGGGGCCTGCAGTTCGAGCGCGCGGCGGCCGTCGGTGGCGATCTCGCCGAGACCGTCGACCGGGTTGCCGAGCGGGTCGACGACGCGGCCCAGGTAGCCCTCGCCGACAGCGACGGAGAGCACCTCGCCGGTGCGGTGCACCGACTGGCCCTCCTCGATGCCGTTGAACTCGCCGAGGACGATCGCGCCGATCTCGCGCTCTTCCAGGTTCAGCGCGAGGCCGAGCGTGCCGTCCTCGAACCGCAGCAGTTCGTTCGCCATCGCCGAGGGCAGGCCCTCGACCTTCGCGATGCCGTCTCCGGCAACGCTGACCGTACCGACCTCCTCGCGCGAGGCCGCGTCCGGCTGGTACGACTGGACAAAGGTCTCCAGCGCGTCCCGGATCTCCTCCGGCCGGATCGTGAGCTCCGCCATCTGGGTTCCCTGCTCTCCTTGTTGGGCCCGAAGTCTTCTTGGGGGCGTCGGCCCAACGCGGGCCGTCAGTGCTTGTCTGTGGTGCTTGTCTGCGCTTGCGCGGGCGGTGGTCAGCCTGCGGCCATCCTGCGGGACGCCTCGTCCAGGCGGTCCGCGATCGAGCCGTTGATGACATCGTCGCCGACCCGTACCCGCACCCCGCCGAGGACCGCGGGGTCCACGTCCAGGTTCAGGTGCACCGGGCGGCCGTAGATCCTGGCCAGGGCGTCCCCGAGGCGGCGCTTCTGCACCTCGCTCAGCGGGACCGCCGAGACCACCTCGGCGACCGTCCGGCCGCGGCGGGCCGCGGCCAGCTTGGACAGGGATTCGATCCCGCCCTCCAGGCTACGTCCTCGCGGCGCGGTGACCAGCCTGGTGACCAGCCGTTCCGTGACCGGCTTCGCGCGCCCGCCGAGCAGCCGGTGCAGCAGCTCGCTCTTGGCGGCGTCCGTACCGGCCCGTCCGCCGAGGGCGGCCCGCAGCTCGGTGCTGCCGGCGGCGATCCGGCCGAAGCGGAACAGCTCGTCCTCGACGTCGTCGAGGGTGCCGTCCTTCTCCGCCGCCGTGAGGTCGGCGGTGTCGGCCAGCTCCTCCAGCGCGTCCACCAGGTCGCGGGACTGCGACCAGCGGGACCGCACCAGGCCGGCGACCAGGTCGGTGCTGTCGGCGCCGAGCTTGCTGCCGAGCAGCCGCGTCGCCAGCTGGGCCTTGGCCTCGCCGGACTGCGCCGGGTCGGTCAGGGCACGGCGCAGCGTCGACTCGCGGTGCAGCAGCGCGGTCACGGCCGCCAGCTCGTCGGCCAGCCGGGTCGCGTCGACCGACGCGCTGTCGGTCAGCGCGTCCAGCCGCTCCCGTGCCGCGGCCAGCGCTTCGCGGCTCGCGCCGTTCATCGGGCCGCCTCAGCCTCTGCGGCGGAGCCGTCGAGGCTGTCGAGGAAGCGGTCGATCGTGCGGCTCTGCCGGGCGGAGTCCTCCAGGGACTCGCCGACCAGCTTGCCGGCCAGGTCGGTCGCGATCCGGCCGACCTCCTGGCGGAGGGTCACCGTGACCTGGCGGCGGTCCGCCTCGATCTGGGCGTGGCCCGCGGCGACGATGGCGTCCCGCTGGCGCTGGCCCTCCTCGCGCATCTCGGTGATGATCTGCGCGCCCTGCTCCCTGGCCTGCTCGGTGATCCGGGCCGCCTCGTGGCGGGCCTCGGCGAGCTGGGCCTTGTACTCCTCCAGCGTGCGGTTTGCCTCGGCCTGAGCCTTCTCCGCCCGCTCCAGGCCACCCTCGATCGCGTCATGCCGCTCTGCAAGGGTCTTCTGGATGTTCGGCAGCAGCTTCTTGCCCAGGATGCCGAAGACGATGAAGAAGCAGAGCAGACCGACAATCAGTTCCGCGCTGTCGGGGATGAGCGGGTTCTGCGCACCCTCCTCCGCAAGGAAGGTCATCATGTCTGAACCTTTCGTCGAGTGTGGCTACTGGCCAAGCCTGGTCAGGCCGAGAAGATGAACGGCACGACGAGGCCGAGGAGCGCGAGCACCTCACACAGCGCGAAACCGAGGAACATGTTGGTGCGGATGATCGGCATGGCCTCGGGCTGACGGGCCATGGCCTCGATGGAGTGGCCGAAGACCAGACCGATACCGACGCCCGGGCCGATGGCGGCGAGGCCGTAGGCCACGGCGCCCAGGTTGCCCTTGATCGAGATGGAGTTGGCAGCGAGGTTGACGAGCTCGGCAGACATCTTCCTGTCTTCCTTTGTGAATGCGGTCCGCTGGGGGGCTTCCCAGAGGGGGTCTGATGGGGAGGAGCGAGGGGCCGGAGGGGGTCTCAGTGACCCTCTTCGAGCGCTCCGCTGATGTAGATCGAGGCGAGCAGGGTGAAGATGTACGCCTGCAGGAACTGGATCAGCACCTCGAAGGCGGTCATACCAGCTGCAAGCGCGAACGATCCACCGGCGATGGCCGTCAGGAACGTGGGGGTCAGCAGGTACCAGCTCGCGACGCTGAACATGACGATCAGCATGTGGCCGGCGAACATGTTCGCCCACAGCCGGACCGCGAGGGTGAACGGGCGGGTGATGACGTTCTGGATGAACTCCAGCAGCACGATCAGCGGCACCAGCGGCTTGGGCAGGCCCGAGATCCACACCAGGTTCTTGACGCCGCCCCGGAAGCCGTGCGTCTTGAACGTCAGGTACATGTACGTGATGAACACCAGCGCCGCGAGAGCCACCGGGAACGCGAACCGCGAAGTCGCCGGGAACTGCGCGAGCGGGATGATCGACATGATGTTCATGAACCACACGAAGAAGAAGATCGACGTGAGGAAGGGGACGTACTTGTCGCCCTTCTTGCCGATCACCTCGCGGGCGATGCTGCGTGCCACGAACGTGTAGCCGATCTCCCCCACCAGCTGGAGCTTGCCGGGGACCAGCTTGGGCTTGTTGAACGCGGCCCAGAAGAAGCCCACCACCAGCAGCATGCAGAGGATCGCGAGCAGCATGGGCTTCGTGAAGTCGAAGCTGCCGATGCTGAAGATCGGCTTGAAGTCGAACGAGTGGAGGCCCGGAGCAGGGAACGCACAGTCCTGCTTGATGTGACAGCCTGCCTCAGCGAGCAGCGTGTGGGCACTCACCCGTGACTCCTTCGTCGTGACGCATAAGTAACGGCAACCTTGTGTGTCAGCGCGGCTGGTGAGGCCGCTGGTCGGCACTGCGGACAAGGCGTGGCGAAGTCACCACTGTCCGCTGGGAGCCCGCATCGAAGACCGGGTACCCGTGTTCCGCACCGCGTCCGCGGCACCGGATCCGAGTACACCGATGGGCGTGGGGGCAGCGCCCTCCACGAGTGTGAGGGGCCTCCACGTCCAGATGCGTTTCCGGACGATAGCAGATGGAATTGCAGCCTCTTTACCCGGCCCTTGGCCACGCCCATGACAGCGCTCCCGGCCAGCCGCGTCATTCGGCCGGCGGAGCGGACGTGACGGACGGGACGGGATCGACGTACAGCATCCGCGAGGTGAGGCTCTGCTTGACCTGACCGCCGACCCACGACAGCGCGGTTGCCAGCAGACTCAGGCCGAAGGCCTTGCCGTTGAAGAGCGAGGTGTCCTTGAAGGCCACGACGAAGATCCCGATCATCAGGATCTGCACGGCGTAGACCAGCATGCCCGCGGTCATCGCGACCTGCGGGCGCTCCGCGGTCATGGCCATCAGGGCCCACGAGCCGACGGCGAAGAAGACCGCCACCACCGCGACGGCGACCAGGCCGCCCACCAGGCCCTTTTCGCCGGCGAACACGGCGCTCAGGATGGTGGCGGCAGCTCCGACGGGGGCGGCGACCAGCGCGGCTCCCCTGAGGACTCGGGCGTCGTTCTGCAGCATGGTGACGGCTCCTCCGGCGGGAGTTGGGGCAAGCGGATGTCGTCGGAGACGAGCGTAGTCAGGGACTGAGGGGGCGCCTCACGCCGGTTGACCGCGCATGCGGTCCAACGACGCCTTCCCTGCTTTCGTGAACGCTATCACAAAGTATTTGATGCGGTCTTTACCATGGACGTGTGCTACCTGTCACAAGAGTGTGGTGGCGACACGCCGCCCGATTTGGGTGAGTTACGTCTCAGCGCGGGGTCCTGGCGCGAGGCCCCGGCAACGGGACTCAGCGCCGGGTCTCCGCGACCGGGTGCCGGTCGGAGCCACCGCCGGAGCGCCGGTCGGAACCGCGGCCCGCGCGCCGGTCGGAGAGCCGGTCGCGGGCGCCGATCGCCGTCGAGCCGTGCAGCGCCGGGCGCTCCGGCGAGCGCATCTCGCGCTCCGCGGCGGCCGCGCCCGCGGCGAGCCGGCGCCGGCGGCGCCGGTAGCGCGGCGGCACGACGCTCTCCGCCCAGTCCGGGGCGGCGGGCTTGAAGCGCGGCAGCAGCAGCACGACCAGGCCGACCGCGCTGAGCGCGACGATCGCCAGCACGATGCCCAGGCTGGAGTCGTTGACGGAGAAGGCGACCGCGCCGAAGGCGAACAGCGCGGACCAGAAGTACATGATGAGCACGGCCCGGCTGTGCGAGTGGCCGATCTCCAGCAGCCGGTGGTGCAGGTGGCCGCGGTCGGCGGCGAAGGGCGACTGGCCGCGCCAGGTGCGCCGCACGACGGCGAGCACCAGGTCGGCGGCGGGGACCGCGATCATCGTCAGCGGCAGCAGCAGCGGCATGTAGACCGGCACCATGAAGTGCACGGCCTCCCGGGTCGACCCCGCGGAGGACTTCAGCGCGTCGGGATCGACCTGGCCGGTGATGGAGATGGCGGCGGACGCGAAGACCAGGCCGATGAGCATCGAGCCGGAGTCGCCCATGAAGATCCGCGCCGGGTGGATGTTGTGCGGCAGGAAGCCCAGGCACATCCCGATGAGCACCGCGCTGAAGAGCGTCGCGGGGGCGGCGGCCTCGATGCCGTAGCCGTACCAGAGGCGGTAGGCGTACATGAAGAACGCGACGGAGGCGATGCACACCATGCCCGCCGCGAGGCCGTCGAGGCCGTCGACGAAGTTGACCGCGTTGATGGTGATGACGACCAGCGCGACGGTGAGCAGCGTGGACTGCACGGGAGTCAGCGCGACCGCGCCGAAGCCGGGCACCGGCAGCCACAGGATGGTCAGGCCCTGGAGCACCATGACGCCGGCGGCGATCATCTGCACGCCGAGCTTGATGAGCGCGTCCACGCCCCACTTGTCGTCGAGCACGCCGAGCAGCCAGATCAGCCCGGCCCCGGACAGCAGCGCGCGCGGCTCGTTGGACTGCGAGAAGACGTCGCCGATGTTGGTGAGGTGGGCGGCCATGAGCAGGCCCGCGCACAGGCCGCCGAACATCGCGATGCCGCCGAGCCGCGGGGTGGGCTCGCGGTGCACGTCGCGGTCGCGGATGGGCGGCATCGCACCGGCCGCGATGGCGAACTTCCGTACCGGGCCGGTCAGCAGATACGTGACGGCGGCGGCCGTGAAGAGGGTCAGCAGATACTCGCGCACGAGCCGCCTCCGACGGTTTCGGGGGCGTAGCGGTGCTGCGCACACGTCCGGGGGTGGTACCTCACAGCGTCACACCCTAGTGGTGGCAGGGCCGGGTCGGCGAACACCTGCTGAGACTCACAGGCTGTGCGCGCGGTTGCGGCCGCTCCGGGCTGTGACCGTACGGTCGCATTCACCTGCCGTGCACCCGCCCGCGTCACGTCTGCACGGTCGCGGCGACGCCGGTCAGCGCGGTCACGGTCGGCTCCAGGGCGTCGTGGATCTCCGCGCCGATGCTGCGGAAGTACGAGATGGGGGCGCCGTACGGGTCGCTGACCTCGTCGGCGTCCGGGCTCGGGGCGAGCAGCCAGCCGCGCAGCGCGGCGGCGGCCCGCACCAGCGCCCTGGCCCGTTCGGTGACGCTGCCCTCGGGGAGCGTGGCGGTGTCTATGGCCCGCACCAGGCGGGTGAACTCCTTGAGCGTGAAGGTGCGCAGGCCCGCCGCGTGGCCCATGGAGATCACCTGGGAGCGGTGGTCGAGGGTCGCGGTGAGCACCAGGTCGGCGTCGATGACGTGGTCGTCGAGCAGCTCCCTGCCGGTGAAACCGGACGGGTCGGCGCCGTACTCGGCGAGCACGGCGGCGGCGTGCGCCTCCATGGGGGCGCCTTCGTGGCCCCAGGTGCCCGCGGACTCCACGAGCATCCCGGCGGCGCCGTCACCGAGACGGCGGACCAGGCCGAGCCGGGTCAGCCGCTCGGCCATGGGCGAGCGGCACACGTTGCCGGTGCAGACGTGCAGGATGCGGAAGACGTCCCCTCCGGCGCCCGGCGCGTACCCCGCCCCGGCGCCCGGCGCGTACCCCGGGTGCCCGCGTATGCCGCGGGCGTCGGGCGGCGTGGTCAACGGCGCTCCTCCAGGTCGGGTACGACCTTGCGCAGCTCCTCCGCGCTGATCGCCCCGGCCCGCAGCAGCACCGGCACCCGGCCGGTGACGTCCACGATCGACGACGGGACGGCGGCCGGGGTGGGCCCGGCGTCGAGGTAGACGGCGACGGAGTCGCCGAGCATGCCCTGGGCGGCGTCGCAGTCCTGCGGCGAGGGCATACCGGTGAGGTTGGCGCTGGAGACGGCCATGGGGCCGGTGGCGGTGAGCAGTTCGATCGCGACCGGGTGCAGCGGCATGCGCACCCCGACGGTGCCGCGGGTGTCGCCGAGGTCCCAGCTGAGCGACGGCTGGTGCTTGGTGACGATGGTCAGCGCGCCGGGCCAGAAGGCGTCGACGAGTTCCCAGGCCTGCTCGGAGAAGTCGGTGACGATGCCGTGCAGCGTGTTGGGCGAGCCGACGAGCACCGGCGAGGGCATGTTGCGGCCGCGGCCCTTGGCCTCCAGCAGGTCGCCGACCGCCTCGGCGTCGAAGGCGTCGGCGCCGATGCCGTAGACGGTGTCGGTCGGCAGCACGACGAGCTCGCCGCGCTTGACCGCCGAGATGGCTTCGCGCATGCCGGTCGCCCGGTCGGTTGCGTCCGCGCAGTCGTATCGCCGTGCCATGGGATGACCTCCGAAGATTGCTGTGCTGCCGTACGGGCCCGCGGTACCCGCGCGGCGGGGCGGCCGGTCACGGCCGCGCCTTGCGGGCAGAGGTGAAGCGCGGGCGGTTGTTGAGATCGGGGTGGTCGGCCGCGTCCGCCCAGCCCGCGTCCTCCTTGAAGATCCACGGCACCTGGCCGCCCTGGGAGTCGGCGTGCTCGATCACGACGACCCCGCCGGGGCGCAGCAGCCGGTGCGCGGTGCGCTCGATGCCGCGGATGGTGTCGAGGCCGTCCTCACCGGAGAAGAGCGCCAGCTCCGGGTCGTGGTCACGGGCCTCGGGCGCGACGTGCTCCCATTCGGTGAGCGGGATGTAGGGGGGGTTGGAGATGACCAGGTCGACCTGGCCGTTGAGGTCGGGGAAGGCGCTCAGCGCGTCCCCGTGCCGCAGGTCGACCTTGGTGCCCGCGGTGTTCCTGCGGGCGTAGTCCAGGGCCTGCTCGGACAGCTCCACGGCGTGCACGCGGGAGCGCGGCACCTCCTGGGCGAGGGCGAGCGCGATGGCGCCGGAGCCGGTGCACAGGTCGACGATGAGGGGTTCGGCCACGTCCATGGCGCGTACCGCGTCTATCGCCCAGCCGACGACCGACTCGGTCTCCGGGCGCGGCACGAACACCCCCGGGCCGACCTGGAGTTCCAGGTAGCGGAAGAAGGCGCGGCCGGTGATGTGCTGGAGCGGTTCGCGGGCCTCGCGGCGGGCGACGGCCTCCCAGTAGCGCGCGTCGAACTCGCTGTCGGCGACGCGGTGCAGCTCGCCGCGCTTGACGCCGTGGATGTACGCGGCCAGCTCCTCGGCGTCGAAGCGCGGCGAGGGCACTCCGGCGTCGGCGAGCCGCTGGGCCGCCTGTGCGACCTCGGCGAGCAGCAGGTTCACCGTGCCCGCCCTCAGTTCGTGTCGCCGGCCGCGGCCAGCTTCGCGGCGGAGTCGGCGTCGACGCAGGCCTGCAGGATCGCGTCGAGGTCGCCGTCGAGGACCTGGTCGAGGTTGTAGGCCTTGAAGCCGACGCGGTGGTCGGAGATGCGGTTCTCCGGGAAGTTGTACGTGCGGATGCGCTCGGAGCGGTCGACGGTGCGCACCTGGCTGCGGCGGGCGTCGGACGCCTCGCGCTCGGCCTCCTCCTGCGCGGCGGCCAGCAGCCGGGAGCGCAGGATGCGCATCGCCGACTCCTTGTTCTGCAGCTGGCTCTTCTCGTTCTGGCAGGAGACGACCAGGCCCGACGGCAGGTGGGTGATGCGCACCGCCGAGTCGGTGGTGTTGACCGACTGCCCGCCGGGGCCGGAGGAGCGGTAGACGTCGATCCGCAGGTCGTTGGGGCCGATCTCGACCTCGACGTCCTCGGCCTCCGGGGTGACCAGCACGCCCGCCGCCGAGGTGTGGATACGGCCCTGCGACTCGGTGGCCGGCACCCGCTGGACGCGGTGCACGCCGCCCTCGTACTTCAGCCGGGCCCAGACGCCCTGGCCGGGCTCGTGGGACGCCTTGGCCTTGACGGCGACCTGGACGTCCTTGTAGCCGCCGAGGTCGGAGGGGTTGGAGTCGAGGATCTCGGTCTTCCAGCCGACGCGCTCGGCGTAGCGCAGGTACATCCGCAGCAGGTCGCCGGCGAACAGCGCGGACTCCTCGCCGCCCTCCCCCGCCTTGACCTCCAGGATGACGTCCTTGTCGTCGCTCGGGTCGCGCGGCACCAGCAGCAGCCGCAGCCGCTCGGTGAGCTCGTCGCGCTCCTTGTCGAGCTCCTTGACCTCGGCGGCGAACTCCGGGTCGTCGGCGCCCAGCTCCCGCGCGGTCTCGATGTCCTCGCCGGTCCGCCGCCACGCGCGGTAGGTGCTGACGATGGGCGTCAGCTCCGCGTAGCGCTTGGTGAGCTTGCGGGCGTTCGCCTGGTCGGCGTGCACCGCGGGGTCGGCAAGCTGCCTTTCGAGGTCGGCGTGCTCGCCGATCAGATCCTCGACCGCCTCGAACATCATCAATCCCTGCGTGGAAGAAGTCCGGAAAAGAGCCGGAAAGAGTCAGTGGGACGACAAAGCGCCGGTCCGGTCGCCCTGGCTCGGGCGACCGGAATCCGGCGCTTGCGGGTCGCTACTTCTTCTTGCCGGCCGCGGCGGCCTTGCCGAAGCGGGCCTCGAAGCGGGCCACCCGGCCACCGGTGTCGAGGATCTTCTGCTTGCCCGTGTAGAACGGGTGGCACTCGGAGCAGACCTCGGCGCGGATCTGGCCGCTCGTCTCGGTGCTCCGGGTGGTGAACGAGGCGCCGCAGGTGCAGGTCACCTGGGTCTCGACATACTCGGGGTGGATGTCGCGCTTCACTGGGTTGCTCCTTGGTCTCGGGAGGGCACCGGGTCGCTTGGCGGGTTTGCGTCAGCGTGAACCGGGGCCAGCGGACCAGTCTGCCAGCACTGGCCGCATCTCCCAAAACCAGGTCCGCGCCCGGATCATTCCCCGTCCTGACGATCAGGCCTTCCCGCAGGTCAGCGCTTTTCCGGTGCGGGCTGTCCGGTGTCGGGCCCGACGACCTTGCCGGCGTCGGTCCGGTCGGCGGCCGAGCCGGTCAGCGCGGACGCGGGTACGGGCTTGTCGGCGCGCAGCGCGGCCCACACCGTCGCGGCCTTCGCGGGGATGGGCTCGACCCGGTTGCGGTCGGTGGGCACGAAGCGTACGGGCAGCGTCACCATGTGGATCTGCCCGGACTTCAGGCCGCGCACGCTCTGCGCCAGGCTCATGAGCTTGCCGACCGAGCCGAGGCCCGTGTCGGTCGTCACGGCGCTCGTGGCGGTGTCGGCGACGGAGAACAGCTTGGTGGGGCTGGTGAGCAGCCCCAGGCCCCGTACACGGTCCATGAGGGCCTTCATGAAGGCCTGCTGCAGCTGGATGCGGCCCAGGTCGCTGCCGTCGGCTATGCCGTGCCGGGTGCGGACCAGGCCGAGCGCCTGGTCGCCGTTCAGGGTGTGGGAGCCGGCGTCGAGGTCCAGATGGCTCTTGGGGTCGCGGATGGCCTGCGTGGTCGTGAGCGGGACCCCGCCGAGGGCGTTCACCAGGTTCTTGAAGCCGGTGAAGTCGACCTCCAGGTAGTGGTCCATGCGCAGACCGGTGAGCTTCTCGACGGTCCTGACCGCGCAGGCCGGGCCGCCGACGGCGTAGGCGCTGTTGAACATCGCCCGCTTCGCGGCCGGGGCCGTGCCGCCCCTGGGCTTGGCGCACGCGGGGCGGTAGACGAGGGTGTCGCGCGGGATGCTGACGACGGTCGCGCGCTTGTGGCCCCTGGCCAGGTGCACGACCATCGCGGTGTCCGAGCGGGCCGAGCCGCCGTCGTGGCCGTACGCGCGGTTGGCGCCCGAGCGGGAGTCCGAGCCGAGGACCAGGATGTCCATCGCGCCGTTGCCGAGCTTGACCGGCCGGTCGTCACCGAGGGCGGCGTCGATGTCGACGCTGTGGATGTTGCCGTTGAGCCGTGAGTAGACGTACCCCGCGCCGCCGGCCCCCGCGAGCACCACGCCCGCCGCGACCCACGCGGTGATCCGCAGCCCGCGCCGCCGGCGCCTTCTCGCCCCCAGGGGCGAGGCGCCGGCCGGAGACCTGGGGCCGCCTGTACCGGACATTCCTCCATCGTGCGCCGCACCCACGGGGGTCGGCATCCGCAAGGAACCGGCGCTGCCCGCGTACCCGCAGGTCAGGGGGCACGCGGGCGATTTTTCGACGACGTGCGGTGACGGGCCGGTGACGGGCCGGTGACGGGAGGGCGGCGCCGGTGGCCCTCCGGCCCCCTCGGCGCCCGCGTTCCGCCGCCCCGGCCGGGCCTTCCAGGGCGCCTGCGAGAACGCGGACGGCCCCGCCCGCCGGGGAGACCGGCGGGCGGGGCCGTGTGCGCGACGGCGGCGGGTCAGTCGTTGTTCTGGCCCGGGGTCGTCTTCGCGATCTGCATCAGGAACTCCGCGTTGGACTTCGTCTGCTTCATCTTGTCCAGCAGCAGCTCGATCGCCTGCTGCTGGTCCAGGGCGTGCAGCACCCGGCGCAGCTTCCAGACGATGGCCAGCTCCTCGCCGCCGAGCAGGATCTCCTCCTTGCGGGTGCTGGACGCGTCGACGTCCACCGCGGGGAAGATGCGCTTGTCGGAGAGCTTGCGGTCGAGCTTGAGCTCCATGTTGCCGGTGCCCTTGAACTCCTCGAAGATCACCTCGTCCATCCGCGAGCCGGTCTCGACCAGCGCGGTGGCCAGGATGGTCAGCGAGCCGCCGTCCTCGATGTTGCGGGCGGCGCCGAAGAACCGCTTCGGCGGGTAGAGCGCGGTGGAGTCCACACCACCGGACAGGATGCGGCCCGAGGCGGGCGCGGCCAGGTTGTAGGCGCGGCCGAGCCGGGTGATCGAGTCCAGCAGCACGACGACGTCGTGGCCCAGCTCGACCAGGCGCTTGGCGCGCTCGATGGCCAGCTCGGCGACCGTGGTGTGGTCCTCGGCCGGGCGGTCGAAGGTCGAGGAGATGACCTCGCCCTTGACCGACCGCTGCATGTCGGTGACCTCTTCGGGACGCTCGTCCACCAGGACCACCATCAGGTGGCACTCGGGGCTGTTGGTGGTGATCGCGTTCGCGATGGCCTGCATGATCATGGTCTTGCCGGTCTTCGGCGGGGCCACGATCAGACCGCGCTGGCCCTTGCCGATCGGCGAGACCAGGTCGATGATCCGGGTCGTCAGCACGCCCGGGTCCGTCTCCAGACGGAGCCGGTCCTGCGGGTACAGCGGGGTGAGCTTGTTGAACTCCGGACGGCCGCGGCCCGAGTCGGCCGCCATGCCGTTCGCCGAGTCCAGCCGCACCAGCGCGTTGAACTTCTCGCGCCGCTCGCCGTCCTTGGGCTGCCGGACCGCACCGGTGACGTGGTCGCCCTTGCGCAGCCCGTTCTTGCGCACCTGGGCGAGCGACACGTACACGTCGTTCGGGCCCGGCAGGTAACCGGAGGTGCGGATGAAGGCGTAGTTGTCGAGGATGTCGAGGATGCCCGCGACCGGGATCAGCACGTCGTCGTCGGCGACCTGCGGCTCGCCGCCGCCGCCGAACTCCTCGCGGCGGTTGCCGCGCCCTCTGCGGTCGCGGTAGCGGCCCCGGCGGCGGCCGCGGCCGTCACCGAACTCGTCGTCGTCCTGGGCGCCGCCCTGGCCGCCGCCGCCCTGCCCCTGCTGCTGGCCCTGACCACCGCCGCCCTGGCCCTGCTGCTGCCGGCCGCCGCCCTGGCCGCCGTCCTCGCGGTTGCGCTGGCGGTCCCGCTGCCGCTCCCGGCGGTCGCCGCGGCGGCGCTCCTGGCGGTCGTCGCCGCCCTGCTTGCCGTCGCCCTGCCTGGCCTCACCCTTGGTGTCGGCGCGGCCCTCGGCGGTGTCGGCGACCTGCTCGGCCTTCTCCGCCCGCTGGTCGGCCTTCTGCTCGCTCTTCGCGGCCTTGGCCTGCTCGCCGGCCGGCTGGCCGGGGATCTCGATCTGCTGGGACTCCTGCCGCTGCTCGCGCTGGTCGGGCGCGGCGGTGGCCGTCGTCGTCGCGGCACGGGCGCCGCCCGCGGCCGCCGCGGCGGTGTCGTCGCCGGTCTGCTCCAGACGCGCCTTGGACGTCGCGCGCCGCTTGGGCTTCTCCGCCGTGCCGGCACCGTCCGCGGGGGCGGCCGCCTGTGCGGCTCCGCCGCCGGCCTGGCGCTCCTTGATGGTCTCGATCAGCTGGCTCTTGCGCATACGCGCGGTGCCCTTGATGCCGAGCCCGGAGGCGAGCTGCTGCAGTTCGGCCAGCACCATGCCGTCCAGGCCGGTCCCGGTCCGGCGGCGGCGCGCCGGGCCGGCCGTGGCAGCACCGCCCGCGGACGCGGCGGCATCGGACGAGGCGACAGTGTCATCTGCGCGCACGCCCATCAGATCGGTGGTGTCGCTCACGAAGGGTCCTTCCCTGGAGCGGACGTCGGCCTGTCTGGCTCGGCGACCGGTCGTGCTGTCCGGATCTGGGCGTTCCCGCTGTCCAGAACCGGGGCGGTGGTCCGCCTGATGGCGGCAGAAATACGTACGTGCCTTCGGCACGGAGGGAACTCGTACCGAATATCCGGAGCGTGCTCAGCATCGCCCGGGTCAGGAATCCGACTGCTCGGATCTTGCCCTATGCGGTGTGGGAGGCTCCCGGAAGAAAAGCGGTCCCACGGAAGGGACACGGTGCATCCTGCCCAGCGGGCTCCGAATGCAGGCTTGAGATTAACACTACCGGATCCAACAAACATTCCCCCTCTCACGCCCGGCAATCGTGTCACTGCCCCCCTGCGAGCGGCAGTACACACGCCCCGGCAGCGTCCAGCGACAGGCGGTGCGCCGCCCATCCCTCGCCCGCGTGCCGGGAGACCTTGTCGGCGGCCCCCTCGTCGGTGAGCGCCAGGACCGTCGGCCCCGCGCCCGACACGACAGCAGGGACGCCCTCGCCCCGCAAGCGGTTCACCAGCGAGAGCGTTTCCGGCATCGCCGGTGTGCGGTAGTCCTGGTGCAGCCGGTCCTCGGTGGCCGGCAGCAGCAGCTCGGGACGCCTGGTCAGCGCCTCGACGAGCAGTGCGGCGCGCCCGGCGTTGGCCGCCGCGTCCACATGCGGGACGGTACGCGGCAGCAGGCCGCGCGCGGTCTCCGTCAGCACCGGGTCGGCGGGCACGAAGACCACCGGGACCAGTGACGCCGAAGGGTCCATCCGGATCGCCCGCGCCGCGCCGCCCTCGCTCCACGCCAGCGTGAAACCGCCGAGCAGGCACGCCGCGACGTTGTCCGGGTGCCCCTCGATCTCGGTCGCCAGCTCCAGCAGTGCGGTGTCGTCCAGCGCGGACGCGCCGCCTATCGTCACCGCCCGCGCGGCCATGATGCCCGCGCAGATGGCGGCGGAGGAGGAGCCGAGGCCGCGGCCGTGCGGAATGCGGTTGGCGCACACCACCTCCAGGCCGCGCGGCTGGCCGCCGAGCAGGTCGAAAGCGGTCCGCAGGGAGCGGACGACCAGGTGTTTCTCGTCGCGCGCGAGCGTGTCGGCGCCCTCGCCTGCGATGTCGACGTGCAGCCCCGAGTCCGCGACCCGCACCACGACGTCGTCGTAGAGCCCGAGAGCCAGCCCGAAGGCGTCGAACCCGGGCCCCAGGTTCGCGCTGGTCGCGGGGACGCGCACTCGTACTGCGGCAGCGCGGAACGCGGGACCGGCCATCGTTCGACGAATCTCCTTGTGCGGTACGCCCTCCGGGCGCGGCACCATTGCCGGGCGGCGGGGCGGGAGTGGCGATGCGGGGTGGGCATCCGCCGGATACGGGGCACACTGCGGTGCCGCTGGGTCCCAGCTTATCGAAGGAAGGTTCTCCTGCGACATAGGGCGCACGCACAGCGCGCGATGCGTGTCGCCTCGCCGGCGTGGCTTCTCGGGCGCCCCCTGCGCCCCGTCGGGTTTCCCTGCCGCGCCGGGCGAGCGTTTTCAAGGGGCGCGGGGAACTGCGCGAGCAACCCAGCGCCGACGGGTGGTCCGGCGACGACATCAACTGCCCCTTCGGGCCGGTGGCGACGCGCCGGTCGCGTCGTGGCTGGTCGCGCAGTTCCCCGCGCCCCTGCGGGGCACAGCCCCTCCGCGCAGCAGCGGACGTGCGCCGGGGCCGCGCCCCGAAACACGCGCACCACCCTGCGCAGAGGGCGCAGCCCCTACGCGAGCCCGAGGCTCTGCGCGGCGGCGTCCGCGTCGACGGGGACGGTCAGGGGGGCCGGGGCGCCGGCGACGGCCCAGTCGGGGTCCTTGAGGCCGTTGCCGGTGACCGTGCAGACGATGCGCTGGCCGGGGTCGACCCGGCCCTCCTCCGCCGCCTTGAGCAGGCCCGCGACCGAAGCGGCGGAGGCGGGCTCGACGAAGACGCCCTCCTTCGCCGCCAGCAGGCGGTACGCGGAGAGGATCTGCCGGTCCGTCACCGCCTCGATGACGCCGCCGGACTCGTCGCGCGCGGCCTCCGCGAACTGCCAGGAGGCGGGGTTGCCGATCCGGATCGCGGTCGCGATGGTCTGCGGGGAGCGCACGGGCGCGCCGTTGACGATCGGGGCCGAGCCGGCGGCCTGGAAGCCCCACATGCGCGGGGTGCGGGCGGCGAGGCCGTCGGCGGCGTACTCCTTGTAGCCCCGCCAGTACGCGGTGATGTTGCCCGCGTTGCCGACCGGCAGCAGGTGCAGGTCGGGGGCGTCGCCGAGCGCGTCGACGACCTCGAAGGCCGCGGTCTTCTGGCCCTCGATGCGCACCGGGTTGACGGAGTTGACGAGCGCGACCGGGTACTTCTCGCTGAGGCCGCGCGCGAGGTCGAGGCAGTCGTCGAAGTTGCCGTCGACCTGGAGGATGCGGCTGCCGTGGACGAGCGCCTGGCCCATCTTGCCGAGCGCGATCTTGCCCTGCGGCACGAGCACCGCGCACACCATGCCGGCGCGTACGGCGTAGGCGGCGGCGGAGGCGGAGGTGTTGCCGGTCGATGCGCAGATGACGGCCTGGGCGCCGTCCTCCTTGGCCTTGGAGATGGCCATGGTCATGCCGCGGTCCTTGAAGGACCCGGTCGGGTTCGCGCCCTCGACCTTGAGGTACACGTCACACCCGGTCCGCTCCGACAGCAGCTGGGCCGGGACCAGCGGGGTGCCACCCTCCAGCAGCGTGACCACCGGGGTGTCCGCGGTGACCGGGAGCCGGTCGCGGTACTCCTCGATGATGCCGCGCCACTGGTGGGTGCCGGACATTCGGGGCCGGTCGATGGTTGCGTTCATAGCGGGCTACTCCCCTTCCACACGCATGATGCTGGCGACGCCGCGTACGGTGTCGAGTTTCCGCAGGCTTTCGACCGTCGCCGACAGCGCTGCGTCCGGTGCGCGGTGGGTGACGACGACGAGCGACGCCTCGCCGCCCGCGCGCCGTACGGCACCGGTCTGCTCGGCCGCGGCACCGTCGTTGGTGTCGCCGCCGCTCTGGCTCCTGCCCTGCTGCCGCACCGTGTCGATGGACACGTCGTGCTCGGCGAACACCGTGGCGACCTGCGCGAGGACGCCAGGTTTGTCCGCCACGTCAAGGCTGATGTGGTAGCGGGTGACCACATCGCCCATCGGGCTCACCGGCAGTTGCGTGTACGCGGACTCGCCGGCTCCCGTGGTCCCTGCCAGTTTGTTGCGGCAGGCGGCCACCAGGTCGCCGAGTACGGCGGAGGCGGTGGGTGCACCGCCGGCGCCGGGACCGTAGAACATCAGCTGCCCCGCTGCCTCCGCCTCGACGAAGACGGCGTTGTAGGCGCCGCGGACGGACGCCAGGGGGTGGCTGAGGGGGATCATCGCCGGGTGCACCCGGGCGGTGACGGAGCGGCCGTCGGCGGCGCGCTCGCAGATGGCCAGCAGCTTGACGGTGCAGCCCATCTTCTTCGCCGAGGCGATGTCCGCCGCGGTGACCTCGGTCAGGCCCTCGCGGTGGACGTCGTCGATGGTGACCCGGGTGTGGAAGGCGATCCCGGACAGGATCGCCGCCTTGGCCGCCGCGTCGAAGCCCTCGACGTCGGCGGTGGGGTCGGCCTCCGCGTATCCGAGCGCGGTGGCCTCGTCCAGCGCCTCGCTGTAGCCGGCACCGGTGCTGTCCATCTTGTCGAGGATGAAGTTCGTGGTGCCGTTGACGATGCCGAGCACCCGGTTGACCTTGTCGCCCGCGAGCGACTCGCGCAGCGGCCGGATCAGCGGGATCGCCCCGGCGACGGCGGCCTCGTAGTACAGGTCCACGCCGTGCTCCACGGCCTTGGCGTGGAGGTTCGCGCCGTCCGCGGCGAGCAGCGCCTTGTTGGCCGAGACGACGGAGGCGCCGTGCTCGAAGGCGGTCGTGATGAGGGTGCGGACCGGCTCGATACCGCCGATGACCTCGACGACGACGTCGATGTCGCCGCGTTTGACGAGCGCCGTGGCGTCCGTCGTGAGCAGCTCGGCGGGCACCCCGGCGCGCACCCGGTTGGGGCGGCGCACGGCGATGCCGGCCAGCTCGATCGGCGCGCCGATGCGGGCGGCGAGGTCGGCCGTCTGCGTCGTGATGATGCGCGTCACCTCGGAGCCGACCACACCGCAGCCCAGCAGCGCCACCTTCAGCGGACGCGTACGCATCATCCGACCTCGTCTCTCGTACGGTTTCCCGAGTGGTTCCCGTGTCGTCCCCGCTGCCGTCGCGGTCCGGGCCCGGACCGTACGGCGTGGAGGCCACCAGTCTCACCCACCGGTAGGGAGAAGCCACGCCCTGTCCGGAATGCGAGACCGTCCGGGCGGACGGTGAGATTTGCGGTACGGGCGGACGGGCGCGCGGCTTTTCGCCCCGCGCGCCCTGCCCGGACCGCAGATCCTCTTCACGGACCGTTCGCGGACGCCTCGCTCAGCCGACGTCGAGGCGCAGCAGGTCCTCCTCCGTCTCACGGCGGACGATCACCCGCCCCTGCCCCTCGGCGACCGCGACGACCGGCGGGCGCAGCGCGTGGTTGTAGTTGCTGGCCATCGAGCGGCAGTACGCGCCGGTGGCGGGCACCGCGATCAGGTCGCCGGGCGTGAGGTCGGCGGGCAGGAAGGCGTCCTTGACGACGATGTCGCCGCTCTCGCAGTGCTTGCCGACGACCCGGCTGAGCATCGGCGCGGCGTCGCTGCGCCGCGAGACGAGCGCCACGCTGTACTCGGCGTCGTAGAGCGCGGTACGGATGTTGTCCGACATGCCGCCGTCGACACTGACGTACGTACGCAGGGCCTCCAGCGGCTTGACGGTGCCCACCTCGTACAGCGTGAAGGCGGTCGGGCCGACGATCGCGCGGCCCGGCTCGACCGACAGCCGCGGGCGCTCCAGACCGGCCGTCTCGCACTCGCGGGTGACGATGTCGGCGAGCGCCTTGGCGATCTGGTGCGGCTCGGCGGGGTCGTCGGCGGGCGTGTAGGCGATGCCGAGGCCGCCGCCGAGGTCGATCTCCGGGAGCTGCACGCCGTGCTCGTCGCGGATCTCGGCGAGCAGCCCGACGACGCGGCGGGCGGCGACCTCGAAGCCGGACATGTCGAAGATCTGCGACCCGATGTGGCTGTGCAGGCCGATGAGCTCCAGGCTCTCCAGCTTCAGCACCCGGCGCACCGCCTCGGCGGCCTGCCCGCTCGCCAGCGGGAGGCCGAACTTCTGGTCCTCGTGCGCGGTCGCGATGAACTCGTGGGTGTGCGCCTCGACGCCGACCGTGACGCGGATCTGCACCCGCTGCCGCCGCCCGTGCCGCTCGGCGGCCGCGGCGACCCGGACGATCTCCTCGAAGGAGTCCACGACGATCCGGCCGACCCCGGCGGCGACCCCGCGGTCGATCTCGGCGCTGCTCTTGTTGTTGCCGTGCATCGCGATGCGCTCGGCGGGCATGCCGGCGTCGAGCGCGACGGCCAGTTCGCCCCCGGAGCACACGTCGAGGTTCAGCCCCTCCTCGTGGAGCCAGCGCACGACGGCGCGGGAGAGGAAGGCCTTGCCGGCGTAGAAGACGTCCGCCTCCGTCCCGAAAGCGGCCCGCCAGGCGCGGCAGCGGGCCCGGAAGTCCGCCTCGTCGAGGATGTACGCGGGCGTGCCGTACTCGGCGGCGAGGTCGCGGACGTCGAGGCCGCCGACCTCGACGGCACCGTCGCCGTTGCGGGTGACGGTGCGGGACCACACCTGCGGTTCGAGGTGGTTCAGGTCCGCGGGCGGGGCGGTGTAGTGCCCCTCGGGCAGCACGTCGGCGTGGCGGGGCCCGGCGGGGTGTGCGGATCGGCTCACTGGTCTCTCGGTTTCCTGGCTCGGAAGTGATCTCAGAGGTGGTGGGGTGCGCTGATGCCGAGCAGGTGCAGGCCGTCGGCGAGCACGATGCCGGTCGCGTCGGCGAGGCGGGCCCGGGCAGCGTGGACGGCCGAGGGTTTCTCGTCCCCCTTCGGCAGCACGGGGCACTCGTCCTGGAAGCGCAGATAGGCGTCGGCCAGCCGCTCCAGATGCCGGGCGAGCCGATCGGGCGCGCGGCGGCGGGCGGCGGTCTCGACAACCCGCGGGAAGTCGGCGATGAGCCCGAGCAGCTCCGTCTCGGCGGGGTGCCGGTACGGGTCGTCGCTCGCCGGGCTCTCGATGCGTACGCCCAGGTCGTGGGCGTTGCGCAGCAGCGCGCGGGTGCGGGCGTGCGCGTAGCGCACCCGGAAGAGGGGATTTGCTTCGCGCTGGGCGAGCAGCCCGCGGTCGAGCCGCGGCACGTCCTCGCCGGGGGGCCGGAGGAGGGCCCAGCGGAGCTCGTCGGGGCCGAGGTCTGGGCCGGGGTCTGGGCCGGGGTCTGGGCCGGGGGCGGCGGCGGGGGCGCATTCACCGGGGGCGGGGGCGGCGGCGGAGGGCCCGCCGGGGACGGCGGCGGAGGCGGAGGTTCCGCCGGGGACGCCGGCGGGGGCGCATTCACCGGAGGCGGGGGCGGGGAGCGCGGAGGTTCCGCCGGGGACGGCGGCGGGGAGCGCCGAGGCTCCGCCGGGGGCGGCGGTGTCCGGCTCAGGCTTCGGGGCCGGCTCGGGCTCGGCGACGCGGAGGGGCTCCGAGGGGCCGCCGGGCCGGGCGCCGGTGGCGCGCAGGAGGGCGTTGACGGCTTCCGCGACGACGCGGGCGCGCAGGGCGGGTGGGCCCCCGCGCTCGCCCGCCGGGACGACGGTGACGTGCTGGCCGGCGAGGCCGTCGCCGCGCCCGTACGCCGGCCCCTGCTCGCGCACCTGCCGTACGACGTCGGCGTAGGCCCGCGCGCTGAGGGTGATGTTGAGGAAGCCCGCCCCGGCGATCTCGACCTGGGCGATGCCCGGTTCGCGGGCGAGGCGGGGCGCGAGGATGGCGGCGACCTCGTACGGGCTGCGCCCGGCGGCACCGGCGAGCTGGAGGGCGACGTTGGTGGCGTAGTCACCGCACCCGGGCCGCGGCGGGCGCTGCACGACGACCTTCTCCGGCACGGCCACCCGCAGTTCGTCCGCCGCGACGGCACGCCGGACCGTGGTCAGCACGGTCCAGGACAGCTCGGCGGGGGTCACGGAGAACAGCGTAGGCGAGAACCCCCTACGAACGCCGAGCGCTTTTCCCCCAGGTCACCTCCCCGCTCCCCGCGCACCGCCCCGCCCCCGGCCTGTGCGCCCACGGCCCCGCTCGTCGGGGGTCGGCTCACCCGCCGCCGGGCGCGGCAGCGGCCCGCCTCGGCGGATCCCCGGCCTCCCCGGCCTCCCCGGTGCCGCCCGGGGTGCCCGGATTCCGGCGGGCCAGCCGCCGTACCGTCTCGACGAGCTCGGCGGGCTCGAAGGGCTTGGCGACGAAGGCATCCGCCCCGCCCGGCCCCCCGACACCTTCCGGCGCGGTGCCGCCGCTGACCATGACGATCCCGACCCCCCGCGTCCACGGATCCGCGTCCGCCCTCAACCGCGCGGCGGTCCGCACCCCGTCCAGCCGCGGCATGACGACGTCCAGCGTCACGACGTCCGGCCGCACGCTGTGCACTATCTCCAGGCACTCGGCACCATCAGCCGCGGTCACGACCTCGAAGCCCTCCAGCTCCAGGTTGACCCTGATCAACTGCCGGATCACCTTGTTGTCATCCACAACAAGCACCCGGCCGGTCGCTCCCGCCACACCCCGAAGCGTAGGCGCGCGACTCCTGATGCGTCCGCGTTTTGCCCATTTCTCCCCCTCCCAGCCCTCCCCCCGCGCACCCC
>NZ_JOHY01000023.1 GCF_000721495.1 Streptomyces sp. NRRL F-5123
CCATGGCCCTGTCCGTCGGCACCGGTGGCTCCGCGGTGTGGATCGGCACCCCGGCCGCTGACGGCGCCGTCGCCGCCGCCGGTGGTGTAGGTGGTGGCCGTGTACGCCGCCGAGCACTGCCCGGAGCATGACGCGGGGAGTGAGAAGTCGTACGTCCGGCCGCCGAAGACGTAGGAGTCGGTGACGTCGCGCACCCGGATGCGGAAGTCGGTGCCGCCCGCGGTGATCGGGTCGAGGATGAAGGACTGGCCCATGTCGCCGTTCATCTGCGCGTCGTGCCAGGCGCCCGCGGAGTAGTACTCGACGCCGTGGATGCCGTTGGGCAGGTGCGAGACGGAGACCGCACCCCAGTAGCGCTGGGCGCCCTGCAGGAAGCCGATCTTGATGTCGCCGGTGTAGCCCGGCGCCTGGACGTAGTGCCAGGAGACCTGCCGGTTGTTCCAGTGGTCGGCGAGGCCGCTGACCGCGCTGCCGTTCTGCGTGAAGTGGCCGAGCGAGGCGGTGTCGAGGTCCAGGTGGTTGGGGTCGTCGCGGCACCACGCGTTGGGGTCGGCGCAGCTGTCGGCGACCAGCATCGTGAGGGTGGCGCCGTCGTACTGGTCCGAGGTCCAGCCGCCGCCCCGGCAGAAGGGCTGGCCGGCGGCGCCGTCGTTGGTGCCCGTGCAGTAGTCGCCGATGGTCACCTGCACGTAGCGGCCGCAGTTGTGGCCGTTGTCCCAGGCGCCGATGATCGAGCTCTGCGAGGCGGGCACCGGGCGCTGGTACATCGTGTAGTCGCCCGGGGTGTCGAAGACGTTGAGCGCGACGAAGTCCGGGATGTCGAGCGCCGACTGGGGCATGCCGCAGCCGCCGTAGGGCTGGCCGAGGCCGTCGAAGTGGGTGGCGTTGCCGGTGACGTCGGCCTGGGCGGCTGCGGGTGTGGCCGCGGGGGCGGGCAGCATCGTCAGGACGGACACCAGCGCCGCCGTGACGGCGGCGGCGAGCGCCGCGACCAGTCTGCGGTGCGGCCGGCGGCGGTGGTGGTGCGCGGGTACGCGCATGGACAGCTCCTTGACGTGGGGGGAATGGGAGCGCTCCCATAGTCACCGCGCGACCCGGCGCCGTCAACGGTCCCCGGAGCGGCGGCCCATGACGGGCAGGCGATGCACTGAACCGGGTAAGCGGGGCCGCCCGACGCGGACGGCCCCCCGCCGCGAGGAGGGCGGCGGGGGGCCGTACGGACGCGGAGCCGGCCTCAGGAGACCGTGCAGGCCTTGCCGTTGAGGGTGAAGGCGGCCGGGACCCCGTTGGTGCCGGACGTCGAGGACGCGCTGAAGCCGAAGGCGGCGCTGCCGCCCGCGGGCAGGGCGCCGTTGTAGGACGCGTTGGTCACGGTGACCTGCTTGCCGCTCTGCACCGCGACGCCGTTCCAGATGTTGGTGATCTTCTGGTTGCCCGGGAAGGAGAAGACCAGGCTCCAGCCGCTCAGCGCCGAGCCGCCGTTGGTGACGGTCACGGCGGCGTTGAAGGCGCTCCCCCAGTCGTCGATGTGGTAGTTCACCGCGCAGGAACCGGCCGGCGCGGTGGTGGGCGGCGTCGTCGGAGGTGTGGTGGGAGGCGTGGTGGGGGGTGTCGTCGGAGGCGTGGTGGGCGGGGTGGTGGGGGGTGTCGTCGGAGGGGTCGTGCCGCCGCCGCTCTTGGCCTTGTCGGCGTTGGAGTGCGCGGTGAAGTAGCTCAGCACCGAATCGCCGTGCATCACCCCGTAGTTGCCGTCCTTGCTGGTGTTCATGTACCACCAGAAGGCGTCCGCGTCGCCGTTGCCGGACTCCATCGTGCTGTAGATGGCCGGCCAGTACGTGCTGCGGGTGCTCGCCGAGGTGTTGAACTCGCCCAGGAAGAACGGCTTTCCGGCGCCGGTGTGCGCGTCGCCGATGTACTTGGCGACGAGCGCCTGCGTCGCGCTCACCGAGAGGTTCGCCCACCCCTCGGTCGGGTAGATGTGCGCGGAGCAGAAGTCGATGTACTGCGACTGGCATTCGTACGTGAACGGCACCCCGTTGTCGCTGCCGTAGCCGTACGCGCTGCCCTGCCCCTCGATGCCGTTGTCGATCATGTGGTTCGGGTCGATGCCCCTGATGTGCGCGCCGACCTTGTCCTCCCAGGCCCGGAAGGTCGCGCCGACCGTGTTGTCGGCCGGGTTCACGTCCTGGTAGCGGGGCTCGTTCATCAGTTCCCAGGAGAAGATGGTCGGGTCGTTCTTGTAGGCCACGCCCGTGTAGTGGTTGACCCGGTTCAGCGCGTAGTCCACGTAGAACTCGTAGTCGGCCAGGCACCCCGGGCATTTCGACGAGTCGAAGAAGTAGCCGGAGTTGGCGGTGGAGACGCCCTCCCAGCCGAGGACGGCGTTGACGCCGCCGTAGGCCGTCCAGTAGTTCTCCAGCGCAGGGACGACCCGCAGGCCGTGCTGCGCGGCGGAGTAGAGGACGTAGTCGAACTCCGCCCACTCCTGCTCGTTCATGGTGTTCTTGGCGGGTTCGAAGCCGTGCCACTGCTCGTGGTCGAACATCCACGTGCGGACGACCGTGACGCCGTCCGCGGCCATGTTCGCCATCTCGCTGTCGATCGCGGCCTTGTCCATGTACTGCGTCTCGGTGTCGCCCGAGCCGCTGCCGAAGGTGAAGAGGTCGTAGGAGTTGGCGCCGGCGAAGTAGGCGGTCTTGCCGTCGACGCAGAAGTGCGTGCCGCACCGCTGGACGAAGCCGGTGGTGGCGGCGCGGGCGGGGCCGGGTGCGGCGACGGCCAGGAGCGCGGCCATCAGTGCCGTCGTCACCGCGGCGAGGGCCGCCAGCCGGAAGCGTCGTGCTGGGAGTGTCATGCATTCTCCTCGGAATGTCCGGACGTTCCCTGACAGGAAGGCTGTTCGGGTGACAGCGGAGCCGGATGGCGACTCTCGTCTGTACCGGTTAAGCAAGATGAAGGTACTGAGGCGTGACGGAAAGTCAAGGGATCCGCCGCGCATGCCCGCGGGACGCGCGGTCCGCCGCAGCGAGCCCCCGGAACCCGCGGCTCCGGGCGGCGGGGCGGAGACGGGCCGTGCGGGAGCGCGCGGGCAATCTGCGTGGGCGTCTCGATGCGGGGTAGCGTCCCGGAGTGGATGTGCTGAGCGACGTGGTCGCGGCGGCCCGGACCGGGCGGCCGCGGTCGTCGCTGGTGCGGTACTCCGCGCCCTGGGCACGGGAGTTCGCGCCCGCGCAGGACACGGTGGCGGTCCACGTGGTGCTGCACGGCGCGTGCGTGCTGCGGGTGGCCGCGGAGGAGGCGGACGCCGACCCGGACGGCGGGGCCCGCACCGCGGTGGCCGCCTTCGACGGCCCGCACCCCGCCGGACGCCCGCCGCCGCCCCCTCCGGTACGGGCCCCGGCCGCCGCACGCGCCGGCTCCGGCGACGTCCTGCTCGTCCCGCACGGCTCCGGCCACCTGCTGGCCGACCCGCTCGCCCGGCCCCTCCCCCCCGCCGCCGCGGCCGCCCCCTACGGCGACGGCGCGAGCCCCGGCGCATCCCGCCCGGCGCGCGGCGGCCCGCCCGCACCGCCCCGGACCGGCACCCACCTCCCCGGCCCCCGCAGCGGCGAGCGCACGCCGCCCGCACCGCCCCGGACCGGCACCCACGTCCCCGGCCCCCGCGGCGCCGAGCGCACCCCGCCGGACACCGCGCCCGGCGACGGACCCGCGTCCGTCCTGCTCAGTGGCGGCTACCGGCTCGACCCGCGGTACGTCCACCCGCTCCTGCACGGCCTCCCGGCGGTGCTCCACCTGCCCGCGAGCCCCGCGCGGCACCCGGACGTCACGGCCGCGGTCCGGCTGCTCGCCGGGGAACTGGACCGCCCGCGGCTCGGCACGGACGCGCTCATCCCCCCGCTGCTCGACGCCCTCCTGCTCTACACGCTGCGCGCATGGTTCGCCGACCGCCCTGCGCACACCGAGGGGCCCAGCTGGGGCGAGGCGCTGACCGACCCGCCGGTGGCTGTCGCGCTTCGCGCGATGCACCGCGCCCCGGAGGCGCCCTGGACCGTCGAACGGCTCGCGCGCGAGGCGGGCCTGTCCCGCGCCGCCTTCGCCCGCCGCTTCGCGGCCCTGACCGGGCGCCCGCCGCTGGCGTACCTGACGTGGTGGCGGATGACGCTCGCCGCCCGCCGGCTCGCGGAGTCGGCGCAGCCGCTCGCGGCGGTCGCGGCCCACGTGGGCTACTCCTCGGAATTCGCCTTCGCGCACGCCTTCAAGCGGTGGTACGGCGAGGCGCCCGGCCGCTACCGCAGGACCGCCCGGCACCGGCCCGTTCACGAGCCGACGGCGCGTCGGTAACCTGGCCGGGTCCGGCCGGAAGGAGCCCCGTGCCCAGTTACTCGTACGCCGTCACGATCGCCGCGCCCGCCGCCCAGGTCTGGCAGGTGCTCGCCGCGCCGGAGAAGTGGCCGGAGCTGACGCCCTCGATGACCTCGGTACGCGGCCTCGCCGGCCCCGACCTCGCCCTCGGCGCCCGCTTCGCCGTACGCCAGCCCCGGCTGCGCCAGGCGGTCTGGCAGGTCACCGCCCTCGACGAGGGCACGTCCTTCGTCTGGGAGACCCACGCCCCGGGCGCCGCCTCCCGGGCCGCCCACGTCCTCGACCCGGACGGCCCCGCCACCCGCCTCACCCTCACCCTCGACCAGTCCGGCCCCCTCTCGTGGCCGATCGCCTTCCTCCTCGGCCCCACCATCCGCCGCTACCTCACCCTTGAGGGCGACGGTATGAAGAACCGCACGGAGCAGCCCCCTTCCCGGTAGCGGCGGCTGTGGATCGCGGCCGGGCCGGGCGCGGGCCCGGGGGCGTGGACTTCCGCCACCGGCCCTGCACTCCGGCCATGCCGGTCCGGCGCCGGCCCGCCGGTTCCACCGAGGAGCAGCTGTCGATCATCGACACCTTGATCGCTCTGCCGTTCCCCGAAGGGAAGAGCTCATCCAGGACGCACACGGATGGGGAGGTCCCGGGTACCACATAGCCGTTCTCCGGGAGAGCCGGGACTTCTGGGACGTTCCCGACCCGGAGACGATCACGGCAGCGGAGGAGGAGTCGGAGGCGGACCTCACCGCACTGGTCACGGCGCTGTCCGGGCGTCGGGGCAGTCCGACCGCGATCGATCTGTGGCCCTTCCTCGGGCTCGACCACCCGGACTACCCGGACATCGAGGCGCCGCCCGAGCCCCTGAACTCCCTTTGCATGCAAGCGGTGAGCACGCAGATGTGGCAGGTGTCCACCGCTCGCCGGGTCGGGCTCACCGTCGGCCGAGCCGACCGGGAGTTCCCCTTCGCACTGCTCGCCGCCGTCGGCGACGCGTCCACGCTTCCGAAGTGAGCCGCCCACTCCATGTCTCGGTGAGACGGGGCGACAATTCGGCCACCCCGACCGCGCCCCGACCTGGTCGTCCCCTTCACCCCACCGGCGGGCAGCCGCCGACGAACCTCGGGAGGGGGGCGATCCGGGGGTGCCCCCGCAGGAATGCGCCTCCCCGCCCCTCACCAACACCGGAAGAGGGTGAACGCGCATTCCGAGGAGGTACCCCCGCCAGTGGCACCCGACCCCACCCCCAAACGGACAGCGCGATGCCCCGCCGGGCACACCAGGGGCGTGGGGGCCCCTCCCGGCCGAAGCTCAGGGGGAGGACCGCGCGCAACCACCCACCGGCGGACGATCCCGCGACCGCAGCGGGGCACCCCGCGGGTCCCCGCGCGCGGGGAACTACGCTGACCGCACACCCCGGCGGGAGACACCCGCACCGACCGGCCCAGGAAGGAGCCCCCATGTCACGGGACGCCCGGTGGACCTCGCTCCTGGACCTGCTCGCCGCCAACGGCCGGCTGGAGGTGGAGGAGGCGGCCACCGCCCTCAACGTCTCCGCCGCCACGATCCGCCGCGACCTCGACCAGCTGGCCGAGCAGCACATGCTCGTCCGCACCCGCGGCGGCGCCGTCACCCACGGCGTGTCGTACGAGCTGCCCCTGCGCTACCGCACCGCCCGCAACACCGAGCAGAAGCAGCGGATCGCGGCCGCGGTCGCCGCGATGGTCGGCGCCGGGGAGGTGGTGGGCCTCACCGGCGGCACCACGACCACCGAGGTCGCACGGGCACTGGCGCTGCGCGGCGACCTCACCGAGGCCGCGGGCCGGCAGCCCGCCCTCACCGTGGTCACCAACGCCCTCAACATCGCCGGGGAGCTGGTGATCCGCCCGCAGATCAAGCTCGTGGTGACCGGCGGCGTCGCCCGCCCGCAGTCCTACGAGCTGACCGGCCCGCTGGCCGCCGGGGTGCTGCGGGAGGTCACCCTCGACCTCGCCGTGCTCGGTATCGACGGGATCGACCCCGGCGAGGGCGTCTACGCCCACCACGAGGACGAGGCGAGCACCAACCGGCTGCTGGCGCAGCGGGCCCGGAGGGTCGTGGTGGCCACCGACTCCTCGAAGATCGGCCGCCGCGCCTTCGCCCGCATCTGCGCCACGGAAGCCGTGCACACGCTGGTGACCGACGCCGCCGCCCCGCCCGCCGCGCTGGCGCGTTTCGCGGACGCCGGGGTCGAAGTCGTGACCGTCTGACGCTCGCACCACGGCCGGCCGGAGCCCCTCAGGGCCCTGACCTGCGGCGTGGCATGCTGGCGGGATGAGCGAAACGCACGGCACCACCCTTGTCCGCTGGCCCGCGGAGGGCCCCTGCGACGAGGCGCTGTCCGCGCTGCTCGCCGCTTACCACCTGCGGACGGAGTCCGAGAAGGGCGCGCCCGTCGCGGGCGTGGAAGCGCTGCCGGCCCGCTACCGGGCCGAGGTCGAGGCCCCGCGCACCGCCTTCGCGAGGGACACCGTCCTGGTGGCCGTGAGCTCCGGCACTGCGGCGGGCTGCGTCGTCGTGACCGCCCCCGAGGACGGCCGCTCGGAGGTCAAGCGGCTCTGGACCGACCCCGCGTTCCGCGGCCGCGGCATCGCGTCGGCCCTGCTCGGCGCGGCCTTCACCCGGTCCGCGGCGGACGGCGCGGCCGCCGTGCGGCTGTCGGTGTGGAGCTGGCGGACGGGCGCGATCGCGCTGTACGGGCGGCTGGGCTTCGCCGTGTCGGAGTCCTGGGACGAGCGGGACGAGCTGGTGTGCATGGAGCGGCCGCTGTGAGCGGTACGGCGGCGCAGCCCCGCCCGGCCGGGCACCCGCCCCGGCGGCACGGCCGCGGGCCCGGCGCCGCTCGTGGCCTTGGCCCCGCGACAGCTGCCCGCGCACCCGGCGGGCCGTTCACCCGCTCACCCGCGCCACCACCGCCGACACCGTCCTTGCCGGATACCCCCTGTCCCGCGGCACGGCCCTGCTGTACAGCACCTGGCTCCTCCGCGGGCAACCGGAAGGTCTTCCCCGGCCACGACCGCTTCCGTCCCGACCGCTTCCGTCCCGACCGCTTCCGTCTCGAGCGGTGGCTCACCGACGAGGCGGGCACGCCGCCCCGCGACGCGCACGTCCTCCTCGGCGGCGGTAACCGCACGTGCGTCGGGATCCACCACGCCCGCGTGGAGACGGCGCCCGCGCCGGCCGGCGTGTACGCGCGCCGGGACCTCACCCCGCACCCCGGCGCCGGGCTGCGCGTCCGCGTGAAGGGCTCCCTCGGGGCAGGACGGCCGCGCACGGCCTGCCACCCGCGCGGCCCGGGGTCAGGACCCGCGCCGGCTTCCCCTCCCGGGTGAACGGCCCTGCTGCTAGCGTGCGCTGATGGATCATCTGAGCCCGGTGGCATGGCCGCCCGCACCGATCAGGACCGAACGGCTGGTGCTGCGCGCGCCCGAGGCGCGGGACCGCGCGGCGTTCGTCGAGCTGCTCGCGTCACCCGAGGTGCACACCTACCTCGGCGGCCCCCGTCCGCGTGCCGAACTCGAACGCGAACTGCCCGAGGTGCCCGAGCAGTGGCCCGGGAGCTTCGTCGTCACGCTCGACGGGTCGATGATCGGCCACATCCTGCTGCGGCGGGGCCCCGCCGAGCGGCGGCCGGCCGCCGCCGGGAAGGCCGATCTCGGCTACCTGTTCCTGCCGCGGGCGTGGGGGTCCGGTTACGCGGCCGAGGCGTGCACGGCGGCTCTGGGCTGGCTGGACACCGTCCTCCCCGGCGAGCCGGTGGTGCTCGCCACCCAGACCGCCAACTCCGCCTCGATGCGCCTCGCGGCGCGGCTGGGCTTCACGGAGGTGGAGCGGTTCGTGGCGTGGGACGCCGAGCAGTGGCTCGGGCTGCGGCCCCCGGTCGCACCGGCCGGCTGACATCCCGGCGGCACCCTGCCGCGACCTGACGCACACGCAACAGTTACGACACCGTAATAGCACCCCGCGCCGGCTCCGGCACGCTCCGCACCCGTATCCCGGCGCCACCGACACGTCTCGCCGATCGACGTGAAACCGCAGGTCACAGCCCTGTCCCGGCGATGAACGGGCGCACTCCCGCCGCTGCGGCCACCGGACGGCAGGCGCCGGAGCGCGGCCGCGGCGGGGGCTGGTACGGCTGTGAGCAGCGGTGTCACGCCTGCCCGAGAGCGCTCTCACGGGATCTTGACACCGACTTCCCGCAGCCCGCAGGGTACGTCTGCAAGAGAGCGCTCTCACGCGCCCGCGGTCCGTGGGGCTGCCGGTCCCGGGCCGTACGAAGGTCGCAGACAGTCGCGGAAGGTGGTCGTCGTCATGTCGTCGTTCAGGGATCCTGGCAGTGAACTCACCGGCTCCGTCACCGACACCACCACGACGTCGGCCTCCACCTCGGGCGCCGGCCTCCGCACCGGCGCGGCCGTCGACGCGCACCTCGGCCCCGACGCCGGCGGCCTGAGCCGCCGCTCGTTCCTCGCGACCGCCGCGCTCGCCTCCGCCGTGCCGGCCGGGACCGCCGCGGCGCCGGCCGCCGCGCGCGGGCAGGGGCGCCCGCAGGGGCCCGCGGAACCGGACTTCGGGCCGAACGTGCGGGTCTTCGACCCGGCCACGCCGGTGGCCGAGATCCAGGCCGCGCTGGACGCCGCCGCCCAGCAGCAGGTCGTGGGCGAGTTCGGCACCGGCCGCTTCGCCTTCCTCTTCAAACCCGGCACCTACGACGTGGACGCCCAGCTCGGCTACTACACCTCGGTCGCGGGACTGGGCCTGTCGCCCGACGACGTGACGATCAACGGCGCCGTGCGCGTCGAGGGCCGGCCGCAACCCGGCGGCGGGGACAGCGCGCTGACCAACTTCTGGCGCTCGGCGGAGAACCTGGCCGTCGCGCCCACGGGCGGGGCCAACCGCTGGGCGGTCTCGCAGGCCGCGCCGCTGCGCCGGGTGCACATCCGCGGGCAGCTGCACCTCTCCCCGCGTCAGGGCGGCTTCGCGAGCGGCGGCTACATCGCGGACTCGGTGGTCGACGGCGAGGTCGTCAACGCCTCGCAGCAGCAGTGGCTGACCCGCAACAGCGCGGTGGGCGGCTGGTCCAACGGCGTCTGGAACCAGGTCTTCTGCGGCGTCACGGGCGCGCCCGAGCAGTCCTTCCCGCAGCCGTCCTACACCACCTTGCCGACCACCCCGGTCAGCCGCGAGAAGCCCTTCCTCTACGTCGACGCGACCGGCGGCTACCGGGTGTTCCTGCCCGCGCTGCGGCACGGCACCAAGGGCGCGACGTGGAGCGCCGGGCACACGCCGGGCAGTTCGATCCCGATCGAGCAGTTCTTCGTCGCGCGGCCGACGGATTCGGTGCGCACCATCAACAAGGCGCTGGCGCAGGGCAAGCACCTGCTGCTGACCCCCGGCATCTACCGGCTGACCGGCACGGTCAAGGTCAAGTGGGCGGGCACGGTGGTGCTGGGCCTCGGCTTCGCGACGCTCGTCCCGGTCACCGGGGCGGTGGCTATGCGGGTGGAGAACGTCCGCGGGGTGCGCATCGCCGGGCTGCTCTTCGACGCGGCCGAGGCCGAGTCGCGGGCGCTGCTGGAGATCGGCGGCGGCCGAGGCCGGCGCAGCGACCCGCAGGACCCGGCGTCGGTGCAGGACGTGTTCTTCCGGGTCGGCGGCGCGGGCCCGGGGCGTACCGGCACCGCGCTGGTGGTGGGCAGCGACGACGTGCTGATCGACCACGTCTGGGCGTGGCGCGCCGACCACGGCAGCGGGGTGGGCTGGACGGTGAACACCGCGGAGCACGGCATCGTGGTCAACGGCGACAACGTGCTGGCGACGGGGCTGTTCGTCGAGCACTTCCAGCGGGAGAACGTGCTCTGGAACGGCGAGCACGGCCGTACGGTTATGTTCCAGGGCGAGCTGCCCTACGACCCGCCGCACCAGGCCGCCTACCGCCGGCCGGACGGCGACGGCTACCCGGCCTACAAGGTCGCCGAGCAGGTGCGGCAGCACGAGGCATGGGGGCTCGGCTGCTACTGCTTCTTCACGGTCGACCCGGAGATCCGGGTGAGGAGCGGGTTCGAGGCTCCGGTGGCGGACGGTGTGCGCCTGTACGACCTGCTGACGGTGTCGCTGAACGGCGCCGGGGTCATCGAGCACGTCGTCAACGACCACGGCGGCGCGGCGGAGGGCACCGCCACCGTGCCGGTGACGGTGGTGCGCTACCCCGTGCTGATTGCCGGTTGAATGCCACGGAACGTCATGGAGCGTTTCCTGTGGGGCAGTTGGGGTCGCCCGGCGGTCCGCGGCTGCCTAGGATGGATGTGCTCCAGCTCACTTTCACCTCGGCTGTGCCGGGCCGACGATGCCGCGAGGACCCGATGGACGACGCGTATGTCCCGCTGACGGACCGCATCGACGTCAGCGTGCCCAGCGTGGCGCGGATGTACGACTACCTGATGGGCGGCAAGGACAACTACCCTGCCGACCGCGCGGCGACCGAGGAGCTGCTGAAGCAGGTCCCGAGCACCAAGGTCCTGGCAGTGAACAACCGGTCGTTCCTGCGCCGGGTGGTACGGCGGCTCGCCGAGGACTACGGCATCCGGCAGTTCGTCGACCACGGCTCGGGCCTGCCGACGCAGGACAACGTCCACGAGGTGGCCCAGCGGGTCGACCCGGAGTGCCGGGTCGTCTACATCGACAACGACCCGATCGTGCTCGCCCACGGCCGGGCGCTGCTGGAGCAGAACGAGAACACCGCCGTGATCCAGGCGGACATGCGCGACACCGAGGCGGTGTGGTCGCACCCCGAGGTCAAGCGGCTGATCGACACCGAGCAGCCCGTCGCGGTGCTCTTCGTGTCGGTGCTGCACTGCATCCCGGACCGCGACGACCCGGCGGGGGTGGTGCGCCGCGCCGCGGCCAAGGTGCCGCCCGGCAGCTTCCTGGTGGTGTGCCAGCTGGTGAGCGAGGACGAGCAGACGCGGCGCGGCGTCACCGAGTTCATGGACCGCACCACGGGGGGGAACTGGGGCGAGGTGCGGCGCGAGTCGGACGTCCGGCACTTCCTGGCGGGCACCCGGCTGCTGGAGCCGGGGCTGGTCGAGGTGTCGATGTGGCGCCCGGACACCGACCTGGTGCCGCGGCAGCCGAGCATGGAGTGGATCGAGTTCGGCGGCGTCGGGCGTATCGGCTGACGGCCGCCCGCGTCCTCCCCCGCCGGGGCGTCAGCGGTAGCGCTGCAGCGCCTGCTCCAGGAGCACCCGGCTGGCCGCCGGGGTCGCGGCGAGCGCGCTCAGCTCGTCCAGCGCGGCGCGGTAGTGGTCGACGTCGGAGAGCCGGTCGAGGTAGACCGCGCTGGTCATGTGCTCCAGGTAGACCATGTCCGGCAGGAAGCCCTGGGCGAAGCGCAGGTAGGTGACGGACGTCCCCGGGGTCGCCGCGGCGCTCGCGGCGTAGGAGGCGATCTGCAGCCGTACGCCGGGCTGCCGCAGCACCTCCAGCAGATACGTGAGCTGCTCGCGCATCACGTCCGCGCCGCCGACGGGGCGGTGCAGCACGCCCTCGTCGACGAGCGCCCACAGGACGGGGGCGCCCGGCTCGGTCATCCGGCGCTGCCGCTCCAGGCGCAGCTCGACGCGCCGGGCGTTCTCCTCGGCGGGCGCGAGGCGGTGGCCGCTCTGCACGACGGCCCGCGCGTAGCGTTCGGTCTGGAGCAGGCCGGGCACGAACTGCGTCTCGTAGCTGCGCACCAGGTGGGCGTCCCGCTCCAGGCCGATGAGCTGCTGGAGCCAGTCGGGAACGATCTCGCCGTACGGCTGCCACCAGTCGGGGCCGGTGGCGCGCTGCACCAGGCGGCCGATCTCGGCGCGCTCGGCCTCGCCGACGCCGTAGAGGTGCAGGAGTTCGTCGACGTCGCGGGCCTTGAGGGAGACATGGGCGGTCTCCATGCGGCTGATCTTCGAGGCGTGGGCGCGGATGTGGGCGCCGGCCGCGGCCGGGGAGCAGTTGCGGCTCTCCCGAAGGGAGCGCAGGTAGGTGCCGAGGACCCGGGACATGGCCCGGGAGCCCATCTCGGGGCGGCGCTCGAACAGCGGTAAGGGCGAGGCGGGCTGCGGCTGGACGGACATGCGGGCTCCCCGAGTGGTACCGGACGACCGGTACTGCTCCGCGAAGCCCGCGACCCGCCCCTGCGGGCGTCACACCGCAGGCTTCACGCCGTGAAGGTGTCGAAGTCGCCGTCCTTGGCGCCCCCGACGAATGCGGTTATCTCCTCCTGTGTGTATACCAGAGCGGGCCCGTCGGGATAGCGGGAATTGCGAACGGCCACCCCTCCGTCGGGAAGTTGCGCGAACTCCACGCAGTTTCCGCTCGGGTTGCTGCGGGCGCTCTTGATCCATTCCACTCCGGGAATGCTGCTGGCCTGGACGCCGTTGCCGAACTGCTCGGTCATTGCCGTACCGCCTCTCGGGCTCGCTTCCGCCGGCTCGTCCGCCGCACGGGCACCGTCAGGCACGGTGTCCGCACCCGGGGTCTACCCGGCAAGTGCAGCTGCAATTCCCGATGCAATTGCATACTTTGCCGCCGACCCGCGGACCACCGGCCGGCCACGCCAGGTGGCGACCGCGCCGAGCGAGACGAATCCGCAGATCAGCACGAAGAGGATGGCCGGCAGCGGCCAGATGAAGCGCAGGTACCGGTCGTAGCGGACCTCGGCGAGCGAGACGCCGCCGGTGCCGCCGTCGGCCGGAGGGGGTCCGGCGCCGCCGGTCTCGGTGCCCGGGCCGGCCGCCGCGGTGCTCACCGCCGGCCGCCGGCCGCCTTGAAGTCCGCGGCGTACTCCCGCAGGAAGGCCGCCTCGGCGACGACGGCGCCGCGCAGCTCGGAGAGGAGCACCCGCTCGTTGGGCGCGTGCAGGTTGCACATGCTGTCCTGCGCTCCGAAGAGCAGCACCTCCGCGTCCGGCACAGCCCTGGCGAGCCCGTTGACCAGCGGGATGGAGCCGCCGCTGGCCGCCAGTTGCGCCTCGCTCCCCCAGCCCTCGCGCAGCGCCGCGCGTGCCGCCCGGTAGGCGGGCCCGCCGGTGGCCGGTTCAAAGCCGGGGCCCGCGTCGCTCGGGGTGACGGTCAGCTCGATGCCGTACGGGCGGTGCTCGCGCAGATGCGTCACGAGGGCGTCGGTGGCCTCGCGCGGGTCCTGCTGCGGGTGGACGCGCAGGTTGAGCCTGGCGCGTGCGTACGGGACGACGGCGGAGGCGGCGCCGTCGACGGCGGGGGCGTCCAGGCCGATCACGGTGATCGCCGGGCCGCTCCACAGCCGCTCGCCGAGACTGCCGCTGCCGGTCAGCGGCATCCCGTCGGCGACGGTGGCCAGTTCGCGGAACTCCTCCTCGGTGTAGGACGCGCCCTGCCACTCCTCACGGCGCAGCCCCTGGACCGCGACGTCGCCGCGCTCGTCGTGCAGCCCGGCGAGCGCGCGCAGCAGCGCGAGCAGCGCGTCGGGGGCGGCGCCGCCGAACTCTCCGCTGTGCCGGGCCTCGGCGAGGGTGCGGACCTCCACCACGACCTCCGCGACCCCGCGCAGCCCGGTGGTCAGGGTGGGGGTGCCGGGGCGCAGGTTGCCCATGTCGGCGATGACCATCGCGTCGCACGCGAAGCGCGCGGGGTCGGTCGGCGGGTAGTCGTCGAAGGCGCTGCCGTACTCCTCCTGCCCCTCCAGGACGATCTTCAGCCCGGTCGGCGGGCGCCCGCCGTACGCGCGCAGCACCCCGATGTGGGCGATGACGTTGGACTTGTCGTCGGCGATCCCGCGCGCCCGCAGGCCCCCTTCCACGGGCGTGGGCTCGAACGGCGGGGAGAGCCACAGCGACTCGTCGCCGGGCGGCTGGACGTCGTAGTGGCCGTAGAGCAGCACGGTCGGGGCGTCCGGGGCCGGCGGCGGCACCTCGGCATAGATCACCGGCGCGGTGTCGGGCAGGTCGATGCGCTCGATGTGCTCGACCCCGGCGTCCCTCAGCAGCTCCACCAGCAGGTCGTGCGCGCGCTCCACCTCGGCGCGGGGGTAGCCGGGGAAGGCGATCGACGGGATCGCGGCAAGCCGGACGAGGTCGGCGGTCAGGCCCTCCATCAGGCTGTCCACCGTGCTGCTGAGGTCCATCGGCGCTCCCCGGTCCGGCTGGTCCGCGCCCGGGCCCGGGCGCGGCTGTCCACCTCAGACCCTGGCGCACGCCGCGCCGCCCGTGCAGCCGGGACGGGCCGAACGGGCGGCGGGCGGTCGTGTACGCGGGCGCGGCAGTCGCGTCAGGCGGCCCGCACCTCGACCAGCAGTGCCTGACCCGGGTTCAGCGTCGGCATCGGCAGCCCGGCGTGCACCGCGACCGCCCCCGGCAGCGGCACCCACCCCTCCAGCGCGGCGGTGAACCACGCGGGCCCGGCGTTCTGGTGCAGCGACGGCAGCCCCGGTTCGGTGCGGATCCGCACCCGGTAGGCGGTGTCCGGGTCGAGGCCCGGCAGCGGCACCCGCCCGGACTGGCCGTCGGCCGAGGTCGCGGTGCGGGCCCAGCAGTAGAGCGCGGCGGAGGCGTCGGGCGCGACTGCGCCGTGCAGCAGCACCGCCTCGTCCGGGAGGTCGGCGCGGACCTGCCGCCCGCCGTGCAGCAGCGGGCGCAGCTCGCGGTAGAGCGCAGTCCAGGCGGTGATGAGTGCGAGCTCGGCGGGCTCGCAGGCGGTGAGGTCCTGCTCGATGCCGGGGTGGCCGAAGAGGCTGGTCACGAGCCGGAAGGAGGCGGCGGCGACCCGCCTTGTGGTGTGGCTCTCGGCGGCCCCGACGTGCGAGCCCATCAGCTCGGGCGGCAGCAGCTGCCCCGTCCAGCGCTGGATGGCCTGGCGTTCGACCGGGTCGATGCAGTCGGAGGTCCAGACCCGGTCGGTGCGGGCGAGGATGCCGAGGTCGATCCGGGCGCCGCCGGAGGCGCAGCTCTCGATCTCCAGCCCGGGGTGGCGGGCCCGCAGCGTGTCGAGCAGCCGGTAGAGCGCGTCGACCTGGGCGTGTCCCGCGGGCCGGTCGCCGGGGCCGTGCACGGCTTCGTGGAGGTCCCGGTTGTGGTCCCACTTGAGGTAGCCGATGCCGTACTCGCCGACGAGGGTGTCGATGCGCTCCAGCAGGTACGCCCACGCGTCCGGGTGGGCGATGTCGAGCACGTACTGGTTGCGGGAGGTGGGGCCGCGGCCGCGGGCGGGGCCGAGGATCCAGTCCGGGTGGGCACGGGCCAGTTCGGAGTCGGGGTTGACCATCTCCGGTTCGAACCACAGCCCGAAGTCCATGCCGAGGGCGCGGACGTGGTCGGCGAGCGGGCCGAGGCCGTCCGGCCACACGGCGGGGTCGACGTACCAGTCGCCGAGGCCCGCGGTGTCGGCGCGGCGGCCGGTGAACCAGCCGTCGTCGAGCACGAAGCGCTCGACGCCGACCTCGGCGGCCCGGTCGGCGAGGCGGCGCAGCCGGTCGAGGTCGTGGTCGAAGTAGACGGCCTCCCAGCTGTTGAGGACGACGGGCCGGGGGGTGTGCGGGTGGCCGGGGCGGGCGCGCAGCAGGGCGTGGAAGCGGTCGGCGAGGCCGTCGAGCCCGGCGCCGGACCACGCGAAATGGCAGACGGGGGTGCGGTAGGTGTCGCCGGGGGCGAGGCGGATCTCGCCGGGCCGCAGCAGCTCGCCGCCGCCGAGAACGCCGCCGTGCACGCCCGCGCCCTCGGGCAGCCGCTCGGCGAGGTAGCGCTGGTCGCCGCTCCAGGCGACGTGCACGCCCCACACCTCGCCGCTGCGGAAGCCGAAGCCGGGCACCCCCGCTGCGAGCAGGTACGGCGAGTCCGCGCCGGGCTTGCCGCGCCGGGCCTCACGGACGTGGCTGCCGTGGCCGAGCGGGCGGCGTTGCGGCACCCGCTCGCGGCTCCACTTGCCGGTGAAGTCCAGCAGCTCGGTGGCCCGCCCGGGCAGCGGCAGCAGCGTGGTGACGCGTGCGAGGTCGTACGGCTCGGGTCCGGCGTCGGCGCGGCGTGTCAGTGTCGCGAAGGCGGCGAGCACGCCGGAGGGTTCGAGGCGGTAGGTCAGCTCGGTGTCGAGGCCGGTCGCGGCGTCGGTGAACGACAGGACGATCTCGCCGCCGCCGGCCGCGGACTCCTCGTGCGTGCTGCCCGTCAGCACCGGCCCCGGAGCGGCGGCCCCGCCCGCCGCGTGGCCCTCCTGCGCCGGGGTGCCGGACCAGCCGTCGGCCTCGGTGGGCCAGACGGTCAGCCGGCGCGGCACGTCGAGGGCGTTGTTGAGCACCGCCTGGTCGGCGGTCAGGGCGAGCGCGGCGGCGTCCGCGTCCGGCAGCGGGCCGAGGTCGGCGCCCCAGTGCAGCACGCGGGGCACCGGCTCGGTCAGTTCGACGACCAGCGCGGTGCCCGCGGCCCGCAGGGCGAGGACACGGGCGGGGGGTGTCGGCATGGGGGTCCTCTCAAGTCCTCGCGTTCGATCATGGTGAACCTAGAGTGCTTTTCCTTCGGCGGTCAACAGATTCCAACGTCACAAAAGGGCGTTCGACCCGGGACCGCCCCACGGTACGGTGCCGGTCATGACCTCAGCCGCAGCCCCCACCCCCGGCCCGGTGACCGCCGACGACGTCACCGAGGCCGTACGCCTGTCGATCGCCGCCCTGCGCGAAGCGCCCGAGGACGGTTGGGACGCCCCGGCGGGCGACCTGACGTGGACGTGCTGGCAGACCGCGGAGCACCTGGCCGACGACCTGTTCGCGTACGCCCTGCAGCTCGGGCCCGAACGGCCGCCGCTGACGACACACGTGCCGGTCACCTGGCACCGCGAACATCCCGGCGGACCGGCGAGCACCATCTTCGTCGAGCGCAAGGAGGGCACCGCCGGCCTGCTCCAGGTACTGGACGGCTGCGGCGCGCTGCTGGCGGCGATGGTGCGGGTCACGGCGCCGGAGGTGCGCGCCCACCACGTCTTCGGCGCCGCCGACCCCGAGGGCTTCGCGGCGATGGGCGTCGTCGAGACCCTGGTCCACGTCCACGACATCACCGCGGGGCTCGGCCTGCCGCCCTTCACCCCGCCGCCCGCCCTGTGCGCCCGCACCCTGCACCGCCTCTTCCCCGGCGCCCCCGCGGACACCGGCCCCTGGCCCGCGCTGCTGTGGTCGACCGGCCGCATCGCCCTGCAGGACCGCCCGCGCCAGGAGAAGTGGCGCTGGTACGGGGAACCGCGCGGCTGACCGCCCCTCAGGGCAGCGGCGCCGCCGACGCGGGGGCCAGGAGGGGGGCCAGCAGGTCGCCGTGGGCGGCGAGGCGGGCGGGGACGTCGGCGATCGTGAACGCCAGGTCGGCGGGCGAGGCCGCGGCTGCCACCTCGTCCCAGGACAGCGGCGTGGAGACCGTGGGTTCGGGGCGGGCCCGGACGGTGTAGGGGGTCGCGGTGGTCTTCTTGCGGGAGTTCTGCGACCAGTCGAGGAAGACGCGCCCGGTGCGGTCGGCCTTGGCCATCCGGGAGACGACCCGGTCGGGGTGGGCGCGCTCCAGCTCGCGGGCGACGGCACGCGTGTACACCGAGGCCTGCTCGGCGTCGGCGTCGCGCAGTGCCGCGTGCAGGTGCAGGCCCTTGGAGCCGCTCGTCTTCGCCCAGGCGTGCAGCCCGTCGGCGGCGAGCCGGTCGCGCAGCAGCAGGGCGATCTCGCAGCAGTCGACGACGGTGCACCCGGGGCCGGGGTCGAGGTCGACGACCAGCCGGTCCGCGGTGCCGGGAGCCGCCGCGCGCCACTGCGGGGTGTGGATCTCCACGCACGCCAGGTTCGCCGCCCACATCAGCGTGGCCAGGTCGTTGATCTGGACCTGCGGCATCAGCTCGCCGCTCTTGCGCAGCGTCTCGGACGTCGTCACCCAGTCGGGCGTACCGGCGGGCGGGCGTTTCTGGAAGAAGCGCTGCCCCTGCACGCCGTCGGGGGTGCGCACGAAGCTCACCGGGCGCCCGGCGCAGTGCGGGATCAGGGCCTCGGCCACCGTCGCGTAGTAGTGCAGCAGCTCGCCCTTGGTGGTGCCGGTGTCCGGCCACAGGACCCGGTCGAGGTGGCTGAGGGTGATCCGGCGGCCCCCGACCTCGGTGATCGGCATATCCTAAAGATCCCATATCCGGATCAAAGGGACATGCTATGCGCAGCGTCTGGAGCGGGACCCTCGCCTTCGGCCTGGTCTCCATCCCGGTGAAGCTCGGGTCCGCGGTGTCCAGCCACAAGATCAGCTTCCGGCAGATCCATCTGGCCGACCAGGGCCGGGTGCGCTACCAGAAGACCTGCGAGCTGGACGAGGAGGTGCTCTCCTCCGCCGAGATCGGCCGCGCCTTCGAAACCCCCGACGACCAGCTCGTCGAGGTCAGCGACGCCGAACTCCAGTCCCTGCCGCTGCCCACCGCCAAGACCATCGAGGTGAGCGGCTTCGTCGACACCTCCCGGATCGACCGGATGCAGCTCGACACGCCCTACTTCCTCGCCCCCTCCTCCCCCACCGCCAACAAGCCCTACGTCCTGATGCGCGAGGCGCTCTCCCGCTCGGGCAAGGCGGCGGTCGGCAAGTTCGCGATGCGCAACTCCGAGCACCTGGCGCTGATCACCGCGCGCGACGACATCCTGCTGCTCCAGACACTGCGCTGGCCCGACGAGCTGAACTCGGCGGCCGACGCGGCACCGCGCGGCAAGGTCAACATCTCGGACAACGAACTGAAGCTCGCCGACACGCTGATCGAGGCCCTGGGCGAGGCCGACCTCACCGCCTACCACGACGAGTACGCGGCGGCCGTCGAGGCGCTGGTCACGGCGAAGTTGGAGGGCGCCGAACTGCCCACGGTCGAGGGCGAGACCGGCGGCGGCAAGGTCGTCGACCTCATGGCCGCACTCCAGGCCTCGGTCGACCAGGCCCACGAGGGCCGCACCGGCGGCGGCAAGGGCGGCGGCGGGGAGAAGGACGCGACCGTGACCGACATCGGCGGCCGCTCCGCCAAGGGCGGCGGCACGGGCAAGCGCCCCGCCAAGAAGGCCGCGGCGAAGAAGACCGCCGCCAAGAAGACGGCGAAGAAGGCCCCCGCGAAGAAGACGGCGAGCCGCCGGAAGGCGAACTGAGAAATAGAGAGTCGACTTTCATTTGACATCTCTCCATCATATGAGAGTCTACTGTCATTACCTAGTCGACTCCCATGGAGGCCGCCATGTCCGCGCCCGCCGCTCCGCCCCCGCCGCTCGCCGCCTCACCACGCCGCTGGTGGGTGCTGGCGGCCCTGACGCTGAGCGTGCTGACCGTCGCGCTCGACGGCACCGTCGTCACGGTGGCGCTGCCGACGCTGGCCGGTGAGCTGGGCGCCGACAGCGCCCAGTTGCAGTGGATCAACGGCGGCTACCTGCTGGCGCTGTCGGTGGGCATGCTCCCGGTCGGGCTGCTCGGCGACCGCTACGGGCACCGCAGGATCCTCATTGCCGGCGTCACGCTCTTCGGGCTGGCATCGCTCGCCGGAACCCAGGCGGACAGCCCCGGGCAGCTCATCGCGATACGCGCGGTGCTCGGGCTGGCCGCCGCGATGATCATGCCGGTGTCGATGGCGGTGCTGCCGAAGGTCTTCGGGCCGGACGAGGTGCCCAAGGCGATCGGCGTGTGGACGGCGGCCACCGCGCTGGGGCTGCCGGTCGGACCGCTCGTCGGCGGATGGCTGCTGAACCACTTCTGGTGGGGCTCGGTCTTCCTCTTCAACGTGCCGCTGTTCGCGGTCGCGCTGGCCGCCTGCCTCCTGCTGCTGCCCGCCGAGCCGCCGCGCGACCGCGCCGCGGCCACGCCCTTCGACCTGGCGGGCACGCTGCTCAGCGGGCTGGGCATCACCGGCATCGTCTACGGCACGATCCTGGTGCCCGACGAGGGGTGGGGCAGCGCCCGGGTGCTGGCCGGGATCGCCGGCGGGGCGGTGCTGCTCGCGGCCTTCGTCGTGCAGCAGCGCCGACACCCCTTCCCGCTGGTGGACACCGGGCTCTTCACCGACCCGCGGTTCCGCTGGGGCACGCTCGTCGCGGTCTTCGTGAACTTCGCCGTCATGGGCATCCTCTTCGTGGTGCCGCAGTACCTCCAGGCGGTGCTCGGGCACGACGCGCTCGGCACCGGGCTGCGGGTGCTGCCGCTGATCGCCGGGCTGATGGCGGCCGCCGCGCTGAGCGAGCAGCTCGTGCCGCGGCTCGGCGCCCGGGTCGTGGTGCCCGCCGGGCTGCTGCTGCTGGCGGCGGGCACGCTGCTGGGCGCGGCCACCGGCAGCGGCGCCGGGTACGGCTACGCGGCGCTGTGGCTCAGCCTGACCGGGCTCGGCTTCGGGCTCGCCACCGTGCCCGCGACCAGCCTGGTCATGGCGTCGCTGCCCGCCGGGGCCTCCGGGCGGGGCACCAGCCTGCTGGAGACCGTGCAGCAGGTCGGCGGGGTACTGGGTGTGGCGGGGCTCGGCAGCCTGCTGAGCGCGGGCTATCTGGCCCGGCTGCACGTGGCCGGCCTGTCCGCCGCGGACGCCGGCCAGGCCCGCGACTCGGTGAGCGGCGCGGACGAGGTCGCGGCCCGGCTGGGCGACCCGCGGCTCGCGGACACCGCGCATCGGGCCTTCCTGCACGGCATGGGCCTGGCACTGCTGGTGTGCTGCGCCATCGCGGTGGCCGGCGCGGTGCTCGCGGCGCTCTTCCTGCCCGGGCGGGCCGCCCCCGGGAAGCCCGCCGCCGCGGCCGGGCGGGGCTCCGTACCGGAACCGGCCAGGACCGCGGGAGCGGCGGCCGCGGCCGGGGCCGGGTTGGCGGGCGCGGTGCCCGAGCGCGGAGAATCGCCGGCATGAACGCCAAGGAGACCCCGACCGCACCGGAGCCGAGCCTGCGGGAGCGCAAGAAGCAGCGCACCCTCGCGACCATCCGCCGCGAGGCCTACCGCCTCTTCGCCGCCCAGGGCTACGAGGCCACCACCGTGGAGCAGATCGCCGCCGCGGCCGAGGTCTCCCCCAGCACGTTCTTCCGCTACTTCCCCACCAAGGAGGACGTGGTCCTCGACGACGACTACGACGCCGCGCTCGCCGACGCGCTGCGGGCCCGCCCGCCGGGCGAACCGGTCCTGGACAGCCTGCGGATCGCGCTCACCGACTCGCTCGGCCGGCTGCTGGAGGCCGACCGCGACGAGCTGCTCCTGCGCACCCGGCTGGGCTTCACCGACCCGGCGCTGCGGGCCCGCTCCTGGGACGAGCTGATCCGCAGCCAGGACTCGGTGGGCGAGGTGATCGCCGAGCGCACCGGCCGCGCCCCCGACGACCTGGACGTGCGCTGCACCGCCGCGGCCCTCATGGCCGTCTCCACCGCGGTGGTGCGGCACTGGGTCGAGCACGACGGCGAGGTGGACCTGGTGCCGCTGTACGACCGGCAGTTCGCGCTGCTCTCCGCCGGCCTGCGCCTTTGACCCGCCGGCGGCCCGTACGCGTCCGCCCTGCGAGATCCCGGCGCGGCGCGGAAGATCGCGCGGCCGAACCGGGTTGCACCACTGGTGCGCCGACCAGGCCGGCGCAGAAACGGAGCAGCAGCGCGACCATGTCGACCACCCTCGAACCCGCCCGGCCGGGGCGCCCGGCACAGCCCCAGCATCCCCTGGACAACCCCGTCTGGGCCGCGCTGACCGGCCCGCAGGCCGCCCTCGCCGTCGCCGCCGGGTCGGCGGCCCGCTTCCACCCGGAGGTGTCGCCCTTCGTGGCCGTCGCCGACCCGGACGACCCTCGGGGCTGGGCGGATCTGGCCGCGCTCGTCGGCGCCGGCAACGCCTTCGCGCTCACCGGTGCGGACGCGCTGCCCGGCGGCTGGGACGGCGGCCAGGCGGGGCAGGGCGTGCAGATGGTCGGGTCCGCCGTCACGGCCCTGACCGACGACGAGGCCGAGCGGCTCGGCCCCGCCGACGTCCCCGAGATGCTGGAGCTGGTGGCGCGGACCAGGCCGGGTCCCTTCGCGGCCCGTACGGTCGAGATGGGCGCGTACTACGGCATCCGCCGGGAGGGCCGGCTGGTCGCGATGGCCGGTGAGCGGATGCGGCCGCCGGGCTGGACGGAGATCAGCGCGGTCTGCACCGACCCGGAGCACCAGGGCCAGGGGCTGGCCTCCCGGCTGGTGCTGCACACGGCGGCGGGAATCGCGGCCCGCGGCGACACGCCGTTCCTGCACGCGGCCGCGGTCAACACCGGAGCCATCAGGCTCTACGAGTCGCTGGGCTTCTCCCGGCGCCGGGACGTGCACTTCCACTTCTCGAAGGTCCCCGGCGTCCCCGCCGTCTGAACGCCTGACGCCCCGACCGGCCCGACCGCCGAGCCGCCACCACCGAGCACGGGAGCACCGAATGCCCACCGCCTACGTCCACACCGCCTTCGGCGGCCCCGAGACCGAGTCCTTCGCCGACCTGCCGAGGCCCGTCCCCGGGCCCGGGCGCCTGCTGGTCGCCGTACGGGCCGCGGGGGTGAACCCGGTCGACTGGAAGCGGCGCACCGGCTACCGGCGGGCGGGCGGCCCGGCCACCGAGCTGCCCGCGGTGTTCGGCAGCGAGGCCGCGGGCGTCGTCGTCGAGGTGGGGCCGGACGTCGAGGGCTTCGCGCCCGGCGACGAGGTCTTCGGCCACGCCGGCAACGGCGGCTACGCCGAGCTGACGCTGCTGCCCGCGGCCGGCACCGCGCACAAGCCCGCCGCGCTGGAGTGGACGGACGCGGCCGCGCTGCCGGTCGCCGCCGCGACCGCGTACGACGCGCTCACCTGGCTCGCGCTGCCGGAGGGCGCGACCGTGCTGGTCAACGGCGTCGGCGGCGGCGTCGGGGTGGCCGCGGCGCAGATCGCCCGGCACCAGGGCCTGAAGGTCGTCGGGACCGCGAGCGAGGGCAAGCGGGCCTTCACCGAGTCGCTGGGCGCGGTGCACGTCGCCTCCGGCCCGGGTGTCGCCGACCGGGTCCGCGCGGCGGCGCCCGGCGGGGTGGACGCGGTCCTCGACCTGGTCGGCGGCGAGCCGCTGCGCGAGGTCGCAGAACTGCTCGGCGACCGCTCCCGGCTGGTCAGCGGGGCCGACAAGGACGGCGCGGTGCGGCTGGGCGGGTCGGCGATCGTCCGCGAGCGCACCGCGGCGGTGCTGGACGCGGTGGCCGCGCTCGTGGTGGCGGGCGTCCTGGACCCCTACGTGACGCAGACCTTCCCGCTCGCCGAGGCGGGCGCCGCGCTGCGGGCGGTGGAGGAGGGCCACGCCCGCGGCAAGATCGTCCTCACGGTCGGCTGAGCCCCGGTCCCGTGCGGCCCCCGCCCGGCGGCCCCGACGTGCTGCGGGACCGCTGTTCCGGTACGGCGCCGGGACGCGGGTCCTTGCCGGGGAAGGACCTGCGCACCAGCTCCCAGGCGTCCGCGACCGGTCCGACGTGCCCGAGCTTGTCGGGGTTGACGACCGTGCGGACGGCCTGGACGCGGCCGCCCCGCACATCGAGCGTCCAGGTGTTGATGACCCTGCCCTCCCGGTCGCGGAAGATCGCCCCCGGCTGGCCGTTGAGCCGGTGCGGCTCCAGGTCCGCGCCGAGCGCGGTGAAGGAGCCCGCGAGGGCGGCGAGCACCCGCGCGACCCTTGCGGCACCGACGACCGGCGTGAAGAAGTTCGGGCCCTTCCCGCCGCCGTCGGCGACCATCGCCACGTCCGCGGCGAGCATGTCCCGCAGGGCCCCGACGTCGCCCTCCCGGAAGGCGTCGAGGAAGCGCCCGGCCAGCTCCTCGCGGTCGCGCAGGTCGGCCTCGTAGCGGGGGCGGCCCGCGTCCATGTGGCGGCGGGCGCGTACCGCGAGCTGCCGGCACGCGGCCTCGGACCGCCCGACGGCGGCGGCGATCTCCGGGAAGCGGAAGCCGAAGACCTCGCGCAGCACGAAGACGGCGCGCTCCAGCGGGCTGAGCCGCTCCAGCAGCAGCAGCGCGGCCATCGACACCGAGTCGGCCAGCTCCGCCGAGCGTTCCGGGTCCTCGTACGGGTCGGCGAGCAGCGGTTCGGGGAACCACGGGCCGACGTACTCCTCCCGGCGGACGCGGGCCGAGCGCAGCACGTCGATCGCGATCCGGGTGACCACGGCCGAAAGGTAGGCCCGCGGCGCGTCGGGCCGTACGGGCGAGGCCCTGTCCCGCAGCCACGCCTCCTGCACGGCGTCCTCCGCCTCGCTGACGCTGCCGAGGATCCGGTAGGCGATGGAGAACAGCAGCGGCCGCAGCTCCTCGAACTCCGCGGCGGGGGTCACGCCTCCAGCTCCGCCCGGAAGCCCTGCCGCCACGAGGGGTGGCGCGGCTCCCAGCCCAGCTCGCGTCGGGCCTTGGCGTTGGAGAAGCCGCGTCCCTCGGTCATCATGACCACCGCCTGGTCCCCGGCGAGCAGCCGGGCCAGCCACACCGGCACCCGGCGCGGCGGCTTGGCGCCCGCGCACCGCGCGAGGTGCGGCAGCCACTCGGCGGCCGGGGCGGGCTCGTCGTCGACGATGTTGAAGACGCCGTGCGCCTTCTGCTCCACGGCCAGCACGGTGGCGCTCGCCGCGTCGTCGAGGTGGATCCAGGAGCTGTACCCCTGGGCCCTGCCGACCAACGGGTACTGCCGCTTGCGGACCAGCGTGACCTGGTCGTCGATGGCGCCGGGCCCGTAGAAGGCGCCGTAGCGCAGCACCGCGCCGCCCGCCGCGAGCACCGCCCGCTCGACGTGCGCCAGCACCTCCATGCCGTGCTGCGCGGCGGTACCGGTGAGCAGGTCGAGCGGATCCTCCTCGGTCTTGACCCAGCCGCCCTCGCGGCGGCCGTTCCAGCTGGCGTAGCCCTGCGCGACGACGTGCGGCCCGCCGGCCTCGGCGGCCGCGGCGAGCAGGTTGTCGGTGCCCTCGGCGCGCAGCCGGTTGGTGGCCGCGAACCAGCGGTCCGGATGCTTGATGTCGGGCTTCCCGGCGTGCGCCGGGGAGATCGCCGTCATCTGGTGCACGACCGCGTCGGGCCGGGCGCCCGCCACCGCGGCCCGTACCGAGGCGGCGTCCAGGCCGTCCATGACGACGCCCTGGGCGCCCAGCCCGCGCAGCAGGTCCAGCTTCGCGGCGCTCGTCGTCGTGGCCGTGACCTGGTGGCCGCGGGCCACCAGTTGCGGCACGAGCCGCCGCCCGAGCACCCCGGTCCCGCCTGCCACGAACACTCGCATGTCATTCACCTTCCCGGATCCCTCGCCGTCCACTGTCCCCCGACAGGAGGACGAGACAGACCGGCCGGATGTGACACGGTGGATCGGCGGGCGGGACGGCGGCGGGATCCGGGGCGCGGCTCAGCCGTGCGAGCGGCGGCGCAGGGCGGGGTCGGCGAGGGCGGGCGGGACGTATCCGGCGTCGCGGGCGGAGAGGTTGACGCCGGGCGGCACGATCTCGTCGATCCGGTCCAGCACCTCGCGGTCCAGCGTGATCTTGTCGGCGCCGAGCTGGCCGGCCAGCTGCTCGAAGGTGCGCGGGCCGATGATCGCCGAGGTGATGCCGGGGTGCTCCAGCACGAAGGCGAGGGCGAGCTGCACGAGCGTGAGCCCGGCCTCCTCGGCGAGGGCGGCCAGCGCGTCGGCCGCGGCGAGCTTGGCGGCGTTCTCCGCCGAGCCGATGTCGAAACGGGCGGTCTGCCGGTCGGCGCGGCTGGAGGCGGGCTGCTCGGCGCCCTTGCGGTAGCGGCCGGACAGCCAGCCGCCGGCCAGCGGGCTCCAGGACAGCACCGCGAGACCGTAGCGCTGCGCGACCGGCAGCACCTCGCGCTCGATGCCGCGCGCGAGCAGCGAGTACGGCGGCTGCTCGGCCACCACCCGCTCGCGGCCGCGGCGCTCGGCGATCCACTGGCCCTCGACGATCGCCGACGGCTCGAAGGTGGAGGTGCCGATGTAGCGGATCTTGCCCTGGTGGACGAGGTCGGACAGCGCGCCGAGCGTCTCGTCGAAGTCGGTGCCGGGCTCGGGGCGGTGCACCTGGTAGAGGTCGATCCAGTCGGTGCCCAGCCGGCGCAGGCTGTTCTCGACCTCGCGGACGATCCAGCGGCGGCTGTTGCCCTGCTGGTTGGGGTCGTCGCCGAGGCTGCCGTGGAATTTGGTGGCCAGCACGACGTTGTCGCGGCGGCCGCCGGCCAGCGCCTTGCCGACGATCGTCTCGGACTCGCCGGCCGAGTAGACGTCGGCGGTGTCGACGAAGTTGACACCGGAGTCCAGGGCGTGGTGGATGATCCGCACGGCGTCGTCGTGGTCGGGGTTGCCGCGCGGGCCGAACATCATGGCGCCCAGGCACAGCGGGCTGACCTTGACGCCGGTGCGTCCGAAGGGGCGGTACTCGGTCATCGTTGTCCTTTGTCGAGGAGCTTGTCGTGGACGGGGGCCGGTGCGGTCCCCGGGCGGGGTTCCGGTCCGGCGGAGGCCAGCTGGTCGACGGTCGCGGACGCGCCCGCCTGCCGGAAGGCCTCCCAGAGCCGGCGGTAGGGGCCGCCGGCCGCGAGCAGGGCGGTGTGGGTGCCGGTCTCGACGACGCGGCCGCGGTCCAGGACCACGATCCGGTCGGCGCGCGCGGCGGTGGTCAGCCGGTGGGCGACGACCAGGGTGGTGCGCCGCCGGGTCAGCGCCTCGGTCGCGGCGGCGACCCGGGCCTCGGCGGCCAGGTCCAGCGAGGCGGTGGCCTCGTCGAGCAGCAGCACGTCGGGGTCGACGAGTTCGGCGCGGGCCAGGGCGAGCAGCTGGCGCTGGCCCGCGGACAGGTTCCGGCCGCGCTCGCCGACCGGCTGGAGGTAGCCCAGTGGCAGCGCGGCGACCATCTCGTGCGCCCCGACCGCGCGGGCGGCCGCCTCCACCTCGGCGTCGCCCGCCCCCGGTCGGCCGTACGCGATGGCGTCCCGCACGGTGCCGCTGAACAGGTGCGCCTCCTGGGGTACGAGGCCGAGCCGGGCGCGGTAGCCGCCGAGGTCGAGGTCGCGCAGGTCGTGGCCGTCGGCCAGCACCGTGCCGGCGGTGGGGTCGTAGAAGCGGGCCAGGAGCTTCATGACGGTGGATTTGCCGGCGCCGGTCGCGCCGACCAGGGCGACGGTCTCGCCGGGGGCGATGCGCAGCGTCAGGCCGTGCAGCACCTCCTGGCCGCCGCCCGCGTAGCCGAAGGACACGCCGTCGAAGGCGAGTTCGCCGCGCAGCGCGCCGACCGGCTTCGGGTCGGCGGCGGCCGGGGTGCCGGTCGGGGTACGCATCAGGGTGCGCAGCCGGGACAGGCCCACCACGGCCTGCTGGTAGCCGTCGAAGACCTGGGAGAGCTGCTGGATGGGCGAGAAGAAGAGGTCGACGTAGAGCAGGAAGGCGATCAGGGTGCCCGCGGTGAGCGCCCCGGAGCGCACCTGGCCGGCGCCGACCGCGAGCACGGCTGCGGTGGACAGGACGCCGAGTAGCTCGACGAAGGGGAAGAAGACGGCGATGTTGCGCTGCGCACGCAGCCGGGAGTCGCGGAAGGCCCGGGCGAGTGCGGCGAAGTCGCGGGCGTTGCGCTCCTCGCGGCGGAAGGCCTGGGTGACGCGGATGGCGCTGACGTTCTCCTGGAGGCACGCGTTGACGGCGCTGACCCGCTCCCGGGCCTCGTGGTAGGCGGGGACGGAGAAGCGTCGGAAGACGGCGGTGCCGCAGATCAGCAGCGGCAGCGCGCACAGCAGGACCACGGCGAGCCCCGCGTCGACGACCAGCAGGGTGACCAGCACGCCGAGGACGGTCAGCAGGCTGACGACCGCGGTGATCAGGCCGGTCTGCAGGAAGTTCGACAGCGCGTCCACGTCGGTGGTCATCCGGGTCATGATCCGGCCGGCCGGCTCGCGCTCGTAGTAGTCCAGGCCGAGCCGCTGGAGCTGGGCGTACGTCTTCACCCGCAGCGTGTAGAGCAGCCGCTCGCCGGTGCGGCCGGTGACGCGGGTCTGGACGACGCCGACACCCCAGTCCGCGCAGACGACCGCGGCCGCGGCGACCACGGCGGTCACCAGCGCGGCGACGGAGTGCCGGGCCACGCCGCCGTCGACGCCGTGCCGCACCAGGATCGGCACCGCGATCTGCGCGACGGCGTCGGCGGCCACCAGCAGCAGACCGAGCAGCAGCGCCCCCCGGAAGGGGCCGATGAGCGCGCGCAGGCCCAGGTGCGGATCGGCGGCCCGGGCCCGGGCGGCGGGCACCTCCGGGTCTGCGGCCGGGAGCGGCATCCGGGCGAGCCCGGCGAGGAGTTCCGGGGTGGGCGGTGCGGCGCCCAGCACGCCGCCGCCGGGGCCGCGGCCGGGGCCCGCGGTGGCCGCGCTGAGCGCCAGCGCCTGGGCGGCCCTGAGGTCGGCGCCGCCGGGGCGGGTGTCGGCCGGCTCGTCCGTGCGCCGCCACAGGCGGGCGGTCACGGCGGGCGCGGCGGTGTCGTCCTCGGCGGCCGGGACGTCCTCGGCGGGGCGGTCGTGCGGCGGCCCGGCGGGGGCGTCGCCGTCGCCGGAGTCGGTCGCTGACAGCAGGCTGCGAAAGAGCGCGGAGCGGGAGCGCAGCTCGTCCATGGTGCCGGTGTCGACGACCCGGCCGCCGTCCAGCACCGCGATGCGGTCGGCGAGTTCGAGCGTGGAGCGGCGGTGCGCGATGATCAGCGTGGTGGGTCGGCGGGTCGCGGCCCGCAGCCTGTCGTGGATCTCGGACTCCACGCGCGCGTCGATCGCCGAGGTCGCGTCGTCGAGCACCAGCACGGCCGGGTCGCCGAGCAGCGCGCGGGCGAGCGCGATGCGCTGCCGCTGCCCGCCGGAGAGCGTCAGGCCCTGCTCGCCGACGACGGTGTCGTAGCCCTGCGGCAGCCGCCGGACGAACTCGTCGGCCCGCGCGATCGCGGCGGCCTCGCGGATCCGCTCCTCCGGGGCGTCAGGGGCGCCGTAGGCGATGTTGGCCCGCACGGTGTCGGAGAGCAGCAGGCTCTCCTCGAAGACGTAGCCGATCGCCGAGCGCAGCGAGGCCGTCCGCAGCTCGCGCACGTCCGTGCCGCCGACCCGCACCGCGCCTGACCCGACGTCGTAGAAGCGCGGCAGCAGGGCCGCGGCGGTGGACTTGCCGGAGCCGGCCGGGCCGATGAGGGCGACGGTCTCGCCGGGGGCGATGTCGAGGCTGAAGCCGCGCAGCAGCGGGCGGCCGCCGTCGCCGTAGCCGAAGGTGACGTCCTGCCAGCTGAGGGCGGGCGGGCCGGGCGGCAGGTCGGCGGCGCCGGGGGCGTCGGTGATCACGGGGGCCTCGTCGATGACCTCCAGCACGCGCTCGGTGCCGGCGCGGGCCTGCTGCCACACCGTCAGCAGCGTCGCGACCTGGCGGACCGGGGTGACGAACGAGCCGAGGTAGCTGGTGAAGGCGAGGAAGGTGCCGAGCGAGATCCGGTCGTGCAGCGCGAGCCAGCCGCCGAGCGCGAGGACGGCGACCTGGCCGAGCGCGGGCACCGCCTGGAGGGCGGGCGTGTAGCGGCTGGTGTAGCGCACGACCCGCAGCCGGGAGGCGAACAGCCGGCGGGCACGCCCCTCCAGCGCGGTCAGCTCGCGCCCCTCCTGCCCGAAGCCCTTGACCACCCGCACGCCGGTGACCGCGGCCTCGACGGTGGAGGCGACCTCGGCGGCCTCCTGCTGGGCGTGCCAGTTCGCGGGGAAGAGGTGCCGGCGGCTGCTGCGCACGACGATCCACAGCAGCGGGCCGACGACCAGCGCGACGAGCGTCAGCAGCGGTGAGAGCCACGCCATGAAGCACAGCGAGACGACGAACATCAGGGCGTTGCCCGTCATGTTCGGCAGGAACTGCAGCAGCGTCTGGATCAGGGTGATGTCGGAGATGGACCGGCTGACGACCTGGCCGGTGCGCAGGTCGTCCTGCTGCCTGCCGCCGAGGCGCAGCAGCGCGGCGAAGGCGTCGCCCCGCAGGTCGTACTGCACCCCCAGGGACAGCCGCCCCGCCCGGTAGCGGCGGGTGAAGCCGCCCAGGAAGCGGACCGCGCCGAGCCCGGCGAGCAGGCCGATCCACCAGCCGAGCGGGCTGTCCGCGCCGGACGCGACGGCGTCCACCACGTGCCGCAGCACCAGCGGCAGGACGGCGGTGGCGGTCGCCGCGACGACCGCGCCGCCGAAGGCGGCGACGAGGTCGGTGCGGTGGCGCAGGCAGTAGCCGGCGAGCCGGCGGATCCAGCCGGGGTGCGGCGCGGCCGGGCCGGCCGCCGCGGCGGCCGGCCCGGGTGCGGCGCTCGTACAGTCGGTCACGAAACCTCCGGGAGTGCGATGCCGAGGTGCCCGGCGCCGACCGCGCCGGTGTCCGCGGGGTCGAAGAGCCGGTTGGCGGGTCGCGGCAGCCCGTAGTGCTCGCGCAGCGTGCGGCCGGTGTACTCGGTGCGGAAGAGGCCGCGCTCCTGGAGGATCGGCACGACCCGGTCGACGAACAGCTCCAGGCCGGAGGGCAGCACGGCGGGCATGATGTTGAAGCCGTCGGCGGCGCCCGCGTCGTACCACTCCTCGATGGTGTCGGCGACCTGCTCCGCGGTGCCGGCGAAGGTGCGGTGGCCGCGGCCGCCGCCGAGCCGGCCGATGAGCTGGCGCACGGTCAGCCGCTCGCGCCGGGCCAGCTCCACGATGAGGGTGAAGCGGCTCTTGGCGCCCTCGATCTCGTCCTCGCTGGGGATGTCCGCGGGCAGTTCCCTGTCCAGCTCCAGCCGCTCGGGCTCGATGCGCAGCGTCCTGGAGAGCTGCCGCACGGCGTACTCGGGGCGGATCAGCCGGTCCAGCTCGTCGTCGAGGGCGTGCGCCTGCTCCTCCGTGTCGCCGATGACGGGCACGATGCCGGGCAGGATCTTGATGCCCTCGGGGTCGCGCCCGAAGGCGGCGGCGCGCTGCTTGACGTCCTTGTAGAAGGCGACGGCCTCTTCGAGGGTCTGCTGGGCAGTGAAGACCGCCTCGGCGTAGCGGGCGGCGAAGTCCTTGCCGTCCTCGCTGGAGCCCGCCTGCACCAGGAGCGGGTAGCCCTGCGGGGAGCGCTGCACGTTGAGCGGTCCGTCCACCCGGAAGTACGTACCCCGGTGGTCGACCTTGCGCACCTTGTCCGCCAGCGCGTGGACGCCGGACTCCTTGTCGGCCACGACCGCGTCGTCCGACCAGCTGTCCCACAGCTTCGTCGCGACGTCGACGAACTCGGCGGCACGCAGGTAGCGGTCGCGGTGCAGCGGGGTGTCGTCGAGGCCGAAGTTGCGGGCCGCCTCGGCGCCCGCGGTGGTCACGATGTTCCAGCCGGCCCGGCCGCCGGAGACGTGGTCCACCGAGGCGAACCGGCGGGCCAGGTTGTAGGGCTCGTTGTAGCTGGTGGAGGCCGTCGCGATGAGGCCGATGTGCTCGGTGGCCGCGGCGAGCGCGGTGAGCAGCACGGTGGGTTCCAGCTTGCTGCCGGGGCGGCGGCCGGGGTCGCCCATGAGTACGGGGCTGTCGGCGAGGAAGAGCGAGTCGAGCCGGCCGCGCTCGGCGATACGGGCGAGGTTGCGGTAGTGGTCGATGTCGGTGCCGCCGGAGGCCGGGCTCTCCGGGAGCCGCCAGGCCGCCTCGTGGTGCCCGACGGACATCAGGAAGGCGTTGAGGTGCAGCGGCTTGCGGTCAGTCCTGGGGGTCATGGTCCTTCTTCTCCTGGTCGTGGCCGAGCGCGCGGGCGTGGGCGGCGTGCGCGGGGGCCTCGTGCACGCCCTCCGGCAGCTCCACGCCGAGCGCGGCGAGCAGGGTGTCGCGGTACTCCTGGAAGCGCGGGTCGCGGCGGCTGCGCGGGCCGGCCAGGTCGACGGCGATGTCCAGCGCGATCCGGCCGTCCTCCAGCACCAGGACCCGGTCGGCGAGCTCGACGGCCTCGTCCACGTCGTGCGTGACCAGCAGCACGGCAGGGCGGTGCCGCTCGTACAGCTCGCGCAGCAGGCCGTGCATCCGCAGCCGGGTCAACGCGTCGAGTGCCCCGAACGGCTCGTCGGCGAGCAGCAGTTGGGGCTCGCGGACGAGGGCCCGGGCCAGCGCGGCGCGCTGCTGCTCGCCGCCGGACAGCTCGTGCGGCCAGGACCGCTCGCGGCCTTCGAGTCCGACCTCGGCGAGCGCGGTGCGGCCGCGCTCCCTGGCCTGCTTGCCGCGGATGCCGAGCACCACGTTGTCCAGCACCCGCAGCCAGGGCAGCAGCCGGGAGTCCTGGAAGGACAGCGAGACCCGCTCGGGCACGCTCAGCTCGCCGGACCCGGCCACCCCGTGGTCGAGCCGGGCGACCGCCCGCAGCAGCGTGGACTTGCCGGAGCCGCTGCGGCCCAGCAGCGCGATGAACTCGCCCTGGCCCACCGTCAGGTCCAGCTCCCGCAGCACGTCCCGGTCGCCGAAGGAGCGGACCAGCCCGGCGGTGCGGACGGCGGGGGCAGCGGCGCCCGCGGCGGGGCGCTCGGCGGTCAGTCCGCCAGGGTGCGGCGCCATGACAGCACCTTCCGTTCTGCGGCACGCACGACCGCGTCGGAGACGAAGCCGAACACCCCGTAGACCACGAGGCCCACGATGATGACGTCGGACTGGGCGTACTGCTGGGCCTGGAACATCATGTAGCCGAGGCCTTTGGTGGCGTTGACCTGCTCGACCACGACCAGGCCGAGCCAGGACGCGGTCACGGCGAGCCGCAGCCCGACGAAGAAGCCGGGCAGCGCGCCGGGCACGACGACCCGGCCGATGAACTGCGGCCGCGTCAGGTCCAGGCTCTCGGCCAGCTCGACGTACCTGCGGTCGATGCCGGTGAGCGAGGCGTAGGTGTTGATGTAGACGACCACCGCGACGCCCACGGCGATCACGACCACCTTCATCTCCTCGCCGATGCCCAGCCACAGGATCATCAGCGGCAGCAGCGCGAGCGACGGGATGGCCCGCTTGACCTGGAGCGTGCCGTCGAGCAGGTACTCGCCGATCCGGCTGAGGCCCGCGGCGACCGCGAGCGCCACCCCGGCGAGGACGCCGAAGAGCAGCCCGAGGCCGGCGCGCTGCAGCGAGACCAGCATGTTGTCCTGCAGCCGCCCGCTCCTGACCAGGTCGACGAAGGTGGAGGCGACGGTGCCGGGGCCGGACAGGATACGCGGGTCGAGGTAGCCGAGCGCGGACGAGGCCCACCAGACCAGCACCAGCAGCACCGGTCCGGCCAGCCGCGCGAAGGGGATCGCCCGGCCGGGCCCGAGCCGCCGGCGCCGGGCCGGGGCCTTGGCGGTTCGGACGGGTGCGGCCCGCCCGGGTACGGGGAGGCTACGGGCGCCGGCCGGGGCGGGCGGCGCCGCGACGGGCGTGGAAAGGATGTCGGTCATGACGCCACCTGGTATTCCGCCGGTACGGCCTGCGAGGCCAGTCCCTCGAAGCGCCGGTCGAAGAGCTTCGCCGCCTCGACCTTCGGGACGAAGCCGCCGGCGGCCATCAGGTCGGCGGTCTCCTGCTCCCAGGCGATGGCCCGGTCCCAGCTGCGCGGGAAACGCGGCTGCGACTGGGAGGCGACGATGCGCTGCCCGTCCGCGGCCGTCACGCCCTGGTCCTTGACGTAGTAGCGCTGGATCCACTGGTCGGTGTGCTCCCACGCCCACACCACGCCCTGCGCCCACAGCGGGACGAAGCTGCGGATCGCGGCGACCTTGGCGTCGTCGTTGAGCACCTCGGTGGGCGCCCACAGGATCGTGAGCAGGTCGATCACGTCGGTCTTCACGCCGCGCGCGCCGTCCTTGCCGTACTGGCCCAGGTACTTGGTGAGCGACGGCTCGCCGAGCGGGGCGACGTCCACCTGCTTGGACTGGAGGGCAGTGAGGAACTGCGTGCTGGGCAGCGGGACGAGCGAGACGTCGGAGTTCTTCAGGCCCGCCTCCTTCAGCGCGCGCAGCACCACCACGCCCTGGGCCTGCCCTTGCGAGAAGGCGATCTTCTTGCCGCGGAAGTCCGCGGCGGAGGCGATGGCGTCGCCGGAGCCGGGCGCGGTGGCGAAGGTGTAGATCGGGTGGTCGCGGGACTGCACGGCGACGATCCGGGCGCCGACCTTGATGGCCTCGGCCTGGATCGGCGGGACTCCGGCGTTGCTCGCCAGGTCGATGGAATGCGCCCGGAATCCCTGGATCACGTCGGGTCCCGCCGACAGGTTCGGCCAGCTGGACACCGTGAAGGGCAGCTGCTTGTCGAGTCCGGACTCGGCCAGTTGGAGCTGCGCGGTGTGGATGGATATCGCGAGTTTCGTGCCGGGCGGCGGCGCCCCCGAGGGAAGTGCGCGGGTCGGCACCGTGTCGATCGAGGCGGACGTGCTGCGCGAGCAGGCGGCGAGCAGCGCGGCGCCTCCGGCGAGGGCGAGGAAGGACCGGCGCGGGACGGTTCCGGCGGTGGAGCGATGAGTCATGGCGATTCCTGGGGATGGGCCGGACACGGGATCCGGTCGTGGTGTGGGCGGGAGGTGAGGGTCGGTCAGAGCGTGTGGTAGCGGCCGTCGTGGAAGAGCAGCGGGGAGCGGGAGCCGCCCGTCCAGGCCTCATGGACCCGGCCGATCACGACCCGGTGGTCGCCGGCCGGCACGATCTGCTCGAACTCGACGCGCAGCCAGCTGCTCACCCCGTCGAGCACCGGCTCGCCCTGCGGCAGCCGGCGCCACGCGGTGGGCGCGGCGAAGCGGTCGATGCCGCTGGTGGCGAAGGTCCTGGCGACGTCCTCCTGGTCGGCGCCCAGGAAGTTGACGACCGCGCTGCCCGCCTGCTCGACGTGCGGCCAGGACGACGCGGTGACCCCGATACCGAAGGACACCAGCGGCGGGTGCAGGGACAGCGAGGTGAGCGAGGTCGCGGTGAAGCCCGCGGGGCCGCGCCCGGCGTCGACGGTGACGACCACCACGCCTGCGGGATGGTTGCGGAATACCTGCTTGAAGCGCTCGGGGTCGATCCCCGAGGCGGGAAGTGACGGCACGGTGATGGTCAACGTCTCCCCCAGTTCGGTCGGGAGCGGGTGCGGGAAGGGGTGCGGCGGGCGTACGCAGGCGGCGCTGCCGGCCGTACGCGCGCAGCGGACAGCCCCACGCCCGCGGGCCGCACGGCATCGGGCGGCGGGGCGCGGTGGAGCTGACGGGGAAGGGGATTAACGGGACGGAATACGGCAACGGAATTGCCGTGCGCCACTCACGCAAACAGCCGCGGCCATTGACGGTCGCGCAACGGCCGGTGCGGGAAATGGGCGCCGGAAGGAATTCGGTTCGCTTGCCCTAGGTGCGTCACACGGCGCGGCAAGCGCCGGTACAGTTCCCGTACGGGCAGCGGGAAACGGCGTCGGCCGCACATCGGCGACCCGCCCGGCCGAAGCACTCGCGGGCCGGCACGGAGGGCACACGGAAGGAGTGCGCCGCACTCGGCGCCTGCTCCGGATTCCGCTGATTGCCGTTCATGAATCCATTCTCGCGTGCGAGTTCTGCCAGGTCAACAATGCAACTGCCTGAATTAAGTCGGAATTCGGGCCCGCCGCCGGGCGGCACGGAGCGCATGCGCTCAGCACACCGCGGGCAGCGCGGGCCAGGGTCCGAGCGGGTCGGCGTAGAGGGCGCCGAGGGCCACCGCGCCGCCCGCTACCGGCAGGACGGAGCCGGTGAAGCTGCTCGGCAGTACCGCGCTCGCCGGGTCGTCGCACACCCAGGAGCGGGCGCCGACCTCCGCGCGCATGACGTCCAGACACTCCGGGAGCCGCCCGGCGCCCGGCTCGACGACGACCACGACCTCCGGGTCGAACACGTCGAGCAGCAGCGCCACCGCCCGGCCCACCAGCACCGCCCGGCGGCGGAAGAGCGCCACCGCCCGGGGCTCGCCGGCCAGCGCGAGGTCGAGCAGCGCGCGGAAGTCTGCGACGTCCAGGCCGCGGGCGGCGGCCTGGCGCACCAGCGCGGGTTCGGACACCTCGGACTGCAGGCAGCCCGGGGTGCCGCAGCCGCACGGCTCGGCGGGCGGCCCGCCCGTCCCTTCCGGCCCGACAGGCAGGTGCGCGACGCTGCCCGCCGCAGAGCGCGGCCCGCGGTGCACCCCGCCGTCGGTGGCGAAGGCGGCGTCCACGACGGCGCCGACGAAGAGCAGCACCGCGCTGCTCCGGGTCGTCACCGCGCCGAACAGCTGCTCCGCGCGGGCCAGCGCCCGCGAGTGGCTGTCGACGTGCACGGGCAGTCCGGTCGCGGCGGCCAGCACCTCACGGGCCGCCACGTCCCGCCAGCCCAGCCGCGGGTGGTCGACGATCACACCCGCGTCCGGATCGACCCACTGTCCGGTCGCCACGCCGAGGGCGAGGACGGTACGGCCGTCCGCGTGCTCCTCGACCAGCTGCGGCAGCCGGGCGGCGAGACCGTCGAGGACCTGCCGCGGATCGGTGCCGCGGTGCGGCCGCCGGTCGTCGGCGACGATCCGGCCGCGCAGGTCCATCAGCGCGAGGGTGCTGTGGGCGACGGCGATGTGCGCGCCCGCCACCAGGTAGCGGCCGGTGTCGATCTCCAGCGGGATGTGCGGGCGGCCCAGCCCGCGCGGGCCCGGCGCCTGCGGGCGCTCGGCGACCAGCCCGCGGGCCAGGAACTGCGTACAGTGCCCACTCACCGCCGCGGGCGACAGCCCGGTGAGCCGCGCGACGGTGCTGCGCGCCACCGGCCCGTGGTCGAGGATCGCGCGCAGCACCACGGGGGCCCCTGCGGGGCGGCGCGGCTGCGCCGCGGACGCCGCAACGTCCGGACGGCGCAAAGGAGTCGGGGCGGCGGAACGGTCGGGCGGCAGGACTACCACGGTGGGCCTTCCAGGTCGTCGACGGCGGCGGGGGCGCAGCCGTGCACGCGCGCCGGCGGCGAACCGGCGGGGCGGGCACCCCCGTTGGGGCTCCGTACGGAGCTCGTGCGGTCAGACCTGGTGACACGCGGCGGAGCACACGCGCTTGAGGTCGACATGACCCCGCGTCGTGAGGTGTGTGGTCCGCTGCATGCCGCGCAACGTAACCGGAACGGGTGAACGCGGTCAAACTCCTGACCGCATGGTGGACGCATCCCGGCCACGGAGCGGACAGCCGCGGCGCGTCCGTCGCACCCCAACTCGGCGGCTCCCGGCGCCGGTCCCGCTGCTGGCGAGAGGAGTCGGGCGGCTGCGTGTTTCGCTACAGTCGGTGACGGGCTCCGGTAGCTCAGGCGCGTGTACCCGCACTCGGCTGCGCTGAGGTCGTGCGGGCCCGGTTCTCACGGATCTCGTCGTGATGGGCGGCGGCCCAGCCGACCAGGGACGTGGCGATCTCGTGGAGGCCGCGGCCCAGCGGGGTCAGGGCGTACTCGACGCGCGGGGGAACCTCGGCGTAGGCGGTGCGGGTGATCAGGCCGTCCTGCTGGAGTTGGCGCAGGGTGAGCGTGAGCATGCGCTGGGAGATCCCGGGGATTTGGCGCTGCAGGTCGGTGTAGCGCAGCGGGCCGGGCTCCAGGACGGCGATCAGCAGCAGGCTCCACTTGTCGCCGACGCGGTCCAGGACCTCGCGGATGAAGGCCATGTGCTCGGCGGGGATCGCCGCGCACGGCCCGATCGCCGCAGCCCCGACCGCCTCCGCCCCACCGGCCGCCTTCGTTTCGCGGGTCTGTTCCATGACGCACATTCCTCTCCGGCACGCACACGGATGTGCCTTTTGCATCGCCTTCCATACTGGTCCACCATGGCGTTACGAACAAGTCGTAAGAATCGGAGGTGTGGGGTGAAGGTGGACATCTGGTCCGAGGTGACGTGCCCCTGGTGCGGGCTGGGCCATCACCGTCTGCAGCGGGCCGTCGAGCGGTTCGAGCACGCGGGCGAGGTGGAGGTGGTCCACCACTCGTTCCCGCTCAGCAGCAGCTTCCCCGAGGACCGCACCTTCTCCGTCCGCGAGGCTCTGCTGCGACGGCACGGTGTGGGCGGCGGTCAGGCCGAGGCATCGACCCGGCGGATCGAGGCACTGGCCGCGGCCGAGGGTCTGAGCCCCTACCGGGTGCTGGACAACCAGGTCGGCAACACCGACCTGGCCCACGAGTTCCTCGCCCACGCCTCCGACCACGGCAAGAACCGCGAGGCGTGGGACGCGATCTTCGACACCTACTTCGGCAAGGCCGAGCCCGTCTTCTCCCCGGACGACCTGCTGGCGCTGTCCGACACCCTGGGCCTGGACCGCGAACAGACCCGGCAGGCCCTCGCCCAGCGCCGCTACCGCGAGCAGGTCCGGGACGACGCGGCCCGCGCTCAGCGCCTCGGCGCGACGGGTGCCCCGTTCATCGTCATGGACGGCCGCTACGGCGTCCCCGGTGCCCAGGACAGCGACACCCTGCTGGACCTGCTCCGCACCGCTTGGGACGACACCCACCCCCTCACCCCCGCCGGTGGCGACGCCCCGGCCTGCGGCCCGGACGGCTGCGCCGTCCCCGCACACGGCTGATCTCCACAGAACCCCCGTGATCCAGAGACGAGGAGTCCGATGAACGTCCTGCCGTGGGTGCTGCCCTCGGCCTCGCGGTGGTGACGGCGCCGGCCGGCACCTTCCACGACTGCCGCCGGGAGTACAGCGCGATCGGCATGAGCGGCGTGCTGCCGGCCCTGTCCTTCGTGGTGGCCCGGGGCCGCTTCGGCCCGTACTCCTTGTGACCCTTCCGAATCCGCCCCCCGGCCGGCTCCCGCCGCCCGGCCCTCCGCCCACGAAAGGCGACGACTCCCCATGACCGACCTGCTCGTCCTCGGCGGCAGCGGCCGCACCGGCACCCACGTCCTGGCACAGGCCGCCGAACGCGGCCACCGCGTCCGCGCCCTCGTCCGCGATCCCTCCGCCGTCCACGCCCCGGCCGGTGTCGAGCTGATCCAGGGCACGCCCGCGAACATCGACGACATCCGCAAGGCCGCCCAGGGCACCCAGGCGGTGATCAGCGTGCTGAACAACGCCCGCGCCTCCGACAACCCCTGGGCCAAGCCGATCAGCCCGCCGATGTTCATGACCGACGCCGCCCGCAACACCCTGACCGTCATGGCCGAACAGGGCATCCGCCGGATCGCCCTGGCCTCCTCGCAGGGCGCCGGCGACGACTGGGCCCGCCTCAACCCGCTGATGAAGGCGTTCATCAACCTGTCGAACATCAAAGCCGGGTTCACCGACCACACGGGCGTCGACCAGGTCGTGCGCGCCTCCGACACCGACTGGACCCTCGCCCGCGCCGTCGCACTCACCGACAGGCCCGCCACCGGACCCCTGCACGCCGGCGAGACCCCCACCGCCACGCCCGGGCGCTGGATCAACCGGGCCGACCTCGCCCGCTTCCTCCTCGACGCCGTCGACGAGGAGACCTGGATCCGCCGCGCCCCGCTGGTGTGGAACGCCCGCGGCTGACCCACTCGACCCTGTTGAACACTCCCCCGAATTCCCGAGGAGACATCCCCATGCCCGACACGTCCAAGGTCATCGCCGTCTTCGGAGCAGGCACCGGTCTCGGTGCCTCGGTCGCCCGCCGCTTCGCCCGCGAAGGCTTCCGCGTCGCCCTCGTCGCCCGCCGCAAGGACCGTCTCGACGCACTCGTCGAACAGCTCACCGGCGAGGGCATCGACGCGGCCGGATTCACCGCCGACCTCTCCGAGCCCGCCGAGGTTCCCGCCCTCATCGACGCCGTCCGCGGACGGTTCGGCCGGATCGACGTCATCGAGTACGGGCCGATCAGCGGGGAACAGAGCTTCGTCCCCGCCACCGAGCTGGACGCCGCCACCTTGCAGAAGGACAGCCCCCTTCTCCTGCTCACCCCGGTCGAGGTGGTCCGCGCGGTACTGCCCGAGTGGGCCGAGCGCGGCGACGGCGCGTTCCTGATGACCACCGGCCACACCGCCGTGGCGCCGCGGCCGTACCTGAGCGGCGTGGGCCCGCTGATGTCCGCCGCCCGCAACTGGCTGTACTCCCTCAACGGCGAACTCGCCGACATCGGCGCCTACGCCGGCACCCTGTCCATCGCGGCGTTCATCGCCCGCAGCGAGATGGCAGAGATCACCGCCGCATCACTGCCGGAAGGCGTCGGCCCGCTCGTCGACCCGGACGACCTCGCCGAGCACTACTGGGACCTGTACACCAAGCGCGACCGCATCGAGCAGATCCATCCCGAGCCGACCGCCGGGTAACCCCGGTCCGGGCCTCTGGCCACCACGGTTCGGGGCATCCCTCGGCCGCGATCACCCCGCGGACAAGCCGGTCCTCCGGTGGGGAGTCCAACCGGCCGTCCGGACTGCACATTCGTCGCTGCGGGCGAATAATGGTGCGAAGTCTGCTGTGGCGGACGGCCCGGGTTGTCCGCCGCTCGCCCTGAAATGGAGGAGTTCTCCGAGGCAGCAGCGGAGCCCGGCTCGCCGCAGTGCAAGCCGGACGGCCGGTGAGGAGCTCTCTATGTCACAGGCGAACCGCGCGACCGAGGGGCTGCGCAGCAAGGCCTGGTGGGACAACTCGGAAAACCCGGAAATGACCGCCCTGTATCTGGAGCGGTTCCTGAATTACGGGCTCACGTCGGGAGAACTCCAGTCGGGGCGACCGATCATCGGCATCGCCCAGACGGGGAACGACCTGGTTCCCTGCAATCGACACCATCTGGCCCTTGCCGACCGGGTCAAGGACGGGGTGCGCGACAGTGGCGGAATTCCGTTCGAATTCCCGGTCCATCCGTTGCAGGAGACGGGAAAACGCCCCACCGCGGCGCTGGACCGCAACCTCGCCTATCTCGGGCTGGTCGAGGTGCTCTACGGCTATCCGCTCGACGGCGTCGTCCTGACGACAGGGTGCGACAAGACCACTCCCGCCTGCCTGATGGCGGCGGCGACGGTGAACATTCCGGCGATCGTCCTGTCCGGGGGGCCGATGCTCAACGGCTACCACAAGGGCATGCGAACGGGCTCGGGCCTGGTGATCTGGCAGTCGAAGCGGCTGCTCGCCAGCGGTCAGATCGACTACGACGAGTACATGGCACGCGTGGCCGCATCCGCGCCCAGCGTCGGGCACTGCAACACGATGGGCACCGCGCTGTCGATGAACAGCCTGGCCGAAGCCCTGGGAATGTCCCTCCCGGGCTGTGCGGCGATTCCGGCGCCGTACAACGAGCGGGCGCAGATGGCCTACGAGACGGGCCGCCGGGCAGTGGACCTCGTGCGGGAGGACCTCAGCCCCCGCAGGATCATGACCCGCCAGGCCTTCGAGAACTCGATCGTCGTCGCCTCGGCCATCGCCGCGTCGACCAACGTGCCCATCCACATCAACGCCATCGCGCGCCACGCGGGGGTGGACCTGTCCAACGAGGACTGGCACCGCGTCGGTGCGGACATACCGGTGCTGGTGAACCTGGCTCCGGCCGGGGAGTTTCTCGGCGAGGACTTCTTCCGCGCCGGTGGTGTCCCGGCGGTCATGCGGTCGCTGCTGGACGCGGGGCACCTGCACGGTGAGACGCCAACGGTCTCGGGACGTACCGTGGCCGCAAATCTGGAAGCGGTTCCGGCCGCCGACGCAACAGTCATCCGCCCCTTCGACGACCCTGTCACCCCCAGGGGCGGACTGCTCGTCATGAAGGGAAACCTGTTCGACTCCGCGATCATGAAGACATCGGTGATCACCGACGGTTTCAGGGCAGGCAGCCCGCGGAGCGACGGCGGTGAGTCGGTCTTCGACTTCCGCGCCGTCGTGTTCGACGGACCCGAGGACTACCACGCACGCATCGAGGATCCAGAACTGGGCATCGACCAGGACTGCATTCTCGTCATCCGCTACACGGGCCCGGTCGGATATCCGGGCTCGGCCGAAGTGGTGAACATGGAGCTCCCCGCCTCGTTGAGCCGGCGGGGCCTCGTCGCGCTGCCCACGCTCGGTGACGGCCGTCAGAGCGGCACGTCGGACGCGCCCTCGATCCTCAACGCCAGCCCCGAGGCCGCCGTCGGGGGCAACCTCGCCATCCTGCGCACCGGCGACACGATCCGTGTCGGCCTGGATGCGGCACGCGTCGACGTCCTCCTGTCCGACGAGGAGATTGCCGCGCGCTGGGCGCAGTACACACCCCCCGTGCTGGAAAACCAGACGCCGTGGCAGGAGATCTACCGTTCCACGGTCGGTCAGCTGGACAGCGGGGGCTGCCTGGAGCTCGCCGTGCCTTACCAGGACCTCGTCCACACCAAGGGGATTCCACGTGACTCACACTGACTCCAGCGACGTCGTTCTGATCGCCGACTCCGACTTCGGCGATGTGGACATCGAACGCGCGATCATCGAGGGCGCCGGATTCCGGCTCTCCGCCGCACAGTGCAAGAGCGAGGACGAGGTGATCGAGAGGGGCCGGGAGGCCGGCGGCGTCCTCACCCAGTACGCACATGTCGGTTCCCGTGCCATCGACGCTCTGACCCGCTGCCGGGTGATCGCCCGCTACGGCACCGGCGTGGACATCGTCGATGTCGACGCCGCGACACGACGCGGCATCCAGGTCACGAACGCGCCGAACGAGTGGTGTGCCGAAGAGGTCGCCGACCACGCCGTCGCGCTCTGGCTCGCTGCGGCCCGCAAGATCTGCCGGTACGACCGGGCGACGCGAACGGGTGAGTGGCACTGGAAGACGGGGCAGCCCGTACACAGACTGCGGGGGCAGGTCCTGGGTCTGCTGGCCTTCGGCTCCATCGCCCGGCTCATCGCCGAACGTGCGAAGGCCTTCGGTCTCGAGGTGTGGGCGCACGACCCGTACCTCGGCGAGTCCGTGATCCGGTCGAGCGGGGTCCGGCCGGTCTCCTTCGACGAACTCGTGGAAGGCGCCGACTACGTGGTGATCCAGACCCCGCTCACCCCGCAGACGCGCCACACCTTCGACCACGCCACGCTCAGGCGGATGAAGCCGACCGCGGTCCTCGTCAACACCGCGCGGGGGCCCATCGTCCAGGACGCGGCGCTTCACCAGGCGCTGACCGAAGGGTGGATCGCGGGTGCGGCCCTGGACGACATCGAGGAGGAGCCCGCGAAGGTGCGCGGCTGGCAGCCGACCAACCCTCTCTTCGAACTGCCCAACGTGATCGTCACGCCACACGCGGCCTACTACTCCGAGGAAGCCGTCACCACGGTACGGAGCATCGCCGCCGAGGAGGCCGTGCGGGTCCTGAGCGGGAAGCCGGCGCGCTTCCCGGTGAACGAGCCGACCGGCAACTCCCGCCCGCACCCGCAGAAGTGACGGCGGCCACGGCCCCCGGGCCCCTACCCGTCGCCGCGGATCACCACCACCGGACAGTCCGCACGCTGCACGCAGTGCTGGGCGACCGAGCCGAGCAGCAGCCCGGAGACGCCGCCGAGCCCCCGGCTGCCGACGACCAGCAGCGACGCGCCCTTCGCCGCGTCGAGCAGGACCCGTGCGGGCGCGCCGTAGCGGACGTCGGCCTGGACCTCCACCGGACCCCGCTCTCCCACGACCTCGGCGACAGCGTCCGTCAGCCGCTTGCGGGACCGCTCCTCCAGGGTGGCCGCGTCGGTGCTGCTCGGGGGCATCCAGCGCGCGCCGTGCATCGGCGGGAAGTCCCAGGCGGTGACCGCCGTCACCACACCACCGGTGAGTCCGGCGTAGTGCACGCCCCAGCGAAGGGCCCGCTCGGCTGCGTCCGATCCGTCCACCCCGACCACGATGCGACCGGTCTTCGGGAGCTGGTCCGCCATGCTTCCTCCTCGTCGCTGCGACGGGACGGGCCCGGGCGGCGGGACTGCCTGCCCGCCGTGCGCGTCCCCGCCAGGCCTCCAGCGTCCCGCCACCCGCCCGGGTCCGCAGGTGTGCCGCGGCCGGACGAGGGATGTCCGGCGGTCTAGCCCCCGGTGGCCGGCGGGGCCGGGTCGTGGAGCAGGACTTCACGCCGCCGCCGGGTGTCGGCGGGGTCGATGTGCGTGGCCGGGCCCCCGGAGCCGGCCGGGTACTCCTCCAGCGGGACGAGATCCTGTTCCCAGGCGGACAGGACGGGTTCCAGGACCCGCCAGGCCTCCTCGGCCTCATCGCCGCGGAGGGACAGGGCGGGGTCGCCCTTGAAGACGTCCAGCAGGAGGCGGCCGTAGGCGGGCAGCACAGGCGGCTCCATCTGCGCGGTCAGTGACAGCGGCGCCAGCTCGTAGGCGTGGGCGCCGATGCCCGTCAGGTCGAGGGTCAGCCCCTCGGGTTCGAGTTTGAAGCGCAGCACGTTGGGCAGCTCCTCGTTGCTGTGCCCGAACGGCAGGTGCGGCACAGCACGGAAGTGCACCGCGACCTCCTTGCGGTCCGCCCCCAACGCCTTTCCGCTGCGCAGCCGGAACCTCGTCCCGGCCCAGCGCCAGCTGTCCAGCTCCAGTTCCACCTCCGCGTAGGTCTCGGTGCGGCGCCGCGGATCGACGCCTTCCTCGTCGACGTACGCGGGAACGTCCCGGTCGCCGATCCTGCCGGGCAGGTAGCGTGCGCGGCGTGTGCGCCGCACGACGTCCTCCTCGGTCAGCAACCGCACCGACCGCAGGACGTCGACCTTCCGGTCGCGCAGGTCCCGCGCCCCGAGGGTGAGCGGCGGTTCCATCGCGACGAGACAGAGCAGTTGCAGGAGATGGTTCTGGAGCATGTCCTTCAGGGCGCCGACGTGGTCGTAGTAGCCGGCCCTGCCCTCCAACGCGAGGCTTTCCTCCCAGACGATCTCCACCTCGGCGATGTGCGTGCTGTTCCACAGAGGCTCCAGCACCCGGTTGGCCAGGCGGCTGCCGAGCACGTTCTGGACGGTCGTCATGGCCAGGAAGTGATCGACACGGAACACCGCCTCCTCCGGTACCACCTCGGCCAGCAGCCGGTTCAGTTGCCGGGCGCTCTCCAGGTCCTCGCCGAAGGGCTTCTCCAGCACGATGCTGCTGCCCGCCGGGAGGCCCGCCTCGTGCAGTGCCGATACCGCCCGCGGGAAGAGCGCCGGAGGCAGGGCGAGGTACACGGCCAGGGGGGTGTCGCCGGCGATGACGGCGGCGACGTCGGACGGGTCGCCGGCGTCGGCCCGCAGGTACCGTGCGGACGCCGTGACTGCGTCCCTGACATGTGCCGGGCACGATCCGGCGTGCCGGTGGAGCTGGGCGGCGATCCACTGCCGGAAGTCCTCGGTGCTGCGTTCCTCCCGGCTTGCGCCGATCAGTTCGAAGTCGTCGCCGAGGTCGCCGGACTCCCGCAACGCGGCCAGCGCCGGCAACAGGTAACGCGCTGTGAGGTCTCCTGTCGCGCCGAAGACGGCGAGCCGGTTGGTCATCGTGCTCCTCCTGCCCTCGCCCGGGCCAGGTTCACGCCGCTGGCGATGATCCCGATGTGGCTGAACGCCTGGGGGAAGTTCCCCATGAACTCTCCTGTGGACGGATGGATCTGCTCCGACAGCAGCCCCAGCGGGCTCGCCCGGGCGCACAGCGACGCGTACAACTCCTCGGCCTCCTCCTGGCGTCCCTGGGCGACCAGGTTGTCCACCAGCCAGAAGCTGCACAGGACGAACGCGCCCTCGTCGCCGGGCAGGCCGTCCGGTGCCTCGGTGTGCAGGTAGCGGTGGAGCAGCCCACCGCCCGCGTCCAGGCGCTCGGCGACCGCCGTCGTCGTGGCCACCATCCGCGGGTGGTTGGCGGGGACGACCTGACGCAGCGGAAGGGCGAGCAGGCTCGCGTCCAGGACGCCGCCGCCGTCCAGGTGTGCGCTGAGGGTCTTCGCATCCTCGTCCCAGGACTGTTCGAGGATGAGCCTGCACAGCCTGTCGGCCGAGGTACGCCAGCGCCCGATCGGAGCGGGCAGGCCGAGCCGCTCGCCGATGGTCGCCGCGCGGTCCAGCGCCACCTGGCACAGGCCGGCCGAGTAGGTGAAGACCCGGCCCTCGCTGCGTACCTCCCAGATTCCCTGGTCGGGCTGCTGCCAGGCGCGTTCCGCGGTGTCAGCCAGCCGGGCCAGGTCCGCCCACAGGGCGGGCTGGATCTCGCCGTCGGAACGCAGCCACTGGTCCGCGCAGTCGAGGATCTCCCCGTACACGTCGTGCTGGCGCTGATCTGCCGCGCCGTTGCCCCAGCGCACTGGGGCCGAGCCCCGGTAGCCCTCCAGTCCGCCGTCCTCGACCTCGTCCGGCACAGGACCGCCCGCGACGTCGTACATGATGCGCGGCTGCCCGCTGCTCTCGAAGGCGTCGAGCACCCAGCCGAGGAAAGCGCGGGCCTCACCGCGGAACCCGATGCGTCGCAGCGCGAAGACGGCGAAGGCCGCGTCACGGACCCAGGCGTAGCGGTAATCCCAGTTGCGGACCCCCCCGAGCGGCGCCGGCAGCGATGACGTGGGCGCCGCGATCAGCGAGCCGTTGGCCCAGTCGTCGCACATCTTGAGCGTGATCGCCGCGCGCCGGACCAGCGGCTCCTCCGGACCCGCATGGTCGAAGTGCTCCATCCAGCGCCGCCACGCCTCCACGGTCGCGCGCAGCATCGCCTCGGTGTCGAATCGGTGGTGGCGGTGGAACCGCCCCCAGGACAGCACGAGGTCCAGCCGCTCGCCCTGCCGCAGCTCGTGGATGCCGTCCAGACCCGCCAACGGGCGGTTGGACCGCAGGTGCAGTCGTACGTCCGGGCGCCGGGACGGCCGTACCTCCAGGCCGCTGAACAGCGAGGTCACCTCCGCGCCGCCGCGTGGTCGCAACTCCGCCCGCAGACGCACTGTCCCGGCCAGCACGACGGCGGAACGAACGAGTTGCGCCCGGCCGGCCGGAACGTCGTCGGTGAGGTCGGCACCTGAACGCAGCACCAGCGCGTCGGTGACGCGCACCGTCCCGGTGCGGCCGCGCAGCTCCGTGACCAGCACCCCGGTGTCCGGCTCGTAGCGTTGCCGGGCCTCCACCACGTCCTCGGGAGCGACGGTGAAGTGCCCGCCGCGCGCACGGTCCAGCAGGCCGCAGAAAAGGGGATCCGAGTCGAACCGGGGCAAGCACATCCACGAGATCGAGCCGTCGAGGCCGACCAGCGCAGCCGTCGTACCGTCCCCGATCAGGCCGTGATCCTCCAGTGGAAGGTAGCCGTCCCGGCGCCGGACCGGCCGGAACGGTGGATCTGGGTCGTACACGCGATTCCCCTTCCGAACGCCCCTTTCTCACGTTTGCACATTCCATGCCCCCAAAGCAGGATTTGTGCACCGGAGAACGGCGAGGCGGAACATCCGGCCGCCTGACGCCGGCGGTCGCCGACCCGGTCCAGGCGTTCGGCCGCCCCGCTGTGACCGCATGACCTGTGTCGAGTCTCCGTGCGTCTAGACCCTTCCGCCGCGGGGCGGTTCGGTCACTGCTGTCCGGGCCTCAACGTTCCCGCAACAGCGCGGCCGGCTTGTCGAAGTGGGAGCGATCCTCGGGCGCGGACCCCCCGCCGACGACCGCGCGCCCGCGTCCGGTAACCGCCGGGCGTTGGCCGCGCCCACTCCGCCGGTGGCGACGAACTGCGCCCGCGGAAACGGCCCGTGCACCATCGTGACCCAGCCCGCGCCCAGCGCGGAGGCGGGAAACCCCTTCCGCAGGCCGAGGCGCCCGGCGGCTCGGATGTCGGAGGCGGTGGCCACGCCGGGCAGGTACGGCAGACCGGCTCCCAGGCTGACTGCCGCGACACCGGGGTCCAGCCCCGGGGCCACAGCGAACGAGGCCCCGGCGCCGGCCGCCTGCCTCACCCGCTCGACGGTGGTCACCGTGCCGGCGCCCACGCCACGCCCACGACCACGCCCACGCCCACGCCCACGCGACCGGACCGCCCGGTGTCCTGGCCCGGACCCGGATCAGCTCCTCCTCGTCCGACACACCGTCCACGACCAGCGGCGACAGCCCCGAAAACACCGTGCCCACAAGCTCGTTGGCATCCAGCACGACACGTCGTCACACGCCGACGCTCTCCGTCACCACCGAATCAGCGACAGAGGCCGTCGCGCGCCGGACAGACCCCCGTCAGTCAGGGTCCGAGTTTCGGGCGCGTCATGGGGTCGGTGGCGCCCGAGACCTCCCAGTCGTCAGCCCAGGCGACGACGTGCCCGCCGACAGCTTTCACCGCGTCGAGCGCGTCGTCCCGCTGTCGTTCAGGCGAGGTGGTGGCGGCGGACATGCGCGACAGGCGACTGGACCCCGACCAAGCATCGACCGCATCCGTCGCAGGCTCGTTCGATCACTTCCTCCGCCGTACCACGCCCCTGCCGCTTTTGTCCTTATTGGCGGTAGGCCTCCAGGAGGCGGAGCCAGATCTCGCTGATGGTCGGGTAGGACGGGACGGCGTGCCACAGGCGCTCCACGGGCACCTCGGCGGCCACCGCGACCGTCGCGGAGTGCAGCAGCTCGCCGACGCCGGGGCCGACGAAGGTGACGCCCACCAGGTGGCCGCGGTCGAGGTCGACGACCATACGGGCCCGGCCGCGGTAACCGTCGCGGTAGAGGCTCGCGCCTGCGACCTGGGCGAGGTCGTAGTCGACCACCTTCGTGCGCAGGCCGGCCTGTTCGGCCTCGGCGGCGGACAGGCCCACCGCGGCCACCTCGGGGTCGGTGAAGACGACCTGCGGCACCGCCGCGTGGTCGGCGGTCGCGACGTGCCTGCCCCAGGCGGCGTCGTCGACCGGCTCGCCCTTCGCGCGGGCCGCGATGACCGCGCCCGCGATCCGCGCCTGGTACTTGCCCTCGTGGGTGAGCAGCGCCCGGTGGTTGACGTCGCCGACGGCGTAGAGCCAGCCGCCGTCCACGCCGGTGACGCGGAGCGTGTCGTCGACCGGCATCCAGCCGCCGGGCTTGAGGCCCACCGTCTCCAGGCCCACGTCGCCGGTGTGCGGGGCGCGGCCGGTGGCGAAGAGGACCTCGTCGGCGGAGACCCGCGCGCCGCCCTCCAGGCCGATCCTGACCTCGCCCGCGGCGCCGTCGCGCTCGACCGAGGCGACGTTCGCGCCGAAGCGCACGTCGACGCCCGCCTCGCGCAGCCCGTCGGCGACCATCTCGCCCGCGAAGGGCTCGACCCGGTCCAGCAGGCCGCTCCCCCGTACCAGCAGCGTCACCTGCGAACCGAGCGCCTGCCAGGCGGTCGCCATCTCGACGGCCACCACGCCGCCGCCCACGACCGCGAGCCGCCGCGGCACCTCCTTGGCGCTGGTGGCGTCCCGGCTGGTCCACGGGTTGATCTCGTCGAGCCCGGGCATCGGCGGCAGGGCCGCGGTCGTCCCCGTGCAGACGGCCACCGCGTGCCGGGCCGCCAGCCGTACCGTGCCGCCGTCGGACGTGTCGACCTCCACCCGGCGCTCGCCGGCGAGCCGGCCGTGGCCGCGTACCAGCTCGACGTCGACCGAGCGCAGCCAGTCGACCTGCCCGTCGTCCTTCCAGTGCGAGGTGAAGTCGTCGCGCCGGGCGAGCACCGCCGCCGCGTCCAGCGGGCCCTGCGCGGCGCGGCTGAGGCCCGGCAGCCTGCGCGCGTCGGCGTGCGCGAGCGCCGGGCGCAGCAGCGCCTTGCTGGGCATGCACGCCCAGTACGAGCACTCACCGCCGACGAGTTCGCTCTCCACGACGACGGTACTGAGCCCGGCGGCGCGGGTGCGGTCGGCGACGTTCTCGCCGACCGGCCCTGCGCCGATCACGATGACGTCGTACGTGCGGGGGGCGTCGGGGGCGTCGTTCACGGCGGCTCCTGTGCTGCGGTCGGAGGGCGGGAAGGGCAGGCCGGACGGCACAGGCGTGCCGACCCGGGCGTACACCCGCGTTCGCTCCGGCGTCACGCTGATGCCGCAGCCGGGGCCGCGCGGTCATCGTACTGAGGCGAGATGACGGGGCGTCTGCCCCGTGGCCCGCGTGTCATGCGCGAGCGGGGCGGCGGGGCCGGGCGCGCGCGGGCGTGACCGGCCGCCGTTCCACGCAGCGACGTATGATCATATTGCGGCGCCGAACGGCGTCACGGGAGGTACACCATGGGCGAGCTCGTGCTGATCCGGCACGGTGAGACCGAGTGGAGCCGATCGGGACAGCACACCAGCTACACCGATCTGCCGCTCACCGAGAAGGGCGAGGCACAGGCGCGCAGCCTCGCGCCGCTGCTGGCCTCCCGGCACGTCTCCTGCGTCCTGACCAGCCCGCTGCAGCGGGCCAGGGACACCGCGAAGCTCGCGGGCCTGGAGCACGGCATGGTGGACCCGGATCTGCACGAGTGGGACTACGGCGGCTACGAGGGCGTGACGACCCGTGACATCCACCGCGTCCGCCCGGACTGGGATCTGTGGACCGACGGTGTGATCCCCGGCCCCGACGACCATCCGGGTGAATCCCCCGAGCAGGTCGGCGACCGCGCCGACCGGGTGCTCGCCCGCGCCGACGCGGCCTTCACGAACGGCGACGGCGGCGACGTGGTGCTCGTCGCCCACGCCCACTTCCTGCGCGTCCTGACCGCCCGCCGCCTCGGCCTCCGGCCCGCCGACGGCGCCCTCTTCCAGCTCGCCACCGGCACCGTCAGCCGCCTCGGCAACGAGCACGGCCGCCACGTCCTGACGTCCTGGAACCGCCTGCCGTAGGCCCGGCCCCGGGCGCACCACCCGGTACGGGCGCCCCGCCGCGGTCCCTCTCCCCGGTCCCGCGCTGCCGCGCCCGTACCTCCCGCACGCGTGCACGCCCTGGAGCAGGCACCCGTTCCCGGCGTGAGCGTTCGCCGTCCCCTTCCGTTCCCGTGCGCGCCCTCCCGCGCGTCGACACGCCGGACGCGGCGCGAGGCGGCCGACGTGTGCCGGGCGCAGGGAGCGGCGAGACTGGTCGCCCGGCCCGCCGGCCCCGTTGCGGGGGAGTCGGGGCGGGGCGGACAGGTGTGCCCGAGCGGTCGAGGGAGCGCGGATGACGGTGACGGCCCCCGGGCTGCGGGCGAGGTCCGCCGCACCCTCGTCCAGTCGGGCGGGGTGGGTGCGCGGGGCGGGCGCGGCCGCGGCGGGGGCGCTGCCCGCGCTGGCCTTCCCCGCGCCCGCGCTGTGGTGGCTCGCGTACGTCGCGCTGGTGCCGTGGCTGCTGCTGGCGCGGTCGGCCCCGACTCCGCGCCGGGCCGCGCTGGACGGCTGGCTGGGCGGCACCGGTTTCATGCTGGCCGTGCACCACTGGCTGGCCGCGAGCCTGAACGTCTTCCTCGTCGTCCTGGCACTGCTGCTGGGCGCGCTGTGGGCGCCGTGGGGCTGGCTGGTGCGGCGGCTGCTGGGTGCGGGGGCCGGGGGTGCGGCGCCGCGGCTCGTGCCCGCGCTGGTGCTGCTGCCGTGCGGGTGGCTGATGGTCGAGCTGGCCCGCTCCTGGCAGTACCTCGGCGGCCCCTGGGGGCTGCTGGGGGCCAGCCAGTGGCAGGTGCAGCCCGCGCTGCGGCTGGTGTCGCTGGGCGGGGTGTGGCTGGTCAGCGGGCTGGTGGTGCTGGTCAACACCGCGGCCGCCGCGCTCGTCGCGCTCCCCGCGCTGCGCCGGCCGGCGGCAGCCGCGCTGCTCGCCGCCGCGCTGGGGACCGGCGCCGCCTGGCTGTGGGCACCGCGTCCGCGAACGGCGGGCGGGGCCAGGATCGCGGTCGTGCAGCCGGGCGTGGTCGTCGGCAGGACGGCGCGGCTGGCCCGCGAGGAGCAGCTGACCCGCCAGCTGGCCGGCACCCACCCGTCCCTGGTGGTGTGGGGCGAGAGCAGCGTCGGCGTGGACCTGGCCGCGCAGCCCGCGGTGACCCGCCGGCTGGCCGCGCTGTCCCGCCTGGTCGGCGCGGACCTGCTGGTCAACGTGGACGCCGAACGGGCCGACGGCAGCGGCATCTCCAAGACCTCGGTCCTGATCGGCCCGCAGGGCGTGACCGGGCCCGGGTACGACAAGATGCGGCTGGTGCCCTTCGGCGAGTACGTCCCGCTGCGCCCGCTGCTGGGCTGGGCCACCTCGGTGGGCAAGGCCGCGGGCGAGGACCGGCGGCGCGGCGCCCGCCAGGTGGTCATGGACGCGGGCGGCCTGCGCATCGGCCCGCTGGTGTGCTTCGAGTCGGCCTTCCCCGACATGAGCCGCCGTCTGGCCGGGGACGGCGCCCGGCTGCTGGTCGCACAGTCGTCCACCGCGTCCTTCCAGCACACCTGGGCGCCCGCGCAGCACGCCTCCCTCGCGGCGCTGCGCGCGGCGGAGAGCTGGCGGCCGGTGGTGCACGCGACGCTGACCGGGGTCAGCGCCGTCTACGACGCCGCCGGGCGGCCGGTCGGCCGCCGCCTCGGCACCGGCACGGCCACCGCGGCGGTCTACGACGTGCCGCTCGCCGCGGGCCGCAGCCCGTACGTCCGGTTCGGCGACTGGGTGCCGCACCTGGCGCTGCTGCTGGTGCTCTCGGCCGCCGCGTACGAGGTGACGCGCGCGGTCAGGCGGCCTGTTCCCGTAGCTCGGTGACGATGCGCTCGCACAGCTCGTGGGTGGCGAGCGCGTCGCGCGCGTCCAGCGGGGAGCCGGCGCCGGCGCGCACCGCGTCGAGGAAGGCCAGGGTGATCTGCTCGATGCCGCGCTGCCGGGCGACCGGCACCCAGTCGCCGCGGCGGCGCACACTGGGCCGGCCCTTGTGGTCGACGACCTCGGCGAGGTTGAGCACCTGGCGGCGCCGGTCGTTGCCGCTGACGTCGAGGCTCTCCTCGACCGAACCGCTCATCCGGTTCATCGACCCGATCGCGGTGAAACTGTCGCCGGACAGGTGCAGCACCACGTGGTGCAGCAGGCCGCCGACGGTCTTCGCCGAGACGCGGACCTGCTCGACCGGTCCGGGGGCGAGAAAACGCAGGGTGTCGACGACGTGGATGAAGTCGTCGAAGACCACCTCGCGCGGGTCGTCGGCCAGTCCGACCCGGTTCTTCTGCATCAGGACCAGGTCGCGCGGGTGGTCCAGGCACTGCGCGTAGCCGGGCGCCCAGCGGCGGTTGAAGCCCGCGGTGAGCGGGACGCCGTGCCGTTCGGCGAGTTCGACCAGGGTGCGCGCGCCCTCCGCGTCGCGGGCGAGCGGCTTGTCGACGTAGACCGGGACGCCCGCCTCGATGACGCGGGCGGCGATGCCGACGTGGTCGGCGGTGGGCGCGTGCACGAAGGCGGCGTCCAGGCCCTGGCCGAGCAGCCCGTCCAGCGTGGTGTGCCGGTGCGGCAGCCGGTAGGTGTCACCGACCCGGTCGAGGGTGGCGCGGGTACGGGTGTGCAGATGCAGGTCGACACCCGGCTGGGCGGCGAGCACCGGGAGGTACGCCTTCTGCGCGATGTCACCGAGTCCGATGACGCCGACCTTCAGGGGGGCGTTGCCCGCTGCCATGCGCTGCTCCTCGCCGTGCCGCCGCCCGCGCCCGGGCGGGAGCGGTGCCACCGCAGCATACGGGCAGGTGGGCGCCACCCGGACGGGTGACCCGGGGTGCACGGCGTACGGGCTTTTCACTCCTGCGGGGACTGCCGGACACGGGAGGAACCGGGCAGAGTAGGACAGGTGCGCATGCTGCCCGCTGCGGTGCTCCTGCTCACGGCGTCCGCCGTGGCCGGATGCACCACCGTCTCCCCCGCCCGGCCCGACGCGACCACGCCGCCCGGCCGCTCACCCGCCGTGGTGACCCTGACCCCGTCCCCCGGCGCGCCGCTGCTCGCAGACGTACGGCCGGATCCCGGCACACCGTCCGCCGCGGCGCCGGGCGAGGGACCCGCCTCGGCGGTACCCCGCGCCTCGCAGCCGGTACGGCACAAGTCGGCTGCGGGCGCGGGCATTCGCAGCGCCAAGCAGCTCGACGAGCTGTGCGCGATGGGCCGGGCCTACGGGCGCTGGGCCGCCGGCAGCAGCGCCGCCACCATCTGCCAGGGCGTCTACGGCCGCTGAACCGAGCCGCACCGCTCCCCACCGGGGGGGCGGTGCGGGCCCGGTCAGCCCGCGGCGACCGCGCTCACGGCGAGGTTCGGAATGCGCCAGTCGATCGGCTCGTGGCCCTGCGCGGCGACCGCGGCGTCGATCTGCGTGAAGGGGCGGCTGCCGAAGAAGAGCTTCGCCGAGAGCGGCGAGGGGTGCGCGCCCTGGATGACGGTGTGCCGCCCGGTGTCGATGAGCGGCAGCTTCTTCTTCGCGTAATTCCCCCACAGCACGAAGACCGCGGGGTCCTGGCGCCCGGCGACCGCGCGGATCACCGCGTCGGTGAACTTCTCCCAGCCCTTGCCCTTGTGCGAGTTGGCCTCGCCCTCGCGCACCGTGAGCACCGCGTTGAGCAGCAGCACGCCCTGCTCGGCCCACGGCAGCAGATAGCCGTTGTCCGGCACCGGGTGCCCGAGCTCCTCGTGCATCTCCTTGAAGATGTTGCGCAGCGACGGGGGCGTCCTCACGCCGGGGCGGACGGAGAAGCACAGCCCGTGGCCCTGGCCCGCGCCGTGGTAGGGGTCCTGACCGAGGATCAGCACCTTGACGCGGTCGAAGGGTGTCGCCTCCAGCGCCGCGAACACCTCGTCCTCGGGCGGGAAGACGCGGTGTTCCTTCCGCTCGGCCGCCACGAAGTCGCCGAGCTGCTGGAAGTAGGGCTTGTCCAACTCCTCGCCGAGGACGGATTGCCAGGACTCGGGGAGCATGGTGGGCACGTCGGGAACCTCCGGTACGCGATCAGTTGCTGCGTCAGAACGTACCGGCAGCCACTGACAGTCCGCGCCCCGACGGCTGGACGGCCCGCCCGGCGGCAGCGCGCCGGCCGGACGGGCCGCAGGTCAGACGCCGCCGGCGTGCAGGAAGAGCCCGCCGTCGATCACCAGGTTCTGCCCGGTGATCCAGCCGGCCTCCTCGCCGAGCAGGAAGGCCGCGGCGCCGCCGATGTCCTGCGGCATGCCGAGCCGCCCGAGCGGGTAGCCGGCCGCGGCCTCCTCCTCGCGCCCCTCGTAGAGCGCGGCGGCGAACTTCGTCTTGACCACCGCGGGCGTGATCGAGTTGACCCGTACGCCCGGGGCCATCTCGGCGGCGAGCTGCACGGTCAGGTTGACCATCGCGGCCTTGCTGATGCCGTAGGCGCCGATGAAGGGCGAGGGGGCGAGGCCGGCGACCGAGGCGATGTTGAGGATCGCACCGCCGTGGTCCTTCTGCCACGCCTTCCAGGTCTGCTGCGCGAAGCCGAGCGCGGAGATCACGTTGGTCTCGTAGACCTTGCGCGCGACGCCGAGGTCGAGGTCGGCGAGCAGCCCGTAGACGGGGTTGGTGCCGGCGTTGTTGGCCAGGTAGTCGATCCGGCCGAAGGCCTCCATGGCGCGTTCGACGGCCGCGGCCTGGTGCGCCTCGTCGTGGGCCTTGCCCACGGCGTAGACGGCCCGGTCGGGGCCGAGCCGCTCGACGGCCTCCTTGAGGGTGTCCTCGGTGCGCCCGGTGATGCACACCCTGTCGCCGCGGGCGACGAGGGCCTCGGCGATGGCCAGGCCGATACCGCGGCTGGCACCGGTGACGAGCGCGGCCTTGCCGGTGTCGGGGGTTATGGGGTTCTGGGTCATGGTGTGCGCCCTCCGGGCGGTCAGTCGAGCGGTCCGCCGGCCACGTAGAGCACCTGGCCGGAGACGAAGCCGGCGTCGTCGCCGGTGAAGAAGGCGATGGCGTTGGCCACGTCGTCGGGCCGGCCGACGCGCTGCACCGGGATCTGGGACGCGGCGGCGGCCTGGAAGTCCTCGAAGCCCATGCCGACCCGGGCGGCGGTCGCGGCGGTCATGTCGGTGGCGATGAAGCCGGGCGCGACGGCGTTGGCCGTGACGCCGAACTTGCCCAGCTCGATCGCCAGCGTCTTGGTGAAGCCCTGCAGACCGGCCTTGGCGGCGGAGTAGTTGGCCTGGCCTCGATTGCCGAGGGCGGAGGACGAGGAGAGGTTGACGATCCGGCCGAAGGCCGCGTCGACCATGTGCTTCTGCACCGTGCGGCTCATCAGGAAGGCGCCGCGCAGATGGACGCCCAGGACCGTGTCCCAGTCCGCGGTGCTCATCTTGAACAGCAGGTTGTCGCGCAGCACCCCGGCGTTGTTCACCAGCACCGTGGGCGCGCCCAGCTCGGCGGCGACCCGTTCGACGGCGGCCTGCACCTGCGCCTCGTCCGCGACGTCGGCGCCCACCGCGAGGGCCCGGCCGCCGGCAGCCGTGATCGCCTCGACGGTGTCCTTGCAGGCGGTCTCGTCGAGGTCGAGAACGGCGACGGCGCGGCCCTCCGCCGCCAGCCGGACCGCCGTGGCGGCGCCGATACCGCGGGCGGCGCCGGTGACGATCGCGACGCGCTGCTCGGTGCTGGACATCTGTTCTCCTCAGCCCTTGGTGCGGCCGCCCGCCGCGTGACCACGCATGAGCGACCGCTTAGTAGGTTCCGATGCCGAAACCGTAGGAGGACAGTGACCCAGTGTCAACGCCATCACGGCCGATGTGGCTCACCGCACCGGAAGCGCGGCGCCGCTGCGTCAGCGGACCAGCAGCGCGAGCAGCCGGTCGGCCTCGCCCGCCGGGTCGGCGGTGAGGCCGGTGTGGATGGGTCCGGGCTGGACGACGGTGCTGCGCGGCGCCGTCAGCCAGCGGAAACGCCGGCCCGGGTCGTCGCCGCCCCCCTGGCCCGCGTCCTCACCGCCCGCGCACATCTCCTGGTAGCCGCGCAGCGCGGCCCTGACCCCCGCCACGTCGACGGCCGCGTCCAGGCAGCGCAGCCGCGTCTCGTCCAGGTGCACCCGCATGCCCACGAAGGATTTCGCCCGGCAGTAGACCAGGACCCCGGCGTTGATCATCTCGCCGCGCTCGATCCGCGGCACCACGCGCACCAGCGCGTACTCGAACACGTCCCGCCCGCCCATCAGGCGTGCCTCTCCTCGTTCTCCAGGTTCTCCAGGTTCTCCCGGCTGTCCCGGCCCTCGCGGCCGTCCTCCGCCGCGGCGGCCTCGGCGTTCCTGCCCTCGACCCAGGTGCGGAGCCACTCCGGCGGGGGCTGCCGCTCGCGCTGCCGCGGCGCGAGGGTGATCCGCTCGTGGATGCCGGGCGCGCGGGCTGCGAGCAGGTCGACGTACGCGCGGCGCACGTCGTCGGGCCCGGCGAAGCCCGGCTCGTCCGCCAGCCACTCGTCCGGGACGAGCGCGGTGACCTCGGCGAGCAGGGCGGGTGTCACCAGCGGGGCGAGTTCCGCCGCCGCGGCCGCGGGGTCGGGCGAGAAGCGGGACAGCGCGTGGTCGGAGGCGTCGTAGGGCTTGGCGGCCGAGGCCTCGGCGCTCCTCCAGCTGTGGTGCCAGATGAGCGAGGCGCCGTGGTCGATGAGCCACAGGTTGCGGTGCCAGACCAGCAGGTTGGGGTTGCGCCAGGAGCGGTCGACGTTGCCGATCAGCGCGTCGAACCACACGACGCGGCTCGCCTCGGCAGGGTCGACGCCGAAGACCAGCGGGTCGAAGCCGAGCGACCCGGGCAGGAAGTCCATGCCGAGGTTGAGCCCGCCGCTCGCCTTGAGCAGGTCCTGGATCTCCTGGTCGGGCTCGCCGAGGCCGATGACCGGGTCGAAGTCGAAGCGGACCAGCTCCGGCACCCGCAAGCCCAGCCTGCGGCCCAGCTCGCCCGCGATCACCTCGGCGACCAGCGCCTTGCGGCCCTGCGCGGCGCCGCTGAACTTGACCACGTACGTGCCGAGGTCGTCGGCCTCCACCACGCCGGGCACCGATCCGCCCTCGCGCAGCGGCGTCACATAGCGGATGCCCGTCACTTCTCTCAGCATTGCCCCAGGCTATCGGGGCCGTGCGGGCGCCCCGCGGGCCGTGGTGGATGTCACCGATGTGGTGAACGAGGAATCCGCCACGCGTGTCGTTGAACGGATGGCCGTGATCGCCCGTATCAACGGTCACGTGGACAGCACGCCGCCGGACGGCCCCGCCGCCGCCCGGTCCGACCAGCGGACAGGAAACCAGCTCATGCCCGAAACGCCCGGACTCCCCCTGACCCCGACCCGCCGCGCCGTCGTCGCGGCAGCCGGCGGCACGGGGCTCGCCGCCGTACTGGCCGCGTGCGGCTCGGATTCGGGCTCGGGCTCGGCGTCCGACGCCCCGGCCTCGGACGCGCCCAGCTCGGACAGCGGCTCGTCCGCCGCCTCGTCACCGGCCGACAGCGGCTCGGCCGGGTCGGGCAGTTCGGGCGGCTCCGGCGGCGGGGGCGACGTGCTGGCCAAGACCTCGGACATCCCGGTCGGCGGCGGCAAGGTCTTCGCCGACCAGAAGGTGGTCGTCACGCAGCCGGCCGCGGGCCAGTTCAAGGGTTTCTCCGCGGTGTGCACGCACCTGGGCTGCACGGTCATCGACGTGTCGGACGGGACGATCAACTGCCCCTGCCACGGCAGCAAGTTCAAGGTCGAGGACGGATCGGTGGCGCACGGCCCGGCCACCTCGCCACTGCCCTCGAAGGCGGTCGCCGTCTCCGGGGACGGCATCACGCTGGCCTGAGCACCGTCGGGCCCGGCGGCCCCCGGCCCGAAGGCGTTCAGGCCCCCGGTCCGGACCGCGCCGGGCCCCCGGTGGTTCCGCCCAGCCCGGCGGCCGCCGCCCCCAGCGCGTCCACCGCCGCCCGGATCGCCGGGCGGCGGTCCGCATCCGCGCGCCAGACGGCGTAGACGTGCCGCCGCATGGTGTGCCGCACCGGCACCACCCGCACACCCTCGGGCATCGGGTCGCGGCCGAGCCGCGGGACGACGGCGACCCCGAGGCCCGCCGCGACGAGCGCGAGCACCGTCGCGTGCTCCTCCGCGTGGTGCGCGATCCGCGGCTCCACGCCTTTGCCGCGCAGCGTGAACAGCAGCCACTCGTGGCAGAAGCCGCCGTCCGGCCAGGCGATCCAGTCGTCGTCGGCGAGCTCGCCGAGGTCGATCTCCTGGCGGTCCTCCAGCCGGTGCCCGGCCGGCAGCGCGACGTCCACGATGTCGTCGAAGAGCGGCGCCTTGGCGAGACCGCCGGGCAGTGACAGCGGCTTGTTGTACCAGTCCAGGACGACCGCGAGGTCGATGTCACCGCGGTTGAGCCGCGCCAGCGAGTCGTGCGGCTCCAGTTCGTGCACGGTCGTGCGCAGCTGCGGATGGGCGGCGCGCAGCGCCCGCAGTGCGGCCGGGAAGAGCCCGCGGACGGCGGTCGGGAAGGCGCCCGCGGCCAGGTCGCCGACCGCGGCGCCGCGGTGCGCCTCCAGGTCGGAGTGCGCCAGCTCGACGAGCGACAGGATCTGCCCGGCGTGCCCGGACAGCAGCCGCCCGGCGTCGGTGAGCCGCACCCCGCGGCCGCTGCGGGTCAGCAGCGTCTGGCCGGTCTCCCGCTCCAGCTTCGCCATCTGCTGGGAGACGGCCGAGGTCGTCACCCCGAGCACGTCGGCGGCGGCGCTCACCGAGCCGTAGGTGTCGATCGCGTGCAGGATACGCAGACGTTCCAGGCTCAACATGTAAGAGATTCTACGCGGACGATGTACGAATACTTGCTTGTTCTACGAGATCGGGCCCGTCATCGTGATGTCATGACCGCACCCGCCCAGAGCCGCCCCGCCGCTGTCCCGACCGACCCGGGCCCTTCCGCAGCCGCCTCCGCCACGCCCGTCGTCCCCACCCCTCCGGGCGCTCCGGCCCGCCGGCCGCTGCTGGACTGGCGGCTGCGCTTCGCCGCGCTCGGCCTGGTGTGGGGCTTCAGCTTCCTTTTCATGAAGGTCGGCAACGAGGCCTTCGCGCCGCTCCAGGTGACGCTGGGGCGGATGGTGTTCGGTACGGCGGTGCTCGCCGCCGCGGTGGCCGTCCGGCGCGACCGGCTGCCGCGCTCGCCGCGCGTCTGGCTGCACCTGTTCGTGGCCGCCTTCCTGCTCAACTCGCTGCCGTTCACGCTCTTCGCCACCGCGGAGCAGACGATCCCCTCGATGCTGGCCGGGATATGCAACGCGGCGACACCGCTGTTCTCGATGCTGGTGTCGCTGGTCGCGCTCTCCGAGGACCGGCCGTCGCGCGAGCGCTTCGCCGGCGTGGGCGTCGGCTTCATCGGGGTGCTCACGGTGCTCGGCGCCTGGCAGGGTTTCTCCGGGCAGGATCCGAAGGGCACGCTGATGGCGCTGACCGCGGCGGTCAGCTACGCGGTGGGCTGGGCGTACGTCCGGCGGACCCTGACCGGCACCGGCGGCTCGCACCTGGCGGTGTCCGCGAGCCAGCTGCTGGTCGGCACGCTGCAGCTGCTCGTCGTCACGCCGTTCTTCACCTCCGTGCCGGACAGCTGGCCGGCGAAGTCGGTGCTGTCGGTGCTCGCACTCGGCGCGCTCGGCACGGGCGTGGCCTTCCTGATCCAGTACGGCCTGGTCGCCGAGAAGGGCCCGACGATCGGGGCGATGGTGACGTATCTGATCCCCATCGTCGCGACCGCCGCGGGCGTGCTGCTGCTCGGCGAGACGCTGCACTGGAACGAGCCGGTCGGCGCGGCCGTCATCCTGGCCGGGGCCGCCCTCACCCAGCGCCGCCCCCGCCGGCAGCGGCCCGACCGCCCTCAGCCGTAGCGGACCTGGCCGGCCGCGGGGCCGCGCAGCACCGCCGCGACGGCGTCGGCCAGCGGTTCGACGTCTTCCGGTGCCATCGTCGAGACGGTCAGCCGGACCGCGGGCACCGAGCGCACCCGGAAGCGGGCGCCGGGCGTGACGGCCCAGCCGTGCTGGAGCAGCCCGGCCACCGCGCCGGTCTCGTCGCTGACCGGGACCCAGACGTTCATCCCGCTGCGCCCGTGGGCGGCCACCCCGCGCTCGGCCAGGGCCCGCACCAGCCCGTCGCGCCGCCGCCCGTACGAGGCGGCGACCGCTGCGGAGTCGACGGCGCCGTCCTGCCAGAGGTGGACGACCGTGCGCTGGAGCAGGTGGCTCACCCAGCCCGCGCCGAGCCGGTGCCTGCCGCGGACCCGGTCGACGGTGGTGGGGTCGCCGGTGTAGAGCGCGAGCCGCAGGTCGGGGCCGTACGCCTTGGCGACGGAGCGGATCAGCGCCCAGTGGTCGGTGACGCCCGACAGGCTGTGCAACGGCAGGTCGACGGCGCCGTGGATGTGGTCGTCGTCGATCACCAGCACCTCGCGGTGCCCGGCCAGCAGGGCGCGCAGCTCGGCGGCCCGGGCGGCGGAGACTGCGGCGCCGGTGGGATTCTGCCCGCGGGCGGTCACGATCAGGGCGCGGGCGCCGCCCCGCAGCGCGCGGGCCACGTCGGCGGTGACCGGCCCGTCGTCGTCCACCGCGACCGGCACCGTCCGCAGGCCCAGCGCCGGGACCAGGTCCAGCAGGCTGCCCCAGCCCGGGTCCTCGACGGCCACCGCGTCACCCGGGCGCAAATACGCCGTGAGCACCCGCTCCATCGCGTCGAGCGACCCGGAGCTGAGGCCCACCGGCCCGTCGGGCACCCCGTCGGCGTCCAGCGCCGCGCGGGCCATCCGCTCCAGGTCGGCGTCCACGGGCGGGCCGCCGTAGAGCGCCGGGCGCAGCGCGTGCTCGGCGGCGGCCGCGGCGAGCGCGTCACCGAGCGGCGGGAGCAGGGCGACGTCCGGATTTCCCTTGGACACGTCGCGGACGCCCGCGGGCACCTCGATACGGATCTGGTCGCGCGGCGTGGTCGCGGGCCGCGCGCGCACCCGGCTGCCGCGGCGGCCTGCGGTCTCGATGACCCCGCGGTCGCGCAGCAGCCGGTAGGCGGCAGCCACCGTATTGGAGTTGACCCCCAGCTCGGCGGCCAGCTCCCGCAGCGGCGGCAGGGCGTCGCCGGGGCGCAGCGCCCCGCCGCCGACCGCCCGCTCGATGTCGGCGGCGATACCCGATGCGCCGCGACCAGTGATTCTGTACTCTCCTAGCACAAAGCTCATTATGCACTAGTGCAAAGGATCGCGCCATGCCGACCCCGACGGCCGACACCCCCGCCGGCGAGCCCGCCGAGCAGCTCGGCACGTACGCCGCCACCGACCGCACCGTCCCCACCCGCTCCCGGGAGCGGGCCGCCTACGACCGCGCGACCGTGCACGCGATCCTCGACGAGGGGTACGTCTGCCATCTCGGCTTCGTCAGGGACGGCGCGCCCGTGGTGCTACCGACGCTGTACGCCCGCAGCGGCGAGCGGCTGTACGTGCACGGGTCGACCGGCTCCCGCCCGCTGCGGGGCGCGGCCGGCGGCGGCCTCCCGGTGTGCCTCACCGTGACGCACGTGGACGGCCTGGTGCTCGCCAAGTCCGCCTTCCACCACTCCGTCAACTACCGCTCGGTGGTGGTGCACGGCACCGCGTACGAGGTCACCGACCCGGACGAGCGGGCCGCCGCGCTGGACGCGATCGTGGACCAGGCGGTGCCCGGCCGGTCCGCGGACACCCGGCGGCCGAACGCGAAGGAACTGGCGGCGACCGCGGTGATACGCCTCGACCTCGGCGAGGTCTCGGCGAAGACGCGCACCGGCGGGCCCAACGAGGAGCCCGAGGACATCGGGCTCCCCCACTGGTCGGGCGTGGTCCCGGTCGCTACGGCGTACGGCGCCCCCGAACCGGCGCGGCTGCCGGGCCGGGCGACGCCGCCGCTGCCGGACTATCTGCCACCGGTGCGGCACTGACCGCCGCTCCCCCGGCCACCGGTGCCGCCTGCCGCGGCAGGCGGCGCGCGGTGCGCGCCTCGTCCCCCGCCAGCGCGGCGACCGCGCCCAGCAGGCACAGCCCGCCCAGCACGGTCGCCCCGGTCAGCCGCTCGCCGAGCAGCGTGACGGCGAGGACCGTCGCCGACAGCGGCTCGATGAGCGCGATCACCGACACCGTCGCGGCGCGCAGCACCGCGGCGCCCGCGAAGTACAGCCCGTACGCGAGCGCGGTCGGCACCGAGTCGAGGTAGCCGAGCAGCAGCAGGGTGCGGCCGAGGTGCGCCGCGTGCGGCAGCGGGCCCTCGGCCCAGGCCGCCGGGAGCAGCAGGACGGCGCACAGCCCGAACGCCCACATCGACGTGTCGAACGGGTCGCCCGCCTCGCCCCGGCGGCCCCACCAGCGGGTCAGCACGGTGATCGCCGCATAGCCCGCGGCGGACAGCACCGCGAGCGCGATGCCCGCGGGGCGTGCGGAGGTGCCACCGCCGTCGCCCAGCACCAGCACGGCGAGCCCGCCGAGGGCGCCCGCCACGGCCAGGGCGCCGCCGCGGCCCAGCCGCTCGCCCATCGCCAGCCGCGCAGCCAGCGCGATCAGCACCGGGCCCGAGCCGAGCGTCACGACGGTCGCGACCGCCAGGCCCGTGGAGCGCACCGCGCAGAAGTACGCGGCCTGGAAGACCGTCAGCCCGGCGCCGATGAGCAGCACCCGGCGCACCTCCCGGGCCCGCGGCCCCGCCGCCCCGCCCCGCGCCGGACGGCGCACCAGCCGGATCCCGAGCAGCAGCACGAAGCCGCCGGCGGCGCGCCAGAACGTGAGGGCCAGCGGCCCGAGCCCGCTGCGGCCGTACAGCGCGACCGCAACGGCGCCGGCCGTACCCCAGCCGGTGGCGGCGACGACGACATAGATCAGGCCCCGGGTGGCCGGGGCGGAGGCATGCCTCAAGAAGTGCCTGAAGGACACGGATTTCTCCCGCGAAAGGGTGGGTGGTCGGATCACTCGTCCCTGCGTGCGGGCAGCACCGACCGCCCCGGCGCTCGCGCCGGACCGCGTCTACGTCGTCCTCAGACCCCTTCGCTGCCCGCGATTACGCCGCGGGCGGCGGGAGAACAGTCTTGTGCATGCGGCCACCTTAGCGTCCGCGGACTGCGCCCCGGGCTGCCCCGTGAGGTGCTTTGCGCGATCTTCCGCGGATGGGGGCCGTCGCGCAGTTCTCCCCCGGAGTTTCGCCGGGGAGGCTCCCACGCACCCCGCAAGAACGCTCGCCCGCACCCGAAGGTCCCGCCCCCGCGGGGAGGGCGTCCGTCCGGGCTCGCGCATGCCGCGCAGCGGGCACGTCAGGGGCGCGTGGGGGCACCGCCCAGGCGGAGCCGGGGGAGAACTGCGCGGCCGGCAACGACGGCGAGAAGATCGCGCGAAACGCCTCCGGGGGGAGCCCGGAGCGTGAAGGGGCGCGGGCAACTGCGCGCGCAGCCACCCACCGGCGGAAGGTCGCGCGGGCCACCGCAGGGGGCGCCCCGGGGCGCCCCCTGCGGGACATGGGAGCGCTCAGCGCGAAAGCTCGGGGGTCGCGGGCCGGGCCGCGGGGGGAGGCGCGGGGGTGTCGACGGGGCCCCCGGCGGGGGGAGCGGCGGACGTCTGGGCCACGAAGGCCCCGGCCAGGACGAGCGCGCCGCCGATGATCTGCGCGGCCCCGAGATGCTCGTCGATGAGCACCCACGCGAGCACCGTGGCGACCACCGCCTCCAGCACGCCGACGACGGCCGCGACCTGCGGGCTGAGCCTGCGGACGGAGGTGACCCCGGCGAGGTAGGCGACCACCGTCGACACCAGCCCGATCCAGCCGACCAGCAGCACCGCCGGGACGTCCCGGTCGCCGAGCGCGGCCTGGTGCCCGAGCACCGACCACCGCATGGTCCAGGGGTGCGCGACGAGCGTGAGGGCGACCGTCCCGACGAGCAGCCCGTGCGCGATCACGGCCACCGGCTCGGGCGCGTCGCTCCCCTCCGTCCCGTGGTCGGCGAGCACGAAGTACGCCACCTGGCAGCACGCGGCCCCGAACGCGTAGAGCAGCCCGAGCGCGTCGAAGGCGAGGCCGGACCAGATCTCGACGACGCACGTCATGCCGCCGGTCGCCAGCACGACGCCGACCGCGGCGGCCCGCGTGACGGGGCGGCGCTGCACGAGCCGGATCCAGCCCAGCAGCAGCGCGGGGCCGAGGAATTCGACGAGTATGGCGACGCCGACGGGTATGCGGGCTATGGCCACGAAGTAGAGGGCCTGGCAGCCGACGATGCCGAGCAGGCCGAACCCGGCGATCAGGCCGGGCCGTTGGCGGGGCAGCGCGCGGAAGCGCAGGGCGACGGGCGCCAGCACCAGCGCGGCGACCACCACCCGCATCCACACCACCTGGAGCGGGTCGAACCCGAGATCGATCAGCGGCTTGGCGGCCACCCCCGACCCGCCGAACGCGCACGCCGACAGCACGGCAAGCCCAAGTCCCCTGCTCCTCACACCGGATCCGCGCATCCGGCCATCATGTCAGCCGTCGACAGGACCGTCATCCTCAAAATCCCTGGCACCGCGCTGTCCCGGAACACCCCCGGACGCCTCGTGCGCCTCGTGCACCTCGTCGGGGTCACAGGGACGGCGTGCGGGTCTGCGCGGCGTCGTGTGCCCCGGCACGCGCGTCCTTCCCCTGCCTTCGGCGGGAGGGGCCCCCGGCGTCCTCGTCGGCCGACGACTCCCCCAGGGGCTCCGCCCTGGGGGCGCCCCCACCGCGTCGCCTCCCTCCGCCGCCGTGCTGCCGGGGGTACGGGGCAGGCGAAGCTCCGGAGGAACACCGGACCCCGGTGCTTCCTCCACGCCGACCCACACGCCACCCCCTCGCCCCGCGGCGCGCAGGACGTCGGCGGCCCGGCAGTCCGGGTCGGCGGTGAGGGCGTGCAGCAGGTCGATGCCGTCGGCCTGCTCCCGGCCGCGGAGCCGGGCCCGTTCGCCGGCGCCGCGGAGGGCAGCCGAGGCGGCGGGGCTCCAGCCGGGGGCGGTCAGGGTGAGGGTGGGTATCTCGCCGGAGTCCTCCACCGAGCCGCGCCAGCGCAGCCCGTAGCCGATGCTGCGCTGGACCAGGTAGCCGAGCACGCGCGCGGACCGGCCGGGCGGCGCGTCGCAGGCGGCGCGGGCGTGCGGGTCGTGCTCCAGCAGGGAGTGCAGCAGGTGGGCGGTGTCGGCCTGCGCGTCGCCGTCCCGGACCGCGCGGCGGCGGGCGTCGGCGAGGACGGCGCGCACCTCGGCCGTGAGGTGGGCGTCGTCCGCGGGACGGGCCGGCTCGTGCCGCGGCCCCTGGTCGCTGTACACGGCACCCATCCCAGCAGACCGCCGGTGCGCGGCGCATCGGCTCAGCGGCCCATTGCCCATCCCTCCGCGGAGGGGGGCGCCCGGCGCACCCTCCTCCCCGGGGATGAGTCATGGCCACAGCAAGGTGCGGGCCCAGCCGCCGTTCCCCGGGCTCTCCCGGGCCTCCCGGGTGTAGCGCAGCCGCTGGTGGCCGCGGGCCGGATCGGCCTGGAAGAACTCGGCCTCGCGGGCGCGCAGCCGGTAGACGGTGTGCCACTCGGGCACCCGGTCCGGTTCCGCGGAGACCAGCGCCTCGGCCGCGAGCCGCTCGCGCGCGTACTCCTCCGGGCTGCCGAGCGGCGCGCTGACGGTGCCGGTGAAGGCGGCGGCGCGGGAGCCAGGGCTGCGGCCGAGGAAGTCCCGCCAGGCGGCCTCGGCGTCGAGCACCGCGACCGTCCCGGCGAGCCGGATCTGCCGGCCGTGCGCGGGCCAGTAGAAGGTCGCGGCGGCGACGGGGTTGGCCGCGAGGTCGCGGCCCTTGCCGCTGCGGGCGTCACCGGCGAAGACGACGGCGCAGTCGGCGGAGTCCACCCCACGCAGCATCAGCACCCGCGCGCTCGGCGTGCCGTCGGGTGCGGCAGTGCTCAGCGTCATGACGTGCGGCTCGGGCAGCCCGTCGGCGAGGGCCGTGTCCAGCCACCCGGCGAGCAGCGGGCCGGGCGCGGTGGGCGCCCGCTCCGGATCGAAGTGCGGCAGCCGCCCGGCGAGCACGGGCGCGGCCCTGATCCGCTCCAGCAGTGCCCGGTCCACCTCCGCCGGCTCTCCCGCCCCGCCGGAGGCGCCGCGCGGACCCGAGCCCGTACCCCCGCCCGAACCCTCCGGAGCGGGCCCCGCCTCCTCGCCGTCGCGCATGTGCCGTCTCCTCCGTCCGCCGGGCACCGTGCCGGGCACACCCAGCCTCGCAGCCGACCCGGGGCCGGGGCACGCGGCACGGCGGGCCGCGCCCGGGGAAAGCCCCGTTCGCGGCCCGCCGGGAGCGGGAGACCGGCCTCAGCGCACGGTCACCGTGGTGCTCACGCCGCCCGCGGTGAAGACGTACGCGCCGGGCGCGACCTGCTGCGGGCCCGAGCCGTCGATGTCGCCCTGGGTCACCGCGAGCCGGTTCGGCGGCACCTTGAGGGTGACCGTCGTGCTCTGGCCCGCCGCGAGGTGGACGCGGGTGAAGGCGACGAGCTTGGCGGGCGGTGCGAGGACGTCGCTCACCGGCTGCGCGACGTACACCGGCACGACGAGGTCGCCCGCGCGGTCGCCGGTGTTGGACACGCCGACCTTGAGGCTGATGGTGTCGCGGGTGCGGGCGGTCGCGGAGCCGGCCTTGAGCGAGTCGAAGGCGTAACTGGTGTAGGACAGGCCCGCGCCGAAGCGGTAGGCCGCGTCGTAGGAGGACTCGGGCCCGGCGTTGGTGCCCGGAAGCTGCTGGTAGTACAGCGGCTCGTTGCCGATGTCCTTGGGCCAGGACGCGCTGAGCCGGCCGCTCGGGTTGACCTTGCCGAACAGCACGTCGGCCACCGCGTGGCCGCCCTCGCTGCCGGGCAGCCAGGACATCAGCAGGCCCTGCGTGCCGTCGGCGTCCCCGAGCACCAGCGGGCGGCCTGCCAGCACGACGGTGACGACCGGCTTGCCGGTCGCCTTCAGGGACTTGACCAGCGCCTGCTGGTCGGCGCTCAGTTCGGGGCGCGGTGAGTCGGCGCTGCCCTCGGCGGCGGCCTTCTCGCCGACCACCACGACGGTCAGGTCGGCGTCCTTCGCCTGCGCCACGGCGTCGTCCGCCGAGGTCGCGCGGACCACCGACGTCCCCGACGGGGCGGCCTGCTCGATGCCTTCCAGGACGGTGGTGCCGGGCAGCGTCACCCCGTCGGGCACGCCCTGCCAGCCCACGGTCCAGCCGCCGGCCTGGTCGTTGATGTCGTCGGCGTAGGAGCCTGCCACCACGATCTTCTTCGCGCCGGACGGGATCGGCAGCACGCCGCCGTCGTTGCGCAGCAGCACCTGCGACTCGTCGGCGGCCTGCCGGGCGAGCGCGGCGTCGGCGCCGATGACGCGCGAGTCGGCCTTCGAGGCGTCCACGTAGGGGTGCTCGAAGAGGCCGAGCCGGAATTTCATGGTGAGGATGCGTGTCACGGACTCGTCGATGCGCTGGACGGAGACCAGGTGTCGCTGGACGGCGGTCCTGAGCGCGTCGGAGAAGCCCTGCGCGTCGTAGGGCTCCATCGCCATGTCCAGGCCGGCGTTGACGGCCTTGGCGACGGCCGCCGGGTAGTCGGCGGCGACGTGGTAGGACGTTTGGAGCGCGCTGACGTCCGCCCAGTCGCTGACCACGACGCCCTTGAAGCCGAACTGCCCGCGCAGCACATCGGTGAGCAGGTAGTGCGAGCCGGTGGCCGGGATACCGTTGATTGCACCGGAGTTGACCATCACCGACATCGCGCCGGCGTCGACGGCCTGCTTGTAGGACGGCAGCAGGGTGTCCTGGAGGTAGCGCAGGGAGACGTCGCCGGGGACGCGGTCGTGGCCGTTGCCCGGTTCGCCGTAGCCCGCGAAGTGCTTGACGGTGGCGGCGACCTTCTTCGCGCCGTCCGCGCCCTGGATGCCGGAGACAGCGGCGGCCGCGAGCGTGCCGGACAGCAGCGGGTCCTCCCCGTACGTCTCGTAGTAGCGGCCCCAGCGCTGGTCGCGGGCGATGTCGGCGACCGGGGCGAAATTCCAGTCGATGCCGGTGGCGGCGACGGCCTTGGCGGTGGCCGCGCCCGCGCCGCCCACGAGGGCCGGGTCCCAGGTGGAGCCGAGGCCGATCTCCTGCGGGAAGATCGTGGCGCCCAGCACGTTGTTGTGGCCGTGCACGGCGTCGACCCCGTAGATGACGGGGATGTGCAGGCGGGTGTTCTCGATCGCGTACTTCTGCACCGCGTTCACCATCGCGGCCCAGTTGGACGGGGTGTTGACCGCCGGTCCCGCGCCGCCGCCCGAAAGGACGGACCCGGCGGCATTGTCGACGAGGACCTTCTTCATGCACGATTCGGTGAAGGCGCCGCCGCTCCATTCGCAGTCGCCCTGCATGCGCACCACGGAGATCTGGTCCATCTGCCCGATCTTCTCGTCGAGCGTCATGCGTTTGAGCAGGTCCTTGACCCGCACGTCGACAGGGGCGTTGGCGTTGGTGTAGGTGGGGTTGTCGCCGGCCTGGGCCGGTACGGAGGCCACCGCCGCCACGCAGGCGGCCGCGGTGGCCAGCGTCAGAAGGGTTCTCATGCGCAGTCGTCGAGCGTTCGTTGGCATCGCAGGCGTCCCGTTCCTGTTGGGGATCCCCGGTGTTTCCAGGGCCGACCGAGCCGTAAACGTTTCCGATCGGCGGGAAGTCTGTCCTCGCGCCGACTGATCGTCAAGACTGTGCGCAGCAGGCTTTTCGCCGGGTTTTCATGTCGTTCTCATATGTCCGTCCCTGTCCCGCCCATCCCGCCCCGCACATCCGTCAATTCCTTTCGCGCAGAACGGGTCCGTCGTGAACATCCGTGAACTCGCCCGCCGCAGCGGGGTGTCGACCGCCACCGTCTCCCGCGCCCTGAACGACAGGGCCGAGGTGAGCGAGGCCACCCGCGCCAAGATCCGCGCGCTCGCGAGCGAGCTGGGCTACGCCCCCAACGAGCCCGCGCGGACCCTCGTACGGCGCCGCTCGGACACCGTCGGCCTGGTGTGGGACAGCGGCCAGGAGGCGATAGGCCTGCACAACCCGTATCTGCTGGGCCTGCTGAGCGCCGTGCGCACCGCACTGTCCGAGGCGGACTACCACCTGATGCTGCTCACCACACCGGCCGACGACGACCAGGAGACCGCGCATCTGCAGGCCGTGCGGCGGCACAACCTGGAGGGCGTGATCGTGCTGACCACCCCGCCGGACGACCGCTGCCTGCGGGTCCTCGCCGACTCGGGGGTGCCCTGCGCCGGCATCGACACCGCCTTCACCGGGCCGCGCACGGTTCGGGTCAGCTCCGACAACGCGGCGGGCGCGGAGGCGGCCGTGCAGCACCTGTACGACCTGGGCCACCGGCGGATCGCCACCGTCACCGGCCCGCTGCACCTGCCCCCGGCCGCCGAACGCCTCGCGGGCTACCGGCGGGCCTGCGCCCGGCTGGGCCTGAGCGTGCCACCGGAGTACGTGACCGAGGGCGACTTCTTCCTGGCCAGCGGGCAGAGCGCGGGCAAGCGGCTGCTGGCGCTGGCGGACCGGCCCACCGCCGTCTTCGCCGCCGGCGACCAGATGGCGATCGGCGCGATGCACGCGGCGGCCGACGAGGGCCTCTCGGTGCCGCGCGACCTGGCGGTGGTCGGCTTCGACGACATCGACGCGGCCTCGCTGGTGCGCCCGGCGCTCAGCACCGTCGCCCAGGACCAGCGCGGCCTGGGCGAGGCGGCGGTCGCGGCGCTGCGCGGGCTGATCGACGCGGCCCCGGTGGAGCCGGCGCAGCCGTGCATCCTCCCGACCCGGCTGGTGGTCCGCGGGTCGAGCCGCCCGGGGGTCTGACCCGGGGCCCGTCCCGCCGCAGAGCAGCGCAGGCCCCCGGGGGACGAACCCCCGGGGGCCTGCGCTCCCCCGTGCCCGACTGCCGGGCGGCGGCTCACGAAGCCGGGCCGGTGTCCTTGCGGAACTTGCCGCCGTCCGTCCCGCCGTCCCTGCCGTCGTCCTCGTCGGCGAGGATGAGGTAGAGCCGCTTGCGGGCCTCGTTGACCACCGTGAGCGCCTTCTCGCGCTGCTCGGGGGTGCCGGCGACCCATACCTGGCGGAAGGCCTCGACCAGACCGCCGCCGGCCTTCCTTATCTCGTTCATGGCCTCCCAGTCGACGCCGCGCCCGGCGTCCTCCCATGGCGCCTCGGGTCCGGCCCCGGCCTCGGTGCGGCCTTCGTCGGTGAGCGTGAAGAGCTTCTTGCCGCCCTCGCTCGTACTGCTGATCAGGCCCTCGTCCTCCAGCAGTTGGAGCGTCGGGTAGACCGAGCCGGGGCTCGGCTTCCACGCGCCGCCGCTGCGGTCGGCGATCTCCTGGATCATCTCGTAGCCGTGCATCGGCCGGTCCTTGAGGAGGGCCAGGATCGACGCCCGTACGTCGCCGCGCCGCGCCCGGCCGCGCGGTCCGCCGCGGCCCCGTCCACCGGGACCCCAGGGCCCGCCGCCGAAGGGCGGTCCGAACGCCCCGAAGGCCGACCTGCGCCCTTCGCGCTCTCCGGGACCGTGCTCGCCGTGCGCGCAGGGTCCGTGTCCGTGGTGATGTCCATGCATAACGCTTTCTCCTATCGTGATCGTTCGCGATGCCTCAACGATATATCGATGACTGTCGTCCGGCAAGCCCTCCCGCCGACCGGCCGGAGCTCTGCCGGTGGCGGGGTCCACGGCGTGCCCGGCGCTGTCAGTGGGGTCGGGCACACTGAAGGCATGGACAGATCGGATCTGGTCCGGCTGCGGCGGGCCCGCGACCGCATGGACCGGGAGTACGCGCAGCCGCTGGACGTCCCGGCGCTGGCGCGCGACGCGCTGATGTCTCCTGGGCACTTCTCGCGCAGCTTCCGCACGGCGTTCGGCGAGACGCCCTACGCCTATCTGATGACGCGCCGTATAGAGCGCGCCAAGGCGCTGCTGCGGCGCGGCGACATGTCCGTGACCGACGTGTGCATGGCCGTGGGCTGCTCGTCGCTCGGCTCGTTCAGCACTCGCTTCACCGAGCTGGTCGGCGAGTCCCCGAGCCTGTACCGGGCGCGCAACCACTCCGAGCTGGCGGCGCTGCCGTCCTGCGTCGCGCGGATCGTCACCCGACCGGTCAGGATCAAAGAAGTGCGGGCAGGTGGCCCTGTCGTAGCGTGATCGGCATGGACATCAAGCTCTCCCACACGTTCCTGGCCGTCGACGACCACGACAAGGCCATCGAGTTCTACCGCGACATGCTCGGCCTTGAAATCCGCAACGAGGTGGGCTACAACAACATGCGCTGGGTCACGATCGGCTCGCCCACCCAGCCCGAGGTCGACATCGTCCTCGAACCCCCGGCCGTGAACCCGAACATGACGCCCTCCGACCGCGAGGCCGTCGCCGACCTCATGGCCAAGGGCGTCTACGGCCGTGTCGTGTTCTGGTCCGACGACGTCGACGCGACGTTCGAGAAGCTCTCGGCGGCGGGCGCGGACGTCGTGCAGGAGCCCACGGACCAGCAGTACGGCGTCCGGGACTGCGCCTTCCGCGACCCGGCGGGCAACGAGGTCCGCTTCAACCAGACCAAGCACTGACCCCCGGCCCGGGCCGGTCCCGGATACCGCTGCGGGCCCCCCGGGGGGGGACGGGCCCGCAGCCCTCCTGCGTTCCCCAGGCATTGGCCGCCTCGACCCGGCCGCACACGCCGAGCTTGGGGTAGGCGTGCTCCAGGTGCTTGTCGACGGTGCGCGGGCTTATGGCCAGCCGGTGGGCGATCTGCTCGTTCGTGAGACCGTGCGCGAGCAGCGTCAGCACCTCCGCCTCCCGGCGGCTGACCAGTGCCCGGGCGGGCGGGGTGCGGTGCAGCCGGCCGAAGCTGCGGCCGAGCCGCGGCCGGAGCAGGGCCGCGACCTCGAGATCGGCGTCGCCGAAGTCGCTGCCGCTTCGGTTGACGGCCACGCACACCCGGCGCCGGACACCGTTCTCGGTCCCCGCCGGGAAGGCCATCGCGAGCTGGTCGTCGGCGCCCACCCGCCGGTAGACGTCCGCGTAGACCGGCAGCGCGTGGTAGTCGGCGCGGCTCTGCATCTGCGAGCGGCACGCCGGGGTGCCCGGGCCGGTCGTGGTGTGGGCCACCAGCGGATCGGCCGGGGCACCCCGGCGGAAGGCCGCGAGCAGCGCGGGTCCGAGCAGACCGTCCGGCAGGGTCAGCGGGGCCGCGGGCCCGGGGTTGGCGGACCACACGATGCTGTCACCGGGAAGCGCGGTGAGGAGCACCGGCAGCAGCGCCGGGACGAGTACGTCCTCGTCGTCCGCGTCGATCAGCAGGTCGACCACGGCGAGCATCCGCCGCAGGCCCGCGGCCCCGACCGCACCCATACATCCAGCCTGAGCAGCGCGGCCGCCCCGGTCAAGGCGCCACCGCCACCGCGCCCGGGGTCACGGGAAGGGAACGGCGGCCACGGGAACAGGCCGACGCGTCAGCGGGTCACCGCGTAGACCCGGTTGACCGGGCTCTCGGCGGCGAGCGTCCAGTGGTGCAGTCCGGCACCGTCCGCGATCCGCCGCATCACGTCCTCGCCCGCATGGTTTCCGAGCGCCTCCGGGCCCGGCTGGGCCAGCGCGGAGGGCAGGCAGACCGCGACCGAGGCCGCGGACATGCCGCGACCGATCGGATGGACGTTCTCCCGCACGTCCGCGGACATGTTCGGCTCGACGAGCAGGCACACGCCGCCGTCGGCGAGGGCGTGCTCGGTCTGCCGCAGCGCGCCGCCCGGATCGCTCATGTCGTGCAGGCAGTCGAAGAAGGTGACCAGGTCGTAGCCCTCGCCGGGGTAGTCCTGCGCGGTCGCCACGTCGAACTCGACCCGGTCGGCGAGCCCGGAGCGCTCGGCCAGCGAGCGGGCCGCCTCGACCGACGGGCCGTGGAAGTCGTAGCCGTGGAAGCGCGAGGCGGGGTAGGCCTCCGCCATGAACACGGTGGAGTGCCCGTAACCGCAGCCGATGTCGGCCACCCGGCCGCCGCGCTGCAGTCGCTCCTCCATGCCGTCCACCGCGCCCAGCCACTCGGGGACCAGGGCCGCGGCGTAGCCGGGCCGGAAGAACTTGGCCGTGCCCTCGAAGAGCGCGGGCCCGTGCTCGCCCCAGCCGACGCCCTCACCGGTGCGGAAGGCCTCCAGCAATGCGTTCTCACTGCCGTACAGCGCCTGGAGCATGGTGAACATGCCCGCGGCGTAGGTCGGCGCGTCGGGGTCGGCGAGGACGGCGGCGCGCTCGTCGGTGAGCAGGTAGCTGCCGCGGTCCGGGTCGTAGTCCAGGTACTCCCCCGCCACCTGCGCGTCCAGCCACTCGCGCAGGTAGCGCTCGTCGAGGCCGGTGCGCGCGGCCAGCTCCGCCGGGGTGAGCGGGCCCGCCCCTGCCATCGCCGTCCAGAGGCCCAGCCGGTCGCCGATCGAGGTGCACAGCCCGGCCATCGCCGCGGCGCCGTCGGCGATCACCCTCTCCAGGAACTCCCTCACGCGTGCTTCCTCGGCCGTCGGCGCGGCAGCTTCGCCCGGTGCGCCCGCCCGGGTGGATGCGGTCGGTGCGGCAGTCATGACACTCGCCTCCTCCTCTCCCAACTGCACCGGAGGATCCACCGGCCGGGCAATACGGTCTTCCCCGTACGGCGGCCGGAGCGGCCGCGGAAGACGGCGGGCCCGTAAACTGGGAAGGGAGAGCACAAGGAGATGATGCGCCATGCGCAAGGTCGCCGACTGCCGTGACTACCCCAGCGAGAGCAACTGCACCCTGACGATCTCCGGTGAGGAGGACGAGGTGCTGCGCGCGGCCGCCGAGCACGCGGTGTCCGTGCACGGTCACACCGACTCGCCCGAATTCCGCGAGCAGCTGCGTTCCGTCCTCAAGGACGAGGTCCCGCAGCACGCCTGATCCTTTCGCGGCGGGGGCTCGGCCCTGCTCAGCCGGTGGGCAGCCAGCCCACCTTGCCGGCCAGCAGCGCGTAACCGACGAAGGCCACCGTGTCGATGAGGGCGTGCGCCGCGACCAGCGGGCCCACCCTGCCCCACCGGCGGTAGAGCAGCACGAAGACCACGCCCATCGCCATGTTCCCGACGAAGCCGCCGATGCCCTGGTAGAGGTGGTACGAGCCGCGCAGCACGGCGCTCGCGGCGAGCGCGGCCATGGGCGTCCAGCCGAGCCGGTCGAGCCTGCGCAGCAGGTAGCCGACCACGATGACCTCCTCCAGCACCGCGTTCTGCACCGCCGACAGCACCAGCACCGGGATCTTCCACCACACGTCGGGCAGCGACTCCGGCACCACCGTGAGGTTGAAGCCGGCCGAGCGGGCGCCGAGGTAGAAGGCCAGTCCGGTGCCGCCGATCCCGGCGGCGACCAGCGCGCCCCGGGCCAGGTCGGGCCGCGGGCGGGTCAGGTCGAAGCCGATCGACCGCATCCCGGCGCGCTCGCGGCCCAGCAGGTGCGCGACCAGGGCGACCGGCGCGAGAGCGGTGGCGATGGAGAAGAGCTGCCAGGCCAGATCGAGCCACGGGCGGTGCGGTGCGTAGGAGCCGACCAGGGTCGCGGCCTGGTCCTTGAGCGCGCCCGGCCTGGTCACCGAGCCGATGAAGTCGATCAGGGCGGACACCCCGCTGGCGCCGAGCGAGAGCGCGAGGACGATGAGCATCTCGCTGCGCAGCGTGCGGTCGGGCAGTTCCGGTTCCGCCGCCTGGTCCGCCGGGCGGGGCTGTGTGTGCATGCGGGTCCTCCAGCGGCGCGGGTGTCTGAAGGACAAGATACGAAGATCGCGGCCTCGAAGCCGACCAGGGGTGGCCGCGTCCTCAGACGGCGGCCCACTCGTGGACCGGCCGGCCCTCCGCCGAGTTCTCCCGGTAGCGGCGGGTCATCCCGGCCAGCGCCGCCATGCGGTCCGGGCCGCGTTCCAGCAGCCGGTGGAAGGACTCGCACTGCCATTCCGCGCCGTTGGTACGCAGCCGGCACCGCTGCTCGATGATGCCGAGGTAGCGGTCCCGGTCGGCGGGTTCGATGCCCCACGCGTCCAGCCCGGCGGCGGCGAGCGGCAGCAGCTCGTCCCGGATCAGCTCGGCGGCCGGGATCTCGGCGAGACCTCCGCCGCGGCCGCGCGGCCAGTGCATGACCGCGCGGATGCCGTCCCTGCAGCCCGCGTCGAAGTTGGCGGCCGCGGCGCCGAAGGGCAGCCGCTGCCACAGCGGGCGCGGCGCGTCGGCCAGCGCGCGCACCAGCCCGTAGTAGAAGGCGGCGTTGGCCAGGACGTCGGCGACGGTGGGTCCCGCGGGCAGCACCCGGTTCTCGACCCGCAGGTGCGGCACGCCGTCGACGACCGCGTAGACCGGGCGGTTCCAGCGGTAGATGGTGCCGTTGTGCAGGGTCAGTTCACGCAGCTGCGGCACTCCTCCCTCGTCCAGCACGCTCAGCGGGTCCTCGTCGTCGCAGATGGGCAGCAGGGCCGGGAAGTAGCGGACGTTCTCGGCGAAGAGGTCGAGCGGTGACTCGATCCAGCGCTCGCCGAACCACGTCAGCGGGCGCACCCCCTGGGCGCGCAACTCCTGCGGGCGGGTGTCGGTGGACTGCTGGAAGAGCAGCGGGCGGGTCTCGCGCCACAGCTCGCGGCCGAAGAGGAAGGGCGAGTTGGCGCCGGCGGCGACCTGCGGGCCGCACACCGCCTGGGCGGCGTTCCACACCGCGGCGAAGCGCCCGGGCGTGACCTGGAGGTGCATCTGGGTGGAGGTGCAGGCCGCCTCGGGGGCGATGGACTGCGAGGCGTGCTCCAGGTGCTCGACGCCGTCGATGTCGAGGGTGATGTCCTCGCCGCGCATGGCCAGGATGCGGTCGTTGAGCAGCGTGAAGCGGTCGGCCCGCGACAGGTTGGCGGTGACCAGGTCGTCGGCCCGGAGAGTGGGCAGAATTCCCACCATGACGATGCGGGCACCGACGTCGGCAGCCATCCGGTCGGCATACGACAGGCCGGTGCGCAGTTCCTCGGCGAGGCGGTCGAAGACCGGCCCGGAAAGCCGGTGCGGGGCAATGTTCACCTCAATGTTGAACTGAGCGAGCTCGGTCTGGAAATCGCGACTCGCGATGCGCTCCAGCACCTCTTCGTTCATCATGCGCGGCAGCCCCGTGGAATCCGCGAGATTCAATTCGATCTCCAGGCCCATGAGATTGCGCGGCCGGTCGAACCGCTGGCCCTCCAGCAGTCGCTCGAGCCCCAGCAGGCACTGCTGGAGCTTGTGCCGGTAACGCCCGCGGTCTGCCGGTTCGAAGCCACTGGCGACGACCTTCTCGCCCATCCGCGATCCCTCCCTCCCGTGGCCGCCGCCCGGCCATCCATCGGAGGATGCCCACCCAAATGATCGAATAACGCCCCGCCGGGCGGGCCGCGCACGCTAGGCTTGCACTAGCGGCGAAGCGCGCACTTTCCGCTGGCACATTCAGTAGCCGGGGGAGGCGCGCAAGCACAGGAAATGACCGACGGGATCCGGCCGTCCGTGGCGCGCAGAAATATGCAGCGCCCTCCCCGTACGCTGCGGGAATGCCACCGACACGTCCGCCGAAGAAGGCGAATTCTCGCCTTGCGCGTAATACTGGCATCAACTAGATGAAACACGGAGCGAACACACGTCGTATAAACTCCGCGAACAAGGCAATGCATCCGCCCTCGCCGGACGTGCCTGAGCAGGTCTCCCGCAGAGCATCGAACCGACCGTGCCGTCCGCGCCCGCCCTCCCCGCACCACGTGTCTCCCAGTGAGAGGCGACAACCATGCCGCTGCTTGTTCCCCCAGCACCTGCCCCAGCCCTGCTGAGCGTGCTCGCCGCGCTCAGTTCGCCCACCGCGGTCCTGGAAGCCAGGACGCCGGCGCTGCGTACCGCAGAAGGGCCGCTGGCCGCCGAACACCCGCTGCCCGTCCATGTCTTCGAGCCGGCAGCCGTTCCCGGAGCACTGCCGCAGGCGCGGCTGACGGGCTGGCGGTTCCATATCAGGGCAGGAGCGCGGGTCGCCGCGGCGGGCGAGACCGTGGTGACCCCGGACGGCTGGGTGTTCTCACGGTTCTCGGAGGGGCCGTTCCTGGTGTCGATCGAGCGGGCGCTGGTCCAGGCCGAGGCGCTGCCGGCGACGTACCAGCCGCATCTGCTGTCGGTGCCGGGCCTCTACATGCTCGCGCTGTGGCTGCACCGGGAGCCGCGGGCCGAGGCGTCCACCGCGCAGCCCGACCCGGAGGACCTGCTGGTGCCGCTGGCGCCCGCGCCACCGGGCATCGCGGCGCACCGGGTGTACCGGATGACGGAGCTGGCGCCGGTACTGAGAGTGCGCCTGGCGCCGCCGCCGCTGGCGGGGTCGCCGGCCTGACGCCGCAGCGTACGGCAGCAAGGGTGCCCCCGGCCGCCAGGCCGGGGGCACCGCCGTGCGGTCACCACTCCCCTGTCGTTGACGCTGGGTGACGGCAACCGCCCGCGCGGGTGACGCGTCTTCTCCGGAGAGCATCGCCTCGGCGAAATCCCTGCGGATTGCCGCCAGGAGGACAACACTGGGAACGGCCTCACGCACACACGGGGGACGGACATGCACCAGGCAGACCGCACGACCGACCGCACCACTGATCACACGCAGCGAAAGACTCCATCCATGTGCCAGCACCAACCGCAGTGCCCTTCCGCCGACGGCCCCGACCGTGAGGCCGCCCTCACCGTGGCCCACCACCCGGAGCAGGGCTGGAGCCTGCTGTGCAACGGTGTGCTCCTCTTCGAGGACACCGGGGAGCTGCTGCCCGACGGGCAGATCATCGCCCCGCACCGCCCGCTCGCCGGCGAGCAGGTCACGACGGCCGCCTGACCGGCGGGGACGCCCCGCCAGCAGGCTCGCCCGACCGCGGACACCCGGCCGGTTCCCCTGTCGCCGAGGGAACCGGCTTTGCCATGTCCGGCCGCGGGTGCCCGTCGGCCTCAGCCGTCGTACGCGTCCAGCGGCGGGCAGGAGCAGACCAGGTTGCGGTCGCCGTAGGCCCCGTCGATGCGGCGTACCGGCGGCCAGTACTTGTCCGCCGCGTGCACGCCCGCCGGGAAGACGGCCTCCTGCCTGCTGTACGGGTGCTCCCAGTCGCCGCCCATCGCGGCCGCGGTGTGCGGGGCGTTGCGCAGCGGGTTGTCGTCCGCGGGCCACCTGCCGTCCGCGACCTTGTCGACCTCGGCGCGGATCGCGATCATCGCGTCGCAGAAGCGTTCCAGCTCCGCGAGATCCTCGCTCTCGGTCGGCTCGATCATCAGCGTGCCGGCGACCGGGAAGGACATGGTCGGCGCGTGGAAGCCGTAGTCGATCAGCCGCTTGGCGATGTCGTCGACGGTGACGCCGGTCTCTTTGGTCAGCGGCCGCAGGTCGACGATGCACTCGTGGGCGACCAGGCCCGCCGGGCCGGTGTAGAGCACGGGGTAGTGCGGCTCCAGGCGCTTGGCGACGTAGTTGGCGCTGAGCACCGCCTGCTGCGTGGCCTCGCGCAGCCCGTCGGCGCCCATCAGCCGCACGTAGGTCCAGGAGATGGGCAGGATGCCGGCCGAGCCCCACGGCGCGGCGCTGATCGGGCCGACGCCGGTGGCGGGGCCGGCGGCCGGCTGGAGCGGGTGGTTGGGCAGGTACGGGGCCAGGTGCGCACGGACAGCGACCGGGCCGACGCCGGGGCCGCCGCCGCCGTGCGGGATGCAGAAGGTCTTGTGCAGGTTCAGGTGCGAGACGTCGGCGCCGAAGCGCCCGGGACGGGCGAGGCCGACGAGCGCGTTGAGGTTCGCGCCGTCCACGTAGACCTGGCCGCCCGCGTCGTGCACGGCGGCGCAGATGTCGGTGATGTTGTCCTCGAAGACGCCGTGCGTGGAGGGGTAGGTGACCATCAGCACCGCCAGCTGCTCGCGGTGCTGCTCGATCTTGGCGCGCAGGTCGGCCACGTCCACGTCGCCGTCCTGGCCGGTCCTGACCACGACGACCTTCATGCCGGCCATGACCGCGCTGGCAGCGTTGGTGCCGTGCGCCGAGGACGGGATGAGGCAGACCGTACGGCCGGTGTCGCCGTTGGCCCGGTGGTAGGCGCGCACCGCGAGCAGCCCGGCCAGCTCGCCCTGCGACCCGGCGTTCGGCTGGAGGCTGACCTTGTCGTAACCGGTGACCTCGGCGAGCTGCTCCTCCAGGCCGCGGATCAGCGCCAGGTAGCCCTCGGCCTGCTCGGCGGGCGCGAAGGGGTGCAGCGCGCCGAACTCCGGCCAGGTGACGGGCTCCATCTCGGTGGTCGCGTTGAGCTTCATCGTGCAGGAGCCAAGCGGGATCATGCCGCGGTCCAGCGCGTAGTCGCGGTCGGCGAGCCGCCGCAGGTAGCGCAGCATGCCGGTCTCACTGCGGTGCAGGTGGAAGACCGGGTGCGTCAGGTACGGCTCGCTGCGTGCCAGCTCGCCGGGCAGCGCCTCCGGGGCGGTGGCGTCCAGTTCCTCGATGTCGGCGGTGCCGCCGAAGACGGCGAGTACGGCGGCCACCTGGGCGCGGGTGGTGGTCTCGTCGCAGGCGATGCCGACCAGGTCGGCGTCGGTCTGCCGCAGGTTGACCCCGGCGTCGCGGGCTGCGGCGACCAGCTCGGCGGCCCGTCCGGGCACGCGCACGGTGAGCGTGTCGAAGTACGCCGCGTGCACGACGTCGACGCCGGCCGCGCGCAGCCCCTCGGCGAGGACGGCCGCGTAGCGGTGCGTGCGGCGGGCGATCCGCTCCAGGCCCTCGGGCCCGTGGTAGACGGCGTACATCCCGGCCATCACGGCGAGCAGCACCTGCGCAGTGCAGATGTTGCTCGTCGCCTTCTCACGGCGGATGTGCTGCTCGCGGGTCTGCAGGGCGAGGCGGTAGGCGGTGTCGCCGTCGGCGTCGACGGACACGCCGACGAGCCGGCCGGGCAGGTTGCGGGCGTAGGACTCGCGCACCGCCATGTATCCGGCGTGCGGGCCGCCGAAGCCCATGGGGACGCCGAAGCGCTGGGTGGTGCCGACCGCGATGTCCGCGCCGAGCGCGCCGGGCGAGGCCAGCACGGTCAGCGCCAGCAGGTCGGCTGCGACGGTCACGACCGCGCCGAGGCCGTGCGCCTGCTCGATGACCGGCCGCAGGTCGCGGACGGCGCCGGAGGCCCCCGGGTACTGGAGCAGGACACCGAAGACACCCCGTTCGGCCACCTCGGCGGGGATGCCGTCACTCAGGTCGGCGACGACCACCTCGACGCCGGTGGGCTCGGCGCGGGTGCCGATGACGGCGGTGGTCTGCGGGAAGGTGTCGGCGTCGACCAGGAAGACGCCCTCCTTGACCTTCCCCACCCGGCGGGACAGCGCCATCGCCTCGGCCGCCGCGGTGCCCTCGTCGAGCAGCGACGCGCCGGAGGTGGGCAGCCCGGTGAGGTCGGCGACCATCGTCTGGAAGTTGATCAGCGCCTCCAGCCGGCCCTGCGAGATCTCCGGCTGGTAGGGGGTGTACGCGGTGTACCAGGCCGGGTTCTCCATGACGTTGCGCAGGATCACCGGCGGGGTGAAGGTGCCGTAGTAGCCCAGGCCGATCATCGGCGCGAGCACCTGGTTGCGGGCGGCCAGCGCGCGCAGCTCGGCCAGCGCCTCGGCCTCGGTGCGGGCGGGCGGCAGCGCGAGGGCCGCGGCGCTCGTGATGGTGTCCGGTACGGCCGCGTCCGTCAGCTCGTCCAGGGAGGTGTAGCCCACCTGGGCGAGCATCTTGGCCTGCGCGGCGGTGTCGGGGCCGATGTGCCGGCGGGCGAAGGGCAGCCCGGCTTCCAGCTCGGCGAGCGGAAGTCGGCGTGCGGTCGGATCAGTCATCTGCGGAGGCCTCCTGGTCTGCGACGACCTTCGGGGGCACCCGGCGCGGGCGCCCGTACGGCCTCCCCCTCTGTCATCAGTACCTGAGAGCTTCGCCTTACCCGCGCGCGGGCAGGCTTTCACCTTCGGTGAAGATCCGTCCCCCGAACGGCGCTGCTCGGGGCGGATCCTGCTTTCCAGAGTGACCTCGCCCCTGCGGTACGGGTGCCTGAGAGATTCCGGGGAGGATTTGCTCCTTCGGCGCCTCCGGTCTGCCGCTGTGGCAGGTGCCGGAGGACTCTCCCGCATGGGGTCTACAGCCTTCTTCCAGCCTACCAGCGGGATCTGCGCGCGAACCGCCCGGAGATTCGGGTCGACAGCGCCCGTGATGTGGCTTTTGGTGGTATCCAGCAGGTGTCGCTGTTGCTGGGATGCTGGTTGGAGGACCCGTGCAGACCGATATCGATCCGCGAAGCCTCATCGGCCGCCGCGCTGTCGACCGCGACGGTACGAAGATCGGCACGGTGGACGAGGTGTACCTCGACGACGCGACCGGCAGCCCGGAGTGGGCGGCGGTGCGCACCGGCTTCTTCACCCGCGACGCGTTCGTCCCGCTGGAGCCGAGCGAGCTGGTGGGCGAGGCGCTGCGGGTGCCGTACAAGAAGTCGCAGATCCGGGACGCGCCGGATTTCGGCGTGGGGCGGCATCTGTCGCCCGAGCAGGAGCTCCAGCTCTACCACCACTACGGCATGGACGTCCCCACCGAACCGCCGGACCCGCCCGGTTCCGCCGGCACCCCCGGCGGCCGGGGCTCCGGCCCCCGCGACTTCGGCGACCTGCCCTCCGGCGACGGCCGCCCGGACGACGCCGGCTGAACCCCCGCCGCGCACCCGGCGCCGCACCTCACCCCGCGAGCAGCCCCCGGTCCGGCACGGGAGGGCCCAGGGGAAGCGGCTCGGCGTGCGCGAGAGCCGGGTCGTCCACACCGAAGGTGCGCACCCGGCCCGGCAGGGTGTCCGAGGGGACCTCGAAGCGTACGGTGACCCGGCCGACGCCGCTGCCCTGCACCCAGCCGCGGCCTTCCACGGCGTGCTCGACGTCCTGGCCGGGAAGCCAGCGGCTGCCGGGCGCGGGCTCCGGCGGCGGCGCGGCGGGCAGGTCCGTCTCGGCGGACGGTGCGGACGGCGGCCCGGCGGCGGCGCTCTCCGCCGCGTCGCCCGCCGCCGCGTCACCGGACCGGGCCTCCTGCGCCCGGTCCTCGGCCGCTTGAGCCGCCTGGGCGAACAGGTCCTCCTGCGTGAAGTCGGCCAGCCCGGACACCCCCACGCCGAGCAGCCGCACCCCGCCGGTGGTGTCGACGGCCTCGACGAGCCGGCGCGCGGTCTCCCGCACGACGCCCGGGTCGTCGGTGGGCGCCCGCAGCGTCTCCGACCGGGTGAGTGTGGAGAAGTCGTACCGCCGGATCTTCACCACGACCGTCCGCCCGGACCGGCCCGCGCCGCGCAGCCGCTGCACGCAGCGCTCCGCGAGCCGGTCGATCTCGTACCGCACCCGGGCGCGGTCGGTGAGGTCGGTGTCGAAGGTGTCCTCGACGGAGATCGACTTCACGTCGCGGTCGGCGACCACCGGGCGGTTGTCCAGGCCCGCGGCCATGGCGTGCAGCGAGCTTCCGTGCGCCTTGCCGAGCAGCCGCACCAGTTCGGGCTCCCCGGCCTGCACGATCTCGGCGACGGTGAGGATGCCGGCCCGCCGCAGATGCTCGGCGGTGGCAGGGCCCACGCCCCACAGGGTGCGCACCGGCAGCGGGTCGAGCAGCGCACGCTCGGTGCCCGGCTCGACGACCACCAGGCCGTCCGGCTTGGCCTGCTCCGAGGCGATCTTGGCGAGCAGCTTGGAGCCGGCCAGCCCCACCGACGCCGTCAGGCCCGTGGCGGCGCGGATGTCGGCCCGCAGCCGCTCGGCGACCCTCCGGGGCTCCCCGGCCTGCTCCCCCGCCTCCAGGTCGACGAAGGCCTCGTCCAGGCTCAGTGGTTCCATCAGCGGGGACACCGCGCCCAGCAGCCCCATCACGATGTCGCTGACCGCCCGGTAGAGGGAGAAGCGCGGCACGAGGTACGCGGCGTTCGGGCAGAGCCGGCGGGCGTGCGCGGTGGCCATCGCGGAGTGGACGCCGTGCACGCGTGCCTCGTAGGACGCGGTCGCTACGACGCCGCGGGGCCCGAGGCCGCCGACCACCACCGGCTTGCCCCGCAGGCTCGGCTTGGATGCCTGCTCGACCGCGGCGAAGAACGCGTCCATGTCCAGATGCAGGATCGTCGGCGCACTTCTCACACCCTCGATCGTGCCCCATCCCACCGACAATGACCGTACACGTGTACGGCACGGCGCCCCGTGTCCCGCAGCCGCGCCGCCCGCGGGACCGCGGACCCGGGTCAGACCGCCCGGTTGCGCCGCCTGGCGAGCTCGTCGGCGGGGTTGTGGCCCACCAGGGTCTCCCCGGTATCCACCCGCTCGCCGTGCAGCTCGGACAGCGAGCTCTCGACGTCCCGCCACACCACGCCGACCGCGATGCCGAAGACGCCCTGCCCGCCCTGGAGCAGGTCGACGACCTCGGCGGGCGAGGTGCATTCGTAAACGGTTGCGCCGTCGCTCATCAGCGTCATCCTCGGCAGTTCGGCCGGGCCCACGGAGCGCAGCTGGCGTACGGCCGTGCGGATGTTCTGCAGGGACACGCCCGTGTCGAGCAGCCGCTTGACGATCTTGAGCACGACCACGTCGCGGAAGCTGTAGAGCCGCTGGGTGCCCGAGCCGTAGGCCGGGCGGACACTGGGCTCGACCAGGCCCGTCCGCGCCCAGTAGTCGAGCTGGCGGTAGGTGATGCCCGCCGCCGCGCAGGCCGTGGGACCGCGGTAGCCGACCAGCTCCGGTGCGGGCTCGGCCGCGGGCACGGGCCCCGGCTCGGCCGCGCGGGCCAGCACCCCCCTGGCCGGATACGGGCCGCCGGTCGCCGAACCGTCGCCGGTGCTTCTCACGCCGCCCTCCGTCCTTCTCGTCCCCGACACCGCGCGCACGTGCCACGGGACTTTCCACTTCGACGGTAGGCAGTCACCAGGGGTGCGTCAACGATCGCCACACTCGGCACGCCGAGTGAAAGTCACCCCAGGAGTGGTTTGATGTGACCGGACCCGGGAATTCCTCCCCGGATGGCCTCATGGTGACAACATTGCCCTGGTCACCGCACGGACACCGCGCCCGCACCGTGCCACCCGGCCGCTCGCCGGACGCCCCTCCCGCGAGCGCCTGGAGTCACTGGTTGCTCGTGCCGAAATCCTCGGGCGAGATCTGGTCGAGGAACTCGCGGAACTTCTCCACCTCGTCCTCCTGCTCGTCAGGAATGGCGATCCCGGCGTCGTCCAGCACCCCGTCGCTGCCGTAGATCGGCGTACCGGTGCGCAGCGCGAGCGCTATGGCGTCGGACGGACGGGCACTGACCTCGACTCCGCTGGCGAAGACCAGCTCGGCGTAGAAGACGCCTTCCCGCAGGTCGGTGATGCGGACCTCGGTGAGCGTCTGCCCCACGGCCTCCAGCACATCCTTGAAGAGGTCATGGGTCAACGGTCGCGCAGGGGTCATGCCCTGCTGCGCGAAGGCGATGGCGGTGGCCTCGCCCGGCCCGATCCAGATGGGCAGGTACCGGTCGCCTCCCACTTCGCGCAGGAGCACGATCGGCTGATTCGAGGGCATTTCCACCCGGACACCCACAACATCGAGCTCGTTCACACGTCAACCCTAGGACGTGCCTGCCGGGTTTGGGTAGTCGGGCACGGCGGGCACCGCGTCCGGTTCGTACCAGGCGGCGGGAATGCCCGGTCAGCGCAGCCGCAGCCGCAAGGCCGAGCGCAGCATCGCGGCGTGCAGCCGGGCCGACAGCTCGGCCAGCTCCTCCGCCGTGGCCTCGGCGTGTCGCCGGGTCTGCGGATTGCGGTGCCGGCGCAGCGGCGCCACGAGCTGCTCCACCAGGCCGGCCTCCCGCTCGGCCGCGGCCTTGACCGCCCGCAGGTGCCGCGGCTCCAGCCCGTAGCGGCCCAGGTCGGCGATGAGCCGCCCGATCATGACCGCCTCGGCCTCGTAGCCGCCCTCTCCGGCGGTCTCGACCAGCCCGTAGGACTCCCACTGGTCCAGCTCCGCCTCGCCGGCCCCGGTGGCGGCCAGGAAGTCCTCCCGAGCCAGCCGTGGCCCGTGCGCGGCTGCCAGGGCCTCCTCGGCGCCTCCAGGGGCCTCCTGGGCGGACTCGGCGGCGAGCGCCGGCAGAACCGGCTGCTCGCCGCGGTCCAGACCTTCCAGATGCTCCTTGATCACCCGCAGCGGCAGGTAGTGGTCGCGCTGCACCCGGAGCACGTACGCCAGCCGCTGGACGTCGTCCGCGGCGAACTTCCGGTAGCCGGACGGGGTCCGCCGCGGCTCGACCAGGCCCTCGGCCTCCAGGAAGCGGATCTTGGAGATCGTGACCTCGGGGAATTCGTCCTGCAGCTGCCCCAGCACGGCGCCGATGCTCAGCAGTGCGCCGTCCGTGGCGGCGGCGCCGTCTCCGGCACCGCCCGTCGTTCGCGGCATGCGCGCCCTTCCTGCGCGGGAGCGGGGGTCGGCTGGGGCAGCCGCGGGTCAGTAGCCCCGCTGGCTGGCGTAGAAGACCAGCCGGTACTTCCCGATCTGGACCTCGTCCCCGTTGGACAGCGGCACCGCGTCGATCCGCTCCCGGTTGACGTAGGTGCCGTTGAGGCTGCCCACGTCGGAGACGGTGAACAGGCCGTCCGCACCGCGGCGGAACTCCACGTGCCGCCGGGAGACCGTCACGTCGTCCAGGAAGATGTCGCTCTGCGGGTGGCGTCCCGCCGTGGTCAGCTCGCCGTCCAGCAGGAAGCGGCTGCCGGAGTTCGGCCCGCGGCGCACCACGAGGAGCGCGGAGCCGGGCGGCAGAGCCTCCACGGCGGCCTGCGCCTCGGGCGACAGCGACGGCGAGAGGATCTGGCCGGTGGCCTCCGCCTCGTACGCCTCGATCCCGGAGATGGAGATCGTGGACGTCGTCTCGGACGCGCTCTGGTAGCCGGGCCCGCTGCCCGGGCGCAGCGGGGCGCCGCAGTTCGAGCAGAAGCGGGCCGCTTCCGTGTTCGTGAAACCGCACCTGCCGCAGACCGGCAAACCGAACCCTCCACCCGTGGTCGAGGCCGCTGGTTCCCCGGAACCTATGCGAGCGGCCGGAGCGGGGTCAACAGGCGCCACGCCGGGCGTGCCGGAGTACCCGCCGCCGCCGCGGCCCTGGCCGTCGTTGCGGAACAGCGGGCGCTCGGCGGACTGCTCGTCCGCCTGGCCGCGCTGGGCGCGGTGCCGTGCCGTGGCAGGGTCGGCCGACTGCCGAGCGCTCTTGCCGAACAACTTCCCAAACAGCTTCACGGGCGATTCCCCTCGAAAGACGCAGACCCGCCCGTAAGGCAGGACGAACTCTCACTACACACAGTTTCCACCACACACCAACTCAGCGACGCCCCGACCCCCCGCCTCACCGGGATGACGACCGAGCGTAGTCAGGCTGCTTCGATGGCCGCAAGGCGTCCACGACGATCTTCTGCGACCGCACCACATCTGCCGTGGCCTGCTCCTTCTCCAGTGTCTGCACCACCCCGCCGGGGATGTTGAGGGCCGGTTCGAGATCCTGCGGGTTGCCGATCACCGTGAAGACGTACGGCTGGGCGACCCGGTGCCCGTCGATCAGCACACCGTCGGAGCCGTCGGTGAAGTACGTGTCGGCGACGACCCGCACCGAGTTGATCTGGATGGCCTCCGCGCCCGCGGCCCGCAGCTCCTGCAACGTGTCCAGCAGCGAGTCCGCCTCGACGCTGCCGTGCGGGTCGGTGACGGTCAGCGTGATGCCGGGGCCCTCTGCGGCGACCGTGCCGGCCAGGATGCCGAGCTGCTGCTCCTTCTGCCGGGTCTGCTTGAGCGCCTCGGCGGCCTGGTCGGAGCTGGACTGGAGCTGGGAGCGCTGGGTCTCCAGACCGCGCTTCTCGTCCTCCAGCCGCTGCGTGCGGTTGTCGACCTCGGTGAGGATGCGCACCAGGTCCTCCTGGCGCGCGCCGCGCAGGGTGCCGCCGTTGTCGCTGGTGGTGTTCACCTGGATGGCGAGGCCGAGGCCCAGCACGAAGAGCAGCACGGCCACCGTCAGCTGCGCGCGGGAGACGCGCGGCGGCCACAGCCCGGCCACCAGCCGCTGCCGTCCCGTGAGCTGCTCCTGGGGCTCCCCTGGGCCCTCCACCGCGTCCGGTGCCGTGCCCTCGGGCACGTCCGTGCCGTCGCCTTGCCCGTCGTGCGGGGGGCGCGCGTCGTGCTTGCCGTGCTTGCCGTGCTCGTCGCTCATGCCGCGGTCACGCCCGGAAGACGTGCCGGCGGATCGCGGCGGCGTTGGAGAAGATCCGGATACCGAGCACGACGACGACGCCGGTGGACAGCTGCGCGCCGACACCCAGCTTGTCGCCGAGGAAGACGATCAGCGCCGCCACGACCACGTTGGACAGGAACGAGACCACGAAGACCTTGTCGTCGAAGATTCCGTCGAGCATCGCCCGCAGGCCGCCGAACACGGCGTCGAGGGCCGCGACGACCGCGATGGGCAGATAGGGCTCCACCCCGGTCGGCACCACGGGACGCACCACCAGTCCCACCACGATGCCCACGACGAGGCCCAGTACGGCGATCACGACGAACCCTTCCCTGTTGCGCCGGTTCCCGGCGGCCCGCTGCTGCCCGCGACCGGCCGGGCGTACCGCACGACGAGACTGGGTGCGGCGGCCAGGCGGACGTCCTTCTGTACGGTGACGCTCGCCCTGATCCCGTAGTTCTCCTCCAGCACGTGCAGGTACTGACCGTCCGCACTGTCCTGGAAAGCCGTGCTCAGCTTCTCCCCGTCACCGATCGCCAGCACCGTGTACGGCGGCACCAGCGGTCTGTTGTCGACCAGTATGGCGTCTCCCGCCGCCCGGATGGCCGACAGCGCCGTCAACCGCTGCCCGTTGACGGAGATCGCCTCCGCGCCGGAGGCCCACAGGCCGTTCACCACGCGCTGCATGTCGCGGTCGCGGACCCGCCCGGTGTCGGAGAAGCCGTCGCTCTCCCGCGGGCCGCCGGAGTCGCCGGTGGAGGCCTCCTTGGCGTCGTCCACGACGAGCTTGACCCCCGGGCCGTGCACCGGAGTCGCCCCCGCGAGCACCTCCAGCAGCTCCTCGCGGCCGTCGCCCTGGTCCTTCAGGGCCGCGCGCTGCTCGGCCGAGACCGTGTCGCGCAGCCCGTCGACCTCCTTCTGGAGTGCGTCGGCCTTCCCGGTCTGCGTCTGCACCCGGTCGATGAGCTTCTGCCGTTCCCTGGCCTCCGTGGGCGCCGCGCGGTGTGCCTGGGCCGCGCCCACGGTGATCACGACGGCGGCGAGCAGCAGCCCACCGGCGAGGCCGAGCCGGCCTGCCGTCGAGGTGGGCAGGCGCGAGCTGCCGGTCTGCCCGCGGCGGGCCGCCGCCTCCGCGTAGCCGTCGTCGAGGCTGTGCTCCATGACGCTGGTGAGCAGGAACATGGAGGCGTCGGCGCGCCGCCGGTCGGACCGGGGCGCGGAGCTGCTCCGATCGGGTTGCGGCTGCGGCATGCCGCACATCGTCGCACGTCGTGACCGCTGCACTCGAACGGCCCCCTCGCGGCGCGCCGTTCAGGGCGGACGCGCCGCGGGGGCCGAGATGCGCGCTACTGCCCCGCGCTCTCCACGATCTGCGACCACTCGTCCAGCAGGGCCTGCGCGGACGCGTCGTCCGGTCCCTCGGCCCACAGGTGCGTGACCGCTTCCGCCGGGTCGGGCAGCACCATGACCCACCGCCCGTCGGACTCCACGACCCGCACGCCGTCGGTGGTGTCGACCGACCGGTCGCCGGCCTCCTCGACGACCCGCCGCATGACCGAGCCCTTGACCGCCCACGGGGTCGGGACGTCCCGCTTGAGCACGTGCGCCTGCGGGATGCGGGCGTCGATCTGGCTCAGGGTGAGCTGCGTGCGCGCCACCAGGCCGATCAGCCGCACGAAGGCCGCCGACCCGTCGAAGACGCTGCTGAACTCGGGCACGATGAAGCCGCCTCCGGCGTCGCCGCCGAAGATCGTGCCCTCCTCGCGGCTGACCCGCGTCAGGTCGTCCGGTGACGTCGTCGTCCACGTGACCTGCGTGCCGTGGTAGGCCGCGACCTGCTCGGCGATGCGGGTGGTGGTGACCGGCAGCGCCACCCGCCCGCTGCGCCGCTCGGCGGCCACCAGGTCCAGCAGTACCAGCAGCGCCCGGTGGTCCTCGACGATGCGCCCGCGCTCGTCCACCAGCGACAGCCGCTCACCGACCGGGTCGAAGCGCACCCCGAAGGCCGCCCGCGCCGACGACACGATCTCCCCGAGCCGTACGAGGCCGGCCCGGCGGGTCTCCTCGGTCTCGGTGGGGCGCGCCTCGTCGAGACCCGGGTTGACCATCAGCGAGTCCACGCCGAGCCGGCCGAGCAGCGAGGGAAGGACGAGCCCCGCGCTGCCGTTGGCGGCGTCCACGACGACCTTCAGGCCCGACTCGGCGATGCCGGAGATGTCGACGGCACGCAGCAGCGCGCCGGTGTAGGAGTCGAAGACGGTCGACGGGAAGCGCAGGTCGCCGATCTCGCCGGGGAAGGCCCGGCGGTACTCCTGGCGGGCGAAGACCCGGTCCAGCTTGCGCTGCCCGGCCGCCGACAGGTCGGCGCCGCGCTCGTCGAAGAACATGATGTCGAGCGAGTCCGGCCGCCCCGGCGACGTGCGGATCATGATGCCGCCGGCGCTGCCGCGGGCCGTCTGCTGGCGCGCGACGGGCATGGGTACGTTCTCCAGGTCGCGCACCTCGATCGCGCTCGCCTGGAGCGCCGAGATGACCGCCCGTTTGAGTGCACGCGCACCACGGGAGTGGTCACGCGCGGTGGTGACGGTGGCGCCCTTCTTGAGGGTCGTCGCGTACGCGCCGGCCAGCCGCACGGCGAGCTCGGGCGTGATCTCGACGTTGAGGATGCCGGACACGCCCCGGGCGCCGAACAGGTGCGCCTGACCGCGCGACTCCCAGATGACCGACGTGTTGACGAACGCGCCGGCCTCGATGGTCTTGAAGGGGTAGACGCGGACATTGCCGGAGAGAATCGATTCCTCGCCGATCAGGCACTCGTCGCCGATCACCGCGCCCTCGTCGATCCGGGCGGCGCGCATCACGTCGGTGTTCTTGCCGATGACGCAGCCGCGCAGGTTCGTCTGCGGGCCGACGTAGACGTTGTCGTGCACCACCGCCTTGTGGACGAAGGCGCCGGTCTTCACGACGACGTTGGAGCCGATGACGCTGTGCTCGCGGATCTCCGCGCCGGCCTCGACCTTCGCGTAGTCGCCGATGTACAGCGGCCCGCGCAGTACGGCGTCCGGGTGCACCTCGGCGCCCTCGGCCACCCAGACGCCCGGCGAGATCTCGAAGCCGTCGATGTCGACGTCGACCTTGCCTTCGAGGACGTCCGCCTGGGCCTTCACGTAACTCTCGTGGGTGCCGACGTCCTCCCAGTAGCCCTCGGCGATGTAGCCGTAGATCGGCTTGCCTTCCTTCATCAGCTGCGGGAAGACGTCACCCGACCAGTCGACGGGCACATCGGCCTCGACGTAGTTGAAGACCTCGGGCTCCATGACGTAGATGCCGGTGTTCACCGTGTCGGAGAACACCTGGCCCCAGGTCGGCTTCTCCAGGAAGCGCTCGACGCGGCCCTCGTCGTCCACGATCGTGATGCCGAACTCCAGCGGGTTGGGCACCCGCGTGAGGCATACGGTGACGAGGCCGCCCTTCTGCTTGTGGAACGCGATGAGCTCACCGAGGTCGAAATCGGTGAGCGCGTCGCCCGAGATCACCAGGAAGGAGTCGTCCTTGAGCGCGTCCTCGGCATTCTTGACGCTGCCCGCGGTGCCGAGCGGTTTCTCCTCGTTCGCGTACGTCAGCTCCATCCCGAATTCTTCGCCGTCCCCGAAATAATTCTTCACCAGGGACGCGAGAAACTGGACGGTGACGACGGTCTCAGTGAGCCCGTGCCGTTTGAGCAGCGTCAGGACATGCTGCATGATCGGCCGATTCACCACTGGGAGCAGAGGTTTGGGCATGCTTGAGGTCATTGGACGAAGGCGGGTACCTTCGCCTCCGGCCATAACAACCGCTTTCATGTCGGAAAACATCCTCCTCGTGACGTCAGTCAGCCGTGGTGTCCGCCCTCACAAGACGCCGGACCTGCACCACGTAGAGGATCCCTGCCCACCAGTACAGGGTTGTACCCCAACCTGTGAAGGCCCAGCCGAAAACAGCCGCCAGTGTCGCAAGCCAACCGCTGCCGTCGCTCAGCAGCAGCAGCGGAAAGGCGTACATGAGATTGAAGGTAGCCGCTTTCCCGATGAAGTTCACCTGGGGTGGGCCGTAGCGGTGTCTCCGGAGAATCAGGAGCATCACCGCCATCATCGCCTCACGCGCGAGCAGCAGGACGGTGACCCACAGCGGCAGGATGCCGCGCCAGGTGAGGCCCACAAGGGTGGACAGCACGAACAGCCGGTCGGCGGCCGGGTCCAGGATCCGGCCGAGACTGCTGATCTGATTCCACCGCCGTGCCAGCTTGCCGTCGAGGTAGTCACTCACCCCGCTGAACGCCAGCACCAGGAGTGCCCACCCGTCGGCCTTCGGGCCGTCGAACTCCGGCCACAGAATCAGCCACAGGAACACCGGCACAGCCACGAGGCGAGCCATACTGAGGATGTTCGGGATCGTGAAGATCCGATCCGTCTGCACCCGTGTCTCCTGGACCTCCACCAGGTCCCCTCCTGTGCCGTTCCATGTATGTACGTCTGCGCGCCGACTCTACCCCAGGCACAAAAAGGGCCTGGCCCCGGATCAGGGATCCGAGGCCAGGCCTCAATATTTGTTCGGCGGTGTCCTACTCTCCCACAGGGTCCCCCCTGCAGTACCATCGGCGCTGAAAGGCTTAGCTTCCGGGTTCGGAATGTAACCGG
>NZ_JOHY01000024.1 GCF_000721495.1 Streptomyces sp. NRRL F-5123
GCATCGGCAACCTCGCCGCCAAAGTCAAATCCGTCTTCCACGCCGTCGCCAAACCCGTCAACCGCGTCATCGACAAAATCGTGGGCTTCATCGTCAAGATCGGCAAGAAGATCTGGGCCAAACTCAAGTCCAAGTTCGGCAAGGGGAAGAACAAGGACAAGAGCCAAGGAAAGAAGCCTGACAGCCGGACCGACAGTGAGAAGCAGCGGGACCTAGATGCCGGCCTTGATGCTGCCGAGTCCATTGCCAAGGAAAACGTCCCCGAGTCCGATGCGCAGCGGGGGATTTCTGGAGTCAAACGGCGCTTCCGGCTCGCGGCGCTCACCCTTGCGTTTGATTCAGACTCGGAGGGTGAGCGGCATTACCGTATCGATGGCGAGGTAAATCCTCGCGGTAATCGGTCCGGTAAGCTCGGCGGGCCAAAGCGAGGGGACCACGTGTTTGCGCTCGGATTGGCTGGTACGTTGGGGGAGATGCACGGTGTCGCGTCCGGTGAACTTATGCACCTGGACATGACTCGGGCGACGAAGGCAAGCCGGTTGGTGACGTCTCTGGAGGCGTCCCGTGTCAAGGCGGCGGAAATACCTGAACTGATCGTCCGGAAAGGAGGCTCCAAGGAGGGTGGGGCGGACCCCCATTCTCAGGCGTACGGAACGCGGTCGCAGGCGGCGCTGCTCGCCATGACATCACTCGTGCACGGCCTCGCACAATACTATGACGAACACAGGCAAGGTGAGGCCGCGGCCCGGTCGCGTCTTCTTGAAACCTCAGCCGTGCACGCCAAGCTGGCAGTGGGAAGCTGGCTGGAGCACGTGGTCGATAGGGAATCGGTGCCGCTCCTGTCGGCGAGCCAGATGAGCCAGTTCTATGAGGGAGAGGACAGGCTTGAGGAACTCCGTCAGATCCTCGTCCTGGCGTGTGAAAGGTCGCTCCCCGGTGTACCGCAGGGATGGCGGCGGAAGGGCGCGGACCCGGTCGGCCGTTGACGCTTTCAGAATCCGCTCTTGAGTATCTCGTCGCTCCCGATGTCGTCCGCAGCGGCGTGCAGGAATTCGAGGTAGACGCGGTAAACAGGCCCGTAGGCGGAACGGGCGGCACGCACGTGTTCGGCACGTGAGGTCGCGTCGGCGGTGATGGCGTTGCTGACCACGGTGCGATAGGCGGTAAGTTCCTCCGAGGCTTCGTTCGCGCTCTCCAGGACTTGAGCGGATCCGAACGTCTGTACCAGTCTTTCCGCTGGGTCGAACTCAGGGATCGGCTCGGCCCACAATTTCTGCGCTTCGGTGAGGAAGCCCGCTGCTTCTCGCTCAGTCCTGCCAACGGCCAGCGCCGCCTGAATGCCCGCCCTCCGGCAAAGGTCGAGCCGCTGCTTGAACAGTTCGGCGTATGCGAAGTACGCGGCTTCACGTGAGGCGCGGTCCACATGCTCGCGGTCAACACCCATGCTTTGAGTTTTGCTCACCGCTGTGGAGTTGTCACGAGGGGCGCGGAGGAAATGTTCCAGCGAGGGAACACGCCAGCGGGCGGGCGGTGTCCCCTCACGTCGTGAGCAGGTGGGCGTACGGGCCGAATTCGGAGGGGAGGGTCAGGCGGCCGAGTTTCTGGTACTCGCGCTGCACCGCGTGGATGAGCATCGGCATCGTCAGCGGGGTGGCGGCCTCCGCCGCGAGGTAGGCGGCGGTCACGGCGATGGAGCGGATGTTGCCGCCGGCCAGTTCGAAGGACTCGGCGCAGAAGGCGAGGTCCAGGGGGGAGTCGGGGGGGAGGACGGGGCGGAGGGCGCGGTGCCAGAGGAGGTGGCGCTGGGCCGCGTCGGGGAGGGGGAAGTCGACGACGAGGTCGAGGCGGCGGGTGAAGGCGTCGTCGAGGTTGGCGCGGAGGTTGGTCGCGAGGATGGCCAGACCGTCGAACGTCTCCATCCGCTGGAGCAGGTACGCGCTCTCGACGTTGGCGTAGCGGTCGTGCGCGTCCTTGACCTCCGAACGCTTGCCGAAGATCGCGTCGGCCTCGTCGAAGAGCAGCACGCCGTTGACGCCCGCGGCCTCGCTGAAGATGCGTTCGAGGTTCTTCTCGGTCTCGCCGATGTACTTGTCGATGACGGTCGCCAGGTCGACCGTGTAGAGGTCGAGCCCCAGGTCAGCCGCGATGACCTCCGCGGACATCGTCTTGCCCGTCCCGGAGTCGCCGGCGAAGAGGGCGGTGACGCCGCGGCCCCGCCCGCCGCCCGGGCGCATGCCCCACGCGCCGAGGACGAGGTCGCGGTGCCGGGCGCGCGCGGCGAGCTCGTGGAGCTGGGCGAGCGGGTCGGCGGGCAGCACGAGGTCGTCCCAGCCCACCGCGGGCTCGACGCGCCGGGCCAGCCGGTCCAGGCCCGCGGCGTTCTGGGCGCGAGCGCCCGCCCGTACGCGGTCGGCGTCCAGCGGGCCGTCCGTGAGCAGCGCGGCCTGCGCGGTGGAGCGCGCGGCCCGGGTGATCTGGTCCGGGGTGAGGAGGAAGGGCGCGAGCGTGAGCCGTACGTCGAGGTCGTCCGGCACCGGGGCGTCGTACGTGCGGGCCCAGAGCGCGGCCCGCGTCGCCGGGTCCACCCGCGGGGCGTGCAGCAGCAGCGGGGGGCGCGCGGACCACGCGGCGTCCCACGGGGTGCGCCCCACCAGGACGGTGAGCGGCGCGGTGTCGGCCAGCAGCCGCAGCGCCTCCGTGTGCTCGGGCGTGAGCGCTTCGAGCGGCGCGCACACCAGGCCCGCGCCGGCGAGCCGCGCCTCGCGGGCCAGGACGCGTACGGCCTCCGCGGGGTGCGGGTCCTGGGTCAGGCGCAGCAGGTCGACGCCGAGGACGCGGTGGCCCGAGCGCAGCAGCGCCGCCGCGGCCAGCGCGGTCCCGGCCCCGCCCTGCTCCTCGCGCAGGTGGGCGAGGCGGACGCCCTGGGCCAGGGCGCGGGCGAGGACGTCCGGGTCGCCGACGCCGGGGACGTCGTGCCAGGACGTCAGCAGGTCGGCGAGCCGCGGGTCGGGGGTGTCGTCGCCCAGCAGGTGGCCCGCGACCCGGTCGGGCACACGCAACGACCGTCCCAGGAACGGGCGTTCGGTCTCCTCGACGACCAGCAGCCCGCCCGACCGCAGCGGGGCCTGCGGCGCGAGCCGGGCCCGCGCCTGCGGATCGGCGGCCGCCCGCCCGCACAGCCCGAGGGCGAGCCCGACGGTGGGGCGGCAGCGCGCGACATGGTCGTTGAGGTAGCCGTAGAACTGCTCGAAGCGGTCGTCCAGGTCGGGAAGGAGGGCGATGAGCAGGATCTCGACGTCGAGGTCGGTGAGGCCGAAGGCGCGGGCGAGGTGCCGCAGCCGGGAGGCCCCGCGGGCGGGGGCAGCGGTGGTGGCGGTGCGTACGGGGCCGCCGCCGTCGAGGGCCTTGCCGAAGGGGCCGCTGCTGAAGCCGTCGCGGAAGCCGCCGCCGAAGCCGTCGTCGGCTCGGACGCCGAAGCCGTCGCGGCAGCCGGCGTCGGATCCGACGCCGGGCGCGCGTTCGGGGCTGCCGGGGTAAGGGCCCCCGCCGATGCCGCCGATGCCGCCGAAGCCCCCCGCAGGGGTGCGCTCGGACGCGTCCGCCAACGCCTCCGCCTCCGCGAAGCGTTCCGCGTCGGTCTGGTCGGGCCCGGCGAGCGAGCGGCCCTCGTCCAGCAGCCGCCGCACCGTCTCGTCGCTGAGGTAGAGGCCGCGGAAGGCGTCGTCCGGCTGCGGGTCGACCGCCTGCCGGGCGTCCACCGCCCGCCGCACCCGCTCCTCGACGAGCGCGGCCCGCGCGAGCAGATGCCGCAGGCTCAGACCGGCGGACGCCCCGCCCCCCTCCGCCGGGTCCGGCGTCACCGGTCCTCCGCCACACGGGACGTGATGCCCGACCGGCGCGGCTCGCGGGGCTCGCGCGGCGGCGGCGCGGGGACGTTCGGCGTGCTTCCGTAGACGGGGAGTTCGGCCCCGGACGGCGTCCGGGCGGGCGGGCGCTCCGCCGACGCCCCGGGCGGCGGGACGCCCTCGGAGAAGCCGAGCCGCAGCCCGTCCTCGCCGACCGGCGGACCCGCCGCGTACACCGGCGACTCCGTCACCGGCACGCTGATCACCAGGTCCAGCGACGGCTTCAACTCGCCGCCGAGCGCGCTCCACACGTCCGCGAACGACCGGTCCTCGGGCGGCGGCAGTGCCACGCTCATCGGCACGGAGATGCCGAGTTCGGACAGCGTGCCGCTGAACCGCTCGGGCGACAGCGCCTCGTAGCGCAGCAGGCACAGCAACAGCGAGGACAGCAGCCGGTGTTCGTCCTCCGGGCGGCGCGTCCAGGCGGTGATCAGGTACGAGAGCTTGAAGTAGCGCGGCGGCCGGCGCCGGGCCGTGACGGTGCCGTGCTCGTCGTACTCGTTGAGCAGGCCGCGTTCGCGCCGCCGCATGTCCTCGCGGATGTCGTACAGGTAGAGGTTGACGGTGGGGGCGTTGACCTTCGCCGCCCAGTCGCGCGTGGGGGCGTCGAAGACGACCGAGACCTGCCCGCCTGCGAGTGGCTCCGCCCGGAAGAGGGCGCGCAGAGCGTCGTCGACCTCGTGGATCATGTGCCTACCTGCCTTCCTCCGGCTCGTACGGACTCGGTGCTCGTCCCCGGCCCGGTGCTCGTACGGGCCCGGCGCTCGTACGGGCTCAGCCGCGGGCCGCGAAGTCCGGCGGCTGCACGGTCTGCTGCACGACCAGCACCGGCAGCGGCACCGGCGGGTCGTAACCGGCGGGCGTGGCCCGCAGGTTGCGCGCTCCGAGCAGGTCGCGCGGCAGGACGACGACCTGCGCCGCGAACGTGCCGTCCGGCGCGACGAGCGCGGGGTCGGTCCGGGCCGTGATCCCGCGGCTCCACGACAGCGGGACGGCCGTGCCGGGCGGGAAGTCCGTGCCGCGCACCACGACCACGTCACCGGGCCGGACCACCGCCGGGCTGACCGTCAGCGTCGGCTGGAGGACGCGGAGCGGGGCGGTCGCGGTGTTGTCAGCCGCCCGCGGGTCCGCGGGCGAGCCGTGCACACCGACGCGCACGGTGCCGGTGAGCGGCACGTGGTAGACGGCCTGCTGGAGCACCGTGACCCGGCCGCCGGGCGGGATCGTGCACGGCTTCGCGCTCGTGCACGCCGTCGTCGTCCCGACGCTGCTCTTGCCCGCGGCGGTGGCCGGCCACACCGACGACACGACCACGCCGGTCGCTGCGCGCGGGCCGGCGTTGGTGATCGTGACCTGCGCGAGCGTACGGGCGCCGGTGTACGTCGGCGCGGGCCCGACGCCGATGCGGACAGCGAGGTCCGCCTGGTCGGGGATGGGCTTCGGGAGCACCGTGAACGTCGCTTCCGCCGTACCGGTGTTGCCCGCGCTGTCGGTTGCCGTGCAGGTGACGGTGGTGGCGCCGAGCGGGAAGAGCGAGCCGGAGGCGGGCGTGCAGGTGACGGGCAGCGGGCCGTCGACGCCGTCCACGGCGGTCGCGGTGTAACTGATGCGCGCGCCCCCGGAACCCTGCGCCTCGACCGACCGGCTGTCGACGGTCACGACGGGGGCGGTGACGTCGCGGACGGCGATGCCGATGATCTCCTGGTAGTCGTTGGCAGGTTCGGGAAGCGGGGTCCCGGGACCACCGGTGGTGCCGCTGGTGGTGCCGGATGTCGTTCCAGTGGTGGTGCCGGTGGTGGTGCCGGTGGTGGTTCCGGTGGACGTACCCGTGGTGGTGCCGGTGGTGGTTCCGGTGGTCGTTCCGGTGGTGGTTCCGGTGGACGTACCCGTGGTGGTGCCGGTGGTGGTTCCGGTGGTCGTTCCGGTGGTGGTGCCGGTGGTGGTTCCGGTGGTGGTTCCGGTGGTCGTTCCGGTGGTGGTGCCGGTGGTGGTTCCGGTGGTCGTGCCGGTCGTGGTTCCGGTGGACGTTCCCGTCGTCGTGCCGGTCGTCGTACCGGACGACGTGCCCGTGGACGTACCGAAGTTCGTGCCCGTACCGCCCGTCGCGCCGTCGCAGCCCGCCACGCCGCCGAGCAGGCCGGCTCCCAGGCCCGCGACGAGGCCGTCCGGACCCGCGATCAGGCCGGCGCCGAGTCCGGCCACCAGGCCCCAGCCGCAGGCCGCGTTGCCGCCGCCCACGCCCGCAGCGAGGCCCACCCCGGCAACGGTGCCGCCCGGGCTGCCCGTTGCCGCTGCCGCTGCCGGACGGTCCGTGGCGGCGGGCACACCCGTCGCCCCGTCCTCGCCGGACGACGGCGTTCCCGGGGCCGCAAGGGCCGTACGGGCCGGGCCCGTTCCGGATCTGTTGCGTACGGGGGCCGCGGTCACGACGTCGGGAGCGGCCCCGCCGGGCACCTTGCCGTCGAGGAGGAACTGCACCGCGCAGGTCAGTTCGGTGCCCTGCGGCGCGTCGGGCGCGACGGCGACCGTCTCGTCGAAGGACGCGGTCTCGCCACTGGTGACCTGCTGGGACGCCGGGGCGAGGCTCACCGTGAGGGCGGGGTCGCAGTTGACCGTCTCGTACGTCACGGTGGTGGGGAGGTTGACCAGGCCGTCGCTGATGGCCTGGGCCACGGCGTTCTCGTTCACGCCGGACATCAGCTTGCCGCCGGTGGCGTTGACGACCTTGGTCGCCTCGTCGGGGTCGTGGGTGCCCTCGTGGTTGTCGGGGGTGTCGCCGTTGCCGTCGAGACCGTCACCGAGCGTGGTGTCGATGTCGATGGCGAGGACGCGTACACCCGCGCTCTTGAGCGCACCGATGGCGCTGTCGAGCGAGTGGTCCACGCTGGGGTCGTGGCTGGAGGCGTCACCGATGAGGACGACGATCGGGCTGGCCTCCGGCCGGAAGGCGATCCGCCCGCCCGCTCCGTTGGCGATCTGCCAGAGCCCGTTGATCCAGTCCTCGGCGGGACCGGGGCTGTTGTAGCCGCGCTCCGCGTGAAGGTTGTCGAACCACCTGCTCACATCGCTGACGTCCGACGTCAGTTGGTGTTCCACGGTGAAGACGTCCGCGCCGTCGGTCACGTCGCCGTACGCGGTGAGGGCGAAGCGCGCGTCGGGCTGCTGCTGGAGGACGTCTGTCGCCACCGTCTGCATGGAACCTGCGACGTTGCTGATGCTGTCCTTCATGCTGCCGGTGTCGTCGATCATCAGCACCACGTCCGGCCGCGGCGGAATCGTCGGCGTGTCCACCGTCTTCGCCACGTGCGTGGACTCCCCGGGTGCGAGCGCTTGGTCCACCACCTGGGGGTTGACCGGTGGGCCGACGGCCGACGGGGACGCGGAAGGCCCCGCGGCCATGCCGGGGACCGCTCCGGCGACGAGCACCAGCCCGGCGACCAGGGTGCCGAGCCGCAGCGCGCGGCTCGCGGACCGGCCGGGCCGCGCCCCCGGGGCACCGGCACCGGCTTCCTTACCGCCGACGTGCTGACGCATGCGCACCGAACCCCCAGCTCCCGGAAACCGCACCAGCCGACACCGTCGCGTGAACAGGCCGGGATCGGCAGCGCGGAGCGGGTCAAACCATCGGGTACGAAAGGGCTGCCTCTTCGGACACCAGCTCGTCCGGGCCCGCCGGACCACCGGCTGCCAACACTGCGGCAGCCGACGGGCGTTGTCGCCATGACGTGGGCGGGACGAAGGCGCGCGCGTCGCCTTCCACGCGCACACCGTCGCCCACAGCTGACGCCGGTGTGCCGGCGGGCCGGGGCATCCAACGGCCCCGGCCCGCCGGGTGGTTCAGGACGTCTTCGCCGCGGGCGCGGCACTGCCGAAGATGTCGACGGCGTGGTAATACGTCCACGCCGTCGAGTCGCACGCGGACTTGGTCACGCCGGAGTAGCCGGCGCAGACCCGCTTGAGGTCGGCGTAGAGCATGTTGTCCAGCCGGGCCTTGTTGGCGGCGAAGGTGCCCGCCTTCTTGTAGTTGCGGTAGCCGAAGTCGTGGCGGGCGCAGGAGAGTTTGAAGGGGAAGCCGAGCGGGTTGTCGGGGGAGTCCGAGCAGTAGTCCGTCGACCAGTCGAAGCCGTACGCCGACCAGGCGGCCTGGTTGTTGCGGGCGGCGAGCCAGGCGTTGTAGCTCGCGGCGCTGGTCTGCGTCCAGCTGCTGAGCACCTGCGGCTTGTCGGCGGGAGCGGCGCCGGCGGGGGCGGCCGCGGTGAGGACGGCGGGCAGGGCGAGGGCCGCGGCGGCAAGCGGAAGGGCCAGACGGCGGGTGGGGCGCATGGGAACCTCCGGGCGGTGGTGGGGCACTGACGGGGTGTCCGGTTCTTCGCACGAGCCCCCGAGTCAACGGGGCGGGAGTGACGAGCGGGTCTACGCGCGAAGAGCCGCGCGGAAATGTTTCCCGTCATCTACGCGTCGGTAACCGCCCGGCGCGAGTGAATCCGCGGAGAGTTGACGTGACGTCAGGAGCCGGTACGCGCCCGAGCGCGCCCGCCCGGCGCGATGTGCGCCGGGCCTTCCGGAGGAGGGGGAGCCGCTACTGCACCCGGTGGACCTTGTAGTTGGACGCCTGGGCGCGCGGGCGCAGCACCAGCAGATCGACGTTGACGTGTGCGGGGCGGGTGACGGCCCAGCAGACGGTGTCGGCGACGTCGTCCGCGGTGAGCGGCTCCGCGACGCCCGCGTAGACGGCGTCGGCGCGTTCGGCGTCGCCGCGGAAGCGGGTGAGGGAGAATTCCTCGGTCTTGACCATGCCGGGCGCGATCTCGATGATCCGCACCGGGTGGCCGTTCAGCTCCAGCCGCAGCGTCTCGGCGATGACGTGGGCGCCGTGCTTGGCGGCCACGTAGCCGCCGCCGCCCTCGTACGTCGCCAGGCCCGCGGTCGAGGACAGCACCACGATCGTGCCGTCGCCGGAGCCGCTGAGGGCGGGCAGCAGGGCCTGCGTGACGTTCAGCACGCCCAGGACGTTGACCTCGTACATCGCCCGCCAGTCGGCGGGGTCCGCGGTCGCGACCGGGTCCGTGCCGATCGCGCCGCCCGCGTTGTTGACCAGGACGTGCACGGGAGGCAGCTCCGCCAGGTCCGCCGCGAAGGCGTCCACCGCCGCCCGGTCCGTCACGTCCAGGGCGTGCACGGACACGCTGTGGCCCGCAGCCTCCAGCTCCTTCGCGAGGGCGTCGAGGCGGTCGGTGCGGCGCGCGGCGAGCACCACGTGGAAGCCGGCCCCGGCGAGCCTGCGGGCGGTCGCGGCACCGATCCCGCTGCTCGCGCCGGTGACCACTGCGGTACGGGTGCTCATGCTGCCGCCTTCCGTAAGGGGACGAGTGCGGTTCGTACGTGGGCTACGTGCGTCCTGCGCGCAGCATATGCGGCGTCTCCCGCGGGCCGGGGCGCGGCCCGGGCGATCACCGGCCGGCGGACGCGGCCTGCTCCGCGCACAGGGCCCGCAGCACGACCCGCTGGTCGAAGGCCAGCAGCCCCACCGTGGCGGCGCACATTCCCGCGGCGAAGGCCAGGTGCGCCCAGCCGGACGTCGCGTGCATGCCGATCGCGCCGAGCACCACGTGCACCCCGAGCCGCAGTGCGACGAGCCCGAGCGCGATCTTGCGGGTGCGCTTGCCCTTGAGCATCGCCTTGGCCATCTTGAGCCGCCCGCGCAGCACGGTGGAGGCCAGCACCAGGTTCACGGCCGCGCACCCGGCGATCACCATCCACCCGTCCGGGTGGGCCTTGAGGATGTCGAAGGACGCGCCCATGAGCCCCTCGAAGGCGAAGAACCACACCGGTACGGGCCGGAAGTCCGCGGTGCCGCTCGGCGCTTCGGACTTGCCCGTCGCCACGTCGCGGCCTGTTGCCGAGCCGTTGGCGGCGGCGGTGCCGGCCGCGGCCGCCAGGGCGTCAGAAGTGGTGTCCGTCGCGGGAAGTGCCTCGGTGATCGTCATGGCACGAGCATCGCCGGGGGCGGGGTGCCGGCGGCAGAGCCGTCCGTCCGGACCCGGCCATGACAGATGTCACGCCTACGGTGTGACGTGCGTGTCCTCCGGGTGCTGCGCCGCCTCCGCCGCCATGGCGGTGTGCCGTAGCAGCAGCGCGGTGGTGACCGGGCCGACGCCGCCGGGCACGGGGGAGAGGGCCGCGGCGACGCCCCGTACGGAGTCCGCGTCCACGTCGCCGGTCAGGCCGCCGTCCTCGGTGGGGTTGGTGCCGACGTCGACCACGACCGCGCCCGGCGCGAGGTGCTCGGCGGTGACGAGCCCGGCGCGTCCGGCCGCGGCCACCACGATGTCCGCGCCGCGCGTGACGGCGGCCAGGTCGGCGGTCCTGGAGTGGCAGACGGTCACGGTCGCGTCGCGGTCCAGCAGCAGGTGGGCCAGCGGCTTGCCGACGACGGTGGAGCGGCCGACGACCGCGACCGTACGGCCCGCGAGCGCGAGCCCGTGCGCGTCCAGCAGCCGTACGACGGCCTCGGCGGTGGCCGGGGCGAAGGCGGGCAGCCCGGCGGCGAGCCGCCCCAGACTCAGCGGGTTGGCGCCGTCCACGTCCTTGCCCGGCGCGATGGCCCCGGCCAGGTCCGCGGCGGAAGCGCCGGGCGGCAGCGGCGTCTGCAGGATGATCCCGTGCACCGAGGCGTCATCGCTCAGCGTCGCCAACTGCTTCCGGATCACGCCCGGTTCGGCGTCCGAGGGGAGCGTGACGGTGTCGCAGGCGATGCCGATCCTCGCGGCGGCACGGGTGATCGAGCGCACGTACCACGCGCTGCTCTCGTCCTCCGTCGCGACGACGACCACCAGTCGCGGCGCCGCTCCGCCCTCTCGCACCAGGCGCTCGGCGATCTCCTGCGCCTCCGCGCGGAAGCCGGCCGCGCACTCGGCGCCGGTGAGGGATGCGGTGCTGTCGCTCATGGCTGAGGGCTCCTCGGGACGGGACGGGACGGGACGGGGGCGCGGGCGCGCGCAGCGCCAGCGTAGGCGCTCGGCGCTCCGCGGGCGGGGACGGGGCGGCGGGGCGGCCCCGTCGTCCCCGCGTCCGGTGTGCGGGGCGTCGGGCGGGGGTCGGAGCCTCCGAGGTTCCGCGTGCGGCGCCTCCGGCGGGGGCTGGAGCCTCTGAGGTTCCGCGTCCGGTGTGCGGCGCCTCCGGCGGGGGCTGGAGCCTCTGAGGTTCCGCGTCCGGTGTGCGGCGCCTCCGGCGGGGTTTCCCCACCCCCTCCACAACCCGTACGACTCGGACGTCGGTTTTGCGTTCATCCGTGCGGGTGCGCCGCCGGGGGCTGTCCCGCCGTGCGGGAGCGCGGCACCCCACCGATCCGGTGCGCGTCCCGCCCGCGCGGACGCGGGGACGGGCGACGGCCAGGAGGAGGTCAGCGTTCATCGCCTGTCCCGCCCGCCCGCGCGGGTGCGGGGACGGGGTCAGGCCAGGGATGCGCGGACGGAGTCGGTCACCGCTGCGGCGCGGGTGGCGAGGGTGTCGACGTCGGTGACGGTCGCGGCGAGGGCGGCGCGGGTGGCGGAGTCCTTGATGCCGGCGAGGTTGATCTCGACGTTGACGCGGGCGGTGGTCGCCGCGGCGCGCGCGGCCTCAGCCGCGGCGGCGACGTCGGTGACGACGTTGCGGTTGCCGATCGGGAGCAGCTCCTCCGCGAGGGCGACGAGCCGGCGGGCCACGGCGACGACGGCGCCCGGCGGGTGCGCCGCGCCCTCGAGGGCGCGCGCGATGGCCGCCGAGCGCGCGGCCTTCTGCGCGTCGTCGCCGCGCGGCAGCGCGTACGCGTCCGTCACGGCGGTGAAGGCGGCCGCGTCGGCCGCGGCGAGGCTGAGGGCGGTCCCGCGCAGCTCGTCGCTCTCGGCGGTGATCCGCTCGATCGCGTCGGCGTGGGCGGCGTACTTCTCGCCGGTCGAGTAGCGGGCGACCATGGCCAGCAGCGCGGCGCCCTGCGCGGCGTGCAGCGCCGCGGCGGCGCCGCCGCCGGGGGCCGGTACGCGGGCGGCCAGCTGCTCCAGATAGCCGCCGACCGTTTCGTCCTGGATCCGTGCCGCCTCGTCCACCGCGCCGTCCTCCCCTGTTGCCCGCCGCCCGCCGGCGGTACGTCCTCCGGTCGCGGCCGAGCCTATCGCGCGCGCCGAAAGCGCTGGTGACACCGCATTGTCGGACCCGCGCGGCACAATCCGGGGCAGGGGTATCCGGATACCGGAAATGCGAACACCCGAACGAGTCGCGGACGCGGACGCGGCCGCGAACACGGAGAGGAGCGTGCGGGCGCGATGCGGAAAATCGTATTGGCGATGTCGGTTTCACTCGACGGTTTCATGGAGGGGCCGAACCGGGAGATCGACTGGCATCTCGTGGACGACGAGCTGCACGGCTACTTCAACGATCAGCTGCGTGACATGGGCGCATTTCTCGACGGCCGTGTCACGTACGAACTCATGGCCGAGTACTGGCCCACCGCCGACGAGGATCCGCAGGCCCCGGACCCGGTCCGGGAATTCGCCCGGATCTGGCGGGAGATGCCCAAGATCGTGTATTCCCGCACGCTGGAGGAGGCGGCGTGGAACACGACGGTGGTACGCGAGGTGGTGCCCGCCGAGATCGAGGCGCTCAAGGCGCGGCCGGGCGGCGATCTCGCGCTGGGCGGCGCGGACCTGGCCGCCGCGTTCGCCGCGCACGACCTGATCGACGAATACGTGATCTACGTCCACCCGGTGCTGCTGGGCGCCGGCAAGCGACTCTTCCCGGGCGCCGCCGACCGCAAGCGGCTGCGGCTGACCGAGAGCCGGACATTCGGGAACGGGGTGGTGCTGCTGCGGTATGCGCGTGAGCGCGGCTGACGAAAGGATCACCGGGGTGCCCGCGCGGCCGCCGCCGGGCCGCGGCCCGTGCGAGGTTGACGGTGACTTCGCCGGAATTGCGCGGGGGATCTTTTCGAAAGCCTCACAAGTGCCCCGCAATGCCTCACGGTGCCGCTGTTAGCGTTTTGTGGTCACCCGAGGCAGCCAGGAAGCATGGCAGGAAACAGGACAATGGACTACTGCTACCAATGCCGTCGCAACCTCAACGGGGCGTTGGTATGCCCGGGTTGTGGTGCCTACGCGCCTGATATCGCGCCCCCCGCGTCCGCCTACCAGGCGCCGGATTACCCGGACGGTCCGATACCGGAATCCGATGCGGGTCCTGTGGGACACACGACTCCGGGCAGGTCGGCGCTGTCCGCGATACGGACGGAGGCGCCGGTGGCGGAACCGCCGCTGCCGGTGCCCGCGCGCAGGCACCCGATACCCGAGCCGCTGCCGTACGACGCGGACTTCGGCGGTACGGGCGTCGGCGCCGCGGACTTCGGCGGTACGGACGGCGGCGCCGACGGGAGCGGGGACGAGCCCGAGCGCGAGCCCCTCGCGGCGCTGCCCGCGGCAGGCGGCGGCCGGGCGGCCCGGCGGCACGCGCAGGCCCGCTGGCGGCGGAACCGCCGCCGGGCGGTAGCGGCGAGCGCGGTCGCGCTGGCCGGCGGCGGCCTGACCATCGCCGCGATGCCGACCGGCGGCTCCGGCGGCGCGACGAACGCCGCCACCGCCCCCGACGCCCCGGTCGGCGACGCCCTGCCCACCGTGACCTCCCCGGCCACCACCCCGCCGCCCGCCGTCACGGCTCCGTCCCGCGCCGGCACCCCGGCGCCTCCGCACCCGGCGGCCACGTCCACGCCCGGCCACACCCGCTCCGTCCCGCTGGTGCCGCGCACCCGGGCCCCGCAGCAGGCGGCGGACCGCTCGCAGCGGCCGCAGCCGGCCCCGTCGTCGTCCGCGGCCCAGCCCACGACCGCGGCCCCGCAGCCCACGGCGACCACGCCTCCGCCGGCCGCCACCGCGACCCCGCCGACCGCTACCGCGACCCCGCCGGCCGCCACCGGCCCGACGGCCCCGCCGCACGAGATCTGCGTCCTGATCCTCTGCCTCTAGCCGATTGCGCCGCCCGGGTGGCGTACACGACACGCCGCGGTGGTGTGCGCCACGTACCTCGTACAAACGTTCGACCGTGTGGTTGAATCCCGGGCATGCACCACCACACCTTTCCCGCCGACCTCGTCCAGGCGCAGCGCGAGTGGTACGTCACCTATCGCCAACTCGCCGCTTCCGCAGGCACGCAGACCACGGTGCTGCGCCGCCGGCTGGTGCGGCTGTCCGTCCTGGTCGCCGCGCATCCCTTCTGGGCGACCGTGCCCGACTGCGGGCCCGCGGCCCGTATGCAGCTCAAGGCGCTCGCGTGGGACGCGGCGGAGGAGACGCCGGGCACGGCGGCAGGCGCCGGCGGGCGGTGAAGGACCCCGGAAACCCCCGGGGCGGGGGTCAGGGCCAGACCAGGCAGTAGAGCTGGTGGCCGGATTCCTGGCAGCGGCGGGCGAAGTCCTGCCATTCGTGGAGCATCTGGTAGATGACGAAGGCGTCGCGCGGGCCGCGCCGGTCGGGGACCGTGGACCAGATGAAGGCGGCGGCGCCGAGGGACTCCTCGTTGGCGCTGCGCAGCGGTTCGACGACGGAGGCGGGCAGCCGGACCACGGCGTAGTCGGGGTGCAGGACGACGAGTTCGAGCGGCGGGACCTTGTTCGGGGGTATGCCCTCGATGCCGGTGAGGACCATCGCGGCCATCGTCTCCGGCTTGACCTTGGTGTACATGCCCTGGCCGAGTTCGTCGCCGCCGAGCTCCTCGGGGCGCATGGAGATCGGCACACGCGCCGCGGTCGCTCCGTCGGGCGCGCCGAAGTACTTGTAGGTCACCCCCACTCGGCCACCCCTGCTCCTGCCCTCTGCGGTCGTTCGGCGTCCGCGCCCGCGCCGGTCTCGCTCGTCGTGCGGCTCGCGGTGTTGCTGTTGCTCGTGGTGTTCTGGATCGCGTGGTGCTGGACTGCCCGGCTTTGTGTCCTCGGAATCGGGTACGTGATCTCCCGGCTCTTCGCCCGGAACGCCACCCCGCTGCTGCATTCCACTACCCGACCATCTGCCGCCCCAACCATGCAACCCGATCATCGTGTCAGATGCACGGTTGAGACGTTGTCGCGCAACGCCCGGCGTTTGAGACCATGTATCCGTGAGCTACCCGTACGAAGCACCAGTGTCCCAGGAACTGTTCGACCGCGCGGCGGCCGTGACCCCAGGAGGCGTGAACTCCCCGGTCCGTGCCTTCCGCGCCGTGGGCGGTACGCCCCGTTTCATGGTGTCCGGTACGGGTCCGTACCTGACCGACGCCGACGGCCGCGAGTACGTCGACCTGGTCTGCTCGTGGGGCCCGATGATCCTGGGCCACGCGCACCCCGAGGTCGTCGCGGCCGTGCAGGACGCCGTGACGCGCGGCACGTCCTTCGGCACCCCCGGCGAGGGCGAGGTCGCGCTCGCCGAGGCGATGGTGGCCCGGGTCGAGCCGCTGGAGCAGGTGCGGCTGGTGTCGTCCGGCACGGAGGCGACGATGTCCGCGATCCGGCTCGCGCGCGGGTTCACGGGGCGCGCGAAGGTGGTGAAGTTCGCCGGGTGTTACCACGGTCACGTCGACGCGCTGCTGGCCGCCGCCGGCTCGGGCGTGGCGACCTTCGGGCTGCCCGACACCCCCGGCGTGACCGGCGCGCAGACCGGCGACACGATCGTGCTGCCGTACAACGACCTGGACGCCGTACGGGCCGCCTTCGCCGCCCACCCCGGCCAGATCGCCTGCGTCATCACCGAGGCCTCGCCCGGCAACATGGGCGTCGTCCCGCCCCGCGACGGCTTCAACGCCGCCCTCAAGGAGCTGTGCACGGCGGACGGCGCCCTCTACGTCTCCGACGAGGTCATGACCGGCTTCCGGGTCAGCGCCGCCGGCTGGTACGGCCTGGACGGCGTGCGCCCCGACCTCATGACCTTCGGCAAGGTCATGGGCGGCGGCTTCCCGGCGGCGGCCTTCGGCGGCCGCGCCGACGTCATGGCCCTGCTCGCCCCGGCCGGCCCCGTCTACCAGGCCGGCACCCTGTCCGGTAACCCGGTGGCCACCGCCGCCGGCCTCGCGCAGCTGCGGCTGCTGGACGGCGCGGCCTACGCGCGGCTCGACGCGGTCTCCGCCGAGATCCAGGCGCTGGTCACCGAGGCGCTGGGCAAGGAGGGGGTCGCGCACCGGATCCAGACGGCGGGCAATATGTTCTCCGTCTTCTTCACGGACGAGGACGTCCGTGATTTCGAGGCGGCCAAGCGGCAGGCGGCGTACCGCTTCACCCCGTTCTTCCACTCGATGCTGGCGCAGGGCGTGTACCTGCCCCCGTCCGCGTTCGAGTCCTGGTTCGTGTCCACCACGCACGACGAGCGGGCCGTGGAGCGCATCGCCGCGGCGCTGCCGGCCGCCGCACGAGCCGCAGCGGAGGCGCGCGCATGAGTTCCGGGACCGACCGGACCGACAGGTCCGACGAGCTGACCGTGGTGCACCTGATGCGCCACGGCGAGGTCCACAACCCCGGTGGGGTGCTGTACGGCCGTGCGCCCGGCTACCACCTGTCCGAGCTGGGCCGGAAGATGGCCGACCGGGTCGCCGAGCACCTCGCTGACCGCAACATCGCGTACGTCGTCGCCTCGCCGCTGGAGCGCGCGCAGGAGACGGCGACGCCGGTGGCCGCGGCGCACGGTCTGGAGCTCGCGACGGACGGCCGCCTCATCGAGGCGGCGAACATCTTCGAGGGCAAGACCTTCGGCATCGGCGACGGGGCGCTGCGCCGCCCGGCGAACTGGAAGTACCTGACCAACCCCTTCCGCCCCAGCTGGGGCGAGCCGTACGTCGACCAGGTCGTCCGGATGAGCGCGGCGCTCGCGGCCGCGCGGGACGCCGCGCGGGGGCGTGAGGCGGTGGCCGTCAGCCACCAGCTGCCGATCTGGATCGTGCGCTCGTGGGCCGAGCGCAGGCGCCTGTGGCACGACCCCAGGCGCCGGCAGTGCACGCTGGCCAGCTTGACGAGCTTTACGTACCAGGGGGACGAGATCGTGTCCGTGGGCTATTCCGAGCCCGCGCTCGACCTCGTGCCCGCGCACCTGCGCGGGGGCGGGGCCAAGGCTCCGAAGGGGGCGAGCAAGGCGTTCGGGGCGTAGCCCGCTTCCGCGGGGTGCGGGGTCCTGAGCTTCCCTACTGCGTAGGGCGGTGAGCGTTTTGCAGGCTGCGCCTGCGCCGCGGGCGGGCGTTTTGCAGGCTGCGCCTGCCGCGCCGGGCAACCACCCGGGGCGCGGGGAGGCCGCGCCTGCGCCGCCGGGCACACCAGGGGCGCGGGGAGGCTGCGCCTGCGCCGCCGGGCACACCAGGGGCGCGGGGAACTGCGCGAGCAACCACCCACCGGCCGGTGGTCCGGTACGGACCGTACTGCCCCTTCGGGTCGGTGACGACCCGCGCCCCGGTGGGGGCGGGCCGCGCAGTTCCCCGCGCCCCTAAAAACGCTCGCCCGGCGCGGTAGCGCGAGACGCTTGCCCGGCGCGGCAGCGCAAAACGCTCACCCCCGCGGCAGGCGCAGCCTGAATACGCTCGCCCGGCGCGGCAGCGGAAAACGCTCGCCCGGCGCGGCAGCGGAAAACGCTTGCCCGGCGCGGCAGCGCGCAACGCGCGCCCGGCGGCGCAGCCGCATGCTCCCGGGGGAGTCGGCTGCCTCCCCCGGGAGGGGGAAGGAGGGCCGCCGTATGGGGGTAATTAATAGGATTTGACCACAATCACATAAAGCGTGAGGAACGTGTGGACGGCAAGGCGGGCGTCCACACGCAGTCCCGCCCGAGCCGCACGGCAAGTGCATCGTGCCGAGAGACGGGACCCGCGCATGAGTGGAATGAGCCGAAGGAGTCTGCTGGCGACAACCGCGGGGGCCGCGGCCGGGCTGGCCGTCGCGGGATGCGGGGCGGGGAAGAGCGGCACGGGCGATGCGCGGCGGACGGGGGAGCCGTCGAGGGCGAGCGGGGCGCATGCCCCGACGCGGACGGTGACGCTCATCGGGGACGGGTCCACCGCGCACACGGGCGCGCAGCCGTACCAGCCGGCGGTCGACCGGCTGGAGCCCGGGCAGACGCCGCCGCAGTTCGTGGTCTTCTCGTGGGACGGTGCGGGCGAGGTCGGCAACGGGCTCTTCCCGAGGTTCCGCAAGCTCGCCTCCGACCACGGCGTGTCCATGACGTTCTTCCTGAGCGGGCTCTACCTGCTCCCGGAGGACAAGAAGCTGGACTACGCCCCGCCCAACAGCCCCCGCGGCGCCTCCGACATCGGCTACCTCGCGGACGACCACCTGCGGATGACGCTCGACAACATCCGGCAGGCGTGGCTGGAGGGCCACGAGATCGGCACCCACTTCAACGGCCACTTCTGCACCGGCTCCGGCAGCGTCGGGCGCTGGACCCCCGCGGACTGGAAGAGCGAGATCGACCAGGCCAAGGACTTCGTGACCACCTGGAAGACGCGGACCGGCTGGCACGGCGAGGAGCCGCTGCCCTTCGACTACGAGAAGGAGCTGGTCGGCGGCCGCACCCCGTGCCTGCTCGGGCAGAACAGCCTGCTCCCGACGGCGGCGGCGCTGGGCTGGCGGTACGACGCCAGCTCGCCGGGCGGCAACCAGACCTGGCCCTCGAAGAAGCTGGGCCTGTGGGACTTCCCGCTGCAGCTCATCCCCTTCCCCGGGCACACCTTCGAGGTGCTGTCGATGGACTACAACATGCTGGCCAACCAGTCGCACGCGGCGACGCAGTCCGACCCGCGCAACTACCCGTACTGGCGCGAGCAGGCCACGCAGTCGTACATCGCCGGCTTCGAGCGCGCGTACCAGACGAACCGGGCGCCGTTCTACATCGGCAACCACTTCGAGGAGTGGAACGGCGGGATCTACATGGACGCGGTCGAGGCGGCGTTCACGTACATCGCGGCCGCCGGGCACGACGACGTGCGGATGGTGTCCTTCCGGCAGCTCGCGGACTGGCTGGACGCGCAGGAACCGGCGGTGCTGGAGCGGCTGCGCGGGCTGGAGGTGGGGGAGAAGCCGTCACAGGGCTGGAAGGAGTTCATGACCCTGCCCGCGCCCAAGTCCCCGCCCAAGTCCCCGCCCGGGCCCGCCCCCGAGCCGGCGGGCACCACCGCGTCGCCGCCCGCCCCCGTCGTCTAGCGGACGCCGCGGCCATCACCTGGTCCTTACTTGGGGCGATTGCCGCTTTTGGTGCCGGTGTCGGGGGTGTGGAAGATCGCCCCGGGGCCCATGCGAAACTTTTCACATGAGTCCTACCCGCGCCTCCCGGCGCCGTACGCCGCGCCGCGCCGCGGCGCTCGCCTGTGTCGCGGCCGTGGCGTCGCTGCTGAGTGCGTGCTCGTCGTCGAGCGGGTCCACGTCGTCCAACGGCTCGAACTACGTCAGCGGCGCCGGCACGATCACGTACGTCAAGGCCGGCGACCGCAAGGCGGCGCCCGAGCTGGCGGGCTCGACCGTCGACGGCGGGCACGCGGACCTGGCGGCGTACAAGGGCAAGGTCGTCGTCATCAACATCTGGGGCTCGTGGTGCGCGCCCTGCCGCGCGGAGGCGCCGCACATGGCGTCGGTGTCGCAGGCCGACGCGTCCAAGGGCGTGCAGTTCCTCGGCATCAACACCCGCGACCTCGACCGGTCGCCCGCGCAGCGGTTCGTGGAGCACTACAAGATCGGCTACCCGAGCCTGTACGACCCGGCCGGGAACCTGATCCTGAAGTTCCCCAAGGGCAACATCAACCCGGCGTCGCTGCCCGCCACGCTGGTCGTCGACCGGCAGGGGAAGATCGCCGCGCGGGTCCTCGGAGCCCTCACCGAGGACGGGCTCAACGAGATGATCGACAAGATCGTCGCGGAGAAGTGACGTGGGCGGCAACGGCACGCTGACCGCGCTGGCGTTCGACCAGACGCACACGGTCCTGACCGGTGCGCTGCTCGCCGCCATACCGATCGCGATGCTCGCCGGCCTCATCTCGTTCTTCTCGCCCTGCGTGCTGCCGCTCGTGCCCGGCTACCTGTCGTACGTGACCGGTGTCACCGGCACCGACCTCGGCGAGGCCCGGCGAGGCCGGACGCTCGCGGGCGCGGCGCTGTTCGTGTTCGGCTTCAGCGCGGTCTTCGTGTCCGGCGGGGCGCTGTTCGGCAATTTCGGGCAGACGCTGCTGGTGCACAAGGACGTGCTGACCAAGATCTTCGGCTCGCTGACCATCGTGCTGGGCCTGGCCTTCATGGGCATGGTCGGCGGGGTCACGCAGCGCGAGTTCCGCTTTCACGTCCGGCCCACGATGGGGCTGGCCGGGGCGCCGCTGCTCGGCGTGCTGTTCGGACTCGGCTGGACGCCCTGCGTCGGGCCGACCCTGACGGCCGTCAACACGCTGGCCTTCAGCGACGCGAGCGCGGTGCGCGGCGCGGTGCTGATGGCCTTCTACTGCGCCGGGCTCGGCGTGCCGTTCATCGTGGCGGCCATAGCTTTCCGCCGTACGCTGGGCGCCTTCGCCTGGGTCAAGCGGCATTACGCGTGGGTCATACGGACCGGCGGAGTCATGCTCGTGGCGGTCGGCGTCCTGCTGGTCACCGGAGTGTGGGACCACATCACCTACCAGATGCAGATCTGGTCGAGCGGATTCACCCCAGGGGTCTGAACCCATGAGCATCACGGAGAAAACCGGGAACGCCGGGACGGACGGGAACGCCCCCGGCACCGCCCGGCCCGACGGCGACGACCTCGGCGCGGCGGGCGCCCAGCTGAGCACCGCCCCCGCCGACAGCATCGACGAGGTGCCGGGGCTCGGGGTGCTGGGCTGGCTGCGCTGGATGTGGCGGCAGCTGACCTCGATGCGGATCGCGCTGATCCTGCTCTTCCTGCTGTCGCTCGCGGCGATCCCCGGCTCGCTCATCCCGCAGCACAACGACCAGCTCAAGGTCGACGCCTTCAAGGCGCGGCACACCGTGCTGGCGCCGCTGTACGAGCGGCTCGGCCTCTTCCACGTCTACAGCTCGCCGTGGTTCTCGGCGATCTACATCCTGCTCTTCGTGTCGCTCGCGGGCTGCATCGTGCCGCGCACCTGGCAGTTCGTCGGCCAGCTGCGCGCCCGCCCGCCGGCCGCACCGCGGAACCTGACCCGGCTGCCCGCGTACAGCACCTGGCGCACCGACGCGAGCCCGGCGGAGGTGACCGAGGCGGCCCGCAAGGTGCTGCGCGCGCGCCGCTTCCGCACCAGCGTGACCGGCACCTCGGTCGCGGGCGAGAAGGGCTACCTGCGCGAGTTCGGCAACCTGCTCTTCCACGTCTCGCTGTTCGGCCTGCTGGTCGCCTTCGCGCTGACCTCGCTGGAGAAGGCCGAGGGCGGCAAGCTGGTCGTCGAGGGCGACGGCTTCGTCAACAGCCTGACGCAGTACGACGACTTCAGCGGCGGCACCTGGTACGGCGCCGACGACCTCCAGCCCTTCGGCTTCAAGCTCGACAGCTTCGAGTCGAAGTACGCCACGAGCGGCCCGGAGAAGGGCACGGCCCTCAAATTCCAGGCGAACATCCGCTACTACACCGGCACCGACGACTCGAAGACGACCAAGGGCACGATCTCGGTCAACCACCCGCTGAGCATCGGCGGCGAGAAGGTCTACCTCATCTCGCACGGCTACGCGGTCAAGGTCACCGTCACCGACGGCCAGGGCAACGTCACGCACACCACCGTGCCGTTCCTGCCGCAGGACTCCGCGCTCACCTCGGTCGGCGTCATCAAGATCCCGGACGCGATCGGCAAGGACGGCAAGGAGGACCAGCTCGGCTTCCGCGGCATCTTCGCCCCGACCTTCGCCACGAGCAAGACACTCGGCATGTACTCGACCTTCCCGACGCCGCAGAACCCGCGGCTGGCCCTCAACGCCTTCCACGGCGACCTGGGCCTGGACGCCGGTCTCCAGCAGAACGTCTACAAGCTCGACGAGACGCACCTGAAGCAGTTCAGGAACGCGGACGGCTCCCCGCTGTCCGACCTGCTCGGCGTGGGCGACACCATGAAGCTCCCGGACGGCGCCGGCACCCTGCGGCTCGACGGCGTCGCGACCTGGGCCAGCTTCACCGTCTCCCACCAGTCCGGCAACCTCGGCGCCCTGGTCAGCGGGATCGGCGCGATCCTGGGCCTGGCCGGCTCGCTGTTCATCCAGCGCCGCCGGATCTGGGTGCGGGCGAGCGCCGGGAAGGACGGCGGGACGGTCGTCGAGCTCGGCGGCCTGGGCCGCAGCGAGTCCGCGCGGATCGCCGACGAGCTGGGCGACGTGGCCGTCCACATGCTGCCCGACGCGCCCGTCACGCCGGAACCCGGCGGCGACGGGGGCGACGGCGCGCCACCACCCGGATCCCAGTCAGGACCTGACACCACAGCGACCGACGACGAAGGAGCGCGCGCGTGAACATCGCGGCCGCGGTCAACGAGAACTTCGCGAACTACAGCAACTACATGATCCGCTCGGCGATGTTCGTGTACGCGCTCGCCTTCCTCGCCCACCTCGCCGAGTGGGTCTTCGGCGGACGCAGCAAGGTCGCGGTGCAGTCCGCCGCGCTCACTGCCGAGGCGAGCGCCGAGCAGGCCGCGGCCGAGGCGGCCGAGGCGGCCCGCAGGAAGGCGGCGCAGCAGGTCACGGTCAAGACCGCGGGCGGCACCGTCACGCTGGAGCGCCCGGCCGTCGTCACCCGCGCCTCGGCGAGCGACCGCGGCATGGAGGACGGCCCCGGCGCCGCGGGCGGCGACGAGAAGGGCGACCTCTACGGCCGGATCGCGGTGTCCTTCACGGTGCTCGCGTGGCTGCTGCACGCCGGCGGCGTCGCCTTCCGGGCCGCCTCGGTGGAGCGCGCCCCGTGGGGCAACATGTACGAGTTCTCCACCACCTTCGGCGCGGTCGCCGTCGGCATGTACCTGGTTCTGCTCGCGCTGCGCAAGAACGTCCGGTGGATCGGCCTGTTCCTGACCACCACGGTGCTGCTGGACCTGGGCCTGGCCCTGTCCGTCCTCTACACCAACAGCGAGCAGCTGGTCCCGGCGCTGCACTCGTACTGGCTGTGGATCCACGTGTCGTGCGCGATCATCTCCGGCGCGATCTTCTACCTCGCGGCCGTGGGCACGCTGCTCTTCCTCTTCCGCGACCGCTACGAGGTCGCGGTCGCCGCGGGCAAGGACAGCAACGGGCGCTGGGGCGACATCATGCGGCGGCTGCCGGCGGCGGCGACGCTGGACAAGTTCGCGTACCGGATGAACGCACTGGTCTTCCCGCTGTGGACGTTCACCATCATCGCCGGCGCGATCTGGGCGCAGGCCGCGTGGGGCCGCTACTGGGGCTGGGACCCCAAGGAGACCTGGGCGTTCATCACCTGGGTCGCGTACGCCTGCTACCTGCACGCGCGCGCCACCGCGGGCTGGAAGGGCCGCAAGGCCGCCTACCTGGCCCTGATCGCCTTCGCGTGCTTCCTGTTCAACTACTACGGCGTCAACATCTTCGTCAGCGGCAAGCACTCCTACGCCGGGGTCTGACCCGGCGCCGCCGGGCGGGATGCGAGACTGGGGCCCATGGCTTACGACGATCTCCGCTCGTTCCTCCGGGCACTGGAGAAGGAGGGCGACCTGCGGCGGATCACCGCCGAGGTCGACCCGCACCTGGAGGTCGGCGAGATCACCGACCGGGTCAACAAGGCCGGCGGCCCCGCACTGCTCTTCGAGAACGTGCGGGGCTCGGCCGCGCCGCTCGCGATGAACGTCTACGGCACCGACCGGCGGCTGCTCAAGGCGCTCGGCCTGAAGTCCTACGCCGAGATCAGCGACAAGATCGCGGGGCTGCTCAAGCCCGAGCTGCCGCACGGCTTCGTCGGGGTCCGGGAGGCCTTCGGCAAGCTGTCCGGGATGCTCCACGTGCCGCCGAAGAAGGTCAAGGACGGGCCCGTCCAGGAGGTCGTGCTGACCGGTGACGACGTCGACCTCGACGCCCTCCCGGCGCTCTTCACCTGGCCGCAGGACGGCGGGTCCTTCTTCAACCTGGGCCTGACCCACACCAAGGACCCCGAGACGGGTGTGCGCAACCTCGGCCTCTACCGGCTCCAGCGGCACGACCGGCGCACCATCGGCATGCACTGGCAGATCCACAAGGACAGCCGCAACCACTACCAGGCCGCCCAGCAGCGCGGCGAGCGGCTGCCGGTCGCGATCGCCTTCGGCTGCCCGCCCGCCGTGACGTACGCGGCGACCGCGCCGCTGCCCGGCGACATCGACGAGTACCTCTTCGCGGGCTTCGTGCAGGGCAAGCGGGTCGAGCTGGTCGACTGCAAGACCGTGCCGCTCCAGGTGCCCGCGCAGGCCGAGGTCGTCGTCGAGGGCTGGCTGGAACCCGGCAGGACGCTGCCGGAGGGGCCGTTCGGCGACCACACCGGCTTCTACACCCCGCAGGAGCCCTTCCCCGCGCTCACCGTCGACTGCGTGACGATGCGGAAGAAGCCCGTCCTGCAGTCGATCGTGGTGGGCCGGCCGCCGACCGAGGACGGGCCGCTGGGCCGCGCCACCGAGCGCTTCTTCCTGCCGCTGCTGAAGGTCATCGTCCCGGACATCGTCGACTACCACCTCCCGGAGGCGGGCGGCTTCCACAACTGCGCGATCGTCGCGATCGACAAGAAGTACCCGAAGCACGCCCAGAAGGTCATGCACGCGGTGTGGGGCGCCCACATGATGTCGCTGACCAAGCTGATCATCGTGGTGGACGCCGACTGCGACGTCCACGACCTGCACGAGGTCGCCTGGCGGGCGCTCGGCAACACCGACTACTCCCGCGACCTCACCGTCGTGGAAGGACCCGTCGACCATCTGGACCACGCCTCCTACCAGCAGTTCTGGGGCGGCAAGGCCGGGATCGACGCGACCCGCAAGCTGCCCGAGGAGGGCTACACGCGGGACGGGGGCTGGCCGGAGATGGTGCTCTCCGACCCGGAGACGGCCGAACGGGTGACCAGGCGCTGGAAGGAATACGGTCTGTGATGCGATCACCGATGATGAACGCACGTCGAGCCGGGGATGCTCTCCGCATCCGCGGAGGTGCGCCGGAGTACGGCCTGTGAGCGCGGACACCGCGACCCCGGATCTCGTCGGACCCGGCCCCCGGCCCGACGGCAGGGTGCGGGCCTTCCTGCGGCTGGTGATGATCGAGCACTCGGTCTTCGCCCTGCCCTTCGCCTACACCGCGGCGCTCACCGCGATGTTCCGCGAGGACGGCCGTGTGCACTGGGGCGAACTGCTGCTGGTCACCGTGGCGATGGTGGGCCTGCGGACCTTCGCGATGGCGTGCAACCGGATCATCGACCGGGAGATCGACGCCCGCAACCCGCGCACCGCGACCCGTGAACTCGTCACCGGCGCCCTGTCGGTACGCACCGCGTGGACGGGCGCGCTCGTGGCGCTCGCGGTCTTCCTGGGCGCGGCCGCGCTGCTCAACCCGCTGTGCCTGGCGCTCGCACCGGTCGCGGTCGTGCCGATGGTCGTCTACCCCTACGGCAAGCGCTTCACGAACTTCCCGCACGCCGTCCTGGGCCTGGCCCAGGCCATGGGCCCGATCGGGGCGTGGCTCGCGGTGACCGGCTCGTGGTCCTGGCCCCCCGTGGTCCTGGGCCTCGCGGTCGGGGTGTGGATCGGCGGCTTCGACCTCATCTTCGCCTGTCAGGACGTGGCCGCCGACCGCGCGCACGGCGTGAAGTCGGTCCCCGCGCGCTTCGGCATTCCGGCGGCCCTGCACGGCGCCCGCGGCAGCCATGTCGTGACCACCGCGCTGCTCGTCTGGTACGGCGCCCTGACCGGTGCCGGGGGCTTCTGGTGGACGGGCCTGGCGGTCGTCGCCGGGGCCTTCCTCTACGAGCACTCCATCGTCCGGCCGCACGACCTGAGCCGGCTCAACCGGGCGTTCTTCACCGTCAACGGCGTCATCGGCATCACGCTCTTCGCCTTCGCGCTGTGCGACCTGCTCGCGCGCGGCCTCGGCGGCTGAACCACCGGGGCCGCGCGCGGGGGCGGCTTCCCGCGTCCGGACTCAGAGGTCGCTGAAGTCGCCGAAGTCGCCGCTGTCGTCGGCGCTGCCGGAGCCGTCGTCGGACCCGCCGAGCTGGGACATGACCAGGCCCATCAGGTCCTGCGGGTTGAGCTGCTGGGCGCCGGAGGGCGCGCTGACCGGGCCGGCGTCGCCGTCGATCGACAGGTCCAGCGGCAGCTTGCCGTGGATGGTGTCGTCGAGCTGCGCGAGGTCGACGGTGATGTGGGTGAGCTTGCCGCCCTTGATGGCGAGGTCCACGTCGACCGTCTTGTTCGGGACGTCGTTCAGGTCCTTGGTCACACCGCCGGGCAGCGACTTGGAGAGCGAACCGAGGCCGCTCTGCAGGTCCTTGACGAGGGCGCGGGCCGGGATGGACGCCCGGATGTGGTCCGCGCCGTCCGTCGTGCCGAGGTCGGTGAGCTTGGCGTCGCGGGTGAGCGAGGCGCGCAGCGGGGCGACGAGCTGCGTGACGCTCTTGTTCGCGAGGTCGGTGGGCAGCGCGGTCGGCAGGCCGCCCGGCAGGCCGAGGCCGGCCAGCGGGTCGTCACCGGAGCTGTCGGAGCTGCCGGAGTCGCCGGAGGAGTCGTCGCCCGCGCCCAGGGACTTGAAGAAGTCCTCGAAGCCCTTCGGGTCCAGCGACACCCAGCCGCCCTTGACGAGCTGCTTGACGGAGGCGAAGTTGGACGGCATCTGGTCCGCCGACCCCACGACGCTGTTCAGTTCCTGGAGGTCCTTGTCGGACGGGTCGAGCTTCGCGATGGCCTTCAGGTCGACCTTGACGTAGAGCTTCTCGTCGACCACCCGCAGGCCGACGAGCGCGGTGCCGTCCTTGCCGCCGGAGGCGCCGGAGGCGAAGGTGAGGCCGAGGTTGCCGCCCTTGTCGCCGTTCTTGAGCTGGGCGAAGGGCTTGTCGGCGCTCATCGCGGCGCTGATCCTCAGGCCGGCGAGCATCGTGGCGTCGGACAGGTCGAAGTCGTCCTGGTCCTTCATCGCCGCGTAGATCTGCTGCGCCGAGCCGTCGAAGGACAGTCCGACGGTGACGGACTTCTGGTCGCCGAGGTTGGTGAACGCGTTGGTGACCTTGCCCTGCGGGGTGCTGGGCTCGTCGTTGCCGCAGGCGGCGGCGCCCGCGGTTATCAGCGCCACGACTGCGGCGGCGGCAAGACCCTTGCGGATGCTGTTGATGTCGAACTCCTCGTTCGCCGCCGGGCACTTCCGTACCCGCGGACTTTGCGCAATCTTGACTGAAGGTTACCTGTGCAGGCGCTGTGCTCTCGACGGTGTATGTGTGCCGATGTGAGGCTCTCCGGCTGCCGGGATCCGGCAGCCGGAGGAGCCGCTCCGTCAGGGGGCCTGCGCCGCCGAGCGGTCGCGGAAGAGGAACGCCGCCGCGACGCCGCCGACCAGACCGAACAGATGCGCCTGCCAGGACACCCCGGTGGCCGTCGGCAGCACACCCCACAGGATCGATCCGTAGAGGACGCCGACGATCAGGCCCACGATCACGTCCAGCGCCCGGTGGTCCACGAAGCCGCGCACGACCAGATAGCCGAACAGGCCGAACACGAGCCCGGACGCGCCGAGCGTGACGCTGTGCGCGGGCGCCGTCAGCCACACGCCGAGCCCGCTGACCACCATGACCGTCAGGGCCACCGCGAGGTAGCGGGCTATGCCGCTGAGCGCGGCGATGAAGCCGAGCACGAGCAACGGCAGGCTGTTGGACATCAGATGGGAGAAGCCGACGTGCAGGAAGGCCGCCGGGACGATGTCCAGCAGCTCGCTGCCCTGCCGCGGGGTGATGCCGTAGGTGTCCAGCCGCTGACCGCTCAGCGCGTTGACCACCTCGATGCCCCACAGCAGCGCGAGCCAGCCGCCCATGAGGATGCCCGCGGCGGCCACCCGGCCGCCGGCCCGCACGGGGGCGAGCAGCGCGCCCGAGACGCTCATGACCGCCTCCCGCCGTCCGCGGTGTGTCCGTGACCCACGGCCATCCCCCTGACTCCCCCGACCGTCTCCCGGCTGCCTCCCGACGGCGGCCGTTGCTCCCTTTACTCCTGGAAGACGCGGGCGACCCCCGCCGGGTTCCCTCCGCGGCGGCCCTTCGGCGCGCCGGTTACCCTCGTCGGCGTGGACGACGACCAGCACGGGGAGCAGCGCGGGGAGCCGCAGGGGGACGGGAAACCGCAGGCCGGACCGCCCCGCGTCCCGTGGGTGGTGGGCGTCTCCGGCGCGTCGGGGACCCCGTACGCCGCCGCCGTGCTGCGCGCGCTGCTGGCCGCGGGCGAGGACGTCGACCTCGTCGTGAGCCGCGCCGCCCGGCTCACCCTGCTGGACGAGACCGGCGGGCCCTTCCGCGACGCCCACTGGCGCGCCGACCTCGCCCGGCTGCTCGCCCGCGGGGCCGACGGCGACCCGGCCGCGTACCCCGTGCCGGACCTGGAGCGGGTACGCCACTGGCCGGCCGGCGACCTGGCCGCCGGGCCGTCCTCCGGCTCGTACCCGGCGCGGGGCATGCTGATCGTGCCGGCCAGCACCGCGTGCGTGGCCGGGGTGGCGCTCGGGCTGTCCAAGGACCTGCTGCAGCGCGCCGCGAGCGTGACCCTCAAGGAGCGCCGCCCGCTGGTCGTGGCGGTGCGCGAGACGCCGCTGAACGGCCAGACGCTGCGCCACCTGGTCGCCCTCGACGACGCCGGGGCCGCGGTCCTGCCCGCCTCGCCTGCCTTCTACACCGGTGCCGCGCACATCCAGGACCTCGTCGACTTCGTCGCCGGCCGCGTCCTGGACGCCGCCGGGGTGCCGCACACCCTCTACCGCCGCTGGCGAGGGGGCCTCGGACAGGCACATGCGCAGGGCGCGGGCCCCGCCATGCCTTAGATTCGTGTCCAGACAGCGCAGTCGCGGTGCGAACAGGAGGGTCCCCCCTGATGGACGCGGTGGACAGACAGCTCATCCAGGCGTTGCGTGAGAACGGCCGGGCGTCGTACGCCGAACTGGGCCGGCTGGTGGGGCTGTCCGGCCCCAGCGTCACCGACCGCATCAACCGCCTGGAGCAGGCCGGGGTGATCACCGGCTACCGCGCGACGGTCGCCCCGGCCGCGCTCGGCCTCGGCGTGACCGCGCTCGTCGGTCTCCAGCTCAGCGACGCCGCCGACCACGAGGACGTCGCCGAGCGGCTGCGCACCCTGGACGAGATCGAGGACTGCTGGTTCATCGCCGGGGACGACTCGTACATGCTCAAGGTCCGGGTCAACGACGTGGACGGCCTGGAGGCCACCATCCGCCGGCTGTCCGGCACCAAGGGCGTGGCCCGCACCCGTACCACGATCGTGCTGTCCACGAAGTGGGAGAACCGGGTCGGCGCACTTCCCGAAGAGCCGGTGGGGGCACCGCTCGGCCGGAAGCCGGGGGAGTAGTGTCGGACGCCGGGCGGTCGATCCCGGCAGGAGGAGAAGCACATGGACGCGGGGCTCAAGCGGGAGCTGGAAGAGAAGGTCTACGCGGGTGAGCGGCTGACGCGCGAGGACGGCATCGCCCTCTACGAGTCCGACGACCTGGCGTGGCTCGGCGGGCTCGCGCACCACGTGCGGACGCAGAAGAACGGCGACGTCGTCCACTTCAACGTCAACCGCCACCTCAACATGACGAACGTGTGCACCGCCTCGTGCGCGTACTGCTCCTTCCAGCGCAAGCCGGGCGAGAAGGACGCGTACACCATGCGCATCGAGGAGGCCGTCCGGCTGGCCAAGGCCATGGAGGGCGACAACCTCACCGAGCTGCACATCGTCAACGGCCTGCATCCCACGCTGCCCTGGCGCTACTACCCGCGGTCGCTGAAGGCCCTCAAGGAGGCGCTGCCGCAGGTCTCGCTCAAGGCCTTCACCGCCACCGAGATCCACCACTTCGAGACCATCTCCGGGATGTCCGCCTCCGACATCCTCGACGAGCTGATCGACGCGGGCCTGGAGTCCCTCACCGGCGGCGGCGCGGAGATCTTCGACTGGGAGGTGCGCCGGCACATCGTGGACCACCGCACCCACTGGGAGGACTGGTCCCGCATCCACCGGCTGGCGCACTCCAAGGGCCTCAAGACCCCCTGCACCATGCTCTACGGCCACATCGAGGAGCCCCGGCACCGCGTCGACCACGTGCTGCGGCTGCGTGAGCTGCAGGACGAGACCGGCGGCTTCCAGGTCTTCATCCCGCTGCGCTACCAGCACGACTTCGTGGACATGAAGGACGGCAAGGTCCGCAACACCCTCCAGGCCCGCACCACGATGGCCACCGGCGCGGAGGCGCTCAAGACCTTCGCCGTCTCCCGGCTGCTCTTCGACAACGTGCCGCACGTCAAGGTCTTCTGGGTCATGCACGGCCTGTCCACCGCGCAGCTCGCCCTCAACCACGGCGCGGACGACATGGACGGCTCGGTCGTCGAGTACAAGATCACCCACGACGCGGACGACTACGGCACCCCCAACAAGCTCACCCGCGACGACATCCTCGACCTCATCCGCGACGCGGGCTTCCGCCCGGTCGAGCGCAACACGCGCTACGAGATCATCCGCGAGTACCCGGGCCCGGACGACTCCCGGCGCGACTCCCCGCAGCCCATGCGGGTGTGACCCGCCTCACGGGGACCCGGCTCCGCGTAATGGTTACTCTTCATTCATGACCCTTACGTGCGAACTGGACCCCGTGCTGGACGACGCGCTCCGCGAGGACGTCCTCGCGCTCTGGGCGGACGTGACCAACGCGGGCGGCGCGGTCGGCTTCGTGCCGCCCGTCACCCCCGAGGACATCCGCCCCACCCTCGACGCCTCGCTCGCCGCGGTCGCGGCCGGCCGCCGCCGGCTGCTCGTCGGCCGCGACGAGGACGGCCGGGTGGCCGGCACGGTCTTCCTCGCCTTCAACGAGCACCGCCTCATGACGCACTGGCTCTGGCTCTACACGGTCATGATCCATCCCCGCCACCAGGGCCGCGGCCACGGCCGCGAGCTGATGGCGGCCACCGAGGCCGCCGCCCGCACGTTCCCCGGCATCGAGGCGATCCGCCTCACCTGCCGGGGCGGCACGGGAGTCGACACCTTCTACGCCGGGTGCGGCTACAAGGAGGTCGGCCGCGTCCCCGGCGCGATCCGCGTCGCCCCGGGCGACGACCGCGACGACATCGTGATGCTCCTGGCCCTCTGAGGCCCTTGCGCGACAAGCGGGTTCGGGGGGCCGCCCCCGGCGGAGGGGGAGCGGCGTGCTTCACTGGAAGCATGCTTAGGTACACCGCCATGCGCTTCGGCCTCATCGTCGCGAGCTTCGGTGTCATCTGGGGACTGGTTCGGCTGCGTGTCCTGCCGGCCGGGCTCGGTGACTCGAACTACCTGTGGGTCGCCCTGCTGGCCCTCGTCGTGTCCGCCCCGCTGAGCTTCGTCCTGCTGCGCAACGTGCGCGAGCAGGCCGCGACCCAGGTGTCGGAGAAGGTCGAGCGCACCCGGCGCAACCTCGCCGCGAACCAGCAGCAGGAGGACGCGGCGGACGACGCCGCGCGGGACGGCGCCGCGCGCACCGCCTGATGCCCGCGGCGGGGGGCAAGCGGGTCCCGCGGGCCGAGCGCGAGCGGCAGATGCTCGACGCGGCCGTCGCGGTCTTCGCACGCCGCGGCTTCCGCGCCGCGTCGATGGACGAGATCGCGGAGGCGGCGGGCGTCAGCAAGCCGCTGGTGTATCTGTACCTGGAGTCCAAGGACGCCCTGTTCACCGCCTGCATCCGGCGCGAGGCCGACGCGTTGGCCACGGCCGTACGGGACGCGGTCGAGGCGGACGCGCCGCCGGAGCGGCAGTTGTGGAGCGGGCTGCTCGGCTTCTTCGAGCACACCGCCGCGCACCCCGACGGCTGGGCGGTGCTCTACACGCAGGCCCGTACGGTCGGCGAGCCGTTCGCCGCGGAGGTCGCGGGGCTGCGGGCGCGGATCGTCGACTTCGTCGCCGGGCTCCTCGCGGCGGCGTGCGGCGCACCCGACACCCGGACCGTCGCACCGTACGCGTACGCGCTGGTGGGAGCCGCGGAGTCGCTCGCAGCCTGGGCGTCGACCGCCCCCGACCCGCTGCCCGCCCGCGACCTGGCCGCCTCCCTCATGACCTTCGCCTGGAAGGGCCTGGCCCAGGCGGTTTAGACGCGCGGGGCGCGGCCCAGCCGGGTGAGGACGCGGGTCAGTGCGTCGGCGTCCGGCGCCGCGGGCAGCGGAGGGGCGAAGACCGGTGAGGCGGGTGGTACGGCCAGGGCGATCGGCAGCGCGGCCTCGGCCAGGTCGGCGTCCGGGGTGAAGGGCGCGCCGAGCGTCACCGCGACGTCCCAGGCGTGGACCACGTAGTCCAGGAAGTGGAAGCCCACCGCCAGGCGGGCGGGGAAGTCCGGTCCGGTGCTGAACTCCGCCAGCGTGAAGGGCTGTTCGGGGTCGTCGACCCCGGCGAAGGCCGCGACGACGTCAGCGGCGGCGGCCTCGTACGCCGACGCCGGGTCGGCGTCCCGCGTGGCAGCCCAGACCGCGGCCTCGCCGCCCGCCCCCCGTGCGGCGGCGGCGAAGCCGCGGTGCTGGGCCGTCATGTGCCCGAGCAGATCCGCGAGGTCCCAGCCCTCGCAGGGAGTCGGGCGGCGCAGATCGGCTACGGTCGACTGCCGGACGAGCCCGGTGCTCAGCCGCACCGCGCGTGCGTCGAGGTCACGGAGCCGTTCCATATCGGTAGGCATGTGCTTATCGTCTGCGAGAGCTTATTATCTGTCAAGGGAGTTCCTGCGATGTCCGCCGCCCGCCGCCCGCCCCGCAAGGACCTCGCCGCGATGATCGTCCCCCTCGGCCGCGCGCTCACCGCGGCGGAGCTGCCGTTGCTGCGCGAGCACGGGCTGAGCATGTGGGCCTACTCCGTACTCCTCGGGCTCGACCCCGAGCCCCTGCGCAGCCAGGCCGCTCTCGCGGAGGCCATCGGTGCCGACAAGACCCGCATCATCGACGTCCTCACCGAGCTCGAGGCCCGGGGCCTCATCACCCGCACGCCGGACCCGTCAGACCGCCGGGTCCGCCTCCTCGCCCTCACCGCGGAGGGCCTCCGCGTCCGCGACGCCGCGCAGGGCGCGATCCAGTCCCGCGAGGCGAGATTGCTGGCCCGCCACCTCCCGGAGGAGCAAGCCGCTGCGCTGCTGGCCGCGCTGACCACCCTCTCCGCGCTTCCTGCGGAGGCCTTGGGGGCGCCGTGACCCGCGCCGGGCACTCGTTCCGCAGGCTGCGCCTGCGCCGCGGGGCACTCGTTTTTCGGGCTGCGCCTGCGCCGCGGGGCACACCAGGGGCGCGGGGAACTGCGCGAGCAACCACCCACCGGCCGGTGGGCCGTGGGGGCACCGCCCAGGCGAAGCTCTGGGGGAGAACCGAACTGCCCCTTCGGGCCGGTGACGACCCGCGCCACCGTCGTGGCTGGCCGCGCAGTTCCCCGCGCCCCTAAAAACGCTCACCCCGCGCGGCAGCGCGAGACGCTTGCCCGGCGCGGCAGCGCGAGACGCTTGCCCGGCGCGGCAGGGGAGAACGCTCACCCGGCGCGGCAGGGGAGAACGCTCACCCGGCGCGGCAGGGGAGAACGCTTGCCCGGCGCGGCAGGGGAAAACGCTCACCCCGTGCGGCAGCGCGAGACGCTCACCCGGCGTGGCACGGGAAAACGCTCACCCCGCGCGGCAGCGCGAGACGCTTGCCCGGCGCGGCAGCGCAAGACGCTTGCCCGGCGTGGCACGGGAAAACGCTCACCCCGCGCGGCAGCGCGAGACGCTCACCCGGCGCGGCAGCGCAAGACGCTTGCCCGGCGCGGCACGGGAAAACGCTCACCCCGCGCGGCAGCGCGAAACGTTCACCCCGCGCGAGCCCCGCGGAACAGCCCGGCCGGCGAGGTCAGCTCACCGTTCCCACCACGTGCAGGCGTGAGCCTGACCGCACCTCGAACCTGCCGGAGGCAGCCGCGTACTCGACGGTCGAGGGCAGCAGCACCGGCGCCCGGAACTCGGCCTCAAGAGCATTCGCCTCAGCGGCGAGCGCAGCGCAGCGCGCCACCGTCCACATGCCGTGGGCGATCGCGTGGCGGAAGCCGAAGGGGCGGGCGGTCGGGCCCGAGAGGTGGATCGGGTTGTAGTCGCCGCTCACCCGGGCGTGCCGGCGCCCGAGATCGCCGGGCAGCTCCCACGTCTCGACGAGGGGGAGGCGGGGAGCGGGGGCGGCGGCCCCCGGGGCGTCCTGGCCCGGCGCCCGGTGCCTGGCCAGGTACGTGCTGGTGTCCTGCCACACCAGTTCACCGGCGAGGTGCGCCTCGGTCACGACGACGACCTCCGTGCCGCGGCGGTGCGCCCGCAGCCCCTCCGTGCGGACGGAGAGGTCCGGGCGGTCGGCGACCGTCAGCGCGTGCAGGCGGCGCAGCGCGATCGACGTGTGGACGAGCCCCAGCAGCGGCAGCGGGAACGCGCGGGCGGCCATGAGCCGCGCGGCGAGCGGGAAGCCCAGGATGTGCGGGTAGGTCAGCGGGAGGACGGGCCCGGGTTCGTACCCGCACACGCGGGCGTACGCGGCGGCGCGGGCGGGGTCGACGCGTACGGCGGCGCGGGTGAGCCGTGCGGGGGTGAGGCGGGAGGCGGCGGAGGGGCGTTTGGCGAGCCCGGTGAGCGCGCCGCGGCCCAGCGTCAGGATCAGCGGCGCCATGTCAGGCGCCCAGCAGGGACTGGCCGCAGACGCGTACGACCTGCCCGTTGATCCCGCCGGAGGCGGCCGCCGCGAGCCAGCTGACGGTCTCGGCGACGTCGGCGGGGCGGCCGCCCTGGCCGAGTGAGTTCATCCGGCGGCCCGCCTCGCGGATGACCAGCGGCACCGCCGCGGTCATCGCGGTCTCGATGAAGCCGGGCGCGACTGCGTTGGCGGTGATGCCGCGCTCGCGCAGCTCCGGGTCCGCGGCGAGGGCGCGTACCCAGCCGATGATCCCGGCCTTGGAGGCGGCGTAGTTGGTCTGGCCGACGTTCCCGGCGATGCCCGCGATGGAGGCGGTGCCGACGATACGGGCGTGGTCGGCGACCGCGCCCGCCTTCAGCAGCGCGGCGGTGGTGCGCAGGACGCTGCCGAGGTTGACGTCGATCACGGCGTCCCAGCGGTCGGCGGCCATGTTGGCGAGCTTGCGGTCGCGGGTGATGCCCGCGTTGTGGACGAGGACGTCCAGGCCGCCGGGCAGCGCGGCGGCGATGCGCTCGCCCGCGTCGGGGGCGGTGATGTCGAGGGTGAGGGCCTTCCCGCCGAGGCGGGCGGCGACCTGGGCGAGCGCGTCGCCCGCCTGCGGCACGTCGAGCAGCACGACGGCCGCCCCGTCGCGGGCGAGCGTCTCGGCGACGGCCGCGCCGATGCCCCGCGCGGCGCCGGTGACCAGCGCGGTACGCGGCTCAGCCGCAGGAGTCGCAGGAGTCGCGGGAGCCGCCGGGCCGACCTCGACGACCTGCCCGCTGACGTACGCCGAGCGCGGCGACAGCAGGAAGTCCAGCGCCGCGTCGGGCTCGGCGCCCGGGGCGAGGCGTACGAGGTTGACGGTGCAGCCCCGGCCGATCTCCTTGCCGAGCGACCGGACGAAGCCCTCCAGGGCCTGCTGCGCGGCGGCCTGCGCGAAGCCGCCGTCCTGCGGCCGTCCGCCGAGCACGACGACCCGCCCGCAGGGCGCGAGCGAGCGGGCCAGCGGGTGCAGGGCGGTGTGCAGCCCGGAGAGCGCGCCGGGCCCGTCGATCCCGGTGGCGTCCACGACGACGCCCCCGTACGGCGCCTCGCCCCGGGCGGGCGGGGTCTCGCCCGCCGCCAGGCGCAGGACGGGGCCGGGCAGTTCGGAGGTCCCGGCGGAGTGGCGGCGCAGCGGGACGGGGAGGGGAAGGCCCAGGCGGCGGGCGAGGAAGCGGCCGGGTGCGGTGCCGGTGGCGCGGAGATAGCGGTCGGCCATTGGCCTTCTCCTTACTCTGGAGTAAGTTTACCGACGGTAAGGCTACTGGTGAGTCACGCAGATCGGAAGATCGGAAATTCGGGAGACCGCATGCAGACCGTCCGCCGTGTCGCCGTCGTCGCCGGCAACCGCATTCCCTTCGCCCGCGCGGACGGCCCGTACGCCACCGCGTCCAACCAGGACATGCTCACGGCGGCGCTGAACGGCCTCGCCGAGCGCACCGGCCTCGCGGGCGAGAGAGTGGGGGAGTTCGCGGCGGGCGCCGTCCTCAAGCACAGCCGGGATTTCAACCTCGCCCGCGAGACCGTCCTCGGCTCCGTCCTCGCCCCCGACACCCCCGCCTACGACGTCCAGCAGGCGTGCGGCACGGGCCTCCAGGCCGTCTTCGCCGTCGCCGCGAAGATCGCCCTCGGCGTCATCGACAGCGGCATCGCGGGCGGCGCCGACACCACCAGCGACGCCCCGCTGGGCGTCAACGACCAGCTGCGCCGCACCCTCCTCGCCGCCCGCCGCGCCAAGACGCTGGGCGGCCGGGCCCGCGCGCTCGCCGCCGTACGCCCCAGGCACCTCGTCCCCGACATCCCGCGCAACGCCGAACCGCGCACGGGCCTGTCCATGGGCGAGCACGCCGCGCTCACCGCGGAGCAGTGGGGCATCACCCGCGAGGCACAGGACGAACTCGCCGCCGCCAGCCACCGGCGGCTCGCCGCCGCGTACGACCGGGGCTTCTTCGAGCCGCTCGTCACCCCCTTCCGCGGGCTCACCCGCGACCAGAACCTCCGCCCCGACTCCACGCCCGAGAAACTCGCCAAGCTCCGTCCCGTCTACGGCGGCCCCGACGGCACGATGACCGCGGGCAACTCCACCCCGCTCACCGACGGCGCCGCTGTCGTCCTGCTCGCCTCCGAGGAATGGGCCGCCGCCCGCGGCCTCGAACCCCTCGCCTTCCTCACCGCCTACGAGACGGCCGCGGTCGACTTCGTCACCGGCGCCGAAGGGCTCCTCATGGCCCCCGCGTACGCGGTGCCGCGCATGCTCTCCCGCGCCGGGCTCGCCCTGGGCGACTTCGACTACTACGAGGTGCACGAGGCCTTCGCCTCGCAGGTGCTCGCCACGCTCGCCGCGTGGGAGGACAAGGACTACTGCGTGTCGCGGCTGGGGCTGGACGCGGCGCTGGGCTCCGTCGACCGCGCCCGGCTCAACGTCGCCGGGTCCTCCCTCGCGACCGGGCACCCGTTCGCCGCGACGGGTGCCCGGATCGTCGCCACGCTGGCCCACCACCTCGCCGGCGAGGGCGCCCCCGCGCGGGGGCTCATCTCCGTCTGCGCCGCGGGCGGCCAGGGCGTGACCGCGGTCCTGACCCGCCCCTGAGCCACCGCTGCGCGGGGCGGTGAGCGTGTGGGGGCGTGTGGGGGCGCCTGGGCGGTGCCCCCACACGCCCCTGAAAAACGGTCACCCTCCGCGGCAGCGGAACCCTCACCCTCAAGGAGCCGTACGTATGGCCATACGCAAGCCGCCACCCCCGCAGGGGGTACACCCCGAGGTCCAGGCCCGGGACGGCCGCGCCGTCATCGCCGCCGTCAGACCGCTGGTGGACCCGCCGAAGCGGGGCTCACTCGCCGACATCCCGTTCACGAACGCCGCCGAGGCCCCCGACGACGTCGTCCTCAGCCGCAAGGGACCGGACGGCGCATGGCACGACGTCACGGCGGAGGACTTCCGCCGGGAGGTGCTGGGGCTCGCGAAGGGGCTGATCGCCGCCGGGCTCAAGCCCGGCGACCGGCTCGCGGTCATGGCGCGGACCTCGTACGCGTGGACGCTGCTGGACTTCGCGGCCTGGGCCGCGGGCCTGATCACCGTGCCCGTCTACCCGACGTCCTCCGCGTCGCAGACGGAGTGGATCCTCGCGGACTCGGGCGCCGCGGCCTGCGCGGTGGAGAGCGTCGACCAGGCCCGTGCGGTCAGCGCGGTGCGCGGGCGGCTCCCGGAGTTGCGGGAGCTGTGGCAGCTCGACACCGGCGCGCTGGACCAGATCGCGGCGGACGGCCGTACGCTGCCGGACGCGCTGGTCACCTCGCGGCGGCAGTCGATGGCGCCGGACACGGTCGCGACCCTCATCTACACCTCGGGCACGACCGGCCGGCCCAAGGGCTGCATCCTCACGCACGGCAACTTCTTCGCCGAGGTCGACAACGCGATCGAGCTGCTGCACCCGGTCTTCAAGTCGGTGAGCAGCGAGCCCGCGTCCACCCTGCTCTTCCTGCCGCTGTCGCACGTCTTCGGGCGGATGGTCGCGGTCGGCTGCCTGCGGGCCCGGGTGCGGCTGGGGCACGCGCCGAGCATCGCGACCGAGGACCTGCTCGCCGACCTCGCGGGCTTCCGGCCGACCTTCCTGCTGGCGATCCCGTACGTGCTGGAGAAGGTCTACAACACCGGCCGCGCCACCGCCGAGAAGATCGGCCGGGCCGCTTCCTTCGACCGGGCCGCGCGCGTCGCGCAGGCGTACGGGCGGGCGCAGGTCGCCCGGCAGACGGGCACGGGCGCGGGCCCGGGGCTCGGGCTCCGGCTCGCGCACGCGCTGTACGACCCGCTGGTCTACCGGCGGATCCGGGCGGCACTGGGCGGCAAGGTGCGGTACGCGATCTGCGGCGGCTCCCCGCTGGGCGGCCGGCTCGCGGCCTTCTACGCGGGCGCCGGGGTGATGGTCTACGAGGGCTACGGCCTGACGGAGACCACCGCGGCCGCCACCGTCACCCCGCCGCTGCACCCGCGGCTGGGCACGGTGGGCTGGCCGCTGCCCGGCACCGCGGTCAAGATCGCCGAGGACGGCGAGGTGCTGCTGCGCGGCGGGCAGGTCTTCGCCGGCTACTGGAACGACGAGGGGCCGATCCCGGCGGTCGAAGGCTGGTTCCCGACCGGGGACGTCGGCGAGCTGGACGCCGAGGGCTATCTGACGATCACCGGTCGGAAGAAGGAGATCATCATCACCGCGGGCGGCAAGAACGTCGCCCCGGCCCCGCTGGAGGACCGGCTGCGGGCCCACCCGCTGGTCGGCCAGTGCATGGTGGTGGGCGACAACCGCCCGTACGTCGGCGCGCTGCTCACGCTGGAGCCGGACGGGCTCGCGCACTGGCAGCGGATGCGGCACAAGGAGGGCCTGGGCCCGGCGGAGCTGGCCGAGGACGCGGAGCTGCTGGCCGAGCTGCAGAAGGCGGTGGACGAGGCCAACACTGCGGTCTCGCGCGCGGAGTCCATCCGCCGCTTCCGGGTGCTCGCGGTGGACTTCACCGAGGACGGCGGGCACCTCACACCGTCGATGAAGATCCGCCGGGCGGCGGTCGCGAAGGACTTCGCCGCGGAGATCGACGCGCTCTACGCCCGCCGTGCCGGATGAGCCCGAGGAGCCGGACGGGGCAGTAGGGCGGCGGGCAAAGGCAGGGGCCGCCTCACCGGAGTGAGGCGGCCCCTTGGTACTACAGGTTCTGGGCGCGGTGTTGCGCCGCCGGACTGACTAGTAGGTCAGGCGACCGACTAGGCGGGGGTGACGTTCTCCGCCTGAGGACCCTTCGGGCCCTGCGTGACGTCGAAGGACACCGCCTGGTTCTCCTCGAGGGAGCGGAAGCCGGAGGCGTTGATCGCGGAGTAGTGAACGAAGACATCCGGGCCGCCGCCGTCCTGGGCGATGAAGCCGAAGCCCTTTTCAGCGTTGAACCACTTGACGGTTCCGGTAGCCATTTAAAGCCCTCCTTGGGCCAAAGGGTCGCCCTGCTCCAGAACCTGCAACTGCGAAGTCTGAAAACGACAAGAGCCTGCGGGTTACATGCTCCGCAGGCTCTGTACTGCAAGGGAAACCAAACTGCAACTTGCGTTGAGCCTAGCATGACCCCTCGCGGCGACGGAAGGGATCCATGATCGATTCTCCGGCGCGCTCTCGGGGGCCCCTGCTCGGGGTGCGGCGACACCAGGAGTAGCGTCCACCAGGTGGACACTTCAGCGCGTACCGACGGCTCCGGGCCCCTCCGCCCCAGGGTGGGGCACATCCAGTTCCTCAACTGCGTCCCCCTCTACTGGGGCCTGGCCAGAACCGGCGCGCTGCTGGACCTCCAGCTCACCAAGGACACCCCGGAGAAGCTCAGCGCCCAGCTCGTCGCGGGTGACCTGGACATCGCCCCCGTCACGCTCATGGAGTACCTGCGGCACGCCGACGAGCTGGTCGCCCTCCCGGACATCGCGGTCGGCTGCGACGGCCCGGTCATGTCCTGCGTCATCGTCAGCCAGCTCCCGCTCGACCGCCTCGACGGAGAGCGGGTGGCCCTCGGCTCCACGAGCCGCACCTCGGTGCGCCTGGCCGAGCTGCTGCTGACCGAGCGGTACGGCGTCCGGCCGGACTACTACCGCTGCCCGCCCGACCTGTCGCTGATGATGCAGGAGGCGCAGGCCGCCGTCCTCATCGGCGACGCCGCGCTGCGGGCCTCGCTGCACGACGCGCCCCGGCTCGGGCTGGAGGTCCACGACCTCGGCCAGATGTGGAAGGACTGGACCGGGCTGCCCTTCGTCTTCGCGATCTGGGCCGCGCGCCGCGACTACCTCGCCGCGCACCCCGGGACCGTCCGCGAGGTCCACCGCGCCTTCCTCGACTCCCGGAACCTCTCGCTGGAGGAGGTCGACAAGGTCGCCGAGCAGGCCGCCCACTGGGAGGCCTTCGACGCCGACCTGCTGCGCCGCTACTTCACGACCCTCGACTTCTCCCTGGGCGCCGAGCAGTTGGCGGGCATCGCCGAGTTCGCCCGCCGGGTCGGCTTCCCCCACGAGGCCGAGGTCACCCTCCTGCCCCCGAGCTGACCGCACGGGCGGCGTACGCTGGCCCGTGTCGTGCCCGTGCCGTCCGCGGCCCCCGCCTGCACCTTTCCGGAAGGGACTCCCTGGTGAGCGACCACGCAGCCGTCCTCGAACGCGCCGCCGCCGGCGGCCGGATCACCGCCGAGGAGGCGCTCGCGCTCTACCGCGACGCCCCCCTGCACGCGCTCGGCGCCGCCGCCGACGCCGTACGCCGGCGCCGCTTCGCCGGTACCGAGCACATCGCGACGTACATCATCGAGCGGAACATCAACTACACGAACGTGTGCGTCACGGCGTGCAAGTTCTGCGCCTTCTACGCGGCCCCCAAGGACACCGCCAAGGGCTGGAGCCGCGGCCTCGACGACATCCTGCGGCGCTGCGCCGAGACCGTCGAGCTGGGCGGCACGCAGATCATGTTCCAGGGCGGCCACCACCCGGACTACGGCGTGGAGTACTACGAGGAGCACTTCGCCGCGATCAAGCGGGAGTTCCCGCAGCTGGTGATCCACTCGCTGGGCGCCTCCGAGGTCGACCACATGGCCCGCATCTCCGGCGTCACCGCGGAGGAGGCCATCCGCCGCATCCACGCCGCCGGCCTCGACTCCTTCGCCGGCGCCGGCGCCGAACTCCTCCCCGAGCGCCCGCGCAAGGCCATCGCCCCGCTCAAGGAGTCCGGCGAGCGCTGGCTGGAGATCATGGAGACCGCGCACCGCCTCGGCGTCGAGTCCACCACCACGATGCTCATGGGCACCGGCGAGACCAACGCCGAGCGCATCGAGCACCTGCGGATGATCCGCGACGTCCAGGACCGCACCGGCGGCTTCCGCGCGTTCATCCCCTACACCTACCAGCCCGAGAACAACCACCTGAAGGGCCAGACGCAGGCGACCCTCTTCGAGTACCTGCGGATGATCGCCATCGCCCGTCTCTTCCTCGACAACGTCGCCCACATTCAGGGCTCCTGGCTCACCACCGGCAAGGAGGTCGGCCAGCTCTCCCTGCACTACGGCGCGGACGACCTCGGCTCGGTCATGCTGGAGGAGAACGTCGTCTCCTCCGCGGGCGCCAAGCACCGCTCCAACCGCATGGAGCTGATCCACCTCATCCGCTCCGCCGGCCGCGTCCCCGCCCAGCGCGCGACGACCTACGAACACCTCGTCGTCCACACCGACCCCGCGGACGACCCGGTGGACGACCACGTGGTCTCCCACCTGTCCTCCACCGCGATCCCGGGCGGCACCGCGCACCCCGAGCTCCAGATCACCCCCGTGTGACACCCCTTAAGGTGGGAACGTGACGCGAGCATCGCTGGAGAAGCAGCCGCAGGACGTCGCCGGGATGTTCGACGACGTCGCGGCGCGGTACGACCTGACCAACGACGTGCTGTCGCTGGGGCAGAGCCGGTTGTGGCGGAAGGCCGTGGCGCAGGCGCTGGACGTCGCGCCGGGCGAGCGGGTGCTCGACCTGGGGGCGGGGACGGGAACGTCCTCGCTGCCCTTCGTCGCCGCCGGGGCGACCGTGGTGCCGTGCGACTTCTCGCTGGGGATGCTCCGGGAGGGGAAGAAGCGGCATCCCGAACTGCCGCTCACCGCCGGGGACGCGACGCGGCTGCCGTTCGCGGACGGGGTGTTCGACGCCGTCACCATCTCCTTCGCGCTGCGCAACGTGCACGACACCGACGCCGCGCTGCGCGAGATGCGGCGGGTCGTCAGGCCCGGCGGGCGGCTGGTGATCTGCGAGTTCAGCCAGCCGACCTTCCGGCCGTTCGCCACCGTCTACACCGAGTACCTGATGCGGGCGCTGCCGCCGGTCGCGAAGGCCGTGAGCAGCAACCCCGACGCGTACGTCTACCTCGCCGAGTCGATCCGCGAGTGGCCCGGCCAGCGCGCGCTCGCCGGCCGGCTGCAGAAGGCGGGCTGGGGCGGTGTCGCGTGGCGCAACCTGACGGGCGGCATCGTGGCTCTCCACCGCGCGACGCGCCCGGAGGCCGACCGGCCCGCGTGAGGACGGCGGGGGAGACCGCTGGAGTGGGCCATTCTGGTGTCCGGGAAGGGAACTGACCCCTAGGCTGCGGTGTCTGTGCTGGGGAGCGCGTATCCCCCCGACCGACGGAGTAGCCCCGTATGTCGTACTGCCCCACGTGTGGGAACCCTGTCTCGGACGCCTCCGCCCGCTTCTGCATGAAGTGCGGCCGCGAACTCCCCGCGGCCGCACCGCCCGCGGCCGGTCCGGCGCCCGCGACCCCGCCCGCGTCCCCGCCCCCGGTGCCGCCCGCGGCGCCGACGCCCACGCAGGTGACGCCCGTTCCGCCGCCGCCGCCGCCCCCGCCGACGTACGCCGCCCCCACGGCCACCTTCCCGGGTGCCGGCGGGCCACCGCCGGGCGTGCCGGGGGCGCCCGTGCCGCCGTCGCCGGCCGCGCTGTTCGTCGGCCGGGTCTTCTCCGGTGGCTGGGGCGGGGCGGTGCTCGCCGCACTCGTGCCGGCGGTGGTGCTGTTCGTCCTCGCGGCCGCGCTCGGCACCTGGTCGCAGCACTCGCTGAAGAACGACGACGTCAGCTGGCAGACCCGGACCCGGATAGCCCTGGCGCTGTCCGTCCAGGGCCTCGGCGGGCACGCCAGCGTGCCGAGCCCGTACCGCGGCAGCTGCTCGTCCGGCAGCGACGACTCCGGCTCCGGCTTCTCGGACGGCGGTGACAACGGCGACGACTTCAGCAGCGGCGGCAGCGACTTCGGCGACAGCAGCGGTGACGACGGCAGCGACTTCGGCGACAGCAGCGGTGACGACGGCAGCGACTTCGGCGACAGCAGTGGTGACTTCGGCGACAGCAGCGGCGACGGCAGCGGCGACTACTACAACGACAGCAGCGGCGACGACGGCAGCGACTACTACGGCGACAGCAGCGGCGACAGCACCTACGGCAGCTACCGCACCGACGGCACCTCCCGCTACTCGGACCACCTGCAGGCCGACGACTGCGCCACGGTGAGCCGGAACGCCGACCTCTCGGTCGTCCCGCTCGGCTTCACGCTCGTCTGGCTGCTCGCGCTGATCCTGACGCTGCGCTCGGCGCGCGCGCGGAACGCCGGGCCCGAGGCGGCCGTGCGGGTCGCGCTGCTCACCGGCGTCGTGTCCACGGCCCTGGCCTTCTACGCGCAGCCGTCCCTCAACGGCATCGAGCTGCACTCCGGCCCCTGGCGCGTCCTGCTGTGGTCCTTCCTGCTCAGCCTGGTGACCGCGATGGTGGTCCTCAACGGCCCCGCCCTGCGGACCCGGTTCGGCATCGTCTACCGCGTGCTGAGCACCGCGCTGCTCGCACTGGTCGCCACCGTGCTGTTCGCCGGCGTCGTGGTCTACGCGATCGGCATCGGCTACCACGACGAGCTGGAGACCCCCGGCCTCATCGCGGCCGCCATCCTGCTGCCGAACCTCGGGCTGTCCGGCCTCGGCCTCGGCTGGGGCGCCCCCTTCAAGATCACCGAGAGCTACGGCAACAGCCGCGGGTCGCACAGCGTGTCGCTCGGCCTGAGCAAGCTCAACGACTTCTGGGACGGCTCGGCGACCCCGCTCGCCGTCCTCGGCGGGGCGCTGTGCGCGCTGGCGATCGGCCTGATCGCGGCGAGCCGGGTGCGGGACCGGGCCCAGCAGTTCGCGGTCGCGGGCGCCTTCACCCTGATGTTCTGGGTGATGGTCGTGATCGGCGGGCTGGGCCTGAGCGGCCTCTACACGTTCACCTTCTCCGACAGCGCCAACGGCCACGAGCACGTCGGCACCGACGCAGGGCAGGCGCTGCTGTTCGCGCTGCTGTGGTCCTTCGGCGGCGTCCTGGTCGCGCCGTTCCTCCGGCGCGTCTTCGGCCGCGGCGACGGGCCGGGAGCCCCGGCCTACACGGGCCCGTCGCCGTACGCGCCGCCCTCGCCGTACGGCGGTGCGCAGGCGTACGGGCAGCCGCACGGCGGGGCGTACCTGCCGACGCAGCCCGCGCCCGGGTCGGCTGCCACGTCCGCCCCGGCCCCGGCTCCGGCACCCGCGCCGCAGCCGCCCGAGCCCCCGCAGGAGGTGCACGACCTCGGGGTGGTCCAGCCCGACCGGCTGACCAAGCGCGAGGCCACGCAGCGCAACGAGCCGGAGGACACGCCGCCGCCGGCGTGAGGTTCCGACCGCCGTCCGATCGCCGTCCTCATGCGGACCGAAGCTGTCCGCAAGGGCTTCTACTGTGGGTGTCGCACCCCAAGGAGAGCCCTTGCGGACAGCGGAAGGCGGACGACCATGAGCGGCACCCCCGAGCAGCAGCAGACCGGTGACGCGGCGCAGGCCGCCCCCGTACCCACCGGCGAGCGCGCGGACCTGCTGGAAGTGCTCGGCAAGCACCGCCACTTCCTGCGCTTCACCGCCCGCGACCTCACCGACGAGCAGGCCGGGCAGCGGTCGACCGTGAGCGAGCTGTGCATCGGCGGCCTCATCAAGCACGTGACGTCGGTCGAGCGCGGCTGGGCGGACTTCGTCGTCGAGGGGCCGTCCGCGATGCCCGACTTCACGGCCATGACGGAGGCGGACTTCGCCGAGCGCGCGGCGGAGTTCCGTATGCAGCCCGGCGACACGCTCGCCGGCGTCCTCGCCGCGTACGACGAGACCGCCCGCCGTACGGACGAGCTGGTCGCGACGCTGCCGGACCTCGACGCCTCGCACCCGCTGCCGAAGGCGCCGTGGTTCGAAGGCGACGCGCAGTGGAGCGCGCGCCGCACGTTCCTGCACATCATCGCCGAGACCGCCCAGCACGCCGGGCACGCGGACATCATCCGCGAGGCGCTGGACGGCGCGAAGTCCATGGGCTGAGCGCCCGCGCCAGCGGCCACCGGTCCGGTACGAGGCCCACGCCCCGTGCCGGACCGTTCCCGTACCGGGGACCCCCGCGAGGCCCGGCGAAACAGCGGATTCGGCCGGTCCGTACGCCCCCGCCGCCGCCCGGCCGCCGCGGGGGCTCATAGACTCGGGGGCAACCGGGCCCGCGGCCCGGCACCGTCATGCCGTTCTTCGCCGCACTACGGGAGAGCCACCGTGCCCGACACCGCCCTGTCCGAGCGCACCGCCGACGTGATCGTCGTCGGCGCCGGTCCCGCCGGTTCGACGACCGCGTATTACCTGGCGAAGGCCGGGCTCGACGTCCTGCTGCTGGAGAAGACGTCCTTCCCGCGCGAGAAGGTGTGCGGCGACGGCCTCACTCCGCGCGCCACCAAGCAGCTCGTGTCGATGGGCATCGACATCTCCGAAGAGGCGGGCTGGCTGCGCAACAAGGGCCTGCGCATCATCAGCGGCGGGCTGCGCCTGGAGATGGACTGGCCGGACCTGGCCGCCTACCCGGACTACGGGCTCGTGCGCCGCCGCGAGGACTTCGACGAACTCCTCGCCCAGCAGGCCGTGAAGGCGGGCGCCCGGCTGTACGAGCGCTGCAACGTCTCCGGCCCGATCATCGACGAGCGCACCGGCCGCATCACCGGCGTGACGGCCAAGCTCGGCGTCGAGAAGACCCCGCTGGCCTTCAACGCCCCGCTCGTCGTCGCCGCCGACGGCAACTCCACCCGGCTCTCCCTCGCGATGGGCCTGCACCGCCGCGAGGACCGCCCGATGGGCGTGGCCGTGCGCACCTACTTCACCTCCCCGCGGCACGAGGACGACTACCTGGAGTCCTGGCTGGAGCTGTGGGACCGGCGAGGTTCCGTCCCGCGCCAACTGCCCGGCTACGGCTGGATCTTCGGCCTCGGCGACGGCACCTCCAACGTCGGCCTCGGTATCCTCAACTCCTCCGCCGCCTTCCGCGAGCTGGACTGGCGCGAGGTGCTCAAGGCGTGGGTCGCCGGCATGCCGGAGGACTGGGGCTACACCGAGGAGAACATGACGCAGCCCATCCGCGGCGCCGCCCTCCCGATGGCCTTCAACCGCCAGCCGCACTACACCCGGGGCCTGCTGCTCGTCGGCGACGCGGGCGGCCTCGTCAACCCGTTCAACGGCGAGGGCATCGCCTACGCGATGGAATCCGGCCAGCTCGCCGCCGACGTCATCACGCAGGCCCACGCCCGTACCACCCCGGCGCAGCGCGAACTCGCCCTGCAGCGCTACCCGAAGATCCTCAAGGACACCTACGGCGGCTACTACACGCTCGGCCGCGCCTTCGTGAAGCTCATCGGCAATCCGAAGGTCCTCCAGCTGTGCACCGAGCGCGGCCTGACCCACCCGATGCTGATGCGCTTCGCGCTCAAGCTGCTCGCCAACCTCACCGACCCGACGGGCGGCGACGCGATGGACCGCATCATCAACGGCCTGACGAAGATCACGCCCCGCGCCTGACCCGTCCGCCCGCGCGGCGCACCGACGTACGAGCGCCGCGGCCCCGCAGTCACCTGCGGGGCCGGGGCGCTTCGCGTTCCGTCGGCGGTCAGCCGCTGGTCACTCCTCGTCGCTCGGCGGGAGGGCGTTGCGCCAGAGGGTGACGTCCAGCACTACGTACGTGCTCGTCTCGGTGGCCTTCGACGCGCTCTTGTAGGTGATGAGCGCGACCGTGCCCTCCGGTGTGCGGGCGCAGATCTGGCTGCCCGCGGACACCCGGGCCACGCTGATCTCCTGGGTGAACCGGGTGTCGTGCAGGCACGTGTCGAGGGAGCCCGCCTCGCCGGTGTCGAGCAGTACCAGCTTGGTGTTGTACGCCTTCAGGCTGCACGGGTCGCTGGCGCAGCTGTAGGAGAAGTCGTCGTCGATGTCGTTCTGCGGGGTGATCTCGCTGTCGGCGAAGCTCAGGTGGTAGCCGGCGGGCAGCTGGATGCCGTTGTGGGGCTCCGGCTGCGGGTTGGGGTCGGCCTGGTTGGTCGGCTCGTCGGTCGGGCTGTCCGTCTGCGTCGGCTCGTCGGTCGGCTCCGGCGCGGACGTCTGCGACTCGGTGGTGGCGGAGGTGGAGGACTGCGTCGGCTTGTCGGCCTCGTCGTCGCTCTTCCCGCCACCGTTCAGCGCGACGGCGGCGCCGACCGCGGCCGCGATGACGACGACCGCGGCGGTGACGGCGATCGCCACCCGCTTGCCGCGGCTCATGCGCTTGGGCGGCGGGGCGCCCGCACCGCTGCCGGTCGCGGTCAGGGGGCTGATCGGGGCACCCGGGGCGCCCGGGGCGCCGAACTGGCCCTGGGGCGCGTAGGGGGAGCCGCCCTGCGGGTAGCCGTACGCCGGGGTGCCGCCCGGACCCGCGGGGTGCGTGGCCGGGTAGGCGTACGCCGCCGGGACCTGCTGCTCGCCGCCGGGCTGGGGCTGCGGGGGCGGGGAGGCGTAGGCCGCGGGCTGGGACTGCTGGGCCGGCTGGGCCGGTTGGGCCGGCTCGACCGGGGGCTGCGCGGGCTGGACCGAGGGCTGCTCGGCGGCTGCGGGCGCCTGCGGCTGGGCCGGGGGCGGGGTCGGCGCCACGTCCGGGCGGGTCGGCGTCGGCGGGACGGCGTCCGCCGGGGTGGCCGCGGGGGTCGCCGGAGCCGCCGCGGGCGGCGGGGGAGTGGCCGGGGCGGGCGGTACGGCGGGCGCGGCCGGGGCCGCGGACGCGGGCGGGGTCCCCGGGGCCGCGGGCGTGGCGGGCGACGCGGGCGCGACGTGCCGCGCCGGGATCTCCGCCGCGAGCGCGACCGGCAGCCACTGCTCGGGGCGGCGCAGCTCCGTCTGCTGGGAGGCCGCCCGGCACATCCCCACGACGTCGGCGAGCGACGGCCGTTCCGCCGGGTCCTTCGCCAGGCAGCGACGCACCAGCGGGCGCAGCTCCTCCGGCAGCGTCGCCAGGTCCGGCTCCTCGTGCACGATCCGGTAGAGCACGGCGTGCGAGGGGCCGTCCCCGTACGCGGGCGCGCCGAGGGAGGCGTAGGCGGCGACCTGGCCGAGCGCGAAGATGTCGGTGGCGGGCGTGATCTCCCGCCCGGAGGCCTGCTCGGGCGCCATGAAGGCGGGAGTGCCGATCGTGACGCCGCTGCCGGTCAGCGCGGTGGCGTCGGCGGCGCGGGCGATGCCGAAGTCGATGACGCGCGGCCCGTCCGAGGCCAGCAGCACGTTCGACGGCTTCAGGTCGCGGTGCACGAGCCCGGCGCCGTGCACGGCCTCCAGAGCCTCCGCGATCCCGGCGACCAGCAGCAGGACCGTCGGCACCGGCAGCGGCCCGTGCGAGGCGACCGCGGACGCGAGCGTCGGGCCCGGTACGAAGGCGGTGGCCAGCCACGGCCGCGTACCGTCCGCGTCGCTGTCGATGACCGGCGCGGTGTACAGGCCCTGCACGCGCTGCGCGGCCTGCACCTCCTGCTTGAACCGGCGCCGGAATTCCGCGTCCTCCGCGAATTCCGGCCGGATCACCTTGACGGCGACGGGCCGCCCGGCGGGCGTGTGGGACAGGTAGACCTTGCCCATCCCGCCCGCGCCGAGCCGCGCCGCCAGCCGATACGCCCCCACCGATGCCGGATCGTCCGCCTCGAGTGGCTGGAAAACCTCGCCGGACCCTCCGGCCCCGCCCGCCCCGCTCATCCCTTGACCGCCTCGTCCCCGAAGTTGCTGCTGGCGGCATGGAGACTACCGGCCGCGGGGCCGGAATCGTGCTCCGTCTCCCAGTTGTGCCCTGACAGGCACTCACCGGTGACGGACCGCCCGCCCCGGCCGCCGCACGCGGGGCCGTCAGCCCGTCCAGCCGCTCCCGTACGCCAACTCGGGCCTTGCCGTGCAGCCGCACACCTCGCGGCTCCTACGTGAACACCCGTACCGGCGCGACGCAGAACTCGTTGCCCTCCGGATCCCCCAGCGTGCAGTGGTCGTCGTCCTGCCACAGCCTGCGCGCGCCGGCGGCGACCAGGCGTGCGGCCTCGGCCTCGACCGCCGCAGGGCCGCCCGGCACGCGTATGTCCATGTGCAGCCGGTTCTTCGCCGTCTTCGGCTCCGGAACGCGCAGGATCGACAGCCGCGGGCCCACCCCGTCGGGGTCGCACAGCCACGCCCCGTCGTTCGCGGAATCCTCCGGGTCGATGCCGAAGGAGGCCAGCCACTCGTCGCGCGTCGCGAACGGCGCGGGCGGCGGCTCGTCCTCATAGCCGAGCGCGGTCTTCCAGAACGCGGCGAGGACGGCGACGTCCCCGGCGTCGAGTGTGAGATCGATACGAGCACCCATACCGACGACGCTACGCCCCGCCACTGACAACGCGTCACCTCCGGCTTCGGCTTCCGTCCCGTGCCGCGGCGTTCCGGCCCGCGCGGGCCCGCCGCGTGAGTAGGGTTTCGCGCCATGGAACTCCCCCGGGTCGATGCCGCGCTGCTCAGCCAGTGGTGCGCGCGCCACCTCGCCTCGCCGGTCGCCGCCGAGCGGTTCCGCAGCGGGCGGGTGTCCGTCGTGGTCGGCGCCCGGCTCGCCGACGGGCGGCAGGTCGTCGTGAAGGTCCGCGCGCCCGAGCCGCGCATCGCGCACTGCTTCTCCGTCCACAGCGCGCTGTACGCCGCGGGCTTCCCGGCCCCCGAGCCGATCCTGCCGCCCACCCCGTTCGGGCGGTGGACGGCCACGGTGGAGGCGCTCGTCGAGGGCGGCGGGCGCGCCCCGACCTCGGGCGGCGCCCCCCGCCCGTACGCGGCCGCCCTCGCGTCGATGGTGCGGCTCGCCGCCCCGCTGGCCGCCCGCGTCGACCTCGACCCGAAGCCCTCCTGGAACCGCTGGGACCACGACGAGCCCGGCGTGTGGCCCACCGCCGAGAACGTCGACCGCCCCTTCCACACGGTCACCGGCCCCGACTGGCTGGAACGCGCGGGCCGGGCCGCGGGTGAGCGCCTCGCTGCGTGCCGGGATCCGTACGTCATCGGCCACGGGGACTGGTTCCCGGAGAACTTCCGCTGGCGCGGGGAGGAGTTGTACGTCGCCTACGACTGGGACAGCCTGATCCTGGCGCCCGAGGCGGTCCTCGTCGGTTTCGCCGCGGTGCACGTGGCCCCTTCCACCGAGGAGTTCGCCGCCTTCCTCTCGGCGTACGAGGCTGCGGCGGAGCGGGAGTTCGGCCCGGACGAGCGCGCGGCCGCATGGGCGGCGAACCTGTGGGCGCGCGGCTGGAAAGCGCACAAGCAGGTCGTGACGGGGGAGCCTGTGCAGGCGCTGGGGGAGGACGAGGCGCGGCGGCTGGCCTCGCTGGCGGGGGTCTGAACCGGGCCCGTCCCGGCGGGCGTTGCGGTGGCGGTCCCTCGGCCCGGGGGGTGTTGCGGTGGCGGTCCCTCGGCCCGGGGGGTGTTGCGGTGGCGGTCCCTCGGCCCGGGCGGGCGTTGCGGTGGTGGTCCCTCGGCCCGGAGGGGCGGCCGCGGACTCGGGCGAGGTTCGGCACGGGCTTCCGACGTCCACCGGTGCGGCTTCCGCGCGTCCACCGGCGCGGTCAGCGGAAGTCCTTGCCGTCCCGCAACTCCCAGCTGTGCGCCCCCGGATGGGCGGCGAACTCGCAGCAGGGCTCGCACGCGGGCGGCGGCCCCGTACCCGTGCAGTCGGGCAGGACGAAGACGGTCGCGGGCCGCCGCCCGCGGATCCAGCGCGTCCACACCGCGCCGTGCGCGCGGCCCGGCAGCTCCATGACGAAGGCGTGGTGGTCGCCCAGCGAGTGCCGCTCCAGCGTGCAGCGCAGCTGCCTCTCCACGTCCTCCGGCACCGTGCTGGCGAAGGGCGCGAGCCGCCGGGCGGCGCCCACCAGCGCGGCGGGCAGCCCGACCCGCTCCCCGCAGATGACACGGACTTCGGTCGAGGTCATGCGGCGCCGCCCTCCTCGCGTACTCCCCCCGCTGCCTCCCGCGGGGGACCCCGGCCGCGTGCGGTCGCGGCCGTCACCCTCCCAAACGATCACGCCCCGTCCGGGGGCACCGTCCCTAGCCCCGATGGCCGGTTGCGGACCATACGCGGGGTACGGATCCGGGGCCGGTCCGCGCCCTGGGGCCCCTGGGGCCCGCGCGGCTCCAGGAATTCCAGCCGGTTGCCGAACGGGTCGGCGGCGTAGAAGCGGTCGTGCCCGGGGAAGTCCCCGTCCCACGTCACGGCGTACCCACCCGCCTCCAGCCGCCGGGCCAGCTCCGCCAACCCCCGCACGAGGATCCCCGGGTGCGCCTTGCGGGCGGGCCCGAAATCCGCCTCGACCCCGAGGTGCACTTCCAGCCCCCCACCCCGGAACCAGCACCCCCCGCGCGCGGCGAGCGCGGGCGGCTTCTCCACCTCGTCCATGCCGAGGACGCCGCCCCAGAACCCCCGGCACTTCCCCTCACCACCCGCCGGGATGGCCAGTTGCACATGGTGCAGCCCGCCGAACCCGAAGCCTTCCTCGCCGTCCGCCATGCCCTCTCCCTCTCCTGCGCGGCGCCCGCGCCCGCACGCCGCCCCGATCCCTACCCCTGCGGGGCGGCACCGATTGCAACGGTGCTCCTGCTCTGTACGGCGTGGCTCGCGGAGCGGTTGGGCGCCACGCCCTGCCTCTTCGGTAGGCGTCGCGATCTTCCCGCCGTGGGGGCTGGCCGCGCCGTTCTCCCCCAGAGCTTCGCCTGGGAGGTACCCCCACGCGCCCCTGTTGTCACCCGGCGGGGCATCGCGCGCTCCGTGCGGTGTGGGGTCGGGTGCCACTCCGGGGGTACCTCCTCGGAATGCGCGTTCACCCTCATCCGTAGCCGGTGCCGGACCGGGAAGCGCATTCCTGCGGGGGCACCCCCGGATCGTCCCCCACCCGACGTCTCGCCGGCGGCTGCCCGCCGGTGGGGGTGAAGGGGGCGGGCAGGAACTGCCATGTGTGGGCTCCCGGGTGTCCGGCGAACTCGCAGCACGGCTCGGCGGCCGGGCAGTCGGGCAGGACGAGCACGACCGCCGGGGCGTGCCCGCGGGTCCACCGCGTCCACACCGCGCCCGTGTCTCGTCCGGGCACTTCGAGGACGAAGGCGTGGTGGTCGCCGAGCGCGTGCGCATCCAGGGTGCAGCGAAGGTCGCGTTCGACGTCCTCGGGGTGGGTGGTGCCCGGCGAGGCCGAGGCGTACAGCCGGGCCGTGATCCGGGCCAACCCGGCCCTCGTCAGGGACGAGGAAGTCGACACGCTCATGAGGATCCGGGCCGAACGACAGCGCATCCTCACCCACGTCGAGAAGCCGGTGCGGTTCTGGTCCATCATCGGCGAGGCCGCACTGCGCACCCCGATCGGCGGCCCGAAGGTGATGCGCGGCCAGCTCAACTACCTGGCCGATGCGGTCGAGCAGTCCAACGTGACCCTTCAGGTGCTGCCGTACGCGGTCGGCGCCCACGCGGGCCTCAGCGGACCCTTCGTGCTGATCTCGTACAACGTCCCCGGAGACACCGGCATCGTCTTCCTGGAGAACCTGACCAGCAGCCTCTACCTGGAGACCCCGGGCGAGGTGGCGAACTACACCCTGGTCTTCGACGCCCTACGGTCCGCGCCGCTCAACCCGGCCGAGTCCCTCGACTTCATCACCGCGCTGGCAGAAGAGTCCACGTCCGATTAGAACCACGAGGTAAGTCATGAACAGCTCCCCGATGACGACCTGGCGCAAGTCCAGCTACAGCGGCAGCACCAACGACTGCATCGAGGTTGCCGACGACCTCACGGGCGTCATCCCCGTCCCCGACTCGAAGGACCCGCAGGGCCCCACCCTCGCGTTCTCCCCGGAGGCATGGTCCGCATTCGTCGCCGGGCTCAAGAGGGGCGACTTCTCGGTGGCGTGACCCACCGGACCGGTCGGGCGCCATCCAGGTGGGGCGCCCGACCTGATCACGACGGAGCCTCGTTGGTGACGCCGTGGAGTTCGGCCAACGCTCGTAGCCCCGGGGGTGGTTGGGCAGCGTCCACAGGTCGCGGACCTGCCACTGCCAGGGTGTGGTGCTGCCTCAACCCGGCCCGGTCGGGCGTCCGCGCTGTGGGTGCCCGCTCAAGTGGCCCGCTGGGGTGAGAGCGCCCTGGCCCGGTCGAGGAGTTCGCGAACGTGAGGGTTGGTCCGGTGCGGCCGCGTAGCGGAGAGCATGGTGCGGAAACGCTCGTCCGCCCGGCCTGACTGCACGAGCGGGTAGTCGTCCAAGGCGAGGTGCCAGTTACGGACGCTTCTTCCAACCGCCCAGTTTCGAGCTGCCATTCGGCGATCATTGCGCGGTGGCGGACGCGGGCCCGACGGTAGATCGGAGGCCGGACCTTCTCGGAGTGCAAAAGTGCGCGGATCGCGGTCTCGCGGTCGCCCAGTTCGTAGGTGACTTGGGCTATGTGGTACGAGAGCGAGGCAGGGTCGTAGGAGCCGTGGGCCTTGGCCCTGGACTCGGCCTGTTCCATGGCGATCTCGGCGGAGTGCAGCACGGCGAGGGCGTGGGGACGATCGCCACTTCGGGCGAGGGCGTGGGCTTGCTGGCCCGCGAGGAAAGCCCGCATGCGGGGTCCGGCATGCGGCGAGGCCGCGGAGGCTGCGTCCGCGTACCGCTGAGCGGCGGGGCCGTGGCCCAGTTCCACAGCCTGAACGCTCATGCCTCGCAAGGTGGTGCAGTAGGTGAGGTGGTCGTCCGCGGCGAGCGCTAATTCGAGCGCCTTTGTGTAGTAGCTCTGGCCGAGTGAGTCCAGCCGTTCGTCTACGGCCATGTATCCGGTCAGATAGAGGTGGTCGGCGGCAGCCGAGAGCATCGCTTTGCGAACCGGCTCGGTGGCGGTTGCCTTCAGGTACGGCGCGATGTTGTTGACCAGGAACGCCGCTGCCAGCGGGCGGGCGGTCCGGCCGCCGAACTGGTCGTCGAGTTCGCTGATGCGCTCGGTCATGGCGATGACCGACTCGACCTCGGCCCTGCCGATGCGGGCGTACGGATCGGCCTTCAGCTTTTCGAACCGTCCGATGTGGTCCGGCCAGCCGGGGACACTCAGAGCGACCGAATACAGGCCCGTCCCGAGTACACCCCTGCGCGATGGGTCCATGTCCGTGCTCCCGAGATCGATCAGTCCCGCCACCGTATCCGTGGTGGGAGACCACAGGTCGGGTTGGTCGGACCAGCCCGCTTCAAACGCGGTGACCGGCCGCCTGAGACGGCGGGTCAAGACCTCCAGCACCACATGCCGGTATTTGGCCATGGGGCGGGTGCCGGAGAGCCAGTGCGAGACGGCGGACTCGTCGTATTTGAGGGCGAACCCAGCCTCGGTGCCTGCCCGGTTCACCGCGCGCGCGAACTCACCGTTGCTCGACCACCGGCATTCGGCGACCAGCGAGGCGAATCTGCTGTTCGGTGTGCGTTCGTGTGCCATCGAGCCCCCGGGCGCAGGTTTCAAGGGTTGCAGGCGTCAGTGGAGCCCCAATCGTATTCACGCTCGGCACACGCCTGTTGACTGAGTGTCGGGTACCCGGATGGGGCCCGGACAGAACACCGTCACCACAGAAGGGAACGAGCCGATGGACGACGTGTGCACCATCACCACCGCAGGCGACGAGGACGCCGCCGGGCTGGTCGAGATCGGGGACGCGGCCAGCCTCACCGAGGGCCAGGGCGGCGGCAACAGCGAGGACAAGCGTCGCGCCTACAACTCCTGACCTGCTTCCCGGTGGTGCGGCTCGGCGTCGCCGGGCCGCACCACCCACGTGCTCTTGGGAGGAATCCATGATCTTCGGCGGCTTTAGCGCCACCCCGGTCGCATCGGTGCCACGCCCGGCCGCATCCGTACCGCTTGCACCCGGGTCCAGCGCGTGGCGCCTCGGTGACGGTCCGGCACATGTGCTGACCGCCGAGAGCGGCCCCCGGAGGGTTCTGGTTCTCGGCTGGTGCGGGGCCGAGAAGGCCGAGCTGGCACGCCTGGCCGACGGCGTCCTGCCTGCCGACATCGCGTGGCGCTGGCCGGGCGCCTACGCCGTGGTCGAGGAGGCAACCGCCGCGGCCGTGGTGTACACCGATCCGGCTGCTGCCTGTCCGGTCTACGTGACCCGGTCCGACGACGGCTGGGCCTGGTCCAGCTCCGCGCGACTGCTGGCCGCGCTGACGGGGGCCGCGATCGACACCGAACGTCTGGCCTGCTCGGTGTTCCTCCCCTCCGTGCCCGGCTTGGCGGCGGGGCGGACCTTCTTCGACGGGGTACGCCAACTGCCGCCGGGCTGCCGCGTCGTGCTGCCCGGCGACGGCACTGCCTGGCGGGCTACGACCGTGTGGCGACCCGAGCCGGTGCCTGGTCAACTGCCCGTCAGCCGCTTGCGTGAGGCGCTGGAGAGCGCGGTCGGGCTACGCGCAAACGCGCCGGGACTGACGTCGGACCTGTCCGGCGGACTCGACTCCACCAGCGTTGCGGTGCTGGCCGCCGCCATGGCCGGACAGCGATTGAACGCGGTCACCGTGCACCCGGCCGAGAACCTCGAAGGGGCCGACCTGCGGCACGCCCGCCAGGCGGCCGCCCGCTGGCAGAACCGCATCGCCCACCACCTGCTGCCGCTGTCCGAAGAGCACCTGCCCTACACCGAGGTGGCCGACGCCCCGGCGACCGACGAGCCCGCCCCCTCCACACTCACCCGCGCCCGGCTGGCCGCTCAACTGGACTGGATGCGGGACAAACTAGGAAGCCGAACCCACCTGACCGGCGACGGCGGCGACAGTGTCTTGTTCCAGTCGCCGATCCATCTTGCCGATCTGGTCCGTCACCGGCACCCTCGCCGCGCGGTTTCCGAGGCATTCGGATGGGCTCGTCTCCGTCACGCACCCGTCGCACCACTGCTTCGGGACGCCTACCGCCTCGCCCACACCAGCCGCGACGAGGCTCTGAAGCAGCTCGCTGCGCAGGTCGGTGAGCCGGGACGCGACGACCACGGCAAAGTGGTCTGGTTCCCGCTACTGCCGTTTCCGTCCTGGGGCGAGCCGACCGTCACCCGTATGCTCGTCGCCTCCGCTCACCGTGCCGTCGCTGAGCCGGACCAGTTGGGCGGTCTGGATTTCGCGATACGGGCCGGGATCGACGAGATCCGTGAAGTCGCCCGCTCCGCTGTCGCGGATGCGCAGCTTGCCCGCACCCGTGGCATCGACCTGCACAACCCTTTCCTCGACGGCCTGGTGGTGGACGCGGTGCTGACCACGCCGCTCGCGCGCAGAGCCGCCCTGCATGCATACAAGCCGCACCTGGCATGCGCCATGGCCGATCTGCTGCCGCCCGACACGGCCGCACGCACCACCAAGGGCAGTTTTGACGCCGACCACTTCACCGGTATGCGCGCCAATCTGCCCGAGCTGTCGGGCCTCGCCGACGGCTATCTCGCGGCTCTCGGCATGGTGCACCCGGGCCGTTTCCGTCGACATTTGGCCCAGGCCGCCGCTGGGCTCCCGATGTCGCTGGCCACTCTTGAACAAGCCCTGACCGCCGAAGCGTGGCTCACGGCGCACCATCGCGATCCCGCGCCCGCCTGGACGCGCACTCCCGCAAGGAGCGAGACCCTTGCCTGACCTCGACCTCCTCAGCTTGCCTGGCCACGTCCGCGCCGCCGACTTCGGGCATGTCCTGGTCCTCGTCGACTACAGGACGGGGCAGGTGCAGGGCCTGCTGCCCGCCGCCGCGGCCCGCTTCCGGGACGCCGCTCGCGCCGGCACCGCCCGGCCCCTGGCCGGGCCCCTCGCCGAGGGGATGCTGGCCGCCGGACTCCTTGCCCCCGCGCTGCCAGCCACCACCGCCGAGTGGCCCGTGACCCGGGCTGCCGTCGTGGCCGCGAGTTGGGGCAGCGCCGAACACCCGGCCGGCGTCGTACGCCCTGCCCCCGCCCCCGTCCGTAGCATGCTCGCCGCCGCCGGAGCGCTCGCGGCGGTCGCCGTCGTCAAGGCAGCCGGTGAGCCCGGCACCGCCATGCTCCGCGTCGTGCGTGCTGTCGGGCGGGCGGTGTCAACCTGCCGCCGTCCTGCCACCCCTGAGGAGGCAGAGGCCGCAGTGCGGACGGTCCGTGCCGCCGGGTGGTTCTCCCCGGGGCGTACTGCCTGCCTGGAGGAATCCGCTTCCGTTGCACTGCTGCTGGCAGGGCGTAGCCTCAGTGTCACCTGGTGCCATGGGATCGCCGCTGACCCCGTCCGGCTGCATGCCTGGGTACAAACTGAGGACGGAGCACCGGTAGCCGAACCACCCTCCACGCTCGCCTACACGCCCGTCCTCACCCTCGGAGCACGCCATCACCACCAGCCCTGAGCCGATCATCTGGGTTCGCGACGCCGCCTGCGGCCTCGGTCCCTACCGCGCCGACCTTGTGGACACCTACTGGCGGTGGGAGCAGGACCCCGCGCTGATCGTCGGGTACGGCCGTCAGCAGCCGGAATCCCTGGAAGCCCGCACCGAAGGCATCGCCTCGCAACTCCGTGGAGATAACGTCCGCTTCACCGTCTACGACCTCTCCGGCGCCGAGGAGCCCGTCCCTGCCGGGGTCACCACCTTGCTGCCAGACCATGCCGTCCGTACGGCCGAATACGTGGTGATGCTCGCCCCCGAGGCCCGCGGTAAGGGCTTGGGCACCGCCGCGACTCGCCTGACCTTGGACTATGGCTTTCACGTCACCAATCTGCGGATGATTTGGCTCAAGGTCCTCGCACCCAACAAGGCGGCCGTCCGCGTGTACGAGAAGGCCGGCTTCCGCCCTGCCGGTGTGCTGCGCGAAGGTGGGTACTGGCTCGGCAAGGTGTGCGACGAGCTGGTCATGGACGCGCTTGCCGCCGACTTCTCCGGTCCCTCCGCGGTCATGTCCCTCGTGCCGTGACCGGCCGGGCGCTCAGGGGGTAGTCCCGCTCGCTTCCAGCGGTCAGACCTGGCGGCAGGCGGACGTCGTCCGACCAACAGGCTCCTTGTGCTCGCCGTCGCACGCGGGCACGGGGCCGTACTCGTCGCCGTCGAGGCAGCGGGCGTACTCCGCGAGGGTGCGGTGCACGGGGTGGAGCGTGCGGGGGTGGGGGAGCCGGGTCGTACGATCGGGATCACGTGCGAGCCGGGAGGGGGCCGTCATGGCCGAGGAGCCGATTGACCTGATCCGATTCGAGGGGGACGGGGGCAGTGTCGTCCTGCGGATCAGTGGGAAGGACAAGAACGTCCTGCTGACCGGGGAGTTCGTGGTCGGGACGCCCTTCGTGTCCGGCGGCGTCATGACCCGGATATCCGGGGACGACCTGGGGGAGTGGCAGCAGGCGCTGGACCTGCTGGACACCGGGCACGAGATCTCCTGGCGTGACGGGGCGAACACCCCGGGGCTGTACGTCGAGTTCGACGAGGACGACGGCAAGGGCCGGTGCCACGTCACGGTCAAGGACGCGCGGGCGTCCGGGACCGCGGTGACCGTGCCCGTGGTGCTGGACGACGCCTGGTTCGACGACGCCTACCGCCGCCTCGACCTCGTCCGGGAGTTCCTGGAGCGGCGCGAGGACTGAGGGGCCCTGCTCCGCGCGGCGGAGGCAGGAGGGGCTGCCCGCCGGGCCGAGGAAGACACGCGGATGTCGGGCCGCGGGCCGGCGGGCGGTGGGGCGTGTTGCCGTGGGCCGCGCCGCCCCACCGCGCTCAGGCCGTCGCCCGCAGGTCCGCCGCCGTCAGCAGCGCGTGCAGGCGGATGCCCTCGGCGGCGAGCGCTTCTGAGCCGCCCTGGGCGCGGTCGATGACGCAGAGGGCGGCGTCCACCCGGGCGCCCAGCGCGCGGAGTTCGGCGGTGGACAGCACGATCTGGCCGCCGCTCGTCACCACGTCCTCCACGACGAGCACCCGGCGGCCGGTCACATCGGCTCCCTCGGCGAGCCGGCACGTGCCGTACGCCTTCGCCTCCTTGCGGACGAACGCGCAGGGTATGCCCGTGTGGCGGCCGAGCGCGGTCACGACGGGGATGCCGCCCATCTCCAGCCCGGCGAGCACCTCCGTTCCGGCCGGCACGAGCGGGGCCATGCGACGGGCGATCTCGTCGAGCAGGACGGGGTCGGCCTCGAAGCGGTACTTGTCGAAGTACTCGGTGGCGGTGCGCCCGGACCGCAGCGTGAACTGCCCGGTGAGATGGGCGGCTTCGCGGATCCGGCGGGCGAGGTCGGCGTGCGTCGGAGGAGTGGTCACGGCCCGCTACCTTTCCAGGCCGCCGGGCGCTGCGCCACGTCTGCGCGGGAGGGCGGGGGCCGGTAGGCGGGAGCTGGGGGCGCTCCGGGGCCGTACGCTCCGGGTCTACGGGCCTCGGGGCCGCGCCCGGAACGTGCCGGGCCGGGCCGGGCCGGACTGCGCCGGGATCGTACCCGCCTGGCGGGGGCCGCCTCGCGTCGCGCCGACGCCGTACGCCGGGGGCCGGGGGTCGGGGGCCGCGCCCGGAACGTGCCGGGACCGTACGCTCCGGGTCTCCGGGCCGCGTCGGAGCGTGCCGGGCCGCGCCGGACCATACCCGCCTGGCAGGGGCCGCCTCGCGTCGCGCCGGGGGCCGCGCGGGGTCACGCCGGGACGGTACGCGCGCCGCCGCCGCCCACCGCCCCCGCAGCCCACCGCCCCGCGGCTCGCCCAGCCCCGCCCGGCGCGGCTCCTTCGTGAGCGCCACCACCCGTGCGCGAGATATTGACGTGTGCCTGCCATGGCGCGACACTCCACGGCAGTCAGGTGTCTGAGAGCGCTCTCAGGAAAAGGCCTCGGAGACCTGAGCGACCACCTCCCCCCACCGCCCGGAGAAAGGTCACCCGGCTATGAGCCCGACCACGAGCCCGACCCCGAGAGACCGCGCAACACCCTCCCCACCGCGAGACGTTCGGACCCGCGCCCGGCGCGGCCTCACCGCCGGACTCGGCGCGCTGCTGCTGGCCGTCGGCGCCGCGCTCGGCGTGTCGCTGACCGGCGGGTCTGCGGCGGCAGCCCCGGCGGCCGCCCCCGCCGCCGTGCCGAACCCCCCGGCCGGCTGGACCGCCGTGTTCAGTGACGACTTCAACGGCGCGGCCGGCAGCGGCCTCAACCGCGCGAACTGGCTCTACGACATCGGCACCGGCTACAACTACCCCGGCGCGGCGGGAAATTGGGGCACAGGCGAGATCGAGACGGCCACCGACTCGACCGCCAACGTCTACCAGGACGGCTCCGGGCACCTCGTGATCAAGCCCGTCAAGGACGCCTCCGGGCACTGGACTTCGGGCCGGATCGAGACGCAGCGGACCGACCTCGCCGCGCCCGCGGGCGGCCAGTTGGAGATCAGCGCGTCGCTCAAGCAGCCCGCACCGGCCAGCGGGCTGGGCTACTGGCCCGCCTTCTGGGCGATGGGCGCCGACGCCCGGCCGGTCGGGGCGACGAACTGGCCCGGCATCGGCGAGCTGGACATCATGGAGGACGTCAACGCGCTGAGCCAGCACTCGACGACCTTCCACTGCGGGGTGTGGGCCGGTGAATGCCATGACCCGGACGGCATCAGCAGCGGCCTCCAGCCGTGCGGCGGGTGCCAGAGCGGCTTCCACACGTACTCCGTGATCATCGACCGCACCAACACCTCCGCCGAGCAGTTGCGCTTCGCCCTCGACGGCGCGGTGACGTACACGGTCAACGAGAACCAGGTCTCGACGGCGACCTGGCAGGCCGCCGTCGACCACGGCTTCTTCGCCATCTTCGACGTCGCGATCGGCGGCTCGTACCCGAACAAGGTGTGCGGCTGCACCTCCCCCTCCGCCGATATCAGCTCCGGCGCGGGCATGACGGTCGACTGGATCGCCGTCAACCGCACCACGAGCGGGAGCGGCACCGGCGGTACGTCCACGGGCACCTCGACCGGTACGTCCACCGGCACCAGCACCGGTACGTCGACCGGTACGTCCACCGGCACCAGCACCGGCACCTCCACCGGCACGAGCACCGGCACCACCGGCGGCAGCACGACCGGGCCCGACTACACCGCCGGGGCGGCGACCACCGGCTCCGGGCAGGTGCGGATCACCTTCACCCCGACGACGCCCGCCGCGTACGTCGACGTCCACTACCTCGTCAACGGGGCGGGTCAGCAGAACTTCCGGATGGCCAACAGCGGCGGCACCTGGACGCAGACGGTCAGCGGCCTGTCGCCCGGCACCGTGATCACGTACTGGTTCACGTACGAGAAGAACGGCCCGCAGTACGACACCCCGCACTTCACGTACACCTACACCGGGTAGCGGAGGCGGAGGGCGGGTGTACGGCGGGTACCCCGGGGAACCGGCCGCCGTACCACCGCCGTTCGGCCCGGCGCGGCACCATGCGGCGGTTTCACGCCTGCGCGTTCGCCCGGATCAGGGCCGCGCGGACGAGGGGGATGTCGCGGACGGGGACGGCCAGGGCCCAGGGGGTGGTGGCGGCGGTGAAGGTGAGGAGGGTGTAGCGGCTGAGGGGAACCCCCGGGGTCGCCGCGTGGACGTCGAAGGGCGCTTCGAGGGCGACCGGGGAGCCCCCGGGCCGGGGGCGCATGGTGCGGTGCCAGGCCAACGAGGTGGGGGACGCGGGGTCCAGGACGAGGAGGCCCTGGCGCATACGGCGGTTCTTGTAGGCGTGCGCGGCCACCGCGCGCGCCTCGCCCGCGGCGAAGGCCTCCAGGTCGGCGGCCGCGACCGCCGCGCCCCGCGGGGTGAACTGCCACAGCATCCGCTTCGGGTCACGGAAGACGTCCGAGAACGTCACCGTCCCCGCCGCCCGCCGTACCGCCCTGCCCATCCGCCCGTCCCCCTCCGTGCAGCGACCCTCCCGGAATCATCCCGCCGGGGGGCGGGGGACGGGCGCATTCCGCCACCGCAACCCCCGCCGCCACGGCCACCGCTCACGCGTCGCCCCGCACGATGATCTTCCCGGTGTTCGCGCCGCGCAGCATGCCCAGGAACGCGTCCACGATGTGGTCGAACCCGTCCACCACCGTCTCGTCGAGCGCGAGCCGGCCGGACTGCAGGTGCGGGACGGCGAACGCGTACAACTCCTCCTGCAGTGCGCGGTAGTTGCTGACCAGGAAGCCCTCCATGCGGAGGCTCTTCTCCACGATCCGCACGTGGTCGACGGGGGGCGGGGGCGCGTCCGGGGTGTTGTAGCGGCTGATGGTGCCGACCCGGACGATGCGGCCGAACTCGCGCAACGCACCGACCGCGGCGGCCAGTTGGTCGCCGCCGACGTTGTCGACGAAGACGTCGAAGCCGTCGGGCGCGGCCTCCGCGAGGAGGGCGGCGGCGGGGCCGGCGTGGTGGTCGAAAGCCGCGTCGTAGCCGACCTCCCGGGTCAGGTGGGCGACCTTCGCGGCCGAGCCCGCGCTGCCGACGAGCCGGCCGGCCCCCAGCAGTCGGGCGAAGCGGCCGGTGGCCGTGCCGACGCCGCCGGCCGCGGCGGACACGAAGAGGTCGTCACCCGCGCGGAGTTGGGCGATGCGGGTGAGGCCGACGTAGGCGGTCAGCCCGGTGCCGCCGAGGACGCTCAGGAAGGCGGTCAGGGGAACGCCGTCGAAGCGGGGGAGCCTGCGGATCTCCTCGGGGCGGACGACGGAGTGCGTACGCCAGCCGCGCCGGTGGAAGACGATCTCGCCCTCCGCCAGCTCCGGCGTCCGCGAGGCGACGACGCGCCCGAGGGCCCGGCCTTCGAGCGGTGCGTGCAGCGCGAAGCCGCCGGGCACGTCGTCCATCAGCTCGCGGTGGTAAGGGTCGACGGACCAGTAGAGGTTCGCCACGAGCGCGGTGCCGGGCGCGGGGGCGGGGACCGCCGACTCGACGAAGGCGAAATCCCCGGCGGTGGGGAAGCCGTGGGGGCGGGCGGTCTGCTGGACGGTGATCGCGTGCTCGCTCATGGCTGGACGGTAGGCCGGGAATGGCGCCCCGGGGCAGCCGGTTGGGCTCATACGACGGCCCGTTCCATGAGCGGTTCTCATACGTGCGGGACTCGGCGTACGGGTCCCGCGCCCGGTCCCGTACGCCCAGACCCCGGTCCCCCGTGCGGGGCGAACCCCGCACGCGCCCCGCACCGTCCGAGCCCCGCCCCGTCCGAGCCCCGCACCGTCCGAACCCCGCAACCCCCGAGGTGAGCGCCCCGTGCCGCGTACGCCCGACCGCGGCACCGACCGCGGCACCGACCGCTCCTCCGAGCCCGGCACCCCCGCCCGCCCCGGCGGAGCCACCCGCACCGACCTCGCCCCGCACGAGCTGCGCGTCCTCGTCGCGGTCGCGGACACCGGAGGTTTCTCGGCGGCGGCCGGCGCGCTCGGCCTCACCCAGTCCGCGGTCTCCCACTCGGTCCGCGGCAGCGAGCGCAAGATCGGCGCCGTCCTCTTCGACCGCGGCCGCCGCGGGGCGAGCCCCACCGCGGCGGGGGAGAAGGCGGTGGCGCACGCCCGCCGCATCCTGCGCCTGCTGGACGTGCTCGCCGCCGAGGCGAGAGGGGCCGCCCGGCCGGAGAGCCCGCGCGGCCCGCTGCGGATCGCGGCCTTCCGGAGCACCGCGCTGCACCTGCTGCCGCCGGTCCTGGAGCGGCTGCGCGCGCGGCACCCGGAGATCGAGCCGCGGGTGCGGATCGTCCGCGAGGTCGGGCGCGGCACGGCGGGCGAGGTGGCCGACGGGCGGGCGGACCTCGCCCTCGCCACCCTGGACGGGGCGCGGCTGCCCGCCGGGCTGGTGGCGGGCGGGCTCTTCGAGGAGAGCTACAGCCTGGTGCACCCGGCCGGACACCCGGCCCCGCGCTCGCTGCCGCTCGTCGACTGGGCCGAGAACTGCGGCTCGTACACCCGCGCCTGGTGGGATGCGCAGGACTGGATCCCGCGGGCCACGGTCGAGGCCGAGGACGACGGGGCGGTGCTCTCGCTCGTGGGCGGGGGCCACGGGATGGCGATCATGCCCGCCCTCTCACTGGCCGGCGCCCCGGATTCGGTCGAGGTCACCGACCTCGGCCCGCGCCGTCCGACCCGCCGGATCGGCTACGTGACCACGCCGGAACTCGCCGCCTCCGCCGCCGTACGCGCCCTGGTGCGTGAGCTGCGGGCCGCCGTGCCCTGCCGTCGGGACGCGCCCCCGTACGGCGTACGCCCGAGGACCGATGTGCCCGGCGGGCGGCGCGGATAGCGTCAGCGCACATGACGACGAACGAGACCACCCCCGGGAACGGGAACGGCAACGGCCCGCGCACCCGCGCCGAGCGCAAGGCGAACGCCCTCCGGATCCTCGCCGAGGAGCTGGACGTGTGGGTCGCGACGGCGGACCCCGCGGGCGGCGGCCCGACGCTGATGCCGCTCACGTTCTGGTGGGACGGCGAGGCCGTGTGGCTCTCGACGCGGCCGGCCAACCCCACCGGCGCGAACCTCAGGGCGTCCGGCACCGTCCGGCTGTGCTTCGGGACGACGCGGGACGTCGTGCACGTCGAGGGCGATGTCACCGCCTTCACCGCGGACGAGCTCCCGCCCGGCGTCGGCGACTCCTTCGCCGCCAAGGACGGCTGGGACCCGCGCAAGGACCCGGAACCGTACGACTTCTTCCGCGTCGCCCCGCGGCAGCTGCGGGCCTGGGGGACGGTCCCCGAGCTCAGGGACCGCCTCCTCATGAAGGGCGGCCGCTGGCTCGTCTGAACTCCGCGTGCCCCAGCTGCCCGTGGAGATCTGGTGCACGGGCCGTCGACATCGCACCGGTGTCGGACCCCTGACCTACAGTGAGAGACCGTCAGATTCCGGATAGGTGATCGGACAGCAGGGGGCAGACATGGATCCGCAGCTCGCCGCATTGTCGGCCGGTGCAAGCAGCACCCTGGTCACGCTCATGGTCACCGACGGCTGGCAGCAGGCGCGGGACGGAGCTGTGCGCCTGTGGCGGCAGTTCCGGCCCGAGAGGGCCGAGGGTGTCGCGGCGGACCTCGACACCGCGCGCGCCGCCGTCGTACAGGGCCGGGCCGTGGGGGCGCCGGTCGACGAGGCGGCCCTGCGCGGGGAATGGGCCTACCGGATAGTGGAGTTGCTCGCCGCGCAGCCCGACGCCGAGGCGGCGCTGCGGGCGGTCCTCGCCGACTGGGAGGCGGCGGCCCGCGGGCAGGCGGTGAGCGGCGGCATCCACCAGGATGCGCGTGCGACCGGCAGCGGCCGCGTCTACCAGGCCGGCCGCGACCAGCACATCACCGAGCGGTGACCACCGGGGAGGGACCGGTCCGGCCCGGCGGGGAACCGCGCGGTGACGGGGGGCCGGACAGCGGGCCGCAGCCGTTCGTCCCGTACGCCCGCGCCTCGGACGAAGCGCGCGTCTACCAGGCGGGCCGCGACCAGTACATCGTCGAGGTACGCGACCTGCGGGCCACCTTCGTCATGGCCGAGGGCCGCCTCCACCGGGTCGGCCGGCCCGCGGCGGACGACGCGTGCCCGTATCCCGGCCTGGAGCCGTTCGGACTCGACCAGGCCGACTGGTATTTCGGGCGCGAGCGGCTGGTCGCCGATCTGGTCGCACGGCTGGACGGCGGCGTCGCCGACCGTGCCCCGCTGGTCGTCGTCGCGCCCTCGGGCGCGGGCAAGTCCTCGCTGCTGCGGGCCGGCCTGCTGCCCGCGATCGGGCGCGGCGACCTGCCCGCGGCGGGCTCGCGGCACTGGCGGCGGCTGGTCTTCACCCCCACCCACAGCCCGATGCGGGCCCTGGCCGCCCACTTCGCCGTGCTGACCGGCGACCCCGCCGCCGCGGCTCCGGGGGAGTGGCGGGAGGCCGACCGCGACACCCGCCGGGCCGCCCTGCGCCGGGCGCTCAGCCGCACAGACCCGCGTACGGACCCGCGGAGCGAGCCGCGTACGGACCCGCGCACCGACCCGCGTAAGGGCCCCCGTACCGCGCCGCGCACCGGCGCCCGCGTCATCGTCGTCGTCGACCAGCTCGAAGAGATCTTCACGCAGTGCGCGGACGAGGCCGAGCGGCGGGCCTTCGTCGACGAGCTGGCGTGGCTCGCGGACCCACGGGACGGGCAGGAACCGCTCGGCCTCGTCGTCCTGGGTCTGCGGGCCGACTTCTACGCGCAGTGCGCCGCCTACCCGTGGCTGCGCGGCGCGGTGCAGGGCAACCAGGTCTTCCTGGGGCCGATGTCCCCCGCCGAACTGCGGGACGCCATCGTGTTGCCCGCCCAGCGGGTCGGCCTCATGGTCGAGGCGGGTCTGCCCGAGGTGCTGCTGCGGGATCTGGGCGCGTCCGGCGTGGAGCCGGAGCGCCCGGGCGGGCGCGGTGGGAGCGCCGAGAGCCCCGGGGACTACGAGGCGGGCCGGCTGCCGCTGCTGGCCCACGCGCTGCGCACCACCTGGACGCGGCGTGACGGCGGTGTGCTGACCGTCCGCGGCTACCAGGAGACCGGCGGCATCGAGCACGCGGTGACCGACACCGCCGAGCGCGCCTTCGCCCGGCTCGGCCGGGAGGCCGAAGGCAACGGAGGCCCCGGGAGCAACGGAGGCACCTGGAACAACGGAGGCCCCGGGAGCGGCTGGAACCCCGAACGCCCAGGTCCCCCGACTGGCCCCGGGGAGCCCGGGAGCGCCTACCGCGACGCCGCGCGCAGCGTCTTCCTCCGGCTGGTCACCGTCACCGAGGGCGCCGAGCCCTCCCGGCGGCGCGTCCCGCGCGACGACCTGCTGCGCTTCGAGGCCGACCCGCGGGCCGCGCGCACCGTCCTCGACACCTTCACCGTGGCGCGGCTGCTGACGCAGGACCGGGACACCGTCGCCATCACCCACGAGGTGCTGCTGCGGGCGTGGCCGCGGCTCAAGGGCTGGCTCGACGACGACCGGGTCGGCAGCGTCGTACGGCAGGAGCTGCGCGAGGCCGCCTACGCGTGGCAGCGGGCAGGCCGCCCGAGCGACCTGCTCTACCCGGCGAGCCGGCTGGAGGCGGTGAAGGGCGCGGTCGCCGCCGCCCCCTCCAACCGCGCCGCCGCCCCCGGCGCCGACCGGACGGCCGAGGCCTTCGTCGCCGCCTCCACCGCCCGCGTCAAACGCACGGCCCGCGTCCGCCGCGCCGTCACCGCCGTGCTGGTCACCCTCGCCCTGCTGGCCAGCGGCGCCGCCACGCTCGCCTTCGAGCAGCGCGGCAAGGCCCTGGACGAGCGGAACACCGCGATCTTCAGCCAGATCACCGCGGAGGCCGACCGGCTGCGCGCCACCGACACCTCGCTCGCCGCGCAACTCGACCTGGTCGCGTACCGGATGCGCCCCGGCGACGACCTCCGGGCGCACCTGATCACCAGCGCCGAGCAGCCGCTGTCCACACCGCTCGCCTCGGGCATCGGCGGCATCGTCTCGGTGGCGGTCGCGAAGGACGGGCGCACGATGGCCACCGGCAGCAGCAGCAACGCGATCCAGCTGTGGAACATCACCGACCCGGTGCACCCGGCGAAACTGGGCCCGCCGGTCAAGGTCAACGCCGACATCACCGAGTCCCTGGCGTTCAGTCCGGACGGCCGCACGCTCGCCGCGGGCGGCAACGACACGACGGTCCGGCTCTGGGACGTCACCTCCCCGGCGCATCCGGTGCCGCTGGGCAAGCCGCTGGCGGGCCACGACGACACGGTCGGCGCCGTGGCGTTCAGCCCGGACGGGCGCGTGCTGGCCAGTGGCAGCGCCGACGGGACGATCCAGCTGTGGAGCATGGCCGACCCCGTCCACCCGGCGCCGCTCGGCGTGCCGCTGACCGGGCACACCGACGCGGTCGACGCGGTGGCGTTCAGCCCGGACGGCCGCACGCTGGCCAGCGGCAGCTTCGACCACTCGGTCCGGCTGTGGAACGTGGCCGCTCCGGCGCACGCGGCGGCGCTGGGCAAGCCCCTGTACGGGCACGGCGCCAACATCGTGGCGTCGGTGGCGTTCAGCCCGGACGGGCACACCCTGGCCAGCGGCGGCGACACCCGGGTGCGGCTGTGGAACACGACCGATCCGGCCCATGTCGTCATGCTGGGCGAACTCCTCGGGCAGAAGGGGAACATCACCTCGGTGGCCTTCAGCCGGAGCGGCCAGACCCTGGCCAGCGCCAGCTACGACGGCTCGATCGACCTGTGGAACGTCACCTACCCGGACAGCGCGGTCTTCCGCGGCACCCCCCTCGTCGGCCACACGGGAGCGGTCCTCGGGGTCGCCTTCACGCAGGGCGGCGGCGCCCTGGTCAGCGGCGGCGCCGACGGCACGGTGCGGGTGTGGACCTTCCCCCAGCGGATCCTCACGTCCTCCAGCCGCTCCCTGGACAGCCTCGTGTTCAGCCCGGACGGCCACACGATGGCCACTGCCGGCACCGACGGCAAGGTCCGGCTGTGGGACGTGAGCGACCCGGCCCGTACGACCGCGCTCGGAGTGCCCCCGGCCGTCGCCGCCCCCGCGTCGGTGCGGTCGCTGGCGTTCAGCGCCGACGGAAAGGTGCTGGCCGGCGGCAGTTTGACCAACGCAGACGTGGAGCTGTGGGACACCGCGAACCCGTCCCGCCCCACCCTGCTGGGCATGAAGCTGAACACGGGGATGGACCACGTGTCGTCCGTGGCGTTCAGCCCGAGCGGCCGGACGCTGGCCGTCGGCGGGGTGGACTCCCGTATCGAACTCTGGGACCTGACCGACTCGGCGGCCCCGGTGCCGCTGGGCAAGCCGCTGACCGGCTTCAACAACGGCACCGCCAAGGTGGCGTTCAGCCCGGACGGGCGGACGCTCGCGAGCGCGAACGGCGACAAGAGGGTCCGGCTGTGGGACGTCAGCGACCCCGCCCGCGCGCACGCCCTCGGCAAGCCGCTCACCGGCCACACCGGGCTCGTCCTGTCGGTCGCGTTCAGTCCGGACGGCCGCACGCTGGCCAGCGGCGGCTACGACAGCACCGTCCGGCTGTGGGACGTCAGCGACCCGGCCCGCGCGCACGCCCTCGGCAAGCCGCTGACCGGCCACACCACCCCGGTGGGCACGGTGGCGTTCAGTCCGGACGGCCGCACGCTGGCGAGCGGCGGTTACAGCGACGGCGCGATCCGGCTGTGGGACGTGAGCGACCCGGCCCGCGCCCGTGCCCGGGGCGGGCCGCTCGCCGGGATGTACGGCACGGTCAGCTCGGTCGCGTTCCCCCGCGACGGCCGGCTGGCCGGCGCGGGGGAGGACGGCGTGATCCGGCTGTGGGACCTGGACGCCGAGCACGCCGCGCGGTGGATCTGCTCCACCACCCGCGACGTGCTCACCGCCCAGCAGTGGAAGAAGTACATCCCGCAACTTCCCTACGACCCGCCCTGCGGGTGAGTGTCACAGGACGCGGACGGCCCAGTCCGGCTCGGAGTAGGTCAGCGGCTTGATGCCCACCGGGGAGGACGGGTTGGCCGCGTCCAGGTACTTGCCGTCGCCGATGTAGACGCCCACGTGGTAGGCGCTGCCCTCGCCGCCCCAGAAGAGGAGGTCGCCGGCGCGCAGGGAGTTCAGCGAGACGGGGGTGCCCACCGTCGACTGCTCCTGCGAGGTGCGCGGCAGCGAGATGCCGACCGTGGCGTACGCGGTCTGGGTCAGGCCCGAGCAGTCGTACGACGAGGGGCCGGTGGCGCCGTAGACGTACGGCTTGCCGATCTGCGCCTTCAGGAACGAGATGAGCTTGTCGACCTTGGAGGCGGACGGTGCGGCGGCGCTCGACGAGGACGAGGAGGAGGAAGAGGAGCCGGTCGCGGTGAGCTTCGCGCGCTTGGCGCTGCGCGAGGCGGCGAGCGCGGTCGCGGTGGCCCGCGCCTTCGCGGCCTTCGCGGCGACGGCGGCCTTGTGCCTGGCCGAGGCGGCGGCAGCGGCGGTGGTCGCGGCGTGCTCGCGGGCGGCGGCCAGGGTGTGGGCGAGTGCGTTCTGCGCCACGGCGTCGGACGCCTGCCGGGCGGTCACCGCGGTGGAGAGCGGTGCGGCGCCGCGGGCGGTCGGCGTCGAGGCGTCGGGACGCCCGTGGTTGTCGGCGAGGGCGGGTGCGCCCGCGCCGCCGAGTGCGATGGCGCTGACGACACCGCCGACGAGTCCGGCCCTGCGCGTCCAGTTGGGGCGCGCCGAGGCGGCGTGCCGTCGGCGGCCGCTATGGGACGGGGCGGCCGCGGGGGATATCTGCGGTCTGTTCTGGGACATGCGTCTCTGGCTATCAGGAACGAATGGTTCCGTTCAAGAAAGGTGGGATGCGCCACAGTTGACGTGGGCACGGCTCAAATGCCCGTTTCGTGATCTTGGTCTTCCGCCGGTTTGACGCACTTTCACATCAGTGGCCCGATTTGTGCTCGTGCACGCTTTCACGCGGCCGATTCCCTGCCTCCGGGCGGGCGGGCGACGCCCCTCCCGGTGTCCGTCCGCGCGCTATCACGCGGTCGCGTCCAACTCCAATTTGCCCGCCCCCACCCTCACTTGATAATGAACCCACCCCTCTGACCAGCGAGAATTAACAGGGATGTGACATGAAGTGATCGTTTGGGAGTGATCCGCCTCAAGATCACCGCTCATCCGACTTCATGATCATTGATCGGGTGGTGGAGATCACAAAGGTGAGCCGGTACCCCGTGTCGCAGATCACAGACCGGGAGGCATAGGATGCAGGCGACTTGGGCTTGTGAACTGCCTCACATAGACGCGATCTTGGTCGACGGGTGAGGCGGCTCACACCGAAGTCGGTCCGTACATGTCAGTCACTGCCGACTGGAAGGAGCGGGGGACGGTGAACGCCTACGCGCCCATTCTCGTGCTGGGGGGCATCGCGGCCGGCTTCGCGATCTTCTCCGTTTTCATGGCCTCGATCATCGGGCCGAAACGGTACAACCGGGCCAAGTTGGAAGCGTACGAGTGCGGCATCGAGCCCACTCCGCAACCGGCCGGCGGCGGGCGCTTCCCGATCAAGTACTACCTGACGGCGATGCTCTTCATCGTCTTCGACATCGAGATCGTCTTCCTCTACCCCTGGGCCGTCACCTTCGACCGCCTGGGGATGTTCGGGCTCGTGGAGATGCTCCTCTTCGTGCTCACCGTCTTCGTCGCCTACGCCTACGTGTGGCGGCGCGGCGGCCTGGAATGGGACTAGGGACCGAGGGGACAAGGGGAGCCAACCCATGGGTATCGAAGAGAAACTGCCGAGCGGATTCCTGCTCACGACGGTGGAGCAGGCGGCCGGCTGGGTACGCAAGGCGTCGGTCTTCCCGGCCACCTTCGGCCTGGCCTGCTGCGCCATCGAGATGATGACCACCGGCGCGGGCCGCTACGACATGGCCCGCTTCGGCATGGAGGTCTTCCGCGGCTCGCCGCGGCAGGCCGACCTGATGATCGTCGCGGGCCGGGTGAGCCAGAAGATGGCGCCGGTGCTGCGGCAGGTCTACGACCAGATGCCGAACCCCAAGTGGGTCATCTCGATGGGCGTGTGCGCCTCCAGCGGCGGGATGTTCAACAACTACGCGATCGTGCAGGGCGTCGACCACGTCGTGCCGGTCGACATCTACCTGCCCGGCTGCCCGCCGCGCCCCGAGATGCTGCTCGACGCGATCCTCAAGCTGCACGAGAAGATCCAGGGCTCCAAGCTCGGCGTGAACCGCGAGGAGGCGGCCCGCGAGGCCGAGGAGGCCGCCCGCACGGCGCTCCCCATTATCGAGATGAAGGGGCTCCTGCGATGAGCGACGCCAGCAGCGGGGCCGCGGTCCCCGCCCCCCGCGAGCAGCAGCCCGGCGAGGTCATCGGGGTGCGCCGCGGCATGTTCGGCGCCAACAACGGCGGCGACACCTCCGGTTACGGCGGCCTGGTCCGCACCGTCCGGCTGCCCGGCGCGAGCACGCGCCCGTACGGCGGCAAGGACGGGGTCTTCGACGAGATCGCCGACGAGCTGGAAGGCGCGCTGGAGGAGACGGGGCTGCCGCCGGCCGACGCGATCGAGAAGGTCGTCGTCGACCGCGGCGAGATGACGCTGCACATCGCCCGCGAGCACCTGGTCCGGGTCGCGCAGACGCTGCGCGACGACCCGGCGCTGCGCTTCGAGCTGTGCACGGGCGTCAGCGGCGTGCACTACCCCAGCGACGAGGGCCGCGAGCTGCACGCCGTCTACCACCTGCGGTCGATCACCCACGGGCGGCTGATCCGCGTCGAGGTGAGCGTGGCCGACGCCGACCCGCACATCCCCTCGCTCGTCGGCGTCTACCCGACGAACGACTGGCACGAGCGCGAGACGTACGACTTCTTCGGCATCGTCTTCGACGGCCACCCCGCGCTCACCCGGATCATGATGCCGGACGACTGGCCCGGCCACCCGCAGCGCAAGGACTACCCGCTCGGCGGCATCCCCGTCGAGTACAAGGGCGCATCGATTCCGGCTCCCGACCAGCGGAGGTCGTACTCATGACGAACGGATACGCGTCCCCCCAGCAGGCGGAGGAGCGGGAGACCACCGAGGGCCGGGTCTTCACCGTCACCGGTGGCGACTGGGACGAGCTGGCCGAGCAGGTCACCGGCACCGACGACGAGCGCATCATCGTCAACATGGGCCCGCAGCACCCGTCGACCCACGGCGTGCTGCGGCTGATCCTGGAGATCGACGGCGAGACCGTCACCGAGGCGCGCTCCGGCATCGGCTACCTGCACACCGGCATCGAGAAGAACATGGAGTACCGGACCTGGGTCCAGGGCTCCACGTTCGTCACGCGCATGGACTACCTGACGCCGCTGTTCAACGAGACGGCCTACTGCCTCGCCGTCGAGAAGCTGCTCGGCATCGAGGACCAGGTCCCGGACCGCGCCACGGTCCTGCGGGTGCTGCTCATGGAGCTCAACCGGATCTCCTCCCACCTGGTGTGCATCGCCACCGGCGGCATGGAGCTGGGCGCCACCACGATCATGATCTACGGCTTCCGCGACCGCGAGATGATCCTGGACATCCTGGAGCTGATCACCGGCCTGCGGATGAACCACGCGTACGTCCGCGTCGGCGGCCTCGCGCAGGACCTGCCGCCCGGCGCGGTGGACCAGATCCGCGAGTTCGTGAAGAAGTTCCGGAAGAACCTGCCGGAGTACGACAAGCTCGCGACCGGCAACCCGATCTTCAAGGGCCGCATGCAGGACGTCGGCTACCTCGACCTCACCGGCTGCATGGCGCTCGGCGCGACCGGCCCGATCGTGCGCGCCGCGGGCCTGCCGCACGACCTGCGCAAGTCCGACCCGTACTGCGGCTACGAGAACTACGACTTCGAGATCCCGACGGCCGACTCCTGCGACTCCTACGGGCGCTTCGTCGTCCGGCTCGCGGAGATGCACGAGAGCCTGAAGATCGTCGAGCAGTGCCTGGACCGGCTCGCGCCCGGCCCGGTCATGGTCGAGGACAAGAAGATCGCCTGGCCGGCGCAGCTCGCGCTCGGGCCGGACGGAATGGGCAACAGCCTCGACCACATCAAGAAGATCATGGGCACCTCCATGGAGGCCCTGATCCACCACTTCAAGCTGGTCACCGAAGGCTTCCGGGTGCCGCCGGGGCAGGCCTACGCGGCGGTCGAGTCCGCGAAGGGCGAGTTGGGCGTGCACGCGGTCAGCGACGGCGGGACGCGCCCCTACCGGGTGCACTTCCGCGACCCGTCGTTCACCAACCTGCAGTCCATGGCGGCGATGTGCGAGGGCGGCCAGGTGGCCGACGTCATCGTCGCCGTAGCGTCCATCGACCCCGTGATGGGAGGCGTCGACCGATGACCGACGTGTCACTGGGCATCCCCGAGATGCCCGCGCCCGACTACCCGGCCGACGTGCGCGCCCGGCTGGAGAGCGACGCGAAGGAGGTGATCGCCCGCTACCCCGGCTCGCGCAGCGCGCTGCTGCCGCTGCTGCACCTCGTGCAGTCCGAGGACGGCCATGTGACGCGCACCGGCATCCGCTTCTGCGCCGAGATGCTGAACCTGACGACGGCCGAGGTCACCGCGGTCTCGACCTTCTACACCATGTACCGCCGCAAGCCGAGCGGCGACTACCAGGTGGGCGTCTGCACCAACACGCTGTGCGCGGTCATGGGCGGCGACGCGATCTTCGACGAGCTCAAGCAGCACCTCGGCGTCGGCAACGACGAGACCACCGCCGACGGCAAGGTCACGCTGGAGCACATCGAGTGCAACGCGGCCTGCGACTTCGCGCCCGTGGTGATGGTGAACTGGGAGTTCTTCGACAACCAGACGCCCGAGTCCGCCAAGGCGCTGGTCGACGACCTGATCGCCGGGCGCGAGGTGCGGCCCACCCGCGGGGCGCCGATCTGCACGTACAAGGAGACCGCGCGGATCCTGGCCGGCTTCCCCGACCAGCGCGAGGGCGCGGTCGAGGCGAGCGGCGGCGCCGGCCACGCGTCGCTCGCGGGTCTGCGGCTGCACCGCGGCGAGGCCCCGGCGCACACCGTGCCGCAGCAGGCCGAGCCGCACCGCACCGAGAGCGGCGCCTTCGACACGCCGACCTCGCCCTCGCCGGCCGCGCACCCCAGCTCGCACGACGCCCCGCAGCAGTCCGCGGTCTCCGACCCGGACAACCCGGCCGGACCGGCGGGCGGAGCCACCGAATCGACCCGCGGGGAGGGCGAGTGATGACCGTGGAATCGGCCGAGAAGCTGCTCGCGCCCGTCCTGTCGGCCTTCTGGGACGACCCGAGGTCATGGACGCTGGACACCTACCGCCGGCACGACGGCTACCAGGGCCTGGCCAAGGCCCTCGCGATGCCGCAGGACGACGTCATCGCCTACGTCAAGGACTCGGGCCTGCGCGGCCGCGGCGGCGCGGGCTTCCCCACCGGCATGAAGTGGCAGTTCATCCCGCAGGGCGACGGCAAGCCGCACTACCTCGTCGTCAACGCCGACGAGTCGGAGCCGGGCACCTGCAAGGACATCCCGCTGCTCTTCGCCAACCCGCACTCCCTCATCGAGGGCATGATCATCGCGTGCTACGCGATCCGCTCGCATCACGCCTTCATCTACCTCCGCGGTGAGACCGTTCCCGTCCTGCGCCGGCTGCACGAAGCCGTCCGCGAGGCCTACGCGGCCGGCTACCTGGGCAGCAACATCCTCGGCAGCGGCTTCGACCTCGACCTCACCGTGCACGCCGGCGCCGGCGCGTACATCTGCGGTGAGGAGACCGCGCTGCTGGACTCGCTGGAGGGCCGCCGCGGCCAGCCGAGGCTGCGCCCGCCCTTCCCCGCCGTCGAGGGGCTCTACGCCTGCCCCACTGTGGTGAACAACGTCGAATCCATCGCGTCGGTTCCCGCGATCATGCTGCGCGGCAAGGAGTGGTTCCGCTCGATGGGCAGCGAGAAGTCCCCGGGCTTCACCCTCTACTCGCTGTCCGGCCACGTCGCCCGCCCCGGGCAGTACGAGGCCCCGCTCGGCATCACGCTGCGGCAGCTGCTGGAGATGGGCGGCGGTATGCGGCCCGGCCACCGGCTGAAGTTCTGGACACCGGGCGGCTCGTCCACCCCGATGTTCACCGAGGAGCACCTCGACGTGCCGCTCGACTACGAGGGCGTGGGCGCCGCCGGGTCGATGCTCGGCACCAAGGCGCTCCAGTGCTTCGACGAGACCACGTGCGTGGTGCGCGCGGTCACCCGCTGGACCGAGTTCTACGCCCACGAGTCGTGCGGCAAGTGCACGCCCTGCCGCGAAGGCACGTACTGGCTCGTCCAGTTGCTGCGCGACATCGAGGCCGGGAAGGGCTCGCCCGGCGACCTGGACAAGCTGAACGACATCGCCGACAACATCAACGGCAAGTCCTTCTGCGCGCTCGGCGACGGCGCCGCGGCCCCGATCTTCTCCTCGCTCAAGTACTTCCGCGCGGAGTACGAGGAGCACATCGAGCGCAAGGGCTGCCCCTTCGACCCGGCCCGCTCCACCGCCTGGGCCGACAAGTACCGTACGGAGGCCCACGCGTGACCGTCACCACAAGCAGTGCGTCCTCCGGCGCGGGGCAGCCCGCGGTGCCGCCGGAGGACCTGGTCTCGCTGACCGTCGACGGCATCCCGGTGTCGGTGCCCAAGGGCACCCTGGTCATCCGGGCCGCGGAGATGGTCGGCGTCGAGATCCCGCGCTTCTGCGACCACCCCCTGCTGGACCCGGTCGGGGCCTGCCGGCAGTGCATCGTGGAGATCGAGGGGCAGCGCAAGCCCGTCGCGTCCTGCACGATCACCTGCACCGACGGCATGGTGGTGACCACCCAGCTCACCTCCCCGGTCGCCGAGAAGGCGCAGCGCGGCGTGATGGAGCTGCTGCTCATCAACCACCCGCTGGACTGCCCGGTGTGCGACAAGGGCGGCGAGTGCCCGCTGCAGAACCAGTCGATGAGCCACGGCGACTCCGACTCGCGCTTCGACGGCAGGAAGCGCACGTACGAGAAGCCGGTCCCGATCTCGGCGCAGGTGCTGCTGGACCGCGAGCGCTGCGTGCTGTGCGCGCGCTGCACGCGCTTCAGCAACCAGGTCGCGGGCGACCCGATGATCGAACTGCTGGAGCGCGGGGCGCTGCAGCAGGTCGGCATCGGCGCGGGCGACCCCTTCGAGTCGTACTTCTCCGGCAACACCATCCAGATCTGCCCGGTGGGCGCGCTGACGTCGGCCGCGTACCGCTTCCGGTCGCGGCCGTTCGACCTGGTGTCGTCGCCGTCGGTGTGCGAGCACTGCGCGGGCGGCTGCGCCACCCGTACCGACCACCGGCGCGGCAAGGTGCTGCGGCGCCTGGCCTCGAACGACCCGGAGGTCAACGAGGAGTGGCTGTGCGACAAGGGCCGCTTCGGCTTCCGCTACGCGCAGCGGCCCGAGCGGCTGACCCACCCGCTGGTGCGCGGCGCCGACGGTGAACTCGCCCCCGCCTCCTGGCCGGAGGCGCTCGCCGCCGCCGCTGCCGGGCTCGGCGCGGCGCACGGCCGGGCGGCGGTGCTGCCGGGCGGCCGGCTCACGGTCGAGGACGCGTACGCGTACGCCAAGTTCGCCCGGGTCGTGCTCGGCACCAACGACGTGGACTTCCGGGCCCGCCCGCACTCCGCCGAGGAGGCCTACTTCCTGGCCTCGGCGGTCGCCGGACGCGGCCTCGACCTGGACGCGACGGGAGTCACCAACCGCGCGCTGGAGGCGGCCCCCGCTGTCCTGCTCGCCGGACTGGAGTCGGAGGAGGAGGCCCCCGGCGTCTTCCTGCGGCTGCGCAAGGCCCACCGCAAGCGCAAGCAGCAGGCGTACGCGCTCGCCACCCACGCCACCCGCGGCCTGGAGAAGGCCGGCGGCATCCTGCTGCCCGCCGCCCCCGGCACCGAACCGGAGTGGATGGACGCGCTCGCCGGCGGTGTCGGCCTCGACGAGGCCGGGCGGCAGGCGGCCGACGCGCTCCGCAAGGAGGGCGCGGTCATCCTGGTCGGCGAGCGGCTCGCGACCGTGCCCGGCGGCTACACCGCCGTCATCCGGCTCGCCGCCGCGACCGGCGCGGCCCTGGCGTGGATCCCGCGCCGGGCGGGCGAGCGCGGCGCGGTCGAGGCGGGCGCGCTGCCCGGGCTGCTGCCCGGCGGCCGCCCGGTGAGCGACCCGCGGGCCCGTGACGAGGTCGCCCGGGTGTGGGGCCTGCCGACTCTGTCCGGCCGCTACGGCCGTGACACCGGCGAGATCCTCCGGGCCACCGCGAGCGGCGAGCTGGCCGCGCTGGTCGTCGGCGGCGTCGAGCTCGCCGATCTGCCCGACCCGGCGGCCGCCCGCGCGGCGCTGGACGCGGCCGGCTTCGTGGTGAGCCTGGAGCAGCGGCCGAGCGAGGTCACCGAGCGCGCCGACGTGGTGCTGCCGGTGGCCGCGGTCGCCGAGAAGTCCGGCACCTTCCTCAACTGGGAGGGCAGGGCGCGGATGTTCGAGACCGCGATCAAGCCCGACCAGGCCACCGCGCGCCACCAGCTCCCCGACGCCCGGGTGCTGACGATGCTCGCCGACCGGATGGACGTGGCCCTCGGCCTGCCGGACGTGAGGTCCGCGCGCATCGAGCTGGACCGGCTCGCCGGATGGTCGGGCCCGTATGCGCCCGCGCCGCTGGACTCCTCGGTGCCGCTGCCCCGCCCCGAGCAGGGCCAGGCGGTGCTCGCCGGGCACCGGCTGCTGCTCGACCAGGGCCGCCTCCAGGACGGCGACGACGCGCTCGCCGCCACCCGGCACGCCGCGGTGGCCCGGCTGTCCGCCGCGACCGCCGCCGAACTGGACGTGGCCGCAGGCGACTTGCTGACCGTGACGGGACCCGCGGGGGCGACCACGCTGCCGCTGGCCGTCACCCCGATGCCCGACCGCGTGGTCTGGCTGCCGCTCAACTCGACGGGCTCCGGCGTCGCTTCCGACGTGGGCGCCCTCCCCGGACAGGTCGTCGCGATCGCCGCCGCCGCGCAGGGCCAGGAGGTCACGTCATGAGCAGCCAACTGGCCGCCACCGCCGAGAACCTGTCGTTCTTCGGCAACGACGTGTGGTGGCTGATCCTCCTCAAGGCGGTCTTCTGCTTCGCCTTCGCGATGCTGACCGTGCTGTTCTCCATCGTGTGGGAGCGCAAGGTCGTCGCGTGGATGCAGCTGCGCATCGGCCCCAACCGGCACGGCCCCTGGGGCATGCTCCAGTCGCTCGCCGACGGTGTGAAGCTCATGCTCAAGGAGGACATCACCGTCAAGCGGGCCGACAAGGTGGTGTTCATCCTCGCGCCGATCGTGGCGGCGATCCCCGCGTTCATGTCCTTCGCGGTGATCCCGTTCGGCCCGGCCGACAACGAGGTCTCCATCTTCGGCCAGCGCACCGCGCTGCAGCTCACCGACCTGCCGATCGGCATCCTCTACATCCTGGCCACGGCCTCGGTCGGCATCTACGGCATCGTGCTCGCCGGCTGGTCGTCCGGCTCGACCTACCCGCTGCTCGGCGGTCTGCGCGCGTCGGCCCAGATGATCTCCTACGAGATCGCGATGGGCCTGTCCTTCGCGGCGGTCTTCCTCTACTCCGGGTCGATGTCGACGTCGACGATCGTCACCGCCCAGCACGACCGCTGGTACGTGGCGCTGCTGCCGGTGTCCTTCCTGGTCTACATCTGCACGATGATCGGCGAGACCAACCGGGCCCCGTTCGACATGCCCGAGTCCGAGGGCGACCTCGTCGGCGGCTTCAACACCGAGTACAGCTCGATCAAGTTCGCGCTGTTCATGCTCGCCGAGTACGTCAACATGGTGACGGTCTCCGCGGTCGCCACGACCCTCTTCCTCGGCGGCTGGCGCGCGCCCTACCCGATCACCACCTTCTGGGAGGGCGCCAACCACGGCTGGTGGCCCATGCTGTGGTTCGTCGTCAAGGTGCAGTTGCTGCTCTTCTTCTTCATCTGGCTGCGCGGCACGCTCCCCCGGGTGCGCTACGACCAGCTGATGAAGATCGGCTGGAAGATCCTCATCCCGGTCTCCATGGTGTGGCTGATGCTCGTCGCCGCGGTCCGCGCGATGCGCAACGAGGACTACAGCTCCACGAAGATCGTGCTGTACGTCGGCGGCGCCGTCCTTGTGCTGCTGCTGGTCTCGCTGCTCGCCGACCTCTTCCGCGAGCGCGAGGAGCAGAGCAAACCGGCCGAGGGCGGGCTGCTGGCCCCGCCGGAGCGGTTCGACCCGATGGCCGGCGGCTACCCCGTACCGCCGCTGCCCGGACAGCAGGTGCAGCGGGTGCCGCGCAGGCCCAGCCGCGCGGAGCCCCAACTCGTCGGAGCATCCGGTCAGGACGCCCCGGAGCAGGAGAAGCAGGAGGACGGCGATGCCTGAGTTCCTCGGCCCGGTCGCAGGCTTCGGCGTGACCTTCAAGGCCATGTTCAAGAAGCGGCTGACCGAGCAGTACCCGGAGTACAAGAAGCCCACGGCGCCCCGCTTCCACGGCCGCCACCAGCTCAACCGGCATCCGGACGGGCTGGAGAAGTGCGTCGGCTGCGAGCTGTGCGCGTGGGCCTGCCCGGCGGACGCGATCTACGTGGAGGGCGCGGACAACACCGACGAGGAGCGCTACTCGCCCGGCGAGCGCTACGGCCGCGTCTACCAGATCAACTACGCCCGCTGCATCCTGTGCGGGCTGTGCATCGAGGCGTGCCCGACCCGCGCGCTGACGATGACCAACGAGTACGAACTCGCCGACAGCACCCGCGAGTCGCTGATCTTCACCAAGGAGCAGCTGCTCTCCGGCCTCACCGAGGGCATGGTCGAGTCGCCGCACGCGATCTTCCCCGGCATGGACGAGGGCGACTACTACCGTGGCCTGGTCACCGAGGCGGCGCCCGGCACCGAGCGGCAGGTCGCGGTCTCCAAGGGCGAGAAGCCCGACGAGAGCGTGGCCGACGTGCGGGACGCCGAGGTCGCCCCGGCCCCCGGCGGCGCGGCCCCGGCGGGAACGGGGGTCGAGGCATGAGCGCCGCCTCCCACGCCGCGGCCACGCTGACGCTCGCCGCGGACACCGCGTCGAGGACGTCCACCGGCGAGGCCGTGCAGTTCTGGATCCTGGGCACGGTCGCCGTGCTCGGGGCCCTGGCCACCGTGCTGATGAAGAAGTCGATCCACAGCGCCCTGTCGCTGGCCGGCACGATGATCGTGCTCGCCGTCTTCTACCTGGCGCAGGGCGCGTACTTCCTCGGCATCGTGCAGATCGTCGTCTACACCGGCGCGATCATGATGCTCTTCCTCTTCGTCGTCATGCTCGTCGGCATCACCGCGGCCGACTCGCTGAAGGAGACGCTCAAGGGCCAGCGCTGGATGGCCGCGCTGTGCGGGATCGGTTTCGGCATCCTGCTCATCGCCGGCATCTCCAACGCATCCCTCGACACGTTCGAGGGCACGGGCGCGGCGAGCGCCGCGGACGGCGGCAACGTCCAGGGCCTCGCGCACCTGCTCTTCTCCCAGTACGTGTGGGCCTTCGAGCTCACCGGCGCGCTGCTCATCACCGCGGCGGTCGGCGCGATGGTGCTCACCCACCGCGAGCGTACCGAGGAGCGCCGCACCCAGCGGGAGCTGGCCGAGGCCCGCTTCCGCGAGGGCGGCCACGTCACCCCGCTGCCGGCGCCCGGCACGTACGCCCGGCACAACGCGGTCGACATCCCGGCGCTGCTGCCGGACGGCTCGATCTCCGAGCTGTCGGTCAGCGCGACGCTGCGCGAACGCGGCCAGATCCGCGACGTGTCCGGCGACGCGATGGAGCGGCTGGCCGGTCTCGACCAGAGCGCGACCCGCTGGCTGGAGCGCGAGGTCGATCTGCCGTCCCGGCCCGCGGTCACCTCGGGCGCGAAGGCCAACGGCAGTGACGGGGCGGACAACGACCAGGCCGAGGAGGGTGCCAAGTGAATCCGGCCAACTACCTGTACCTGGCCGCGCTGCTGTTCACCATCGGCGCCGCCGGGGTCCTGATCCGGCGCAACGCGATCGTGGTCTTCATGTGCGTGGAGCTGATGCTGAACGCCTGCAACCTGGCGTTCGTCACCTTCTCCCGGCTGCACGGCAACCTCGACGGGCAGGTCATCGCCTTCTTCACGATGGTGGTCGCCGCGGCCGAGGTCGTGGTGGGGCTCGCGATCATCGTGTCGATCTTCCGTTCGCGCCACTCGGCCTCGGTCGACGACGCCAATCTGATGAAGCTGTAGAGGGGCTGCGACAGTGGAAACCCTGATCGGACTGCTCGTCGCGGCGCCGCTGCTCGGCGCGGGCGTGCTGCTGACCGGAGGCCGGCGGCTGGACCGCACCGGCCACCTGCTCGGCACGCTGCTCGCCCTGCTGTCCTTCGTCCTCGGTGCGGTCCTGTTCGTCAACATGCTGGGCAAGAGCGCGGACGACCGCGCCCTGCACTCCCACCTGTTCACCTGGGTGCCGGTCGACGGCTTCCAGGCCGACGTCGGCTTCCAGCTCGACCAGCTGTCGATGACGTTCGTGCTGCTGATCACCGGCGTGGGCACGCTCATCCACGTCTACTCGATCGGCTACATGGCGCACGACGAGCGCCGCCGCCGCTTCTTCGGCTACCTCAACCTCTTCCTCGCGGCGATGCTGCTGCTGGTCGTCGCCGACAACTACTTCCTGCTGTACGCGGGTTGGGAGGGCGTGGGCCTCGCCTCGTACCTGCTGATCGGCTTCTGGCAGCACAAGCCGAGCGCGGCGACAGCGGCGAAGAAGGCCTTCATCGTCAACCGTGTCGGCGACATCGGCCTGTCCGTCGCGATCATGCTGATGTTCACCACCTTCGGGTCGTTCGCCTTCAACGAGGTGCTGCCCCAGGCGCAGCAGGCGTCGGCCACCCAGCACGCCACGATCACCGGCATCGGCTTCATGCTGCTGCTCGCCGCGTGCGGCAAATCGGCGCAGGTGCCCCTGCAGTCCTGGCTCGGCGACGCGATGGAGGGCCCGACCCCGGTCTCGGCCCTCATCCACGCCGCGACCATGGTGACCGCGGGCGTCTACCTCATCACCCGCTCCGGCGCGATCTTCAACGCCGCGCCCGACGCGCAGACCGCGGTGGTCACCGTCGGCGCGGTCACGCTGCTGTTCGGTGCGATCGTCGGTTGCGCGAAGGACGACATCAAGAAGGCGCTCGCCGGATCGACGATGTCGCAGATCGGCTACATGATCATGGCCGCGGGCCTCGGCCCGATCGGCTACGTCTTCGCGATCATGCACCTGGTCACGCACGGCTTCTTCAAGGCCGGCCTCTTCCTGGGCGCGGGCTCGGTCATGCACGGCATGAACGACGAGGTCGACATGCGGCGCTACGGCGGGCTGCGCAGGTACATGCCGATCACCTTCGTGACCTTCGGCCTCGGCTACCTCGCGATCATCGGCTTCCCCGGCCTGTCCGGCTTCTTCTCCAAGGACAAGATCATCGAGGCGGCCTACGCCAAGGGCGGCACCGAGGGCTGGATCCTGGGCAGCGCGGCCCTGCTGGGCGCGGCGATCACCGCGTTCTACATGACACGCGTGATGCTCATGACCTTCTTCGGCGAGAAGCGGTGGGCCGCTGACGCGGCCGAGGCGGAGAGCGCGGGCCCCGCGGCCCTCGCCGGCTCGCCCGGTGGCAGCGGCTCGCTCGCCGTGCAGCATCCCCACGAGTCCCCGTCGTCCATGACGATTCCCATGATCGTCCTGGCGTTCGGGTCGGTCTTCGCCGGTGCGGTCTTCAGCATCAACGACCGCTTCCTGAAGTGGCTGGAGCCGGTCACCGGCCACAGCGAGGGCGACTCGCCGCTCAGCGCGGGCACCGTCACCGCCTGCACCATGGTGTGCCTGGTCGTGGGCGTCGGCATCGCCTGGCTCATGTACGGGCGGCGGCCCGTACCCGTCGTCGCCCCGCGCGGCAGCCTCCTCACCCGGGCGGCCCGCCGCGACCTGCTCCAGGACGACTTCAACCACGTCGTGCTGGTCCGCGGCGGCGAGCACCTCACCCGCTCGCTCGTCTACCTCGACCACTCGCTGGTCGACGGCGTCGTCAACGGCACCGCCGCCTCCGTCGGCGGCCTGTCGGGGCGGCTCCGCAAGCTGCAGAACGGCTACGTGCGCTCGTACGCCGTCTCGATGCTCGGCGGCACCGCGGTGCTGGTGGCCGCGACTCTTCTCATGAGGGCGGTCTGACGATGTCCTTCCCACTCCTGACCGTGACCGCCGTGGTCCCCGCGGCCGGTGCCGTGGTCACCGCGGCGGTGCCGGCGGCGCGGAAGACCGCCGCCAAGTACACGGCGGTCCTCTTCGCGCTCGCGACGCTGGTCCTCGCGGCCGTCGTCCTGGTCCGCTTCGACCCGGACGGCGCCCGCTACCAGCTGACCGAGTCGCACGCCTGGATCAAGGACTTCGGGCTCCGCTACGACCTCGGTGTCGACGGCATCGGGGCGGTGATGGTGGCGCTCACCGCGCTGCTCATCCCGTTCGTGATGCTCGCCGGCTGGCACGACGCCGACCCCATGGAGGAGACCAGCAGCCGCTGGCGGCCCACACAGGGCTTCTTCGCGCTGATCCTGCTGGTCGAGGCCATGGTGGTGCTGTCCTTCGAGGCCACCGACGTCTTCCTCTTCTACATCTTCTTCGAAGCCATGCTCATCCCGATGTACTTCCTCATCGGCGGCTTCGGCGACCGGGCGCACGCGGCCGGCGAGGAGGAGGCGGCCCGCCAGCGCTCGTACGCGGCCGTGAAGTTCCTGCTCTACAACCTCGCGGGCGGCCTGATCATGCTCGCCGCGGTGATCGGCCTCTACACCGTCACCGCACACCAGCTCGGCACCGGCACCTTCTCCCTCCCGGAGATCCTCCAGGCCCGCGCCGACGGCAAGCTCGACATCGCGACCTCCACCGAACGCTGGCTCTTCCTGGGCTTCTTCTTCGCGTTCGCGGTCAAGGCCCCGCTGTGGCCGCTGCACACCTGGCTGCCCAACGCGATGGGCGAGTCCACCGCGCCGGTCGCCGTCCTCATCACCGCGGTCGTCGACAAGGTCGGCACCTTCGCGATGCTGCGCTTCTGCCTCCAGCTCTTCCCGGAGGCGTCCAAGTGGGCCACGCCGGTGATCCTGGTGCTCGCGCTCGTCAGCATCGTCTACGGCGCGCTGCTCGCCGTCGGCCAGCGCGACATCAAGCGGCTGATCGCGTACGCGTCCGTGTCGCACTTCGGCTTCATCATCCTGGGCATCTTCGCGATGACCAGCCAGGGCCAGTCCGGCGCGACGCTCTACATGGTCAACCACGGTATTTCCACCGCCGCGTTGATGCTCGTCGCGGGCTTCCTCATCACCCGGCGCGGCTCGCGCCTCATCGCCGACTTCGGCGGGGTGCAGAAGGTCGCCCCGGTGCTCGCCGGCACCTTCCTGATCGGCGGCCTCGCCACCCTGTCGCTGCCGGGGCTCGCGCCCTTCGTGAGCGAATTCCTGGTGCTGGTCGGCACGTTCGCCCGCTACCCGGCGATCGGCATCGTCGCCACCCTCGGCATCGTGCTCGCCGCGCTGTACGTGCTGGTGCTCTACCAGCGCACGATGACCGGCCCGGTCAAGGCCGGCATCGAGGGCATGTCCGACCTCAAGGCACGTGAACTGCTGGTGGTCACACCGCTGATCGCGCTGCTGCTCTTCCTCGGCGTCTACCCGAAGCCGGTCACCGACATCGTCAACCCGTCGGTGCACCACACGCTCTCCGACGTGCACAAGACCGACCCCAAGCCCGCGCTGGAGGCGAAGAAGTGAGCGCAAGTGCCACGGGCCCCGCTGTCCACAGCCTGTGGACGGCGGCGGCATCCACCGACAAGTTCCCCTCCCCGCACATCGAGTACGCCCAGCTCTCGCCGGTCCTGATCGTCTTCGGGGTCGCGGCGCTCGGCGTCCTGGTCGAGGCCTTCCTGCCGCGCCGCTCCCGCTACACCGCGCAGGTCGGCCTGGCCGCGGTGGGCCTGGCCGCCTCCTTCGCGGCGGTCGTGGCGCTCGCCGAGAAGGGCTACGGCACGACCAAGGCCCACATCGCGGCGATGGGCGCGGTCGCGGTGGACGGACCCGCGCTGTTCCTCCAGGGCACGATCCTGCTGGTCGGCCTGGTCGCCGTCTTCACCTTCGCCGAACGCCGCCTGGACCCCCGGGCGCACGGCAACCGCGTCGACTCCTTCGCCGCGCAGGGCTCCGCCGTGCCCGGCAGCGACCAGGAGAAGGCCGCCGTCCGGGCCGGGTTCACCAGCACGGAGGTCTTCCCGCTGCTGATGTTCGCGGTCGGCGGCATGCTCGTCTTCCCGGCCGCGAACGACCTGCTGACGCTCTTCGTCGCCCTCGAGGTCTTCTCGCTGCCGCTGTACATCCTGTGCGCGCTGGCCCGCCGCAACCGCCTGATGTCGCAGGAAGCCGCCGTCAAGTACTTCCTGCTGGGCGCCTTCTCGTCGGCCTTCTTCCTGTTCGGCATCGCGCTCCTCTACGGCTACTCCGGCACCGTCACCTACGGCGGCATCTCGTCCGTCGTCGACGGCACCGCCACCATGACCCCGGCGCTCGCGAACACCACCGGCAACGACGCGCTGCTGCTCATCGGCCTCGCGATGGTCGCCATGGGTCTGCTCTTCAAGGTCGGCGCGGTGCCCTTCCACATGTGGACCCCGGACGTCTACCAGGGCGCCCCGACCCCGGTGACCGGCTTCATGGCCTCGGCCACCAAGGTCGCCGCGTTCGGCGCGCTGCTCCGGCTGCTGTACGTCGTCCTGCCCGGTATGCGCTGGGACTGGCGCCCGGTCATGTGGGGCGTCGCGATCCTCACGATGCTCGCCGGCGCGGTCATCGCCGTGACCCAGACCGACGTCAAGCGCCTGCTGGCCTACTCGTCGATCGCCCACGCGGGCTTCATCCTCGCGGGCGTCATCGCGACCACCCCGAACGGGATCTCGTCGGTCCTCTTCTACCTCGCCGCCTACTCCTTCGTGACGCTGGGCGCCTTCGCCGTCGTCACCCTGGTCCGCGACGCGGGCGGCGAGGCCACCCACCTGTCCCGCTGGGCCGGCCTCGGCCGCCGCTCCCCCCTGGTCGCGGCGGTCTTCGCGGTCTTCCTCCTCGCCTTCGCCGGCATCCCCCTGACGTCCGGCTTCGCGGGGAAGTTCGCCGTCTTCAAGGCCGCGTCCGAGGGCGGCGCGATGCCGCTGGTCGTGGTCGGCGTGATCTCGTCGGCGATCGCGGCGTTCTTCTACATCCGCGTGATCGTGCTGATGTTCTTCAGCGAGCCGAAGCCGGACGGCCCGACGGTGGCCGTCCCTTCGCCACTGACGTCCACGGCGATCGCGCTCGGTGTGGCGGTGACGCTGGTGCTGGGGCTCGCGCCGCAGTACTTCCTCGACCTGGCCGACAAGGCCGGGGTGTTCGTGCGGTAGCCCTGCGGGCTGCTTCCGCGGCGGGGTGCGGGTCCTTCGGGGGCCGCGCCCCGTCGGCGTTTGCGGGGGATCAGGCGGAGGAGCTCGGGTCCTCGGCGGCGCGCTGCCGCCAGAAGGCGAGGTTCCCCCGGGCGGCGCGGGCGTGGGGGTGGTCGGGGCCGAGGGCGCGGGTGATGTCGTCGAGCAGGCCGGCGAAGCCGGCGGCGGCTCCCCGCGGGTCGCCCCCGGCCCCCAGCCAGAAGGCCGCGTGCCCCCGGACCAGGAGTGAGTCGGGGTGACCGGGGCCCAGGACGCGTCGTGTGTCCTCGGCCAGCCGGGCGTACGCGGCCGCGGCGGCTGCCGGGTTCCCCATCCTGCCGACCCGGTCGGCGATGTTGCCGAGGGCGGCCAGGGTGTGCGGGTGGTCGGGGCCCAGGACGCGTGTCATGTCGGCGAGCAGCTCGGTGTACGCGGCCACGGCTGCCGCGGCGTCCCCCGCCGCGCCCTGCCACCTGGCGAGGTTGCCGCGGGTGGTCAGCGCGGTGGGGTGGTCTGGCCCCAGCACCCGGATGACGTCCGGCAGCAGCCCGGCGTACCCGGTGGCCGCCGCGGTGACGTTCCCCGTCTCGCCCTGGAACCTGGCGAGGTTCCCGCGGGCGGCGAAGGTCTCCGGGTCGTCCGGCCCCAGCACCCTGGTGACGTCGGCGAGCAGCTCGGTGTACGCGGCCACGGCGGCCGCGGCGTCCCCCGCCTCGCCCAGACACCGGGCGAGGTGGCCGCGGGCGGTGAGGGTGTCCGGGTCGTCCGGCCCCAACGCCCGCGTCATGACCCGGAGCAGGTCCCGGTAACCGGCCGCAGCCCCGGCCGGGTCTCCCGCCTCGCGCTGGAAGTGGATGAGGTTGGACCGAGTGGCGAGGGTGCCGCGGTGGTCCGGGCCGAGCAGGCGGGTGACGTCGGCCAGCAGCCGCGCGGTGGATCTGGCAGCGGTGGTGACGTCACCCGCCGCGCCCTGCGTTTTTGCGAGGTTGTTGCGGGCCGCGAGGGTATCGACGTGGTCGGGCCCGAGGTACTCGGTGGCGGAGTCCACCATCACGCGGAGCCGCGCCGCGGCGGCGGCGACCTGGCCGGATTCGAGAAGGCTGTAACCGGCCAGGTAGAGCGCGGCATGCACTCCGGGCCGGTAGAGGCACCCCGTGTGCCGGGCGTACGCCTCCAGGGCGGCGGCGCAGCCGCGCAGGGTGCGGGCGAAGGCCGTGTCGCGTTCGAACCGGGGCCACACGTCGACGAGCGCGTCGCCGGCCGCGCGGGCCGCTCGGCCGAAGCGTCCGGCCGGGAGCGCGTCGCGGGTCGCGCGCTGCACGAGCTGGTGCAGGCGGATCGCCGGGTGCTCCGCGGCGTCCCCCGGCTCCGGTGCCTGCACGAGGCTCAGGCGGTGCAGCGCGCGCAGGGCGCCGGACGCCTCCGCCGGGGTGACGTCGGCCCGGTCGGTGCGGGCTGCGAGGTAGGCGCGGGCGGGCCCGCTCGTCAGGACCTCGACCGGGATGCCGTGGGCGTCCAGGAAGGCGGCGAGCTCCAGCATCGGGCGGGCGAGCCCGGCGGGGCGGAGGCGGTCGGCGTACTCCACCGACAGCTCCCAGGCGGCGGCCGTCGTGCGGGTCTGCCCGTCGGGGAGCACGTCCGGGCTCAACTCGTCCAGCCGCGCGGTCCGTTCGGCCAGCAGCGCGCGGTACGCGGCCACGGGCAGCCCGGCGTCCACGACGTAGGCAGTGGCCTGCGAGAGGGCGAGCGGGAGGTGACCCAGGTCGGAGGCCAGCCCGGCGAGTTCGGTGTCCGGCTCGGTGATGTCGTGCGCCGCGAGCGCGGCGGCCAGGTACGCGGTGGCCTCGTCGGGCGTGAAGACGCCGACGTCGATACGGCGGCGGCCCGCGCCCGTCAGGGCGGCATCGCGGCGGCGGGTCGTCACGACGGTCCGGCCGTACGGGGCGGCGGGCGGCCAGAGCCCGGTGAGGTCCGCGGGGTCGGCGAGGTCGTCCAGGACGACGAGCCAGCGCCGCCCTTCGGACTGGAGCCACGACAGGAAGCGCTCAGCGGCACGGTCCGGATGGCCGGGGTCCGCCCCGCACACCTCCGCGGCGGCCTCGGCGAAGGTCGCGACGACCGCGCTGCGGCTGTCCGCGTTGACCCACACCAGCAGGTCCACCTCGCCCGCGGTCCACACCTCGTGGGCGTACTCCGCGGCGAGCTGCGTCTTCCCGACTCCGCCCAGGCCGGAAAGCACCTGGCACAGCACGGCGGTATCCCCGCCGTCGACCGCGGCCCGCAGCCGCGCCCGCTCGGTCCGGTCCTGGAAGGCCCCGGCCCGCGCGGGCACAAGCCCGAACTGCCGCGGGGAGGCGGCGTCGTGCCCGCCGGCCCCACCATGTGTCGTCCCCTTGACGACGCGTGCGCCGGGCTCGCTCAGGGGGTTGTCGGCGAGCCCGGCGGGGGAGGGTTTCCAACGGTGACGTCACCCGCTCTCAGGGCGGCAACGGAGCCCGGGCCCTCCACGTGGACGGTGACGTTGCCGACGATGGCGATGCCGTCGCCGGATGCGACGGCGGAACCGCGGTACTCCGCCAGGGCCGCGGCCACCGCCTCCTTGAGGGCCTGGGCGAAGGCGGCGTCGTGGCCGACCGCACTCTCCAGGGCTGCTTCCAGGGATCGGCCTGCCTGCGGGGAGGGTTCGGCGGTGCCCGAGGCGGCCTCCTCCTCGACGGCCGTCAACGCCGGCTCTCCGCTGAGGCGCTCCTCCACGAGTCGGCGAAGTTGCTCCAGACGCGCGTCGATTGCCGCGTCCATCTCCGCGCCGCGCCTGTCCTTCCTCCTCGGGAAGGTCCTGCGTGCCGACCACGCGTGCAGCAACGCCACCACCACGTCGGCTCCTGCCACCCCTGCCCCCTCCCGCGCCCGCCGTTCCCGCCCGAGGTGAACCGTAGCGCCGTACTGCGGCCCGCCGCGCCCGAAACGTCCGACCCGGCTCCGTGGGCTACCGCGTCCGGTGGGCGGCCCACCCTCCGAGGGCGAACGCGCCGCGCGCGCGGCGGACTTCCACCGCCCCCGCTCAGGCGAAGTGGGCGGGGATGAGCAATTCGTGCGTGTCCGCGACCCGTTCGAGGATGCGGCGGCGGGCCTCCACGCGGCCCGGGGCACCGAAGAGGTGCAGATGCTGTGCGGGAAGTACCGGCTCGACCGCAGCCGGACGCACCCGCTCGTGGCCGAGCTTCCGCACGTCGTGCACCTCCCGCACAAGGTCGGCGGACATCCGGCGCTCCGCCGCGATCGACCTGCTGGGGCGGGAGCCGGGGGAGCGGCAGCCGGGCGGCCGTCGCGGTGCCGAGCCTGCTCGACCTGCTGCTCGTGTACATGATCCGCGCGTGGCCGGCCGAGGACACGAAGGGCCTCCGGCCCGCGGTGCTCGGCGACCCGGTGGCGGCCGCGGCCCTGTGTGCGCTGCACCCGGACCCGGCCGCCGTGTGGAGCAACGACCGGCTCGCCGCCGAGGTCGGGGCGTCCCGCGCCGCCCTCGCGCGGCGGTTCACCGGACTGGTGGGCCGTCCCCCGATGGGCTACCTCCCATGGTGGCGCCTCACCCTCGCCGCCACCCTCCTCCGCGACACCGCCGACCCGCTGGCCGCGGTCGCCCGCCGGGTCGGTTACGGCACCCCGTACGCCCTCTCGCACGCGTTCAGCCGCGCGTTCAGCCGCGCTTCCGTACGACGCCGGGGCGTTACCGGGCGGCTGTTCCGGCCTCCCCGTCCCCGGCCGACGCCGGGCCCGCGGTCGGGTGACCCCGGGCACGGCGGCCAGGACCGGTCAGCGGGCGGTCGGAGGGGTTGCCGGGGGAGGGGTTCCGATGGTCACGTCGCCCATCGTCAGCGCGGCCACCGAGCCCGCGCCCTCCGCGCGGATCGTGACGTCGCCGCCGACCGCGACGCCGTTGCCGGACGCGGTGACGGACGTGCCCTGCGCCGCCTTCGCGGCGGACACCGCCTCCTCCAGGGCCTGGGCGAAGGCGGGGTCGCGCTCGGCCTCGTCCTCCAGGGCCAGTTGGAGGCGCTGGCGGGTGCGCGGGGACAACTCGGCCGCGCCGGAGGCCGCTTCCTCCTCCACGCGGGCCAACGTGCCGTCGCCGTCCAGGCGTTCCGTCACGATCTGGTGGACGCGCTCCATCCCCGCGTCCACCGCCCGGTCCACGATCCCGTCGGCCGTGCCCGCCGCCCGGCGGGCCTTGCGGACCGCCCACGCGAACACGTACCCGACCGCCAGCTCCACCCCGAACATCCAGCTTCCTCCAACGCCCGCTGCTCCGCCCTTCGTCGAACCGTAGCGCCGTACGGCGGCCCGCCGCGCCCGAAACGCGCCCGCTCCCTCAACGACCCGTTCGCCGGTCAGACGCCGGTGCGGCGCAGCCACCACGGGAGATCGGGCGCGGCGAAGGGGTCGTTGAGGGAGCGGCGCAGGGCGCGTTCGTCCAACGGGGCGAGGGCGGCGGCCAGTTCGCGCCGCGCGCGGGTGTGCAGGGTGTGGAGCGCGGCTTCCAGCAGGCTGCGGACGTGGCCGGTCCCCGTGCCGGACCAGCCGTACGGGACGGGGTCGTGCGTCCGCGGGCCGGTGCGGTTCCAGCGGCGGAAGGCGTGGGCGACCTCGCCAGGCGGGAGGCCGCGGCTGCGTTCGAAGGCCGCTATCTGCCGGTTCGCCGCCGCCGACAGGCCGCGGATGACGGGAGTCCGCCCGTGGCACCGCCTGACGTGCAGCGGCAGTTGCGCCCTGATCTGGCCCGGAGACAGGCGAGCCATGAACACTTCCTGGTGGAAGGGGGTGGGTGGCACCGATCCTGGGACCGGCCCGCGCGGGAGGTCAAGCGCCTCGCGGCCGCCGCCGTCAGCCGCGCCCCGCGTACAGGTCGCGCAGCAGCGCCGCCTCCGCGGTGTGGTGGATCAGCTCGTCGGCGATGTGGAGGGCGAAGGAGCGCCGGGTGGCCCCGCCGAAGGGCCCGGCGGCCGGGCCGATCGGCGCGGCGAGGGCCTCCTCGGTGAGGGAGGCGAGCAGACCGCGCCAGTGGGCGTAGGCGTCGTCGGCGTACCGGAGCGCGGCCGCGGCGTCCGGGGCCCCGGCGGGGTCCGGGCCGGGAGCGGGGGCTTCCGTGGGGGACGGTGCGGGGGCTGTCTCTTATACACATCTCCGAGCCCACGAGACAGGCAGAAATCTCGTATGCCGTCTTCT
>NZ_JOHY01000025.1 GCF_000721495.1 Streptomyces sp. NRRL F-5123
GGCCGTCGGCGGAGACCACCACGGTGTGGGACACCCCGGGGGTGTTGTCCACGAAGTTGGTGATCAACCAGTTCAGGTTCTGTGCCGCCTGGCTCATCGCACTCAACTAACGCTCCTGATGATTCGTACCGAAACCACGGCCGTCGGTGGTCCCGCCACCGGCCTGCCGGCCCTGCTGGATACCCCGTCGGAGGTTGGTCAGCCGGCCGCGGACGTCGTCCGGGGCGCGGGAGACCTGCGGGCCGCCCTGCTGCGGCTGCGCCTGGGCGGCGCCGCCGGCCACGAGGTTCGCCCGCGGCACCCGGCGCGGCAGCCCCGACGGGGTGACCCCGCCGGCGGACGGCTCGCGCACCGACTCCGCGCGCTGGCGCAGCGCGTCGTTGGGCGAGGTCCGCCAGTTCGGCGTCTCCCTCGGCAGCGGCTGCGCCACCGGTCCTGCGGGCGCGGCCGGCGCGGACTGCGCCTGCTGCGGGGCGGCGGGCCGCGTCTGCGGCCCTGTTCCGGCCGGGGCGGCCGGGCGTTCGGTGGTGCGGGGCCGCTGCGGCGGCGCGGTGCGGCCCACCGGGCGCGGCGCGGGGGCCTGGCGGCCCTGCGCGCTCTGCTCGACGTGGATCTGCTGCATCCGCTCGGCCTGGCCCGTGCGGAACCAGTCGGACTCGATCGCCGAGAAGATCGGCGTCGGCTCGTCGCCGCGCGTCGGGGCCGGCGGCAGCGCCATCGGCTCCGTGTGCTGCGGCTCCTGGCGCGGCTGGCCCGGGTGCGGCTGGAACGGGCCGCGGTGCGACCCGGTGCCGTCGAGGCCCTCCGGGCCCGGCACCTCGTACGGCTGCTGCGGGGGCAGCGCGTGCCCGGCCGGCGTGCCCTGCGGGCGGGCGGCGGGCGGTGCGTACTGTCCGGTGGCGCCGCCGAAGTCGTCCTCGGCGCGGACCGCCGGGAACTGCGCGGTGTCGCCCGGGCCGCCCTGGCCCTGGCCGGGCTGCACGGGCCGCGGCGGCGCGGGGACGGGCGGGAACTGCGAGGTGTCGCCCGGGCCCGCCGGGGCCCGGAAGCCGCCGGTGTCCGCGGGGGCGCCGGGGCCGCCGGGAAGCCGGAACTGCCCGGTGCCGTCTGCCTGCTCGCGGCCGGGGCGGGCGAACTGCCCGGTGTCGCCGGGACCGCCGGGTGCCGGGAACTGCCCGGTGTCGCCGGGGCGGCCCGGGGCGGGGAACTGGCCGGTGTCGCCGGGTGCCGGGAACTGGCCGGTGTCGCCGGGTGCCGGGAACTGGCCGGTGCCGTACGTCTCCTGCGGCGTGCGGCCGCGGGGGAAGTCCCGGTCGTCGCGGTCGTTGCCGCCCTGCTGACGGGCCGGGAAGCGTCCGGTGTCCTCGCGCCGCGGCGCGTCCTGGCCGGATCCGTCGCGGCCGAAGCCCTCGGGGGCGAAGTCGTCCTCGGCGCGGACCGCCGGGAACTGCGCGGTGTCGCCCGGGCCGCCCTGTCCGGGGCGACCGCCCTGACCCTGGCCGGGCTGGGCGTCGGGGGTGGCCGAGGGGCCCTGGCGCGGGCCGGAGCGGCCGCCGAAGACATCGGTGCGGAAGCCGCTCGGGCCGGTGTCCTGCGGCTGCGGGGCCGGGAACTGCCCGGTGCCGCCGTCCTGCCGGAAGTCCGCGCGGGCTCCGGTGCCGGGCGCCGGCTCGACGTCCTCGTGGCCGCGCGGGGCGTCCGGCAGGCCGCGGTCGTCGCCGAAGCCCTGGCCCTGCGACCCGTCCTGTGCCGCCCAGCGGGGCGCCGGGGGCTGCTGCGGGCCGCCGCTGCGGCCGGGGGCGCCGCCCGCGGGGGCGGCCGGTGCGTTGCCCGGGCTGAGCGCCGGGCGCGGCCCGCCGCCCGCGACCTGGCCGCGCTGGGCCCGGCCGACCTGGGGCGAGTTGCCGAACGCGCTGGTGAGGCCGGGGCCGCCGGTGCCCGACGGTACGGCGCCCGCCGCGGCGGACTGGCCGCCCGCCGCCGGGGCGCCGGGGCGCTGGCCGCCGGCCGCGGCGTTCGCCTTGGCCGCGCCCTGCGTGACGTCGACGGGCAGCATGACCAGCGCCGTCGTACCGCCCGAGTCGGACGGCCGGAGCTGGATGCGGATGCCGTGGCGCAGGGACAGCCGGCCGACCACGAACAGGCCCATGCGGCGGGAGACGGAGACGTCCACCGTCGGCGGGTTGGCCAGCCGCTCGTTGATGTCGGCCAGGTCCTCCGGGGACAGGCCGATGCCGGTGTCGTGGATCTCGATCAGCACCCGCCCGTCGGGCAGCGCGTGACCGGTGACCCGCACCTTGGTCTGCGGGGAGGAGAACGACGTGGCGTTCTCCAGCAGCTCGGCGAGCAGGTGCACGAGGTCGTTGACGACGCGGCCGGTGACCTCGGCCGACGGGACCGAGGTCAGCTCGATGCGCTCGTACTGCTCCACCTCGGAGGCCGCGGCACGCAGCACGTCGACCAGCGGGACCGGCCGGGTCCACCGGCGGCCCGGCTCCTCACCGGCGAGGACCAGCAGGTTCTCGCCGTTGCGGCGCATACGGGTCGCGAGGTGGTCCAGCTTGAACAGCGACGACAGCTGGTCCGGGTCGGCCTCGCGCGACTCCAGCTCGGAGATGAGCGACAGCTGGCGCTGGATGAGGCCCTGGCTGCGGCGCGAGAGGTTGGTGAACATCGCGTTGACGTTGCCCCGCAGCAGGGCCTGCTCGGCGGCGAGCCGCACGGCCTCGCTGTGGACCTCGTCGAAGGCGCGGGCCACCTGGCCGATCTCGTCGCGGCTGTTGATGCCGATCGAGGCGACCGAGGTGTCGACGTCCTGCGGGTCGCTCTCGGACAGCTGCTTGACCAGCTCCGGCAGCCGCTTCTGGGCGACTTCCTGGGCGGTCTGCTGCAGCCGGCGCAGCGAGCGGATCATGGAGCGGGCGACGACGAAGGCGCCGACCACGGCGATGCCGAGGACCAGCAGGATGAGTGCACCGGAGATCAGCGCGTCCTGCTTGGCGGAGTCCTGGAGTTCCAGGGACTTCTGCCGCATCTCCTCCAGCAGCGACTGCTCGATGTGGTTCATCGCGTCGATCTTCGCCTTGGCGGCGTCGTCCCAGTCCAGGTACGACTCCGTCAGGCCCGCGATGCCGTCGGGGGAGCGGGCCACGCGCTCGGCCTCGGTGTCGTGCTTGTTGATGATCTCGTTGTCGCCCTGGATCGGCTTGAGCAGCTCGGCGCTGGGCGTTCCGTAGATGGTGGTGAACCGCTGGAGGTTGAGGTCCTCCTGCGAGGACGCCAGCTTCATCTCCTGGTAGTCGCCCGGGAGCAGGGTCGGCTTCTCGCCGGTCTTGGTGTGGGCGAGGGCCGCGCTGACCACCGCGCGCTGGATCGACTCGTACTCCTTGGCGGAGGAGAACGCCGCCAGGGCACGGGTGCTGGTCACCATGTCCGAGTTCTCGGTCGCCTGCGCCATGTCGACCGACAGGCCCAGCAGGGACTGGATGAAGCTGTCGTACGTGGTGACGGTCTGGGCGATCGACGAGGTGTCGGAGTTGTAGGCGCTGTCGCGCAGTCCCGCGAGGCTCGACAGCTGCACGTCGATCGCGATGAGGCTGGAGCGGACGCCGCTGTACAGGTCGCCGGACGAGTCGAGGTTGTCGCTCGCCGTGCGGTACGCCTTCTCCGCGCGGTTGGTGGCGGCACGCGACTGCGTCACGGCGTCCGTCGTGCGGCCGGAGGAGAGCGGTCCCGCGGAGCTGTCGCGCTCCTCGGCGAGCGCGTCGGCCAGCACGGTCGCCTTCTCGGCGATCTCTGTCAGCGCGTCGAGGCGCTGCAGTTGGTCGATGTTCTGCAGCGTGGTGTTGACGCGCATGCCGCCGAGTGCGCCGGCGGTGACCACCGGCAGGGCCAGCAGCGACACCAGCCGGGTGCTGATGCGCCAGTTGCGCATGGCTATTCGGGTGCCGGGTTTGCCGTTCAGGCCGGTGATCCGGCCCGCCTCGATCCCGCTGGGCGTGCTCGTCCGTCCGCCGGCCGCAGTCGTGCCCGGCGTGGCCGTCCCGGAGTCGCCCGCAGCCTGCGCAGGACCGTTGCCGGTCCCGCCGGGCTGCTGCTCCGCGTCGCCCGCCGCGCCGCTGTCCCTCTTGAAACGTCCCTGCACTAGCGTCGCAACCTCTGGACCAGGCGTCCCCCGCGGTGAGGCGGAAGGGACGGTGTCGAGTCATGGGGGCCCTGGCCACCCCGTTCTCAGCGTCGAGGAGGCCGTGCAGGCCCTTCACCGCCGCTCGGCACTCGTGCACGCCCCCTGCGCGCGCCGGCTCGATGTGATGCGGCGGTCCGGGAGATTCCAGCACAGTGCCGGATCCCCCAACAAGGGCCGTAGCCGACCTGTTGGAATCCGTGACCGACCGTGGCAGCGCTCCCACGGTGCGTATACCGATGATCTTGTGGATTCCGGCTATTTCCGGCACTCCGGACAAGATCACCCAGGCGGTACATGGCCCCTTGTGGGTGCGGCGTGCGGGTGGTTTCCGGTCATTGGTGCCGCTTGTCGGATTCCGGTACGCGACCGGAGTGTCCGTGATGCCGGGAAACGTACGCACTTCGTGAGCAAAATCACAGCCCGTCAGATGACTGCGCCCTCGGGGGCGGGGAATGGGCGCGGCTAACGTTGTGGTTTACACGAGTCGTACGTCTGTCAACCGCGGCCCGCCCGGCGGGTCCCCGAGTCCGCGAGGTCCCGAGCGCCGATGAAGACCACCATGACCGTCCGCCGCATCGCCAACCCGCGGCGCACCACTCTCGCGCATCTGAAGGACGCCTCGGAACTCACCGCCGCTGTGACCTCCGTCGCTCCCGACGCGCCCGCGGGGGAACGCCCGCTGCCGGCCACGACGGCCAACCCCCGGCGCACGATCCTCAACGAGCTGCCCAAGCCGCCCGTCGCCTGAACCCCGCACCCCGCGGCTGACCTGCGGCGACGCTCCGTCAGGCGAGACGGCCCCGGACGATAGGCTTGCGTTCATGCGCATCGCCAGGTTCTCCATCGACGGCAATGTCGCCTTCGGCGCTGTCGAAGGCGACCCGACGTCCGGCCCGGGCGGTCCCGGCAGCCTGGACGGCCTCGTCGTCGACATCATCAAAGGCGTCCCCTTCGCGGACTTCGAACTGTCCGGCACCAAGGTGCCGCTGGGCGGGTCCGGCTCCGTCCGGCTGCTGCCACCCGTGCTTCCCAGCAAGGTCGTCGCGATCGGCCGCAACTACGCCGCCCACGCGGCCGAGCTGGGCAACGAGGTGCCGGACGCGCCCTGGGCCTTCTTCAAGCCCTCCACCTCCGTGATCGGGCCCGGCGACAGCATCGTCTACCCGTCCTTCTCGCACGAGGTGCACCACGAGGCGGAGCTGGCGGTCGTCATCGGCCGGCTGTGCCGCGAGGTGCCGCGCGAGCGGGTCAAGGACGTCATCCTCGGCTACACCTGCGCCAACGACGTCACGGCGCGGGACACCCAGCGGAGCGAGAAGCAGTGGGCGCGGGCCAAGGGCTTCGACTCCTCCTGCCCGCTCGGCCCGTGGATCGAGACCGGTATCGACCTCGCGGGCGCCGCCGACCTGGCGATCACCGCGACCGTCAACGGCGAACTGCGGCAGGCCGGCCGCACCGGGCAGATGATCCACTCCATCGAGGACCTGGTCGTCAACGTCAGCGAGGCGATGACCCTGCTGCCCGGCGACGTCATCCTCACCGGCACTCCCGCCGGGGTCGGCCCGCTGACCCCCGGCGACGAGGTCGCCGTCACCATCGAAGGCATCGGCACTCTCACCAACAAGGTGATCTCGCGTGGCTAGCGCCCCCACCCCCGTTCCCGCGGACTCCGGCATCCGGGTCCGCTTCTGCCCCTCGCCGACCGGCAACCCGCACGTCGGGCTGGTCCGCACGGCCCTGTTCAACTGGGCCTTCGCCCGCCACCACCAGGGCACCCTGGTGCTGCGCATCGAGGACACCGACGCCGCGCGCGACTCCGAGGAGTCCTACACCGCGCTGCTGGACTCGCTGCGCTGGCTCGGCCTCGACTGGGACGAGGGCCCCGAGGTCGGCGGCCCGCACCCGCCCTACCGGCAGTCCCAGCGCATGGACCTCTACGCCGACGTCGTGCGGCGGCTGAAGGAGGCCGGGCACGCCTACGACTGCTACTGCTCCACCGAGGAGCTGGACGCCCGCCGCGAGGCCGCCCGCGCCGCCGGCCGCCCCTCCGGCTACGACGGCCACTGCCGCGAGCTGACCGCCGCGCAGGTGGCCGCCTACACCGCCGAGGGCCGCAGCCCCGTCGTGCGCTTCCGGATGCCGGACAAGGTGATCACCTTCACCGACCTGGTGCGCGGCGAGCTGTCCTTCAGCCCGGAGAACGTCCCGGACTACGGCATCGTGCGGGCGAACGGCGCACCGCTCTACACCCTCGTCAACCCGGTCGACGACGCCGCCATGGGCATCACCCACGTGCTGCGCGGCGAGGACCTGCTGTCCTCCACCCCGCGGCAGATCGCGCTGTACGAGGCACTCACCGAGCTGGGCCTGGCGAAGTACACCCCGAGCTTCGGGCACCTGCCGTACGTGATGGGCGAGGGCAACAAGAAGCTGTCCAAGCGCGACCCGGAGTCCTCGCTCAACCTCTACCGCGAGCGCGGCTTCCTGCCCGAGGGGCTGCTGAACTACCTCTCGCTGCTCGGCTGGTCCTTCTCCGCCGACCGCGACGTCTTCTCCAAGGACGAGATGGTCGCGAAGTTCGACATCGGGGACGTCAACGCCAACCCGGCGCGCTTCGACCTGAAGAAGGCCGAGGCGATCAACGCCGACCACATCCGGCTGCTGGACCCCGCCGCGTTCGCCGAGGCCTGCGGGCCGTGGCTGCAGGCCCCGTACGCGCCGTGGGCGCCGGAGGACTTCGACGAGGCCGCCTGGCAGGCCATCGCGCCGTACGCGCAGACCCGGCTGACGGTGCTGTCCGACATCACCGCCAACGTCGACTTCCTCTTCCTGCCCGAGCCCGCCGACGACGAGGCGTCCTGGGCCAAGGCGATGAAGGAGGGCTCCGACGCCCTGCTGCGCACCGCGCGGGAGAAGCTCGGGGACGCCGACTGGTCGAGCCCCGAGGCGCTCAAGGAGGCCGTGCTGGCAGCCGGTGAGGCGCACGGCCTCAAGCTCGGCAAGGCGCAGGCCCCGGTGCGGGTCGCGGTGACCGGCCGCACGGTCGGGCTGCCGCTCTTCGAGTCCCTCCAGGTTCTCGGCCGGGAGCGCTCGCTGGCCCGGATCGACCGGGCCCTGGCCCGCCTCGCGGGCTGACCGGGGGCGTGTCCGGCCGGATCCGGGTGCACGCCACCGGCGCATGACCGGCGCAGCATCCGCGGGCTCCGCCCGGCCCGGCTAGATTCGCCGGTATGGCGATCCGCGCGGTGCTGTGGGACATCGACGACACACTCTTCGACTACGCCGGTGCCGAGCGCACCGGCATGCGGCACCACCTGGCACACGAGGGCCTGCCCGACGGTTACGACGACGTCGAGCAGGCCCTCGACCGTTGGCGGGACCTGACCGTGCGGCAATGGGAGCGCTTCGCCGCCGGCGAGGTCGACTTCGCCGGGCAGCGCAGGGAGCGGGTACGCGGCTTCCTGGGCGCGCCGCTGTCCGACGCCGAGGCCGACGAGTGGTTCGAGCGGCACCGGCTGCACTACGAGGCCGCCTGGGCGCTCTTCCCGGACGCCCTGCCCGCTCTCGACGGGCTCGCCGCCGGTTACCGGCACGCGGTGCTGTCCAACTCCGCCTTCGAGCACCAGGACCGCAAGCTGCGCGCGCTGGGCGTCCGGGAGCGTTTCGAGGTGCTGCTGTGCGCGGCCGAGCTGGGCGTCCACAAGCCGGACGCCGCCGCCTTCCACGCCGCCTGCGGGGCCCTGGAGCTGGCGCCGGAGGAGGTCGCGTACGTCGGCAACGAGCCGGACATCGACGCCCGCGGGGCCATGGACGCGGGGCTGCTGGGCATCTGGCTGGACCGCGGCGGCAGCGGCGGGCGGCCCGACCTGACCCGCATCACCGGGCTCGGCGAGCTGGCCGCGATGCTCCGTCCCGATACTCGTTTTGGTGCGGTGTCCCTGATCGGGTAATGTTCTTCCTGCGCCGCCGGAGAGGCCGAAAGGCCCGGACCGGAGCGCAAGCCGAACAAGACCCGCAGGGGTTGCGTTTTGGTGGGGTATGGTGTAATTGGCAACACGGCTGATTCTGGTTCAGTTGTTCTAGGTTCGAGTCCTGGTACCCCAGCGCGTTTCGTGCGAGCCCCCGTTGTGTAGCGGCCTAGCACGCTGCCCTCTCAAGGCAGTAGCGCCGGTTCGAATCCGGTCGGGGGTACTGATCCTTCACTCCGTTCTCATCGGGTCGCTCCCGGTGCGGACGATGACAGGATCGCCAGGCCTGCCCCCGTTGTGTAGCGGCCTAGCACGCTGCCCTCTCAAGGCAGTAGCGCCGGTTCGAATCCGGTCGGGGGTACGCATCCGCAGGACATGCGAAACCGAGCCCGTCGCGCCAGTCGCGGCGGGCTCCGGTGTTTTACGGGTCCTGTGCCGTCCGAGAGCCGAACACCCGCATCCGGTGCGTACGTGTTCCGCGTCACGCGTCCCCCCGGTCCACGGCTTCGTCGGCGCGGACCGGGCGGGCGGCAGGGCGGGGAGGGGTCAGCCGGAGCGGCGCAGGGCCTCGGAGAGCCGGGCGGCGGCGTCCACGACGGCCTGCGCGTGCATCCGGCCCGGGTGCCGGGTCAGCCGCTCGATCGGGCCGGAGACCGACACCGCGGCCACCACCCGGTTCGACGGCCCGCGCACCGGGGCCGAGACGGACGCCACACCGGGCTCCCGCTCGCCGATCGACTGTGCCCAGCCCCTGCGTCGCACGCCGGACAGTGCGGTGGCCGTGAAGCGCGCGCCCTGCAGCCCGCGGTGCAGCCGCTCGGGCTCCTCCCAGGCCATCAGGACCTGCGCGGCCGAGCCGGCCTTCATCGGCAGCGTGGAGCCGACCGGCACCGTGTCCCGCAGGCCGGACAGCCGCTCGGCGGCGGCGACGCAGATGCGCATGTCGCCCTGCCGCCGGTAGAGCTGGGCGCTCTCGCCGGTCACGTCCCGCAGGTGGGTGAGGACGGGGCCCGCCGTGGCGAGCAGCCGGTCCTCGCCGGCGGCGGCGGCCAGCTCGGAGAGCCGGGGGCCGAGGATGAAGCGGCCCTGCATGTCGCGGGCCACCATGCGATGGTGTTCGAGCGCGACCGCCAGCCGGTGCGCGGTCGGGCGGGCGAGACCCGTGGCGCCGACAAGCCCGGCCAGGGTGGCCGGTCCTGACTCCAGTGCGCTGAGCACCAGAGCGGCCTTGTCGAGAACGCCGACGCCGCTAGAGTTGTCCATGCAACGATACTCGCGTCTCACACTCTGAAACGCAAGTTCAATTTCTCCCGGAACCCGTCAGGCTGGGAGCACAGCGCAGAAACCACACACCGAGTTGGCCGGGGTCGACGACGCCCCAGGCCGGAGGGACAGCGATGGGTAGGACACTCGCGGAAAAAGTCTGGGACGACCATGTCGTCCGCCGCGCCGAAGGCGAGCCCGATCTGCTCTTCATCGATCTTCACCTGCTCCACGAGGTGACCAGCCCGCAGGCATTCGACGGGCTGCGGATGAACGGCAGGCAGGTGCGCCGCACCGACCTCACCATCGCCACCGAGGACCACAACACCCCGACCCTCGACATCGACAAGCCGATCGCCGACCCGGTCTCCCGCACGCAGCTGGAGACGCTGCGCAAGAACTGCGCCGAGTTCGGCGTGCGGCTGCACCCGCTGGGCGACGTCGAGCAGGGTGTGGTGCACGTGGTCGGCCCGCAGCTGGGCCTGACCCAGCCGGGCACCACGGTGGTGTGCGGTGACAGCCACACCTCCACCCACGGCGCGTTCGGCGCGCTGGCGTTCGGCATCGGCACCTCGCAGGTCGAGCACGTGCTGGCCACCCAGACGCTGCCGCTGGCGCCGTTCCGGACCATGGCCGTCACCGTCGACGGCGAGCTGCCCGAGGGCGTCACGGCCAAGGACCTGATCCTCGCCGTGATCGCGCAGATCGGCACCGGCGGCGGCCAGGGCTACGTCATCGAGTACCGCGGCTCCGCCATCGAGAAGCTGTCGATGGAGTCCCGGATGACCGTCTGCAACATGTCGATCGAGGCGGGCGCCCGGGCCGGCATGATCGCCCCCGACCAGATCACCTTCGACTACCTGGAGGGCCGCGTCCACGCGCCCCAGGGCGAGGACTGGGACGCCGCGGTCGCGTACTGGAAGACGCTGCGCACCGACGAGGACGCGGTCTTCGACCACGAGGTGCGGATCGATGCGGCTACCCTCTCGCCGTTCGTCACCTGGGGCACGAACCCCGGCCAGGGCGCGCCGCTGAGCGCGTCGGTGCCCGACCCGGCCTCGTTCGCCGACCCCGGCGACCGGCTGTCCGCGGAGAAGGCGCTGGAGTACATGGGCCTCAACGCCGGCCAGCCGCTGCGCGAGGTCGCCGTGGACACCGTCTTCGTCGGCTCGTGCACCAACGGCCGGATCGAGGACCTGCGGGCCGCGGCCTCCGTCGTACAGGGCCGCAAGGTCGCCGACGGCGTCCGCATGCTGGTCGTGCCGGGTTCGGTACGGGTCGCGCTGCAGGCCGTCGAGGAGGGCCTGGACAAGGTCTTCACCGCCGCCGGCGCCGAGTGGCGGCACGCGGGCTGCTCGATGTGCCTGGGCATGAACCCCGACCAACTGGCGCCCGGCGAGCGCAGCGCGTCCACGTCCAACCGCAACTTCGAGGGGCGGCAGGGCAAGGGCGGCCGCACCCACCTGGTCTCTCCGCAGGTCGCCGCCGCGACGGCGGTGCTGGGTCACCTCGCCTCGCCCGCCGACCTGTCCGACGCGCCCGTACTGACGGAGGTCTGAGCCCGATGGAAGCCTTCACCACCCACACCGGCCGGGCCGTGCCGCTGCGCCGCGGCAATGTCGACACCGACCAGATCATCCCCGCGCACTGGCTCAAGAAGGTCACTCGCAACGGCTTCGAGGACGGTCTGTTCGAGGCCTGGCGCAAGGACCCGGAGTTCGTCCTGAACCGCCCCGAGCGGCAGGGCGCCACCGTGCTGGTGGCCGGCCCCGACTTCGGCACCGGCTCGTCCCGCGAGCACGCCGTGTGGGCGCTGCAGAACTACGGTTTCAAGACCGTGCTCTCGTCCCGCTTCGCCGACATCTTCCGTGGCAACTCGCTCAAGAACGGCCTGCTCACGGTCGTGCTGCCGCAGGAGACCGTCGAGGCGCTGTGGAAGCTGACCGAGGCCGACCCGACGGCGGAGATCACCGTCGACCTGGTCGCCCGCGAGGTCCGCGCCGAGGGCGTGACCGCGTCGTTCGAGCTGGACGACAACGCGCGCTGGCGGCTGCTCGAAGGGCTGGACGACATCAGCCTGACGCTCGCCAACGAGGCGGACATCGCCGCCTACGAGGCCGGCCGGCCGTCCTTCAAGCCCAGCACCGTCCGGGTCTGAGCACCGGTACCACCGGCACACGGCACCTTCCCAAGCGCCCTCCGCGTTCACGCGGGGGGCGCTTTGCCGTGCCCGCACGCCCCCGCCGCGGTGTGCACGCTCGTCCAAAAGACCGGTCCACGGGTGCCGGAACACCCGGTTGGCCCTGTCATGCCTGACAACTCGCCGCAGATGGCACAATCGACGCATGGAACCCGACGGCCAACTCCAGCTCTACGGGGTTCTCGCCGCGCGGCTGAAGCAGGCGCACACCCGGGTCGCCAATCCCGAAGTCCCTGATGAGACCAGGCGGGAGTTGACCCGCAGGCTCCTCGCGGTGACCGCCGCGGCCAAGCACGACCTCGCCGACGCGGCCCGGCGCCTCGACGTGCTGACCGCGGAGTTGGACGCCCTCGGAATCCCCGATCGGTGATCGCGTAACCCCTGAGTCTGTTGCGGCACAAGGGTGATTCGCCCGTTTCGTATTTGATTTGCGGTATATATCCCCCTAGCGTGCGAAAAGGCCCGCACTCATTCGCCGGGCAAGTTTCCGAAGGGGAAGACGTGAACAAGGCGCAGCTCGTAGAAGCGATTGCCGACAAGGTGGGCGGCCGGCAGGCCGCCGCGGACGCGGTTGACGCGGTTCTCGACGCGGTCGTCCGCGCGGTGGTGGCCGGCGACCGGGTGTCGGTCACCGGCTTCGGTTCGTTCGAGAAGGTGGAACGACCCGCCCGCTACGCCCGCAACCCCCAGACCGGGGAGCGGGTCCGGGTCAAGAAGACCTCCGTGCCGCGCTTCCGCGCAGGCCAGGGCTTCAAGGACCTGGTCAGCGGCGCGAAGAAGCTCCCGCGCAGCGGCGAGGTCTCGGTCAAGAAGGCGCCCAAGGGCAGCCTGACCGGCGGCGGCGCCTCCACCACCGCGCGGACCACCACCAAGAAGGCCGCCGCGAAGAAGGCCACGGCCGCGAAGAAGACCGTCGCGAAGAAGACCACGGCGGCCAAGAAGACCGCCGCGAAGAAGACCACGGCCGCCAAGAAGACCGCCGCGAAGAAGACCGCCACGGCCAAGAAGACCGCCGCCAAGAAGGCGCCGGCGAAGAAGGCGACGGCCAAGAAGACCCCGGGCAAGAAGACCTCGGCCCGCAAGACGACAGCCAAGCGCGCCGCAGCCAGGTAGGCCGCCTCCACCACGACCGCCATCGGGGCGCCGTCCGGGCCGCGCGGCCGCCACGGCCGGCGCCGGAAGACCCCAGGATCCGAAAGACCGCACCGGGCCGGGCACCCGCAGGGTGACCCGGCCCGCGCCGTGCCTGCCCCCGCGCGTCGTGCCTGCTCCCGCGCGTCGTGCCTGCTCCCGCGCGTCGTGCCTGCTCCCGCGCGTCGTGCCTGCCCCCGGCGCGCCCTTCCCGGCCGCCGTGCCCTTCCCGCCCCGCCCGGCGGGCGCCCGCGTCCCGCCCGGGGTTACGCGCCCGGGTCCGGATACGTCTGCAGCGTCACGAAGACCACTCGCCGCGCCGCGCCCTCGCCCTCGGTGCGGATCCGCACCCGCTGGCCCGCGCGCAGCAGCCGCAGGCCGCCCGAGTCGAAGGCCGCCGCGTCGAAGGGCACCGGCGTCCCGTCGTCCAGCAGCACGCTGCCCTCGCGGGTGCCGGGGTCAAAGGTGAACGCGGTGGCTTGCATGGCCTCAGCCTACGGGGTGCCCGGGTGCCCCGGCCGGGGCCCGCTCACGCCGTGCGGGCCGGGAAGAGCGCGGCGGTGCGCGGGCCCAGGCCCAGCGCGCGGGCCGCGTCCAGGTCGGCGCCGGTGTCGACGTCCTGGCGTACCGAGGGCACCGCGGGCAGCGTGATCTCCCGCGCGCCCGACGCCAGGTGGCGGGCCCGGGACGCGCCGCCGAAGCCGGGGGAGAGCGGCACGCCCGGCGACGCGGTCAGCAAGGTTGTCCCCACGCCCGCCGCATCGGTCAGGAAAGCCCGCCCAGGCAGCCCCGCGGCCTCCGCCAGCACTTCGCCCAGCTCCGCGGGCCGCAAGGCCGGGAGATCGCCGTTGAGCGCGCCGACCGCCGCGCCGGGCACCCGGTCGCGCACCCTTTCGGCACCGTGGCGCAGCGCCGCGTTCAGCCCGGCCGCCGGAAGGTCGGGCAGGACGAGCGCCCCCAGCGCGGTCGCCTCCGTGCCCGCCAGCGGGTCGTCGGTCACCACCGTGACGTCCGCCACGCGCGGGCAGGCCAGCGCCGCCGCGACCGTGTCGAGGAGGAAGGCCAGCGCGAGCGCAGGGCGCCCCGGCCCCGGAGCGCCCGCGAGCCGGCTCTTGGCCAGCGCGAGCGGTTTGAGCGGCACGACCAGCGACCACCGCCGCGTCACATCCACCGGACCATCCACCGCACCATTGTCACCGAGGGCCAGAGGCGCCCCGCGGCCGCCGCGGCCCTGGCGTTAGTCTCTGGTAGCCGCGATGCTGAGCGGCAGCGCCATCGCAACGAAGAGGAGTCCGGGTGTCTGGCCGCAGAATCGGTTTCTGGTACCGCCTGGCGGCCGTCATCGTGAAACCGCCGCTCATTGCGCTGTTCAAGCGGGATTGGCGCGGAATGGAGCACATTCCGGCCGACGGCGGATTCATCACGGCCGTCAACCACAACTCGTATCTCGACCCGCTGTCGTACGCGCATTACCAGTACAACACCGGGCGGGTGCCGCGCTTCCTGGCCAAGGCCGCGCTGTTCAAGCCGAAGTTCGTCGGGTCGGTGCTGCGCGGCACCGGCCAGATCCCGGTCTTCCGGGACAGCTCGGACGCCGCCAACGCCTTCCGGGCCGCCGTCGCGGCGATCGAGAAGGGTGAATGCGTCGCCTTCTACCCCGAGGGCACCCTCACCCGCGACCCGGACCAGTGGCCGATGATCGCCAAGACCGGCATCGCCCGCGTCGCGCTCATCACCAAGGCCCCGGTCGTCCCGGTCGCCCAGTGGGGCGCCAACGAGGCCATGCCGCCGTACGCCAAGGAGAAGAAGATCCGGCTCTTCCCGCGCAAGACGCTGCGGGTGCTCGCCGGACCGCCCGTCGACCTCTCGGCGTACTACTCCCAGGAGCCCACCAGCGAGGTGCTGCGCGAGGTCACCGCGGTCATCATGCGCGCGGTGACCGAACTCCTCGCCGAGGTGCGCGGCGAGCCCGCCCCCGCGGGGCTGTTCGACCCGCGCGCGGCACGGGAGGGCAAGTGACGGCACGCTGCGCGGTCTTCGGCACCGGCTCGTGGGGCACGGCCTTCGCCATGGTGCTGGCCGACGCCGGGTGCGAGGTGTCGCTGTGGGGCCGCAGGGCGTCCGTCGCCGAGGCCATCAACACCACGCGGCACAACCCCGACTACCACCCGGGCCTCGAACTGCCCGCCGCCGTCACCGCCACCGCCGACGCCGCCGAGGCGGCACGGGACGCGGACATGGTCTTCCTCACCGTGCCCTCGCAGACGCTGCGCGGCAACCTGGCCGAGTGGGCGCCGCTGCTGCGCCCCGACGCGGTGCTGGTCAGCCTGATGAAGGGCATCGAACTCGGCACCGCCAAGCGGATGAGCGAGGTCATCGAGGAGGTCGCCAAGGCGGGCCCGGAGCGCGTCGCGGTGCTCTCCGGCCCCAACCTCGCGCCGGAGATCGTCCAGCGGCAGCCCGCCGCGTCCGTCGTCGCCTGCGCGGACGACGCCGTGGCCCGGCAGATCCAGGCCGCCTGCCACACCGGCTACTTCCGGCCGTACACCAACACCGACGTGGTCGGCTGCGAACTGGGCGGCGCCGTCAAGAACGTCATCGGCCTCGCGGTCGGCATCGCCGACGGCATGGGGCTCGGCGACAACACCAAGGCCTCGCTCATCACCCGCGGCCTTGCCGAGACCACCCGGCTGGGCCTGGCGATGGGCGCCGACGCCCACACCTTCGCCGGGCTCGCCGGCATGGGCGACCTGGTGGCCACCTGCTCCTCGCCGCTGTCCCGCAACCACACCTTCGGCACCAACCTCGGCCGCGGCATGAGCCTCGCCGAGACCATCGCGGTCACCCCCCAGACCGCGGAGGGCGTCAAATCCTGCGAGTCGGTGGCCGAACTCGCTCGCCGCCACGGCGTGGACATGCCGATCACGGAGACCGTGGTCGATATCGTGCACAACGGAAAGCCGCCGGTCGTGGCCGTGCGGGAATTGATGTCACGGTCCGCGAAGCCCGAAAGGTAAGGTCGACGCGACATGACCAACCTGCCTTCACCCCACAGCCAGAGCCCGGACGCCGCCGCCCCCGCGGCCCCGTCCTCGGGCGGATACGCCCGCAAGCCCCGGGTCGCCGTCGTCTTCGGGGGCCGCAGCTCCGAGCACGGCGTCTCGGTGGTGACCGCGGCGAGCCTGCTGCGCGCCATCGACCGCAGCAAGTACGACGTCCTGCCGATCGGCATCACCGGTGAGGGCCGCTGGGCCCTCACCGCCGACGAACCGGACCGGATGGCCATCGCCGACCGCACCATGCCCACCGTGGAGCAGGTCACCGACCACGAGGGCGCCGTCGTGCTGCCCGTCGACCCGGCGAACCGCGAGGTCGTCTACACCGAGGCGGGCGCGGTGCCCAAGGCGCTCGGCGAGGTCGACGTCGTCTTCCCGCTGCTGCACGGCCCGTACGGCGAGGACGGCACGCTCCAGGGGCTGCTGGAACTGTCCGGGGTGCCGTACGTCGGCGCCGGCGTCCTGTCCTCGGCCATCGGCATGGACAAGGAGTACATGAAGCGGATCTTCACCTCGTTCGGGCTGGCCGTCGGCCCCTACACGGTGATCCGCCCGCGCGACTGGGAGCGCGACCGGGGCGCCGCGCGCGACCGCGTCCTGGCCTTCGCCGCCGAGCACGGCTGGCCGCTCTTCGTGAAGCCCGCGCGCGGCGGCTCCTCCTTCGGCATCAGCAAGGTCGACGGCCCCGAGGGGCTGGACGCCGCCATCGCCGAGGCCCGCCGGCACGACCCGAAGGTCGTCGTGGAGGCGCTGGTGCGCGGCCGGGAGATCGAGTGCGGGGTACTGGAGTTCGAGGACGGGCCGCGCGCGTCGGTGCCCGCCGAGATCCCGCCGGTCACCGAGCACGCCTTCTACGACTTCGAGGCGAAGTACATCGACTCCGCCGAGGGCGTCGTGCCCGCGCCGCTCACCCCCGAGCAGACCGCGCAGGTGCAGCGGCTGGCGGTCGCGGCGTTCGAGGCCGCGTCGTGCGAGGGCCTGGTGCGCGCCGACTTCTTCCTCGCGGAGGACGGCGAGTTCGTGATCAACGAGATCAACACCATGCCGGGCTTCACCCCCATCTCGATGTACCCGCGGATGTGGCAGGAGAGCGGTGTGGAATACCCCGAGCTGGTCGACCGGCTCATCGAGGCGGCGCTGCGCCGCTCCACCGGTCTGCGCTGAACCGCGGAAACGTCCCTGCGGAACCGCCGCCGAGCCGGCGGCCGTCCCGCGGGGACGTCACAGCGCGGAGGGGACGGCCCGCTTCACCGCACCGGCGAGGTCGGTGAGCGGGCCGACGTCCGCCGCGTACTTCTTCGGCAGCGTCACCTCGACGTACGCCTTGCGGTACGTCGTGGTCAGGCGCAGCGAGCCGTCCGCGACGTGCTCGACGGACCACCCCACCTGGTCCACGTCGACGCCGTCGGCCCCCGGGTCGTCGTCCACCGCGGGCCGCGGCACCCCGCAGCGCAGCACGATCGCCGGATCACCCCACCCGGCGGTCAGATCGGACTCCGGCTTGAGATCATGCCGGGAGAGACCGCCGACGCGCTGCGGCAGGACTTCGTGCAGCGCGCGGCAGTAGCTCGACGTGAGTGCGTCAGGAACCGGCACGGCGACCGTACCGTCACCGTTACCGGAGACGGCGAAACCGTACGCCGCCGCCGCGGACAGGCATGCGAGGGCGGAGACGTTGATGAGGACGACCCGGTGAAACAGCGCCACCGGGCGAGCATATCGGGGGCTAGATATGGACCACGGGGCAGGTGAGGGTGCGGGTGATGCCGTCCACTTGCTGGACTCTGGCCACCACCATGCGGCCCAGTTCGTCGACCGTGTCCGCACGGGCCCGGACGATCACGTCATAGGGTCCGGTGACGTCTTCGGCCTGGATCACGCCGTCGATCTTGGAGATCACCTCCGCTACTGCCGAGGCCTTTCCGACCTCGGTCTGGATCAGGATGTAGGCCTGTACCACGGAACCTCCAGGGCGGCTACGAGGATCATGTGGGAAGGGGGACGCCACGTTATCGCGTCGTCGCGCACGGCGGGGAGACCCGCGCGGTACCTGACCCCCGTATTGACGCCGAGAAACGCCGATCGACGCCGATGCGTGCCGTGGCACGCGAGCGGAAGACCAGAGGGGACGGAAAGATGAAGGGCACTGTGGGGGAGCTGGGGGAGTTCGGGCTCATCAGGGAGCTGACCTCACGCCTCACCTCGACCCCGGCCGTGAAGATCGGCCCGGGTGACGACGCCGCCGTCGTCGCCGCGCCCGACCGCCGGGTGGTGGCCACCACCGACCTGCTCATCGAGGGCCGGCACTTCCGCCGCGACTGGTCCACCGCCTACGACGTGGGCCGCAAGGCCGCCGCGCAGAACCTCGCGGACGTCGCCGCCATGGGCGCCTTCCCGACCGCGGTGCTGCTCGGCCTCGTGGTGCCCGCCGAGCTGCCCGCCACCTGGCCGGTGGAGCTGATGGACGGCATCCGCGACGAGTGCCAGGTGGCCGGCGCCGCCGTCGTCGGCGGGGACGTCGTCCGCGGCGACACCATCACGGTCGCCGTCACCGCGCTGGGTGACCTGCGCAACCGCTCCGCCGTCACCCGATCGGGGGCCCGTCCGGGCGACGTCGTCGCGGTCACCGGATGGCTCGGCTGGTCCGCGGCCGGGCTCGCCGTCCTCTCCCGCGGCTTCCGCTCCCCGCGCGCCTTCGTCGAGGCGCACCGCCGGCCCGAGCCGCCGTACCACGCCGGACCGGCGGCCGCGGAGCTGGGCGCCACCGCCATGACCGACGTCAGCGACGGCCTGGTCGCCGACCTCGGGCACATCGCCGCCGCCAGCGGCGCCGACATCGACCTGCGCTCCGCGGCCGTCGACGTGCCCGCGCAGATGACCGACATCGGGCAGGCCGTCGGCGTCGACCCGCTGCACTGGGTGCTCACCGGCGGCGAGGACCACGCCATCGTCGCCACCTTCCCGCCCGACGTGAAGCTCCCCGCCCGCTGGCGCGTCATCGGCTCGGTCAGCGCCCCCTCAGGACGCGCCCCGCAGGTCACCGTGGACGGCGCGCCCTGGGAGAAGGCGGGCGGCTGGGACCACTTCGGCCCGGACGCGTGACGGGCGTGACCGCGCCCGCGCCCGTACGGGTGCTCTCCGTCGCCGGGTCCGACTCCGGCGGCGGGGCCGGCATCCAGGCCGACCTCAAGACGGCGACCGCGCTCGGCGCCCACGGCACGAGCGTCGTCACCGCGGTGACCGCACAGAACTCGCACGGCGTGCACGGCACCTGGGAGCTGCCGCCGGACGCGGTGCGCGCGCAATTCCGCGCCGTCGTGGACGACATCGGGGTGCAGGCCGTCAAGACCGGCATGCTCGGCTCCGCGCAGATGGCCGGCACCGTCGTGGACCTGCTCCGGGACGTCGCGGTGCCGGTCGTCGTCGACCCGGTGGGCGTGTCCAGCCACGGCGAGGCGCTGCTGCACGAGGACGCGACCGCCGTCGTACGCGACCGGCTGCTGCCGCTCGCGACCGTCGTCACGCCCAACCTCGACGAGGTCGAGCGGCTCACGGGCATCGTCGCCACCGACGAGGACGGCATGCGCGCCGCCGCCCGCGCCGTCCTCGCCCTCGGCCCGCGCTGGGTCCTCGTCAAGGGCGGCCACCTGCCGGCGGCCGACGCCCCCGACCTGCTCTCCGACGGTCGCACCGACCACTGGTTCCGCGCCCCGCGCCACCCCACCGCGCACACCCACGGCACCGGCTGCACCCTCGCCACCGCCCTGGCCACCCACCTCGCTCTCGGCCGCCCCGTCCCCGAGGCGGCGGCGCTGGCCAAGGACTTCGTGACCGCCGCGATCGCCGCGGGCTACCCGCTGGGCACGGGCACCGGCCCGGTCGACCCGGCCTGGCGGAGGTGACGCGGCGGCCCTGGCGGGCGGGGCGCAGGGCACGCAAAAAGCCGGCTCACCAGAGGTGAGCCGGCTTCGCGAAGCCGGAAGGCTGCGCCGCTGCGGTACGACTGCCGCGTGTCATACGCGGCAACGGGCCACTCGCTAGCGCGAGACCTTGCCGGCCTTGATGCACGAGGTGCAGACATTGAGCCGCTTCGGCGTCTTCCCCACAACCGCGCGCACCCGCTGGATGTTGGGGTTCCAACGACGCGGGGTACGGCGGTGCGAGTGGGAAATGCTGTTGCCGAAGCCCGGCCCCTTGCCGCAGACGTCGCAGTTGGCAGCCACGGGACACTCCAAAGACTTCAGATGCATTTACGAGGAAAAACCCGGGAGAACCCCAGGCAACCGGAGCAGCATACAACGCCTGCGCGGCTCCTACGAAATTACCATGCCCCGGGCGCCGAGCTGCCCGCCCGCCCCCCGGGGGGAGGGCCCACGCCCCTGGTCACCCGTGGCTTTGCCGCACCGCAGGGAACCCCTGCACCCCCCTCGTACCGCGCTCTCCGGGCAGGGCGCAGCGGGGCGCGGCCTGCCGCCGAACCCCCCGTCCGGGGGCCGATAGGCTCGGACGCAGTTGTCGCGCTCGCAGGAGGATCCGTGCCGCCCTCGCTCGACGCACCCACGGTGCGCACTTGGTGCCGGCTCGCCCTCGCGGCCCTGGGCCGCGCCCGCGAGGAGATCGACGCGATCAACGTCTACCCCGTCGCCGACGGCGACACCGGCACCAACCTCTACCTCACCGTGGAATCCGCCGCCCAGTCCGTGGACGCCGTGTGCGACGCCCACGCCGCGGCGGGCCCGGCGGCCGGCCCTTCCCTGCAGGAGACCTTCCGGGCGATGTCGCACGGCGCCCTCATCGGCGCCCGCGGCAATTCCGGCACGATCCTGGCGCAGCTGCTGCGCGGCATGAACGAGTCGCTCGCCGCGGACCCGGCGCCGCAGCCGGACGCCGCCGCCCTGTGCCGGGCCCTGCGGACGGCTGCGGACTCCGCGTACGAGGCGGTGGCCCACCCGGCGGAGGGCACGATGCTCACCGTCGCCGCGGCCGCGGCGACGGCGGCGCAGAGGGCACTGGAGGCCGCCTCCGCCGGGGACGCGGACCCGGCGGCGTCCGCCGGCGGCGCGTCCGCACCGGCGTCGCCCGGCCGGGCCGCCGGACCCCGAGGGGACCTCCTCGGGCCGGTCGTACGGGCCGCGCAGCGCGGGGCCCGGGAGGCGCTGGCGGCGACGACCGGGCAGCTCGGGGCGCTGCGCGAGGCCGGGGTCGTGGACGCCGGCGGGCTCGGGCTCCTCGCCGTGCTGGGGGCGCTGGCCGACGCCGTCACCGGGGAGGCGCCGCGCCGCCAGGAGAGCGCGGGCGCCGCCGCCCGGCCCGCCCCGGCGACGGCGGCGCAGGTCCACGCCTGCCCGGAGGGGGACGCCGCGCCCGGCGGGCCGGCGTTCGAGGTGATCTACCTCCTGGAGGCGCCGTCCGCGGCCGTCCCGCCGCTGCGGGCGCGGCTGGACGCGCTCGGGGACTCCCTCGTCGTCGTCGGCGGCGACGGGCTGTGGAACGTCCACGTGCACGTCGACGACGTAGGCGCGGCCATCGAGGCCGGTATCGAGGCGGGCCGCCCGCACCGCATCCGCGTCACCCACTTCGGCGCCCAGACGCGCCGCACCCCGGGCGACCGCGGACGCGAGCGCGCGGTCGTCGCGCTGGTGCGCGGCGAGGGCATGGCGGCGCTGTGCGAGCAGGCGGGCGCGGTGGTGGTCGCGCTGGGCCCGGGGGAGGCGCCGGCCAGCGGCGAGATCTCCGCGGCGGTCCGGCGTACGGGCGCCCGCGAGGTGATCCTGCTGCCCAACGGCGCCGAGCTGCGCCCCGCGGCCGGCGCGGCCGCCGCGCAGGCCCGCGCGGACGGCGTGCGCGTCGCCCTCATCCCGACCCGCTCCGCCGTGCAGGGCATCGCGGCGCTCGCCGTCCACGAGCCGTCCCGCCGCTTCGACGAGGACGTGGTGGCGATGACGTCCGCCGCGGGTGCGACCCGCTACGCCGAGCTGGCCGTCGCCGAGCACGAGTCGTGGACGATGGCGGGCGTCTGCCAGGCCGGCGACGTCCTGGGCCTGATCGACGGCGACGTGGCGGTGATCGGCGCGGACGTCGCCGGGACGGCCGCCCGCGTACTGGACCGGATGCTCGCGGCCGGCGGCGAGATGGTCACCCTCGTGCTCGGCGCGACCGCCCCCGAGGGCCTCGCCCCCCGACTGGAGGCCCACGTCCGCGACACCCACCTCGCGGTGGACACCGTCATCTACGAGGGCGGCCAGCCGTCCTGCCCCCTGCTGATCGGCGTGGAGTAGCCCCGGTCGGCATGCGGCGGACGCCACCCACGCCGCCGCGCGGCGCGCCCGCCGGGCGGCGGGGCCCTCGTTGTCGGTGGGGTGCGCGAGGATGGGAGCGATGACCGGAAATCCGTTGGACGAACCGCTGCGCAAGCTCGTCGGGGACCGCACCGCCAAGGTGCTCGGCGAGCATCTCGACCTGCACACCACCGGTGACCTGCTGCACCACTACCCGCGGCGGTACGCCGAGCGAGGGGAGTTGACGCGGCTCGCCGACCTGCCCGTGGACGAGTACGTGACGGTGGTCGCGCAGATCGCCAAGGCCGACAAGCGGACGTACGGCGGCGGTTCCGGCGTACGCCTGGAGGTCGTCGTCACCGACGGCAGCGGCTCGCTCACGCTGGTCTTCTTCAGCAAGGCCGCCCACGCCCACGCGCACCGCCTGATCCCCGGCCGCCGCGGCATGTTCTCCGGCAAGGTGTCGGTCTTCAACCGCACCCGGCAGCTCGCGCACCCCGACTACCAGCTGCTGGACGCCGACGACGACGGCAAGCAGGCCGCCGACGCCTTCGCGGGCCGCCGCATCCCGCTCTACCCGGCCTGCAAGCAGATCACCTCGTGGAAGATCGCCCAGGCCGTCGAGACGGCCCTCAACTCCCTGGAGGCGACCGGCTGGGCGGGCGTGGGCGACCCGCTGCCGGAGCAGCTGCGCGCCGACCGCGGCCTGGTGGCCCTGCCGGAGGCGCTGGAGAAGGTGCACCGGCCGCGTACGAAGGCCGACGAGGAGACCGCGAAGCAGCGGCTGCGCTGGGACGAGGCGTTCGTGCTCCAGGTCGCGCTGGCGCGGCGGCGGGCCGCCGAGTCCGCGCTGCCCGCGGTGCCGCGCCGCCCGGGCCCCGACGGGCTGCTCGCCGCCTTCGACGCCAAGCTGCCCTTCACCCTCACCGAGGGCCAGCGGGCGGTCTCCGCCGAGATCTTCGCCGACCTGGCCACCGACCACCCCATGCACCGGCTGCTCCAGGGCGAGGTCGGCTCGGGCAAGACCCTGGTGGCGCTGCGCGCGATGCTCGGGGTGGTCGACACCGGGGGCCAGGCCGCGATGCTCGCGCCGACCGAGGTGCTGGCCCAGCAGCACCACCGGTCGATCACCGAGATGATGGGCGAGCTGGCGGAGTCCGCGGGCATGCTCGGCGGCAGCGACCTGGGCACCAAGGTGGTGCTGCTGACCGGCTCGATGGGCACCGCCGCCCGCCGCCAGGCGCTGCTGGACCTGGTGACGGGCGAGGCGGGCATCGTCATCGGCACGCACGCGCTGATCGAGGACAAGGTCAAATTCCACGACCTGGGTCTGGTCGTGGTGGACGAGCAGCACCGCTTCGGCGTGGAGCAGCGCGACGCGCTGCGCGCGAAGGCCCCCAAGCCGCCGCATCTGCTGGTGATGACGGCGACCCCGATCCCGCGCACGGTCGCGATGACCGTCTTCGGCGACCTGGAGACGTCCGTCCTCGACCAGCTCCCGGCCGGCCGCTCGCCGATCGCCACGCATGTCGTACCCGCCGCGGAGAAGCCGCACTTCCTCAGCCGGGCGTGGGAGCGGGTGCGCGAGGAGGCCGAGGGCGGCCACCAGGCGTACGTGGTGTGCCCGCGGATCGGCGACGACGAGGAGGCGCCGGGCGGCAAGCCCGCGAAGAAGCCGGCAAAGGGTGCCAACGGCGGCAAGGACGCCAAGGACGCCAAGGACGCCAAGGACACCGACGACGCGGAGCGCCGCCCGCCGCTGGCCGTTCTGGACGTCGCGGAGCAGCTCGCGGCGGGCCCGCTGCGCGGCCTGCGCGTCGAGGTGCTGCACGGCAGGCTGGCGCCGGACGTGAAGGACGACGTGATGCGCCGCTTCGCCGCCGCCGAGCTGGACGTCCTGGTGGCCACGACCGTCATCGAGGTGGGCGTCAACGTGCCGAACGCGACCGTGATGGTGATCATGGACGCCGACCGCTTCGGCGTCTCGCAGCTGCACCAGCTGCGCGGCCGGGTCGGCCGCGGCAGCGCCGCGGGCCTGTGCCTGCTGGTCTCGGAGGCGCACGAGGCGAGCCCGGCGCGCGGCCGGCTGGACGCGGTGGCCGGCACGCTGGACGGCTTCGAGCTGTCCGAGATCGACCTCCAGCAGCGCCGCGAGGGCGATGTACTGGGCCAGGCGCAGTCCGGTAGCCGCTCGTCGCTGCGGATGCTCACGGTGATCGGCGACCGGGAGATCATCGAGGAGGCCCGGCAGGAGGCCGTCGCCGTGGTCGCCGCCGACCCCGAACTGACCCGCCACCCCGACCTGCGCAGCGCCCTGGACAGCCTGCTCGACGCCGACCGCGAGCGCTACCTGGACAAGGGCTGAGCCGCGTGGCCCGGCGGCGGCGGATAGGGTGCGGAAGGTGAGCAGCTCATGACCCGTGTGATCGCCGGAGCAGCCGGCGGCCGGCGGCTGGCGGTACCGCCGGGCACCGGCACCCGGCCGACCTCGGACCGCGCCAAGGAGGCCCTCTTCTCGACCCTGGAGTCGCTGCGCGGCACCCTCGGCGGTGCCCGCGTGATGGACCTGTACGCCGGTTCCGGGGCGGTCGGCCTCGAAGCGCTCTCCCGCGGCGCCGCGCACGTCCTGCTCGCCGAGTCCGACCCGCGCGCGCTGCGCACGGTCCGGGAGAACGCCGCGGCCGTCGGCCTGCCGGGCGCCGAGGTACGCGGCGGGCGCGCCGAGAAGGTGGCCGCGGGACCGCCGCCCGCCGAGCCGTACGACGTGGTCTTCCTGGACCCGCCGTACGACGTGCCGGACGACGAGCTGCGCGAGATCCTGCTCACACTCGGCGCGGGCGGCTGGCTCGCCGCCGACACACTGGTCACCGTGGAACGCAGGACCAGGGGCGGCGAATTCGGCTGGCCGGCCGGTTTCGAGGGGCTCCGCTCCCGGCGGTACGGCGAGGCCACTCTTTGGTACGGTCGCGCCGCCCCGGTTACCCACAGGTAACGCCCGTCAGCAGAGCGAGGAGCCTGCCATGCGCCGCGCAGTCTGTCCCGGGTCCTTCGACCCCGTCACCAACGGCCACCTCGACATCATCGCCCGCGCCTCGCGGCTGTACGACGTCGTGCACGTCGCCGTGATGATCAACAAGTCCAAGCAGGGCCTCTTCGGCGTCGACGAGCGCATCGCGCTCATCGAAGAGGTCACCGCCGACCTCGACAACGTGGTGGTGGAGTCCTTCCACGGCCTGCTGGTGGACTTCTGCAAGCAGCGCGACATCCCGGCCATCGTCAAGGGCCTGCGGGCGGTCAGCGACTTCGACTACGAGCTGCAGATGGCCCAGATGAACATCGGCCTGTCGGGCGTCGAGACCCTCTTCGTGCCCACCAACCCGGCCTACAGCTTCCTCTCGTCGTCTCTTGTGAAGGAAGTGGCCCAATGGGGCGGGGACATCTCGCACTTGGTACCGGGTCCCGTCCTGGAGGCACTGAACTCCCGGCTGCGGCAGCGCTAGAGTCGAGACGTGGACGTCCAGAAGAAGCTCGATGAGATCGCGGCCACCGTGGCGAACGCCCGGTCGATGCCGATGTCTGCCTCCTGCGTGCTGAACCGGGCCGAGCTGCTGGCCATGCTCGACGAGCTCGCCGCCGCGCTGCCCGACTCCCTGGCCCAGGCGCAGGACCTGCTCGGCGACCGCGAGCAGATGGTGGAGCAGGCCAGGGGCGAGGCGCAGCGGATCATCGAGCAGGCGCACGCCGAACGGGGCTCGCTGACCGCCGAGACCGCCGTCGTCCGGCAGTCCAGGGACGAGGCCGAGCGCATCCTCGCCGAGGCCCGCCGCGAGGCCGAGGAGATCCGCGCCGAGGCCGACGACTACGTCGACAGCAAGCTCGCCAACTTCGAGGTGGTCCTCACCAAGACCATCGGCTCCGTCGACCGCGGCCGCGAGAAGCTGCTCGGCCGCCGGCCCGGCTACGACGAGGGGTACGAGCAGGAGTACGCCGAGGACGACCCCGAGGCCCCCGAGCGCAGCAGCGACCCCGAGACGCTGCGCCGCCGCGCGGACGACTACGTCGACGCCAAGCTCGGCGCCTTCGAGGCGGTGCTCAGCAAGACCCTGGAGGCCGTCGGCCGCGGCCGGCTCAAGCTCACCGGGCACAACCCCATCGACGACCTGGCCGCCCAGATCGCCGCGGCAGACCGGGAGGGCGCGGAGGACGGCCCGCACCGGCAGTCCGACGCCGACTACCTCGCAGGCCTCGCCGCCCCCGCCGCCGAGCAGGCCGACCTGACCCAGTACGGCTACCGCCCGCAGGAGCCGGTGGAGCCGGCCGCCCAGGCCCCGCAGGACCCCGGCTACGGCGGCTACCCGCAGGAGAATTACCAGCAGGGCTACGCGCAGGAAGGCGACGGCTACCAGCAGGAGTACGCCCAGCAGCCCGGCTACGCCGACCCGTACGCCCCCCAGCAGGGCTACGGCCAGGAGCAGCAGCAGGGCTACGACTACGGGCAGCAGCCCGACTACGGCAGCCGGCAGCAGTACCCGCCGCAGATCCCCTACCAGCAGCAGGGCCAGCAGGGATACCCGCAGGCGCAGCCCGCCGCGCTCGACGAGACCAGCTTCTTCGACACCGGGATGATCGATCTCGACCGGCTGCGCGAGCTGGAGCAGGGGCGCTGACGCCAGGGCGGGACACCGCCCGTTTGGGCGGGGGCGGCGGTTCCAGTATCCTGTCACTTCCAGCCGTGTGAATCGCCGGCGCTTCTGCCTGCCCACCCGCATCCAGCGACCGGACAGGCGTGACCGAGGAAAGCAGGAGCCCTGAACACCCGCCTTGACCACCGCAAGCCCCTCGTGTTCGACACGCACGAGCTGGGCAGGCGTCCGGGCGCGATGAAGAAGGTCGCCCGCTCGGTACCGGCCCCCGCCGACCTCGGGATCCGCGACGTCATCGCCGTGCCCGAGGGCGCGACCATCGAACTGGACCTCCGCCTGGAGTCGGTCATGGAGGGCGTGCTCGTCAGCGGCACCGCCCACGCGACCGCCGAGGGGGAGTGCGTAAGGTGTCTGGAGCCCGTCCGGCGCGAGCTGGACGCGGACATCCAGGAGATGTTCTCCTACCCCGACGCCGATACCCGGACCGCTCGCAAGAGCGAAGCCGGTGCCGACGCCGAGGCCGACGAGGACGACGAAATGCCGGTGCTGGAGGACGAGCTCTTCGACCTCGAACCGGTGCTGCGCGACGCGGTGGTGCTCGCACTGCCGATGCAGCCGGTGTGCCGGGACGACTGCCCGGGCCTGTGCCCCACCTGTGGAGCACGCCTCGCGGACGACCCCGACCACCACCACGAGGCCACCGACATCCGGTGGGCGGCCTTGCAGGATCTGACGCTCGACCCGTCGGATCCGACCATCCAGCAAAACGGTGCCGGAAACGGCTCCGATGACGACCAGGAGAAGTAGCCGTGGCTGTTCCGAAGCGGAAGATGTCGCGCAGCAACACGCGTCACCGCCGTTCGCAGTGGAAGGCTGCGCCCGTGAGCCTGGTGGCGTGCGAGCGTTGCCACGAGCCGAAGCTGCAGCACATCGCGTGCCCCAACTGCGGCACCTACAACCGCCGTCAGGTTCTCGACGTCTGATCGGCAGGTGACAGGCTTTATGTCAGACGCCTCAGCGCCCAAGCAGGCCGCGAAGGACGCCGCGACGGAAACAGCCTCGTCCCACACGCTTCTGGAAGGGCGGCTCGGGTATCGTCTCGAGCCCGCCCTTCTGGTGCGTGCGCTCACCCACCGCTCGTACGCGTACGAGAACGGCGGGCTGCCCACCAACGAGCGGCTGGAGTTCCTCGGGGACTCCGTGCTCGGCCTGGTGGTCACGGACACCCTCTACCGCACCCACCCCGACCTGCCGGAAGGCCAACTGGCCAAACTGCGGGCCGCGGTGGTCAACTCGCGGGCGCTCGCGGGCGTCAGCCGCGGGCTCGACCTCGGCGCGTTCATCCGCCTGGGCCGCGGCGAAGAGGGCACCGGCGGGCGGGACAAGGCCTCGATCCTCGCGGACACCCTGGAAGCGGTCATCGGCGCCGTCTACCTCGACTGCGGCCTCGATGCCGCTTCCGAGCTGGTCCACCGGCTCTTCGACCCGCTGATCGAGGAGTCCTCCAACCTCGGCGCCGGCTTGGACTGGAAGACCTCCCTCCAGGAGCTGACCGCGAGCGAGAGCCTCGGCGTGCCCGAGTACGTCGTCTCCGAGTCCGGTCCCGACCACGAGAAGACCTTCACGGCTGCCGCCCGCGTCGGTGGTGTCGAGTACGGCACCGGCACCGGCCGCAGCAAGAAGGAAGCGGAACAGCAGGCGGCCGAGGCCGCCTGGCGCTCCATCCGCCAGACCTCCGCCTCCGCGACGGGCGCTACTGCGTAGGGCTCGCGGTGCCCCGCCGGGCACACCAGGGGCGCGTGGGAGTACCTCCCAGGCGAAGCTCTGGGGGAGAACTGCGCGACAAGCCCCCACCGGGGCGCGGGTCGTCACCGACCCGAAGGGGCGGTGCGGTCCGATCCGGATCACCGGCCGGTGGGTGGCTGGGCGCCCAGTTCCCCGCGCCCCTGAAACGCTCGCCCGGCGCGGCGGGGCACAACGCTCGCCCGGCGCGGCGGCGCACAGCGCTTGCCCCGCGGCGCAGCCGCACCCGCTGATCTCAAGCGCTTCGCAGAAGGAGAGCTCGTGCCGGAGTTGCCGGAGGTCGAGGTCGTGCGGCGCGGACTCGCACGCTGGGCGGCGCAACGAACCGTCGAGACGGTGAGCGTCCTGCACCCGCGGGCGGTGCGCCGGCACGCGGCCGGCCCCGCGGACTTCGCGGCGGGGCTGCGCGGCGCGGTGCTCGGTGAGCCCCACCGCAGGGGCAAGTACCTGTGGATCCCCCTCCAGCCGGGCGCGGCCCTGCTCGCCCATCTGGGCATGAGCGGCCAGTTCCTGGTGAAGCCCGCGGACGCCCCGCCCGAGACGCATCTGCGGGTCCGCTTCACCTTCGCCGACGACCTCGGCACCGAGCTGCGATTCGTCGACCAGCGCACGTTCGGCGGCCTGTCGGTGCAGCCGACGGTGCCGGGCGACCCGGAGAGCCTGCCGCAGCCCCTCGCGCACATCGCGCGCGACCCGCTGGACGACGCCTTCGACGAGGACGCCTTCCACGCGGCGCTGCGCCGCAAGCGCACCACCGTCAAGCGCGCGCTGCTCGACCAGAGCCTGATCAGCGGGGTCGGCAACATCTACGCGGACGAGGCGCTGTGGCGCACCCGGCTGCACTACGAGCGCCCGACCGCGACGCTGACCCGCCCCCGTACGGCCGAGCTGGTGCAGCACATCCGCGAGGTGATGGGCGACGCGCTGGCCGCCGGCGGCACGAGCTTCGACAGCATGTACGTCAACGTGAACGGCGAGTCCGGCTGGTTCGACCGCTCGCTGGACGCCTACGGGCAGGAGGACCGGCCCTGCCGCCGCTGCGGCACGCCGATCCGGCGCCGCCCGTGGATGAACCGGTCGAGCTACTTCTGCCCGCACTGCCAGCGCCCGCCGCGCGCGGCGTGACGCGGGAGCGGCGGGGCGCTCAGAAGCCGAAGTCCTGGGTCCACCAGGGGCCGCCGGAGCCGAAGTGGACGCCGACGCCGAGCGTCGTGTAGTCGCAGTTCAGGATGTTCGCACGGTGGCCGGGGCTGTTCATCCAGGCGGTCATCACGGCCTCGGCCGTGGCCTGTCCCTTGGCTATGTTCTCGCCGCCGAGGTCGGTGATGCCGCGGGCCTTGGCGCGGTCCCAGGGGTCGTCGCCGTCCGGGTCGGTGTGGTCGAAGAAGCCGCGTGCGGCCATGTCGTCGCTGAAGGCCTGCGCGAGGCCGTCCAGCGAGCTGCTGGCGGTGAGCGGCTTGCAGCCGGCGGTGGAGCGCTCCTTGTTGACCAGCGACAGGATCGCGGCCCGGGTCGCGGCGACCGTGTCCGTACTCGGGGAGGAGGCCGGCGAGGTGGTCGCGGGCGCGGTGCGCACCGGGGTGGTGGGGGCCGCGCCGGTGCGGGTCGGGGTGGGCTTCGCGGTGGTGGCCCGCGTGGTCGGCGTCGCCTTGGGCGTGGCCCGGGTGCCGGTCGCGGTCGCGCCCGGGGAGGGCGTACCGGGGGCGGCCGGGGTGGTGGTGCCCGGCAGCGGGGAGCCGGTGGTGCTCAGCGGGGAGGGCGAGTCGCTGCCGTCCTGCGCGGGGCGGTCGGGGGCGTCGGCCTGGGGGGTGCCCGCGCCGTCGTCGTAGCCGAGCCGGTCGGCGGCCTGGGACAGCAGCCCGGACGAGCTGACGACCGCGCCGACCGCCAGGGCGGTGGACGTGGTCAGCATCCCGGTGCGCAGCGGGTGGTGCCTGCGCTTCCCGCGGTGACCGCGCGGGGCGGCGGGCTGCTGCGGCGCGGCAGGCTGCGCGTGGCGGCTGTGTCGGCCCACGATTGCGCTCCTCATGCTCCACGGTGCCTCACCCGTTCGGGTGAAGTCCTGCTGCGGGGCGACTGTAGCGAATCGCGCCCGCCGTTGCCGTGATGCGGTCGCAAACGGTGGTCCGCCGACCGGAGGCGGACCGGATAACGTGCGGGCATGAGCGAAAATATCCGGCTCACCGCCTGGGTGCGCGGCCGGGTGCAGGGCGTCGGCTTCCGCTGGTGGACGCGCGCCACCGCACTGGAGATCGGCGGCCTGTCCGGCTATGCGAGCAATCTCGCCGACGGGCGGGTCCAGGTCGTCGCCGAAGGCACACGTGACCGGTGCCAACGCCTGCTCGACTGGCTGGGGGAGGGCGACACGCCCGGGAGGGTCGACGGGGTGACCGAGATCTGGTCGCAGCCGCGCGGCGGTTACGCCGGGTTCGAGATCCGCTGAGCATTCCGGCCGGCACGCACGGGCGGTACCCGGACGGCCGATGTTTTGCGAAGCCATGAGGATGACCGGTTGCCATATCCCGGATGTCGTGTCAGGCTGCCCCCATCGAGAATGATCTCGACTCCAGGCGGGTGGCCCCCGGCGTGTCTGCGCCGTGTTTTCTGAGGCGGACCCCGCGGCTGGGCTGTGATCGTGTTGACCGACCACTTATTTGGTGAGACGCTGGAAGCCCAGCGCAACGTGGCTCCATGGAATGCTCACGGCGAGCCACGACATACACCCTGCGCGTGGGCTTTACCCCCTCACCCACGACCCAAACCGCTCTCGGTCGGTCACTCAGCGTGGAGGACCACTCATCATGGCAAAAGCGCTTCTCGGTTACGTCGGCGGTCCCGACCCGCGACTCCTCGCCGAGATGCGAAGGCTGCAGCAGCGCGTTCAGGACCTGGAAGCCGAGCTGGTCAGGATGCAGGCCCGCAATGACGCTCTGACTGTCGCGTCGCACGAAGAGTCGCTGCTCAGCATCGACGTCGCTCACGGGGAGCCCGTCCTCGCCTGAGCCGGCGTCAGCCTTCGCCGCCATCACATCGCGCATCGCGTAGCAAGAGCACTACGGCATCAGCAGTATTCGCACCATGCAGCATCGCCAAGGGACGCTTCGGCGTCCCTTCGTCGTGGCATTCCCCCTCTTCCGTCGCGGCTGTCACCGCATGGTCACCGCCTCTTACCGTCTGATGTGCCCTGCACATTCCCTGGTGAAACCGCAGGCGGCTAGGTCGTGTCTGACAAATGGCGTCGCCGCCCGCAGTGCGTGCCAGACACCGCCAGGCAGACGGGATTTGTCAGACACGGCCTAGTAGAGTCGGCGGGCGTGCATCTCAAGAGCCTCACGCTGCGCGGCTTCAAGTCCTTCGCCTCGGCGACGACGCTGCGCTTCGAACCCGGAATCACCTGTGTGGTCGGCCCCAACGGATCGGGCAAGTCCAATGTGGTCGACGCGCTGTCATGGGTCATGGGCGAGCAGGGGGCCAAGTCGCTGCGCGGCGGCAAGATGGAGGACGTCATCTTCGCCGGCACCACCGGGCGCCCCCCGCTCGGCCGGGCCGAGGTCTCGCTGACCATCGACAACACCGACGGCGTGCTCCCCATCGAGTACGCCGAGGTCACGATCACCCGGATCATGTTCCGCAACGGCGGCAGCGAGTACCAGATCAACGGGGACACCTGCCGGCTGCTGGACATCCAGGAGCTGCTGTCGGACTCCGGTATCGGCCGCGAGATGCACGTCATCGTCGGCCAGGGCCAGCTGGACTCCGTGCTGCACGCCGACCCGATGGGCCGCCGGGCCTTCATCGAGGAGGCAGCCGGCGTCCTGAAGCACCGCAAGCGCAAGGAGAAGGCGCTCCGCAAGCTCGACGCCATGCAGGCCAACCTGGCCCGCGTCACCGACCTCACCGGCGAGCTGCGCCGCCAGCTCAAACCGCTCGGACGGCAGGCCCAGGTCGCCCGCCGGGCCGCCGTCATCCAGGCCGACCTGCGCGACGCCCGGCTGCGCCTGCTCGCCGACGACCTGGTCAGCCTGCGGGAGGCGCTGCGCGCCGAGGTCGCCGACGAGGCCGCCCTCAAGGAGCGACGGGACACCGTCGAGACCGAGCTCGCCGCCGCCACCCGGCGCGAGGCCCGGTTGGAGGAGCAGGTGCGCGCCCTCACCCCGCGGGTCAACGAGGCGCAGGCAACCTGGTACGAGCTCTCCCAGCTCACCGAGCGGGTGCGCGGCACCGTGGGCCTGGCCGAGCAGCGCCACCGGCACGCCACCGGCCAGCCCGCCGAGGAGCGGCGCGGCCGCGACCCGGAGGACATGGAGCGCGAGGCCGCCCGCATCCGCGAGCAGGAGGCCGAGCTGACCGAGGCCCTGGACGCCGCCCAGCGCGCCCTCGACGACACCGTCGGCCACCGCGCCGAGCTGGAGCGCCGGCTCGCCGAGGAGGAGGCCCGGCTGCGCACCGCCGCCCGGGCCATCGCCGACCGGCGCGAGGGCCTGGCCCGGCTCGGCGGCCAGGTCAATGCCGCCCGCTCGCGGACCGTGTCGGCCGAGGCGGAGATAGAGCGGCTGACGGCGGCCCAGGAGGAGGCCCGCGAGCGCGCCGAGTCCGCGCAGGCCGAGTACGAGGAGCTGGCCGCCCAGGTCGAGGGTCTGGAGGCGGACGACAGCGAGCTGGAGGAGCGCTTCGAGGCCGCGCGCGCCGAGCAGGCCGCGGCCGAGGAGGACTTCACCGCCGCCCGCGAGGCAGCCACCGCCGCCGAGCGCCGCCGCGCCGCGGTCGCCGCCCGGCGGGACGCGCTGGAGCCCGCGCTGCGCCGCAAGGACGGCAGCGGGGCGCTGCTCGGCGGGGCCCTGACCGGGGTGCTCGGCCCGGCCGCCGGGCTGCTGCGGGTCGCGCCGGGCTACGAGGTCCCGGTCGCCGCGGCCCTGGGCGCCGCCGCCGACGCGGTCGTGGTCACAGGGGTCGGCACCGCCGCGGAGGCGCTGCGGCTGCTGCGCAAGGAGGACGCCGGACGGGCCGCGCTGCTGCTTGCCGGCACCCCGGAGCCCGCGCCGCCGACCGCCGCCGAACTGCCGGGCGGTGCCCGGCGCGCCGCCGAGCTGGTGACCGCGGGCGACGAGCTGGCGGCCGCGGTGCGGACCCTGCTGCGGGACGTCGTGGTCGTCGGCTCGCTGGAGGAGGCCGAGGCCGTCGTCAGCGTCCACCCGGAGCTGACCGCGGTCACCGCGGAGGGTGACCTGCTGTCCGCGCACACCGCGGTCGGCGGCAGCGCCAAGGCCCCCAGCCTGCTGGAGGTGCAGGCCCAGGTGGACGAGGCCGCCGCCGAGCTGGAGCGGCTCGCGGAGGAGTGCGCCGAGCTGGCCGAGCGTCAGGCCGAGGCCAAGGACCGGCGCGCGGTGGCGTCCCGTACCGTCGACGAGCTGGGCCGGCGGCGCAGGGAGGCGGAGAAGGCCAGGTCCTCCGTCGCCCAGCAGCTGGGCAGGCTCGGCGGGCAGGCCAGGGCGGCGGCGGGGGAGGCCGACCGGGCGGCCGTCGCGGTCGGCCGCAGCCGGGAGTCGCTGGCGGCGGCCCGCGAGGAGTTCGAGGAGCTTTCCTACCGGCTCGGCGAGGCGCAGCAGGAGCCCGGTGAGGAGGAGCCGGACACCTCCGCGCGCGACCGGCTCGCCGCCGACGGCGCCAACGCCCGGCAGACCGAGATGGAGGCCCGCCTCCAGCTGCGTACCCACGAGGAGCGGGTCAAGGGCCTGGCCGGCCGCGCCGACGGCCTGGACCGCGCCGCCCGCGCCGAGCGCGAGACCCGCGCCCGTGCCGAGCAGCGCCGCCGCCGGCTGGCCTACGAGGCGTCGGTGGCCGCCGCCGTACGGGACGGGGCGCGCGGCCTGCTGGAGAGCGTCCAGGTCTCGCTGGCCAGGGCGGAGGCCGAACGCGCCGCCGCCGAGCGGGCCAGGGCCGAGCGGGAGGCGGAGCTGGGGCAGGAGCGGCGCCGCGGGCGGGAGCTGAAGAGCGAGCTGGACCGGCTGACCGGCGACGTCCACAAGGGCGAGGTGCTGGGCGCGGAGAAGCGGCTGCGGATCGAGCAGCTGGAGGCCAAGGCGCTGGAGGAGCACGGCATGGAGCCGGCCGGGCTGGTCGCCGAGTACGGCCCGGACCAGCCCGTGCCGCCCTCGCCGCCGGCCGAGGGGGAGGTGCTGCCGGAGGATCCGGAGGACCCGCGCAACCAGCCCCGCCCGTACGTGCGCACCGAGCAGGAGAAGCGGCTGCGGATCGCCGAGAAGGCCTACGCCCAGCTGGGCAAGGTCAACCCGCTGGCGCTGGAGGAGTTCGCGGCGCTGGAGGAGCGGCACAAGTTCCTCACCGAGCAGCTGGAGGACCTCCGCAAGACCCGGGCCGACCTGCTGCAGGTGGTCAAGGACGTCGACGAGCGCGTCGAGCAGGTCTTCACCGCCGCCTTCCACGACACCGCACGGGAGTTCGAGGGCGTCTTCTCCCGGCTCTTCCCCGGCGGCGAGGGCCGGCTGCTGCTGACCGACCCGGACAACATGCTCACCACAGGGGTCGAGGTTGAGGCCCGGCCGCCCGGGAAGAAGGTCAAGCGGCTGTCGCTGCTGTCGGGTGGTGAGCGCTCGCTGACCGCGGTGGCGATGCTGGTGTCGATCTTCAAGGCGCGCCCCAGCCCGTTCTACGTGATGGACGAGGTCGAGGCGGCACTGGACGACACCAACTTGCAGCGGCTGATCCGGATCATGAGGGAACTCCAGGAGAGCTCCCAGCTCATCGTCATCACGCACCAGAAGCGGACGATGGAGGTCGCCGACGCGCTCTACGGCGTGTCCATGCAGGGCGACGGGGTGTCCAAGGTGATCAGCCAGCGGCTGCGAGACGGTCAGCGGAAGACCGCCTGACGGCCTACTCCAAGTGGTGGCCGCAGGTGGCGCCGCCAACACTTGAAGCGCCGGTCCCCGGTCATGGGGGCCGGACGCCGATGGCGAGGAGACCCTGTGACCAGCAGTACGGAGCGAGCCTCCGCAAGGGGCGGCAGCACACCGCCGGAGCATCTGGGCCACATCATCTTCATCACCGCCGCCGCGGCCATGGGCGGCTTCCTCTTCGGCTACGACAGCTCCGTCATCAACGGCGCCGTCGAGGCCATCCGCGACAAGTACGACATCGGCTCGGGCACGCTGGCCCAGGTCATCGCGATCGCCCTGATCGGCTGCGCCATCGGCGCAGCCACCGCGGGCCGGATCGCCGACCGCATCGGCCGCATCCGCTGCATGCAGATCGCCTCGGTCCTCTTCACCATCAGCGCCGTCGGCTCCGCGCTGCCCTTCGCCCTGTGGGACCTGGCCTTCTGGCGGATCATCGGCGGCTTCGCGATCGGCATGGCCTCGGTCATCGGCCCCGCCTACATCGCCGAGGTCTCGCCGCCGGCCATCCGCGGCCGGCTCGCGTCCTTCCAGCAGGCTGCGATCGTGCTCGGTATCGCGGTGTCGCAGCTGGTCAACTACGCCATCCTGCAGGGCGCGAACGGCGACCAGCGCGGCAAGATCATCGGCCTGGAGGCATGGCAGGTCATGCTCGGTGTGATGGTCATCCCCGCGGTGATCTACGGGCTGCTGTCCTTCGCCATCCCCGAGTCGCCGCGCTACCTGCTCACCGTCGGCAAGGACGCCCAGGCGCGCTCGGTGCTCGCCGAGGTCGAGGGCGGGGAGACCGATCTGGACGCGCGCGTCGACGAGATCCGCACCGCGATGCGCCGCGAGCACAAGTCCACCTTCTCCGACCTGCTCGGCTCGCGTTTCGGTTTCCTGCCGATCGTCTGGATCGGCATCGGCCTGTCGATGTTCCAGCAGCTCGTCGGCATCAACGTCGCCTTCTACTACTCCTCGACGCTGTGGCAGTCGGTCGGCATCAACCCCTCCGGCTCGTTCTTCTACTCCTTCACCACCTCGATCGTGAACATCATCGGTACAGCCATCGCCATGGTCTTCGTGGACCGCATCGGCCGCCGCCCGCTGGCCCTCATCGGCTCCGCCGGCATGGCCGTGTCGCTGGCCCTCGAGGCATGGGCCTTCTCCTACAAGCACGGCGCCAAGCTCCCCACCGCCCAGGGCGCGGTCGCGCTGGCCTCCGCCCATGTCTTCGTGCTCTTCTTCGCCCTGTCCTGGGGCGTGGTGGTGTGGGTCTTCCTCGGCGAGATGTTCCCGAACAAGATCCGCGCCGCGGCCCTCGGCGTCGCCGCCTCCGCGCAGTGGATCGCCAACTGGGCGATCACCGCGAGCTTCCCGACCCTGGCGGACTGGAACCTGTCGGCCACCTACGTCATCTACACGTGCTTCGCGCTTCTCTCCATCCCCTTCGTGGTCTTCTTCGTGAAGGAGACGAAGGGCAAAACCCTCGAAGAAATGGGCTGAGCCCGTTCCGACACCTTCACCGGGTCGCCACGGGCGCCACCACGCCATAACCCGAGCATGGATACTGGTCGGGTTATGGAAATCGTCATCCTTGTCGTAGTCATCGCCCTGGTCGTGATCCTCGGGGCCGGCGGGCTGGTGGTGGGCAGCCGCCGCAGGAAGCAGCAGCTGCCGCCCGGCGAGCCGCCGAGCACGCCGACGGCTCCCTCCCCGCCCGCGGAACCGCAGGTCGGGGAGGAGACCGCGCCGCCGCGGGAGGAATCCCGGCGGACCATCGAAGAGGTCCCGCTGCCCGGGGCCACCGTCGCGCCCGAGACCGTCGAGGAGATCGAGCTCGAACCGGCGCCGCCCCTGGAGCAGCCAGAGCCGACCGCCGGACGGCTGGTCCGGCTGCGGTCGCGGCTGTCCCGCTCGCAGAACACCCTGGGCAAGGGCCTGCTGACCCTGCTGTCCCGGGAGCGCCTCGACGAGGACACCTGGGAGGAGGTCGAGGACACCCTCATCACCGCGGACGTCGGCGTCGCCCCGACCCAGGAGCTGGTCGAGCGGCTGCGCACCCAGGTGCGGGTGCTCGGCACCAGGACCCCGGAGGAGCTGCGCGGCCTGCTGCGCACCGAGCTGCTCACGCTCGTCGACCCGACCCTGGACCGGGCGCTGCGGACCGAGAGCCACGAGGAGTCCCCGGCCGTCCTCATGGTCGTCGGCGTCAACGGCACCGGCAAGACCACCACCACCGGCAAGCTCGCCCGGGTGCTGGTCGCCGACGGCCGCAGCGTCGTCCTCGGCGCCGCCGACACCTTCCGCGCCGCGGCCGCCGACCAGCTCCAGACCTGGGGCGAGCGCGTCGGCGCCCGTACGGTACGCGGCCCCGAGGGCGGCGACCCGGCGTCGATCGCCTTCGACGCGGTCAAGGAGGGCATCGCCGAGGGCGCCGACACCGTCCTGATCGACACCGCGGGCCGGCTGCACACCAAGACCGGCCTGATGGACGAGCTGGGCAAGGTCAAGCGGGTGGTCGAGAAGCACGGTCCGGTCGACGAGGTGCTGCTGGTGCTGGACGCCACCACCGGTCAGAACGGGCTGGTGCAGGCCCGGGTCTTCGCCGAGGTCGTGAACATCACCGGCATCGTGCTGACCAAGCTGGACGGCACCGCCAAGGGCGGCATCGTGATCGCGGTCCAGCGCGAGCTGGGCGTGCCGGTCAAGCTGATCGGCCTGGGCGAGGGCGCCGACGACCTGGCGCCGTTCGAGCCCGAGGCCTTCGTGGACGCGCTCATCGGCGAGTAGCACGGCGCACCGCGCGACCGCATCCGTGAGGGGCACCGGCCATTGGCAGGTGCCCCTCACGCGTTCCCGTCACGCATTCCCGGCGGTGGTTACGTATCCGGGCCGGGCCGCCCCGCTCAGACCGGGGAGCGGTCGCGGTGGCAGACGTACGCCAGCGTGCCCAGCAGCAGCCGGGCCTCGGGGGCGTGCGGCACGCCCTCGGGCAGCGGCTCGCGCAACCAGCGCACCGGGCCGAGGCCGCCGAGGTCCGACGGCGGAGCGGTGACGTGCTCGCCGGGCCCCAGGCAGCGCAGGTCGAGGTCCGCGTCGTCCCAGCCCATCCGGTAGAGCAGGTGCGGCAGTTCGGCCGCCGCGCCCGGCGCGACGAAGAACTGCGCCCGCCCGGCGGGGGTCACCAGCACCGGGCCCAGCCGCAGGCCCATCCGCTCCAGCCGCACCAGAGCCCGCTGCCCCGGTTCCGCGGCCACCTCGATCACGTCGAAGGACCGCCCCGTCGGCAGCAGCACCGCCGCGCCCGGTACCCGCGCCCACGCCTCCGCGGCGCCCGCGGCCGCCGCGCCGGCCGGGATCTCGTCGGCGAAGGGCAGCGGATGCGCGCCCGGCGCCGGGCAGCCGGAGTCGCCGCAGGAGCACGGCCCGCCGCCGCGGGCGACCCGGGCGCCGGGCACGACGGCCCAACCGCAGCGACCCGTGTAGTCGCCAACTGTGGTGCAGACCCCGGCGTGCAACCGACGGCGTACGCCGGGGCGCACCGGGGGGCGCGGCCGGGGAAGGTCCCGGACGCCGGTCCGCTGCTGCCGCGACTCGCGCGACTCCCGCATCCCGCTGATCGTGAACACCATGCACCTCCAACGGATCGCCGCCGCCGATGGTTACGCGCCCGCCCGCTCGTTCCGGGCCGCGCTGACCAGTGCTGTGTCAAGTGAATCGCCTGTTACTGCCGAGGAGTTCATTCGTTGGGGTGGCGAATGGTGGCGTTTCGCCACGGGGGCTCGTCGGGTGCGTGATCGTAGGACTACTTTCGGTTGGTGAGTCCCCGGCGGCGGCACCGCATGCGTCCGTGTGTGCCTTCCGCCTATGCCGCGGGCAGTTCCGGGCGGTTCAGGACCGCGCTACCGGGCCCCGGCACTTTCGGCAACCGGAGGACAGGACTCGGCGGACCCTGGTAATCACTGGGTGTCGGGGTCGGGCAAGACCAGGATGGGGGCTTGACCGTGGGCGGCGCAGCAGACAAGCAGCCCAACGCGCAGCTGAGTTCATGGTTCGTACGCAGCGGCTGGTCCAAGGGCGAGCTGGCGCGTCAGGTGAACCGCAGAGCGCGCGAGCTGGGCGCGCACCATGTCAGTACGGACACCTCCCGGGTGCGCCGCTGGCTCGACGGCGAGCAGCCGCGCGAGCCGATACCGCGCATCCTGTCGGAGCTGTTCTCCGAGCGTTTCGGGTGTGTCGTCCCGGTCGAGGACCTGGGCCTGCGTCCGGCGCACCAGCCGCCCGCCGGCGGCGACGTGGACCTGCCCTGGGCGGGGCCGCAGACCGTCGAGATGATCAGCGAGTTCTCCCGCAGCGACCTGATGCTGGGCCGTCGTGGCTTCCTCGGCGCCTCGCTCGCGCTGTCGGCCGGGCCCGCGCTGGTCGAGCCCATGCAGCGCTGGCTGGTGCCGACCTCGGCGGGCGGCTTCGGCGCGCCGGAGGCCGCGCCCAGGTCCGCCGCGAGCCGGCCGTCGCGGCTGTCGGAGCAGGAACTCCAGCTGCTGGAGTCGACCACCGTCATGTTCCGCGAGTGGGACAACCAGTGCGGCGGCGGGCTGCGCCGCAAGGCGGTCGTCGGCCAGCTGCACGAGGTCACCGACCTGCTCCAGGAGCCGCACCCGGAGGCGGTCGCCCGCCGCCTCTACGGGGTCACCGCCGACCTCGCCTCGCTGGCCGGCTGGATGAGCTACGACGTGGGCCTGCAGCCCACCGCCCAGAAGTACCTGGTGCTGGCGCTGCACGCGGCCAAGGAGGCCGGCGACCGGCCGCTGGGCGCCTTCATCCTGTCCTCGATGAGCCGCCAGATGATCCATCTGGACCGCCCGGAGGACGCGCTGGAGCTGATCCACCTCGCGCAGTACGGCAGCCGCGACACCGCGACCGCCACCACCCAGTCGATGCTCTACGCGCTGGAGGCCCGGGCGTACGCCAACATGGGCCAGGTCAGCAAGTGCCACCGGGCGGTACGCGCCGCCGAGGACACGTTCACCGAGGCCCGCCCCGGTGAGGACCCGAGCTGGATCAGCTTCTTCACCGAGGCCGAGCTGCACGCCGAGAACGCCCACTCCTACCGCGACCTGGCCTATGTGGCAGGCCGGAGCCCCGCGTACGCCTCGCTCGCGCACCCGGTGATGGAGAAGGCCGTGGCGGGATTCCGCGACGACGGCGTGCACCAGCGGGCGTACGCGCTCAACCTGGTCGGCCTGGCCAGCGTCCACCTGCTGCAGCGGCAGCCGGAGGAGGCGGCGCTCTGCACCGAACAGGCGATGGACGTCGCCAAGCGCCTGCGGTCGGAACGCGTCAACACGCGCATCCGCAAGACCACCCGCACGGCGGTGCGCGACTTCGGCGACCTCCCGGCCGTCGTCGCGCTCGCCGACCGGCTCTCGGTGGAACTCCCCGAGGTCGCGGAAACCGCCTGACCGGCCTTCCGGCCGGCCGTCCCACGGGCCGCACGCCTTACCGGCGTGCGGCCCGAGTACCTTCTCGGCGATCTCCCGCTCCTCCGCGTTCCCACCCGTATACACAATTCACCGAACCGGGGGACGGTTCACCCCGGCGTAACACACCCGACTTCTTCGTCACCGCGGCGAAACACCGTACGGCATCGGCGGAAACCCGGCTCGGCCAATCTCATGGCGAAAACCGGCCCACCCTGCACAGCCCGTTCGGGCCGTTCGGACGACGAGGAGACGCCGATGGCACCAGCCATCACGACGCTGGCCGCGGATGCGCCCACGCTCGACACCGGTAGTACGGCGTTCATGCTGCTCAGTGCGGCCCTGGTGATGGTGATGACCCCCGGTCTCGCCTTCTTCTACGGCGGCATGGTGAGGGTGAAGAGCGCCCTGAACATGCTGATGATGAGCTTCATCAGCCTCGGCATCATCACCATCCTGTGGACCCTGTACGGATTCAGCCTGGCCTTCGACTCGGGCAACGGATTCCTCGGCGGCGGTGACTGGCTCGGCATGCGCGGCATAGGCATCGCCGAACTGTGGCCCGGTTACAGCATTCCGGTCTACGTATTCGCGGTCTTCCAGCTGATGTTCGCGATCATCACCCCCGCCCTGATCAGCGGCGCACTCGCCGACCGCGTCAAATTCACCGCGTGGGCGATCTTCATCACGCTGTGGGCGACGGTCGTCTACTTCCCCGTGGCGCACTGGGTGTGGGGTGGTGACGGCTGGCTGTTCAAGAAGGGCGTCATCGACTTCGCCGGTGGTACCGCGGTCCACATCAACGCGGGTGCGGCGGCCCTCGGCGTCATCCTGGTGATCGGCAAGCGGCACGGCTTCAAGCGCGACCCGATGCGCCCGCACAACCTGCCGCTGGTCATGCTCGGCGCCGGTCTGCTGTGGTTCGGCTGGTTCGGCTTCAACGCCGGCTCGTGGCTCGGCTCGGACGGCGTGGCCGCCGTCGCCTTCACCAACACCCAGGTCGCCACCGCCGCCGCGATGATCGGCTGGCTGATCTACGAGCGGCTGCGGCACGGCTCGTTCACCACCCTGGGCGCGGCCTCCGGCGCCGTCTCCGGCCTGGTCGCCGTCACCCCCGCGTGCGGCTCGATCTCGCCGCTCGGCGCCATCGCGCTCGGCCTGGTCACCGGTGCAATCTGCGCCGCGGCCGTCGGCCTGAAGTACCGCTTCGGCTACGACGACTCGCTCGACGTCGTCGGCGTCCACATGGTCGGCGGCATCGTCGGCTCGCTGTCCATCGGCCTGCTGGCCACCGGCGGCGTCGGCCAGCCCGCCAAGGGCGTCTTCTACGGCGGCGGCTGGCACCAGATGGGCCTGCAGCTCACCGGCGTCGGCGCCGTGCTCGGCTACTCGCTGGTGTGCTCGGCGATCCTCGCCAAGATCGTCGATATGGTCATGGGCTTCCGGGTCACCGAGGACGAGGAGATCGCCGGTGTCGACCAGGTCCTGCACGCCGAGACCGCCTACGACTTCACCGGCGTCGTCGGCGCCGTCCGTACCGCTCTGACCGGCTCTGACAGCGAGGCCGGTGCTCCCGTTAAGAAGGTGGACGCGTGAAGCTCATCACCGCGGTCGTCAAGCCGCACCGGCTGGACGAGATCAAGGAAGCCCTCCAGGCCTTCGGCGTCCAGGGCCTGACCGTCACCGAGGCGAGCGGTTACGGGCGGCAGCGCGGTCACACCGAGGTCTACCGGGGCGCGGAGTACACCGTCGACCTGGTGCCGAAGATCCGCATAGAGGTCCTGGTGGAGGACGCCGACGCCGACCAGCTCATCGAGGTCGTGGTGAAAGCCGCCAGAACAGGCAAAATCGGAGACGGCAAGGTGTGGTGCCTCCCGGTCGACACGGCCGTGCGGGTACGCACCGGCGAGCGCGGCCCCGACGCGCTCTGACCCCCGAACCAGCGCTGGAGAACGAGTGACCGACAGCGTCGAAGCGCAGGACGACAGTTACGCGGCGGCCCGGCTGCGCCTCCTCACCCAGGAGGCGCGGTCCGGGCCGCCGCGCCGTGCCGAGCTCGCGGCCCTCACCGACCGCTGGCTCGCCGGCCTCGCCGGCGCCGCCGCCGAGGCCACCGGCGCCACCGGCTGGGCGCTGCTCGCCGTGGGCGGCTACGGCCGCGGGGAGCTCTCCCCGCGCAGCGACCTGGACCTGGTGCTGCTGCACGACTCCGAACGCTCCGTCGGCGCCTTCGCCGACCGGCTCTGGTACCCGGTGTGGGACCTCGGCCTCGCCCTCGACCACTCCGTACGCACCCCCGACGAGGCCCGCAAGGCAGCCGCCGACGACCTCAAGGTGCAGCTCGGCCTGCTCGACGCCCGCCACCTGGCCGGCGACCCCGCGCTCGGCTCCGCGCTGCGCAGCAGCGTGCTCGCCGACTGGCGCAACCAGGCCCCCAAACGGCTGCCCGCCCTGCGCGAGCTGTGCCAGGAGCGCGCCGAGCGCCAGGGCGAGCTGTCCTACCTGCTGGAACCCGACCTCAAGGAGGCCCGCGGCGGCCTGCGGGACGCCACCGCGCTGCGTGCCGTCGCCGCCTCCTGGCTCGCCGACGCCCCCCGCGACGGCCTGGAGCAGGCCCGCACCCGGCTGCTCGACACCCGCGACGCCCTCCACCTCGTGACCGGCCGCGCCACCGACCGGCTCGCCCTCCAGGAGCAGGACCAGGTCGCCGCCGCCCTCGGGCTGCTGGACGCCGACGCGCTGCTGCGCCAGGTCTACGAGGCCGCCCGCCGCATCTCCTACGCCTCCGACGTCACCTGGCGCGAGGTCGCCCGGGTGCTCAAGGCCCGCGAGTCCCGCCCCCGCCGCCGGCTGCTCGGCCGCGGCCGGACCACCCCCGCCGCGGGCGTGCCCGAGCGCGTACCGCTGGCCGAGGGCGTCGTGGAGCAGGAGGGCGAGGCGGTGCTCGCGCTCGCCGCCAAGCCCGACCGCGACCCGGTCCTGCCGCTGCGGGCCGCCGCGGCCGCCGCGCAGGCGGGCCTGCCGCTGTCGCCGCACGCGGTGCGCCGGCTCGCCGCCGCCGCGCGGCCGCTGCCCGTACCGTGGCCGGCCGAGGCCCGCGAGCAGCTGCTGACGCTGCTGGGCGCGGGGGAGTCCACGGTGCAGGTGTGGGAGGCGCTGGAGGCCGAGGGCCTGGTCACCCGGCTGCTGCCGGACTGGGAGCGGGTGCACTGCCGCCCGCAGCGCAACGCGGTGCACCGCTTCACCGTGGACCGGCACCTGGTCGAGACCGCGGTGCAGGCCGCCGGGCTCACCCGCCGGGTCGGCCGCCCCGACCTGCTGCTGACCGCGGCGCTGCTGCACGACATCGGCAAGGGCTGGCCCGGCGACCACAGCGAGGCCGGTGAGGTCATCGCACGCGACGTCGCGACCCGTATCGGCTTCTCAGCCGCCGACGCCGAGACGCTCGCGCTGCTGGTCCGCCACCACCTGCTGCTCATCGACACCGCGACCCGGCGCGACCTGGACGACCCGGAGACCGTCCGCACGGTCGCCGCGACCGTCCGCGACACCTCCACCCTGGAACTCCTCGCGGCGCTCACCGAGGCCGACGCGCTCGCCACCGGGCCCGCCGCCTGGAGCACCTGGCGGGCCTCGCTGCTCGCCGAACTGGTCGACCGGGTGGCGGGCGCGCTGGACACCGGGGCGGTCCCGGAGGCCGCCGAGCGCGAGTCCACCGCGGAGGAGGAACGGCTCGCCGTCGAGGCCGCGCGCACCGGCGGCCCGGTGCTGGCGCTGCGCGCGCACGCCGAGGCCGACGCCGAGGGCGAGGCCCCGCACGAGGCGCTGGGCGTGGAGCTGCTGCTCGCGGTGCCGGACCGCCCCGCGCTGCTGGCCCTGGCCGCCGGCGTGCTGGCGCTGCACCGGCTCGGCGTACGGGCGGCGGACCTGCGGGCCGTCGACCCGGTGGGGGAGGGGCAGATCGCGCTGATGACCTGGCGCGTCTCGGCGGAGTACGGCGCCCTGCCGGAGGCCGCGCGGCTGCGCGCGGACCTGGCCCGCGCCTTCGACGGCACCCTCGACATCGAGGCCCGGCTCGCCGAGCGCGAGGCCGCCTACCCGCGGCGGCGCGGCATCACCCCGCCGCCGCCCCGGGTCACGGTGGCGCCCGGCCACACCTCGCAGACCGCCACCGTGATCGAGGTCCGCGCCCACGACGCCCCCGGACTGCTGCACCGCATCGGCCTCGCCCTGACCGCCACGGGCGTCACCGTGCGCTCCGCCCGTATCTCCACGCTGGGCGCGAACGCCGTGGACGCCTTCTACGTCGTCGGCAAGGACGGCAAGGCACTGCCCCCGCACCGCGCCGCCGAGACCGCCCGCCAACTGGAGGCGGCGCTGCGCTGAGCGCCCGCCGCGCACGTGGGGTGTCGCCCTCGCCCGCCGTAATCCGGTGGGCGAGGGCCCGATGCCGTCCGGGCCGGATACCCTGGAAGGCGATCGTCTCCCGCCCCCTGACCCGAGGATCTGCAGCCACCGTGTTCGATACGCTCTCCGACCGCCTCGCAGCGACGTTCAAGAACCTCCGGGGCAAGGGCCGGCTGTCCGAGGCGGACATCGACGCCACGATGCGCGAGATCCGCATCGCCCTGCTGGAAGCCGACGTCGCCCTGCCCGTGGTGCGGGCCTTCGTCGCGAGCGTCAAGCAGCGCGCGACCGGCGCCGAGGTGTCCCAGGCGCTCAATCCGGCGCAGCAGGTCATCAAGGTCGTCAACGAGGAACTCGTCGGCATCCTCGGCGGCGAGACCCGGCGGCTGCGCTTCGCCAAGCAGCCACCGACGGTGATCATGCTCGCGGGCCTCCAGGGCGCGGGCAAGACCACCCTGGCGGGCAAGCTCGGCCGCTGGCTCAAGGGCCAGGGCCACACCCCGCTGCTGGTCGCGTGCGACCTCCAGCGGCCGAACGCGGTGAACCAGCTCAGCGTCGTCGCCGAGCGCGCGGGCGTCGCGGTCTTCGCGCCCGAGCCGGGCAACGGCGTCGGCGACCCGGTCAAGGTCGCGCAGGACTCCATCGAGTACGCGAAGACGCAGCAGTACGACATCGTCGTCGTCGACACCGCCGGCCGCCTCGGTGTCGACCAGGAGATGATGCAGCAGGCCGCGGACATCCGTGACGCGGTCCGCCCGGACGAGATCCTCTTCGTCGTCGACGCGATGATCGGCCAGGACGCGGTCAACACCGCCGAGGCCTTCCGCGACGGTGTCGGCTTCGACGGTGTGGTCCTGTCCAAGCTCGACGGCGACGCGCGCGGCGGCGCGGCCCTGTCGATCGTGCACGTCACCGGCAAGCAGATCATGTTCGCGTCGAACGGCGAGAAGCTCGACGACTTCGACGCGTTCCACCCGGACCGGATGGCGTCCCGGATCCTGGGCATGGGCGACGTGCTGTCGCTGATCGAGAAGGCCGAGCAGACCTTCAGCCAGGCCGAGGCCGAGAAGATGGCGGCCAAGCTGGCGAAGGGCCCCAAGGAGTTCACGCTCGACGACTTCCTGGCCCAGATGGAGCAGGTCCGCAAGATGGGCTCGATCTCCAAGCTGCTCGGCATGCTGCCGGGCATGGGCCAGATCAAGGACCAGATCAACAACCTCGACGAGAAGGACGTGGACCGCACGGCCGCGATCATCAAGTCGATGACGCCGGGCGAGCGCGCCGACCCGCACATCATCAACGGCTCGCGCCGGGCCCGTATCGCCAAGGGCTCGGGTGTCGAGGTCAGCGCGGTCAAGAGCCTGGTCGAGCGGTTCTTCGAGGCGCGCAAGATGATGTCGCGGATGGCGCAGGGCGGCGGCATGCCGGGCATGCCGGGGATCCCCGGCATGGGCGGCGGGCCCGGGCGGCAGAAGAAGCAGCAGAAGCAGGCCAAGGGGCGCCGGCAGTCCGGCAACCCGATGAAGCGCAAGGCCGAGGAGGCCGCCGCGGCGGCCCGCCGCGAGGAGCAGCAGAACCAGGGCCCGGGCCAGGACGGCGGTCCGTTCGGCCTGCCGGGCGGCGGCCAGGACTTCGAACTGCCCGACGAGTTCAAGAAGTTCATGGGCTGATCCAGGAAGTTCCCGGGCCGGCCGCGGTCCCGCGCGGGGCCGGGGATGATGGACGCATGCGCGTATCGATCAGAGAGCCCAGGCCCAGTGACGTCGAGGCCCACCGAGCGGCGGTGCTGCGCTCGGTGGAGCACCTCAGCCCGTGGAATCCGGTGGAGCCGGACGGGCTGCCGGACCTGCTGCGGCGGCAGGGCCCCGGGCTGCGCACGTTCCTGGTCCTCGACGACGAGGACGGCGGCATCGTCGGCAAGTGCAACGTCGCCAACATCGTGCTGGCGCGCTTCCGCAACGGCGCCCTCGGCTACGACAGCTACGTGCCCTACAACGGCACCGGGCGGATGACCGAGGGCCTGCTCCAGATCGTCGACCGCTGCTTCACGGCGGAGGCGGCGGGCGGCCTCGGGCTGCACCGGCTGGAGATCAGCGTCCAGCCGGACAACGTCCGCTCCATCGCCATGGCCAAGCGGCTCGGCTTCCGGCACGAGGGCTTCTCGCCGCGGATGCTCTACATCAACGACGCCTGGCGGGACCACGAGCGCTTCGCCCTGACGGTCGAGGAGTGGCCGGGGCTGTAGCGGAAGGGGCCCGGCTCCCGCTGCTGGGGCGCCGGCCTCCGGTCCGGTCCCGGCCGTGGTCCCGGCCTCAGCCGAGCAGCGGTGCGAGCCCGCCCGTGCGGCGGGCCAGCGCCTCCAGTTCGTCCAGCGCGCGCACGGCCCGCGCCGCGGCGTCCGGGTCGCGCCCCGCGAGCCCGCTCGCGGCGAACTCGTCCTCGTCCAGCCGCAGCACGGTGCCGCCGTCGGCGGACACCCACAGGTCGAGGTCCAGGTCCTCCGACGTCAGCTCGCCGCCGGCGACGGCCACCGGGCGGGTGATGTCGCAGTACCAGCCCTTGAGCCCGCCCTGCGGGCCGCGCACCTCCTTGACGGCGAACCAGCGGTCGCGCCAGTAGTGCTCGGTGAAGACGTCACCGGGTGCGAAGGCGACGAAGCCGAAGTCGCGGGTGTGCGGCAGCGACCAGGGCGCGGTGACGGTCACCCGGACGCCGTCGTCGGCGGTGACGGTCGCGGGGTAGCGGACCTTCTCGCGGCCGGCCTTGACCAGGCGGACGGTGACCGGGGTGCCGGGCGGCAGCGGCACGGGGGAGTCGGGCACGGTGGCGGACATGCCCTCACCCTCGCGGACGCCGCGCCCGGCGGCCACCGGTTTACCGGCCCCCGGAGCCGGTCAGGCGCGGGCGACCAGGTAGCGGAAGACGTTCTCCATCCGGACCGTGCCGTCCCGGCGCCGGTACGGGTGCAGGGCCTCTGCTAGTTCCTTCTCCACCTGCTGCGGGTCGGTCGCGGCCACCGCCGAGTCGAACAGCCCCGTCGACAGCAGCCCGCGCACCGCCGCGGCCTGGTCCGGATAGCCGAACGGGCAGGCCACCCGCCCCGACCCGTCCGGGTGCAGGCCCGCCTCCGCGGCCAGGTCCTCCAGGTCGTCCCGGCCGCTGAACCGCGGTACGGGGCCGGCGGGACAGGCGTCCGTGCGGGTGCCTGTGCCTGTGCGGGTGCCTGCGCCTGTGCCTGCGCCGTCCGGGCCGCTGCCGCCGCGGGGTTCGGCGAGCCGGGCGGCGACCCGCAGCACCGCGGCGGCCGCGCAGCGCTCGGGCGGCCCCCACCCGGCGAGCACCACGGCGCTGCCCTTGCACGCGGTCGCGGCGACGGCGGCCAGCGCGGGCCGCAGCGCGCCCGCGGGCACCGCCGGGTCGAGGGCGGTGACCACGCCGTACCCCGCGCCGCGCAGCCCGGCGGCGTCCGGCGTGCCGGGGCGCAGCCGGAACGGCTCGGCAATGTGCGGAGCCTCGGCAGTATGCGCGGGCCCGGCAATGTGCGCCGGCTCGGCAATATGCGCGTCCGCCCGTAATGTGCCGAGCCGTTCGCGGGCCAGCCGCAGCCGGGCGGGGTCGGTGTCGTATCCGGTGACCACGGCGCCCCGGGCCGCCGCGAGCAGCAGGGCGAGCCCCGAACCGCAGTTGAGCGCCAGCAGCCGGGTGCCGGGGCCGACGCCGAGCCGCTCGTGCACGGCGTCGTAGAGCGGTACGAGCATGCGCTCCTGGATCTCGGCCCAGTCGCGTGCCCGGTCGGTGTGTGCCTTCGCAGGCCTGGATCCGCGATAGAGGGTAGGTGCCATCGAAGCCCCAATCAGCCGCGCTCCGCCGTGAGCCCCCGTGGGAATGTGTGCCGCCTTCGTCCCCCGAGAGCCAGACAACTGCTGTTTGCGGGCGCCGTCCAGGGGCGGCGGGAGGCGTTTTCGGCCCGTTCCGCACCCGTCCCCGCGGGCGTAACCGATTCGGAGTCCGACGGCCTCGCCCCGTACCATCGCCTGCATGGCAAAGGCTCCCGTTCTCACCCCCCAGGCGGACGACTTCCCGCGCTGGTACCAGGATCTGATCAACAAGGCAGAACTGGCCGACAACGGCCCGGTCCGCGGCACCATGGTCATTCGACCGTACGGCTACGGCCTGTGGGAGCGGATGCAGCAGGACATGGACGCGCGCATCAAGCAGGCGGGTGCGCAGAACGCTTACTTCCCGCTCTTCATCCCGCAGTCCTACCTGGCCCGTGAGGCCGAGCACGTCGAGGGCTTCGCGCCGGAGCTGGCCGTCGTCACGCACGGCGGTGGCAAGGACCTGGAAGAGCCGGTCGTGGTGCGCCCCACGTCCGAGACGATCATCAACGAGTACTTCTCCAAGTGGGTGCAGAGCTACCGGGACCTGCCGCTGCTGATCAACCAGTGGGCGAACGTGGTGCGGTGGGAGATGCGGCCGCGGCTCTTCCTGCGCACGAGTGAGTTCCTCTGGCAGGAGGGCCACACCGCGCACGCCACGTACGAGGACGCGCGCGACTACGCCGCGAAGATCCACCGCGAGGTCTACGCGGACTTCATGACCGAGGTGCTGGCGATGGACGTGGTCCTGGGCCGCAAGACGGCCAAGGAGCGCTTCGCCGGGGCCATCAACACCCTCACGCTCGAAGGCATGATGGGCGACGGCAAGGCCCTGCAGATGGGCACCAGCCACGAGCTGGGCCAGAACTTCGCGAAGGCCTTCCACACCCAGTACCTGTCAGCGGAAGGCGAGCAGGAGCACGTCTGGCAGACCTCGTGGGGCAGCAGCACCCGCATGGTCGGCGGCCTCATCATGATGCACGGCGACGACAACGGGCTCCGGGTGCCGCCGCGGCTGGCGCCGGTGCAGGTCGTGGTGCTGGCGATCAAGGGCGACGACGCGGTCGTGGCCAAGGTGCGCGAGGTCGGCGAGACGCTGACGGCCGCCGGGCTGCGGGTCGTGGTCGACGACCGCACCGACACCCCGTTCGGCCGCCGTGCGGTCGACTGGGAGCTCAAGGGCGTCCCGGCCCGGGTCGAGATCGGCCCGCGCGACCTGGAGGCCGGCACCGCGATGCTCGCCCGCCGGATCCCCGGGGGCAAGGAGCCGGTCGCGCTGGACGCGCTCGCGGCGCTGCTGCCCGGGCTGCTGGAGGAGGACCAGGCGCAGCTGCTGCGCGAGTCCCGCGAGCGCCGGGAATCCCGCACTGTGGACGTCACCGGTATCGACGAGGCAGCCGAGGCCGCGGCCGACGGCTGGGCTCGCATCCCGTGGGCGGATCTCGGTCCCGAGGGCGAGGCGAAGCTCGCCGAGCAGGGCGTTTCGGTGCGCTGCCTGGTCGGCGCGGACGGCGAGGTGCCGGACGCGGACGACGCGCCGGGCGCGCTGGCGGTCGTGGCGCGGGCCTACTAGCGTCCGCTGACCGAAAACGCACGTACGTAATACGTGGTTCGTCCGTCCGTGGGGCGGGTGCGCAGGTTCCTCACCGTCCTCCGCACCCGCCCCTCGTCATGCCCATCCCATGCGCATCATCCGTCATCATCCGCACATCAACCGGAACTGACCGATCAGTGCAAATTAATTGGGCTGGCCCGGAATAGGAACACCGGGAGCATCCGGCTCGTTGTCACGGCGTGAGCACGACACCACCTGTCCTTGCCGCCGAGCTGGCAGTCGCCTGGGCCGACATTCAACGGCACCACCCCGAGCTGCCCGATCTGGCCGCACCCGAATCCCTGATCGGAGAGTCGTCGTCCGCCTGCGGAACCGAACTCTCCTTCGAGAGGCTGCTGCACGAGGCCGTGCACGGCATCGCCGCGGCCCGCGGCATCCGTGACACCTCGCGTGCCGGCCGTTATCACAACCGCCGTTTCCTGGCCATCGCCGACGAGATGGGCCTCGACCACGCCGACGAGCCGCACCCCAGCAGCGGCTTCTCCCTCGTGGTGATGCGCCCGGAGACCCGTAAGCGATATCGGCCGACCATCGAGCGGCTGCAGCGCGCCCTCAAGGCGCACACCGTGGCAACGACCGCCGACACCGCGCGCTCCTTCCGCGGCCCGGCCGCGCGGCACGGCTCGTCGGGCGGCGGTGTCCGGGTCAAGGCCGTCTGCGACTGCGGGCGCAATGTCCGGGTGGTGCCGTCCGTGCTGGCCCAGGCGCCCATCATGTGCGGTGCCTGCGGGCAGCCCTTCCGGATCCCCGAGGTCGTGGGTGTCGCCTGAGTGTGGCAGAATGGCCAGCTGAGAACTCGACAGCCGTGCAGGAACCCTCTCTCCTTCGGCTGACGCGTCCACCGGGCGCCCGACTCCCGCAACCCCACGTGGAAGCTCGTTGTGCCCAAACACGTCAAAAACCAGGAGAATCCACTCCCGTGGCAGTCAAGATCAAGCTGAAGCGTCTGGGCAAGATCCGTTCGCCTCACTACCGCATCGTCGTCGCCGACTCCCGTACCCGCCGTGACGGCCGGGCCATCGAGGAGATCGGCCTGTACCACCCGGTGCAGAACCCGTCGCGTATCGAGGTCGACTCGGACCGCGCGCAGTACTGGCTCTCCGTCGGCGCCCAGCCGACCGAGCCGGTGCTCGCCATCCTGAAGCTCACCGGCGACTGGCAGAAGTACAAGGGCCTGGAGGCCCCCGCGCCGCTGCTGGTCGCGGAGCCCAAGGCCGACAAGCGCGCCCTGTTCGAGGCCGCGGCCAAGGACACCGCCGACGAGCCCAAGGGCGAGGCGATCACGCCGAAGGCCAAGAAGGCCGACAAGAAGGCCGACGACGCCGCCGAGGCCCCGGCCGCGGCTGAGTCCACCGAGGCCTGAGCGTGCTTGAGGAGGCTCTTGAGCACCTCGTGAAGGGCATCGTCGACAACCCCGACGATGTGCAGGTGGACATGCGCACCCTGCGTCGCGGCAACGTGCTGGAGGTCCGGGTGCACCCCGACGACCTCGGCAAGGTGATCGGCCGCAACGGCCGTACCGCCCGCGCGCTGCGCACGGTCGTGGGCGCGCTCGGCGGGCGCGGCATCCGCGTCGACCTCGTCGACGTCGACCAGGTGCGCTGACCGCCCGCCGTACCGCACGAATCACCGGCTCGGGCCGGGGGTGGCGCTGCCGCTCCCGGCCCGAGCCGTCTGACGTACCCGCCCCGGCCGCCGAGGGGAGGGCACGCCCCCCTGAGGCACGCACGAGAGGTGAAGCGCTCCATGCAGCTGGTAGTCGGCAGGATCGGCCGCGCCCACGGCATCAAGGGCGAGGTGAGCGTGGAGGTGCGCACCGACGAGCCCGAGCTGAGGCTCGCGCCCGGTGCCGTCCTCGCCACCGACCCGGCCGCCACAGGGCCGCTGACCATCGCCACCGGGCGGGTGCACAGCGGCCGGCTGATGCTGCGCTTCGAGGGCGTCAGCGACCGCAGCGGCGCCGAGGCGCTGCGCAACACCCTGCTGATCGCCGAGGTCGACCCGGAGGAGACGCCGGAGGACCCGGAGGAGTTCTACGACCACCAGCTGATCGACCTGGACGTCGTCACGACCGACGGCCGCGAGATCGGCCGGATCAGCGAGATCAGCCACCTGCCCTACCAGGACCTGCTGGTCGTGGCCCGGCCGGACGGCAGCGAGGTGCTGGTGCCCTTCGTCGCCGAGATCGTGCCGGAGATCGACCTGGAGGAGCAGCGCGCGGTCATCGACCCGCCGCCCGGCCTGCTCGACGACGAACCCCAGGACGAACTCCAGGAAGAGCCCGAGGACGCTCCGGAGGACGCGGCAGGAGATGCCGGGGACGCCGGGGACGCCCCGCGGGGTGCGGCGGACGGCGGCTGACATGCGGATCGACGTCGTCACGATCTTCCCCGAGTACCTGGAGCCGCTGAACGTCTCGCTGGTCGGCAAGGCCCGCGCCGCCGGGCGGCTGGACGTGCGCGTGCACGACCTGCGCGCGTGGGCGTACGACCGCCACAACACCGTCGACGACACCCCGTACGGCGGCGGCCCCGGCATGGTCATGATGACCGGGCCGTGGGGCGAGGCGCTCGACGCCACCCTGGCTGCGGGATACGAGGCGGGCGCCGGCCGCCCCGCCCTCGTCGTCCCCACCCCGAGCGGGCGGCCCTTCACCCAGCAGCTCGCCGGCGAGCTGGCCGCGCGCCCCTGGCTGATCTTCGCGCCCGCCCGCTACGAGGGCATCGACACCCGCGTCACCGACGAGTACCGCACCCGGATGCCGGTGTACGAGGTCTCCATCGGCGACTACGTGCTGGCCGGCGGCGAGGCCGCGGTTCTGGTCGTGACGGAGGCGGTGGCCCGGCTGCTGCCCGGCGTGCTCGGCAACGCCCAGTCGCACCGGGACGACTCCTTCGCCCCCGGCGCCATGGCCGACCTGCTGGAGGGCCCCGTCTACACCAAGCCCCCGCAGTGGCGGGGCCGCGGCATCCCCGACGTGCTGCTCAGCGGCCACCACGGCAAGATCGCCCGCTGGCGGCGCGACGAGGCGCTGCGCCGCACCGTCGCCCACCGCCCCGACCTGATCCGGCGCTGCGACCCGGCCGCCTTCGACCGGAAGGACCGGGAGATGCTGAGCATCCTGGGCTGGCAGCAGGGCCCGGACGGGCGATTTGGGCCGAGCCCGCACGTCATGGAAGAATGAGCGGCTGCTGCCGGTCCGGCGCGCGCCCCTGCCACAGGGGGAACGACGCCCGCCACCACCGGTCGCCAAACACCTCATCCGATTTGATGTTCCGCCGATGACCTGTGGCATCGGCGAGGAAGCAGACACCGACATGGCCAACCTGATCGCGGACGTCAACAGCGCGTCGCTGCGCAGCGACATCCCCGCCTTCCGCCCCGGCGACACCGTCAACGTCCACGTGCGCGTCATCGAGGGCAACCGCTCCCGTGTGCAGCAGTTCAAGGGCGTCGTCATCCGCCGCCAGGGCGCGGGCATCAGCGAGACCTTCACCGTCCGCAAGGTCAGCTTCTCGGTCGGCGTCGAGCGCACCTTCCCCGTGCACACCCCGATCGTGGAGAAGATCGAGGTCGTGACCCGCGGTGACGTCCGCCGCGCCAAGCTCTACTACCTGCGCGAGCTGCGGGGCAAGGCCGCGAAGATCAAGGAGAAGCGCGAGAACTGAGCGCGTCGCGGGCCGTCCGCGGCGGCCGGATAGGCTCTGGCCCCGATGGACACCGACGTATCACCACCGGAACGCGACCGTTCCCCCGCCGCCGACGAGGCGGAAGCGGAGGAGCGGTCGCGTTCTGCTGTGTCCGGCGGAAGCCGGTCGCGCGCGCTGCTTGCCCTGTGGGAGGAGTGGCGGCGTACGATCCTCCTCGCGGCGGCAGGCGTGGGCGCGATGCTGCTGGTCACCACCTTCGTGGTACGGCCCTACCAGGTGCCGAGCGGCTCGATGGAGGGCACGTTGCGGATCGGCGACCGGGTGCTGGTCGACAAGCTGGCATACCGTTTCGGCGGCACACCCCGGAGGGGGGACGTGATCGTGTTCGACGGTGACGGCTCCTTCACCCAGAAGCCCGGCACGGACTTCGTCAAACGGGTGATCGGCGTCGGCGGCGACCGGGTCACCTGCTGCGACGCCGAGGGCCGGATCATGGTGAACGGCCACCCGCTGGACGAGACCTACCTTTATCCCGGTAACACGCCCTCCCAGGTACGGTTCGACATCGTGGTGCCGGACGGAAAGCTGTGGGTGATGGGTGACCACCGCGACGACTCCCGAGACTCGCGTGACCACCTGGGCGACCCCGGCGGCGGTACCGTCCCGGTCGGCCGGGTGATCGGCCGCGCCGACTGGATCGCCTGGCCGGTCGGCCACTGGACCCGGCTGCGCCGCCCCGCGGCCTTCTCCGACGTGCCCGCCCCGGCCGGCGCGCATGGGTAACCGCGGCAAGGGCCGCCGGACGCTCTTCGGCGGCGTGGTGGACACGGAGCCGGCCTCCGGCGAGGGCACCGAAGGGGTCGAGGACGCCGGGTCCGAGGACGGGCCGCGGCTGACCGGCAGCACCCGGGTCGAGCGGCGGCGGCTGGCCCGCAAGGTGGCCCGCAGAAGGCGCCGCTCCCTGGCGCGGGAGGTGCCGCTGCTGGTCCTGGTGGCGCTGGTCATCGCGCTGGTGCTGAAGACCTTCCTGGTGCAGGCGTTCGTCATCCCCTCGGGGTCGATGGAGCAGACCATCCAGATCGGCGACCGGGTGCTGGTCGACAAGCTCACCCCGTGGTTCGGCGCCGAGCCGCACCGCGGCGACGTGGTCGTCTTCAAGGACCCGGGCGGCTGGCTGCACGGCGAGCCGGAGCCCAAGCCCGACCCGGTGGTCGTCAAGCAGGTGAAACAGGTCTTCACCTTCATCGGGCTGCTGCCGGCCAGCGGCGAGCAGGACCTGATCAAGCGGGTGATCGGCGTCGGCGGCGACACCGTGCAGTGCTGCGACGCGAAGGGGCGGCTGCTCGTCAACGGCACGCCCCTCGACGAGCCCTATCTGTACCCGGGTAATCCACCCTCATTGATGAAATTCACCGACCATGTACCCGAGGGGCGGCTGTGGGTCATGGGCGACCATCGCTCGGATTCCGCCGACTCGCGTTATCACACCGGCCAGCCCGGAGGCGGCACGATCCCGGAGAGTCTGGTGGTCGGACGGGCTTTCGTGATCGGCTGGCCGGTCGGCCACTGGCAGCGGCTCAAGGAGCCGGAGACGTTCGCGGGCGTCGCGGACCCCGGTTCGGCGACGACGGCGGACACAGCCGCGACCACTAGTGTGGGCTCGGCCAAGAACGGTCCAAGAACGGACCAGCTCGCGACCCCCGTGGAACTGTCACTCGTTATGGGTGTGGCAGGGCTGCGCCGGCGGCGCGGCGGGCGGTGTTCCAGAGTGAGGAGTGGATGTGGGGGACCTGGTGGTCGGCGCGCGATCTGGACCCGGCGAGCCCGAGAAGCGGGATGCCGCGGGGCCCGCGGCCGACGCGTCGGCGGCGGATGCCGCGGTCCCTGGACGCTCCGCGGCCGGGCCGTCGTACGCCGATGGGCCGTTGTACGCCGATGGTGCGGGCACCCCGTCCGTTCCGGCGGCGGGTCCGTCGTACGGCGACGGTTCCGGCGTGACGTCCGCTCCGGTGGCCGGTCCGGACCTGACGCAGGGCGCTGACGTGCCCGGCGGCGCGTCCGGGGCCGTACCCGGGGCCATGCCCGCGGGGACGGGCTTCCCGGCGATGGCCGGCGGCGAGCCGGTCGGCCCGGTGGGGCCCGCCGACCCGGACCCGGCGGACGGCGACGGCGGTGACGGCGACGACGGCCGCAGCGGCGGCGACGGCGAGGCCGGACGCCCCGGGCGGCCCTCGCAGGCCAGGCCGCGGTCGTTCTGGAAGGAGCTGCCGCTGCTCATCGGCATCGCGCTGGTACTGGCGCTGCTGATCAAGACGTTCCTGGTGCAGGCCTTCTCCATCCCGTCCGACTCGATGAACAACACCCTGCTGCAGGGCGACCGGGTGCTCGTCGACAAGCTCACCCCGTGGTTCGGCTCGGAGCCGAGCCGCGGCCAGGTCGTCGTCTTCCACGACCCGGGCGGCTGGCTTCCGGAGAACCCCGAGCCCAGCAGCAACCCGGTGGTGCGCGGGCTGCAGAAGGGCCTGAGCTTCATCGGCCTGATGCCGTCCGCCGACGAGAAGGACCTGATCAAGCGGGTGATCGGGGTCGGCGGAGACACGGTGTCCTGTACCGGCACCGGCCCGGTGACGGTCAACGGCAAGGCGCTGGACGAGCCGTACGTCTTCCCGGGCAACACCCCGTGCAGCCCGGACAAGCCCTTCAAGGTGACGGTGCCCAAGAACCACATCTGGGTCATGGGCGACCACCGGCAGGACTCGCTGGACTCGCGCTTCCACATGGACCAGCCGAGCCACGGCTTCGTCGACGACAAGTACGTGGTCGGCCGCGCCATCGTGGTGGCCTGGCCGGTGAACCGCTGGGACTGGCTGTCCATCCCCTCGACCTTCTCGCAGCCGGGCATCTCGGCGGCCGGTTCCGCCGCTCCCGCGGCCGCGGGTGTGGCGGGCGCGCTGCCGCTGGTGATGTGGCGCCGGCGGCGGCTGCTGTCGGCCGGGGGCGGGCCGGTGGCCGGCGACGGCGGTGCGGACGGGCCGGGCGACGGGTCGAGCGGTGCGGGCGGTCCCGACCGCGGCCGGGAAGACTGCTGACCGCCGGGGGTACCCCCGGGTAGGGTTCGGCTCCATGAGCAGTAGCAGCGGTGCGGTGACCAGCACCACACGAAGCGGGACCGTACGGCGGAGCACGTCCGGCAGCGGTGGCGGGATCGGGCACCGGGTGTCCGGCATCGTCATCGCCGTCGGCAGCGTGCTCTTCATAGGCTCCTGCGTGTGGGGCGCGCTGGTCTACCGCCCCTACACGGTGCCGACCACCTCGATGGTGCCGACGGTCCGGCCGGGCGACAAGGTGGTGGCCCAGAAGGTCTCCGGCTCGGATGTGCGCCGCGGCGACGTGGTGGTCTTCCAGGACAAGCTGTGGGGCAGCGAGCCGCTGGTCAAGCGGGTCGTCGGGATCGGCGGCGACACCGTGCAGTGCTGCGACGCGCAGGGGCGGCTGCTGGTGAACGGCACGCCGATCGACGAGACGTACCTCAACGGCGGCGCGCCCTCCGGCAAGGACGGCGCGAGCCGCGCCTCGCTCGAATCCTTCCGCACCCGGGTGCCGGCCGGGAAACTCTTCCTGCTGGGCGACAACCGCTCGGTGTCCGAGGACTCCCGGCTGCACCTGGCCGACGCCGAGGGCGGCGCGGTCCCGGCGACCGATGTGAAGGCCCGGGTGGACGGGATCGCCTGGCCCACGTCGCGGATGGGACTGCTGCCGCGCACCTCGGCGTTCCACGCCGTCCCGGGCGGGGCTTCCCCCGGGCAGGGGCCGCTGGGCATGCTGGTGGTCGCGGCGATCGTCGGGGTGGTGTTCATCCTGGGCGGCGCGGCCTACGACCCGCTGGCCAAGCTGCTGAGGCGCAGATGACCACCCCGGTGCTCGCTTCGGTTGTGCGGGAAAGTCCCGCGGTGTCGTGGGAGCTTGTGACGCACAATGGGTGCACGTACGGCTGAAGGGGAACACACGATGAGCGCCGAGGACCTCGAAAAGTACGAGACCGAGATGGAGCTGAAGCTCTACAGGGAGTACCGCGACGTCGTCGGCCTGTTCAAGTACGTGATCGAGACCGAGCGGCGCTTCTACCTCACCAACGACTACGAGATGCAGGTGCACTCGGTGCAGGGTGAGGTGTTCTTCGAGGTCTCGATGGCCGACGCATGGGTCTGGGACATGTACCGCCCGGCCCGGTTCGTCAAGCAGGTGCGGGTGCTCACGTTCAAGGACGTGAACATCGAGGAGCTGAACAAGGCGGATCTGGACCTGCCGTCGGACGACTCGGGCTTCGGTAGCTGAGAAGTTATCCACAGGCCGGACTTCAAGATCATCTTCGAGGGACCACTCTCTGTCACAGTCGGTGACGGAGGTGGTACTCATGAACGCACGAGGTGCGCTGGGGCGGTACGGCGAGGACGTCGCGGTCCGGGCGCTGCAGGCCGCGGGCCTGAGGGTGATCGGGCGGAACTGGCGGCACGGCCGCGGCGGTGAGATCGACATCCTCGCGGCCGAGGGCGACGCCCTGGTGATCTGCGAGGTCAAGACCCGGCGGGCCGGGCGGTTCCAGCATCCGCGGGAGGCCCTGTCGGCGGCCAAGCTGACCCGGCTGCGGTCGCTGGCCGAGCGCTGGACCGCCGAGCACGGCGGGGCTCCGCCGGGCGGGGTCAGGATCGACCTGGTGGGCGTCGTCCTTCCCGACCGCGGGGCACCCGAGGTCGACCACGTGCGGGGGGTGGCGTGATGGGCTTCGCCCGTACGTGCTCGGTCGCGCTGGTCGGCGTCGAGGGAGTGGTGGTCGAGGTCCAGGCCGATCTCGAACCGGGCCTCGCGGCCTTCACCCTGGTCGGTCTGCCCGACAAGAGCCTGGTCGAGAGCCGGGACCGGGTGCGTGCCGCGATCGTGAACAGCGGCGAGGTCTGGCCCCAGAAGAAGCTCACCGTGGGCCTGAGTCCGGCGTCGGTGCCCAAGGGCGGTTCCGGCTTCGACCTCGCGGTGGCCTGCGCGCTGCTCGCGGCCAACGAGCGGATCGCGCCGTCCGCCATCGCCGACCTGATGATGATCGGCGAGCTGGGGCTCGACGGCCGGGTGCGCCCGGTGCGGGGCGTGCTGCCCGCCGTGCTCGCGGCGGCCGACGCGGGCTATCGGCAGGTGGTGGTGCCCGAGCGGACGGTGGCGGAGGCGTCGCTGGTGCCGGGCATCGCGGCGCTGGGGGTGCGCAGCCTGCGGCAACTGGTGGCGGTGCTCAACGACGAGCCGGTCCCGGAGGAGGAGGAAGGGGCGCTGCCCGGTGAGGGCCGGCCCGACCCGATGCTCGCGGGGCTGACCGTGCCGGGTGGCGGGGTCGGCTCCGGGCTGGCCGTCAGCCTGGGCGGCGGCAGTTCCCACGCCGGGGCGGAGGGCGGATCGTCGGCGGGGGCGGACCTCGCCGACGTGGCGGGGCAGGGCGCCGCCCGGCTCGCGCTGGAGGTGGCCGCGGCGGGGGCTCACCACCTCTATCTGAAGGGTCCGCCGGGGGCCGGGAAGACGATGCTGGCCGAGCGGCTGCCGGGCATCCTGCCGCCGCTGACACGGCAGGAGTCGCTGGAAGTCACGGCCGTCCACTCGGTGGCCGGCATCCTCCCGACGGGCCGCCCGCTGGTGGACACCCCGCCGTTCTGCGCGCCGCACCACTCCGCGACGATGCCGTCCCTGGTCGGCGGGGGCAGCGGGCTGCCGCGGCCGGGCGCGGTCTCGCTGGCGCACAGAGGGGTGCTTTTTCTGGACGAAGCGCCGGAATTCAGCGTGAAAGCCCTCGAAGCGCTGCGGCAGCCGCTGGAGTCCGGGCACGTGGTGGTGGCCCGGGCCGCCGGGGTGATGCGGCTGCCGGCCCGCTTCACGCTGGTGCTGGCGGCGAATCCGTGCCCGTGCGGTCGGTATTCGATGCTGGGCGCCGGGTGCGAGTGCTCGCCCACCGCGGTGCGCCGCTACCAGGGCAGGCTCTCCGGGCCGCTGCTGGACCGGGTGGACCTGCGCGTGGACGTCGAGGCGGTCGGCCGCTCCGACCTCATCGGGCGCGGGCCCGGGGAGAGCACGGCCGTGGTCGCCGCCCGGGTGCGGGAGGCCAGGGAGCGGGCCGCCGTCCGCCTCGCCGGTTCACCTTGGCGGGCAAACGGCGACGTGCCGGGCCATGAGCTGCGCACCCGCTGGCCGGTCGCGCCCGGCGCGCTGCACGCCGCCGAGCGCGACATGGAACGCGGCCTGCTGACCGCCCGGGGCCTGGACCGGGTGCTGCGGGTCGCGTGGACGCTGGCCGACCTGGCGGGCCACGCCCGTCCCGACGCCGAGGACGTCCGTGCGGCCCTGCATCTGCGGACGGGCGTCAGCCACGGCCTGGCGCCCGCCGGGAGCCCCTGATGGCCACGGCCCCGCCGCCCCGGCCGCCGGACGAGGCGACGCTGCGGGCGGCGGACGAGGCGACGCTGCGGGCGGCGTACGGGGAGGGGGCGGGCGTCGGGTGGGGGGAGCGGCTGGCCCGGGCCGCGCTGACCAGGATCGCCGAGCCGGGGGACGAGGTGATGGGGCGGGCGCTGCGGGACCGCGGGGCCGAGGCCGCGCTGCGTGCCGTCCGCGCCGGGCAGCCCATGCCGGCGGCGAGCCCGGACCGTACGGCCCGCTACGCCCGCCGCGCGGCGGGCGCGGACCCGGTGGCGGACCTGGCGGCCGCCCACCGGGTGGGGGCCCGCTTCGTCTGCCCCTCGGACAGCGACTGGCCGGGGCAGCTGGACGACCTGGGGCCGCAGCGGCCGTTCGGGCTGTGGGTGCGGGGCCGGCCGTCGCTGCGGCTGTGGGCGCTGCGCTCGGTCGCGGTGGTCGGCGCCCGTGCCTGCACCGACTACGGGGCGCACATGGCGGCCCGCCTCGGCGCGGGCCTCGCGGAGGCGGGGTGGGTCGTGGTGTCGGGTGCCGCCCATGGGGTGGACGGCGCCGTGCACCGCGCGGTGCTCGGCGCGGGCGGCGCCACGGTCGGGGTGCTGGCCTGCGGGGTGGACGTGGCGTATCCGCCGCGCAACGCCGGGCTGATCGAACGGATGGCCGAGCGGGGCCTGCTCGTGGGCGAGCTGCCGCCCGGCGACCATCCGACCAGGAGCCGCTTCGTGCTGCGCAACCGGGTGATCGCCGCCCTGACCCGGGGGACGGTGGTGGTCGAGGCCCGCTACCGCAGCGGCTCGCTCATCACCGCGCGCCGGGCCACGGCGATGGGGCGGATCACCATGGGCGTACCGGGGCCGTGCACGAGCGGCCTGTCCGAGGGGGTGCACGAGCTGTTGCGGGACGGTGCGGCGGTCGTGACGGACGCTGCGGACGTCGTCGAGCTGGTCGGCGAGATCGGCGCCGACCTCGCCCCGCCGCGGCGCGGGCCGGTGCTGCCCCGCGATCTGCTCGGCGCCGCGGCGACCCGTGTGCTGGAGGCCTTGCCGGGTCGGGGGGCCGCGGACGAGCGGGAGATCGCCGAGGTGGCCGGGGCCTCCTGTGACGACACGCTGAGCAGGCTCGTCGAATTGCAGGCGCTCGGCTTCGTCGAACGGCTGGACGGGAGGTGGCAGTTGGTCCGTACCGCACGCGACAGCCCCACGCGGCACGCCGGTTGACGCCGGCGGCACACCATCAGGTGACAGCGCGGGGCTGTGACCTGGGGCGATCGCAGGGAGCGGCACTCGGGCCACGGCGGCGGCCCATCATGGCCGGTGCGGGTCTTCCGGAGCAACCGTGCCGGGTTCCGCAGCCGGCCCGGTGCCCGTGCAGCCATAGAGGAACGTATCTGCGCATGTCCCAAACGGATGACGTAGCAATGAGCGACACTATGGTCACGCTACGCTCTCGGAGGCTCGATTCCCCGTCCACGTCACGGCAGAACGGCTCACAACGACGCATGCCCCAGCACACCCCCGGGTCCGAACGGGCGACGGCCGCGACCACTGCCCCCGCCACCGCTCGGCCACCCGCCCCCACGTCGCTCGACGAGCTGTGGCGGACCTACAAGTCCACGGGGGACGCGCGGCTGCGCGAGCAGCTGATCCTGCACTACTCGCCGCTGGTGAAATACGTCGCCGGCCGGGTCAGCGTCGGGCTGCCGGCCAACGTGGAGCAGGCCGACTTCGTGTCCTCGGGGGTCTTCGGGCTGATCGACGCGATCGAGAAGTTCGACCCGGACCGGGCGATCAAGTTCGAGACCTACGCCATCACCCGGATCCGCGGCGCCATGATCGACGAGCTGCGGGCCCTGGACTGGATCCCGCGCTCGGTACGCCAGAAGGCCCGGGCCGTCGAGCGCGCCTACGCCACCTTGGAGGCCAAGCTCCGCCGCACCCCCAGCGAGCCGGAGGTCGCCGCGGAGATGGGCGTCGGACTGGAGGAGCTGCACGGCGTCTTCAGCGCGCTGTCGCTGGCCAACGTGGTGGCGCTGGAGGAGCTGCTGCACGTCGGGGCGGAGAGCGGCGACCGGCTCAGCCTCGTCGACACCCTGGAGGACACCGGGGCCGACAACCCGGTCGAGGTCGCCGAGGACCGCGAGCTGCGCCGGCTGCTCGCCCGCGCCGTCAACACCCTCCCCGAGCGGGAGAAGACCGTCGTCACCCTCTACTACTACGAGGGACTGACGCTCGCCGAGATCGGCCAGGTGCTGGGCGTCACCGAGAGCCGGGTCAGCCAGATCCACACCAAGTCCGTGCTTCAACTGCGGGCAAAGCTCGCCGACGTCGGCCGCTGACGGCACCCCCGCACTGTCTACAGTGGAGGGATGCCCAGGATTCGAGCGGCCTCGGTGGCCGAACACCGCACGATGCAGCGGCGGGCCCTGCTGGACGCCGCCCGCGCCCTGCTCTCCGAGGGCGGCACGGAGGCGCTGACCTTCCCCGCGCTCGCCGAGCGCACCGGGCTCGCCCGCTCGTCCGTCTACGAGTACTTCCGCTCCCGCGCCGCCGTCGTCGAGGAGCTGTGCGCCGTCGACTTCCCGGTCTGGGCCGCCGAGGTCGAGGCCGCGATGGAGGCCGCCGGCACCCCCGAGGACCGCATCGAGGCGTACGTCCGCAGCCAGCTCGCCCTGGTCGGCGACCGCCGGCACCGCGCCGTGGTCGCGATCTCCGCGGGCGAACTCGACGCCGGCGCCCGGGAGAAGATCCGCGCCGCCCACGGCGGCCTGGTCGCCATGGTCGTCGCCGCCCTCTCCGACCTCGGCCATGCGGAGCCGCGGCTCGCCGCGATGCTGCTCCAGGGCGTCGTCGACGTCGCGGTGCGCCGTATCGAACTCGGTGCCGCGGAGGACCCCGAGGTGATCACCCGCGCCGCCGTCACGATGGCCCTGCGCGGTGTCACCGGCTGACCCCGGCGCACCCGGTGCGTCAGCGCGGCGCCGGGACCCCGAGGACCGGCAGCAGCCGCGACGGCCCGCCGCGCCGTATCCAGCGGGGCAGCAGCGACAGCGGATCCAGGTAGACGTCTCCGCCCCGCCCCGACCGCAGCAGCCCCCAGTGCAGGCACACCGCCGGGCAGTGCGCGAGCGCCCCCTCCACCGTGCCCACCGGCTGCCCCGCCGTCACCCGCGCGCCGACCGCGACGCCCGCGCGCACCGGCTCGTACGTGATCCGCAGGTCCGGCCCGATCCGCAGCACCAGCACTCCCTGGCCCCCCACCCGCCCGGCGAAGACCACCTCGCCCGGCGCCGCCGCCCGCACCCGCGCACCCGGCCCGGCCCGCAGGTCGACCCCGCGGTGCCCGGCGCCCCACGGTGTCGCGGGCGCCTCGAACGCCCGCAGCACCACCGGCCGCCCGCGCGGCCCCTGCCCGGCCACCGGCCAGCTGCGACCGCCGCCCGGCACCGCCAGGGACGGCCCTCCGGGCGGCCCGCCCGCAGTCGCGAGCAGCGCCGCCACCATCGTCAACCACACCGTCGTGAACGCCATGACACGACGATCCCGCATCCGGGCGCCGAAAGATGATCATGGTCGCAGCCTGTGGACAACTTGGGTGTCGCCTGGGACTCCGCGGGTCCCGTACACTTTCTCTGGCGATCCGGGTCACCGGGTCGACTTCGCACGCCCCGCCACCAACCCCCGTCTCCGGGGCGGTGGCCGCGCCCCTCGGTCCCTCGTGGCACGGCGCGCCGGGGCGTCAGGCGCGACCGCCGTCCGGCTGTCGCGGTAACCGAGCACCTCAAGGAGTACGGCCATGGCCGTCGTCACGATGCGGGAGCTGCTGGAGAGCGGCGTCCACTTCGGGCACCAGACCCGCCGCTGGAACCCGAAGATGAAGCGCTTCATCTTCACCGAGCGCAACGGCATCTACATCATCGACCTGCTCCAGTCGCTGTCGTACATCGACCGCGCCTACGAGTTCGTCAAGGAGACCGTCGCGCACGGCGGCTCCATCATGTTCGTCGGTACGAAGAAGCAGGCGCAGGAGGCCATCGCCGAGCAGGCCTCGCGCGTCGGCATGCCCTACGTCAACCAGCGCTGGCTGGGCGGCATGCTCACCAACTTCTCGACCGTCTACAAGCGCCTGCAGCGCCTCAAGGAGCTCGAGGAGATCGACTTCGAGGACGTGGCCGCGTCCGGCCTGACCAAGAAGGAGCTCCTGGTCCTCTCCCGCGAGAAGGACAAGCTGGAGAAGACCCTCGGCGGCATCCGCGAGATGCAGAAGGTGCCGAGCGCCGTCTGGATCGTCGACACCAAGAAGGAGCACATCGCCGTCGGTGAGGCGCGCAAGCTCCGCATCCCGGTCGTCGCGATCCTCGACACCAACTGCGACCCCGACGAGGTCGACTACAAGATCCCGGGCAACGACGACGCGATCCGCTCCGTCACGCTGCTCACCCGCGTGATCGCCGACGCCGTCGCCGAGGGCCTGATCGCCCGCTCCGGCGCCGCGCTGAGCGACAAGAAGGCCGAGGGCGGCTCCGAGCCGCTGGCCGAGTGGGAGCGCGACCTGCTGGAAGGCGAGAAGAAGGCCGACGACGCGGCCGAGGCCCCCGCGGCCGCCGAGGCGCCCGCGGCCGAGACCCCGGCCACCGAGGCTCCGGCCACCGAGGCGCCCGCCGCTGACGCGCCGGCCGCCGAGGGCGACGCCGAGCAGGCCTGACCTGAGGCCGGCCGGCCGCTCGCGGCTGCCGGCCCCACGCGTGACGACGGCGGGGGCCCTGTGCCCCCGCCGTCCACCCGTAGATCCACCGACCATTCGGGAAGAGACACAGACCCATGGCGAACTTCACCGCCGCTGACGTCAAGAAGCTCCGCGAGCTGACCGCCGCGGGCATGATGGACTGCAAGAACGCCCTCACCGAGGCCGAAGGCGACCTGGACAAGGCCGTCGAGATCCTCCGCGTCAAGGGCCAGAAGGGTGTCACCAAGCGCGAGGGCCGCTCGGCCTCCAACGGCGCCGTGGTGTCCCTGATCTCCGCCGACAGCACCGAGGGCGTCCTCGTCGAGCTGAAGTGCGAGACGGACTTCGTCGCCAAGGGTGACAAGTTCGTCGCCGTCGCCGACGCCATCGCCGCCCACGTCGCCGCGACCAAGCCGGCCGACATCGCCGTGCTGCTCGCCTCCGAGATCAAGCCCGGCCAGACCGTGCAGGCGTTCGTCGACGAGGCCAACGCGACCCTCGGCGAGAAGATCGTGCTGGACCGCTTCGCGCAGTTCACCGGCACCTACGTCGCCTCCTACCTGCACCGCACCAGCCCGGACCTGCCCCCGCAGGTCGGCGTCCTGGTCGAGCTGGACAAGGCCGATGCGCAGACCGCCAAGGACGTCGCCCAGCACATCGCCGCCTTCGCGCCGCGGTACCTGACCCGCGACGAGATCGACGCCGAGACGGTGGAGAACGAGCGCCGCGTCGCCGAGGCCACCGCGCGTGAGGAGGGCAAGCCCGAGGCCGCTCTGCCGCGTATCGTCGAGGGCCGCGTCAACGGCTTCTTCAAGGAGAACGTCGTCCTGGAGCAGTCCTTCGCCAAGGACGCCAAGAAGACCGTGCAGAAGGTGCTCGACGAGGCCGGCGTGACGCTGAAGGCCTTCGCGCGCTTCCGCGTGGGCGTCTGACCCGGGAGCCCGCTAGGGTCGTACGCGACCGGCCGCCCGCCGGCCGGCCGCAGAGGTGACAAGGAGGCCATTGCCGTCACGGGAACCCACAAGGACCCGCGGCAGTGGCCTCCTTTGTACGTGCACGAGGAGATCCCCATGAACCAAGCCGCCGCACAGGCCCCGACCGGCGCACCCGGCGCGGGCCGCCGTTTCCTGCTCAAACTGTCCGGCGAGGCCTTCGCCGGGGGCGGCGGGCTCGGTGTCGACCCCGACGTCGTGCACGCCATCGCCCGCGAGGTCGCCGCGGTCGTCGCGGACGGCTACGAGATCGCCCTCGTCATCGGCGGCGGCAACTTCTTCCGCGGCGCCGAACTCCAGCAGCGCGGCATGGACCGGGCGCGCTCCGACTACATGGGCATGCTCGGCACGGTCATGAACTGCCTGGCCCTCCAGGACTTCCTGGAGAAGGAGGGCGTCGAGACCCGGGTCCAGACCGCCATCACCATGGGCCAGGTCGCCGAGCCCTACATCCCGCTGCGCGCGGTGCGGCACCTGGAGAAGGGCCGCGTGGTGATCTTCGGCGCCGGTATGGGCATGCCGTACTTCTCCACCGACACCACCGCCGCGCAGCGCGCGCTGGAGATCGACGCGGCCGCCCTGCTCATGGGCAAGAACGGGGTCGACGGGGTCTACGACTCCGACCCCAAGCTCAATCCGGACGCGACCATGTTCGACGCCCTGGACTACGGCGAGGTCATCGCGCGCGACCTGCGCGTCGCCGACCTCACCGCCATCACCCTGTGCCAGGACAACAAGCTGCCGATCCTGGTCTTCGAGCTGCTCGCCGAGGGCAACATCGCCCGCGCGGTCAAGGGTGAGAAGATCGGCACACTGGTCAACACCCAGGGCACCAGAGGCTAGCCGTAGCCGCCACGGGGCATCAGGGGATGGACAACACGCTGCCGGTCGGACACCGTGCAGGACAGACGCGCGCAGGGGCCGCGCCCGCAGGGCCCCGCCTTCTGAAAACCAGGAGCACATGGTGATTGAAGAAACCCTCCTCGAAGCCGAGGAGAAGATGGAGAAGGCCGTCGAGGTCGCCAAGGACGACTTTGCGGCGATCCGTACCGGCCGCGCGCACCCGGCGATGTTCAACAAGATCGTGGCCGAGTACTACGGCGCGATCACCCCGATCAACCAGCTGGCGTCCTTCGCGGTGCCCGAGCCGCGGATGGCGGTGATCACCCCCTTCGACAGCAGCAGCCTGCGCAACATCGAGGAGGCGATCCGCAACTCCGACCTCGGCGTCAACCCGAGCAACGACGGCCGTATCATCCGGGTGGTCTTCCCGCAGCTCACCGAGGAGCGGCGGCGCGAGTTCATCAAGGTCGCCAAGGGCAAGGGCGAGGACGCCAAGATCTCCATCCGCAGCGTCCGCCGCAAGGCGAAGGAGACGCTGGACAAGCTGGTCAAGGACGGCGAGTCCGGCGAGGACGAGGTGCGCCGCGCGGAGAAGGAGCTCGACGACACGACGTCGAAGTACGTCGCCCAGGTCGACGAGCTGCTCAAGCACAAGGAAGCGGAGCTGCTGGAGGTCTGACGGTCCCGGTGCCGTCCATACCTCCCCGGGCCCCGCGGGGCCCTTCACGGGCCTCCTGCGGTCCGTTCCGGGCCCGGCCGCGGCCCGAGGGCCCGCCGGCCCGCACCCGCCACTCCGCACACCCCGACGACGACGCGAGGCGAAGCTCAGTGAACGACTCTTCCTGGGGCGCTTCGCCGCGCGCCGGTCACCGGGGAGCAACGGAGAACACCGCAGCCGCGGCCGCCGACGTCGCCGCGGTCACCGCCCCGGCGGCGTATTCCGCGGCGGAAAGCCGCACCGGGAGGAAGACTCCAGCTATGCCGCCCTCGCCGCCGGCGTCCGAGCCGACGCCCCCGCAGCCCGCCCCCGCGAAGAAGTCCGCAGGGCGTAACCTCCAGGCGGCGATAGGCGTGGGCGTGGGGCTCGGCGTGGTGGTTCTGGCCTCGCTCTTCCTCGTCAAGCAGGTCTTCGTCGGGGTCGTGGTGGTGGCAGTCGCGGTCGGCGTGTGGGAGCTGACCTCGCGGCTCGCCGAGCGCAAGGGCATTCACGCGCCGCTGGTGCCGCTCGTGGTGGGCGGCGCGGCCATGGTGATCGCCGGGTATCTGCGCGGCGCCGACGGGGCGTGGATCGCGATGGCGCTGACCGCGCTGGCGATCCTGGTCTGGCGCATGGCCCAGCCGCCGCACGACTACCTCAAGGACGTCACGGCGGCCGTCTTCGTGGCCTTCTACGTGCCCTTCCTCGCCACTTTCGTGGTGATGATGCTCGCCGCGGACGACGGCCCCCGCCGGGTGCTGGCCTTCCTGGTGCTCACCGTGGTCAGCGACACGGGCGCCTACGCGGTCGGCTGGCGCTTCGGCCGCACCAAGCTCGCCCCGCGGATCAGCCCCGGCAAGACCCGCGCGGGACTCGCGGGCGCGATCGGCTTCGCCATGGTGGCGGGCGCGCTGCTGATGCAGTTCTCCATCGATGGCGGCTGCTGGTGGCAGGGCTTGGTCCTGGGCCTGGCCGCCGCGATCAGCGCCACCCTCGGCGACCTCGGCGAGTCGATGATCAAGCGGGATCTCGACATCAAGGACATGGGCACCCTGCTGCCGGGCCACGGCGGCATCATGGATCGCCTCGACAGCCTGCTGCCGACCGCCCCGATCGTCTGGCTGCTGCTGGTCGCCTTCGTCGGCCAGGGCTGAGCCCGCCCGCGTCCTCCACAGGCCCGAAGCCCGCGCGGCGCGGGCTTCCTCCGCGATCTGGGACACTGGAGGAATCATGCCTGTACCCGGAGAACTGACTTTCGCCGTGCCGCGGGGAGCCAAGAAGCCCCCGCGGCATCTCGCCGACCTCTCGCCCGCCGAGCGACGGGAGGCGGTGGCCGCGCTCGGAGAGAAGCCCTTCCGGGCCAAGCAGCTGTCGCAGCACTACTTCGCGCGGTACGCCGACGACCCCGCGGCCTGGACGGACATCCCGGCGGCGGCCCGCGGCAAGCTCGCCGGGGATCTGCTGCCGGAGCTCATGACGGTGGTGCGGCACGCCTCGTGCGACGACGGCGACACCCGCAAGACGCTGTGGCGGCTCTTCGACGGGACGCTCGTCGAGTCGGTGCTGATGCGCTACCCGGACCGCGTCACCATGTGCATCTCGTCACAGGCCGGCTGCGGCATGAACTGCCCCTTCTGCGCCACCGGCCAGGCGGGTCTGGACCGCAACCTGTCGACCGCCGAGATCGTGCACCAGATCGTGGCCGGCATGAAGTCGCTGCGCGACGGGGAGGTGCCGGGCGGACCGGCACGCCTGTCGAACATCGTCTTCATGGGCATGGGCGAGCCGCTCGCCAACTACAAGCGCGTGGTCGGCGCGATCCGCCGGCTGACCGACCCCGAACCGGACGGCCTGGGGCTGTCGCAGCGCGGCATCACCGTCTCCACGGTGGGCCTGGTGCCGGCCATCCACCGCTTCGCCGACGAGGGCTTCAAGTGCCGCCTCGCGGTCTCCCTGCACGCCCCGGACGACGAGCTGCGCGACACACTGGTGCCGGTCAACACCCGCTGGAAGGTCCGTGAGGTGCTGGACGCGGCCTGGCACTACGCCGAGGTCTCCGGCCGCCGGATCTCGATCGAGTACGCGCTGATCCGCGACGTCAACGACCAGGCATGGCGCGCCGACCGGTTGGGCAAGCTGCTGAAGAACCACCGGGTGCACGTCAACCTGATCCCGCTCAACCCCACGCCCGGTTCGAAGTGGACGGCCTCCCGACCGGAGGACGAGCGGGCGTTCGTGGCCGCGCTGGAGGCGCACGGAGTGCCCGTGACCGTACGCGACACCCGTGGCCAGGAGATTGACGGCGCCTGCGGACAGCTGGCGGCGGCGGAGCGCTGACCTGCTGCTATCGTACGGTCGGCGCTCGCGTCCGGCCCGCGGTCACTGCAGCTCGCGGCCGTACGGGCAGGCGTGCACACGCGGGCCCACAACAGAACATTCCGACAGGGGAGCGCCTGCGACGGCGCTGAGAGTGCGGCGAGGGATCCGGCGAAGGATCTCAGGCCGCAGACCCTCCCACCTGATCCGGGTCATACCGGCGTAGGGAGTCAGCACAGATGAAGACCACCGCTCGGCGTGCCGTGGGCGCGCTCGTCGCCGCGGGCGCGGCAGCGTCCGTCCTGGCCGCGTGCGGCAGCGACTCCGGCGGCGACGGCGGCAAGGCGGCGGGCTCCGGTTCCGGATCCAAGACCGTCACGCTCGTCAGCCACGACTCGTTCGCGGCCTCGAAGTCCGTCCTCGCGGAATTCACCAAGGAGACCGGCTACACCGTCAAGGTGCTGCGCGGCGGCGACGCGGGCGCGGCCGTCAACCAGGCCGTCCTCACCAAGGACCACCCGCGCGGCGACGTCTTCTTCGGGGTCGACAACACCCTGCTGTCCCGGGCGCTCGACAACGGCCTGTTCTCGCCCTACGCGGCCAAGGACCTCGGGCAGGTCGCGGCCGACCTGCAGCTGGACGCCGCGCAGCACCGCGTCACGCCGATCGACTCCGGCGACGTCTGCGTCAACTACGACCGGGCTTACTTCACCGCCCACCACCTGGCCCCGCCGCAGACCTTCGCCGACCTGGTCAAGCCCGCGTACAAGAACCTGCTGGTCACCGAGAACGTCTCGACGTCCTCGCCCGGCCTGGCCTTCCTGCTGGGCAGCGCGGCCACGTACGGCGACACGGCGTGGCAGGACTACTGGAAGCAGCTCAAGGCCAACGGCGTCGAGGTCGTCGACAGCTGGGAGCAGGCCTACAACGACCGCTTCTCCGGTTCGTCCGCGGGCAAGCAGGCCAAGGGCGACCGGCCGCTGGTGGTCTCCTACGCCTCCAGCCCGCCCGCCGAGGTCGTCGGCGTCAGCCCCGCGCCCGCACAGTCGCCCGTCGGCGTTTCGACCGGCACGTGCTTCCGGCAGATCGAGTTCGCCGGCCTGCTGCACGGCGCGAAGAACCCCGCGGGCGGCAAGGCCCTCATCGACTTCATGCTCGGCAAGACCTTCCAGCAGGACATGCCGCTCCAGATGTACGTCGACCCGGTGCGCGGCGACGCCGTCGAGCCGCCGGTCTTCGTCAAGTACGGCGCCAAGGTTGAGCACCCCGCCACGCTGGCGCCCGACACGATCGCCGCCAAGCGCGACGAGTGGGTCCAGGCGTGGAACGGGATCGTCCTGAAGTGAGCGTGACGTGAGCACGCTGCGGACCGCACCTCCGCGCGGTGCGCGGCGCGACGGCGCCGGCGGCTCGCGGGGCCGCGCCCTGGCGGTGCGCGCCGCTCTGACGGCGCCGCCGCTGCTCTTCTTCGCGGTCTTCTTCGGCTACCCGGTGGCGGCGATCGTCGGCCGGGGGCTGCACCAGGGCGGCGCCTGGCACCTGGGCCGGTTCGGCGACGTGCTGGGCGACCCCGGGATCCGGCACGTGCTGTGGTTCACCTGCTGGCAGGCCGCCGCCTCGACCGGGCTGACGCTGCTGGTGGGGCTGCCTGCCGCGTACGTCTTCGCGCGGCTGGACTTCCCCGGGCGGCGGCTGCTGCGCGCGGTCGTGACAGTGCCCTTCGTGCTGCCGACCGTCGTCGCGGGCTCGGCCTTCCTGGCGCTGCTCGGCCGCGGCGGCTTCACCGACTCGCTCCTCGGGGTGCGGCTCGACACCGGGGTGTGGGCGATCCTCGTCGCGCACGTCTTCTTCAACTTCGCCGTCGTGGTCCGCACCGTCGGCGGACTGTGGGCGCAGCTGGACCCCGCGCAGGAGGAGGCCGCCCGGATGCTCGGCGCGGGCCGCCTCGCCGCCTGGCGCAGCGTGACGCTGCCCGCCCTCGGCCCGTCGGTGGCCGCGGCCGCGCTCATGGTGTACCTCTTCACCTTCACCTCCTTCGGCGTCATCCAGATCCTCGGCGGGCCGCTGTACTCCACCCTGGAGGTGGAGATCTACCGGCAGACCGCCGAGATCTTCGACCTGCCGGCGGCGGCCGTGCTGACCCTGCTGCAGTTCGCCGCGGTGCTGGCCATCCTCGCCCTGCACGGCTGGACGGTACGGCGGAGCGAGTCGGCGCTGAAGCTGGTGGACCCCGCGCGCACCGCGCACCGGCCGAGCGGCGCGGCCGAACGCACCCTGCTCGGCGCCGTCCTCGCGGTCGTCGCCCTGGTCATCCTGCTGCCGCTCGGCGTGCTCGCCGCCCGCTCCTTCGACACCCCCGGCGGCTACGGCCTGGCCTTCTACCGCGCCCTCGGGTCGGACGACGGCGGCACCTTCAGCGTCGCCCCCTGGCAGACCGTCGGCAATTCGCTGCGCTTCGCGGCGCTGGCCACCGTCATCGCCCTGGTGATCGGCGGTCTCGCGGCGGCTGCGCTGGTGCGCAGGTCAGGGCGGCTGATGCGCGGCTTCGACGCACTGCTGATGCTGCCGCTCGGCACCTCCGCCGTCACGATCGGCTTCGGTTTCCTCATCGCCCTGGACAAGCCGCCGCTGGACCTGCGGGACTCCTGGCTGCTGGTGCCGCTCGCGCAGGCGCTGGTGGGCGCGCCCTTCGTCGTCCGGGTGATGCTGCCGGTGCTGCGGGCCGTCGACACCCGGCTGCGGGAGGCCGCGGCGGTGCTGGGCGCCTCGCCCTGGCGGGTGTGGCGCGAGGTGGAACTGCCGCTGGTCTCCCGTGCCGTGGCCGTTGCCGCGGGGTTCGCCTTCGCCGTCTCGCTCGGCGAATTCGGCGCCACCGTCTTCATCGCCCGGCCCGACGACCCCACCCTGCCGGTCGCCGTCGCCCGCCTGCTGGGCCGCGCCGGGCCCATGAACTACGGCCAGGCCATGGCCCTGAGCACCGTGCTGATGGTGGTCTGCGCCGCCGGCCTGCTGGTGCTGGAACGATTCCGCCCCACGAGCGCCGGGGAGCTGTGACCCGCGATGACGACCGCCGATCCGACACGTACCCCCGGTCCCGCACGTCCCGCACCTCCCGCCGGGACGTCGCACGCTGCCGGCGCCCCGCACATTGCCGAGCCGGGACATATTGCCGAGCCGCGGCACATTGCCGGGCCGTCCGGTGCCGCGGGCCCCTCGCTCACGGGCGGCGCCCTGCTGCGGCTGGACGCCGCGACCGTGCGCTTCGGGCAGCGGACCGCGCTGGACGGGGTCGACCTGGAGATCGCCGAGCACGAGATCGTCTGCGTGCTGGGGCCCAGCGGCAGCGGCAAGTCCACCCTGCTGCGGGTGGTCGCCGGGCTGCAGGACCTCGCCTCAGGACGGGTGCTGCTGGACGGCGCCGACCAGCGCGGAGTGCCGCCGCACCGGCGCGGCGTCGGGCTGATGTTCCAGGACCACCAGCTCTTCCCGCAGCGGGACGTCGGCGGCAACGTCGGCTTCGGCCCGCGCATGCACAAGGCGCCGCGCGACCGGCGCGAGCAGCGCGTCGCCGAGCTGCTCGACCTGGTCGGCCTGCCCGGCGCGCAGTCCCGCGGCGTCGCGGAGCTGTCCGGCGGCGAGCAGCAGCGGGTCGCCCTCGCCCGCGCCCTGGCGCCGGAACCGCGGCTGCTCATGCTCGACGAGCCGCTCGGCCAGCTCGACCGCTCGCTGCGCGAGCGCCTGGTCGTGGAGCTGCGGCAGCTCTTCGGCCGGCTGGGCACCACCGTGCTGGCCGTCACCCACGACCAGGGTGAGGCCTTCGCGCTCGCCGACCGCGTGGTGGTCATGCGCGACGGCCGGATCGCCCAGACCGGCACCCCGCTCGAGGTCTGGCAGCACCCGGTGGACGAGTTCGTCGCCCGCTTCCTGGGCTTCGACGCCGTCACCGACGCCGTCGTGACCGGCGGCTCGGCGGCCACCACCGGCTGGGGCGGGCTGCCCGTGCCGCCCGGCACCCCGGACGGCCCCTGCCGACTGCTCGTCCGGCCCACCGGAGTGCGCCTGGTCGCCCCGGACGCGGCGGGCGCGCTGCGCTGCACGGTGGCCGCCCGCACCTTCCGCGGCGGCCACGTGGCCGTGACGCTGCGGCCCGAGCGCGGCCCCGAGCTGGAGGCGGAGTGCGCGCTGCGTGACGCCCCGGCCGAGGGCGCGGCCGTCGGCGTGACCTTCGACCCGGAGGACGTCGTCGTCCTGCCCGGCTGAGCGGCCCGCGCCCCTTCTCGCCACGGGCCGGAGAAGCACACGAATGGGCACCGATGAGTTTCGCCGGCCCGGACCGTCCTATCTGCTGGAGGCGCACGAGCGCCCCGCGGACAGACCGCCGGACACGGACGAGAACGGAGCCCGCCATGCAGCAGAAGATCACGACGTTCCTCTGGTACGACGACCAGGCCGAGGAGGCCGTGGCCCTCTACACCTCGCTCTTCGACAACTCCCGCGTGGTCAAGGTGCAGCACTACGGCGAGGTGGGTCCCGGGACGCCGGGCAGCGTGATGATCGTCGAGTTCGAGCTGGCCGGGCAGCGCTTCCTCGCGCTCAACGGCGGGCCGGAGTTCACCTTCAACGAGGCGATGTCGCTCAGCGTCGACTGCGACTCGCAGGAGGAGGTCGACCGGCTGTGGTCCGCGCTGACCGCGGGCGGCGGCGAGGAGGGCCCCTGCGGCTGGCTCAAGGACCCCTACGGCGTGTCCTGGCAGATCGTGCCCACCCGGCTCAACGAGCTGATCAACGACCCGGACCAGAACAGGTCCCAGGCCGCCGTGAAGGCCATGCTCGGAATGAAGAAGCTGGTGGTGTCCGAGCTGGAGGCGGCTGCCGACGCGGTCTGAGTGCCCCGCCGTCCCCTGCCCCCGCCCCGGCTCACTTCTCCGCGAGCCGCACCAGCGCGTCCGGCACCTCGGTCACCGAGTCGACCAGCGCGATGCGCCAGGCCATCGCGTGGTCGCGGGCCAGCGCGCTGAGCAGCGGCCACGCGGGCAGCTCGGTGGTCCAGTGCGCCCGGTCCACCAGCACCATGGGCGTCGGCTCGCCGCGCGCGGAGTAGTAGTTGGGGGTCGCGGCGTCGAAGATCTCCTGCACGGTGCCCGCCGCGCCCGGCAGGAAGACCACGCCGGAGTTGCAGCGGGCGAGCAGGGTGTCCTCGCGGACGGAGTTGGCGAAGAACTTCGCGATGTGCGACGCGAAGGCATTCGGCGGCTCGTGCCCGTAGAACCACGTCGGCACGCCCAGCGAGGTGCCGCCCTCCGGCCAGCGCTCGCGCACCTCGAAGGCGGTCGCGGCCCACTCGCCGACCGACGGCCGGAAGGACGGGGCGCTGCCGAGCACCGACAGCGCCTTGCCGAGCATCACGTCCTGCTGCGGGGCGGCGTACGCGCCGAGGTTCGCCGCCTCCATCGCGCCGGGGCCGCCGCCGGTCGCCACGGTCAGGCCCGCGCGGGCCAGGTCGCGGCCGAGCCGGGCGGCGCCCGCGTAGGCGTCCGTGCCGCGCTTCATCGCGTGGCCGCCCATGACGCCCACCACCCGGGCCCCGGCCAGGTGCTCGTCGAGGGCGTCGGTCACCGCGTCGTCGTGGATCGAGCGCAGCATCGACGCCAGTAGGTCGCCGCCCGCCGCGCTCTGCCGGTACCAGTCGTACGCGCGGGCGTCCGGCGTGTGCTCGTAGCCGGCGGCCGCCAGGTCGGCGTACAGCTCGGTGGGGCTGTAGAGCGTGGCCCGGTAGGGGTCGAAGGGCAGGTGCGGGACCGGCGGGAAGACCAGCGCCCCGCCGGCCCGTACGTGCGCGAGCGCCTGCGGCTCCATCAGGCAGCCGAGGAAGACCGCCTGCGTGGTGTCGGCCACCAGCAGGGCGAAGGTACGGTCCGTCAGATCGACGGCCTGGACGCGGTATCCGGCGAACGACCCGGTCAGCGCGACCCTGTCGAACTCCTCGAGCGTCTCGATCTCACGGGCGGGCGGGGGAGCGGTCTCGGCGGACATGGCGGCACGATAGCCCGCCGGGCCCCTCACGCCGTCACCGCGTCGCCGGAACGGTCGCGAAGGCCGCGACCACTGCCGTCAGCGGCACCGCGACGGCCAGTACCACGCCCGTGCGCAGCGCCGCCGCGCCGCGCAGCAGCGCAGGCGGCGCGCCGATCTCGCGCAGCGCCGTCGTCGACCGGGCGCGCGCGCCGGCCGCCTCCGCGAGCGCGGTGCCCGCGACCGCCAGCACGCACAGCCCGATGAGGGCCGCGGCGAAGGTCGTCAGCGGCCCCAGCCGGTGGCCCGAGCCGTGCTGCAGGTCGTAGACCGCGAGCGCCGCCGTCGCCGTCGCGCACAGCAGTCCCAGCGGCCGGCCGATCCGGCGGGACTCCTGCTGGAGGGCCCGCCCTGCCAGCAGCCGCAGCGCGCCCGGCCGGTGCAGCGCGAGCAGCTGTCCGCACAGGTGCACCAGGCCCGGGCCCGTCAGCACCATCCCGGCCGAGGCGACGACCCAGCCCGCCACCGTCGCCGCCGACACCGCGCCCAGTCCGCTGGGCAGTGGCAGCGCGTCCCCGCGCGGCGCGCTCACCTGCACCGCGAGCCCCACCGCGGTCAGCGCCACGCCCCACGGCAGCCCCGCGGGCCCGGCGCCCGGTTTCGGCGCCGGCGGCTGCCACAGCCGGGCGGCGACGGCCGCCGCGGCGCCCAGCGGCACCACCGCCAGGAGCGTCACCACGCCCGCCGCGGGCAGCCGGTGTCCCGCGCCCAGCACCTCCGAGACCGAACCGGAGTACGGCACGCCGCCGAGGTCACCGCGCAGGTAGAGGAAGCCCAGCAGGGCGAGCCCGCTGCCGGCCGCGCACGCCAGCGCCGCGCTCCCGGCGCCGACCAGCACCGTCGCCCGCCGGCCCAGCCCCACCGCGGCGAGCCCGCTGCCCGGCCAGCGCAGCGGCTGCGCCCGCCCCGCGGTGGCCGCGAGCAGCACGGCTGCCGCGGCGGGCAGCACGCACCACACCAGCCGCACCCCGGCACTCGCGCCGGGCCGCTGGTGCCCCAGCGCCCAGCCGAGCGCCGACAGCAGCAGCAGTCCCGTGCCGCCCGACGCGGCCACCACCGTCAGCCACCGCCCGAGCGCCCCGATCCGCGCGCCCCGCACCACTCGCCAGCTCAGCACGCCGCCGCCTCCCGTCCGGTCCGCAAGGTCGATACCGCGCCACGCGCGCGCAGCCGCGCAGGGTCCTCACTCCGCCGTGGCGAAGGCGTCACGCCCGCTCGGTTTTCGCGGACCGCGCTCTCGGGTGCCGCGGGGCGGAGAGTCCGGGTGCCGGCGGGGGTCATGCGTGCGCCGGGGCAGGGTCGGGGGTGCCGTGGTCCGGGGCGTGCACGGGGGAGTCCATATGGCCGTCGCGCAGCGTGACGGCGCGGTCGGTGTAGCCGGCGGTCTCCGGGGCGGAGCCCGCCAGGACGACCGTCATCCCGTGCGAGCGGGCCGCGCTGGCAAGGGTGCGCAGCACCTGGGCGCGGTCGGAGTGGTGCAGCGGCGCGGCCGGGTCGTCGGCGAAGACCACCGCGGGCGATCCGACCAGGGCTCGGGCCACCGCGACCCGCTGCTGCTCGGGGAGGAGCAGCGCCCCGGGGTGGCGGCGCGCGGCGCCGCCGATGTCCAGCCGGTCCAGCCAGTCCTGCGCCTCGGCGCGCGCCGCCCGCGGCCGTACGCCGCGCATCAGCAGCGGCAGCGCCGCGTTCTCCCACGCCGTCAGCTCCGGCAGCAGCGCGGGCTCGCTGCCGACCCAGCCGAAGCGCTCGCGGCGCAGCAGGTCGCGCGCCGCCTCGGGGAGGGTGTGCACGGGCCCGCTGTTGAACCACACCTCGCCCTCGTCCGGCACGATCTGACCGGACAGGCAGCGCAGCAGCGTCGTCTTGCCGGAGCCGCGCGGCCCGACCACACCGAGGATCTCCCCCTCGCGGACGCCGACCGAGACGCCGAGCAGGGCCGGTGAGCCCCGGAGGGAGTGGCGCAGCGAGCGGGCGAAGAGCACGTCGTTGTCGGGCGGGGCCACCATGCCGTTCCTCCGCGGGTCGTCGTCCCCCGGCGGCGGAGGGCGCCGGTGCGCCGCGGGCGCCGGGGTGGGCGGTCACTCCCCGGCACCGTAGGCAGCCGGTGGGCGGTCGGACCGCAGGCGCGGCGGCGGAGGTCGCCGATCCGTCCGTTCGGGTGAGCGCTGTCGGGGCCGGTCGGCGGCGGGGCCCGCGGGGGAGCCGGGGCCGGTCCGGGGCCGTCGGCCGCGGGTGGCCGGGCCCGCCCGCGGCAGGCGTCAGAGCTTCGCCCAGGCCCGCGTCAGGACGTCCCGCAGGATGGCCTCGATCTCGTCGAAGAGCTGCTGCCCGGCGACGAGCGGCGGGGCGAGCTGGATCACCGGGTCGCCGCGGTCGTCGGCGCGGCAGTAGAGGCCGTTCGCGAACAGCTCGCGGGACAGGAAGCCGTAGAGGACGCGCTCGGTCTCCTCCGGCGTGAAGGTCTCCTTGGTGGCCTTGTCCTTGACCAGTTCGATGCCGTGGAAGTAGCCGCTGCCGCGCACGTCGCCGACGACGGGCAGGTCGCGCAGCCGGTCGAGGGTGGCGCGGAAGTCCGCCTCGTGGTCCCGTACGCGCCGGTTCAGGCCCTCGCGGTCGAGCAGGTCGAGGTTGGCGAGCGCGACCGCGGCGGAGACCGGATGGCCGCCGAACGTGTAGCCGTGCAGGAAGGCCTCGCCGCCGCGGTGGAAGGGCTCGGCCACCCGGTCGGAGACGATGCAGGCGCCGATCGGCGAGTAGCCGGACGTCATGCCCTTGGCACAGGTGATCATGTCCGGCACATAGCCGTACCGCTCGCAGCCGAAGGTCGTGCCGAGCCGCCCGAAGGCGCAGATCACCTCGTCGGAGACGAGCAGTACGCCGTGCCGGTCGCAGATCTCCCGCACCCGCGGGAAGTAGCCGGGCGGCGGCGGGAAGCAGCCGCCGGCGTTCTGCACCGGCTCCAGGAAGACCGCCGCCACCGTGTCGGGGCCCTCGAAGAGGATCTGCTCCTCGATCCGGTCGGCGGCCCAGCGGCCGAAGGCCTCGGGGTCGTCGCCGTGCACGGGTGCCCGGTAGATGTTCGTGTTGGGCACCCTGAACGCGCCCGGCACGAGCGGTTCGAACGGCGCCTTGAGCGCGGGCAGGCCGGTGATGGACAGCGCGCCGTGCGGGGTGCCGTGGTACGCGACGGCCCGCGAGATCACCTTGTACCTTCCCGGGTTGCCGGTGAGCTTGTGGTATTGCTTCGCCAGCTTCCACGCCGTCTCGACGGCCTCGCCGCCGCCGGTGGTGAAGAAGACCTTGTCCAGGTCGCCGGGCGCGAGGTGGGCCAGCCGCTCGGCCAGCTCCACCGCCCGGGGGTGCGCGTAGCCCCAGATGGGGAAGTACGCCAGCTCCGCCGCCTGCCGGGCGGCGGTCTCGGCGAGCTCGCGCCGCCCGTGGCCGGCGTTGACCACGAACAGCCCGCTGAGCCCGTCGATGTAGCGCTTGCCGCGGTCGTCGTGGATGTACGCGCCCTCGCCGCGCACGATGACCGGCACGGGCGTGTCCGCGTAGTCCCCCATCCGGGTGAAGTGCATCCACAGGTGGTCGTACGCCGTGGCCGGCGTGCGTGCGCTCATGGCTATCGCGTTCCCCAGGAGTAGGTCTGCTTCCGGAGCCCCAGGTAGACGAAGCTCTCGGTGGACCGCACGCCGGGCAGCGCGCGGATCCGCTTGTTGATCAGCTCCAGCAGGTGGTCGTCGTCCTCGGCGACGAGCTCGGCGAGCAGGTCGAAGGAGCCCGCGGTCACCACCACGTACTCCACCTCGTCCAGCCCGGCCAGGGCGCCGGCGACCGCTTCGACGTCACCGTCCACGGTTATGCCGACCATCGCCTGCCGCCGGAAGCCGACGGTGAGCGGGTCGGTCACCGCGACGATCTGCATCACGCCCTGGTCGAGCAGCTTCTGCACGCGCTGCCGCACCGCCGCCTCGGACAGGCCCACGGCCTTGCCGATCGCCGCGTAGGGGCGGCGGCCGTCCTCCTGGAGCTGTCCGATGATCGCCTTCGACACCGCGTCGAGGGCGGGTCGCGCGCCGTTCGTGTCACGTGTGGCCACCCGGCCCACTGTGCAGGAGACTTTGACGGTCCTGCAAGCCGAAACCGATGAAATACGCAGTCTTGCAGGCGGAGATTCACTGATTCGGTCGTTGTCGGGAGGCGGGTATGTCGGATCCCGCAGCCGTCGGGCTAGGCTGGGTACTGTCTCAGTCTGTGGACACCCGACACAGCAGCACGATCCGGACGACCAGGGAGCAAACGCCGTGACCGAACTCCGCACTCTGCGCAACCACATCGACGGAGAGTTCCGCGCCGCCGCGGACGGCCGCACCACGCAGGTGGTCAACCCGGCGACCGGTGACGTCTACGCCACCGCGCCGCTGTCGGGCGCCGCCGACGTCGATGCGGCGATGGCGGCCGCGGCCGCCGCCTTCCCCGGCTGGCGCGACACGACGCCCTCCGACCGGCAGAAGGCGCTGCTGCGGATCGCCGACGCGGTCGAGGCCCGCGCCGCCGAGCTGGTCGAGGCCGAGAGCGAGAACACCGGCAAGCCCGTCGGGCTGACCATGAGCGAGGAGATCCCGCCCATGGTCGACCAGATCCGCTTCTTCGCCGGCGCCGCCCGCATGCTGGAGGGCCGCTCCGCGGGCGAGTACATGGAGGGAATGACGTCCTTCGTGCGGCGCGAGCCGATCGGGGTGTGCGCGCAGGTCGCGCCGTGGAACTACCCGATGATGATGGCGGTGTGGAAGTTCGCCCCGGCCATCGCCGCGGGCAACACCGTGGTGCTCAAGCCCTCCGACACCACACCCGCCTCCACGGTGCTGCTCGCCGGGATCATGGCGGAGTTCCTGCCGAAGGGCGTCTTCAACGTCGTCTGCGGCGACCGCGACACCGGCCGGCTCATGGTCGAGCACCGTGTCCCGGCGATGGCGTCCATCACCGGCTCGGTCCGCGCCGGCATGGAGGTGGCCGGCTCCGCCGCCCGCGACCTCAAGCGTGTCCACCTCGAACTGGGCGGCAAGGCCCCGGTGGTGGTCTTCGAGGACGTCGACATCCCGCGCGCCGTCCAGGACATCGCGGTGGCCGGCTACTTCAACGCGGGCCAGGACTGCACCGCCGCGACCCGCGTGCTGGTGCACGAGTCGATCCACCAGGAGTTCACCGCCGCGCTCGCCAAGGCCGCCGCCGAGACGAAGACCGGCCTGCCGACGGACGAGGACGTGCTGTACGGCCCGCTCAACAACGCCGGCCAGCTGGAGCGGGTCAGCGGCTTCATCGACCGGCTGCCCGCGCACGCCAAGGTCGAGACGGGCGGCTTCCGGGTCGGCGAGGTCGGGTACTACTTCGCGCCCACCGTCGTCTCGGGCCTGCGGCAGGACGACGAGATCGTCCGGCACGAGGTCTTCGGCCCGGTCATCACCGTGCAGTCCTTCACCGACGAGGACCAGGCCGTCGAGTGGGCCAACGGCGTGGAGTACGCGCTCGCCTCCTCGGTGTGGACCCGCGACCACGCGCGCGCCATGCGGATGTCGCGGCGGCTGGACTTCGGCTGCGTGTGGATCAACACCCACATCCCGCTGGTCGCCGAGATGCCGCACGGCGGCTTCAAGAAGTCCGGCTACGGCAAGGACCTTTCGGCGTACGGCTTCGAGGACTACACGCGCGTCAAGCACGTGATGACGTCCCTGGACTGAGCCCCTCAGGCGCGGGCGCGGCGGGCGACGAGCCGCTGCAGCGACGCGAGCCGGTTGGTGGTGATCGAGTCGGCCCCGAGCGCCAGCAGCCGGCGCATCGAGGGCGGCCAGTCCGCCGTCCACGCCGCCACCAGCAGGCCGCGCTCGCGCGCGAAGCCCATCGTGGCCGCGTTGACCAGCCCGAAGCGCAGGTTCAGCCAGCGCGGAGCCACCGCCTCGAGCAGTGCGTCCGCGGGCCGGGCCGAGGTCTTCCAGGTCAGCGCGATCTCGGCGGCCGGGTCCGCGGCCCGCACCGCGCGCATCGCCGAAAGCCCGCCGCAGTAGTAGACGCGCTCGCCCGCGCCCGCCGCCCGGACCGCCGCCAGCGTAGGCGGAACCTGCGCGGTCTCGGTCAGGTCCAGCAGCATCCGGCCGCGCGCGTGCCGGTCCAGCTCGGCCAGCGCGGCCCCGAGCGTCGGCACGCCGCCGCGGGTGGCGTCCGCGACCTGGTCGAGCGTGAGCGCGTCGACCTCCCGCGGGTGGCCCCAGAGCCGGTCCAGCGACCGGTCGTGCAGCAGCACCGGCACCCCGTCGCGCGTCAGCCGCACGTCCACCTCCACCGCGTCCGCGCCCTTGAGCAGCGCCGAGCGCACCGACGGCAGGGTGTTCTCGCGGTGTTCGTACGGATCGCCGCGGTGGGCGACGGCCGTCACCATGCCGCGGTGTACGCGTCGATCTCGGCGGTGATCCGCGCCTTGCCGGGCGCGTCGAGGAAGGACGCCTCCACGGCGTTCTTCGCCAGCGCCGCGACACCGCGGTGGTCCAGCTCCAGCAGCCGGGCGGCCACCGCGTACTCGGTGTTGAGGTCGGTGCCGAACATGGGCGGGTCGTCGCTGTTGACGGTGACCAGGACGCCCGCCGCGACCATCTGCCGTATCGGGTGCTCGTCGAGGGTGGCGACCGCGCGGGTGGCGATGTTGGAGGTCGGGCAGACCTCCAGCGGGATCCGGTGCTCGGCCAGGTGCTCCAGCAGCCGCGGGTCGCCCGCCGCGCTCGTGCCGTGTCCGATCCGCTCGGCGCCCAGCTCGCGCAGCGCGTCCCACACCGTCTCCGGGCCCGTGGTCTCCCCGGCGTGCGGCACGCTGTGCAGCCCGGCGGCCCGGGCCCGGTCGAAGTACGGCTTGAACTGCGGGCGCGGCACCCCTATCTCGGGCCCGCCCAGGCCGAAGGACACCAGACCGTCGGGCCGCAGGTCCACGGCCATCCGCGCGGTCTCCTCGGCGGAGGCCAGCCCCGCCTCGCCCGGGATGTCGAAGCACCAGCGCAGCGTCACCCCGAGCTCCGCCTCGGCGGCCTTGCGCGCGTCCTCGATCGCCGCCATGAACTCCCGGTCCGGGATGCCGCGCCGGGTCGAGCTGTACGGGGTCACCGTCAGCTCGGCGTAGCGCACGTTCTGCCGCGCCATGTCCCGCGCCACCTCGAAGGTGAGCAGCCGTACGTCCTCGGCGTCCCGGATGAGGTCGACGACCGACAGGTAGACCTGGATGAAGTGCGCGAAGTCCCGGAAGCTGAAGTAGTCGGCGAGCGCCTCCGGGTCGGCCGGCACCGCCGAGTCCCGGTGCCGCGCGGCCAGCTCCGCCACGATCCGCGGCGACGCGGACCCCACGTGGTGGACGTGCAGTTCGGCCTTCGGCAGCCCGGCGATGAAGGTGTCGAGCCCGCCTGCGGCGGCGCTGTCGGGCATGCGGATCCTCCTGGGAGCGGGTGGCGGGCACCGGCTGCGGTGCCGCCTCATCGTAGAACGCCGTTCCCGCACCGCGTGCGGCCCGCCGGTGAAAGCGCAGGTGGGAAACGGGGGAGAGGGCTTCCCCGCGGTCGCCGCCGCGTAACCGAACCGCCGTAGCTGCTGCTCGCCGGGGTCGGCCGGCTGCTGGTCTTCTTCGTGGCGCCGATGGTCCACCAGGCCTCCACCGGTCCGTCCGGACCGGTTCCCTGGAGCAGGGCGGACCGGCGGGGTGTGAGCCGCGTCACTACCGGTCGGTAGGAGAACCCGCGTAAGAACCGCCGTCCCGCCCGCTCTCCTCCGGTGACGGATGTGCGCCACGCGGCAGAAGGAGGAGCGGGCATGGGCAGCGCCGGAGCGAGGAGCGCGGTCGAGTGGCTGGTGTCGGCGGCACACGACCCGGCGGCCGTCCGCCGGGAATGGGAGAACAACCCGCTGGGAGTCGTCCTGCTGCCCGCCGGGCGGCTGTGGGACGTGCTGATCGTGCGCGGTGAGCTGGGCCACCCCACCCTGGACGTCCTGGCCGGCCTCGCCGGCCGGCCAGGACCCGTACTCGCCGACTTCGCCGACACGCGGCTCGGCTTCTTCGTCCCCGCGGGCACCACCGACCGCTGGCTGGCCGGCGGGGTGCGAGGGCTCGGCAGCGGAGCCTGGATCGTGGTCCCCTACCCCGGCCGCCCCACCGGCGGGGTGCGCTGGCTCGTCCCGCCGGACGGCACCGGGCACCTCACCGACCCCGAGGTGCTGGAGGCCGCGATGCACGAGGCGGCCGCGCAGCTCGCGGGCGGCTGAGCCCGGGAGCCGCGGAGCGGGCGCGGGCGCGTACCCGTACGGCCGCGCCCGCCGCGTGGTGCTTGTGGTGCGGCGCCCGGCGCGGCGAGACTGGCGGGACGACGACGGAAGAGGGGCCTGCCAGTGACACAGCCGCAGCGCATCACCCACTGGATCGCCGGCCGCCCCTGGACCGGCGCCGCCGTCCGCCACGGCGACGTCCACGACCCGGCAACCGGCGCCGTCACCGGGCGGGTCGACTTCGCCGCGGCGGAGGTCGTCGACGAGGCCGTGGCCGCCGCGCTCGACGCCTTCGCCGGCTGGCGGCACGCCTCCGTCGCCCGCCGCAGCGCGGTGCTCTTCGCCTTCCGCGAGCTGCTCAACGCCCGCCGCGAGGAACTGGCCGCCGTCGTCGTCGCCGAGCACGGCAAGATCCACGCCGACGCGCTCGGCGAGATCGCCCGCGGCCTGGAGGTCGTGGAGTACGCGTGCGGCATCCCGCACCTGCTCAAGGGCGGCTACACCGAGCAGGCCTCCACCGGGATCGACGTCTACTCGCTGCGCCAGCCGCTCGGCCCGGTCGCCGTCGTCTCGCCGTTCAACTTCCCCGCGATGGTCCCGATGTGGTTCTTCCCGCTCGCCGTCGCCGCGGGCAACACCGTCGTCGTCAAACCCTCCGAGAAGGACCCGTCGGCGGCGAACCTGCTGGCGGAGCTGTGGCGCGAGGCCGGGCTGCCGGACGGCGTCTTCAACGTCGTCCACGGCGACCGCGAGGCCGTCGACCGGCTGCTGGAGCACCCGGACGTGAAGGCCGTCTCCTTCGTCGGCTCCACCCCGGTCGCCCGGCACGTCTACGAGACCGCAACCCGGCACGGCAAGCGCGTCCAGGCGCTCGGCGGCGCCAAGAACCACATGCTCGTCCTGCCCGACGCCGACCTCGACCTCGCCGCGGACGCCGCCGTCAACGCCGGCTACGGCGCCGCGGGGGAGCGGTGCATGGCCGTCTCCGTGCTCGTCGCCGTCGACCCGGTCGGCGACGGACTGGTCGAAAGGGTCAAGCAGCGCATCGCCGGCCTCACCGTCGGTCCGGGCTCCGAGCCCGAGTCGCACATGGGCCCGCTGGTCACCGGCGCCCACCGCGACCGCGTCACCTCCTACCTGGACGCCGGGGTCGCCGCGGGCGCAGAACTCGCCGTCGACGGCCGCAAGCACCCGCTGTCCGGCGCCGCCGCGGACGGCGGCTTCTGGCTCGGCCCGACCCTCTTCGACCGCGTCCGCCCCGGCATGCCGGTCTACGACGACGAGATCTTCGGCCCCGTGCTCAGCGTCGTCCGCGTCGCCTCGTACGACGAGGGCCTCGCCCTGGTCAACGCCAACCCGTACGGCAACGGCACCGCGCTCTTCACCAGCGACGGCGGCGCCGCCCGGCGCTTCCAGCACGAGGTCGAGGTCGGCATGGTCGGCATCAACGTGCCCATCCCGGTGCCCGTCGCCTACTACTCCTTCGGCGGCTGGAAGGCCTCGCTCTTCGGCGACACGCACGCCTACGGCGAGGACGGCGTGCGCTTCTTCACCCGCACCAAGGCCGTCACCCAGCGCTGGCCCGACCCCTCACACGGCGGGATCAACCTCGGATTCCCCACCCACACCTGATCCCCCGTCCCCCGCGGCCGCCGCCCGGGCCACCACCCCGGCAGCGGCCACCACCGACAGCAGCGACGCCGCCAGGCACCAGCTCGCCAGCACGTCCAGCGGCCAGTGGTAGCCGTGCCACACCAGCCCCGCGCCCACCCCCGCGGCCAGCAGCAGCGCCGCCGCGTACAGGGCCCGGCGCAGCGCCGCCCGCCCGACCGGCGGCAGCACCAGCAGCGCCGCGCCCCCCACCGCCACCGACGAGGTCGCGGTGTGCCCGGAGGGGAAGAAGCCCGCGTAGCCGTCGGGCCCCAGCCGCAGCTTGCCCGGCGCGGGCCGCGCCACCGCCGACTTCACCAGCCCCACCACCAGCGGCACCAGGGCCATCGCGAGAACCGCGGCCAGCGGGGTCAGCCACCACAGCGGCAGCCCGGAGCGCCGCCCCCGCACCCCCGCGGCCACCACGGCCGCGAGCAGCAGCGGCACCGCCACCTGAACGTTGCCGACGTCCGAGAGCACCTGCGCGGGACCGGTCAGCGTCGGATGCGCCGCCGCCGCGCGCTGGAACCAGCCCAGCACCGCCCAATCCCGCGCCACCAGGCGGCCGCCGCCTGACACCTGCGCGGTGAGGACGGCGAAGAGGGCGGCACCGGTGCAGAAGACCGCGGCGAGAGCGTAGAGGCTGCGGGCGGCGGTCCGGAGGGGGCCCGTGCCGCGGGGGCTTCCGCCATCCGGCGAGCTCCGGGTGTTCGGGGCAGCAGAAAGCCGCCCCGGAACAGGGGGGAGAGCTCCGGGGCGGCCAGGGCGACCGCCGAACCGCCCGTCCCGGGGGGTGTGGGACGAACGGCCGACCGATCGGCGAGGTACACCGGGCCCATCTGCAAGCCCGGCGGTTTCGTGCGCGAGGGCACTGCCGTGCCGGCGATGGGGAATCGCCGACCCGTTGCCGCCTTTCACCGGATCCACCGGAGCCGGTTTCGAGCGGGGTGTTCGCAAGAAACGGTAGGGCACCGCGAAGGGGCCGGACAGCCCGATCACCCCTCCGCCATCAGGCCCGCACACCTTCTTCACGACCTGCGCCCTCCCGCCCGGATCCGCCCGCCCGGCGCCCTCGCACCCGGCCCGCATCCCCGCTCACGTCACTTTCCGGGCGCCGGCCGCGTCCCTGTACGACCCGGTCCGCGCCCGGCTCACACCGTCCCGGCGAAGGCCTCCTCGATGATGCCGAGGCCTTCCTCCAGCAGATCCTCCCCGATGACCAGCGGCGGCAGGAAACGCAGCACGTTCCCGTACGTCCCGCAGGTGAGCACCACCAGGCCGGCCGCGTGGCAGGCCTTGGCCACGGCCGCCGTCAGGGCCGCGTCGGGCTCCTTCGTGCCCGGCCGCACCAGCTCCACGGCGATCATCGCACCGCGCCCGCGCACCTCGCCGATCGCCGGGTACTTCTCCTGCAGAGCGCGCAGCCGCGGCGTCATCACCTCGCCGATCCGCCGCGCCTTCGCCGGCAGGTCCAGCTCCTTCATCGTCGCGATCGCGCCGAGCGCCGCCGCGCACGCCACCGGGTTGCCGCCGTAGGTGCCGCCCAGGCCGCCGGAGTGCGCCGCGTCCATGATCTCCGCGCGCCCGGTCACCGCGGCGAGGGGCAGCCCGCCCGCGATGCCCTTCGCGGTCGTGATGAGGTCCGGCACCACGCCCTCGTCCTCGCACGCGAACCACTGCCCCGTCCGGCAGAAGCCGGTCTGGATCTCGTCCGCCACGAAGACGATCCCGTTGTCCTTCGCGAACTGCGCCATCCGGGGCAGGAAGCCGCGCGCCGGCACGATGAAGCCGCCCTCGCCCGCGATCGGTTCGATCACGATCGCCGCGACGTGCTCCGCGCCGATCTGCTTGGTGATGACGTCGATCGCCTGCGCGGCCGCCTCCTCGGCGGCGTGCTCCGGCCCGGTCAGCCACCGGTAGCCGTACGCCAGCGGCACCCGGTGGACCTCGGGCGCGAAGGGTCCGAAGCCCTCCTTGTACGGCATGTTCTTCGCCGTCAGCGCCATGGTGAGGTTGGTGCGCCCGTGGTAGCCGTGGTCGAAGACCACGACCGCGGGCCGCTTGGTGTAGGAGCGGGCGATCTTCACCGCGTTCTCCACCGCCTCGGCGCCGGAGTTGAACAGCGCGGACTTCTTGGCGTGGTCGCCCGGCGTCAGCGCGTTGAGCTGCTCGGCGACCTCGACGTAGCCCTCGTAGGGCGTGATCATGAAGCAGGTGTGGGTGAATTCCGCGAGCTGCGCGGACGCCCGCCGCACCACCTCGGGCGCGCTGTTGCCCACCGACGTCACGGCGATGCCCGAGCCGAAGTCGATCAGCCGGTTGCCGTCCACGTCCTCGACGACGCCGCCGCCCGCCCGGGTCACGAACACCGGCAGCGTCACACCCACCCCGTCGGCGACCGCCGCCGACTTCCGCCCCAGCAACTCCCGCGAACGCGGCCCCGGCACCTCGGTGACCAGCCTGCGCTCCTGCGGCAATCCGCCCATGACGCCCACTCTCCTCGATTCCCTCACCAGCGACCCATCCGGACCCTCCCGCGAGGCTAGGCTCCCCCTTCCCGCCCCCGCATACGCCGAACGGTCACACTCCCCGGCGAGTCTTCGCCGCAACGGCCAGTGCCGCGCGCCCCGGGGCGGGTGGCATCCGGCCAAGATCCTTTCGTCCGGCGTAGCGGTGCGACTACATTGTGCGCATCGGGCGGCGACGAGGGGCAGGCGCGCCATGGAGGCCATGGATTACGAGGGCAGGCAGCGCCACTCCGGCGGCAAGCCGTCCCCACCCCCACCCCCACCCCCCGCGTTCCCACCC
>NZ_JOHY01000026.1 GCF_000721495.1 Streptomyces sp. NRRL F-5123
AGGGCGGGGTCCGCGAGGGCCGCGGTGATGGCCGCGTGGGCGTCGAGCACGTGCGTCGTGGGCGTCATGGGGTGACGCTATGGGCGGGACGGTTCGGTGCTTGCCGAATCGTCCTGGGGCGCTCCGGGGTGGGTGGTGCGGTTCACTGCGCGGCCTTGCCGCCGGTGGGGGCTGGTCGCGCCGCTCTCCGCGCCCCGCGCCCCTCGCCGTCGGGCGCCGGGTGGTCGGGGGCCACTCCGGGGGTACCTCCTCGGAATGCGCGTGCACCCTCATCCGTAGCCGGTAAGGGCTGGCAAGCGCATTCCTGCGGGGGCACCCCCGGATCGTCCCCCTCCCGACGTCTCGGCAGCTGCCCGCCGGTGGGGGTGATGGCGGAGGGAGCACGGTTCGACCCCACCCGCGAACGCGCCCCGCAGGTGGGCAGAAAGCCGACGTCTACCCGCACGGGCCCCCGCCGCTGAAGCGGCGGCCGCGCACGGCGGGCAGCCCCCGGCTGTGGTGCGCCCCCGCAGGGGAGCAGAAGCCGGCGCCCCCACCAGCACGGGTGGTGGGGGGGAAGCACCCCGCGCCGCCGGGCGCGGGCACCACCGCGGCGGGGCAGTCGCCGACGTACGGCGGGGGCCGCGGGAGGGGCGGGGCGCGACAGGCCCACCTCCGGCCGAACGTCGCCGCCGCTGCCGTGGGAGCGAATTACGGTGGTGCGATGGGACATGTGACGTGGTGGGCGGTGCTCTCGTCCGGCTCCGCCCCCGTACTTCTGCTCGGCGGCTCGACCACCGCCGCGGTCGTGGAAGGGCCGGACTACAACCCCGTCAAACAGACGATCAGCGTCCTCGCGGCGGACAACCAGGAGGCGTACTGGGCGCTCACCGCGACGCTTCTCGCGCTGGGGCTGTGCCATCTGGCGACGGCCGCCGGGCTGCGGGCCGCCGCGCTCGCGGGGCGGCTGGCGCTGGGCGGCGGCGGGGTGGCGGCGATGCTGCTGGCGGTCTTTCCGGCGCCCGCGACGGGCGGTTCGCTGTCGCACGGGTCGGTCGTGACGGTGGGCTTCGCGCTGCTGGCGCTGTGGCCGGTGCTCGCGGCGTGGCGGCGGCCCGCGGGCGGGCCGTGGGGGCTGCGGCCGGCGCCGTCGTGGGCGGTGACGGGGCTGATGCTGCTGGGAGCGGCCTGGTTCGTGGTGGAGAACCAGCGGCACGGTCCGGCGGGTGTCGCCGAGCGCGTCGTCACGGCGGCGACGGCGGTGTGGCCGGTCGTCGTCGTCATCTCGTGCCTGCGCCACCGCCCGAGCGCGGGCACAGGCGGTGGCCTGGGTCCGGGCCCCGGCGTTCGGGCGTAGATCTCCGGGCCGGAGCAGCCTCGCGGCACCACGACCTGACCCGTACGGCTCAGCCGCGGGCGTCCTCCGCGAGGGTCGCGGCCACGAGGGCGTTCGCGTGGCCGTGGCCCAGGCCGTGCTCGGACTTGAGCCAGCCGACCAGCTCCATGTGGCGGGTCAGCGCGGAGGAGCGGATGAGCTGCTGCCACTCGGCTGTCGGGCGGCCGTACTTCTTCTCGATGGAGGGGAAGTAGCTCGCGGGGCCCTTGGCGGCGGCTGCGGTGGTCATGTGCGTCTCCCCGCGGGGGTGTTCGGGTCCGGTCACAGGGATGGACGGTGCGGCGGCGCCGAACTCATCGGTCGCCGCCGCCCCGATTTCCGTCCGGGGAGGCTCAGCCCGCCGCGGTGAAGAGGGGTGCCTCGGGGGCGTCCTGGGTCAGGACGGTGGAGCCGGTCCAGTCGAGGAAGGAGTCGGCGGGCAGGTAGTCGTCCTGGAGGAAGAACGCGCGGGTGACGGCGGTGACGGTCAGGCTCGCGCCGGTCTCCGTCACCGGCGTGCGCAGGGCGACGATCTCCGCGATGTCGGACTGCGTGGTGCCCGCTGGGAGTTCGACGGTCGTGGCCGCGGTGCCCTCGCGGGTGACGGACCAGGTCGGGTCGACGTGGTTGGAGCGGTAGAGCGTCGGGTCGCCCTTGAGGCGTACGCCGACGGACAGGCCGACGGCGCCCGCGTCGGTGGACGGCGTCGCGGTGTGGGCGACGGCCAGGTAGAGGTACGTGCGCTGGTCGCCGAGTTCCGGGGTGGCGGGGCTGGACGGCGACTCGATCTTGCCTTCGCGGGTCATCTCCTGCGCCATGACGGGGTACAGCCACGGGTTGACGTCCATCATGTGCTCGCGCGGCTGGCCCGCGGGCAGTTCCTGGACGGGCGCGGGCGAGAAGCGCATCGGGTCGTCGACGGTGTCGCACAGGTTGTTGTTGGAGGTGCACGTCTCAAGCCGCGGGCGGTCGCCCTCGTACGCGCCGGCGAAGACCAGCGTCTGGTGGTTGGCGGCCTGGTAGACGCCGGTGCCGGGCACCGGTTCGCCGTGGGCGTCGACCTCGACGTCGTAGGCCCACTCGATGTCGGTGGTGCGGCCCCAGCGGGCCATCAGGGCGGGCGAGTTGGTGCCGCCGTCCTCGTTCGTCCAGATGACGGTGTACTGCAGGATCTTGTGGCCGGGGGTCGGCGCGGGCAGCACCTCGTGGTATTCGTACAGCGGCGCGTCGGTGGTGCTGCTCTGGAACGCGCTGCCCAGCTCGGGGAGGTTGCGGCCGTAGAGCACGGGGGCGTTGCGCAGGATCAGGCCCGTGTCGGTGCTCTCGCCGTAGACCTTGAGGTCGATGCCGCCGAGGGTGGCGCGGGTCGCGGCCTGCGGTGAGCGGTCGGCGGCGAAGCGGAAGGCCAGCGTGTGGCCGCCGCGGGTGAGGTGGCCGAGGCTGAAGTCGCGGGTGATCGGCTGGTCGGAGGGGATCACGATGTCGGTGGCGTAGTGCCCGTCGACGTACGCCGACACGACCGCGGATTCGGCGCCCTTCGTGCCCCAGGAGATGCCGGGTGCCTGCGAGGACAGCGTCACGACGGCCTCGCCGCTGCGGTCGGCGGTGACGTGCACGGTGTGCTCGGGACCGCCGCGCCGCACGGTCACGGACGGCAGGTGCTGCGTGCCGTGCCCGGCCGCCACGGGGGCGGCGGGCGCGGCGGAGGCGGGCGACCCCGTCAGCCCGAGGGCGGCGGCAGCCGCCAGCAGCAGGGCCGTACCGCACACGCTCGCGGTACGGGAGTGGGGGTGCGACCTGCGCAGGTCCTTCATGTCACGCATGGCAGGAGTTCCTTTCAGCCGGTCTTCCGGAGCGCCCCCGACGATCCAGCAGACGGGCGACGAGTGAGAGACGCCTGTGGCAATTTCGGCTGAACTCCCCTGCTGGGACGACTGGTTCGGGTGGTAGGGCACCGGGCTCGCGGGCCTCGGGGTTCCCGGCGCCCCAGCCTCGCGGTCCGGCCCCCGCAGCCTCGCGGTTCCGCTGCCGCAGCCCCGCGGTCCCAGCCGCCGCGCCCCGCGGTTTCAGCCCGCGGCCCCCGCCCGAAGGCGCTGAAACCGCGCTGCAACCGGCGTGAATGCGCGCCCCCGCAGCCTTACCGGCATGACGACGACACCGAACCCCCCGGCGGGCACCGCGCCGGACATCGCGATCGAGGCCCGCGGGCTGCGCAAGGCCTACGGCGACAAGACCGTCCTGGACGGCATCGACTTGAGCGTCCCGGCCGGCACCGTCTTCTCGCTGCTCGGGCCGAACGGCGCGGGCAAGACCACCGCCGTGCAGATCCTCTCCACGCTGATCGGCGCGGACGGCGGGGAGGCCCGCGTCGCCGGGCACGACCTGGCTGCCGCGCCGCAGGCGGTGCGCGCGGCAATCGGCGTGACGGGACAGTTCTCCGCGGTGGACAACCTGATCACCGGCGAGGAGAACATGCTCCTGATGGCCGACCTGCACCACCTGGGCCGCAGCGAGCGGCGCAGCGTCACCGCCGAGCTGCTGGAGCGCTTCGACCTCACCGAGGCCGCCCGCAAGCCCGCCTCGACCTACTCCGGCGGCATGCGGCGGCGCCTCGACATCGCCATGACGCTGGTCGGCCGGCCGCGGGTGATCTTCCTCGACGAGCCGACGACGGGCCTGGACCCGCGCGCCCGCAACGCGACGTGGGGCGTCATCCGTGAGCTGGTCGCGGGCGGCGTGACCGTCTTCCTCACCACCCAGTACCTGGACGAGGCCGACGAACTCGCCGACCGCATCGCCCTGTTGAACGGCGGGCGGCTCGTCGCGCAGGGCACCCCCGGCGAGCTCAAGCGGCTGGTGCCGGGCGGGCACGTCCGGCTCCGCTTCACCGACCCGGCCGCGTACGAGAACGCCGCCCGCGCGCTCACCGGCTCCGCCCGCGACGACGAGGCGCTCGCCCTGCAGATCCCGAGCGACGGCACGCAGCGCGAACTGCGGGCGATCCTCGACTGGCTGGACGCGGTCGACGTCGCCGCCGACGAGCTGACCGTGCACACCCCGGACCTGGACGACGTCTTCTTCGCCCTGACCGGTCCCGAGTCCGGCCCCACCGTCCCTGCCCCCGCCCGCACCAAGTCCGCTGAGGAGAACGCCCGATGAGCACCCTGCCCCTGGCCGTGCGCGACTCGTCCACGATGGTCCGCCGCAACCTGCTGCACGCCCGCCGCTACCCGTCCATGACGCTCAACCTGCTGCTCACGCCCGTGATGCTGCTGCTGATCTTCGTCTACATCTTCGGCGACGTGATGAGTTCGGGCCTGGGCGGGCACCCCGACCGCGCCCGCTACATCGCCTACGTCGTGCCCGGCATCCTCATGATGACCATCGGCGGTGCGTCGCTGGGCGTCGCGGTGTCGGTGTGCACCGACATGACCGAGGGCATCATCGCCCGCTTCCGCACCATGGCGATCTACCGCGGCTCCGTGCTCGTCGGGCACGTGGTCGGCGGGGTGCTCCAGGTGCTCATCAGCGTCGTGCTCGTCATCGGCGTGGGCTTCGCGATCGGCTTCCGCACCGACGCCTCGCCGCTGGAGTGGCTGGCCGCGGTCGGCCTGACACTGCTGGTGGGCCTGGCGCTGACCTGGCTCGCGGTCGGCATCGGCCTGTCCTCGCCGAACCCGGAGGGCGCGAGCAACGTCGGGCTGCCGCTGATGATCCTGCCGCTGCTGGGCAGCGCGTTCGTGCCCGTCGACTCGATGCCGGGGTGGTTCCGCTGGTTCGCGGACTACCAGCCCTTCACGCCCTTCATCGAGTCGCTGCGCGGCCTGCTGCTGGGCACGCCGATCGGGCACAACGGGTGGCTCGCGGTCGGCTGGGGCGTCGCCCTCACCGCGCTCGGCGCCTGGTGGTCGACGAGCCTGTTCAACCGCGATCCGTCGCACGCCCGGTGACGGTCGCGAGCACCGCGTCCCGCAACTCCTCCCGCCCCAGGGCGGCGTACTCCGCGACCGCGCCGGAGTACGCCGCCCCGTCGGCGTCCTCCGCCGCGGCACGCGCGTCCGCCACCGCCGAGGGCGGCTGCAACTCGCCCAGCACGCCCAGGCGTTCGGCCAGCGCCACCCAGCGCGCCGCCGACGCGTCGCCGCCCGCGAGCGCGGCATGGCCCAGCGCCAGCAACACCGTGCCGTAGACGGGCATTTCGGCCGCCAGGAGCGGCGGGCGCCCGTCGTGCGGGGAGAGCATCCCCAGCAGCCGCGACCGCAGCAGCGCCGCCAGGCCCCGGGCCGGTTCCACGCGTCCGTGCCGGGCGTGCGCGCCCAGCGCCGCGGCCCGCAACTGCAGCGCCCACGCGTTCATGTACGACTCGGCGCCGTCGGCCCGCGCACCGCCGCCGTCCAGCGCCGCCGCCGCCTCCCGCCACAGCCCGAGCCCCAGCTCCGTCAGCCCGCGGGCGAGCGCGATCTCGCCCCGCGCGCCCAGGATTCCGGCGGCGTCGGCATCGTCGGACGGCGCCTCACCGGCCGCGGCCCGGTCGAGCCACTGCTCGGCCTCGTCGACGGCGCCGCGCTGCAGACACGCCAGCACCAGCGCGGCCCGTACGTTCATGGTGTCGGTCCGGTCGCCGACGGCCTGCTGCTGGGCCATCGTCGCCAGCAGATGGTGGTACGCGTCGTCGCCCTGGCCCATCCGCAGGGCCAGTTCGCCGATCCTCGCGTGGCACAGCATCCGCAGCAGCGGGTGGTGCAGCGGCTCCAACCCCTCCAGCGCCCGCCGCGCGGCGGCCAGCGCTGCCACCGGCCCGTCCTCGTACTCCCACACGTAGCTCGCCACGCATTCGGCGACACCCGCCAGCAGCGGCTGGCCGGAGCGCCCGCACAGCTCGCGCAGCTCCGCGTAGCCGGGCGGCCGCAGGTCCGGGATCACGCACAGCACCCGCGCCAACGCCCGTACCAGCGTGTCCGGTTCGCCCTGCGGCAGGCGGCGCAGCGTGTGCAGGGGGCGCAGGGCGCGCGGGCCCAGGCCCATGAAGAGCGTCGCCGTGCAGATCGCCGCGGCGGTGCGCACGACCTCGACGTACTCCGGCTCGGGGTCGTAGTGCGACAGCGGCGGGCCGGTGTCCGCGGCGAGCGCCACCAGCCGCCCGTAGCTGGAGCCCGTCGACCAGATCGCGCCCAGCACCGCGGCCGCCGACGCGATCGACGGGCCGTCGCCGCGGGCCAGCGCGTGCCGCAACGCCAGGGCCAGGTTGTCCTGTTCGGCGCGCACCCGGTCCCACGAGTCGAACGGGTCGGTGCCGAACAGCACGTCGTGCTCGCTGCGCCCGAAGTCCCGTGTCCACGCCAGGAGCCGGGTCGTGACCTCGGCGTCCTCGCCCGCCTCGGTGCGCTTGGCCGCGCAGAACTCCCGTACGGTCTGCAGCATCCGGAAGCGCAGCCCCGCGACGGTGTCGGCCGCCGACAGCAGGGACTGGTCCGCGAGCTGCTCCAGCATGCCGAGGACGTCCGCGCCCGGCGGCAGTACGTGGGCGGCGGCGTTCTCGGTGAAGCCGCCCGGGAAGACGGACAGCGCACGAAGCGCCGCCTGCGCGTCCTCCTCCAGCAGATTCCAGCTCCACTCGACGACCGCGTGCAGCGTGCGGTGCCGCTCCGGGGTGTCGCGGGCGGCGCCGCGCAGCAGGGCGTAGCGGTCCGGCAGCCGGTCCTGGAGACGGCGGGCGATCTCGGGTACGGACAGGGCCCGTACGCGCGCCGCCGCCAGCTCCACCGCCAGCGGCAGCCCGTCCAACTGCGCGCACAGCTCCGCGACCTGGGCGGCGGGCAGCTCGACCCCGGGACGCGCGGCGCGGGCCCGCTGCGCGAACAGCTCGGCGGCGTGCGCGCGGTCCAGCTCCGGCAGCGCGTACACCGCCTCCGACGTCAGCCCCAGCGGCGCGCGGCTCGTCGTCAGCACCCGCAGGTCGCGCGACAGCGCCACCAGGGCACGTACGAGGTCGGCGACCCCGGCCACCACCTGCTCGCAGTTGTCCAGCACCAGCAGCGCCGGGCCCTGGCCCAGACCCGCCGCGATCGCGCCCGCAGCGCCCTGGCCCCGCGGGTCCGCCGCGCCCAGCGCCGCGGCGACCTCGCCCGCCACGTCGGCGTCCGCGGACACGCCCGCGAGCGGCACGAAGCACACCGTGCGCTCGTCCGCCTCCCGCGCGATCAGCTGCGCCAGCCGGGTCTTGCCGAGCCCGCCCGGACCCGCGACCGTCACCACCCGCGAGGTGTGCAGCAGCTGCGTCACGGCGGCGACGTCCGCCTCCCGGCCCACCAGCGGATTCGGCTCGTGCGGCACGCCCTTGCGGACCGCCGGCGCCTCCGCGCGCAGCAGCTCGGCGTGCACCGCGCGCAGGGCCGCGCCCGGGTCGGCGCCCAACTCGTCCCGCAGACGCCTGCGGTAGGCGTCGTAGCGCGTCAGCGCAGCCGCCGGGCCCGCGGTCGCGGCCTCCGCCCGCAGCAGTTCGGCCAGCACCTCCTCGTCCCGCGGGGCCCGCGCGGCGATCTCCGCGAGCGGTTCCGCGGCCTCCGCGCGCCGGCCCAGCCGCGCCAGCGCCAGCGCGCGCCGCCGCAGCAGCGCCTCGTGCGCGGCCGCGCGGTCCGCGCGCAGCGCGCCCACGGGGTCCTCACCCCGGTCCCCGCTCCCGTCCCACAGCGCGAGCCCCGCCTCCGCTGCGGCGAGCGCCCCCGCGTGGTCCTCCCGCCGCGCGCACTCCTGCGCCTGCGCCGCCCGCAGCAGGAGCGCGGAGGAGTCGACCTGCTCCTCGTCCAGCGTCAGCCGGTACCCCGTCGGCGTCGTCGCCACCACATCCGCGCCGAGCTGCGCCCGCAGCCGCGACACCAGCACCTGCACGGCCTTCCCCGGCCGCTCCGGCGCGTCCTCCTCCCCCCACAGCCCCTCGACCAGCCGCCCCCCGCTGCACCCCGCCCCCTGATCCCCCGCGAGCAGCGCGAGCAGCCCCCGCAGCCTGGGCGCGGTGATCTCCCGCCCCCGGAACGCCACGCGGGGCAACAACGTCAACTCGGTGGTCACAACTGTGCAGAGTAGCCCTGCGGGCTACGAAGAAAAGGGGGTGCCCTTGCCCTCACCGGCCGAGCGATCCACCCCCCACCGGCGTGCGGCCGCCCACCCCCCTCGCCCTGCCGGGCGCTGTTCCTCACCCCCACCGGCGGGCAGCGGCCCACACCCCTCGCCCCGCCGGGCGCACTCCCCTCACGCCCACCGGCGGGCAGCGGCCCACGCTCCTCGCCCCGCCGGGCGCACCCCTCCTCACCCCCACCGGCGGGCAGCCGCCCACCCCCTGGGAGGGGGACGATCCGGGGGTGCCCCCGCAGGAATGCGCTTGCCAGTCCCTTACCGGCTACGGAAGAGGGTGCACGCGCATTCCGAGGAGGTACCCCCGGAGTGGCACCCGACCCCAGCCCCGGCGAGGGGCGCGATGCCCCGCCGGGTACACCCAGGGCCTGCGTGGGGGTGCCCCCAGGCGAAGCTATGGGGGAGAACGGCGCGGCCAGCCCCCACCGGGGCGCGGGTCGTCACCGACCCGAAGGGGCAATTCCGTCCGATCCGGACCACCGGCCGGTGGTGGGCCGGTCGCGCAGTTCCCCGCGCCCCCGGTGTCCCCGGCGGGGCACCTCGCCGCCCGAGGTGGGTGGGGTCGGGGGCCACTCCGGGGGTACCTCCTCGGAATGCGCGTCTGACCTCATACGTATCCGCGACGGAGTCGATGCGCATTCCTGCGGGGGCACCCCCGGATCGTCCCCCTCCCGGCCGGAGCGCGGCCGCCTGCCGGTGGGGGGGTAGGGGATAGCGCCCCCGGCAGGACAAGGGCACCCCCGGATCGTCCCCCTCCCAGGGGTGTGGGCTACCGACGAAATGAGGTGTTCGGGGTGACGGAATGCCGGGTGTGTGCTGGGCTGTGGTACTGAGAGTTGGAACGGGCGTGGGGGATCACCGGGTGGGTGAGCGGCGTGAGGATGCTGGGCGGTTAGGGCCGCGGGTGAATGCGGCCGGCCGGGGGCTGTCCACGGGCGGGGACGTGGATGTCCGTGCGGTGGGCCAGTCGATAGCAGCTCAGCGGATCGACGGCGACGTCCACCTCCACGCGGCCCGGCGGCAGCCTGCTGTTCTGCCGCATCAGGTGGGTGTGGTGCCTTCTCGTGCCATGTCGTTCCAGGTCCGCGCCGAGGCCGGGCGGTTGGCCGCGGCGATGGACGGCGGGGGCACGGCGGTGCTGTGCCAGGTTTTGACGGGGATGGGCGGGGTCGGCAAGACCCAGCTCGCAGCGGATTTCGCGCACCGTTCCTGGGACGAGCGGCGGGTGGAGGTGCTGGTGTGGGTGACCGCGGTCTCCCGCACCGCGATCGTGGCCGCGTACGCGCAGGCCGGTGAGGAGTTGTGCGGCGCCGACCCGGGCCACCCCGAGCGGGCCGCGACTGTCTTCTTGGCGTGGCTGCGCGTCCAGGACCACCGGTGGCTGGTGGTCCTCGACGACATCGCCGACCCGGCGGACGTGAAGGGCCTGTGGCCGCCGGACAGCCCTACCGGCCGGACCCTGGCCACCACCCGCAACCGGGGCGCGGCACTGACCGGCCAGGGCCGGCGCCGTATCGACGTCGGCCTGTTCTCCCCCGCCGAAGCTACCGCGTACCTCGCCGGTGTACTGGCCGCGCACGGCCGCACCGCACCCGCCGATCAGCTCGCCGGCCTCGCCGACGACCTGGGACACCTGCCGCTGGCGCTGTCGCAGGCGGCCGCGTATCTGGTCGATCAGGCCCTGCCGGTCACCGACTACCGCGCACGGCTCGCCGACCACGCCCGCACCCTCGACCACGCCCTGCCCGCACGCGGTGACCTGCCCGACGACCAGGACGACCCGGTGACCGCGGCGTGGTCGCTGTCGCTGGACCTCGCCGACCGCCAGGGCCCGCCCGGACTCGCCCGCCGCCTGCTCCAGCTGGCCGCAGTCCTGGACCCCAACGGCATCCCCGCCCCCGTCCTTGACTCCGGGCCCGCCCGCGCGTGGTACGCCACCGGCACCGGGCAGGCATCCGAAGCGCAGGACGGCACCGACGTCGCGACAGCGGTGGCCGTGGAACAGGTCTACACCGCACTGCGGGTCCTGCACCGCCTCAGCCTGGTCGACCACAGCCCCGACACCCCTCACCACGCCGTGCGCGTCCACGCCCTGATCCAGCGCACCACCGCCGACACCCTCACCCCCGAGCAGCACACCGCCTGCACCCGGGCAGCCGCCGACGCCCTCACCGAGGCCTGGCCCGACATCGAACGCGACACCGACCTCGCCCAGGCCCTGCGCGCCAACACCACCGTCCTGACCGGCCACGCCGAACCCTCCGGCTGCCTCTACCGACCCGACGCCCACACCGTGCACTACCGGGCCGGCCGCAGCCTAGGCGAAGCCGGGCAGGTCATCGCGGCACGCGACCACTTCCACCACCTCATCCAGACCACCACCCACCACCTCGGCCCCGACCACCCCGACACCCTCACCGCCCGCCACGAACTCACCTACTGGGGAGGGCACGCGGGGGATGCCGCCGGCGCCACGACCGGCCTCGCCGAGCTGCTGAAAGACGTGGTGCGGGTGCTGGGTCCCGACCACCCCGAAACCCTCACCACCCGCAGCAACCTCGCCCGCTGGCGGGGGGAGGGGGGGGACGCAGCCGGCGCCGCCACCGCCCTCGCCGAGCTGCTGAAAGACGTGGTGCGGGTGCTGGGTCCCGACCACCCCGAAACCCTCACCACCCGCCACAACCTCGCCTACTGGCGGGGACACGCAGGGGACGCAGCCGGCGCCACGACCGGCTTCGCCGAGCTGCTGGAGGACATGGTGCGGGTGCTGGGTCCCGACCACCCCCATACCCTCACCACCCGCAGCAACCTCGCCCGTTGGCGGGGGGAGGCGGGGGACGCAGCGGGTGCCACGACCGGCCTCGCCGAGCTGCTGAAAGACGTGGTGCGGGTGCTGGGTCCCGACCACCCCGAAACCCTCACCACCCGCAGCAACCTCGCCCGTTGGCGGGGGGAGGCGGGGGACGCAGCGGGTGCCACGACCGCATTCGCCGAGCTGCTGAAAGACGTGGTGCGGGTGCTGGGTCCCGACCACCCCGAAACCCTCACCACCCGCCACAACCTCGCCTACCAGCGGGGGGAGGCGGGAGACGCCTCCGGTGCCGCCACCGCCCTCGCCGAACTCCTGGAGGACCGGGCGAGGGTGCTGGGCCCCGGCCACCCCCACACCCTCATCACCCGCCACGAACTCGCCCACTGGCGGGGGCGAAGCGACGAGGCCGCGGGTACACCGGACTGACCACACCCGGCCCCAACGGGAAACCGTCACCGTCCCGCCGGGAAACGAACACTACTGACACGCTATCTCCGCAGGTCAACGAATTCCGTCGGTGTCCCGGTGTGGCGGCTACCCGCCAGTGGGGGTGAGGGGTGCGGGTCCCGCGTCATGGGGAGGTCAGGGCGGTCAGGGCCGCGCGGGTGGTGTCGGCGATGAGCGCGTCAGCGGACGACGTGTCCGCGTGGTCGCGGGAGGTCAGGACGGCGATGACGAGCGGCGCCGCGGCCGGCGGCCGCAGGACCGCGATGTCGTTGCGGGTGCCGTATCCGCCGCTGCCGGTCTTGTCCGCGGCCGTCCAGCCCGCGGGGAGGGCCGCGCGGATGTACGGGCCGCCGGTGGTGTTGCGCGTCATCCAGTCGGTGAGGAGGGCTCGGCGGTCGGCGGGGAGGGCGTTGCCGACGAGCAGCACCCGCAGGTCCGCAGCGAGGGCGCGGGCGGTGCTGGTGTCGCGGATGTCGCCGGGGGCGGCCTCGTTGAGGGACGGCTCGGTGCGGTCCGTGCGGGTCGTGGCGTCGCCGAGGCCGCGCACCGCCCGCTGCAGGCCCGCGGGCCCGCCGAGTTCGCGCAGCAGCAGGTTCTCCGCGGTGTTGTCGCTGTAGCGCAGTGCCGCGTCCATGACGTCGCGCAGCGCCATGCCCGCGGCGACGTGCCGCGAGGTGACGGGGGCGTGGGCGAGCACGTCCGCGCGGGTGTACGTGAGCGTACGGTCGAGGTCCGTCTCCTCCTGCCGGAGCAGCGCGGCCGCGGCGAGCACCTTGACCGTCGAGCACGCGGCGAAGCGGCGGTCGGGCCGGTAGGTGACGGTGCGGCCGGTGCCGGTGTCGAGGAGGAAGAGGCCGACGCGGGCGCCGTAGCGGTCCTCGATGGCGCGGAACACCGCGTCGGTGGCGGGGAGCCCCGCAAGCGGGGTGGTGGCTCGCGGGGCCGTGCCGGACGCGGTGGCATGCGGGGCCGTGCCGGACGGGGTGCCTTGCGGCGCCTTGGCGGACGCGGGGGCCGGGCCCACCGGAGCCGGAGCCGCGGGGGAGCCGACCCCGCACCCGCAGAGCAGGCAGCCGAGGGACAGGGCGGCGGCCGCGACCGGGCGGCGGGCGGAACGGGCCATGCCGCCACCCTCACCCGCCGCCCCGCCCGAGTCAAAGACCCGCCCGGCGGCCCGGCGCGCCGCCCGTGCGATGCTGCGGGCCAGGCGGGGGCGGTCGGCGGAAGGGGAGCGCATGGACGTCTACGAGGCCGTACGCAGCCGCCGCGCGGTGCGGGCCTTCGGCGGCAGGCCCGTCCCCGGCAAGGTGCTGCGGCGCGTACTGGCTGCGGCGGGCGATCGGATACGCGCCGGAGGGCGCCCCGCCGCTGTTCACGGACCGGGCGCCGCTGCGGGAGACGGTGCGCTTCGTCGGCAACTGACGTCTACGGCCCGGTGAGCCGCAGGTGCCACCACGGGCGGCGCCGGTGCCGCCAACTCGCGGGCTGCCCCGCGGCGAACGGATCCGGCAGCGTCCGCCGCTCGAACTCCGCGTCCAGCCGGGCCACGACCCGCCCCAACTCCCGCCGGGCGCGCGGCGGGAGGGCGTGCAGCACGTCCTGGACGTCGTCGCGGGCGTCGAGGACGTCGCAGCACGGGCAGTCGGCGCGCGGCGGGTAGAGCACACGGCCCGGCTGCCGCAGGAACCCCTCGTACGTCGCGAGCGCCCCCTTCAGGAAGCCGGGCCCGAACCTGCGCGCCTCGACCCGCCGTACGGCGGCCTGCGTGCTTGCGCCCAGGCCCCTGACCTGGCTGTACGGCCGGGCGGCCCCCCGGCGTGCATGCGGTGCGGCGCGTAGCGCGCCGGGCGGCCTACGCGGCATCGCCCTTTCGTGTCGTCATGCCCGCGACGATACCGCCCGGCTCCGCGCCGCGGGGAGCGGAATCCGCGTCGCTCCGACGGACGGCGGCCCCTCGGCCCTGCGGCGCACGCGTCCTCGACGCCCGGAAGGCGCGGGGCGGGAGCGCGAACCGCGGGATCAGGACCCCGCCAACCGCCCCCGCAGCCACGCGGGATCGGGATTGGTGTGCGCCCGCCCCGCGACGACGACGGTCGGCACCGTCTCGTTGCCCCCGTTGACCTCCCGCACGGCCGCCGCCCCCGCCGGATCCCGCCAGATGTTCACCCAGTGCGCCCGCCGCGCCCGCCACCCCAGCCTGGCCCGCAGCCGCAGGCAGTACGCGCACCCCGGCCGCCAGTACACGACCGCCCGCCCGTCCTCGGCACTGCGCCGTTCCGCCTCCGCGGCTGTCACCGACCGCGGGAAGAAGAGCGGCGAGTTGACCCCCGCCAGCACCAGGAACCCCCCGACGAAGCCGCCCCCGGTGCCGTAGTCCCCTCGGGCGACGGACAGCCCCCCGCAGACACCCCCGACGACGAGCAGCCCGACCGCCATCCCCCACACGCGCATCATGCCTGGCACGTTACCTCCCCCCACCGTCCACGGCTCCGGGCGTGCGGGAACCCCGGCGCGGGGTGGAGGCGTCGCTTCTGGTGGGGAGAGAGGTGGGCACATGGGTGCCAGGTTTCTGTATCTCGTACGCCACGGGGAGGCGGTGCCCGACGAGAGCGGCCTGTCGGATCGCGGGCGGCGGCAGGCGCGGCTGCTCGGGGAGCGGCTGGCCGGGAATCCGGTCTCCGCCGTGTGGCACGGGCCGCTGGCGCGGGCGCGGGAGACCGCGGAGATCGTCACCGAGCAGCTGGGCGGGGCGGTGCTGCGGGAGTCCGAAGTCGCCGGGGACTACGTGCCGTACGTGCCGCCTCGGGACGAACTCCCCGCGGAGTGCGCCGACTTCCTGCTGAGCTTCCTCGCCGGTGTCACGGAGGAGGAGCGCGCGTGCGGGGCGCGGCTGGCGAAGGAGGCGGCCGGGCGCTTCACCGGGCCGAGCGAGGGGGAGGCGGACGTCCACGAGGTGGTCGTCACGCACAACTTCCTCGTCGGCTGGCTCGTCCGCCACGCCCTCGACGCCCCGCCCTGGCGCTGGCTCGGCCTCAACCACGGTAACGCCAGCCTGACGGTGATCCGTTACGCGCCGGGCCGCCCGACGTCGCTGCTGACCCAGAACGACATGGGCCACCTGCCGGGCGACCTGCGCTGGACGGGCTTCTCGCCGGGGGTGCGGGTCTAGGGAGTTTCGTCGCGGTGCCAGGGCTTGCGCCCGGTCGGGGCGCCGGAGGGGGTGCCGCCCGGGGCGCCGGGCGGGGGCTTCGGCGGGTCCTGCCGGTTGCGCCAGTTCGTGTTCTGGCTGGCGGGGCTCTTGGCGTCCTTGTTCGCGATCATCGCGGCGATCTCGTCCGGGAAGAGCTGGGCGAAGCGGCGGATGAAGACGTCGCGCAGATCGAAGCCGAGGTCGTCGCGGTGGGCCTCCGCGAGGGCGTCGAGGTTGCACTCGTTACCCGGGCCGCCGTCGCGCACGTAGGCGCCGCCCATGAAGAAGCCCTGCGGGGTCGTGACCGTGCCCATCCGGCACGGGTGGACGTCGATCAGGAGCTTCCAGCCGTCCACCGTGACGCGGACCGCCTTCTTGTTGTCGGACGTGCGGTCCTCCCACGCGAACGTGCAGGCGTCGATGTTCCGCACGACGCGGAGCACGGCGTCGGCGGCCGCCGGAGCCCCCTGGCCCGGCTGCTGAGGTGCGTCGGGTCTCCGGTCGTCCTTCACGGGCCGCTTCGGTGTGGGCTGCATGGATTTCCCCTCCCCTGAGGCTTTCTTCCGATACGCCAAGTCTCCGCACGCACGGCGCCGCGCACCGGCCGATACGGCGCGGTGGCCGGAATGCGCCGCGTTTCGTCCGGTAACGGTCAGGATGCCGAAATCCGCCCGGAGGGTGAGGTATCAGCCGACCCCCACCGGGCGAACGCCGTCCGCCCCGCCGCCGGGGGGAGCCGGGGCGGGGCGGGCGGGGTTGGGCGGGGCCGTCAGCTGGTGGTGCAGCTGACCGTGGGGGTGGGGGCCGCGCCGTTGCCCGTGAAGCCGTACGTGGTGCTCGCTCCGGCGCCGAGGGCACCGTTGTAGGAGGCGTTCGTCACGGTCACCGCACCGCTGGTGGCCGTGTTCGTGCCGTTCCAGACCTGGGTGATCGTTGTGCCCGAGGGCAGCGTGAAGGCCGTCCTCCACCCGGAGATCGCGGCCGTACCGCTGTTGGTGACCGTCACCTCCGACTGGAAGCCGCCCGACCAGGAGTTCACCGTCTTGTACGCCGCCGAGCACCCGGAGCTGCTGCCGCCGGTGGTCGAGCCTGTCGTACCGGTGGACGTACCCGTGCTCGTACCGGTCGAGGTGCCGGTCGACGTACCCGTCGAGGTGCCGGTCGACGTACCCGTCGAGGTGCCGGTCGAGGTGCCCGTGCTCGTACCGGTCGACGTACCCGTGCTCGTACCCGTCGAGGTGCCGGTCGACGTACCGCCCGACGAGTCGCCGCTCAGGGTCGGGGTCGTCCACGTGCGCCACTGGGACAGGTTCGCGGACTTCAGGGAGGACACGCGGAAGACGGCCGGGGCGCTGCCCGTGTTCAGCAGGAACTTCTGGATGCTCGCCTGGAGGGGGGCCTTCCACTCCGGGCGGACCGCGCAGTGCGTGCCGTCCTGGACGTCGGACCAGTAGGAGATGTTGCCGCCCGCGCCGAGCGCCTTGTAGACCTCCGCGCCGCCGAGCGCGGCCAGGCTGCCGGACTTGGCGCCCAGCCAGTCGACGTGCGGGTTCTCCATGATGAACGCGCCGCGCGGGGCGATCATGCCGACGATCTCGTGCGTGTCGACGGGCAGAGCGTTCGGGTTGCCGGTGTAAGAGCCGAACGCGTCGCCGAGCCAGGGCTGTTCGTTGTACGCGCTGTCCAGCGGCTGCGCGCCGCTGTCCGACGGGATGCTGCGGAAGACGTCCGTGCCGCCCGAACCGGACTCGATCGGCATCGTCAGCGCCACTCGCTGGTCGAACGCGCCCGCCACGAACGCGCCCTTGCCGTAACGCGAGCAGCCGGTGACACCGGTCGCGTCGGCCTTGAGGACGTTGCCGCCGGACTGCTGGATGACGTCGATGATCCGGCTGACGCCCCACGACCAGGCCATCAGCAGGCCCGTGCTGCTGCCGGAGCCGTAGATCGAGTAGAAGGCGCCCTGCTTGCTGCTGCGCGGGGTGCCCTCCTTGCCGACGGTCGTCGGGTCGAAATTGACGACCGCCGCGCCGGACGCCTTGATCGTGGCGGTGTCGGCGATGCCGCCGAAGACGATGACGGCCGGGAAGGGGCCGGTGCCGCTCGGCAGACTCACGCTCGCCGAGAAGCTCGCGCTCTTGCCCTGGTCGGAGACGCTGACGGTGATGCCGGTGCCGGACACCGTGCCGGTGACGCTCGCGGGCTTGCCGGGCTTCGTGCCGTAGACGGTCGCCTCGGCGCGCTGCTTGATCTCCTCGCGGCGGCACCGCCAGTCGCCGAGGGTGCTGACGCGGGTGCCGTCGAGGCGGGTGAAGGGATCGGGGAGCTGGGAGGTGGACGCCGGGTTGTTCGTCCCCACCGCGCAGCCGGCGCCGTCGTCCTCGACGGACGCGGTGAGCGCGGCGGGCGCTGCCGCGGCCGCCTGCGGGGCGGGCGCGGCACCCGCCTGCGGGACGGCGAGCGCGGCGCTCGCCATACCCGCGACGGCCGCGGACGCCACGACCGCCCACGCTCTGGGCCGGAACCGCCGGAACCGGGAACGGGACAAGCGCATGGGGGACCTCCTGGGCTGGGCGGCGCGCGGCCGCCGGGTGGTGGGGGGAGTGCGCCGCGTCCGGCCGGGCGCACGGAGGTGGAGGGGCGCCGGCACCGGCGCCGGAGGCCGGGCCGGTCCTGGGAGCGCTCCCATTGTTAGGTACGCCGCCGGAGGCTGACAACATGCCGAACGTGGGGGCTCCAGGTTGGCCGTTTTCGTTCATCTACCGGCGGGTAGCCGTTCGGAACGGGTGGAGCGGACGACGGAAATCGGCCACAGAGAGGGGCTTGACCTGGCAATTTGATCGACGGGCGGTTTTCGGTCAGATGTCGGCAAGCTTTCCGAATGCTATGAGGGTGCGGACCCTCCGGAGCGGGACGGGAAGGGGACCGAGGAATACCCCTGGGGGGTATATGGTTGAGGGCAGCGAACGCTTGATCCGCACGCTCACGAAGGAGCCAGCCATGGACCACTCCGGCCACGCGGGGCATCACGGCGGGCACGACGGGCACGACGCCCACAGCGGCCACGGCGGCGGCTGGAGCCGTACGACGTGGCGCACCGCCGCGCAGGCGACGCTCCACTGCCTCACCGGCTGCGCCATCGGCGAGGTCCTCGGCATGGTGATCGGCACGGCAGCCGGGCTCTCCAACGGCCCGACCGTCGTGATCTCGATCGCCCTCGCCTTCGTCTTCGGCTACGCGCTGACCATGCGCGGCGTGCTGCGCGCGCAGGTGCCGGTGCGGCAGGCGGTGAAGATCGCGCTCGCCGCCGACACCGTCTCGATCGCCGTCATGGAGATCATCGACAACACCGTCATGGTGGGGGTGCCCGGCGCCCTCGACGCCGGGCTCGGCGACGGCCTGTTCTGGGGCTCACTGGCCTTCTCCCTGGTCGCCGCCTTCCTCCTCACGACGCCCGTGAACCGCTGGATGATCGGACGCGGCAAGGGCCACGCCGTCGTCCACGCCTTCCACTGAGGCGGGTCACGCCGCGGCGCTCACCCGGCCACGCGCAGGGTGAGCGCCGCGGTGTGCAGGGTGCCGCCCGCGCGGAACTGCAGGAAGAGCCGCCAGTCGCCCGGCTCGGGCAGCTCGGCGTGGAAGGCCAGTTCGGGCCCGCCGCCCTTGCCCTCCGTGCCCCCCGTGCCGCCCTCCGCCGCCGCGGCGGTCTCCGGGTGCAGGTGCGCGAGGGCCTGGTCCCCGGCGTGGAAGGCGGTCAGATGGGCGTACGTCCCGAGGTACGGCTCCAGGTCGGTGACCGGTACCCCGCCCCTGGCCACGGCGACGGTGAGCGGCCCCGCCTTCCCCGCGGTGAGCTCCGCCCGGACGCTGACGGTGTAGCCGTCGACGCCCGCGCTCGCCGCGGGCTCCGGCAGGGGCGTGGCGCGCACGGTGCCGGGGACGGTGAGCGTACGGCTCAGGACGAGGTCCTGCTTGCCCGCCGAGGGCGTGAAGGTCGCGAAGAGCCGCCAGGCGCCCGGTGCGAGGACGGGCAGCCCGGCGGTCCAGGTGCCGTCCGCGGCCATGGTGGGGTGGAGGTGCTGGAAGCCGGTGAGGTCGGAGCGGATCGCGTAGAAGTGGAGCCGCTTCGTCTGCTCGACGGCGAAGTCCGTGACGGGGCGGCCGTCCGGTCCGGTGATGGTGAAGCGGTAGGGCATCGCCATGCCGGGCATGACGTCGGCGGTGGCCGCGGTCATGCGGTAGCCGCCCGCGGCGTCGGAGAGCCCGTCGCCGCTCCCCGCCATGCCGTCCATGCCGGGCATGTCGGCGGGCATGGACGCGGACGCGGAGGGCATCGCGTGGTGGTGCATGCCGGGCATGGACGAGCCGTCCTTGCCGGACGAGCCGCACCCGGCGAGTCCCGCGCCGAGGACGACGGCGGTTGCGGCCGCGGCGGCGAAACGGCGGCGGGCAGGGCGTACGGATGTGCTGAGCTGTGACATGGGAAGAGGTCTTTCCGGGCGGGCGCACCGGATCGGCGCGCACGTGGACAGGGGCTCGGCGCCCGGGAGTCCCGGGCGGGCCCGCTCACGTCCGCGCGACGCACCCTCGCAGCAGGACGGCCCGCCCGTCCCCCGGCGGCCCCCGCCGCCTGGCCCGGAGGGCCCAGCCCGCACCGGCGGCGAGCACCCCGGCGGCCACCGCCCAGCCCCCGGCCACGGCGCCGCCGAGGTCCGGCAGGACCACCCCCCGTACGGGCGCGGCGACGCACATCTCCCCGCCCCGCGGTGCGGCGTGGTCGTGCCCCGCGAGGGCCTCCCCGTCCGCGGGCAGCCCGTGCATGCCCGCTGCGTGCTCCTCGGGGGAAGCGGCTGAAGCGGCGAAAGCAGCGGAAGCCGAGGAAACAGCGGAGGTGGAGGAAGCTGCGGAAGCCGCGGCCATCGCCCCGTCGTGGCAACCCGTCGCCGCCGACGCCGGATTCCCGTGCATGAGCAGCACCCCGAACAGCAGCCCGGCCAGCACCAGCAACCGGGCCAGGCCCGCCCGCCGCCGCTCACCCACGCCTGCCACCGGGTACGTCTCCTCACTCGGGCACCGAAGCCGCATCACCGCCCACGATACCCCCGGGGGGTTCACCGAGTCGGGCGGAACCCCCCGAACGGGTGAAGCAAACGGTCAGCGCCCCGTGGGCTTGGCCCGGCGGGGCAACTCGTCGAGATCGAGGGTGAAGGTCCGGCCGTCGGCCAGGGCGATGGGGAGCTTGCCGGTGCCGTACGCATGGGTGTGCGCCGCGATGTAGCCGGCGGTGGTCGGCTGCGTGTGCAGGCCGACTTCCTCGGCGTAAGGGTCGACGACCATGTACACGGGGATGCCGTAGCGGCCGTACTTGGCGGTGCAGTCGTCGTAGTCCTTGCGCGCTGACGACGTGGAGACGACCTCGGAGATCAGCAGGAGGTCCTCGAAGCTGTGGCGCGTGCTCTCTCGGTGAGCCTCCTCGCGGATGATCGCGAAGTCGGGGGCGGAGAACTCGTCGGCGGGGAAGTCGATGTACACGTCCGAGACGACGTTGGCGTGACGGCCGAGAGGGAGAGAGTCGATCATCATCGACCTGATGGTCTTCGAGTGCTCTTCGCTCCGCGGGGTCGTGATCACCTTTCCGTCAGCCCCGAACAGAACCGTGTACCCCTCGGGAAACTCGGTGTGCACGATCGCGTCGACGCTCATTGGACGGCTCCTTCCCGTGTGCAGCCAGGATAGGGCGAACGCTCCGGCAGGGGGCGCCCGCTCAGCTCTTCCAGGCGCTCGGCCGGGAAACCGGTGGCGTGCTCGGGGACGGGCGGCCGGCGTCCTTCGTCCAGGGCTTCACGCCCAGCTCGCCCGTCGTGCCGAGGTCGAGTTCGGGGGTCAGCATCACGGGGGAGGCCCCGGGGCGGGCGACGACGCGGGCGTAGGGGGCGTCGACGGCGGTGCCGTTCGTGACGGTGTTGCGCCAGACCAGGCCGGAGGTCGCGGACGCACCGGGGGCGAGGGTGAGGCGGCGGGGCGGGGCGTCGAAGTCGGGGAGGGTGGTGATGTCGCCGGTGCCGTGGAGGACGGTGACGGTGGAGGGGGTCTTCCAGTCCTCGTCCAGGGGGGTGACGGCGGGGTAGCCGTCGAGGGTGTAGGGCTTGGTGGAGCAGTTGGTGAGGTGGAGGCCGACGACCCGCAGGCCCATCGCCGCGTCGCCGCGGTCGGCGGTGACCCGGATGCCAGAGGCGGGGCAGGGGCCGGCCGCGGCGGGGGCCTCGGCCGCGGGGACGCGGCGGACCTGCTCCAGGCGGACGCGGGTGACCTCCGACGCGGCGGACGTGCCGGAGCCGTCGACGGAGCCGTCGACGGAGGCCTGGACGGTCGCGCCCGGGGCGACGTCCGGGACCGTGCCGTGGACGTTCGCCAGCACCTCGCCCGCGGCGTTGCGCAGTTCGACGACGACGGCGTAAGTCCGCTCCTGCGGGCCGTCGTTGGCGACCTCGTAGTGCACCTGGAGGTTCCGGGACGATCCCGGGCACTCCGGCGTGCCGCCGCCCGTGACTCCGGTGATCCGTACGCCCTGGCCCGCGGCCTCGTCCCGCGCCGGGTCGGGCACCACGCAGTGCACGGCGGTCCGGGAGCCGGGAGTCGTCGCCGTCTGCGTGCCGCAGCCCGCGAGGAGCAGCAGGCCCGCGGCGAGCGCGGCCGAGGTCAGGGGGGTTCGCATCCCCCCACCCAACCGGCAGCGGTACCCCAACGCACGTGACGGGGGTCACATTTGCTGCAACGGTCCTGTCACCGATCCCCGCGTCATCCCCCGAGGACCGCTCCCGCGTGCGCGGCCAGGACGCGCCAGCCGACGGATGTGTGCGCCCAGGTGCGGGTGTACCTCAGCCGCGCGGCGAAGGGCTCGCCCGCCGCGGTGCCGCGCAGCGCGGCGAGGACGTACGTGACGCCGGTCGTGCCGGCGACCGTGACGTGCAACTCCTCCTGGTCGAAGGCCTCGACGACGAGCGTCCTGGTGCGGTGGGCCGCGAGGTCGTCGGCCTTGGTGAGGACGCCGCCGTCCGGGCCGGTGTAGCGGACGCGGTCGTCGAGCAGGAGGTCGAGCGCGTCGGCGTCGCCCGCCAACACCGCTGCCTGGAGATCCCGTTCGGCATCCCGCAGGTCCGCTTCGAGCCGCGCCGCCGTGTCCGCCATCGCCGATTCCCTCCGCCCGTAGAGCCGTTCGGGCCCCACGCTAACCCGCGCGCCCGGACCCCCACGACCCGGGCGCGCGGTGAGCGCGGGGCTCAGCCGGAGACGGTCAGCTCGGTGATGCGCTGGGCACCGTCCGCGGTGCCCGGTGCGGCGGAGGTGAGGTCGAGGCGGATGCGGGCGGTGTGGACGGGGGTGAAGCTCACGGTCGTCGGGGCGCCGGACACGGTCGCCCAGGCCACGGACGGGGCGGAGACGGGCACGAAGCGGTCGCCGTCCCAGGCGGAGACGGTGAGCCCGGCCGGGAGGGAGTGCGTGGCGTCGATCGTGAAGGAGACGGTGACCGAGGCGATGTCGCGCGGCTCGGCCCACGTCACGGACACCCAGTCGGCGGCGCGGGCGCCGCTGAAGACGGGGAGCAGGGCGGTCGCGGCCTTGCGGAAGGCGTTGGACCAGCCCGTGGCCGGATCGCCGTCGAGCATCGCGGCGGGCAGCGTGTTCGCGGCGCCGGAGTAACTGGCGTCCGCCAGCGGGTAGTCGGGCTCCTCGACCGGGCCGGGGGCGAACCGCGCGGGCGGGGTGGTGACGACGGTCGCCGCGTGGTCGAGGTGGACGGCGACCGAGCCGGAACGCAAGCCCTGCGCGCTCGCGGTGACGGTCAGGCGCCCGGCCTTCACGCCCGCGCGGACGATCGCGAGCGCCTTGCCGTGGAAGGCGGTGCGGGTGGTGGCCTGGTAGCGCTCGGCGCTCTCCTGGCGGCCGTTGTCGAGCCCGGCGAGCGAGCCGCCGGTCACGTCGAAGGTGAGCAGGTCCTCCGCGCCGGGCACGACGGTGCCGCGTGCGTCGATGACCTCGGCGGTGACGTAGACCAGTGAACGCCCGTCCCCGGGCGCGGACTTGCGGTCGGCGACGAGCCGTACGGCGCTCGCGGGGCCCGCCGTCCGCAGCACGTCGGTGGCGACCGTCTTGCCGTCGCGGCGCGCGACCGCCTTCAACTCGCCCGCCGCGAAGGGCACATGCCACGTCAGGTGCAGCTTGCCGGCGCTGCCGTTGGGGCTGGTGTAGCTGCCGGGGTAGGGGCCGCCGGTGACCGTGCGGTCGTCGCCGGTCGCCTCGGTCGTCTCCAGGTACGTGCGCCCGTCCACCGTCTTCTTGGTGTCGAAGCGGCGCACGCCGAGCGAGCGGCCGTCGAGGAACAGCTCGACGGTGTCGGCGTTGGAGTACGCCCACACCTCGACGGTCTCGCCGTCCTCGTGGTCCGTCCAGTCCATCGGCACCAGGTGCACCATCGGCTCGCTCGACCACTGGCTGCGGAAGAGGTGGTACATGTCCTTGGGGAAGCCCGCGGTGTCGACCGCGCCGAAGAAGGACGCCTTGACCGGGAAGACCGAGTAGGGCGTGGGCTCGCCGATGTAGTCCATGCCCGACCACAGGAACTGCCCGGCGAAGAACCGCCGGTCGCGGTCCTTCTTCAGCCCGTACTCGCCGCTGATCGTCCACGAGGCGAGGTTGTTGTCGTAGGAGGACGTGGCGCGTCTGCCCGGCGTGTAGTTCTCGCCGGTGTTGAGGTGCTCGGGCTCCTGGTAGGCGCCGCGGGTCGCGGTCTCGGAGGAGGACTCGGACTCGAAGAGGAAGAGGTGCGGGTAGCGGGCGTGCAGCGCGTCCACCGAGGCCGCGGTGTTGTAGTTGAGGCCGAGGCCGTCGAGCTTGGCGAGCATGAGGTCGGCGGCCGAGCCGGCCGACGGCAGCCCGCGGTATTTGTCGGAGCCGATGACGACCGGGCGGGTCGCGTCCAGCGAGCGCACGACGTCGATGAGGCGCTGGGCCATGTCGAGCCCGGCGGTGCTGGTGGAGTCGGGGATCTCGTTGCCGATCGACCACATGATCACCGCGGGCGAGTTGCGGGCCGCGCGCACCATCTCCGCGATGTCGGCGGAGCTGTAGGCGTCGAAGAAGCGGTGGTAGTCGTACGTGTTCTTGCCCGTGTGCCAGCAGTCGAAGGCCTCGACCATCATCACGATGCCGAGCTCCTCGCAGACGTCGATCATCTCCGGCGAGGGCGGGTTGTGGGAGGTGCGGAAGGCGTTGACGCCCATGGACTTCATGAGGGTCATCTGGCGCAGCAGGGCGTCCCGGTTGACGGCGGAGCCGAGGGCGCCCTGGTCGTGGTGCAGGTCGACGCCCTGGAGCTTGGCGTATGCGCCGTTGAGGCTGAACCCCAGATCGGGGTCGAGGGTGACGTGCCGGAAGCCGAAGACGGCGGGCAGCGCGTCCACCACCGCGCCGCCGACCCGCAGTTCGGCCTCCAGCGTGTAGCGGTGCGGGGTGTCGAAGGACCACAGCTTCGGCGCGTTGACCGCCAACTCGACGACGGCGGTGGCCGGTTCGGCGGTCGGCAGGTCGAGCGGGGTGCTCGTGGTCGCCACCGCGCGCCCGTCGGGGTCGCGGACGGTGGCGACGACCGTCGCGGCGCGGGCCGCGCCGGACTCGTTGACGGCGGTGACCTCGGCCCGGACCGTCGCGGCCCTCCCGGCGGCGAGCGCGTCGGCGAGGCCGGGCGTCGTCACGTACGCGCCCTGGCGGGCGATGTGCACGGGGTCGGTCACGACGAGGCGGGCGTGCCGGTAGATGCCGCTGCCCGAGTACCAGCGGCTGCTGGGCAGCTGGTTGCGCACCTGCACGGCGAGCACGTTGGGCGTACGGCCGTCGGTGTGCAGCAGTTCGGTGACGTCGAAGGCGAAGCCGGTGTAGCCGTACGGGTGGCCGCCCGCGAGCGTGCCGTTGACGTACACGGAGCTGTCCATGTAGACGCCGTCGAACTCGACGGAGATCCGCCGCCCGGCGAGCGTCTTCGGCAGCGTGAACGTCCTGCGGTACCAGCCGAGGCCGCCGGGCAGGAAGCCGGTGCCGCCCGAGGTGTTGTCCCCGGTCGTCGGCGTCAGCTCGATGCTCCAGTCGTGCGGGACCGCGACCTCGCGCCACCGGGAGTCGTCGTAGCCGGGCTCGGCGGCCCCCGCGTACGCGCCCGTGGGGTCGTCGGCGCCCGCGGAGTTGGCGAGGGCGAAGCGCCACCCGTCGGAGAGGTCCAGACTGCGCCCGGCCGGGTCGAACGCGGCTGCGCGTCCGTGTTCACTCTGCGCGCCGCCGCCCTCCCCCGGAGTGGCCGCCCGTGCGCTGCCGACGAGCCCGGGCAGCGCTGGGACGGCGGCCCCCGCGGCTCCGGTGACCAGGATCGACCTGCGGTTTACCGGCACTGTGACCACTCCTCCGGGAGGCGTACGAGCAGCGGGCGCGGACACACCGCACCCACCAGAATTGATCAGCAACAAACAGAATCCATCAGACCCCCACGGATTCTTGCAGCCTCGCTCCCACGCCGGTCAAGAGCCGTGCGCGACCTTCCGTCCCCGGCCGGCCGCTTCCCGCCGGGCGTCGGCGCAGCCTGTGAGGTGCATGTGAGGCGGCGGGGCGGAGGCGCGGTGGCGGCAGGGCGGAGGCGCGGTGGCGGCGGGGCGGAGGCGCGGTGGCGCGGTGGCGGCGCGGCGCATCCCGCGTTGTCGCGCGGGGCGCGTCCGGGCGTGCTCTCATGGAAGGAGGAGTGCTCACCGGGAGAACTTGCGGAGGTCCGCGTGGCCACCTATCGCGTTGCCCAGGTGCCCGCCGCCGGCGGGGCGTTGGCGATCGCCGAGCGCGAGCCGTCCCCGCCCGGCCCTGGACACGTACGGATCACCGTCGACGCGTGCGGGATCTGCCACAGCGACGCCGGGTTCGTGGAGGGCGGCTATCCGGGCCTGTCCTACCCGCTGGTGCCCGGCCACGAGATCGCCGGGCGGATCGCCGAGCTGGGTGAGGGGGTCGCGGAGCGCGGCTGGAAGACGGGTGACCGGGTCGGAGTCGGCTGGTTCGGCGGCTCCTGCGGCCACTGCACGCCCTGCCGCCAGGGCGACTTCATCGTGTGCGAGAACCTGAAGGTGCCCGGCTGGGCGTACGAGGGCGGCTTCGGCGAGTCCGTCGTCGCCCCCGCCGACGCGCTCGCCCGCATCCCCGACGGGCTCTCCGCCGCCGACGCGGCCCCGCTGGGCTGCGCGGGCGTGACGACCTTCAACGGACTGCGCCGCAGCTCCGCGCACCCCGGCGACCTGGTCGCCGTCCTCGGCATCGGCGGGCTCGGCCACCTCGGGGTGCGGTACGCCGCCGCGATGGGCTTCGAGACGGTCGCCATCGCGCGCGGCCCCGAAAAGGCGCAATTCGCCAAGGAGTTGGGCGCCCACCACTACATCGACAGCGCCGCCACCCCCGCCGCCGACGCGCTGCGGGCGCTGGGCGGCGCGAAGGTCGTGCTGGCCACGGTCGGCAACTCCGAGGCGATCGCCTCCACCGTGGACGGGCTCGGCCCGCGCGGCGAGCTGGTCGTCATCGGCGCGACCACCGAGCCGCTGGGCATCCACCCGCTCCAACTGATCATGCAGGCCCGGGTCGTGCGCGGCCATCCGTCCGGCACGTCGCAGGACGTCGAGGACACGATGGCCTTCAGCGCGCTGCACGGCATCACCCCGATGACCGAGACGGCCCCGCTGGCCGACGCCGACGCCGCCTACCGCCGGATGCTCTCGGGCAAGGCCCGCTTCCGCATGGTGCTGCTCCCGCAGGAGGGCTGAGCCCTGATGCTCCCGCAGGAGGGCTGAGCCCCACGAGAGTGCCCGCGGGTGCGAGTGCCCGTAGGCGGACGGCCCCACCCCGCGAGGCCCTGCGGGGGCGGGGCCGTACGCCCGCGCACCCGCCGCCGGGGTTCGGCGACGGGTGCGCGGGGGCAGGTGCGGGTGTTCCCGGGGTCGGACGGCGGTCCGGCTCGGCCCCCACCGTCAGGCGGCGTCGAGCGCCGCGGTGATCTTGCGGCTCATGTCCGCCATGACCGGGCCCGGCGCGCCCTTCTGCGCCAGCGACGCGGCCTCGACCGCGGTGAGCACGGTGCTGCGGAAGCCGGCCGCCTCGGCGGCGTCCTGCTTCGCCAGCAGGCTCATGGTCGCGGTCAGGGCGGGCAGGATGCGGTCGGCCATCTCGGCGACGGACTTTCCGCCGAGGTCGCCGATCTTCGACTTCGCGGCCAGGACGTGGCCGACCTCGCCGGTCGCCGAGGCGAGCGCGATCGAGCCGTGGGTGGCGGCCTTGTGCGGCTTGCCGGTCGCGCCCGCCGCGGCCATGAGGGTCACGGCGCCGTAGGCGGCGGTGCGCAGGGTCTGCCGGTCCTGGGCGGAGAGGGTGAGTGCCATGGTGGTGAGCTCCTTCGGCCGGGGCCGGGGCCCCTTGCCGGGCCCCGCGCTTCCTTGTGGCCCAGAGCTTCCGCCCGCCGGGTTTCACGCCGGTCGCACCGCGCTTTCACGTCCCGGCGGTGGGTGAAACCCCCCGAAACCGGAGGCCGTTGCGACGCCGGGACGTCGAGGGCGGCGCGCCTGCTCCGTTCCCGGAGCGGGAGCGGCCACCGTTGCCGTACCCAGCAGGCGACAAGTGGAGGAGGCCCGCCGTGGCGGTCCAGCGGATGGACAACGTCCTGATCGTCGTCGAGGATCTCGACGCCGTCATCACGTTCTTCGAGGAGATCGGCCTGGAGCTGGAGGGGCGCTTCCCCCTCAACGGCACATGGGCCGAGCGCGTCATCGGGCTGCGCGACGTCCGGCAGGAAGTGGCGATGCTGCGCGTCCCGGGCGGCCACGGGCGGGTGGAACTGGCCCGGTTCGACCGGCCGCGGGCCGTCCGGCCCGAGCCGTACGAGGCGCCGTCCAACACGCTCGGGCTGAGGCGCGTGATGTTCGCCGTCGACGACATCCGCGACACCGTGGCGCGGCTGCGCGGGCTCGGCGCCGAAGTGGTCGACGAGATCGTGCGGTTCGAGAACGCCTACCTGCTCGCGTACGTCCGCGGTCCGGAGAACATCGTCGTCGGGCTCGCCGAGGAGCTGAACTCCGCCTCCGCGCAGGGGGATCAGTAGCCGGCGGCGAGGCGCTCCCCGAGGTGCCGGGGGCACTCGGCCTCCGCTCGGCCGGAAACCTCCGCAACGCACCCACAGCCGCAGGGCAACGCCCCCGGGCTGATGGCCCATCGCGCGCCTGCCGAGCGGACTGCCCTGGCGCGTGTCGCGCCAAAACGCACCCCCGGCCGGATGCTCCCCCACGCCGTGGACAACGGGCGCCGGCGGCGGTGGACGCGCTGCTGGGCCGAGGCCGCTGGGCGGGCGTGGCCGGGGCCGACCGGGGACCGCTCGGCACACACTGCCGGATGACGGACCCCGCGCCTACCGTGACCCAGCTGACCAGCACCGCCGGGCCCGCCGGTCTCCCCCCGGACCAGGTGCTCGACGGAGCCGGGAGCGCGGCACCGGCCGCCGTGCGCGCAGCGCGGCCGGGTCTGCCAGGAGCGGCTCGGCGAACTCGTCGGGGGCGTGCCACGCCCCGGTGCCGAAGGGGCGTTGGTCCCGGTCACGGTTGCGGCCGGGCTCCGGCGCGGGCCGGGGCGGACGCAGCGGTGCTGCTGGCGGTCATGCCCCGATGCGGGCAGCGGGCGGCGGGCCCGCGCCCGGGATTCGCCGTCACCGACCTGGCCTCGGGGGAGGCCCGCGGCCACGATGTGGTGCGGACCCGCTGGGCGGGAGCCTCGGCGTAGGCGGCGCCGGCCCGACAGGCTGGAAGGCGGGGCCGCGGGTGCCATGGGTGGTCAGTTCATGTGTCGGCCTGATGACCGGCGGCTCTGCCTGTGGAGTCCCGGCGCATCGCGGTCATGCTCAGGTCGGCCAGGCGGGGCACGAACGCGACGTCGAGTTCGTCGACCGGGTGGAGCAGGCCCCGTTCGCCGGCCTCGGCCAGCCACACGGTGCAGGCGGCGCCGGGGTAGGCGGGGTTGACACCGATCTCGCCTTTGGGGAGGAAGCCGTTGAACGGTGTCGCGATCTGGTGGTCGTTCCAGTAACTCCATGCCCGCAGGGCCTTGGCCTGTTCGAAGGCGAGGTAGAGCTGCGGGTAGCGCTCCAGAATCCGCATCTCGCGGAACAGGCACTGCCCCAGCAGGGACGGCGCGGTCCGGCTGAGGCTGTTGAAGTCCTGGCCGCGGAAGGTGAAAGCCGTCGCGTCCTGGCCGTGGTCGAGCGCTACTGCGGTGAACAGGTGGGACAGGCGGTCCCTGGTGTAGCGGGCTGCGCCCGGATCGAGGCGGGGCTCGATGCCGGCGATCAGTGCGTGGAGGCGGTCGGCGCCCGGGTGGAAGCGGGACAGGTCGAACAGCGTGCCCATGCTGCTGACCGCGGAGAACGCCAGCCGCTTGCAGAGCCCGTTGTTCATCTCGCCGACTTCTGCGTACGCCCGGGTCTGCGCGCTGGTGGAGTGGAGCATCAGGTACTCCGACAGCACCTCGAAGTACACGTAGCCCAGGAACGGCAGGACGGGGACGGCTGCGGCCAGCTGGTCGACGAACGCCTCCGGCGGTGTGCCCCGCCCGGTGGCGTTGGCCAGGACCGTGTCCAGGAACGGCGCAGCCGTGCGGATCTGCTGCACGGCCCGCCGACGGAGCCGGGCGTCCTCGGCCTCGGTGAGGAATCCGCGAAGGTCCTGGTAGGTGCCCAGGTGGACGGGCCCCAGCCGCAGGTAGTCGATCCCCCGGGCCGGCACGGGTGAATCCGGGGTGATCTCGATGACCAGGGTGCGGGTGTGCGGTTTGGTCCGCAGCAGGTACGCGCCGAGGTTGTGCGGCCGCAGCCCGTTGGCGGTGGGCGTCAGCGGAGCGCAGTACAGCGCGGCCACCAGGCATCCGGACGAGGCGTACAGCTGGCCGCTGGCGCGTATGGCGTCCAGTGCGGTCGTGGTGTGCATCAGGTGGATCGGGTGGCCGCTGGCGAGCTGTCGGGTCATGGCGTTGCCGGCCAGCAGCGGCCCGCCGGGGGTGTCGGTTTGGAGGTAGCGCAGCCAGTCGGCGTCGCTCTGGGCGCATCCGGCGGGCACCGGGCGCGGGCGCGGGGCGGTGTAGTCGGTGTGGGCGTCGTCGAGGTCGGTGTCCATGGGCGTCTCCTACGGGGTGCAGGTGATCAAGCTCTGGCGTGCGCTGGTGACGGCGCCCGCGGGGGTTGAGCCGTCGTGGACGGCCTGCTCGCTGCGTACGACGAGAGCGAACGCGGCGGGCGGCAGCCACCCGGGCACCGTGATGCGCAACTGCGTCAGGTCGGGCCACCACCGCTGCAGCGGCAGGCGGTAGCGGTCCAGGCAGTCGGCCGCCTTCAGGACGTCGACCAGGAACGGGTCCGCCTGGTAGCCGCGTTCCCGGGACGGGGTGAACTGCTCGTAGGGCACGTCGTGGACGGCGACCGCGTCCGCCGCACGCTGCAGCATCGCCTCCGGCAGCTCGTGCCCCAGGGCGCGGGTGACCGCCGCGGCGTGGTCGCCGAGCCACCGTGCGGCGCGCTGTCCGTGACCGTGGTCGGCCCGGTCGTCGTGCCGCCGGCAGTCGTGGACCGCTCCGGCGATGCACGCCGCCGCGACGGCGTCGCTGTCGAGCCCCTGCTCCTGGGCCAGGAGCACGGCCAGGAGGCTGACGCGCCCGTTGTGGCGGATGCCGTGGTTGGAGTCGGCCACGGCCGGGACCGCGAACCAGTGTCTGTCCGGCACGAGGAGGAGCCCGGGGCGTGGGATGCTGGGCGCCGCGTCGAAGTTCGCCGGCCGGTTGTCCTCGATCCACCTGAGCGTCACCTGGTCCATGGGCTGGTGTGCCGGTAGACGGCGCTCCAAGGCGAGCGCGTGCAAGGAGCCGGGCGCGGCACGATCGGTCATCGGGACCTCGACAGATAGGTGCGGGCAGGCGTGAAGCTGGGCGTGGCGATCCTGACGATGGGCACGCGGCCGAAGGAGCTGGCGGATCTGCTGGAATCGGTCCGCGCACAGACCGCTCCGGCAGCCCGGACGGTGGTGGTGGCCAACGGGTGCGAAGTGCCGGACCTGCCCCCGTGGGTCAAGACAGTGCAGCTGGCCGAGAACCTGGGGGTGACCGGCGGCCGCAACGCTGCACTGGAGCACCTGAAGGACATGGACCTCGTGCTCGACCTGGACGACGACGGCCTGCTCGTCGCCGACGACGTCTTCGCCACGATCACCACGCTCTACGAGCAGGACCCGCGCCTGGGGATCGTCGGCTTCCGCATCGCCGACGAGACCGGTGCGACCCAGCGCCGCCACGTGCCCCGGCTGCGGGCCGGGGACCCGATGCGGGGCGGGCCGGTGACCGGCTTCCTGGGCGGGGCGCACGTGCTGTCCACGAGGATGCTGGACGAGGTCGGGCCGTGGCCGCAGGCGTTCTTCTTCGCGCACGAAGAGACCGACATGGCCTGGCGGGCGATCGACGCCGACTGGAAGGTCGTCTACGAGCCGCACCTGCTGCTGCAGCACCCGCGTACCTCGCCGGCCCGGCACGCGTTCTTCTACCAGGTCAACGCCCGCAACCGGGTCTACCTCGCCAGGCGCCACCTCCCGGCGGCGCTGGTACCCGTCTACCTGGGGGTGTGGGTGTCGCTGACACTGGCCCGCACCCGGAGCCTGTCGGGGCTGCGGGCCTGGTTCGGCGGCTTCGCCGAGGGCTGGCGCACCCCTTGCGGGCCGCGCAAACCGATGCGGTGGCGCACGGTGCTGGAGCTGACCCGCCTCGGCCGGCCCCCCGTGATCTGACCGGCTCATGCCGCCCCGGCCTGGGCGCGCAGCCATTGCGGGATCGCCTCGGGAGACCGCTCCAGCCACGCCACGTAGCGGTCGACGCCGTCCTCGATGCCCACCTGCGGAACCCAGTCCAGTACCCGCCGCATGCGGGTGATGTCGGCGCAGGCGCCCAGCGGGTCGCCCTGCGGCCTGGGCGTCTCGACGATCCGGGCGCCGGGAAAGTGCCGGCCCACCAGTTCGGCGACCTGCCGGATGGACGTGGCCCGGCCGGTCCCGACGTTCAAGGTCGCCCGCTCCGCGCCGCCGGTCACCGCCGCCAGCAGCGTCGCCTCGGCGATGTCGTCAACGTGCACGAAATCACGGACCTGCACCCCGCCGCCGTTCAGGTGCAGCGGCAGACCCAGCGCGGCCCGCATCGCGAACCACGCCACGACCCAGCTGTGGCTGTTCTCCTTGACCACCTGCGGCTCGCCGTAGACCGAGAAGTACCGCACGATCGCGTACGAGCTGTCCGAGCCGCCCAGGACCAGTCCGGTCTGGTGCTCGCCCCACAGCTTGGTGTTGGCGTACACCGACTCGGGCGCCAGCCCGTCGTCCTCGGCGAACCGCGCCCCCACGTCCGCCGTGCCGGTACCGACGCCGTAGACGCTGGCCGAGGACACGAACACCAGCCGCCTGACGGTGCCGCTGTGCCGGGCCGCGGAGTCGAGCACGGTCTGTGTGCCGTCGACGTTGGCCCGCAGAGCCGCGGCCGGATTGCGAGTGCATTCCGCAACGTCGGCCAGGGCCGCGGCGTGGATCACGTAGTCGCTGCGCGAGACCACGTCGTCCATCAGCGCGGCGTCGGTGATGTCCCCGGCGATGACGTCCCCGTCCTGCGGGGACAGCCCGAACACCGAGGAGTAGACGGACGACCCGTAGGCATCCAGCCTGCCCACGGCCAGCGGCTTGGCGCCCAGCGCCCGGAGCCTGTGCACGATACGGCTGCCGATCAGCCCGAATCCCCCGGTCACCGCAACCGTCGCACCCGACAGATCAGCAAAGCGGTCCTGTGTGTCCACGTCGACCCCACCCTTCGACAGCACCGCGCCCCGATGCGCGGCGTCCGCTGCCGAGGACACCACCAGCCGCCGCTCATCCCCCAGGGGACGACTGTGTGCCCGGTGTGTGCCCGCCGCGGTGACGCCCTCTCAGGACGCCGCCGGGTACGGCAAGGTGTTACAGCAGGCACCGGGCGGCACCTCGGGGGGCGACATGAAACTGGACCGGCATCCGCTCACACACATCCGCCGGCACCACAACTGGTCCATGGACGACCTGGCCCGCCTACTCCGCGACCAGGCCCGACGGCTAGGTCTGCGCAGCGGCATCGACCGCAACCGGATCTGGCTGTGGGAGTCCGAACGCGCCGTACCCGGCCAGGAAAGCCAGACGCTGCTGGCAGCCGTCCTCGACGTCCCCCTCGCCTACATCGGACGACACCCCTGGCCGACATGGCTCCCCGCCGCTTTCGAACAGCCCGCTGCGTTCAGTCCATCCGGCAGCCGGGCCGCGATCAGAGAGGTTCAGATCACCCGCATGGACCGACGATCCTTCCTGGTGTTCAGCAGCAGCGCCCTCGTTGACGTTGCTGCCGACTGGGCCCGCATCGAGCCGCGTCACCTCTCGCAGGCACTCGACGGGCGGCGCGTCGACCCCGACCTCCTGAGCTGGCTGGAGCAGCGCTCCGGCGAACTGCGCGCCCACGCCAACGGACCGCACCACCACCAGATCTCCGGCCTCGTCGACGCCCACCTGGCCACCACGATCGATCTCCTCGACCACAGCCGCTACACCACAGCAGCCGGCCGTCGCCTGCACACCGTGGCGGCCGGCCTCGCACACTGCGCCGGGTGGCTGCGCTTCGACGCCGACCGGCACGCCGGCGCCCAACGGCACTGGCAGGCCGCCGTCCACGCCGCCCACCAGGCCGACGACCGGGATCTCGCCGCCGTCGCCCTGTCCGACCTTGCCTACCAGGCAGCCTGGCTGGCCCGGCCCGCGGATGCGGTCCGTATCCTGGAGCACGCCCGCTCCCGCACCCGCGCCCCGGCCGTCCGGTCCCTGCTCGACCTGCGCCGCGCCAGGGCCTGTGCCGTCCTCCGGGACCGCCACGCAGCAGGGCTCGCGCTGGCGTCCTCCGAGGCCGAGCTCGACCGGATGACCCCCCAGAGCACACCTCCGGCGGTCTCCTGGATGTCGCAGTCCGACATCGACGCAGACGCGGGACGCTGCTGGCTCGACCTCGGCGATCCGGCCCGCGCCGACGCCGCCATCAGCACTGGGCTGCGCGACCTCGACCCCTCCCGCTCCCGCACCAAGGCCGTGTTCCTGACCTACCGCGCCGAAAGCTCGCTGCGTGACCGTGACGCCGCTGCCGCGGCCGACGGCGCCCGGGCCGCCTTCGACGCCGCCCTCGACACAGGGGCCGCCCGCTGCATCGACCTGGTCTCCGCGCTCATCCGGCGCCTGGACGGACGCACCGAGCGACCGCTGGCCGAGCTACGCGACTACGCCCGGGAACGACTGGCCGGGTAGACGCTGCGTCCGACCACCGGCAGGCCCTGCGGGTGGCGCGCGCGGTACTCCCCGAGGGCCGTCCAGGACGGCGTACGGCACCGCCGCCGTGTCCTCAGAAGTGGCCGGAGAGCCCGACCGCCCCCACCACGCCCACGGTGACCAGCAGCAGGAACGTCACGGTGTGCAGGACGAGGATCCGGCTGCCCTCCGGACCCGGGAAGGACCGCTCGCGGCTGCCCATCCGGGCGAACTCGTCGCGGTGTTCGGCCTCGAACCTGATGCGGGCCGGGCGGGCGCGGCGCAGCCAGTAGGTCATGTTCGCGCCTGCCGCCACCAGGACGAGGACCCACCATGCGATCAGCATGCGGGCAAACCTAACCCCGTGCCGCCCGCCGAGGCGCGGGAATTCGACCAGCCGACGGACGGCGGGCGGCGGGCGGCGGGCGGCGGGCCGCGGGCCGCGGGCGGAGCTGCTCACCCGTCAGGTCACGCGGCTCCGGCGCGCCCGGCAGCCGGTCCCGGTGCCGACCGGGCGTGGGCAGCAGGCGGCGGGCCGCGGGCGGAGCTGCTCACCCGTCAGGTCACGCGGCTCCGGCACGCCCGGCAGCCGGTCCCGGTGCCGACCGGGCGTGGGCGGCGGGCGGCGGGCCGCGGGCGGAGCTGCTCACCCGTCAGGTCACGCGGCTCCGGCGCGCCCGGTGGCCGGTCCCGGTGCCGACCGGGCGTGGGCAGCAGGGGGTGGGCGGACTAGAATCGGACATATGTGCCGTCGGCCCGGGGGTCGGCCCGTGGGGGGCCGCGGGGCCGGCGGGGGGACGGGGAAGCCACCGTATGAGTCGTCGCTCCGCCAGTGGTCCGCTGGCCGCGTGGGCCGAGGCGCAGCGGCGCCAGCAGCGGCAGCAGGAGGCCCAGGTGCGCGCGCAGGCGCAGGCGCAGCGGCAGCGGGCCCAGCAGCAGCGGGCGTACGAGCGGGAGGTGGCCCGGCGGGACCGCGAGCGGCAGGCGGCCTACCGGCAGGGCCAGGAGGCCGAGGCGCAGCGGCTGACCGCTGAGATCGACGCGCGGGTCGCGGCGCTGGAGGGCCTGCTCGCGGCGGGGTGCCGGGCGCCCGCGTTCGGGACCGGGGGGCTCGCGCGGTCCGAGCGGCTGCAGCCGTTCGACCCGGGGCCGCTCGGCCGCCCCGTGCCGATGCCCGATCCCCAGCGCTACCGGCCGCCGCAGAACGCCGCGTGGGGCCGGGGCGCCCGGCGGCGCGCCGAGGACGAGGCGCAGGCGCGCTACGCCCACGACCTGCGCGCCGCCCAGCACGCGGAATCCCAGCGGCAGGCCCAACTCGCCGCCTACCGGAGGCAGTACGACGCGTGGGCGGCGACCGCACTGGCCGCGGTACGCCGGCACAACACCGAAGTGGCCACGTCCGTGGCCGCGTTGCGCCGCGGGGATCCGCAGGCCGCGGTCGAGTACTTCTCCGCCGCCCTCTACGCCTCCACCGCCTGGCCCGACGACCTGCCGCGCTCGGTGAGCGCCGCGTACGACCCGGCGCAGCGGCAGCTCGTCCTGACCTGGCAGCTCCCGGCGTACGACGTCGTGCCGGAGACCAAGTCCGTGCGCTACATGCCGACCGCCGACCGGCTGAAGGAGACGCCCCGCCCCGCCACCCAGCGCCGCGCGCTCTACCGCGACCTGCTCGCGCAGTGCGTGCTCCTCGCGCTGCGCGACCTCTTCGCGGCGGACGAGCCGGGCGCCCTGGAGTCGGTCGCGCTCACCGGCTACGTGGACGGCCACGACCCGGTGACCGGCCGCCGCTCGCAGCTGCACCTGGCGTCCGTGACGGCCACCCGCGCGGACTTCGAGCGGCTCGACCTCGCGCGGGTCAGCGCGGTGGACTGCCTGGTGGAGGGTCTGCGCGGGCAACTGTCCGCGCGGCCCGAGCAGTTGGTGCCGATACGCCCGGGCAGGCTGCCCGAGGACGTCGGGGGCGCGGCGGGCGGCTCCGCGGTCGTGACACACGGCGGGGACGACGAGCCCGACCTCTTCGCGATGGACCCGCTGGTCTTCGAGCAGCTCGTCGCCGACCTCTTCCGGGCGATGGGCATGCAGGCCGTCACGACCGTGCGCTCCGGCGACGGCGGCGTGGACGTCGACGCCCTCGACCCCGCCCCGATCACCGGCGGTTCGATCGTCGTGCAGGTCAAGCGCTACCGGCACACCGTGCCGCCGACCGCCGTACGGGACCTGTTCGGCACCGTCCAGCACACCGGCGCCAACAAGGGCGTGCTGGTGACGACCTCGCGCTTCGGCCCGACCGCGCACACCTTCGCGCACGGCAAACCACTCGAACTCGTCTCCGGTGAGCAGCTGGTGGAGCTGCTGCACGCGCACGGGCTGCGCGGTCGCCTCGGCCCGTCGCCCACCGCGGCGGCCCCGGCTCCCGTGCCCGGACCCGACGACGACGAGGCGGCCGACGACCACAACGTCCTGGCCCTGAGCTGGACCGGGGACGTACCGCTCGACGTGTGCGCGCTGGTGTGCGCGGGCACCACCGCGCTCAGCGACGAGCACTTCGTCTTCTACAACAACCCGCGCACCCCCGACGGCACCGTGCGCGCCATCCCCGCGCCGCCACCGGACCGGGCCGCGCTGCGGGTCGCCTTCGACGCGCTGCCCGCGCGCGCGGACCGGCTCGTGCTGGCCGCCGCGCTCGACCCGACCGCCGTCACCGCGCACACCGACCTGACCTCCTTCCAGGCGGCGACGCTGCGGCTGCTCGACGCCGCCCGCGCCGACCTCGGCTCGCTCGCCGTGTCGGAGGGCCGCCCGGGCGAGACCGCGCTCGTGCTGGGCTCCTTCCGCCGCCGCCCGTCCGGCGACTGGGACTTCGTGCCGGGCGGCAAGGGCTACCCGGGCGGCCTGGAGGCCCTCATCCACGACTACGGCATCGACACCGAGTGACGGGGGAGACCTCCCCCCGATCCGTCCCGCGCGCCTCTGACGTGCACACACGTCCCGCCGAGCGGAATGACGGAACCTCGGTGCCGCCAGGTGTTCACCCCGACTTCCGTTCCCGGGCAAGTGCGACCGCCTAGCGTCAGCAGCCATGGACACGGATGCGAGCAGGGACATGAGGACGCAAGCGGGCCCCGGGGCGGCGGGCGGGCAGGTCACGCGGCGCGGGCTGATCGCCGGGGCGGTCGCGGCGGGCCTCGTCGCGGGCGGGGCCGCCGTCGGGGCGGCCCCGGCGTACGCGGCGGGCGGCGGCGCCGACGGGCAGGGCCAGGACGCCTCCGGCGGCGGACCGGCGAAGGCCGGGCGCTTCAAGGCGCCGGTGTACGACCTGGCCGTGGACGGCGAGTCGGTCGTCACGGGCCGGGTGGACCGGCCGGTCGCACCCGGCATCGTGCTGACGTCCTTCGACCTGTTCGGGCGGACGGGCTGGACGCGCGCGCACGTGCTGAACGCCGACCTGGGCACGGCGTCGGTGTCCGTGGACCTCGTCGCGGCCGAGGTCAGCCGGGCGCGGCAGCTCAAGGGCGCGGCGGACGGGCAGCACGCGGTGGCCGCCGTCAACGGCGACTACTTCGACATCACCGAGACCTACGCAGCCGAGGGCCCGGAGATCAAGGGCGGGCAGCTGCGCAAGGGCACGAGCACCGCGCAGACGGTCATGGCGGTCGGCGCCGACCGGGTCGCACGGCTCGCGGACCTGATGATCTCCGGGACGGTCACGGTCGCGGGCGCCACACGTCCGCTCGCCGCGCTCAACTCCCCTGTTGTGCCCGCCGATTCGATGGCCGTCTACACCCCGCTGTGGGGCCCGGCCGACCGCACGCTGCTCCAGGACCCCGGCCCGTACACCGAGGTCGTCGTGAGCGGCGGCGTGGTGAGCGCGGTGAACTCCGGGCTGACGCCGACTCCCGTGCCCGCGGACGGACTTGTGCTGCTGGGCCGCGGCGCGGCGGCCGCGCGGCTCGCCGCGGTGCGCGAAGGCGACGCGGTGAGCGTGGACTTCGCGCCGAAGAGCGACGCGCCCGGCGCGCTGGGGATGGCGCTGGGCAGCGGCGCGGTGCTGGTCCGGTCGGGCGCGGCGGTGGACTTCCCGCCGAGCACCGGCAACGACGCGCCCAAGCCGCGCACCGCGGTGGGCTGGCCGCAGGGCGGGCACCGGCTGCTGCTGGTCGCCGTGGACGGCTCGGCGAACTTCTCCGCGGGGCTGAGCTTCGACGACATGGCCGTGCTGATGGCGAGGCTCGGCGCGTACGAGGCCTTCATGCTGGACGGCGGCGGGTCGACGGAGATCGTCGCGCGGCGCGCCGGGGACAGCGGTGTGAGCGTGGTCAACACGCCCTCGGACGGCGCCGAGCGGCCCGTCCCGAACGGCGTCGGCCTCTTCTCCCGCCCGGGGTCGGGGCAGTTGCGCGGCCTGGACGTGCGCCCGCAGGCCGACCGCGTGGTGCCGGGCCTCACGGTGGACATCGCCGTGGCCGGTTACGACGAGGCGTGGGGCCCGGCGGGAACGGGCGGCCACGAGGTCGGCTGGTCGGCGCAGCCGGGCTCGCTCGGCTCGGTCAGCGGCGGCGTCTTCCGCGCCCGCCGCTCCGGCGCGGGCGTGCTGCGCGCCCACGCGGGCGCGGCGGACGGCGAGGCGGAGCTGCGCGTCCTGGGCGAGCTGCACCGGCTGGCCTTCACCCAGCGCGCGGTCACCATCGACCCGGGCGCGACCGCGACCGTGGCCCTGACCGGCTACGACGCGGACGGCTTCGACGCGCCCGTGGCGCCCCGCGACGTCACGCTCGACTACGACAAGGCCGTCCTCACGGTCACGCCGACCGCCGCGGGGCTGGACGTCACCGGCGCCGCGGACGGGGGCGGCAGGACGGCGACCCTCACCGCGACCGTGCAGGGCGTCACGGCCAGACTCCCGGTCACCGTGGGCCTGGTGGACGTCCCGCTCGGCGAGTTCGAGGCCGCCGGGCAGTGGACGGCACTGGCAGCCCGCGGTACGGCGTCGGTCGCGGTGGTCGCCGCCGACGACCGCCCGGGGGCCGCGGCCGGGAACCACGCGCTCCGGTTGACGTACGACTTCACCGGGCAGTCCAGCACGTCGGCCGCCTACGCGGTGGCCGCGCCCGGGCCGCTCACGCTGCCGCCGGGCACCAAGAAGCTCGCGCTGTGGGTCAACGGCGACGGCAAGGGCCACTGGCTGCGCGCGATGCTCTCCTCGCAGGGCACCACCAACGTGCCCTTCACCTTCGCCACCGTCGTGGACTGGACGGGCTGGCGGCGCGTCGTCGGCGACCTCCCCGCGGGCTTCTCCGACCCCGTCACGCTCTCCCGCATCTACATCGCCGAGACCGCGCAGACCAACAAGAACGCGGGCGTGCTGCTCTTCGACGCCCTCGCCGCGCAGGTCGGGCAGGAGCCGGACGCCTCCGAGCCGCCGCAGCCGGACCCGTACGTGATCGAGCAGGGTGAACTGCCCGGCCACCGATGGACGTTCGCGGTGCTGTCGGACCTGCACATCAGCGCGGCCGCCGGACCGGACTCCTTCTCCGGGCGGCAGGCCGTCAAGGCGCTGGGCCAGGTCGTCGCGAGCAAGCCGGACTTCATCCTGGTCAACGGCGACTTCGTCGACAACAACACGCAAGGGGACTTCGACCTCGCGCTCGGCCTGCTGCGCGACCACGTCCCCGCGACGCTGCCGGTCCACTGGACGCCCGGCAACCACGAGGCGGGCCTGTCGGCGACCGGCGGGCTGGACACGTTCCTGTCCGCGACCGGACGCCCCAACAAGCAGGTGCTGGACCACAAGGGCGTGCGCTTCATCCTGCTGGACTCGCACACCGGCGACATGCGCACCTCCGACTGGGACCAGGTGCCGCTGCTGCAGGCCGAGTTGGCGAAGGCGGCGAAGGACCGCACGGTGACCGGCGTCGTCGTGTCCTTCCACCACCCGCTCAGCGACCCGTCCGGCGCGGGCGCCTCGCAGCTGTCCGACCAGCTGGAGGCGGGGCTGCTGCAGCAGTGGCTCGCCGACTTCCGCGAGCAGTCCGGCAAGCCCGTCGCGCTCTTCACCGGCCACGCGCACACCGCGTCCGTGACGCGTGCGGACGGCGTCCTCGACATCACGACCCCGGCCGTCGGCAAGACCCCGTACAGCTCGCCCGACCAGGGCGGCTTCTTCGGCTGGATGCACGTCGCCGTCGAACCGCGCCCGGCGCGCGTACGGGCCGGGGAGCCGAGCCCGGACACCCGCGAGTGGCTCGTCGCCGAATCGCGCCCGCTCATCGACGGCATCGAGCTGGCCGCCCCGGCACAACTGGCGCGCGGCGCAACGGCGGACGTCGCCGCGACCGGGATCACCAGCGAGTTCGGCCTGCGCTTCCCGCTGCGCTTCCCGGCGAGCGTGACGTGGTCCGGAAGCCGCGGCCTCGCGGTGGCGCGCACCTCCGCCGAGGCCGCGACCGCGCGCCGCCGCCACGGCACGCTCGCGGTCCTCGACCTCGCGGCGGGCACGCTCACCGCGGTCGGCAAGGGCGAGGTCACGCTGACGGTGGCCGCGGGCGGGCTGACGTCCTCGGCGCAGGTCGCGCTGGGCTGAGCCCCGCGGGCCTCCGCGGCGCCCCGCCGGCCGGTGAGCACACCGGGCGGCGGGGCGTTCCGCATAAAGGGGCTGCTGTGTTTTCTTGTCCGGACAAAGCAATTGCCGTGGTATCCGGACGGGCTCGGACAGTCGCGAAAACTTTCGGGCACATTCGATCACCGCGGTCGGTCCGGCGCCCGGAAGACATTCACAGCAACCTCAGAGATACCTGCGCACCCCCGCCCGCAAAGCGGGATTTACCTCCATTTCCCCGCTGCTGAGCCTCGAACACACGCCCCCACAGCGGCGTTTCGGTGGTGTAGCCTCTGCGCCGAACGGACCACCCGCCGGGTGTTCCACTCGGCGGGAAATTCCGCTCTGCCGGATTTTCGCGGGATTTTCGCGGGTTCTCTCGGACATTGCCCACGGCCCTGCCGTGCCTTTCCACGGGAATCTCCGCGGGCTCCTCTCCGCAGGGAGGGCTTGGACATGTTCGACACACCGGGCGCCGCGGAGGCGCCCGCCCCTGGGCCCTCTTTCGTGCCCGCCGTCCGCGGGCGGACCGTACCGCACGCGGCGGCCGCGGCCGCGGTCCTGCTGCTGGCCTGCGCCGCCTGCCTGCTGGCCTTCGCGCCGCACGCCGCCGCGGCCGCCGCGGGCGCCGCCCGGGACGCCACGGCCCCGCCGGGCACGCCGATCCCGGGCTCGCCGCTCGACGCGTACGACAAGCACATGCCGTACGACGACGGCTCGCACAAGATCGCCCGGCTCGCCGCGCTCATCGCGTACACGCTCATGGTCGCGACCGTCGTGCTCGGCGTGGTGCTGCGGCTGCGGTTCATGCAGCGCGCGGTCAACCGGGCGACCTTCTACGGGGCGCACATGACGCTCGCGCTCTCCGCGATGATCTTCGGCGGCATCCACGGGCTGACGTTCGTCTACCAGCCGGTGTGGCAGATCGGCTGGGAGCGCCTGGCGATCCCCTTCACCGGCGGGATGCAGCGCGTGCCGGTGGGGCTCGGCATCCTCGGCACCGAACTCGCCGTCGCGGTGGCCTGCTCGGTGTGGCTGCAGCGCAGGCTCGGCTACCACCGGTGGCTGCGCTTCCACCAATTCGCCTACGTCTCCTTCGGGTTGATCTGGGCGCACATCTTCCTGGTGCACCCCGAGCCGCGGCACGTCAACCTCGTCGCGGTCGGCGTCGCCGCCGGGGCGGGCACGGCGCTAATGGCCTTCCTCGTCCGCATCCTGCCGTCGCGCTCGCGGCTGCGGCAGCGGGCCTTCCCCGGCGGCTCGGAGGTCTCCCCGTGAGCCACCCGCCGGGCCCCCCGCGGCGCCTGCCGCAGCCCTACCGCCCGCCGGGCCCCGCGCCCGCGCAGCCGTACGGGTACGCGCCACCGCCGCAGCAGTACGTGCCCTCGCCCGCGCCCCAGCCGTACGCGCCCGCCCCGGTACGGCAGCCGCGGCCGCAGGTGCCCGCGCCGCCCGTCGAGACCGTTCCCGCGGACTCCTTCGACCTGCCGCGGCCCGTGCTCGTGCCCGAGGGCGAGCCGGTGCGGATCAGCGTCGACAACAACCGCTGCCACATCTACGGCATCTGCCAGCAGGAAGCCCCCGAGGTCTTCCGCATCTCGGCGGGCGGCTCGCTGCACTACACCCGCGCGGTGCCCGCCGAGCTGGCCGCCAAGGCCCGGCAGGCGGTGCGCTGCTGCCCGATGCAGGCGGTCACCATCCACGGCGGCGCCGCCCCCGGCGGCGAGCGGCGCCCCGCGCGGCCGCGCCGCAGCGGCAGCTCCACGCGCACCGGGCAGCGGCGGATCGCGATCGCGGGCGGCGGGCTCGCCGGGCTCAGCGCCGCGACCCGGCTGCGCGAGCGCGGCTTCGACGGCGAGCTGGTGATCGTCGGGGAGGAGCCCCATCTGCCCTACAGCCGACCGCCGTTGTCGAAGCAGTACCTGTCCGGCGCGCTGGGTGAGGACGCGCTGCTCTTCCGTGCCGACGAGCAGCTCGACGCGCACTGGCTGCTGGACACCCGTATCACCGGCCTCGACCTCCAGACCTCCACGCTCGAACTGCGCGGCGGCGAACGGCTCCCGTACGACGGGCTGGTCATCGCCACCGGCGTGGACGCCAGACGGCTGCCCGAGGCACCGCTGTTCAGCGACCGCATCCGCACCGTGCGCACCCTGCGCGACGCCGCCGCCGTGCAGCGCGCGATGCACGCCGCGCGCGCCCGGCACGTCGTCATCCTCGGCGGCGGCTTCATCGGGTGCGAACTCGCGTGCACCGCACGCGAGCACGGCATGGACGTCACCCTCGTCGTGCACAGCGCCCCGCTGCTGCGGCGCGTGCTCGGCGGGCAGGTCGGCGCAGTCGTCGGCGCGATCCAGGAGCGCGCCGGGGTCGACGTCCGGCTGGAAACGGAGATCACCGAATGGCAGGACCTGGACGGCGCGCTGCGCCTGCGGCTGTCCGACGGGGCGCTGCTGGACTGCGACTTCGTCGTCCTCGGCCTCGGCGGCGAGCCACGCACCGAGTGGCTGCGCGGCAGCGGCCTCGACGTCTCCGACGGCGTGCTGTGCGGGCCGACCTGCCACGCGGTGGACGCGTGGGGACGGACGATGCCGCGCGTCGTCGCCGCGGGGGACGTCGCCCGCTGGCCCAACCCGCGCTTCGACGCCCGCCCGCGGCGCGTCGAACACCTCATCCACGCCGTCGAGATGGGCCAGCACGCCGCCGACGCGCTGCTGCGCGGCCCGGAGCGCGCCGCCCGCTTCGCGCCCGTGCCGCGCTTCTGGTCCGAGCAGCACGGCCACCGCATCCAGGCCGCCGGGATCCCCGCCCTCGGCACGGACGTCGAGGTCGTCGAGGGCTCGCTGCGCTCCGAGCGGTTCGTCGCCCGCTACACCCGCGCCACCCCGTACGGGCCGCAGGTCGTCGCGGCCGTCGCCTTCGACATGCCGCTCGAACTCCTCGCCTACCGCGACGAGATCGGCCGCTCGCTCCCCCGCGACCGCACCTCCTCTTCCGCCGCCTCCCGGAGACGCCGATGAGCCGCGCCCGCACCCCCGCTGCCGCCTCCCCGCGGGGGGTCCGATGAGCCGCGCCCGGGCCCGCTCGCCCCGCCCGCCGTCCGGCGGCCCGCTGCACTGGCTCCTCGCACTGCCCGCGCGGCTGCGCGTGCGCTGGCTCGTCATCCTCGCGGTCACGGGCGCGGCCATGGCCCTCTACGCGCACACCCTCATGACAGCGTCCCCGATGCCGCCCGGCCGAGCCCCCGCCGAGTCCGGCACAGCGGCCACGGCCGCGGCCCACCGCTGAGGGCGGGCCGCACGGCTTCGGCCCGTCACCCGCGAGCCGACCCACCTACTCCGGGACGACCCGGAAGCGCTCGGCCACCACGAGCGTGCCGCCGTCGACGACCGGCGTGCGGCCCAGGAAGTCGCGGACGCCCTCGCTCGTGAAGAAGTCGATGTGCGCCGCCCGCCACTCCGCCGCGTCGGCGTACCCGCGCCCCTCGGCGTGCGCGAAGTCGTCCCCGACCTCCGCCATCGGCAGGACGGTCACGTCCACCAGCTCGATCGTGACCGCGTGCCGCCCGTCCGAGCCGACGACCGAGTACCGCTGCCCGGCCGCCGGGAGCGCCTCGCCCGCGTGGTCGTAGATCTCCTTCAGCCCGGTGAGGGCCGTCTTCTCGCCGCTGCGTATCGCGGCCACCCCGCGGTCGCGTTCCGGCCCGGGGAAGGCGAGTTCGAGCACCGGCAGTCCGTCGTGATCGCTCATACGGCGAGCGTACGGAGCGGTTTCGGGCGGCTGCAAGGCGGTTCCGCGAGGGGCGTAAGGGGAGCTGCCGGGTTTGCCGAACCGGCAAATGATCTTGGCGGCCCGGCCGGCGGTACGGATGATCGTGGACGGACCCCGTCCCCCGCGTCCCGTCCGGAGGAGTGCCATGCCGCAGGAGATCACGCACCGGCTCGTACCGTCGCCCGCCGGGCGGGTGCATGTGGTGGAGCAGGGGGAGGGGCCGCTCGTGCTGCTCGTGCACGGCTTCCCGGAGTCCTGGTACTCGTGGCGGGCGCAGCTGCCCGCGCTCGCGGCCGCCGGTTACCGGGCGGCGGCCGTGGACGTCCGCGGTTACGGGCGGTCCTCGCGGCCCGCGGACCAGGGGGCGTACCGGATGACGGAGCTGGCGGCGGACGCGGTCGCCGTCGTACGGGCGCTGGGCGGGGGGCCCGCGGTCGTGGTCGGGCACGACTGGGGGGCCAACATCGCGGCCTGCGCCGCGCTGCTGCACCCGGACGTCTTCCGCGCGGTGGGGCTGCTGAGCGTGCCGTACGCACCGAGGGGCGGGCCGCGGCCGTCCGAGATCTTCGCCTCGATGGGCGGGGAGGAGGAGTTCTACGTCTCCTACTTCCAGCAGCCCGGCCGCGCCGAGGCCGAGATCGAGCCCGACGTGCGCGGCTGGCTCGCGGGCATCTACGCGGCCCTGTCCGGCGACACGATGCCCGCGCCCGGCGCCCCCGACCCGCACTTCGTCCGCCCCGGCGGCACGATGCGCGAGCGCTTCCCGGACGGGCGCCTGCCCGGATGGCTCGGCGAAGCCGAACTCGACGTCTACGCGGGCGAGTTCGAGCGCACCGGACTGACCGGCGCGCTCAGCCGCTACCGGAACATGGACCGCGACTGGGAGGACCTCGCGGCCTTCGACGGCGCCCCGGTCCGGCAGCCGTCCCTCTTCGCCGGCGGCGCCCTGGACGCCTCCACGACCTGGATGTCCGAGGCGATCGACGCCTTCCCGGTGACGCTCCCCGGCCTGGTGTCGAGCCACCTCCTCGACGGCTGCGGCCACTGGATCCAGCAGGAGCGCCCCGCGGAGGTCAACGCCCTCCTGACCGGCTGGCTCACCGGCCTCCCGCCCGCCTGAACACTGCCCCTATCGTGGGACGGTGACCACCCCGCCCGCGCAGCCGCACCAGCCGCCCCTCACCGACGACGCCCGCGAAGCCGCCGTCCGGCGGCTACGCGAGGCGTACGCGGCCGAGCACCTCACGCACGAGGAGATGGACGAGCGCCTCGGCCGGGCCCTCACCGCCCGCACCGAGGCGGACCTCGCGGCCGCCGTCGACTCCCTCCCGGCGGAGCCCCCGGACCCCGAGGAGACCGCCGTCACCATCAGCGCCGCCACCGGCCGTATCCGGCGCGGCGGCGCGTGGCAGCTCCCCCGCAGGCTCAAGGTCGAGTCCGCCTTCGGCAAGGTCCGCCTCGACCTCTCCCGCGCGGTCTTCCCGCACCCCGTCCTGGACCTCGAACTCGCGCTCGGCACTGGCGGCGCGCGCATCACCGTGCCGCGCGACGCGATCGTGGAGGTCGGCGACCTCACGACCACCTGGAAGGACCTGCGCTACCGCCCCCGCCCCACCACCTCGCCCACGGCACCGACCATCCGGCTGTCCGGCGTCGTCGGCTTCGGCCGCGTCAAGATCCGCCACGCCCGCCGCTGACCCCGCTCCCGCGGGTGACCCGCCACGCCCGCCGCTGAGTTCGCCTCCGCGGGTGACCCGCGCCGCCGGGATGCGGCTCACCCGTGGTCCGGCCCGCCCGGCGGCGGCCCCCCGCGTGCCGACCCGCTGTCTGCATCAGCACGCGGCGGCCCCGCCTAGGCTCGGAGGACCGGCCGGTGTGCGGTCCGGACGGAGCGGAGGTGGCCGCGGTGGCCCGGTATCTCGTCGGCTCGCGGGCGAGCAAGCTCGCCCGGGCGCAGATGCGGCAGTACCTCGCGCCGCTGCGCGAGCGCTTCCCCGGGGCGGAGTTCACGCACCGGGTGATCCTGGAGGGCGGCGACCGCGACCGCAGGTCGGGGCTCGCGGACGTCTCCGCGGGGAGCGGCGGTTCGGCGTTCAGCAGCGCGCAGGAGGCCGCGCTGGCGGGCGGCGAGGTGGACGTGGTCGTCCACTCGCTCAAGGACCTGCCCACGGCCGTACCGCCGGGCCTGATGCTGATGCCGCCGCCCGGCCGGGAGGACGTGCGCGACGCGCTGTGCGGGGCGACCCTCGCGGGGCTGCGCAAGGGCGCCCGGGTCGGTACGGGGGCGGCCCGGCGCGCCGCCCAGCTGCGCGCGGTGCGGCCGGACGTCGAGATCGTCCCGATCCGCGGCAACGTACCGCCGCGGCTGCGCAAGATCGAGTCGGAGGGCCTGGACGCGGTCGTCCTCGCCGCCGCGGGCCTGCGCCGCCTCGGCCTCGACGACGCGATCGGCGAGCTGCTGCCCCTCGACCTCTTCCCGCCGAGCCCCGGCCAGGGCGCGCTCGGCATCCAGGTCCGCGCGGACGAGGCCTCCGCACCGCTGCGCGCCCTCCTCGCCACCACGGCCGACCCCGCCGCCGACGCGGCCGTACGGGCCGAACGCGCGCTGCTCGCCGAGCTGCACGGCGGGTGCAGCGTGCCCGTCGGGGCGTACGCCTCGCTCCTCCCGGACGGCGAACTCACCCTCCTCGCCCAGGTCAGCTCGCTGGACGGCACGACCCAGCTCACCGCCCGCCGCACCGACGCCGCCGACTCCCCGGAGGCCCTCGGCCGCGCGGTGGCGGCGGACCTCGTCGCCCAGGGCGCCCACGCGGTCCTGGACGCGGCGCGGGCCGCCGCCCGGAGCTAGGGGCTGCCGTCGCGCTCCGGCGAGCGCAGCGTCTGCGTCAGCATCTTCTGGGTGATTTCGGCTTCACCCCGTCCGGCGCGGACCTGGAGGAGATCACCGCCCTGGTGGCGTCGGGCGCCCTGCGGGTGGCCGTCGACCGGACCCTCCCCCTGGAGGAGGCGACGAAAGCCCACGAGCTGAGCGAGACGTTGGCGGGTGCCGGGGAAGGTCGTGCCGACGCTCCGCGGGTGGGGCTCCGCGCGAACGGCGGTCGGAGGGGCGCCCGTTGGGCCCGCGTGCGAGACTCGTGGCGGCGAAAGGGGTGGGAGCCGTGGTGCTGCCTGCGGACGGTCATGTGCACAGCCAGTGGTCCTGGGACGCGCCGGGCGGGTCGATGGAGCAGACGTGCCGGCGCGCCGTCGAACTCGGACTCCCCGCGGTCGCGTTCACCGAGCACGTCGACTTCGCGAGCTGGATCGTACGGCCCGAGGACCTGGCGGACTTCCCACACCTGAAGGCGTTCGTCACGCCGGGCGGCACGACACTCACCCCGCCGGCACTCGACCTCGACGGTTACCAGGAGTGCCTCCAGCGCTGCCGCGAGGAATTCCCGGACCTGCGCATCCTCAGCGGCGTGGAAATGGGCGAGCCGCACTGGAACCCCGCCGCGGCCGCCGCGCTGCTCGCGGCGGGCGGGTTCGACCGGGTGCTCGGCTCGCTGCACTGCCTGGAGATCGACGGCGAGCACTCGGAGATGCCCCACCTCTACGAGAACCGGGAGCCCGCGCGGGTCGTGCGCGAGTACCTGGCGGAGGTCGTCCGGCTGGTCACGGAGTCGGACGGGTTCAGCGCGCTCGCCCACATCGACTACGCGGTGCGCTACTGGCCCGAGCAGACCGCCGGCCCGTTCCGCCCGGCCGACTTCCAGGACGAGTTCCGCCACGCCCTGCGCACCCTCGCGGACAGCGGACGCGTCCTGGAGGTCAACACCCGCGGGCCGATGCACCCCGAGATCGTCCGGTGGTGGCGTGAGGAAGGCGGCGAGGCGGTCACCTTCGGCAGTGACGCGCACACGCCCGTCGGCCTCGCCCACGGCTTCGCCGCCGCAGCGGCCATGGTCGAGGCCCAGGGCTTCCGCCCGGGCCGCCACCCCTACGACCACTGGCCCCGGTGACGTCACCGGCCACCCCGTCCCGCCCACGGCCCCCGGCGTCAGGAGCCCCGCCATGGCAGTCGCCCTCGTCTACGAGACCCACACCCTCACCACGGACAACGAAGCCGGCATCTCCACCGGCTGGCTGCCGGGCCAACTCTCCGCGGAGGGCGTCCGCGAAGCGCTCGACCTCGGTGAGCGGCGGCGGGGCGAGGACATCGCCGCCGTGTTCACCTCCGACCTGCACCGGTCGGTGGAGACCGCGCGCATCGCCTTCCCCGGGGGGCGGCCCCCGATCCACCAGGACGTGCGGCTGCGCGAGTGCGACTACGGTGATCTCAACGGCAGTCCGTCCCACCTCGTCGACGCGCAGCGCGCGCGGCGTATCAACACCCCCTTCCCCGGCGGCCAGAGCTACCGGCAGGTGCTGGCCGCGACGGACTCCTTCCTGCGGGAGCTGGCCGAGCACCACGACGGCCGGCGCGTCCTGGTGATCGCCCACACGGCGAACAAATGGGCACTCGACTGCCTCCTCACCGGGGCGTCCCTCCCGGACCTGCTCGCGGCCCCCTTCGCGTGGCAGCCGCACGGCTGGTGCTACACCGTGCCCACGGGCTGGGGCGCCGGGACCGGGCAGCCGTCATGACGTCGTCGGCGGCGTGGGCAGCGTCCGGCCCAGGAGCGGGAGCAGGCGGTCCCAGTGGCGCTCCAGGCCGGAGGCGCTGAAGGCGTCGGTGTCGGACATCGTGAAGCCGTGGACCGTGCCGGGATAGATCTCGGAGGTGTGGCTGACGCCCGCGACGTCCAGGGCCCGGTTGAGTTCGCCGAGGGCCTCGGGCGTCAGGTCACTCGCGGCGTGCCCGAGGTGGACCTGCGCGGTGAGGCCGGCGAAGAGGCCGGGCCCGGCGGCGCCCACCGGGCCGTGGAAGGCGGCGACGGCCGCCACCCGGCCCGGGTGGGCCGCGGCGGTGCGCATCGCGTAGAGGCCGCCGATGCAGTAGCCGGTCACTGCGACGGGCCCGGGGCCGACCTCGGGCCGGTCGGCGAGGAAGCCGAGGTAGGCATCGGCGTCGCTCAGCACCCGCGCGGCGGTGTGCGCCTCGATCAGGGGCATCAGGTCGGCGAAGACCGCGGGCCGGGCCTCCGCCCCGATGTACGCGGGGAGTTCGACCACCGGTGCCGGGCCGTGCCGGTGGAAGACGTTGGGGACGAGCACGTAGTAGCCGTGCCCGGCCAGCTCGCGGGCCAACTCCCGTATGACGGGACGGATCCCGAAGCCGTCCGGGTACATCAGCACCCCCGGGTGCTGGTCCCCCTGGTCGGGGTAGGCGGCGAAGGCGTCGGCCCGGCCGTCGGCGGTGGGGATGTGCACGGTCCTGGTGGGCATGAACTCTCCTGTCGTGGTTGATGTGTTGGAGCCTGAGCATCGACACGACGAAGGCGGAGCCCGCGCGGCACCGCGGGTCCCCCGACCGGACAACGGGCCCGCACCGGCCCGTACGGCGCTCAGCGGAGCACCGGGTCACCGATCCGTGCGTGGCGCGAGGCCGTCCCGGTGGTCATGCCCCCAACGTAGCGCGGGGCCTGATCACTTACCGTGGAGGACGGCAACCTCCGACCACGGGAAGGGCATGCGCCATGACCGGCGGAGACTGGGTGAGCACGTCGGCCCCCTATGTGGCGCCCCGGCGCGCGGGGCAACCGGACGCCTGGAGCGAGGAGGCGCGGCAGCGCGGCGGGCGCGGCAGCCAGCGCATCGTCGCCGCCGGTGAGGTGCCGGCCCCGCCGGAAGTCGCGGCGGGACTCGGCGCGACCGAGGGGGAGGCCGTGGTCGTACGGCGGCGGGTGATGCTGCTGGACGGCACCCCGGTCGAGCTGACCGACACGTACTACCCGGTGGACGTGGCCCTCGGCACCCCGCTCGCCGGAAAGGCGAAGATCCCCGGCGGCGCGGTGACGTACCTGGCCTCACAGGGACACGAGCCCCGGCGCGTCCACGAGGAGGTGTACGCCCGGCTCGCCACCCCCGACGAGCGCACCGCCCTCCAGCTCGCCCCGGGCGAGCCCGTCCTGTGCATGGTCCGCGTGACGCAGGACGCGACCCGTCCCTACCAGGTGGACGTCTCCGTCTTCCGCGCCGAAGGCCAGCGGCTCCGCTACGACATGAGGATCGGCTGACCCACCCGTTGGACACCCCCAGGGAGACCCCGTGAACCAGCCCGCCACCCCGCCCGGCGTCCTCGTACGTGTCCGGCGGGACAGCGACCTCGCCGAGGCGGCCGCCGGGCTCGCCGTCGTGCACGTGACGGACGGCTATCCGGTGGAGGGGGTGAGCGACCCCGAGGGGTGGCTCAGCCCGGCCGGGATGCTGGGGGCGTGGGTGGCGGAGGCGGACGGGCGGGTCGTCGGGCATGTGGCCGTCGGCCGGGGTGGCGCGGGGGAGGTGGCCGTGCGGATGTGGGTGGAGCGGAGCGGGGCCGACCCCGACCGTGTGGGCGTCCTGGCGCGGCTCTTCGTCCTCCCCGAGGCCCGGGGGCTCGCGGCCGGGGCCGCGCTGGTGGAGGCGGCCACCGCGGACGCGCGGGCGCGCGGGATGCGGCTCGTCCTCGACGTCCTGGCGAAGGACACCGCGGCGATCCGCCTCTACCGGCGCCTGGGCTGGACCGAACTCGGGCCCGCGGTACACGAGTTCGCGAGCGGCGCGGTGGACGCGCTGTGCTTCGTCGCACCAGGCGCGTAGCCGCCGGCGCGAAGCCGGTTGGCCGGAGATCGTGGCCGGTCGGGCACTCCGTCCGGGCGGGCCCCGGCGGCCAGGGTCGTTGTTGTGGCCAACTCTTCGCACGTCACCGTCGTCGGGGCCGGGGTCAGCGGTCTGACCACTGCCGTCGTCCTCGCGGCCGTACCGTCGTCCACCACTACGGCCACGGCGGCGCGGGCGTCACCCTCTCCTGGGGGTGCGCCGCCCAGGCCGCGGACGAGGTCGCGGCCCTCACGGCGCCGTGAACAGGCCCGGGAAGCGCGGCGCCAGCCACGGGCGCGGGCCGGTCGGGACGATCGCCCCGCGGGCGGCGGCGGCAACGGGCGTGCGGCGGCCCAGCGCGAGCAGCACGAAGCTCACCGGCTCGGACGTGATCGTGCAGTCCGGGCGGCGCGGCGGCTCGTCGCTGACCTCCACCGTGCCGGACGTGAAGGTCACCGCGAAGGGCGGGGCCCCGGCGCCGCGCAGCCGCAGGCGGTAACAGGCGGTGTGGCCGGCGGCGGTGCGCGGGTTGACCACGCGCGGCATGGCCGTACGCAGGAAGGGCACGGTCAGGGCGGCGTTCACCGGGGTGAGCATGTGGGGGCGGCGCAGGGCCGTCGCGATGTCGTAGCCGTGGCCGAGGATGTGCGTGAGCAGGTACGAGCCGAAGGTCGCCAGGTCCATCGGGCCCATGGGGGTGTCGGCGGAGGCGGACGGTGGGCGGGACGCGACCGCGGTGGTGAAGGCGCGGGCGGAGGTGGCGATCTCCGCGGCGAGTACGTCCAGGTCGCGCTCGGGGTAGGCGGCGAGGGACGCGGCGTTGGCGGCCGCGAGCCCGCCGGGCGTGCCGTCGCCGTACGTCCCGTGGTCCTCCCCCGCCGCGAGCCCGGCCATCAGCCGGTTCGCGAGCGCGAGATGCGCCGCCGCCTCCCCGACCGTCCACACCGCGCGGGGTATGCGCACCCCGGCCCCGGCCCCGAACGCGGACGCGTTCCGCAGCAGCCCGGCGATACGGTCGGCCGCGTCGTGGACGGCGGCGGCCATGACGTCGGTGCCGTCGCGGTGGGTGCCGGAGGCGGCGGCGCCGGGTGCGGGGGGCTCGGGAGCGTCGGGGCTCATGAGCGAGAAGCCTGCGCCCGCCCGCGCCCGCTGTCCAGGGGCGGGACCGAATCCGTGCAGGCCAGTGCCTTCCCGCCGCCGGGGCAGGAGCCGAGCCCGCACGACTCCCCCGCGCCCGCCACACGGAGGCTGCCCCCGCGCCCGCTCCACCCCACCCGTGCACGGAATCGGGCCCGAGCCCGCACGACTCCCCCCCGCGCCCGCCACACGGAGGCTGCCCCCGGGGCCGCTCCACCCCACCCGTGCACGGACCCGGGCCCGAGCCCGCACGACTCCCCCCCGCCCGCCGCCCGGCGGAAGGCACCCGCCCGCGTCGGCGCCGTGAACGTCAGCGCGCGACGGTCAGCACCGTCTTCCCCACCCGGTCGTCCGCGTCGAGATACCGGTGCGCCTCGACGACCTCCCCCAGCTCGAAGGTGCGGTCGACGACCGCGCGGAAGGCGCCCGCGCGCAGGCCCGCGCCGATGAACGCGGCGGCGCGGCGCAGGCGTTCGGGGTGGTGGGTGGTCTCGAAGACCAGGAAGGTGCGCAACGCGACCGGGGGCATGCCGAGTTCGAGGCCGGGGTACGGGGTCGGCTCGCCGCTGAGGCCGCCGTAGACGATGTGGGTGCCGTCCGGGGCGACGAGGCCCAGGAGTTCGCGCACGCCCGGGCCCGCCACCGCGTCGAGGACGACCTCCACGCCGCGCCCTCCGGTGGCCGCGCGGACCGCCTCGGTGACGTCGTCCGTGGACGTGACGACGACCTCCGACGCGCCCTCGCGCAGCAGCGCCTCCTTCTTCGCCGGGCCGCGGGTCAGGGCGACGGCGCGGGCACCGATGCGTTCGGCGACGTGCAGCGCGGCCAGGCCCACGCTGCTGGAGGCGGCGTTGACGAGGACGGTGTCGCCCGGCCGCAGCCCGCCGACCTGCACCATCGCGCCGTACGCCGTGAGGTACGGCATCCAGACGGCCGCGCCCTCGACCGCGCCGAGGCCTTCGGGGCGGGGGAGGACGGCCGCGGCGGGGACGACGGCGCGCTCGGCGTAGACGGCGTGGTCGTTCTGCGAGAAGGCCGGAATGACGCTCACCGGCTGCCCGGCCGCGAGCCCGGAGACGCCGGGGCCGAGGCGTTCGACGACGCCCGCGGCCTCCGCGCCGAGCCCGGCGGGGAAGCTGCGGACGGGCTCGATGTAGTGGCCCGCGCGGAAGAGGGCCTCCGCGCGGTTGAGGCCGACCGCGTCGATCCGCACCAGCACCTCGCCGGGGCCGGGTTCGCCCGGGTCTGCGTCCTCGACCCGCAGCACCTCGGGTCCGCCGTATTCGTGGAAGAGCACCGTCCTGGTCATCGCGTCCGTCCTCCGGTCGTCGGCTCGTGGGGAGTTGCTCCCCGAAGCCGTCAACTCAAGGGGCCCGCGGCGATCTTCCCGGCGTGCCGAGGATCACCCGGTCGCGGGCGCCGCCGCCTCCTCGTGGAAGGCCACCGCCGCCTGCGCGGGCACCCGCGCCCCCACGCCGCCCGTGACCCGCCCGCCGTCCAGGCCGGTCAGTGCCGGGGCCGGGGTGCCGATCTGCACCGCGGACTCCGTGACGGCGACGCGCCCGCCGAGCCGCGGCTCGGGCAGCACGCCGGGCTCCCCTCGGACGAGCAGGCGCACCGCCGCCCAGGGGAGGTTGAGGCCCGTGAAGGCGGTCTGGAAGACCCCGGCGGAGGCGCGCGGGTTGGCCTCCAGCAGGACGGGGCGCCCTGCGCGGTGCCGGAGCTGGACGTTCGACAGATACGCGAGGCCGAAGTGCTCGACGACGGCGTGCGCGATGCCGATCGCCTCGGGGTCGTCGAGCAGGAGCCGGTAACGCCCCTGCTTGGCGCGGGGGACGGTCGCCAGCGGCGTCCCGCCGGGCGCGGAAAGGCAGTCCACGCTGATCTCCGGACCGTCCAGGTACGGCATGACGAGGAATTCCGGCACGCTCTCGCCCGCCTCCGCCGCCCGCTCCAGCGCGTCGGCGACGGCCCGCACGGACACCACCGGCACGGGCGGCGCGAGCAGGTCGCGGATCCGCAGCGGGCGGTCGTCCAGCACCCGGAAGCCGAACGCCGAGAACTCCCCCGAGGGCTTGAAGCACACCCGCTCGCCGTCCGCCGTCAACTCCTCGACGGCGGTGCGGAATCCGGCGGCGTCGCGCACCGCCCGCCACGGCGGCACCGGCACCCCGGCGGCCCGCGCGGCCTCGTACGTACGGGTCTTGCTCGTGAGCGCGGCGATCGCGGCGGGCGGCGAGCACATCAGCCGGGTGCCGAGCGCGGCGAAGTCGTCGGCGCGGCCGGCGAGGGCGGAGAGCCGGCGCGGCGGTATGAGTACGTCGATCGCGTGGCGACGGCAGAGGTCGAGGGCGAATTCGGCGTACTCGGCGTCGCCGACGTACCGCGGCTCCACCTCGGACGCGTCGCACGCGGCGAGCGCGGGGGCGTCCTGGTCGACGTTGCTGCCGTGGATGCGGACGGCGACCCCGTCGGGGTTGTCCCGCAGCATCCGCATCACCTGGGTGGAGGCCACGCCTGCGCTGCTGAGCCAGATCCGAAGTGCGATGGCGCGCTCCTCACGGTGGGGGCCGACGAATCGGCGGCGGGGTGGGGCGGGGTGAGGGTGGGGGTGGTGCTGGGCGGAGGTGAGCGGATCGTAACCCGCTTCGATGACGGCCAGGTTTCGTGTGAGCGGACACCCGTGGCCGCAATACGACCGTCGCGACCCGGAGTTGCCGCCTCCGGCGGGAACGGCCACCGTCCGGCAGCCCGCCGGCGACGAACGGCCGTGCGTGCCAAGCGTGTTGGTGCGGTGTTGGCCGCTCGTTGGCCGGCCCTGGTTCGCTGCTGCTGCCGCCCGGTGAACCGCCGGGCGGCAGCAGCAGCACGAAGGGGGACACACACGTGTTCAGCAAGATCCTCGGCCGCGCCGCCGTCGCCGCGACGGCGGCGGGCCTGGCCCTGGCCGTCGGCACGGGCACCGCGCAGGCGAGCACCAGCTCCCCGTACGTCGGGTACGGCTACACGAACAACACGCACGCCGTCTGGTGCGTGCAGCACCTGGCGAACGACATCGCCGACACGCTCGGCCACCCGAAGATCGGTGAGGACGGGGTCTTCGGACCCGCCACCTACAACCAGGTCCGCTGGGTGCAGGCCGAGCTCGGCCCGTACGTGTCCGGCGGGCTGACCGTGGACGGCGTCGTCGGCCCGGGCACCGGCTACGTCCTGCTCACCAACGGCGACGACTACTACGGCAACACCGGGTACTGCCTCGGCTACGTCCCCACCTGGACGAACGACATGCCGCCCATCGGGCACGTCGTCCTGGACTGACGCCGGACGGCCGCCAAGCCGTGAGCCGTACGCCCGGGCGCGTCCACCCCCCCCGGCCGTACGGCTCACTCACGCGTCCTGCGCGCCGGGCGGCGGCTCCGCCGTGCTCCCCCGCACGACCAGGCTCGTCGCCAGCTCCACCCGGCGCATGCCGGGCTGCACGCCTCGGCCGAGGTCGAGCACCAGGCGGGCCGCGGCCTCCGCCATGTCGACCAGCGGCTGGCGGACGGTCGTCAGCGGTGGGCCCATCCACGCCGACACCGGCAGGTCGTCGAAGCCGACGACGCTCACGTCCTCCGGGATGCGCAGGCCCAGTTCGCGGGCGGCCTGGTAAATCCCCATCGCCGTCACGTCGTTGCCCGCGAAGAGCGCGGTGGGGCGGTCGGCGGCGGGGGCGGACAGCAGCTCGCGGGCGATGCGGTGGCCGGCCTCGGTCTGGAAGGTGCCGTGCCGTACGAGGGCGTCGCAGTCGACGCCGCCGGTCTCCAGCGCCGCGCGGTAGCCGTCGATACGGGCGCGGCTGCACAGCACGCTCTCCGGGCCGCCGATGACGGCGATGCGGCGGTGGCCGAGGTCGAGCAGGTGGCGGGTCGCGGTGTAGCCGCCCTGCCAGTTGGTCGTACCGATGGAGGGGACGTCGTCCGCGGGGTAGCCCGCCGGGTCCATGACGACGAAGGGCACGTCCCGGCTGACGAGCAACTCCCGCTGGACGGCGGTGAGATCGGACATGACGAGGATGACGCCCGCCGGATCCCGGGTGAGGACGCCGTCGACCCACGGCAGGCCCATCTCCTCGCGGCCCGAAGACTCCGACAGCACGACCGTGAGGCCCTCCTGCCGCGCGACGTTCTCCACGCCGCGGATGATCTCGGTCGCCCACATGCTGATCAGCTCGTGGAAGACGATCTCCAGCAGGCCGGACGGGCGCGGGCGCGCGGCGCCGCGCTTGCGCCGGTAGCCGTGCTCGCGCAGCAGCGCCTCGACCTTGTCGCGCGTCGCCGGGGCCACGTGCGCGCGGCCGTTGAGGACCTTGGACACGGTCGGCGCCGACACCCCCGCCTGCCGGGCGATCTCCGCGAGCGTCGCGGGCACGGCGGGCGCGGCCCCGCCGCCCGAGGCGGACCCGGCGGACCCGCCGGCGCGCCCCGCCCCGCCCGCCGCCTTCGCTCCACCGGCCGCCTTCGGCCGGCCGTCCGGCTTCGGCTCGCTGGCGGCGCCCGCTGGCCGCCGGGTACGCGGGCTCTGACCTGTCACGTTTCCATGCTACGGACTCTCGCTGTGCTCTTCCGCCAGCAGGGCGGCCCCCGCGAGCGCCAGGGCCCGCGTCCCGGCGTGCCCGCGGTCGCCGTCGGCGACGACCACCGCGTACGCCCTGACCAGCGTCGCACCGTCCTCAAGGGTGACCTCGCGGTCGAAGAAGGGCGCCGGGCAGACGGCCGCGAAGGGCGTGGAGCGCACGAACCATTGCACGTCGGCGCCGCCCGGTTCGTTGCCGGGCGCGTCGACGAAGGCGAGCGTGGAGGAGCGGCCGTGCCCGTCGTGCTTGCCGGTGAAGCCCAGCCAGGGGGCGCGCACCCCCATCAGCTCGTCGCCGCCGCTGCCGCCGGGGGTGTGCACGGTACCGCCGGTGAAGTCGCGCGGCCCGCGCCAGAACAGGCCGCCGTAACCGGCGTTGGGACGGCCCTCGGTGGTGGGGCTGCCGATGACGGCACGGGTGCCGCGCACGTTGGTGACCGCGGTGCGGAAGACCAGCGCCCACGCGTCCTCGCCGGGCAGCAGGGCCGCCACGAGCCGCCGCTCCTCGGTGAAGCGGTGCTCGCCGCTCTGGGCGCGCCAGTGCAGCGTCTCGGTGACGCGCAGCCGCCCGTCACCGCCGAGGGCCAGCTCGGGGAAGCCGGCGTGGTCCATGGAGCCGTTGTTGTCGTACTGCCGGTAGCCGGTGCCGCGGCGGTAGGTCACGCCGCCCCAGAAGTTCTCGTCGTCGACGTTGGGGAGGGAGAGGGCCAGGCCCTTGTGCCAGATGTGGTCGTGCGGCCGGTAGATGGTGACGGCGTCGCCGCCCAGGGTGCGGATGGGGTGGAAGTACGGGCGCGGGGACTCCAGTTGAGCGTCCCACGGGCCGTAGACGTAGCGGGTGAGCGGCCGCCCCCGGTAGGTGAGCCGGAGAGACGTGCCGACCTCGTGCGTGAGCCCGAGACCGCCGGGTACGGGCTCGGTGGCCGACAGTTCCGCGGGCGGCTCGGCGGACGGTACGGCGGGTGGTTGGGGCGTACGGGCATCGGTCACCGGGACGTCTCCTCGGGGCTCGCGGACTCGGCGGGCGGTACGGACTCAGCGGGGGGAAGGGGCTCGGGGCCGGCGGACGGTACGGGCTCGGGGTCGGCGGGCCAGGGCGTTCCCGGGCCCTGCATCCGGCGGTGGTACGGGTCCCCCTCCCCGATCGCGCCGCGCGCCACGGGCCTGCCCTCGAAGGCGGAGGCGTACGTGGCCGCGACGAACTCCAGCGTGCGGCGCGCCTCGGCGAGCGTCACGGGCGGCGCGGTGCCCGCCGCCACCGCGTCCAGCACCGCCGCGAACTGCGCGGAGTGCCCGGACGGCTGCCCGCTCGGGCCCGCCTCCCACGCGGCGGCCACCGCGTCCTCGTGCCCGGGCGCAGGGTGCACCCGCCAGTCCGCGTCGCCGTAGCCGTACAGGTGCTCCAGCTCGACCGTGGCGTGTTCGAAGTCGAACCGCAGGTAGCTCGTCTCGCGCGGTGAGAGCAGGGAGTTGACGACGGTCGCGACCGTGCCGCCGTCGAAGGCGGCGATCGCGCACGAGACGTCCTCGGCGGCGGTGGGCCGCGCCAGCCGCGCCGCGACCGCCGTGACCTCGCGCCACTCGCCCAGCACCGCGAGCAGCAGGTCGAACTGGTGGATGCCGTGGCCCATCGTCGGGCCGCCGCCCTCGGTCTCCCAGCGGCCGCGCCAGGGCACCGCGAAGTACGCGTCCGGGCGGTACCAGAGCGTGTGGCAGACGGCGACGAGCGGGCGGCCCAGCGCCCCCGACGCCATAGCGGCCCGCAGCCGGGCGGCGCCGGAGCCGAAGCGGTGCTGGAAGACGGTCGCGAAGAACGCGCCGCCCGCGCGTTCGGCGGCGGCGATCTCGTCGAGGTCGGCGAGGCTCAGCGTCGGCGGCTTCTCGCACAGCACCGGCACCCCGGCGGCCAGGCACGCGAGTGCCTGCTCCTTGTGCAGCCCGGGCGGCGTGCACAGGTGGACGAGGTCCGGGCGGGCGCCGGCGAGCAGCGCGCCGAGGTCCGTGTGGCGGCCGGGCACACCCCAGCGCTCGCAGAAGGCGTCCAACCGCTCGGGGTCGACGTCCGCGGCGGCCACGATCTCGGCCCGCCCGCCGAGCGCGGCCAGGCTCTGCGCGTGTATCGCGGCGATCCCGCCGGTGCCGACGATCGCGACGCGTACGGGCGCGCCCGGACCGCTCCTTCCCCCGCCGCGGGCGGCCCCGCCCACGCTGCCGATTCCGCCGGTGCTGCTGCCGGGCACACGTCCTCCTGCGGGTCCGCCCCGACATGGGGCCGGTCTTTCGGAAAGCTTTCCGAACGATATACGGTCCCGGTGCGGCGCCACCAGGCCCGATCCTGCCCCGCCCACCAGCGTGAACGCCCGGACCCCCGCCCGGAAGGGGAGAATCCGGAAAACCCGTCCTCCGGAAAACCGCCCGGCCGCCGCAGAACACCCGAACCCCCCCCGGCCGCCCGGACCACCCCAACCGCCACCGGCCGCCCGGACCACCCCAACCGCCACCGACCGCCCGGCCGCCCGGACCACCCCAACCGCCACCGACCGCCCCAGAACACCCCGACGAAGGGAACGCACGCATGACCACCGCCGTACCGCTGCTGCCCGGGGGCGTGGGCCTGTCGCGCCTGCGCGTCTACCCGTGGGCCACCGCCGACGGGCTGCACGGCGGCTCCCCGCACCTCCATCTGACGTGCACCGAGGCGTACTACGTGGTCGGCGGCAGCGGAGAGCTGCACACCCTCACCCTCGACGAGGGATTGCGCCGCACCCCGCTCGCGCCCGGCGACACCGTGTGGTTCACGCCCGGCACCATCCACCGGGCCGTCGACACCGGCGGGCTGGACGTCCTGGTCGTCATGCAGAACGACGGCCTGCCCGAGGCGGGCGACGCCGTCATGACCTTCCCGCCCGAGCACCTCGCCGACCCCGCCGCCTACGCCGCCGCGGCCTCCCTCGGCGACGGCACCCCCGCCGAGCGCACCGCTCGCGCCCGGGCCCGCCGCGACCTGGCCGTCAGCGGCTTCCGGCACCTCGCGGCCGAGGTCGGGGCGGGGCGGCCGGAGGCGCTGGAGGCCTTCCACGCCGCCGCGGCCGCACTCGTCGCCCCGCGGCTGGACGCCTGGGAGGCCGCCTGGCGGGAGCGGGCCGCGGCCGCCGCCGCCCGCACGGAGGAGCAGATCGCGGCCCTGCGCCGCGGCGCCGCCGCCCACCTGCGGGACGCGTCGGTCGTACGGGCCGCGGCGCCGCCGCAGGACGTCCTCGGCATGTGCGGCCACCTCGCGCCCTGCCGCCGGGAGGACGCCCGCTGAGGGCGTCCGCCCCCGGGCATGCCGAAGGGGGCGCGCCACAGCGCGCCCCCGGGTAGCCCCGGAGCCCGGACAAGGCAGGCTCCGGAGCCGGTCTCGGCGGCGGCGCGGCAGTCAGGGAGTGCTGCCGCGCCGCCTGTTGTCTTCATCATGTCCACGGACGAGGTGCTTTACCCCTCCGCGGGCGAGGTCAGCTGGCGGTGCAGCTGACCGTGGGGCTGGGGGCCGCGCCGTTGCCGGTGAAGCCGTAGGTGGTGCTGGCCCCGGCGCCGAGGGCTCCGTTGTAGGAGACGTTGGCCACCGTGACCGCACCGCTGGTGCCGGTGCCGGCGCCGTTCCAGACCTGGGTGATCGAGCTCCCGGAGGGCAGCGTGAAGCTGGTCTTCCACCCGGCGATCCCCGCGGTGCCGGTGTTGGTCACCGTCACCTCGGACTGGAAGCCGCCCGGCCAGGAGTTCACCGTCTTGTACGCGGCCGAGCAGCCGGAGCTGCTACCGCCGGTCGAGCCGGACGTCGACCCGGCGGTGGTACCGGTGGACGTACCCGTACTCGTACCCGTGGACGTACCGGTCGACGTGCCCGTGGACGTGCCCGTGGACGTACCGGTCGACGTGCCCGTGCTGGTACCGGTCGACGTGCCCGTGCTGGTACCGGTCGACGTGCCCGTCGACGTACCTCCCGTGGCGCTGGTGCCGCTGCCCAGCGCGGCGATCACCGCGTCGTACGCGGGCTTCTTCTGGTAGTTGCCGTCGAAGAGCAGCGGCGTGTCCTGGCTGTGCCAGCTGTACTTGTCGGTGATGCCCCACACCGTGATGCCGGTGCAGCGGGTCACGCCCATACAGGCCTTGACGATGTTGCTGAAGTTGGTCGCCTGCGCGGTGCCGGAGCCCGCGACGTCGACCTCGGTCAGCTGGACGTCCACGCCGAGGTCGGCGAAGCGCTGCAGGTTGGCCTGCATGTCGGAGGTGACCGGCGACTGCGGGTTGAAGTGGCCCTGGAAGCCGACGCAGTCGATCGGGACACCGCGCGCCTTGAAGTCCTTGACCATGTTGTAGATGCCGGTGCTCTTGGCGTTGATGCCGTCGGTGTTGTAGTCGTTGTAGCAGAGCTTGGCGTTCGGGTCGGCTGCCCGCGCGGTGCGGAAGGCCTCCTCGATGAAGCCGTCGCCGAGCTTGTCCTGGAAGGGCGAGCTGCGGTGGGTTCCCGAACCGCCGTCGTTGAAGGCCTCGTTGACGACGTCCCAGGCGTAGATCTTGCCCTTGTAGTGGTTCATCACCGTGGTGATGTGGTTCTTCATCGCGGCGTCCAGCGCGGTCGCGCTGAGGTTCGAGACCCAGCCGGGCAGCTGCTGGTACCACACCAGCGTGTGGCCGCGGATCAGCATGTTGTGCGCCTGGGCGTGGGAGACGATCTGGTCGCCGGGGCCGAAGTTGAACGAGTTCTGGGACGACTCGATCGTGTCCCACTTCATCTCGTTCTCGGGGGTCACCGCGTTGAACTCGGCGTCCAGCGTGGACGCGTACTGCGCCTCGCCGAGGTGGCTCGTCGAGACCGCGGTGCCGAAGTAGCGGCCGCTGGCCGCCGCCGAACTGGCCAGGGTGCCGGCCGCGTGCGCGGTTCCGGCCGTCGCCATCAGGCCGAACGTGGCGACCGCGCCGGCCGTGGCCGCCGCGATGGCGACGCGCACGCCGGTGCCGGTACGCCTGCGGGCCTGCCCGCGGTCCCGGAGGGAATGACTGAACACTTCCAACCTCTTCTTTCCTCTTCAGCTGGCAGTCCGGACGACAGCGCGGTGCGCACCGTCCGAACGGGTGGGGGTCCATTCGCGAGGGTGATGTCAGCCACGGGAGTTGTGCCGCGGATGCGGCGTGGCCGGGAGGAGGGTGGATCGCTCGCCAGTGTGGACCCTGGCATTCGAAACGTCAACGACCCCTTTCCGAAACAACCGGGGCCTGTGGAGGGGCTGTTGACGGGCAGCCGGCCGGGGGGCGCACACCCTCGTGATGGGCGGTTTTCCGGTGCGTGGCGCGGGGTAGGCGGGGCAGCCGGGCGGAGCGGGAGCGGGACGGCGGAACGTCGCCGGATGTATTGACTCGGTCACTTTTCGGCCCTATGGTGCCCGAAACATTCGCGACAGGGTCGAAAACTTTCGCAATGTGTCACACGGGTCCCACCCGTGCCACCGCCCCTGCGGAGAGGGAGCCTCCGCCGGGACGGCGCATCTGGACGTCTTCGGAAGGACACCAGGTCATGCCCCCCACACCCGGGCTCCACAGCCCGAAACGCACGACCAGGGTGCGCACGCTCCTCGTCGCACTGGGCGCCGTCGTCGCCGCGGTCGCGGCGACCGTCACCCTGACCTCGCAGAGCGCCAGCGCCGCCTCGCTCACCGAGGTGACCAACTTCGGCAGCAACCCCGGCAACCTCAAGATGTACGAGTACGTGCCGAACAACGTGCAGGCCAACCCGCCCGTCCTGGTCGCGGTCCACTACTGCACCGGCACCGCTCCCGCCTTCTACTCCGGCACCGAATTCCACACCCTGGCCGACCAGTACGGCTTCATCGTCGTCTACCCGGACGCCAACGTCAGCGGCCAGTGCTTCGACGTCTCCTCGTCCGGCGCGCTCACCCACAACGGCAACAGCGACCCGGCGAGCATCGCCCAGATGGTCAGCTACGTCGAGCAGCACAACAACGCCGACGCCGGCCGCGTGTACGTCACCGGCGCCTCGTCCGGCGCGATGATGACCGACGTCCTGCTCGGCGACTACCCCGACATCTTCAAGGCCGGCGCCGCCTTCATGGGTGTGCCCTTCGGCTGCTTCGCGACCAGCGACCCCTCGGGCTGGAACAACGCCTGCGCCAACGGCCAGGTCAGCCACACCCCGCAGGAGTGGGGCGACATGGTCCGCGCCGCCTACCCCGGCTACACGGGCGCCCGGCCGCGCGTGCAGCTGTGGCACGGCACCGCCGACACGACGCTGAACTACAACAACTTCGGCGAAGAGATCAAGCAGTGGACGAACGTGCTGGGCGTGAGCCAGACGCCGGTCGTCACCGACAGCCCGCAGTCCGGCTGGACCCACACCCGCTACGGCGCGAACACCACGCAGGCCCCGGTCGAGGCCTTCAGCATCGCGGGCGTCGGCCACTCCCTGCCCATGAACGGCATGGCGGCGAAGGCCATCGCCTTCTTCGGCCTGGACGGCTCGGGCAACACGACGGGCGGGACGTCCACGGGGACGTCGACCGGTACGAGCACCGGTACGTCCACCGGTACGTCCACGGGCACGAGCACGGGCACGTCGACCGGGACCTCGGCGGGTACGAGCCAGGGCACGTCGACCGGCACGGTGAACGGCACGACCGCCGGCAACACCACCGGTTCGACGACCGGCGGTAACAGCTCCGGGTGCTCGGCCACGTACAAGACGGTGAACTCCTGGCAGGGCGGCTTCCAGTCGGAGGTCACCGTGAAGAACACCGGCACCGCCGGGATCTCCGGGTGGAAGACGACCTTCACGCTTCCCTCGGGCAGCTCGATCACCCAGGTCTGGAACGGCACCGGCACGGGCACCAGCGGCGCCGTCACCGTCACCAACGCCTCCTACAACGGCGCCCTCGGCGCCGGCGCCAGCACCACCTACGGCTTCACCGGCAACGGCGCGGCCCCCAGCCCCACGGTCAGCTGCACCGCCGGCTGACCGACCGGGGACATACCATCCGAACCAGCAGCAACACCTCGTAGTACCGCACGACAGGAGCACCGCCGTGACCACCACAGCAGAGGACCCGGCCGGCCGTCTGAGCCGGAGCACGTCCGTCGTCGAGTCCACCCGGCAGGTCGGTTCGTACCTCGCCCTGACCTTCGACGACGGGCCGCACCCCGTCCACACCCCGCATCTGCTGTCCGTGCTGCGCGAGCACGGGGTCACGGCGGTCTTCTGCCTGTGGGGCGCGCACGCGCTCGCGCACCCGGAGATCGTCCGGGCGATCGTCGCCGAGGGCCACACACTGGGAAACCACGGCATGCACCACGACGACATGACCGACTGGGACGACGAGCGCGTCCGGGCCGACCTGGAGGAGACCTCCGCGGCGATCCGGGCCGCGGTGCCCGGCGCGGCCATCCCGTACTTCCGGGCGCCCTTCGGCAACTGGGGCCGGACCCCGGCGGTCGCGCGGCGGCTCGGCATGGTGCCGCTCGGCTGGCGGGTGGCGGCCGAGGACTGGGAGCCGCCGGGCACCCACGAGCTGGTCCACCGGGTGGAGGCGCGGCTGACGCCGGGCGCGGTGGTGCTGCTGCACGACGGCGGGGGCGACCGCTCGCAGACCGTCGAGGCGGTGGAGGCGCTGCTGCCGCGGCTGAGCGCCCGCGGCTGGCACTTCACCGGCCCGGCCCGCACCTGCCGGGCCGCCTAGGAGGGGTCCGCGGGGCGGAAAGCCCCAGCTCAGCGGGCCGCCGCTCACCCGAACGGCCCACACCGGCTGCCGCCCGCCCGCCCAGGCCCGAGGCTGGACGGCATGCGGTCGAACAGGACCACGCTGACGCCCGGGATCGTGGCGCTGGCGTTTCTGGGGGCCTGCTCGGTACCGGATCGTCCGGTGCAGGAGCCGAGGCACCCGCACGCCGTCCTCCACCCCGCCGCCCTGCGCCCCGTCGTCATCGGCCGCGCGGCCTGGCACGCCGACCAGGCGGCCGTCCGCCCGGGCCTGATCTACGACCACGACGTCAAGGCCGTCTTCATCCACCACACGGACAACCCCAACGACTACGACTGTGCCAGGGACGTCCCCGGCATGCTGCTCGTCCTCGAACAGCAGCACATCGCGGCGGGCTGGGACGACCTCGGCTACAACTTCGTCGTCGACCGCTGCGGCGGCATCTACGAGGGCCGCACCGGCAGCATCGACCGCGACGTGCGCGGCGCCCACACCGAGGGCTTCAACGCCGACTCCATCGGCATAGCCGCCCTCGGCAACTTCGGCCCCGGCCAGCAGGTCCCCCGCGCGATGCTCCGGTCCATCGCGGAGATAGCCGCCTGGAAGCTCGACCCCGCGGAGACCCCCCTCGGCCACGTCCGCCTCACCTCCTCCAACGACGGCAGCCGCTTCGCCAAGGGCACGTCCGTCCCGCTGAACGTGATCTCCGGCCACCGCGACGTCTACGAGACCGACTGCCCCGGCCAGGCCCTCTACGACGCCCTCCCGTGGATACGGAGGACGGCCGCCTCCCTGCGCGCGAAGGCCACCTACGCCGACCCGCCCCGGCAGCGGTGACGGTGCCCCGGCCGGGCCCCGGCACCCTCAGCCCGTCGCCGCCGCGTACGTCGACCAGATCGCCGCCGGGAAGGTGCTGCCGGTGTGCTCGTGCGGGCGGGAGCCCGTCGTGCCGGTCAGGGGTTCGGTCTGCTGGGTCTTCGGGTTGATGCGGAAGAGGGCGACGGCCGTGGACGCGCCCGGGGTCCAGCCCGCGTACCAGGCGGAGGTGTTGTCGGGGGAGGTGCCCGCGAGGCCCCTGCGGGCCGCGCCGCGGTCGAGGGCGGTGGTGACGCCGGCGGCGACCTGCGGGGTGAAGGGGTGGGTCACGACGGGGGTGCGGAGGGGGGCGAGGTCGCCGTCGCGGGTGACGCGGAGGACGGAGTACGGGTCGGTGTGCGTGCCGTGGGCGGCGAAGGTGGCGTACGCGCCCGCGACGCGGATCGGGCTCGGGGTGGCGGTGCCCAGGGAGAACTGCGGGACCTGCTCGGCGAAGCCGCTGTCGGGCAGCAGGCCCGCGTCGACGGAGGCGCGGCGGACGCGGTCGATCCCGACGTCCATGCCGAGCTGGACGACGGCGGTGTTGACGCCCTCGGCGACCGCCTTGCCCAGCGGGATCGTGCCCCACGAGCGGCCGCCGTCGTTCGCGACGCGGACGATCTTGCCGTCCCGGCTCCAGTACGGGCCCTCCGGGGTGCGGACGGCCACCTTGTCGTCGCCGTCGTAGAGGGTGCCGGGCGTGACGGGGGTGCGCGGGGCGTCGCGGGTGAGCTGGACGCCGTCGCGCAGGCCGGCCGCGTAGACGAAGGGGGCGTAGACCGTGCCGACGGGCACGATCGTGATGTTGGCGTCGTCGAAGCCCTGCTTGACGTAGTCGGGCCCGCCGTAGAGCGCGAGGATGCGGCCGTCGGGGGCGACGGACGCTGCGCCGACCCGTACGTCCCGGTCGGCGGCGCGGGCCGCCGGGTCCAGGGCCGCCAGCCGGCCCTGGACGGCGGTCGCGAGGGCGGTGACGCGGGGCTTCTCGAAGGTCGTCCAGATCTGGTAGCCGCCGCGGTCGAAGTCGGCGTCCGAGATGCCGCTGTGCGCGGAGACGTACGCGCGGGCGGTGTCGACGAGGTAGCCGGTCTGCCCGCCGAGCCCGGCGGGGCGGGGCGGCGGCTGCGGCTCGGGGAAGACGGTGATGGCCCTGCGCGCCGCGGCCGACAGATGGCCGGTCTGCACCATCCGGTCCAGCACCCACGACCAGCGGTCCACCGCCCGCTTGTGGTTGGCGGGGCTCAGCGCCGGGTCGAACATGCCGGCGCCCTTGAGCACCGCGGCCAGCAGCGCGCTCTCGCTCACGGTCAGCTGCGAGACGTCCTTGCCGTAGTACGCCTTCGCCGCCCGCTGCACCCCGTACGCGCCGCGCCCGAACCAACTGGTGTTGAGGTAGCCGTCGAGGATCTGGTCCTTGCTGAGCTTGCGGTCCAGCTTCACCGCGAGGAACATCTCGGTGAGCTTGCGGGAGAGCGTGCGGGACTGGCTGAGGTAGACGTTCTTGACGTACTGCTGGGTGATCGTCGAGCCGCCCTGCGCCTCGCCGCCGGTCGCCATGGCCTTGACGGCGCGGGTGAGGCCGCGCAGCGAGATGCCGGAGTCGGTGTAGAAGGACGCGTTCTCCGCCGCGAGGACGGCCCCTTGAAGGGACTTGGGGATCCGGCTGAGCGGCATCGACTGCCGGTCGACCGGGCCGACACGGGCCATCTCCGTGCCGTCCGCCCAGTAGTAGACGTTGTCCTGCTGGGTGGCGAAGGCGTTGAGGTCGGCGGGGATCTGCGTGCGGGCGTAGCCGTAGCCGATGAGCCCGGCGAGCAGGGCCAGCGCCCAGCAGAAGGCCAGCAGCGTCTGCCGCGGCGAGGGCAGCCAGCGCCGCACCCCGCGGCGCCCGGGGCGCGGGTAGCGGGGGCGCAGCACGCGCAGGGCCGCACGCCACGCGCGGGGCCGGAGCACCGCACGCCACGCGCGGGGCCGGAGCGCGCGGCGGACGGCGGCCCACCGGACGCGGGAGACGCGCAGCCGCCGTACGACGCCGGTCACTTTCCGCAACGTTGCCGCCTCCCGTCCGATGACGCCGCGGAACGCCCGCGGCGGGCGTCACCGTAGGAAGCGCAACGGGACCGGACCGGGACCGGTTGGCGACAGGTGTGTAACAGCCGCAGGGGGCGGCGCGTTGCCCGCGCCGACGGCTCGGACGACCCCGCGGCCAGGTCAGCGCCCTTACGCTCAGGGCCCGTTGCCGTCCTGTGACGAATCGGGCCAGGCGCGGTCATCTGGCCGCCGGACGGTGGCGGCATGACTACCGCGAGGAAGCCCTTCCCGGCCCTGCGCCGGCTCGCCCGGCGGGCCGGGGTGCGGGGCCGGCGCCGTACCGCCGCCGTGTGCGGCCTGCTGTGCACAGGGCTGCTCGGCACCGCCGGAGCCGTCACCGTGGCCGTCACGCACGGCGGTTCGGACGGCAGCGGCCCCGTACGCACGTCGCGGGCCGACGCCGTGCTGCCCGCGCACCCGCACTCGCCCTCGCCCCCGGCGAAGGCGCCGAGCAGCAGCCCGCCCGCATGGGACGGCAAGACCCGGGTGATCGGGGACGGTTCGACGTCCGACACCGGGCCGCAGCCGCACCAGCTCGTCCCGCGCAAGCTCGAACCGGGTGAGAAACCACCGCAGTTCGTGGTCTTCTCGTGGGACGGCGCGCTGGAGAACGACGACCACCTCTTCTCCCGCTTCCGCAAGGTCGCCGAGCAGAACGGCGCCCACATGACGTTCTTCCTCAGCGGCATCTACACCGTCCCCAAGGACAAGCGCAGCCTCTACCGGCCGCCCCGGCACGGACGCGGCGACTCCGCGATCGACTTCCCCACCGACGAGCACATCCGCTGGACGCTGGAGCAGCTGCGGCTCGCCTGGCAGGACGGCGACGAGATCGGCACGCACTTCAACGGCCACTTCTGCGCCCCCGACCCGGGCGGCGGCGGCACGTGGAGCACCGCCGACTGGCAGAGCGAGATCGCGCAGGCGTACTCCTTCGTGGAGCACTGGAAGACCGACACCGGCTTCACCGACATCCCGCCGCTGCCCTTCGACTACAGCAAGGAGCTGGCGGGCGGCCGCGCCCCCTGCCTGGAGGGCCAGCAGAACCTGCTGCCCGCCGAGAAGGCGAACGGATGGCGCTACGACGCCAGTTCGCCCGGCGACTTCCAGATGTGGCCGGCGAAGAAGGACGGGGTGTGGGACTTCCCGCTGCAGCTCATGCCCTACCCGGGCAGCGAGAACCAGATCCTCGCGATGGACTTCAACTTCCTCTACAACCAGTCCGGCGGCGACGTCACGCAAGGCGACCCGGCCCGGTTCCCCACGTGGGAGAAGGAGTCCCGGCAGGCGTACCTCAACGGCTTCGAGCGCGTCTACAACGGCAGCCGCGCCCCGCTCTTCATCGGCAACCACTTCGAGACGTGGAACGGCGGCATCTACATGCAGGCCGTCGAGGACGTCGCCAAGGACGTGTGCCACCGCAAGGACGTGCAGTGCGTGTCCTTCAAGGAGCTGAGCGACTGGCTCGACGTCCAGGACCCGGCGGTCCTGGCCAAGCTGCGCACGCTGGACCCGGCGGAGTCGCCGGACTGGCCGACGTTCCTGAAGTGAGACCCGGCCCGGACGGCACGCCCGGACGGCACGCCGTGTGACCCGGATTATGTGATCGTCCCGTAACAAAAAAGGATGCCGGGGCCAGAGGTCCGGATACTGAGGGGCATGGCACGACTGCTGGTGATCGAGGACGACCGCGCGGTCCGCGAGGGGCTCCTGCTCGCGCTGCGCCGGCAGGGGCACGACGTCGCCGCGGTCCCGAGCGGCGAGGAGGGGCTCGCACACCTGCGGGCCCAGCGCCCGGACGTGGTCGTGCTCGACCTGATGCTGCCCGGAATGCCCGGTCTCGAGGTCTGCCGGCGGATCCGTGCCGCCGACGACCAGGTGCCGATCATCATGGCCACCGCACGCGGCGACGACATCGACATCGTCGTGGGCCTGGAGGCGGGCGCCGACGACTACGTGGTCAAGCCGGTGCAGGCGCGGGTGCTGGACGCGCGGATCCGCGCGGTGCTGCGCCGCGTCGCCGGCGCGGGCGCGGGACCGGGCGGCGCCGGGCAGGTGCCGCGCCCCGAACGCCACGGCGACCTCACGATCGACCGCGCCGCCCTCGCCGTCTCCCGGCACGGCGTGCCCGTCCCGCTCGCGCCCTCGGAGCTGCGCCTGCTGCTCGTGCTGTCCGCCTCCCCCGGCCAGGTCTTCAGCCGCCAGCAGCTGCTCGAAGCGGTGTGGGAGCACAGCTACCACGGCGACGCCCGGCTGGTGGACGCGTGCGTGAAGCGGCTGCGCACCAAGCTGGACGAGCCCGCGGAGGAGCGCTGCATCCAGACCGTGCGCGGCTTCGGCTACCAATTCCGCCGCTTCTCCGCCACGGCCCGGCAGGCACCACGGTGACGGAAGCTCCCCGTACGGGGCCGGACCCGGCGCGCGCCGCGGTGACGGAGCCGCCCCGCAGCGAACCACCCCGCAAGGGGCCGCGGCGCGGCGGGCTGCTGCGCGGGGGCCTGCGGGTGCGGCTGCTGGTCGCCTTCGCGCTGGTCGCCGTGGTCGCCACGCTCACGACCGGCGGGCTCGCCTTCCGCGCCGCCCGCATCGGCCTGCTTCAGCAGGGCCAGGACACCGTCATCACGCAGTTCCGCGACGACGTCGACAGCCTCGCCTCCTCCCTCGACTTCCCGCCCGACCAGAATGAGCTGGACGCCTTCGCGGCGAACCTCGCGCACGCCCAGCGCACCGTCAACTGGCGCGTCATGGCCACCTACGGCGACCTCAGCGCGACCTCCGAGTCCGGCGACCCCTTCCCCGAACTCACCCCGGAGGTACGGGAGTCCGTCCGGACGAAGGCCGCCACCGTCTTCCAGCGGGTCGCCACCGACCACGGGCCCGCGCTCGTCGTCGGCCTCCCCGTCGACTTCGCCTCCCCCGGCCCGCCCGGCACCGGCCGCCATCCCTCCGGCGTCGCCGTCTTCCTCACCGTCTCCCAGGTCGACGAGCAGGGCTACGTGGACGCGCTCGTCTCCGCCGTCGAACGCGCCACCGTGCCCGCGCTGCTCGTCGCCGTCCTGCTCGCGCTGCTCGCCGCCCGCGGGGTGCTGCGGCCGGTCCGGGAGCTGCGGCGCGCCACCCGGCGGATCGCCGAAGGGCACCTGGAGACCCGGCTCGCCGTGCACGGCTCCGACGAACTCGCCGACCTCTCCCACACGTTCAACGACACCGCGGCCGCGCTGGAGGCCTCCGTCGCGGAGCTGCGCCGGATGGAGGGCCGCGCCCGCCGCTTCGCCGCCGACGTCTCGCACGAGCTGCGCACCCCGCTCGCCGCGATGGCCGCCGTCACCGACGTCCTCGACGAGGACGCGTCCCGCCTCGACGGCGACACCGCGACCGCCGTCCGGCTCATCAGCGAGGAGACCGTCAAGCTCGTACGGCTCGTGGACGACCTCATGGAGATCTCGCGCTTCGACGCCGGGGCCGCCGACCTGCACCTCGACGAGGTCGACCTCGCCGAGTCCGTACGCCGCACGCTCGCCACCCGCGGCTGGCAGGACTCCGTCACGACCGACCTCCCGCCGCCCGACACCGCCCGCGGGCGGGTGGACCCGCGGCGGCTGGACGTCATCGTCGCCAACCTCGCCGGCAACGCGCTGCGGCACGGCGCGCCGCCCGTCACGCTCACCATGACCGTCCGCGCGCTGCCCGGCGGCGACCACGAGGCCGTCATCGAGGTCGGCGACCACGGGCCCGGCATCCCGGCGGACGTGCTGCCGCACGTCTTCGACCGCTTCTACAAGTCCGACACCTCGCGGACCCGAACGGAGGGCAGCGGCTTGGGCCTGTCCATCACCGCGGAGAACGTCCACCTGCACGGCGGCACCATCACCGCGGCGGACCGCCCGGGCGCGGGCGCGACCTTCACGGTGACGCTGCCGCTGCGCCGCGACTCGTGAGCGGCGCCTTCCGCCGCGGGGGGCGGGCCCTCGCGGTGCCGGCCGTCCTCGGCGTCCTCGCCGGGCTCACGGGGCTCACCGGGTGCGGCATCCCCACCACCGGCGTGGTGGAGGCGGGGGAGGCGGGCAGCGGGATCCACCCGGCGACCACGCTGTACTTCGTGCGCACGGACGACGGCTCTCTCGCCACCGTCCGGCGCCGGGAGAACGTGCCGATGGGGGCGGAGGGGGCGCTGAGCATGCTCTTCAAGGGGCTCGACCCCATGGAGGGCAGGCTTCTGGGCCTGACGACGCTGCTGTACCCGGCCCCCGGGTCGGTCCGCCTCGACCGCACGGAGGACACCCTCACGGTCGACCTCGGCCCGGACGCCGGCCACATCCCCCCGGCCGCCGTCGACCAGATCGTCTGCACGGCCACCACGGCGGAAACCCTCCTCTCGCCGGGCGCGACCCCGTTCACCGTCGAGGTCACCGCCGCGGGCCGCCCGCAGCACGGCGCCCTCCCCGGCCCGGCCGCCTGCCCCACTGTGGCCTCGGCGACGCCGGTCGCGACGTACCCGAAGGCACAGAACCCCTGACCGTCAGCGCGGCCGGGCGTCCTTGCCCGTGAAGAGCGGGATCATCCGGTCGCGTTCGGAGGCCGTGAAGGGCGGGTCCTCCAGAGGCGCGGGGCGGAAGGGACTGAGGACCGTCGCCAGCACGTCCGGGCGCAGGGCGGCGGCCTGGGGCGCGGACAGGCTCATGACGTCGAGGAAGGCGCGGCTCACCCCGCGGCGGCGGGTCGCGGTGTGCATCAGCCGGTCGGAATAGCGGGTCATCACCGCGCCGAGCGGCCCCGGGGCGCGGCCCTCCGCCTCCGGGTAGCGCAGGTCCTGGCCCGCGGCCAGCGCCCATGCCGCGTCCGCCGCCCGCGCCGCCCCGCGCTGCACCCGGCGGGCCAGGCCGGGGCCCGGGCGGCGGGCGATCTCGTCGCGCAGGACCAGCGCGTGCCGGGCGGCGACCGACATCCCGTGCCCGTAGAGCGGGTTGTACGTCGCGAGCGCGTCGCCCAGGACGACCAGGCCCTCCGGCCACACCCGCATCCGCTCGTAGCGGCGCCGCTGGTTGACGGTGCTGTGCGAGACCGTCACATCGCTCAGCGGGGTGACCCGCGAGACGAGGTCGGCGATCACCGGATGGCGCAGGCCCCGTGCGAACGCCTCGAACGCGTCCGGGTCCGCGGTCGGCTGCGCGCCGCGGGTGCCGGACAGCGTCACGAGCCAGCGGCCGTCCTCGACCGGCAGGATCGTGCCGTTGACGCCGGGCACCGGCTGCCGCGGGTCGGCCTGGATGTTCACCGCCGGGAAGGACTCCGTGCCGGGCGGCGCCCGGAAGTAGCGGCTGGCGTAACCGAGGCCGGAGTCGACGAGGTCGGTACGCACCGGGGGCAGGCCGAGCCGGTCCAGCCAGCGCGGCATCGAGGAGCCGCGGCCGCTCGCGTCCACGACGAGGTCGGCCTCCAGCGTCTCGTCGCGCCGCCCGTCCCGCACCAGCACGCCGGTGACGGCGGTCGCGGTGCCGCGCAGGCCCAGGACCGAACGGCCCGGCAGCGTCCGCACCCCGGGCAGCCGGGTGACCCGCTCGCGTACCGCCCAGTCCAGCAGGTCGCGCGTCGCCGAGAGGAAGAACTGCTGCTCGGGGAAGCGGGTGAGCCAGCCGCCGGACGTCAGGACGACGAGGTCGGACGGGACGGCGATACGGCGGCCGCCCGCCGTGAGCAGGGCTTCCGTCGCGCCGGGCACCAGCGTTTCGAGGGCGCGGGCGCCGCCGGACCACAGCAGGTGGGCGTGCCGCGCCTGCGGGACGCCCTGGCGGGGGAGGGGGCCGTGCGGAAGCTCGTACCTCTCGACGACCGTGACGTTCGTCGTCTCGGCGAGCGCCGCCGCGGCGAGCATGCCCATGAGGCTGCCGCCGATCACCACCGCCCGGCCCGTCCGCCGGCCAACCCCCGCCATGAGCTCTCCTTCGTCCCGCTCCCCGCAACCTGCCCCGCGAGCCACTCCCGCCAACCCTCGGGGCTGCCCCATTCTGCCGTCGCGGGACCGTCCGCACATCGTGGCTGGTCGCGCAGTTCCCCGCGCCCCCGATGGTTGCCCCTCTGCGCGCAGGGTGAGCGTTCTCAGGGGCGCGTGGGGGTACCTCCCGGGCGAAGCCTGGGGGAGAACTGCGCGACCAGCCCCCACCGGCGGAAGATCGCGATGCCCACCGCAAGGGGCACCCCGGAGCGAACCCCTCCCCCCGAAGGGGGGACTCGCGGTCCCAGGAAGCGGAGGGCTCTGGGTGCCGCGCCCGGCGGGAGGGATCGTGGAGGGGCAGAACCCCCACCGCAGCGAAAGGCGGCACGCGAAATGACGAGCACCCCCGGAGGGACGTTCACGCCCGCGCCCGGTCTGGTCCTCAACCGGATGGGATACGGCGCGATGCAGCTCGCGGGGCCCGGCGTGTTCGGGCCGCCGAAGGACCGCCCGGAGGCCGTCCGCGTGCTGCGGACGGCGGTCGAACTGGGCGTCAACCACATCGACACCAGCGACTTCTACGGCCCGCACGTCACCAACGAGATCATCCGCGAGGCCCTGCACCCGTACCCCGAGGACCTGGTCCTGGTCACGAAGGTCGGCGCCCGGCGCGACGACCGGGGCGCGTGGCTGCCCGCGCTCTCCCCGGAGAGCCTGCGCTCGCAGGTCGAGGACAACCTGCGCAACCTCGCCGTCGAGGCGCTGGACGTCGTGAACCTGCGGGTCGGCGACGTCGAGGGCCCCTCGCAGGGTTCGATCGCCGAGGGCTTCGGCGTCCTCGCCGAGCTGCGTGAGCAGGGCAAGATCAAGCACCTGGGCCTGAGCAACATCAACGACGCGCAGCTCACCGAGGCGCAGGCCATCGCGCCGGTCGTGACGGTGCAGAACCTCTACAACATCGCCCACCGCGTCGACGACGCCCTGGTCGACCGGGCCGCGAAGGAGAGCATCGCCTTCGCCGCCTTCTTCCCGCTCGGCGGCTTCTCGCCGCTCCAGTCGGCGACGCTGGAGGCCGTGGCCGCGCGGGTCGGCGCGACCCCGCAGCAGACCGCGCTGGCCTGGCTGCTGCAGCGCTCCCCGGCGATGGTGCTCATCCCGGGCACCTCCACGGTGGCGCACCTGCGGGAGAACATCGCGGCGGCGGACCTGGAGCTGCCCGCGGACGCGGTGGCCGAACTGAACGCCGCCTGACGCAGCGTCCTACGGGGGGACGGCGGAGGTACGGGGCCGGGGCCCGGCGCCCCGGCCCCCGCACGGCCCCGCTATACGCCATGTGTACAGTTCCACGCGGTCCGCCCGCGGTGGGCGAATCCACCACGGGGAGGACTTCGTATGCGCATTGCGCACCTCATACGCACCACCGGAACTACCAGCGCCCCCGGCGCAATCAACGCAGCCGGCGGGACCCGCGGCCCCCGCAAGCGCACCCGCGCCCTCGCCGCCCTGCTCGGCACCGCCGCCCTCGGCACCGCCCTCACCGGCTGCAACGGCTACGACGCGACCTCCCCGTCCAGCGCCCGCAGCCACACCGGCGCGCACCCCGCGGCCTTCGCCGCCACCTCCGACGGCGGCACCGTCGACTGCCGCAAGGCCACGTGCGTGGCCCTCACCTTCGACGCGGGCCCCAGCGTCCGCACCCCGCAGATCCTGGCGATCCTCGCGAAGTACCACGTCCACGCCACCTTCTTCACGCTCGGCAAGAACCACGTGATGAAGCACCCGGAGATGGTCAAGGCGATGGCGGCGCAGGGCCACGAGGTCGAGACGCTGACGTGGTCGCACCAGATCCTCACGAAGATCAGCAAGGACGAGGTCCGCAAGGAGATCACCGAGGGGCGGGACGCCGTCGAGAAGGTCATCGGCGTGCGGCCGACGCTGCTGCGCCCGCCGCAGGGCCGCACCAGCTCCACCGTCACCGGTATCGCCAAGGACCTCGGCATGGCGGAGGTGGTGTGGAGCGCGGACGGCGCGGACTACAGGACCACCGACTCCCAGCTGATAGAGCAGCGGATCCTGAAGAAGACCAAGCGGGACGGCATCATCCTGCTGCACGACCTGGTCGACCCGACGGACAAGGGCTACAACGGCACGGTCGCCGCGATCCCCGGCATCATCGCGACCCTCCAGCAGCGGGGCTACACCTTCGTCACCGTCAAACAGCTGCTCGCCCCCGGGAATCCGCAGCCCGGCAAGGTCTACAAGTGACGCTCCCGCGGCGGGCCGGAAGTTAAAGGTCCAGCTAAGGACCGCCTGCGACGGTTCCCTACGGGTTCGGACTGCGTGCACACTACAGCCCATTGGCCGCCATGAGCGGTTACCGAACGGCCAAGTCCGCTCACCGAACCTCACGTTGGAGTCGTCATCACCGACATATCCACCCCCCGTGCAGTGCGGGCCGCCGTGGTCGCGGCGGCCTCGCTCGCCCTGGCGTCCGGCTCGCTGCTGATCGCCGCCCCGTCGCAGGCCGCCTCCGGCGCCGCCGCGCCGGCCGCGAAGACCATCGCCGACAGCCACCCGGCGTGGGCGACCGCGTCCGGTGACGCCGGCGCCGTGGCGGCGTCGACCGAGATCACCGGCACCGTCTACCTCGCCGGCCAGGACCCGGCGGGCCTGGCCGCGTACGCCACCGCGGTGTCCGACCCGGCCGGCGCCGCCTACGGCCGGTTCCTGACCCCCGCGCAGTACCAGGCGCGGTTCGGCGCCACGGCCGCGCAGGTCAAGGCGGTCACCGCATGGGCGCAGGGCGCCGGCCTGACGGTGCTGGGCAGCACCACGCACGCCGTGACCGTACGCGGCACCAACGCCGCGATCACCAAGGCCTTCGGCACCGGCATCCACAACTACCGGGTGAGCGGCAAGCTGCGGCACGCCCCGGCCCGCGACGTCACCGTGCCCGCGTCCGTCGCCTCCGCCGTCCTCGGCGTGACGGGCCTCAGCTCGGCCGGCGACAACGTCGTACGCCCGGACTACGTGCGCACGAACGACGGCGGCCCGACCACCACCCCGGCCGGCAGCGGGAAGCCCACCGACCAGCTGCCGACCACCGCGACGTGCTCGGACTACTGGGGCCAGAAGACGACGACCGCCGGCCCCGCCGGGTACGCCAAGGGCGCGGTGCCGTTCGACCAGTGCTCCTTCTACCCCTCGCAGCTGCGCAAGGCCTACGGCATCACCGCCTCGGGCCTGACCGGCAAGGGCGCGACGGTCGCGATCGTGGACGCGTACGCCTCCTCGACGATGCTCGCGGACGCGAACCAGTACGCGACCGCGCACGGCGACAAGGCCTTCCGGCCCGGCCAGTACCGCGAGATCGTCGACCCGTCGCAGTGGCAGGACCAGGACCTGTGCGGCGGCCCCGAGGGCTGGGCGCCCGAGGAGGCCCTGGACGTCGAGATGGCGCACGGCCTCGCGCCGGACGCGAACGTCGTCTACGTCGGCGCGAACTCGTGCAACGACGACGACCTGCTCGGCGCGATCACCACGATCGTGGACGGCCACCTCGCGGACGTGATCTCCAACTCGTGGGGCGAGATCATGCACACCACGGACAACGCCGACGTGTCGGCGTCCGAGATCGCCGCCTACGAGCAGGTCTTCCAGCAGGCCGCGGCCGAGGGCATCGGCGTCGGCTTCTCCGCGGGTGACTGCGGCGACTCCAGCCCGACGGCGGCCGCGACCGGCGCCAACTGCCAGAAGGACACCCCGCGCGCGCAGGCCAACTGGCCCGACTCCGACCCGTGGGTGACCTCGGTCGGCGGCACCGCGCTCGGTATCTCGTCGAAGTCCGGCACGTACGGCTTCGAGACGGACATGGGCACCCTGCGCTCCAACCTGTCGGCGGACGGCACCAGCTGGGTGCCCTCGGTGCCCGCGCCGTTCTACTTCGGCGGTGGCGGCGGCACCAGCGAGGACTTCGCGCAGCCCGCGTACCAGCGCGGCGCCGTCCCGTCCGCGCTCGCCCACACCCTGATGACCGGCGCGCACAGCCGCACCGCGCAGCGCGTCACCCCCGACGTGTCGATGAACGGCGACCTCTACACCTCGGTGCTGGTCGGCATCTCCGACGGCGACGACTACAGCGAGGGCGGCTACGGCGGCACGAGCGTCAGCTCGCCGGAGTTCGCGGCGCTGCAGGCCGACGCGATCCAGGCCCGCCACCACGCGATCGGCTTCGCCAACCCCGTCCTCTACGCCCACCCGGACCTGCTGCGCGACGTCGTCGACGAGAACGCGGCGCACCACGCCACGACCCCGCTGAGCAGCATCGTCGACTTCGGTGAGATCAACGGCGCGCTGACCGTACGACTCGTCGCCTTCGGCCAGGACACCTCGCTCAACGCCGTCCGCGGCTACGACAACGCGACCGGCCTCGGCACCCCGACGCTGGCCTACCTGCGGTCCTTCGGCAACCGCTGACCGTGCATCGGCGCAGGAGCCGGGCCCCGCACGCCGGGGCCCGGCTCCTCGCTTCCCACCGGCTCAGTCGCGGTAGTGCAGGACGAAGCGCAGGGCGTCGCCGCGGATCCGGCGGCGGACGAAGTACAGCGGCGTGCCGTCCGGGGTGCAGCTCACGCCCTCGCGGACCAGCAGCGGGTGGCCGGTGGGCACGCCGAGCAGCGGCGCGTCGGTGAGGTCGGCGGCGGTCGCGGAGAAGGCCCGCCAGTCGTACTCGACGGGGTGGCCGAGCACCTGGTGCAGGGCCGCGGCCAGGTTGGCGGTCGCCTCCAGCGCGGGCAGCACCTCGGGAACGAGGGCTGCGGCGAGCCAGTAGCTGCACACCGCGAGCGGCCGGCCGTCCGGGGCGACCAGGGTGTCGATCCGGCCCAGCTCGGCCGCGGGCCGGGCGAGCGCGCGGACGGCCTCGCCGCCCTCGTCGGCGGGGGCGGTGCCGAGCACGCGCTCGACACGGGCGGCCCGCGGGTCGGGCGGCGGCGCCCCGTCCGGCACGTCCACGGCCTGGCTGCGCGGGTTGACGTGCACCGACACCTGCGGGACCCGGGTGCGGACGAAGGTGCCGATGCCGCGCCGGATCTCGATCGTCCCGGCCCGGTCCAGCTCACCCATCGCCTGCCGCACGGTCAGCCGGTTGACGGAGTAGTGCGCGGCCAGCTCCGACTCGCTGGGCAGAGCCGCGCCCGCGCCGAACTCCCCCGCGTCGATCCGGCGCTGGAGCCGCTGCGCGAGCTGGAGGTAGAGGGGGACGGTGCCGTGGCGCTGCAACACCGTACGGATTCTAGGGCGCGGGGCGCCGGGGGCTTGCGCGCACCTGGAGTTCACCTGGGCGTCGGCGGGGCGTACGGAGGGCGGGCCCGGGGCGTCATCCGCGAAATCTAGACGTATAGATGTCGCCTCTGACCTCAGGAGATATCGCATGTCCGACCTCAGCCGCCGCCGCGTCCTGGCCACCGGCATCACTGCCGCGCTCACCCTCGGCGCCCTCGCGGGCGGCACCGCGGCCGCCTCCGCCCACTCCGCCCAGCCCGCGAAGCCGGGGCACACCGCGAAGCCCGCCGCGCACCGCGCGATCCCCTTCACGGCCGCGACCGTCACGCAGCAGGCGAACGGCTCCTTCAGCATCAGCTGGACCTCGGCCCCCGGCGTCGGGCGGGTCTCCGTCTACGCCGGACGTGACCAGCAGCACATCGCGCGCGGCCACGCCGTCGCGACCGGCCGCGGCACCGCCACCGTCACCGTGCCCCCGCCCGGCAAGGCCGACCGCTGGTGGTTCGAGCTCGTCCCGGACCACGGACAGCCGCTGACCCTCGCCGACCGCTCGCTGCACCTCACCTCCGCCCCCAACTTCCGTGACGCGGGCGGCTACCGCACCACCGACGGCCAGTGGGTGCGGATGGGCGTCCTCTACCGCTCCGGCGACCTGAGCACCCTCACCGACGCCGACCTCGCCACCCTGCGGCGGCTCGGCATCCGCACCGACATCGACCTGCGCACCTCCACCGAGCGCGGCAGCGCCCCCGACCGCCTCCCGGCCGGCACGCGGTACGTGGTCGCCGACGTCCTGGGCGACGCGCTGTCCGGCTCGCTGCCGACCACCGAGGACGCGGCCGTGCAGATGATGACCGAGGCCGAGCGGACCATGGTCTCCGGCGGCAACGCGAGGAAGGCCTACACCACGCTCGTCGACGCCGCCGCCGACCCGCGCGCCGCCGCTGTGGTCTACCACTGCACCGCGGGCAAGGACCGTACCGGCTGGGCCAGCGCGACGCTGCTGACCGCGCTCGGCGTGCCGCGCGCGACCGTCATGCAGGACTACCTGGCCAGCAACACCTACCGCGCCGCCGAGAACGCCGCCGCCCTCGCGCAGCTCCCCGAGGCGATGCGCCCGGCGTACAAGGCGCTGCTCGACGTCCGCCCCGAGTACCTGAACGCGGGCTTCGACGAGGTCTCCCGGAAGTACGGCTCCTTCGGCCGCTACCTCGACGAGGCGCTCGGCTTCGACAGCCGCGACGTCCGCGACCTGCGGAGGCAGCTGCTCGTCGGCTGAAACCCTTACCCGCGAGGGGCTTTCAGGGTCGGGCGGCGCGGGGGATGCGCTGCTCGACCCAGATGATCTTCCCGTCCTTGGTGTAGCGGGTGCCCCAGCGCTCGGCCATCTGCGCCACCAGGAAGAGGCCGCGGCCGCCCTCGTCGGTGGTCGCGGCGTACCGCAGGTGCGGGCTGGTGCTGCTGGCGTCGGCGACCTCGCAGATGAGCGTGCGGTCCAGCAGCAGCCGTACGTCGATGGGCCCGGTGGCGTACCGGATCGCGTTGGTGATCAGCTCGCTGAGGATCAGCTCGGTGGTGAACTCCAGCTCGTCCAGGCCCCACTCGGCCAGCCGGCCGGTCGCCGCGTTGCGTACGGCGGCGACCGCGGCGGGGTCGGAGGGCACGTCCCAGCGGGCGATACGGCTCGGGGGCAGCGCGCGCGTCCCGGCGACGAGCAGCGCGATGTCGTCGGTGGGCGCGGCGGGCAGCAGGGCGCGGACGACGGCGTCGCAGGTCGCGTCCGCGCTGCGGTCCGGGTGGCCGGACAGCGCGGCGCGCAGCCCGTCCAGGCCGACGTCGATGTCGCGGCTGCGGTCCTCGACCAGGCCGTCGGTGTAGAGGACCAGCCGGCTGCCCTCCTCCAGGCGGAACTCGGCGGCCTCGAAGGGCAGCCCGCCCAGGCCCAGCGGCGGCCCCGCGGGCACCTCCAGCAGCTCCACCGTGCCGTCGGGGGCGACCAGCGCGGGCGGCAGATGGCCGGCCCTGGCCATCTCGCAGACGCGCGTCACCGGGTCGTAGACCGCGTACAGGCAGGTCGCGCCGGTGATCGGGGCCGCGCCGGCCGGCTGCCCCGGCCCGTCCCCGGTCTCGTCCTTGTCGATCCGGCCGACCAGGTCGTCCAGGTGCGCCAGCAGGTCGTCCGGCGGCAGGTCCAGCATGGAGAAGTTGAAGACGGCCGTCCGCAGCCGGCCCATCGTGGCCGCCGCGTGCATGCCGTGCCCGACGATGTCGCCGACCACGAGGGCGACGCGCGCGCCGGGCAGCGGTATGACGTCGAACCAGTCGCCGCCGACGCCCGCCTGCGCGGGCAGGTAGCGGAAGGCGACGTCCAGCGCGTTCTGCTCGGGCAGGCCGTGCGGCAGCAGGCTCTGCTGGAGGTCGACCGCCATCGCGGTGTTGCCGGTGATGGCCGAGTCGATCTGCTCCTGGGTGCTGTACTTGGTGTCGAACAGGCCGGTGTTGCGTCCGACCCGCAGCACCGCCACCCGGTCGGCGACCGCCCGCACCTCGTCCAGCTCCGGGCTCACCAGCAGCACCCCGAGCTGCTGCTCGCGCAGCCGCTGCACCAGCTCCAGCACCCGGGCCGCCTGCCGCGGGCCGAGCGCGGCCGTCGGCTCGTCCAGCACGATCAGCCGCGGCTCGCCGATGAGGGCCCGCGCGATCGCCACCGCCTGCCGCTGCGCGCCGGGCAGCGACGCGACGGGCGTGCGCAGGCTCTCGATCCGCACCGACAGGCTGTCCAGCAGGGCGCGGGCGCGCTTCTCCATCCGGATCTCGCTGAGCATCCCGAAGGTGCGCAACTCCCGGCCGAGGAAGAGGTTCTGGACGGTGTCGAGGTTGTCGCACAGCGCCAGGTCCTGGTGGATCGTGGCGATGCCCAGGTCCATGGCGTCCTGCGGGCGGCGCAGCTCGACCGGGCGGCCGCACCACTCCACCGCGCCCGCGTCCGCCGGTGTCACCCCGGAAAGGACCTTGACCAGCGTGGACTTGCCCGCACCGTTGCTGCCGACCAGGCCGACGACCTCGCCCTCCCGGACGGTCAGACCGACCTCGCGGAGCGCCTGCACCGCGCCGAACCGCTTGGAGACTCCGCGCACGGCCAGCAGCGGGCTGTCGCTCACGCACACCACCTCCTGCCCCCGGGGCGCCCGGCCTCCCGGCCCCGGCGCACCGCCGGTTCGGCCCCCGCGTACCGAAGTCTGCCCCGAGGAGCGGGGAAGCGCACCAGGGCCGTACAACGACCGCGCAACGGCCCGGCAACAGTCGGCGCGCGACGGCCCGTCCGGGACGGCCCCGGGCGCGGCCCCGCGGGGACGGCAGCGGCCGCGGGCGCCCGGGAGGGCGGGCCCGCGGCCGCTCATGTCGTCAGGCAGTCCTGAAGCGGAACCTCAGGCGGTGGGGTGCTGGTGGTCGTGCACCGCGGGCTGGCCCATGGCAGGCTGCGGCTGCATCATGCCCGACTGGAGCTGCTCGGCCTGCTCCTTGGCGATCTGCTGGGCGGCACCGCAGAAGGTGCACTGCGTCAGGTATTTGGTGTTGAGCGGAAAAAGCGGCACGAAGAAGAGCGTGAACTTCGTGACGCGCTTCTTGAGCGAGTGCGCCGCGGGATTCCCGCAGCGTCCGCAGACCAGCGTGAGCATGGCCAGGGCGTAAAGATAGGTCCGCGAGCCGAATATGATCATGAGTCCCCCCACACAACGGGATTGCCTGTCTCAGCAGAGTGTGCCTTACGAAGCCGACACCACGATATGCGGGGGCGCCATCCCCTTTCCCGCCTTTTCCGGCCCGGAGCCGCCGCTGGGACGTTTTCCGGCCCGGAGCCGCCCCCGTGGCGGCCCCGGGCCGTTTGCCGCGACGGCCCAGGGGCCGCGCCGCGGCCGCTACTCGGTCCTGAGACTGGTCGCCGTCGAGGTGCGGGCGGCCCAGCCGGCGGGCAGCATCGCGCCCGCGATGGCGATGACCAGGCCCGCGAGGGCGAGCAGCGTGACGAGCCCCGGGTGGAAGACGGCGATGTCGGCGTGCGGGACGCGGGTGCCGGCCGCCGAGCCCATCGCCGGGACGATCACGCCGTGCAGCGCCATCCCGACCGGGACCCCGACCACCCCGGCGAGCAGGCCGAGACCGGCCACCGACGTGATGACCATCGCGATCGTCTGCCGCGGTGACATGCCCAGAGCCTTCATCACCCCGATGTCGTGGACGCGTTCGCGGGTGTCCAGCACCACGGTGTTGAGCACCCCGAGCCCCGCGACCAGCACCAGCATGAGGGTCAGGGTGGCGATGAGCGTGTCCATCGCGATGACGGTGGCGCTGGTGCTGCTGCTCTCCTGGTACGCCTCGACACCGAGCGGCCTGATCGCCGTGTTGAGGTCCGCCAGATATGCGCGGATGTCGGTGCCCTGGGTGAGTTTCACGTGAAACATGTCGGGCTGCGCGTCGAGGCCGAGCGCCGTGAGCGTCCGGTAGTCGGTCGAGAACCGCAGGGTGTCGTCGATGATCAGCGCCTCGCCGACGATCGTCACCCGCGTGCTGCGCCCGTCGTCTTCGAGCGTGGCCGAGTCGCCGACGTGCTTGCCGGTGGCCTCCAGGAAGCGGTGCCCCACCACGATCTGGCCGGGGCCGGTCAGCCAGTGGCCGGAGACCATCTGCAGGCCCGCCCAGGACGCGTCGCCCTGGTAGGTGTCCACCCGCGCCGCGCCCGGCACCCCGGCGACACCCACCTCTTCTTCGCCCGTTCCGACGTATCCGGCGGTGCCCTGCTGCGCGGTGATCGCGTTCAGCAGCTTGCTGCGGTCCACGGGGACCGGCCGGCCCACCGGTGCCGGGGGCGGCGCGCCCTCGCCCTTGGCGGCCCCCGGCGGAGGCGCGTCCACCGGCGGCGCGTAGACGGGCATGGAGACCTGCCCGGGGCTGTCGCGGTTCAGGCCGTCCTGGATCGCCGACAGCGACGAGCCCAGCCCGTACGCGAACGTCACGCCGACCGCGCCGAACGCGACCGCCACCCAGATCGTCGCCGAGCGCCCCGGCCGCGCGAACGGCCCGGCCAGCCCCATCGTCACCGCCCGCGGCAGCGGCAGCCGGGAGGCCACCCGCGCCGCGAGCCGCCCCCGCCCGACCCTCGGCGTGCGGCCGACCGCGAGCGCCTCGACCGTACGCAGCCGGGCCGCCCGCAGTGCCGGCGCCAGCGCGCTCGCCACCACCAGCGCGAGCACCCCGGCGGGCACCACGAGGTCCAGCCACCACGCCACCGCCAGCGACCCCGCGCCGTACGCGTCCGAGGCCTGCTTCAGCAGCGGTACGGACGCCAGGTTGCCCACCAGCACGCCCAGCGCGGTGCCGACCGCGGCCGGGATCAGCGCCTGCCCGATGTACGCACGCCCGACCTGGCCGGGCGTCAGCCCGAGCGACTTCAGCACCCCGATCCGCCGGGTGCCCGCGCTCACCGAGCCGCTCACGACGATGCCGATGATCAGCACCGACATCACCAGCCCCAGCACCCCGAAGGCCACGATGAAGGGCACGAACGTCGCGCTGTGCTCGTCGGCCACATGCTTGGTCGTCAGATACGACAGCCCCGCCGTGAGCGCCCCCTTCGGCGCCGCCGCGGCCACCGCCGCCCTGCCCGCCGCGACCTGCCCGCTCGTCCCGGAGTGGGCGAAGCGGTAGAGCATCTCGTACGACGGCGCGCTGCCCGGCTTGGCGAACGCCGCCATCTGCGCGGGCGCCACCCAGGCGTCGGCGGTCCTGCTGACCGAACGGGCGAGGCCGACGATCCGCAGCTCCGGCGAACCGGGCAGGCCGGGGAACACCGCGGTCGCGCCGAGCTGGAAGAGGTTCGGGCCGTCGTCGTTCTCCGTCAGCACGATCTGGCCGCGGCCGGTGAGCCAGTGGCCCTTGAGCATCGTGACCGCGTCCACCGGGCCGCCCCGGTCGGAGCGGCCCGCGATCGTCAGCGGCCCCCCTTCCGACGTGATCATTCCGCCGCCGCCGTCCGTGATCCGCGGGGAGGCGGTGACCACGGTGAAGGGCCCGGCTGCGGCGGTGACCCCCGCGGCGTGCGCGGTCGCGGCGACCTGCGCCGCGGTCGCCTTCGAGCCGTCGAAGCGCGCCGTCAGATGCGCGCCGCGCTGCTGCGCGAAGGCGTGGTCGAAGGGCGCCCGCGACGCGACGACCAGCCCCGCGGCCATGATCGACGCGGTGACGGCCATCATCGTGGTGAGGGCCATGACCACCGTCTGGACGCGCCGCCGCCCGACCCCGGCCCGCACCACCTTGCCGATCGCGCTCATCGCGCCACCGCCGCGGCGCCGTTCGCCGTTCCGGCGTCGCCTCTGTTGCCGCCGCCGGGACCGCTGACGTCGCGCACGATACGGCCGTCGACCAGCTCGATCGTGCGGGTCGCGCACGCCTCGGCGAGCGCGAGGTCGTGGGTGACCAGCAGGATCGTCTGGCCGTCCGCGTTCAGTTCGGTGAGCAGCGCGCGCACCTCCGCGCCCGACGCGGTGTCCAGCGCGCCGGTCGGCTCGTCGGCGAGCAGCAGCGCGGGGCGGTTCATCAGCGCCCGCGCGACCGCGACCCGCTGCCGCTCCCCGCCGGACAGCCGCCCGGGGTACGCACGGGAGTGCCGGGCGATGCCGAGGTAGTCCAGCAGCTCCGCCGCCCGGGCCCGCGCCTGCGCCCGCCCCGCGCCGACGAGCTGCGAGGGCAGCAGCACGTTGTCGAGCACGGTCAGGTCGTCGAGCAGGTTGAAGAACTGGAAGACCATGCCGATGCGTTCGCGCCGGAAGCGCGCGGACCCGGTCTCGCTCAGCGTGTCGACCCGGACGCCGGCGACCGTGACACTGCCCTCGGTCGGCCGGTCCAGGCCCGCGACCATGTTGAGCAGCGTCGACTTACCGCTCCCCGACGGCCCCAGGACCGCGAGCGCCTCCCCGGCCCGGACGGCCAGATCGAGCCCGTCCAGGGCCGCCGGGCCGTCGTCGTAACTCTTGCGCACCTCGCGGATGTCGATGAGGGGTGCACTGCTCATGTGGGTCCTCCCCCGAGCCGTATGCGGTCTGTGCGCCAGACGCTAGGAGCGGGGGCCGCGGGAGCGCGTCGGCCGCCGTGTGGAAGACGGCTACCGCGGTGGTCGGACCCCGTTCGGCGTCATCCCGTGGGTGTACGCGACTGGTCTTACGCGGCGGGACGGAACGCGACGGCGGGGGGATGTGGGGGGCGGTGGGGGCCCGGCACACTGGGCGGGTGAGCACGTCGGAGCCGGTCGGACCGGTCAGCAGGATGCCGCAGGGCATCGCCGTCGGGGTCGCCCGCACCAGGGCCGCCCTGGCCGGCCTGCTGCCCCCCGCGCCGCCGCCGGCCCGCAGATCGCCGCCGCAGCCGCTGTCGCGCTGGGCCTGGACGGCGGACGTGATCGCCGCCGTCGTGCTCGCCGCCGCCACCGCGTACGCCACGGCCAACGGTGCGACGGGGGACGGCCCCTTCCGCTCCGGCGCCAAGATCCCCGCCGACGTCCCCGGTATCCCCCGCCTGCCCGAGCCGCCGCCGCTTCCCGACGGGCGGCCCTTCGTGGTGGATCCCCACCTGCTCGTACAGAGCGCGCCGCAGCCCGCGCTCTGGCTGATCGTCCTCGGAGCACTCACCGCGCTGCCCCTCGCGGTGCGCCGCCGCTGGCCGCTGAGCGCGTTCACCGCGGTGCTGGGCTCGTCGCTGCTCTTCCACTCGCTGACCGCGAACTCCTGGTCGGACCAGGGCGTGGAGGACCCCTCGGCCGCCTTCACCCTCATATCGACCGTGCTCACCGGCTACGCGGCCGCGCTTTACAGCCCCTACCGGCGGCGTGCGATCGGCGCGCTGGTCACCGGCGGCGTGCTGCTGCTGGCAGCCCGCCACCAGGCCCTGCCGTCCTTCTCGCCGAGCTTCGTGCCGTTCGCGCTGCTGCTGCCGCTGGGCCTGGCCGCCAACGCCGTGCACATCTGGCGGCAGCGGATGCGCACCATGCAGGCCGAGCAGGCAGCCGCCACGCAGCTCGCCGTCGAGCACGAGCGGGCCAGGATCGCCCGCGAGCTGCACGACGTCGTGACGCACAACGTCAGCATGATGACCGTGCAGGCGGGTGCGGCCCGCACGGTGCTGGACAAGGAGCCCGAGCTCGCCCGCGAGGCGCTGCTCGCCGTCGAGTCCGCGGGGCGCGCCGCAATGGCCGAGCTTCGGCACGTCATGGGTCTGCTGTCGATGACGACCACCTCGCCGGGCGCCATGGACCCTGACGGACCGCAAGGCGCCCCCGAGGCGGAATTGGCCCCGCAGCCCGGGCTCGGACAGGTCGGCGCGCTCGCCGACCGGGTGCGCGGCACAGGCATGGCGGTCGCCTTCACCGTGACCGGCACCCCCGTCCCGCTGCCCGCGGGCGTGGACCTGGCGGCGTACCGGGTGGCGCAGGAGGCCCTCACCAACACCGTCAAGCACGCGTCCGGCGCGAGCGTCACCGTGAGCGTCGCCTACCGCCCCGGCGAGGTCCATGTCGAAGTGGCCGACACCGGCGGCACCCCCTCCCCTTCCGCCTCCGCCGGAAACGGCCGCGGACTGATGGGCCTGCGCGAACGCCTCGCCGTCTACGGTGGGACACTCGACGCCGGACGCCGCATATCCGGCGGCTACCGGGTCCGGGCCGTCATCCCGGTGGGGGACGCGTGAACGTATCGCCGGAGGGACCCCTGCGGGTCGTCATCGCCGACGACCAGGGCCTGGTGCGCACCGGCTTCCGCATGATCCTCACCGCCGCCGGCATCGAGGTCGTCGCCGAGGCGTCCGACGGTGAGGAGGCGGTGGCGGCGGTACGCCGCACGCGCCCGGACATCGTCCTCATGGACATCCGCATGCCCGGCCTCGACGGCCTGGAGGCCACCCGCCGCATCCTCGGCGGCGCCCCCGACGACCCCCAGGTCCTCATCCTCACGACCTTCGACCTGGACCGCTACGTCTACGCGGCCCTCGCCGCCGGAGCCAGCGGCTTCCTCCTCAAGGACGTCACCCCCGAATACCTCGTCGCCGCCGTCCGCCTCGTCCGCTCCGGCGACGCGCTGCTGGCTCCCGCCATCACCCGCCGCCTCGTCGAGCGCTTCGCCGCGAATCCTGGCGGGGCCTCGACCGTCCACCGCGACCTCGCGGCGCTGACCCCGCGCGAATCGGAAGTCCTCCGCCACCTCGCGGGCGGCCTCAGCAACGGGGAGTTGGCTGCTGCCCTGGGGGTGAGCGAGGCGACCGTCAAGACGCATGTGACGCGGATTCTGTCGAAGCTGGGGTTGCGCGATCGCGCGCAAGCGGTAGTGGCCGCCTACGAGTCGGGCCTCGTCACCCCGGGCTCCGCCCGGACCCGTTGAGCCCAGCCCCCGCCGGGGTGCACCGTCCCGGTGGGGCGGTTGCTGCTGGTCGCCGGACCACCGGTTCGTGGTGGGTTGCTCGCGCAGTTCCCCGCGCCCCTGGTGTACCCGGCGGGGCATCGCGCCCTTGCTTCGGTGGGTGGGGTCGGGTGCCACTCCGGGGGTACCTCCTCGGAATGCGCGTTCGCCCTCATCCGAGGTTGGCAAGGGGCTGGGAAGCGCATTCC
>NZ_JOHY01000027.1 GCF_000721495.1 Streptomyces sp. NRRL F-5123
GGCAGCCGCCGACGAGACCTCGGGAGGGGGACGATCCGGGGGTGCCCCCGCAGGAATGCGCACCCCGTCCGGCACCGGACACGTCATGACGTCAGACGCACATTCCGAGGAGGTACCCCCGGAGTGGCCCCCGACCCCACACCACACCGACAGCGCGATGCCCCGCCGGGCAACACCCAGCGGCGCGAGCCTGCACCTGAGGTGCGGCCGACGCCACGCGGGCGCGAACAACCCCCACGCAGGGAAGATCGCGCGGGCCACCGCAACAGGCACCCCGGCGCGTACCCGGCGAGCCCAGCGCAGCCAGTCGCAGAACCCAGCGTCAGACCTGCACCACACGCTGCGCGATGCGTTCGACCACGTAGCGCCGACGGCGGTCACCCGCGCCGTGTTCGCGCCCGCACCCGTCCAGGAGGTCGCCGATGCGCTCCGCCTCCGCACGGGTGGCGTAACGACCCACCCGGTAGCGGTTCGTCCCGTCGTCCTGGCGTATGAGCGCCCACACGAGATCGGACGTCATGTCCCTCAAGCCCCTTCGTCTCCGGCTTCGTCGCCGTCCGGCGACTCGATCGCACCGAGGTGCGCGATATTCGCCCGGTCCGCGGAATCCCGCTCACCCGCGGCGCCGGCCGCATCCGCGGCGAACCACGCGTCGAGGATCTCCACGAGCAGCCCCCCGGACAACGTGCGCAGGCCCAGCGCCAGCGCATTCGCGTCGCTCCAGACCCTCGCACCGTGCGCGGCGTACGCGTCGGCACACAGGGCGGCGCGGACGCCGGGGACCTTGTTCGCCGCGATGGACGCACCCGCACCCGTCCAGCAGCAGACGACCGCCTGGTCGGCGGCGCCGCGTGCGACGGCGCGCGCCGCCGCCTCGGCGCTCCAGGCCCAGTCGGCCCGGTCGCCGTCGCGCAGCGCGCCGTGGAGTTCGACGTCGTGCCCGCGGCGGCGCAGTTCGTCGACGAGCAGCCGGGCGGGCGGCTCGTCCATGTCCGAGGAAACGGCGATGCGCATATGCCCGACCCTACGCCCGAGGTTCACAGCGCGGGTACGGAATGACACGAAGAGGTACCGATCCGGCCAGCAGTTCGACGGGGAACCGACGGCCGCGACATCGGGCGCGCGGCGGCCGGCCGCAGGTCGCGGCCGGCGCCGGGGGCCGGCGCGGGGCCCGGGTCAGCGCACGGGCAGGTGGTAGACCGCCCGGTATTTGTCGGCGGGGATGACCACGTCGGCGGTCTCCACGGGCCGTCCGGACGCGAAGTACGTCCGGCGGATCTCGATCACGACGTGCCCGGGCACCCCGCCGAGCGCGGCGGTCTCGGCGGCGAGGCCCGGCCGCGCGCCGACCTCCTCGGCCATGTGGTCGACGACGAGGTCGATCGCCGCCATGCGGGCCACGACGCCCTGCCCGCCCAGCGGGCCCTCCTCGGGGAGGAGCACCGGCGTGCGCCCGGTGAGGGCGAGCGGCTCCCAGGAGGTGGACAGCAGGGTCGGCTCACCCTCGGTGCGGAAGACGTACTGCGTGCGCATGACGCGCTCGCCGGGCTCGATGCGCAACCGCTCGGCGACGTCCAGGCTCGCACTCTCCTGCACGCTGCGTGACTCCCAGCTGCCCTTGCAGCCCTCGTCCGCCTGCTCCTGCCGGTAGGGCGTGGACGGCCCCGCCGGGCGGTAGCCGCTGCGGATGATGCGCCGCGGCCGGGGCCGCTCGCGGACGTACGTGCCGGACCCGGAGCGGCCCTCGACGAAGCCCTCGGCCATCAGCACCTTGCGCGCTTCGAGCGCGACGGTGTCGGAGACCCCGTACTCGGTGCGGATTCTGGCCTGCGAGGGGAGCCGGGCGTGCGGCGGAAGCGTGCCGTCGAGGATCTTGCGGCGCAGGTCGTCGGCGACGCGCAGGTATGCGGGCTGCTCACCGAATGCCACGGCTGCCCCTCCCAAGGGGTTGACTGTCCGCGACAGCTTGGCAACCCTCGGTGCCCGTCCGCAACCTCTGCCCTGAGCCTCACTCTCCGCGCGTCGGTCACGCACCGCGAACGAGCCGGGCGCGCGCCCCGCGCGCACCCGGCTCGTTCCGCGGACACAGGGCCGGCCGGATCAGACGCCCACGCCGCTCTTGTCGTCGCCGTTCTCCTGGCCGTCGTCGCCCGACCCGCCGCCGCCGACGCGCTCCTTCATCGTGCCGGTGACCTTGCCGTCCGGGAAGCCGAAGAAGCAGATCACCTGCCGGTGGTTCGCCGCCCAGTCCTGGGGGGGCGGGATGTAGAAGTAGACGTGGATGCCGGACGCCGGCGTCTTGCCGTCGAGGTAGCTGCGGGCGTTCTTCACGCACGTGTCCTGCGCGTCGGCGCCCACCTTGTCGACGCCCGGGTACGGGGCGTCGCGGTCCGCCTGGATCTGGTAGACGTCGTAGGCCTCGGCGTCGTGCTCGTCGGAGCAGTCGACGACGTCGACGGTGTGGGTGACCTTCTTGTCGTCCAGGGTCGGCGGGCCCTCGGTCCCGGACAGCTCGTCGTTGACGGTGTTGAAGCACTGCCCGGCCTTGAGGTCGCCGATGCTGGTGTTCCCGTCGTCGAGCTTCCCCATCGCGCCCAGCGTGATGAGCACGGCCCACAGTGCCGCCCACACGCCGCCGAGGACGACACCCGCGATCGCCATGCCCCGGCCGCGCTCGGCGCGCTGCTTGACCTGCTTCATGCCGACCAGGCCGAAGATGATGCCGAGGAAGAACGTGCAGGGGATGATGCCGGTCACCAGGGCGGCGATGGATATCCCGTTGGTGCGCCGCTCCTGCCCGTACCAGCCGGGCTGGCCGGGGTAGGGCGGCGGCATCGCGGGCCCGGGGTAGCCGTAGCCCGGCTGCGGCTGGGCGCCGGGGTAGCCGTACCCCGGCTGGCCGGCGGAGGTGCCGTACGGGTCGGCCGGCGCCGCGTACGGGTTGCCGCCCTGGGCGGCGTACGGATCGGCGGGCGGCGCGTACGGGTTGCCGGCCGGGGCCGCGTACGGGTTCTGCGGCGGCTGGCCGGAAACAGGCGGCTGCGGGAACTGCTGGCCCGGCATCGCGGCCTGCGTGGGCTCCTGGGCCTGTGCGGCGTACGGGTTCTGCGGCGGCTGCCGGCCCGGGGCACCCGGGTACGGCGGCGTGCCGGACGGCTGCGCGTCGTCGGGCGACGGCGGGGGCGGAGGCGGCGGGGGTATGTCCACGCGGGGAGTTTACGGGCCGCGTCCGCCGCAGGTGCGGGTACCGCCAGGAGGCAGACGTTCCGTTCCCGGGAGGCCGCCGGGAGGCATCCGTTCCGCCCGCGGGCCGCCACCGGGGCGCACCCCTTCCGCCCGCGCGGCGCCGCCGTTCGCTCCCCGGAGGCCTCCCGCCCGCCGGGCCTTGAGGCGTCAAGGGGCGCCCCTACCCCTTGACGCTAATGGTCCAGACCAATAACTTCACGCCATGCGTCGACGAACTCTCGGCCGGATGGCCGCCACGGCCGCCACCCTCTCGCTGGTCGCCGTCCTGCCCGCCGTCACCGGTGGCAGCACCGCACAGGCCCACAACGGGCACCCCTCCACCAACTCCGCCTACAAGAGCGTCGGTTACTTCACCCAGTGGGGCATCTACGGACGCGACTACCAGGTGAAGAACGTCCAGACCTCCGGCGCCGCCGCCCAACTCACCCACCTCAACTACGCCTTCGCCAACATCGGCGCCGACGGCAAGTGCTTCGAGGCCAACATCGCGGGCGAGGGCGACGCCTGGGCCGACTACCAGCACCCGGTCGACGCCGCGACCTCCGTCGACGGCACCGCCGACACCGCCGACCAGCCACTGGCCGGCAACTTCAACCAGCTGCGCGAACTCAAGGCGAAGAACCCCACGTTGAAGGTGCTGATCTCGATCGGCGGCTGGGGCTGGTCCACCCACTTCTCGGACGCGGCCCGTACCGACGCCTCCCGCAAGGCACTTGTCGCCTCGTGCCTGGACATCTTCGTCAAGGGCAACCTGCCGCTGCTGGACGGCAAGGGCGGCCCGGGCTCGGCGGCCGGCCTCTTCGACGGCGTCGACATCGACTGGGAGTGGCCCGGCTCCTCCGGTGACACCGACACCGTCTACCGGCCCGAGGACAAGAAGGACTTCACCGCGCTCGCCGCCGAGTTCCGCAAGCAGCTCGACGCGTACGGCCGCACCACGCACAAGCACTACGACCTGAGCGCCTTCCTGCCGGCCGCGCCCGCGAAGATCGACGCCGGGTTCGAGGCGAAGAAGATCTTCAAGTACCTCGACTTCGGCACCGTCCAGGGCTACGACTTCCACGGCCCCTACGAGGCCACCACCAACCAGCAGTCGGCGCTGCGCGCGCCGCGCACCTCGCCCGTGCCGAACGACTTCAGCGACACCCAGGCGGTCGGCGACTGGCTCGAGCGGGGCGCCCCCGCGCGGCAGCTGGTGCTCGGCGTGCCCTTCTACGGCCAGGGCTGGACCGGTGTCCCCGACGGCGGCACCGCCGGTCTCTTCCAGCCCTCCACGGGCCCGGCGCCCGCCACCTGGCAGGCCGGCAACGAGGACTACCACGCCCTCAAGGTCCTTGCGCAGTCCGGGACTTACACCGTCCACCGGGACACCCGCAACGGCTTCGCCTGGCTCTACGACGGCACCAACTTCTGGACCTACGACGACCCGCAGGTGATCGCCGCCAAGACCGCGTACATCCGCGGCGCGCACCTGGGCGGCGCCATGGTGTGGTCGCTCGACGGCGACACCTCCGACGGTGAGCTGATCTCCGCGGTCCACCACGGGCTCACCCGCCACTGAGCCGTTTCCGGCCCCGTACGGCCGGGCCCTGCCTCCACGGGGGGAGGCAGGGCCCTGGGCCGTACGTTCCGGCGTCCGCCGCCGGCTCAGGCGTCGAAGGCGGTCGCGCGGGAGTGCTTCTCCCAGGCCTCGATGTCGGCGCGGACCTGGTCGAGGTGGCCGAGCACCGCGTCCACGCCGTCCTCGCCGAGCGGCAGCCGCAGCGGGGTGACGTCGGCGTCGAGCGCGGCAAGGATGAGCGCGGCGGCCTTCGCCGGGTCGCCGGGCTGGGCACCGTCGCCGCCGGAGGCCATGGCCCGGGTCGCACCCGCGGTGGCCTCGTAACCGGCGATCTCCGGGCTCGCGGTGAGGTTGGCCATGAGCGAGGTGCGGAAGGCGCCGGGCTCGACGATGAGCGTCCTGATGCCCAGCGGGTTGACCTCGGCCGCGAGCGCCTCGGTCATGCCCTCCAGTGCGAACTTCGTGCCGCTGTAGGCGGAGAAGCCCGCGAAGGACATCTGCCCGCCCATGCTGCTCATCTGCACGATCGCGCCCGAGCCGCGCTCGCGCATCGACGGCAGCACCGCCCGCACCAGCGCGGCCGGTCCGAAGACGTGCACCTCGAACAGTTCGCGCAGTTCGGCGTCGCCGGTCTCCTCGAAGGCGCCCACGTGGCTGCGGCCCGCGTTGTTGACGAGCACGTCGATCCTGCCGTGCCGGGCGAGGACGTCCGCGACCGCCGCGTCGATCGCCGCGAGGTCCGTGACGTCCAGCGCGAGCGGCTCCACCTGGTCGGGGTGCGCCGCGACCAGGTCCTCCAGCGTGCCGACCCGCCGCGCCGCCGCCACCACGACGTCCCCGGCGGCCACCGCGGCCTCGGTGATCGCCCGGCCGAAGCCGCTGTTCGCACCCGTGACCAGCCAGACCTTGTTCATCGCGGACTCCCTGCCGTTTCCTGTGCGGTGGTGTCTCCCCCGCTGCGACCAAGACTGCGGGCGGCGCCCCTTGCCCGTCCAAGACCCCTCGTGATAGCCGATGGTTATGGACGTTCACGGACGGGACCTGCGCTATTTCGCCGCGGTCGCCGACGAGTTGCACTTCACGCGGGCCGCCGAGCGGCTGTTCGTCTCGCAGCCCGCGCTGAGCAAGCAGATACGGGCCCTGGAGCGGCAGTTGGGCGCTCCGCTGTTCGACCGCGACCGGCAGGGCGTCGCCCTCACCCCGGTCGGCACGGCCCTGCTGCCGCACGCGCGGCGGCTGCTGGCGGAGTGGGACGCGGCGCGGGCGGCCGTGGACGCGGCGAAGGCCGCGCAGCGCGCAACGCTCGTGGTCGGCATGAGCACCAGTCCCGGCCGCGGCGGGCTGCTGCCCGCGGTCCGCTCGCGCTTCACCGCGGCCCACCCCGAGGCCGAGCTGCGGCTGCGCCAGGTCGGCTGGCAGGACCCCACCGCCGGGCTCGCGGACGGCGGCAGCGACGTGGCGTACGTCTGGCTGCCGCTGCCCGACCAGCACCGCTACGACCACCTGGTGGTGGCCGAGGAGCCGCGCCTGGTGGCCCTCCCCGAGGAACACCGGCTCGCGGCGGACGCCGGCCCCGTCGACTTCGCGGACCTGCTGGACGAGCCCTTCCTCGCCCTCCCGCAGGCCGCGGGTCCCCTGCGCGACTACTGGCTCGCGACGGACGAGCGCGGCGGCCGCCCATTGCGGATCGGCGCGGAGGTCGCGAGCACCGAGGAGACGTACGAGGCGCTCGTTGCGGGCCTCGGCGTGGTGCTGGTCGCGGCCGGCAACGCCCCGCTGATCAGCCTCGGCGGCGTGACCACCCGCCCGGTCCGCGGCCTGAGCCCGAGCCGCTTCGCCCTGGCCTGGCCCCGCACCTCGGCGGCCCCGCTGACCCTGGCCTACGCGGCGGCCTGCCGGGCGGCACGCCCGGCGTAGGGCGGGGCCGGCGCGTCCCGCACGCGGCCGATCCGCGTGCCGTCGGCCTTCCCCTCTGCCTTGAGCCGGGGGCCTGCGCCGGCGCCCGCGCCACCCGTGGCGGCGTTCCGCGCGTCCGGTACGTGCCCGGGCGGTCGGCCCTCCCCCTGCCTTCCGCCGGGGGCCTGCGCGGACGGCGGCACCAGCGGTGGAGGTCGAGCGCGGTGCCGGGGCCGCGCCACCCGCGGCGGTACGGGCGGCCGCGTTCACCGCCCGGCGGGCGGTGCGGTGTCCTACGGTGCCGTTGACGGGCCGTACGAACCGGCCGGGGCGGTGGGGAGGACGGGCAATGGAGCAGCGGGACACCCGCAACACGGTTCGTGACAGCACCGTCAACGGCCCGGTCTACCAGGCGGATTCGATGCACTTCCACGGTGGCGGCGTTCCGCTGGGCGCCCCGCTGCCCGCCGAGCTCGCGGACGTGGGCTGGGCGCACGCCGTCTTCCACTCCGCCGTGTGGGCGCAGGTGCCCGCCGACCGCGACCCGGACGGGGTGGTCCGGCTGCACAGCGCCGCGGTCGCCGCGCGGCTCGCCGCCGTACGCGACCGGGCCTGCGCCGTACGCGGCCCCGACCCGTGGTACGACCCGGAGCTGGCCGTCCGCTTCCTCGGCCGCGTGGAGTGGCTCCTCGGCGAACCGCCCGCGGGTGGGGGCGGGTTGGACCTCTTCCCGGCGGAGGCCGCGCTGTTCACGCTCGCGCCCTTCCTCTACCAGGCGCACGCCCTGGACCTGGCGGCCGAACTCGCAGCGGTCGGCCCGCAGTCGCTGCGCCGCGCGACTGAACCCCCGCACGTGGAGCAGCAGTCGCTCCCCCGCCCGGCCGAACCCGCCGACGTACGGCCCACGTCGCCGCGTGTCACCGCCGCTCCGATCGCCGCCCGGCGGTCCTTCGAGTCGTTCGCGGACGGCTACGGCGTGCTGGTCGCACGGGCGCTGCGGCGGCCGGCGGCCGAGGGCCCGATCGGCTGGTGGCTCTTCCACCGCTGGCTCCTGCGCTCCGACCGCTTCGCGGCGCCCGACGCGATCGGCCGGCTCCTCGCCGAGGCCGTCCCCGGCGGGGAGGCGGCGGCCACGCTGGGGGGCGTGCTCACGCCCGAGCGCGTCGGCCTGCTCGTGCACGGCCTGCGGCGCGGCCCCGACGTGTGCAACCCCGACCACCTCGGCCGCCTCCGGGCCGACGAGCGGGTCCGCGGCCCCGGCCCGCAGCAGGTCCGCGAGCAGCGGCTGTGCCTGCTGCTCGCGCTGGCGTACGCGGCCACCGCCGAGCCCACTGCGCTGCCGGAGATCGTGGTCGAGCACCTCGGCATCCCGCACCCGGTGGACCTGGCCGAACTGCGCGAAACCCTCGCGGGCGCGGAGTGGGGCGGCACGCCCGAGCTGCCCGTCCTGCGGGCCGCCTGCCACCACGAGGCCGTCATCGAGGGCCTGCGCGCATACGTGGCCCGCGCGGACGAGCTGCTGCTCGCGGTCGCCCGGACCGTCCGCGAGCGCGTGACCTTCCCCGTGCCCGCGCTCCCCGCGCGCCTGTCGGCGGACGGACTCGCCCCCGCCCGGGGCGTCTTCAGCGGCTGGGCCCGCTTCCAGCTCGACGAACGCCGCATCCGCAGCCTGCTGATGGGCGTCCAGCTCTACAAGGACCCCGGGCTCGCCGTCCGCGAGCTCTACCAGAACGCCCTGGACGCCTGCCGCTTCCGCCGCGCCCGCAGCCGCTACCTCGACGCGACGACGCCCGCCTCGTACCCGTACGAGGGCGCGATCACGATCACACAGGGCCTCGACGAGGACGGCCGCGAGTACGTCGACTGCCGCGACAACGGGGTGGGCATGGGCGAGGCCGAACTGCGCGGCGTCTTCTCCAACGCGGGCGCGCGCTTCCCCGAACAGGCCGACTTCCGGCAGGAGTTTGCCGCCTGGCGCGAGCACGGTATCGACTTCCACCCCAACAGCCGCTTCGGCATCGGCGTCCTGAGCTACTTCATGCTCGCCGACGAGATCCGCGTGACCACCTGCCGTATGAGCCGCACGGGCGCGCTGGGCCCCCTCCTCGAGGTCTCGATCTTCGGCCCGGGCCACCTCTTCCGCATCACGGAGCTTGCGGAAAGGGGAACGGAGCCGGGCACGTCGGTGCGGTTGTACCTGCGGGAGGGGGAGTTCACGCAGGGGAGCGGGTGGTCGTGCGTGGCGGCGCTGGGGCGTGTCCTGGGTATCGCGGAGTTCGCGACGACGGCGCGGGACACGGCGGGCGCCGTACGCTGGGAGCCGGGACGGCTGCAGAGGGCACGCGCCCTGTGGGAAAGGCGCTCGGCGGCGGAACTCGTCCGGGGTCGCGGGCCCGTCCTCGACACCGGCGACGTGCTGGCCGAGTGGACCGGTGCGCCCGAGGGCACCCATGTCCTCTGGTGCCGCAACGGCGGGGCGCTGCTGGTCGACGGTCTGGCGGTTGCTCCCGGCATCCACCCGAGCATCCTGACCGGCACCACGGAACGGGTCCGCGGAGTGGTGGTGGATCTGGCCGGTCCGTACGCCCCCGGGCGTCTCTCGGCTGACCGCACGGAGGTGCTGGAGGACATCTCCGCGCAGGTCACGACGCTGCTGCGGTCTGCCGCCGCCGCGTTGGCGGCGGGCGAACTCCCCGATGGCGCCTTCGAGTGGCTGTGCGAGGTGGCCCGGTACAACCCCGCCCTGGCCGACCTGCTCACCACCAGCCTGGTCCAGCACCGGCGGACCGTGGACTTCAGGGGATGGACCTTCGACCTCGGGGCAGGCGGTTTCCTGCCCTCCGACGTCGGGCTGCTCAGGGACGTCAGCGGCCTTCCCGGCCCGGAGGGCCCGCGGACGCCTTACAGCTCGCGCCAGGACCCCGTTCATGGCCCGGCACCCGACGCGCACTTCCTGTGGCGGATGCTCGCCCACCGCCCCAACCCCGCCCTGACCGCGCTCGCCGCCTACTGCCCCGAACTGGCCGACGCGCCGGGGGTGCTGCCCGCCCTGCCGTCCGACCACCAACTGCTGACCGGCGCGGGCCGGTCCGGGAACCAGGAGATCTGGCGGTACGGCGGCTGGTTCGGGCGCGCGACCAGAAAGGACGGCGTCATGGCGCGCGCCACCCAGCTGGGACTGGTCACCGGTCACCGGCGGCTCTCCCCGGCGGACTTGCGCCGCTACGCCTTTGCCCGCGGAGTGACGGCGGAAGCGGCCGCGGCCGAACTGCGCGTGCTGGGACTCGATCCCCTGCACCCGGCGGAGTGGCCCGCCGCCGGCCACGGCAAGTGGGGCTCCGTCCTTCGCCTGCTGTACCCGGACCCCACGCCCGAGGACGGGCGCATGCCGCTCGGGTTCGTCGCCGCCGCGTCACTGCACCTGCACGTCCCGGTGCGGGAGATCTGCGAACAGCTCACCGCCGAGGGCCTCACCGCCCGTCCCGGCGGCCTGCCCGACTCCCCCGACCGGTCGCTCGTCGTCCTGCTCAGCCGGAACCTGACCGGGACGCCTCCCTGGCTCGACGACACCGAACCGCTGGCCGCGGGCCATCTGCTGGCCGCCGCGGCCAAGCTCGGCCTCCCCGTCGCGCAGGTCCAGGCCGCCCTGACCGCGGTCGGCCTCGCCCCGCCGCCCGCCCTCCCCGCGGACGCGGGCCCGCAGGACCTCGCGCTGCTCCGGGGCAAGGTGCCGTTCGGGCCGCCCGCCGAGCCGCTGCCGTACGGGCCGGTCCTCCGCCACGCCGCCGAGCACGGGGTGCCGGTGCCGGATGTCGTCGCCCGGCTGGAGCAGTTCGGCTACGCCGTCCCCCTCCGGCAGCCGCGCGACCCCGACCTCCTCGACCGGCATCTGCTCGACCCGTCCCGCGCGTTCGACTGGGACGGCACGCGCGCCGGCGAGACCGTTCCCCTCCACCGCATGCTCACCGCGGCGGAGAAGCTGCACGTCGAGGTGCGGGAGGTGGCCGAGCGGCTGACGTCGTACGGTCTCGTGTGCGCCGGCACGGAACTCCCGCCCGGGCTCGACCGCAGGACGGCGGGCGCGCTGCTGGACGAGACGGAAGGGGTGGACAGGAGCAGGACCTGCCCGCCCGGCGTCGGATACCTCCACCGCCTCACCAAGCTCAGCCACTCCCTCGGCGCCCCGCTGCCCCAGATCGTCGCGTGGCTGGACGTCCTCGGCGTCGAGGTCCCCGACCTGCCGGCGACGATCCGCGCCGCCCTCGCCCGCGTCCCCCGGGCACGGTGAGTGCGCGGCGCGGGCGGGGCGGCGGGGCCCCGGATCAGGGGCGGGCGGTGGCTGCGGAGAGGGTGACGACGCGGTCGAAGCGGGTGTCGAGGTCGTCGTCGCCGTGGTGGACGACGAGCAGGCCGCGGCCGTCGGTGCGCGCCTCGATCGCGGCGAGGACGAGGTCGCGGCCGTCGCGGTCGAGGTTGGCGAAGGGCTCGTCGACGAGGTAGACGTCGGCCTCCTCGGAGAGCAGCGCGGCGACGCCGGTGCGCTGCCGCTGGCCGGAGGACAGGTCGGTGGGGAGCTGGTCGGCGAGCGCCGTCAGTTCCAGGGCGGCGCGCAGGTCCGCGTCGGGGACCAGCTCGCGGACCGGCAGCGGCGGGAGGTTGACGGGGGCGGTCAGGCTCGCGACGCGCGGCGGCAGGGTGACCACGCCGGAGTCGGGGGCGAGGGTGCCGGAGATGATGTGCAGCAGGGTGGTCTTGCCGCAGCCGTTGGGGCCGCGCAGCAGCACGTGCTCTGCGGGCCGCAGCTCGAAGTCCTCGATCGCGACGGTCGTGCCGGTGCCCTCGCCGCCCTCGGCCGCGGACGTCCCGTAGCGGACGCGCGCACCGTGCACGAGGACCATGGGGCCCTCGTCGTGGTAGGGCCCGGGGGTGGACGAGCGCAGCGCTTCGATGCGCTTGAGGACGGCCGTGTTGCGCCGCACCTGCGGGATCATGTTGATGAGGTCGAAGATGCCGGTGACCGCCCGCCACAGGGAGTTGACGAAGGCGAGGAAGCTGCCGAAGGTCATCCGCCCGGCGAACACGAAGTACGCGCCGACGACCATCGAGGCGGTGTCGGACAGGTTCATCACCAGGTCGCTGAGCGTGTTCTGCTTCTGCGTGAGGCGGTAGTTGACGAAGGTGATGTCCAGGTAGCCGTCCAGCGCGCGGCGGTTGGCGGTGCGGGTGCCGGGACGCAGGGCGCGCATGCCGCGCAGCGCGTGGAAGGCCTCAAGGGTGCGGGTGAGGGTGTTGATGTAGCGGGCCTCGCCCTCCCGCTCCGGGTCGGTGTTGTCCTCGATGCGTTTGGCGATGCGGTTGCTGGCCAGCACCAGCGGCGGCACGATCACCAGCAGGATGAGGCTGGCCTGCCAGGACAGGTAGAGCAGCACCCCGATGAACACCAGGGACGCGAGGGCCTGCTTGGCGATCCGCACGCACACGTCGATCGCGGGCAGCACGCCGTCCTTGACGTCGCTGTGCACCCGGCTGACGTACGAGGCGTTGCCGGCCTCCGACAGCCGCCGCCCGTCCTGGTCGAGGGTGCGGTCCAGCAGCTCCATCTCCAGCTGGAGCACGAAGGTGTTCTCGCACCGCTTGCGCCAGCGGGAGATCCAGTAGCCGCCGATGTTCAGGGTCAGGCCCAGCAGCAGGTAGAACAGGCCGAGCGTGATGAACTTCGCGAAGTGCCCGGCGAGGATGGCCTGGTCGAAGAGCGCCTTGAGCAGCAGGGGGTGCACGAGCGCCTCGACGCCGCTGACCAGGGCCTCCAGGGCCAGGATCGTCGCGAAGCGGCGGCGGTGGCCGCTGAGCGTGCGCCACAGCTCGGTCACGGTGCCACCTCGCCCGCCGCCTGCCGCGCACCGCCCGCCGCGTCGCCCCCCGGCTCCAGCTCGTCGAGCAGGAAGTCGACGGTGCCGCCGTGGGTGAAGCGGTGCAGGACGCGCAGCACGCCGGCCGCGCCCGTGAGGTAGTCGCACGAGCAGCGCAGCAGCCCCTCGCCCGCGACCGCGAGCAGCGTCTCGCCCTCCCGGCGGGGCAGCCCGAATTTCTCGGCGGGCTCGAAGACGAAGATCTGCCGGACGAAGTCGATCTGGCGCAACGCAAGTTCGCGGTAGGCCGGGTCGCCGGTGCGCTCGGCCGCGTCCAGCATCGCGTCCGCGACGCCGGTGAGGCCGAACGCGTAGCCGGGCAGTACGGACTGGCAGCCGTCGATGGCGCGGGCGATCTCGCGGGCGTCGTCCGTCCAGCCGAAGCGCAGCAGCACCTGGAGCACGCCCGCGGAGCCGACCTCGACGTAGGGCTCCATCGTGCCCTCGTGGCGGAACATGACGAGCCCGTCCTCCAGCGGCTCGGTGTGCGCCATCTCCCAGGCCAGCGCGCGCCGTCCGAGGTCGGCGTACTGCGGGTCGCCGGTGGCCTGGGTCATGCGGAGCAGGAAGAGCGCGACGCCCGCCTGCCCGAAGCCGAGGCCGGTCAGCGGGCCCTTGGCGGAGAAGTCGTTGAGCCAGTAGGTGTGTTCGCCCTCGTGGTGGGCGAGCTCGGAGAGCCGCCGGGCGCAGGCGAGGGCGGCGTCGAGGTCGCGCTCCTCGCGGTGCGCGAGGTGGAAGCGCAGGTTGGTCATGCCGAGCCCGGCGAGGCCGTAGTAGAACGTGTGGTCGCCGACCTCCAGGCCGCGCTCGTTCGCGGTCGTGAGCAGCCGCCGGGCGTGGGCGTGCAGGCCCAGCTCGTCGGCGGCCCAGGCGATGCCGGCCAGGCCGTTCATGAGGCCGTCGGCGTATTCGACGACGTCGATCGCGGCGAGCTGCCGGTCCAGCCACTGCGTCCACTCCGGGCGTACGGCGACGCCGGAGGACTTCAGCGCCCGCAGCACGCCGCTCGCGCCCATGCCGAGGCTGAGCGGGTTGGTGATGTGGGCGAACGGGTCGACGGGGAAGAGCGTGTCGCGCTCCTGGTCGGCGACGGCGGTGACGAAGGCCGCGACGCCCGCCTCGGTCGCCGCGAGGCCGAGCGACGGCTCGTCCGGCACCGGCGGCGGGGCGTCGGCCACGGAGGCGATCAGCTCCTCCTCGCCGTCGAGGAAACGCAGCACGTCGTCGAGGGTGGCCCGGTCCTCGGCGATGTCGAGCAGCAGCTCGTGGATGCTCGCGGGCCAGCCCAGCCGCTCGGTGAAGACCCGGTAGAGGCCGAGCACGTCCTCCCGGAGGTAGGACATCGCGGCGATCGGGAAGATGAAGTAGGCCATGGTCGTCGCCAGGCCGTAGAGGTCGTCGGCGTACTGCGAGGCGTTGAAGCGGCGCCGGGAGTGGCTGAAGCCGGGCGTGAACAGCTCGACGGGGGAGGCGAGATGGGCTTCGGCCTGATCCGCCTCCGCCAGCCGGCAGGACTCCATGTCGATCACGGTGACGGTGAACGTGTCGGTGTTCACCAGCAGGTTCGCGGCGCTGAGGTCGCCCAGGATCACCTGCCGGCTGTGCGCGTCGCGCACCGCGCGGGTCAGCCCGCGGAAGACCGAGAGGTAGATCCGCAGGAAGTCCCGCGAGCGCTCGGTCGAACGGCCGGGCCGGGCGAGCGGGTTGCGCTCCAGCAGCACCGAGCGGATGTCCTTGCCGTCGATGAACTCCTCGGCGATGAAGTGGTGTTCCCAGTGCCGGAAGGTGGTGATCGGGGTCGGGAAGGAGTCCAGGTCGCCGAGCCTGGTGAGGAAGGTCCACTCGCGGGCGCTGATGTCGAGGGCGTCGTGGTCCAGGCGCGGGTTGATGTTGGTGTGCGGCCGGGCCTCCTTGACGACCACGGTCCTGCCGTCGCGGGCGGTGTCCTCGGCCTTGTAGACCCCGCCGGTGTTGGAGAACTGGATGGCCTCGGTGACCCGGAAGCGCCCGCCGAGCAGCCCGTCGCCCTCGTCGTCGGCGCCGTAGTCGCCCGGCTTCCAGTCGGTGAACGGCCAGGGCTGCCAGGGTGGTTGGGCGTAGCCGATGGCGCGCTCGTCGGGCACGGGCCCGTCCGGGCCGACGATGTGCGGGACGGGCCGCCCCATGACGTCCACGGTGTGCGTGGACAGGAACTGGCCGTAGCGGAAGTAGAGCGCCTTGCTGTCCTTGTAGCGCATGTCGGACAGGATGTACGCACCCTCGACGCCCTCCAGCAGCACCGCCAGGTCCGCCAGGCAGGAGCGGAAGGTGTCCTCGTCGGCCGGGTAGACCGTGACGAGCTTGCCCGCGGCGCCGCGGGACATGGCCTTGGAGTTGAGCATCTCGAAGATGTTCATGTCCAGGGCGATCTTGAAGTCGACGCCGCGCGCGGCGAGATGGCCGATCACGTCCGCGGCGACCTTGCGCACCGTCCGCAGGCTCGCCGACACGTGGATCTTCCAGCCCTGCGCCGGCAGCTGCTCGTCGTGCCGGTACATCCACCAGATGCCGCTGCGCTGGAACCCGGCGCGCACCTCGGGGGCGACCGACGCGATGAAGTTGTCCTCGCGGGGCTCGTAGTAGACGTCGAGCGGATCGAAGAACAGCGTGTCGTTCCAGGCGAAGAGGAAGCGGTTGACCCATCGTTCGTCGCGCATGTCTGCCTCTTGGTGTGGTCGTCCGGCCGCCGCGGCGGGGCGGCGTCCGGTGCGGGCGCGGGTCGGGTGCGGCGGATACGTGCGGGGCGCGTACGGCCGCCGGCGCGCGGATGCCGTGCGGGGGCGGGTTCGCCCCCGCACGGCGCGACCGTCAGGCGGTCGGCTTCAGCTGCTGCTTCTTGCAGCAGTCGCTGCTGGAGCTGGTGGAGCTGATGACCGCCACCGCGCTCTCGGTGGCCACGGGCGTCATCGTCTGGAGCTTGAGGATGCTCATCGCGTCATCTCCTCTCTCGGCTGGCCGGGCGCGTCAGGCGCCCGGGCGGGACGGCTGGTCGGAGGTCAGCTCAGGACCGGCTTGACGGACTTGCAGCAGTCGCTGCTGGAGCTGGTCGTGCTGAGGACCGCGACCGCGCTCTCGGTGGCGATGGGCGCCATCGTCTGGAGCTTGAGGATGCTCATGGTTTCCGTCCTTTCCATGGGGTGGGTCGGCGGGCTGACCGGGCGGGGTCGTCCGCCCGGCCGTGGTGGGTGCCGTACGCGTGACCTGGCTCAGTCGTCGTCGTCCGGCGGGTCGACACAGCAGTTCACCCAGCTGCTGGTGTGGCTGACGACCGGCACCAGGCTCTCCTGTGCCACCGGCCGCAGCTCCTGGAGCTTGAGGATGCTCACGGCATCGCCTTCCGGTACCGGGACCGGAGGGCCGTCAGAGCGACGGCTTCTTGGGGTTGGTGGAGCAGCAGCTGCTGCCGGAGCTGGTGGTGCTGAGGACCGCGACCGCGCTCTCGACGGCGACGGGCTCCATCTTCTGCAGGTTGAGGATGCTCATGGCGTTGTCTCCTTTGATTCCCGTGGTTCCGGTGTCTCCCGAGCGGCCCTTCCACCGCGGACCGTGCCGCGGCCGGCGGCCGGGCGGATTCGGTCAGGCGTTCTGGCTCTTGCAGCAGTTGCTGCCGCTGCTGGTGGTGCTGAGGATGGCGACCGCGTTGTTCGCCACGGTCGGCTCCAGGCTCTGCAGCCGGAGGACGCTCATCCGTGTCACCTCCCTGCGTGGGTCGGGAGCGCGCGGGCGCGCTCGGGGTGGTGGGACGCGCATGTGCCGAACGGCGGATTCAGCCAACCGTGCCCCCGACCGACCGCACATCCGTAGTCGGCCCCCATAATTCGCCTGCCCGATCCCCCAGTTGAGGGGCCGGGTGCGGCGGCCGAAAGGGCGCGCGGAGCACCCGGCGTGGTTGACGCCCCCCGTGCGATGCGTCATGGTGGTGCGCGAGCTGAGGCGGATGATGTCCCCCGCGTCATTCACCTCAGCTCATCAACTGCGCGGGCCCGCATCCGCCGTCGGCTCGCCCGCTCCCGCCGTGCGCGACCCGCCGGCCGCACCACCCGCTCCCGGGCGGCGCGCACCGCCCCGCGCCGACGGGGGCCGGCGGGGGCCGCACCTGTTCCGCCCGCACTGCCCGTACCGCCTGTCCTGCCAGCCTGCCGGCCGCGCAGTCCTGCCCGCCTCGCGAGCGCACCGCCCGCCGCGCGGACGCGCTGCCCGCCGTGCCAGCCGCGTCCCGGGAGAGCCGATGAGCAAGCCGTACGCCAGCAGCAGCCGCGCCAGGGGCCTGCGGTGAGGCCGTTACCGCCGCAGACAGCGGCGCTGCGGTCCGCCGAACTCGTCGGCCGGCAGGCTGAGATGGACCGGGTGTCCGCCGTCCTCGCGGCCGCGCGGGCCGGGCAGGGCGGCGCCCTCGTCGTGACGGGCGAACCGGGCTCCGGGAAGACCCGGCTCGCCGCCGAGGCTCTCACCGCCGCAACCGCCGCGGGCCTGGCCACCGCCCGCGGCGGTGTCAGCGCGGTATCCCCGCCGGTCCCCTACCGCCCGCTGATCGAGGCCCTCCTCTCCCTGACCCGCACCACCCCGCTTCCCGGCCCCGCCGCCCTGGGCCCGTACACCGGGGTGCTGGCCGCCCTGCTGCCCTCCCTGGACCTGCGGGAGGAGCCCGCCCCGCCCCGGGAGGACCCGGCCACGGAGTGGGACACGCTCCCGGGCGCGGGACCGCGCGGGGTGCCGGGCGCGGTGCCGGGCGCGGTGCGGAGGGTGCGCGCGGACGGGCCGGGTGGGACGCCGGGCGCCGCGCCGACTGCGCGGTCCCACGTAGCAGCGGTCGAACTCGGCGGGCTCGGTGGGCCGTTGCTGGTCGGGGAGGCGATGCTGAGGGTGCTCACCGAGGCCGGGCGCCGACGCGGGTGCCTGATCGTCCTGGACGACCTGCACGACGCCGACCTGCGCACGCTCGCCGCCGTCGAGTACCTCCTCGACAACCTCGCGGGCCAGCCCGTCGCCGTCCTCCTCACGACCGGGCTGCTCGCCGGACCCGCCGCCGACCTGACCGCGCGCGCCTGCCAGCGCGGCACCGCCGGCTGCGTCGACCTGGCGCCGCTGCGCGCCCGGGACGTACGGCAGCTGGTCGCCGCGGAGTCGGGCGTCGCGCCCGCGGAGGTGGAGGCCGATCTGCTCGACCAGGTCCTGGCCGCAGGCTCCGGAAACCCCTTCCTGATACGGGAGTTGACCCGCGCGGCGGTCTCCCCTCCGGGCCGCGGGCGATGTACGGGAGGGGTGCCGCCCGCCGTGGCCCGCAGCGTGGCCCGCCGCCTCGACCGGCTGCCCGCGGGCGGCCGCGAAGTGCTGGGCCTGGCCGCGCTGTTCGGCCGCCGCTTCCCGCTGCCGGTGCTGCGCCGCACCGCCGACCGCGGCGGGCACGACGTCGCCGCGGTGCTACGCGCGGCGACCTCCTCCTACCTGCTGGAACCCGATCCGGATCAGCCGGACTGGTACGCCTTCCGGCACCCGCTCGCCGCCCGCGCCGTACGCGACGCCCTCGCGCCCGCCGAGCGCACCGGCCGCGCGCGGCAGGCCGCCGCCGTCCTCGCCGAACTGCACCCGGGCCTGCCCGGCGAATGGTGCGCCCGCGCAGCAGAGTTGTGCGCCTACGCCGGGGACACCACCGAGGCCGCGCGGCTGTCCTGCGAGGCCGGGCGGCGGGCGCTCGCCGAGGGCACGGTGGAGCGGGCCGTCGCTCTGCTGTCCGCCGCGCACCGGCCCGCGGAGGCCGGGACGCCGACCTCCTTACGGGCGACGGTCCTCGAACTGCTCGTCTACGCCGCCGGATGCGCGGCCCGTTTCGACCTGCTGCCCGAACTCACCCGCGGGATATCCGCCTTGGACGGCCAGGGACTGCCGTCCGGGCGTCGGGCCGCGCTGTGGGCCGCCCTCGCCGAACTGACCGCCCTCGCCGGGCGCCCCTCCGAGGCCCTGCACCAACTCGACCTCGCCCGACGGCTGCTGGGCGAGGCCCCCGCCGCCCGCGACGCCGCCGCCGTCGAGGCCTCCGCCGCCCGCGTGGAGCCGCACCGGCTCGCCCCGGACCGGCTGCGCACCGCCGAGCACGCCGCCCGCCGCGCCCTGGCGGCCGCCCGCACCGCCGGGGCACCCCAGGCCGAATGCCGCGCGCTGGTCCAGCTCGGCCGGCTGACCGCCCACGCCGGCGACCCGGCCGCCGCCGGGCACCTGCTGACCGCCTGCGTGCTGGCCCGCCGGCACCGGCTGCCCGCCGAGCGCGTCACCGCCGAACTGGCCCTCGCCCTCGACGCCGCCCGGCACGACGGCGACTGGGCCGCGGTGGAGGCGGCGCGGCGCGAGGCCCTGCACATCGGCGTGCTGCCGCCCGCGTACGAAGCCGGGTTCGCCCTCGTCCTCGACGAGATCCGGCGCGGCGACTTCACCGCCGCGGGCGACCGCATCGCCGCCGCCCTGCCCGCCGCCTCCCGCGACCGCCTCGGCCGCGCCCTGCCGCTGCTGCACCTCGCCGACGCCGTCCGGCACGCCCACCAGGGGCGGCGCGCCGCCATGACCGAAGCCCTCGAACGCCTCGCGCCGCTCATGGCCGAGGCCCCCGGCGTACGCGCCATGTCGTACGGGCTCGCCCGCGCCCACTGCTCCCTGCTGGAAGAGGAACGTGCCACCGCCGAACAGGAGTTGGCGCAGGCCGTCGCGTACGACACGGAGAACCCGGCGGCCGTCGACATCGGGCGGCACGGCCTCGTCCTCCTGCTCGGCGCCCTCGCCGGACGCGTCGGCCCGCAGCACTGCGCGCAGCCCGAAGCCGCGGGCGACCGCTGGCACCGCCCCTTCGCGGACCTCGCCCGCGCCGTCCTCCTCGGCCGCGAGGGCCGCACCTCCGAGGCCTCCGCCGCCGCCCGCGCCGCCCTCGCCGCAGCCGCCCCCTATCCGCCGGCCCGCCACCTCGCCCTCCGCCTCGTCGCCCCCGCCGCCTACGACGACGGCTGGGGCGACCCGGTCGGCTGGCTCCGCGACGCCGAGGATCACTTCCACGCCGCCGGCATCCCCGCGGTCGCCGCCGCCTGCCGCGGGCTGCTGCGCGGCATGGGGGCGCAGGTGCGGCAGCGGCGCACCGGCATCGAGGGCGTCCCGGCGGCCCTGCGCCGCCACGGGGTGACGGTGCGCGAGTTCGAGGTCGCCCGCCTTCTCGCTGCGCGGATCGGCAACAAGGACATCGCGGGGCGGCTCCACATCTCCCCCCGCACCGTCGAGAAGCACGTCGCGAGCCTCCTCCGCAAGACCGGCCACCCCGACCGCGCCGCCTTCGCCTCCGCGGCCGACTTCCCCCTGTAGGCCCCCGCCCCACCCCGCGGGAGGCCCTGCGTACCCGGTCGGCTTCCCGCCGGTGGGGGCTTCCCGCGCCTGGCGGCGCGGGGTGTTTCCCACCCCCACCACCCGTGCAGGTAGAAGCGACAACTTCTGTCTACCTGTGGGGGTGCACCGCCGTCGGGGGCGAACCGCGGTCCCGTGGATCACCCCCCACCGGCAGGCAGCCACCCACGAGACACCGGGAGGGCCCACGTCACCCACCCACCCCCGCCCCCACCGGCGGGCAGCCGCCCACGAGACCTCGGGAGGGGGAGGATCCGGGGGTGCCCCCGCAGGAATGCGCTTCCCAGCGCGGCACCAACTCCGGATGAGGGCGAACGCGCATTCCGAGGAGGTACCCCCGGAGTGGCCCCCGACCCCACCCACCGAAGCAGAAGCGCGATGCCCCGCCGGTCAACACCCAGCGGCGCGAGCCTGCACCTGAGGTGCGGCCGACGCCACGCGGGCGCGAAAGAAGGCCACCCCCGCCCCGGGGGTCACCGCGAACCCGGCGGGGCCACGAACGCGCGGGTGACCTCCAGCAGCCACGCGGTCTCCGCGTCCAACGTGCCCGCCACCGGCCAGGTGGGAAGCGCGGCCTCCGCAGCAGTGCGGCGGCCCGCCCGGCGGTTCGCCAGCGCCGCGGCGATCGCAGCCGCCGCCTCCCGGGCGGCAGCCCGCGCGGGCCCCCCGTCGTCCTCGCCCCGCGAGGAAGGCAAGGACGGCGAGGACGACGAAGACGCGGCCCCACCGCCCGGCCCGCCCGCGACCTCGAAGTACGGCCGCAGCGCAAGATGCCCGTCACGGATCTCGATCACCCGGCGGTAGAGCGCGAAGGTCGCCCGCCGCACGGGCGGACGCCGCCCCCGCCGCCGCCGGGCGGCACCCCCACCCGCGAGCGCGATCTCCGGAAGCTCTGCGCACAGCGCCGCCCAGAGCGGCTCCAGCGCCCGGTACGAGCGCTGCGCCCGCCACCACCGCAGCGGCCCCCCGAGCAGCACCGGCCAGCGCGTGGCGGAGGCGCCGCCCGCCGCGAGGACGGCGACGGCCACCGACAGCAGCGTGGAGGGCAGGTCCTCCCCGACTCCCTGGTGCCCCGACGTGAGCACCTTCGTGATGTCGTGTGCGGACCAGCCCGTCCAGACGATGCCCATGCCCGCGGAGAGGGCCATGAGGAGCAGCCCGGTGCGCAGCACCCCGTTCGCCTCCCGCCGGATGTGCCCGGCGAGCGCGCCGACGAGCATGGCCAGGCACCCGATGCCGTACACGGCGAACAGCAGCTCGTACCCGGCGAAGAGCAGCCGGCGGCCGTCCCCGACGGTCACCGCGTCCGGGCTGACGGTCACGAACGACTCGGCGAACATCCACGCGGAGGCGGCCTGCACGGCCACGCCCGCGACGATGTGCCGGTGGACGGGCCCGCGGTCGTCCGTGGAGTTGCGCAGCGTGAGCGCGATGAGCGCGATGCAGGTGAACGCGCCCATCTTGAGCCCGTGCACGACCTCGACCACGGGCGCGCGCGCCGCGATCAGCCGCCCCAACGTATCGATGCTGCTGGGGGCGTTGAGGACGAGGGCGCTGCCGACGCACAGCGAGAACGCGTAGATGTAGCGCTGGGTCGCGTCCCCGCCGGCCGCGGAGAAGCGGTAGGCGGCGAAGACGATGAAGACGGCGGCGGCAGCGTACGCGGCGATGTCCGTGACGGCGGTCATCCGCCGCCGCCCGCGGGCGCGTTGCCGAGGCCGGGCTGCGTGCCGCCGCCTTCCGGAGGTCCGTTGCCGCCGGGTTCGGCCGGACTCCCGGGCCGCTCGCGGCGGTCGAAGAGCGCCTCCAGGCTGCGTGCCCTTGCGGCGAAGGGCGGCGGCGACCAGTGCGAGACCCGGGAGAGGATGAGCGAGGCGACGATCTCGGCCTCGCGCTCCTGCGGTTCGGTGTAGATCGTGCGGCCCAGGACCCGCTCGACGAGCGCGGGCGACAGGCCCGGCATGAGGGTGCGGGCGGCGGAGTCGAGTGTGGTGCCCGCGCTGTCGTCCTGGTGGCCGCACAGCAGGTGCGCGGCCTCGTGCAGCAGGATGTGCTGCTGGTGCAGCGGCGAGGTGTCGGCCGCGTAGAGGATGTAGTCGGCGTCCGCGGTGGTGAGCAGCAGCCCGCAGGGGAGGCTGGGGCGGCCGGTGACGGGGACCAGTTCGATGGGCCGCCCGCGGCAGTCGGCCAGGGTGTCGACGAAGTCCGCGATGTCGAACGGATCGGGCAGGCTGAGGGCCGCCACGAGGCGCCGACATCGCTGCCATAAGCCCCGCTGGCTCCGGTCACGCGCCACCTGGAGGCACCCCACTTCTTGAATCGCCCCGCTGTCCCCGAGCCGCCCCGGGCGGGTCAGCCCGGAGTGCTCGGCGGATCGCTCCCCTGCTCCCGACGGGCAAGGACGTCGATAATGTCACTGATTGTACCCACCGCTTCGGGCGAGAGGTTGACGGCGCGCAGCGCGATGTTCCGCACACCGGCGTCCCGAAGGGCCGTCAGCAGCTCCAACTCCTTGGTGATGGCGGCGCCTTGGGCGTCGTCGAAAAAATAGGCAACCGGAACCTGGAAGAACTGCGCCAGTACCTCCAGATGACGCTTGGTCGGGTTGTCCCGGCGCCCGGTGCGCAACTGCCACAGGTAGGTCGCGGAGAAGCTCTCGCCGGTGGCCTCGCGGCAGGCCTTGGCGACCTCCTCGTGGCTGTACTGCTCGCGGTTGGGGCGGCGGACGGCGCGGAAGAGGGCGTCGATCTTCGCAGCGAGCGTCTGGGTGTGCGGCTGCGGCTGCGACCCGGTCTGCGACTGCGACCCGGTCTGCGTGCGCGACTGCGACCCGGTCTGCGACTGCGGTCCGGTCTGCGGGTGTGTCCCCGAGTGCGTCTGCGGGTGCGTCTGCGACTGCGGCTCGGGGACCGCCGGCTCCGATTCGGCCATGTCGCACCTTTCGTCGACACCAGGTTGCGCCTTGCGCCCCGCGACAGCCAGATGTGCGCACGCCACATGTGCCCCGCCCCGCGGCGCGGGTCATACTAGCCGCCGGCCCCCGTCCGGCCCGGTGGCGGAATGGTGAAGACGCCCGCTCCGTGCGCCCCCGCGGGCCCGCCCCGCGCAGCCCGGCGGACGGCTGCGGGCATCAGGCCCAGACCCCGGCGCGGGCGGCGGTCGCCGCGGCGCGGGCCGCGTGCTCGGCGTCGCTGTCCGTGGGCGCGCGGCCGGAGTTGAGCAGGGCGTAGTAGAGCGGCGCGGACACGGCGGCGACGACGGCGTGCGGGTCGGTGCCGCCCGGCACCTCGCCGCGCTCGGCGGCGTCGCGCACGCAGCCCGCCCACTCCTCGATGCGCACGGCGTAGAAGCGGTGCAGCGCCTCCGCGGCCTGCTCGTTGCAGAGCGAGGCGGCGATGAGGGCGCGGAAGAGGGGGCCCTGGCGCGGGTCGGCGAGCGTTTTGACGACGAGCAGGGCGTTGGCGAGCAGGTCGCCCTCCAGCGTGCCGGTGTCGCTGCGCGGCGACGACTGCTCGGCCATGTCGCCGAGCAGGTCGGCGGCGAGGGCGCCGGGAGTGCCCCAGCGCCGGTAGACGGTCGTCTTGCCGACCTCGGCACGCCGGGCGACCTCGCCGAGGTCGAGCGCTTCGAACCCGCCGGCGGCGAGGACGTCGCCCGCGGTGCGCAGCACGGCCGTACGGACGCGGGCGGTACGGCCGCCGGGCCGCAGCGTGCCGGGCGCGGCGGGGTCCGGGGCCGGGTCGCGCGCGGGGCCGGGAGCCGAACCCGGCGCCCGGCCCGCAGCCGAGCCCGCGGCGGGGGCGCCTGGGGCGCCGCTGCGTGGGGTGCCGGACATGGGGGCCTCCTTCGTACGGCGTGCGTCCGCCCGCGTGCCGGTCGGGACGACTGACTCCAGCGTATCGGAACCGGAGTTCCTTTACGGCCCGACCGGTGCCACCGTCATGGCGTAACGGAACGATAGACCCGTTACAGGTCTTCGGGTGGTACACCGGCGTACCCCCGCGCGCCCCCGCCACGCTCCCGGCCCGCCCCCGCGAAGGGGCTCCCCGCCATGTCCTCCTCCACCCACCCCCTCAGCGGCGCCACGACCCGAGCCCCCGCTCCCGCCCCCGCGGTCCCGCCGCCCGACCGGCTCACCCGCCGCCCTCCACCACGGCGTCACGGCGGCCCTGGCGGGCCTGGCGGCGAACACCGCCCTCGTCCTCCTGACCGCGGCGACCCCCGCCCTCTTCCTCCGCTCCCGCAGCGGCGGCAAGCGCTGAGACGGCTCGCGGCACCGCCCGCGCCACCCGCACCGCCCAGGCCCTCCCCCGCACCGACGTCCACGACGGCGACCCGCCGGGCGGGGCCCAGGGCCGTTCCCCGCCCCGCGGGAGGAGGTGCCGCGACGCCGGGTGGGCGAGGCCCGGGACGGGTGAACGGCTCGCCCACCTGGCCGCCAGGTGGACCAGTCGCCGGGACGTCCGGCGCCCGGGCGGGAAGGCTCGACGGGAGGCAAGGCCCCGCCCCACCCGTGAGGAAGCCCCATGCGTGCCATCACTGTCCGCGACCGGGACGCCGGTGTCCGCGGGATGACCCTGACCGACCTGCCGCACCCGCACGCCGCCGAGAACGACGTGATCGTGCGCGTGCACGCGGCCGGGTTCACCCCGGGAGAGCTGTCCTGGCCCGCGACCTGGACGGACCGGGCCGGCCGCGACCGTACGCCCAGCGTCCCCGGCCACGAGCTGTCCGGCGTCGTGACCGAGCTCGGCTACGGCACCACCGGACTGAGCGTCGGCCAGCGTGTCTTCGGCCTCGCCGACTGGACGCGGGACGGCGCGCTCGCCGACCACGTGGCGGTGGAGGCCCGCAACCTCGCCCCGCTGCCCGCCGACATCGACCACGTCACCGCCGCCGCGCTGCCGGTCTCCGGCCTCACCGCCTGGCAGGGCCTGTTCGACCACGGCCGGCTGACCGCCGGCCGGACGGTGCTGATCCACGGCGCCGCCGGCGGCGTCGGCTCGCTCGCCGTCCAGCTGGCCCGCGAGGCGGGAGCCCGGGTGATCGGCACCGGCCGCGCGGCCGACCGTACGACCGCCCTCGACCTGGGCGCACACGCCTTCGTCGACCTCCAGGCCGACCGGTTGGAGGACGCCGGACCCGTCGACGTGGTCCTCGACGTCATCGGCGGCGACATCCTCGACCGCTCCGCCGCCCTGGTCCGCCCCGGCGGCACCCTCGTCACCATCTCCCGCCCCGTCACCGTCCCCCCGGACGGCGCCCGCGCGGTCTTCTTCGTCGTCGAGCCCGACCGCGCCCAGCTCACCGCCCTCGCCACCCGCGTCCGCACCGGCCGCCTCACCCCGCTCATCGGCTCCGTCCACCCCCTCCCCGACACCGCCGCCGCCTTCGCCCCCGGCACGCGCACCCCGGGCAAGACGGTCATCCGCGTCGCGGAGGAGGCCGGGTAGCCCGCGGAGGGCTCACGGGCGGGACCCCTCCCGGATCTCGCCCCGTGCGTCCCGTCAGCAGGCCCGGGTCTCCAACGGGGCCCGGCGGGGGGCGGACGGGCCGAGCGTCACCCGATAGCAGACGGTGACGGAGGATCCGTAGCCGTTGCCCGGCGTGGAATAGCGCTCGTCGCCCTCGAAATCCACCACGGTCCCGCCGTCCGCCGGTGCGGATCCCAGCAGGACCAGCCTGCCGCCCCCCGTGCTCCGGGCGAGTGCCTTGAAGACCGCGTCCCCGGTCTGCCCCCGTGCGTAGGACTCGGCCAGCGCGTCCGCGTAGGAGCGGGCCCGCTGGTCGAGATGCCTGCGCGCGGCATGTTCGTGCGAGGAGGAGACGGCGCAACTGCCCGCCACCACGGCCAGCACGGCCAGCACAACCGCCAGGGGGGCCACCCCCACGGCCAGGAGGCACCCGCGTCCGCGCGCGGCCTGTTTCATTGCGCTTCCCCCCCGGCTACGTGTAATCCGCCCCGGCCATGGCATCTTCCGAGGCCAGGGCGTACCGCACCGTACCCGCATTGTTCGGATGGCAGCTCTTCGAACCCCGCAGGAACCTGGTCGACCTCGTCGTACTCGCCAAGGACGTTCGACTGCGGATCCGGCGTTGTCGAATCCGGTGCCGGCGGAGCCGCCGACGGCCAGGGACAAGCGGCCAGGGGCCTGCCCTCGGACCGTGGACTCGCGGTACCGCGCAGCCGCGGCGGGGCCGTCCTCAAGCACCCCCCAGTGACGCCGAGTCGGCCAGGTGGGCGCGGATGGAGGCGGGGGTGGTCTCCCCGTCGGTCCGGTCGACACCGAGGCGGTCGAGGATCTCCAGGGCGCGTTGCCAGTGCGTACGGGCCTGGTCGTACTGGTGCAGGGCCGCGTGGGCGTGGGCGAGGCCGTCGTGGGCGCGGGCCCGGTCCTCCGGGTGGTCCAGTTCGGTGGCCAGTGCGAGAGCCCGCTCGTGGTGGGTGAGGGCGACGTCCGGGTGGCCGGTGGCGTGCTGCAGCCGGCCCTGGCCCTGCCACGCTTCGAACTGCCAGTTGAGGACGCCGCTTTCGTGGGCGATGTCCTGCAGCCTCCGGTACATGTCGGCGGCCCGGCCGTACCGGCCCTGCGCGAGATGGACGTGGCCCAGGCCGGCCAGCGCGTTCGACTCGCCGGTGACGGACCCGGTGGCGTAGGCGAGTGGCAGGGCCTCCTCGTAGCACTCGGTGGCGCGGTCGTACCGGCCCAGCGCAAGATGGACGTGGCCCAGGCCGGCCAGCGCGTTCGACTCGCCGGTGACGTACCCGGTGGCGCGGGCGAGTGGCAGGGCCTCCTCGTAGCACTCGGTGGCCCGGTCGTACCGGCCCAGCAGGCGGCAGATGTGGCCGAGTCCTGCCAGGGCGTCCAGTTCGGCTGTGCGGTTGCCGGTGGCGCGGGCGAGTCGCAGGGCCTGCTCGTAGTGGTCCGTGGCCCGGTCGAACCGGCCCTGCGCGAGGTGGAGGAGGCCGAGGCCGACCAGCGCGTACGACTCGCTGATCCGGTTGCCGGTGGCGCGGGCCAGCCGCAGGGCCTGCTGGTGGCAGTCGGTGGCCCGGTCGTACCGGCCCAGGAACCAGTAGACCTGGCCGAGACCCGCCAGGGCCCCCAGTTCGGCTGCGCGATGGCCGGTGGCGCGGGCGGTGGCCAACGCCCGCTCGTGGAGCGTCTCGACGTCGTGGAACCGGCCGCGGGTGAACAGGTGCTGGGACACGGTGGTGGCCAGGTGCAGCAGGTACTCCGGCCTGTCGTGTTCGGCGTACCTCGCGGCGGCCAGCAGGGTGTGCCATTCGTCGTCCAGCCAGCGCAGCGCCGCCGCCTGGTCAGGCAGGGGCGGGCAGGGGGTGCGGGCGGCGGGGACCTGCGGGCGCTGTCCACGCTCGTGCGGGTGAGCGGCTTCCATGGCCACCGACGCGGTGTGCCGGAAATAGTCGAGCAGCCTGTCCATCGCCCTGCGCGCGTCGGCCTCGGTCTCGCCCTCGGTCGCGGTGCGGACCGCGTGCGCACGGGTCAGGTCGTGGAAACGGTAACGGCCCGGGACGGGCTCCTGCAGCAGGTGCGCCTCCAGCAGCTGTTCCAGCATCCGGCCCGTCTCCTGCTCGCCGGCGTCCAGCAGCGCGGCCGCCGCGTACCGGTCGAAGTCCGCGCCGAGGTGCAGGCCCAGCCGCCGGTAGGTGCGCTGCAGGTCGGCGCTGAGGTCCTGGTAGGACAGGTCGAGGGTGGCGGTGACGCTCCGCTGCCCGGCCGTCAGCTCGACGAGCCGGTGCTGCCGGTCGCGAAGCCGCCCCACCAGGTGCTCCAGCTCCCAGGTGGGGTGTGACCGCAGCCGGGCGGCGGCGATCCAGATCGCCAGCGGCAGGCGGCCGCACAGCTCGGCCAGTTCGTCGACCAGGCCCGGTCGCTGGCCGGTCAGCCGGTGCTCACCGGCGGCCTGGCGCAGCAGCGCGACGGCGTCGGAGGGCGGCAGGACGTCCAGCGACAGGGTCTGGGCGTGGTCGAGACCGGACAGCCGGCGCCGGCTGGTGATCAGTACGAGGCAGCCGGACGCGCCGGGCAGCAGCGGCGTCACCTGGGCCTCGGTGGCGGCGTTGTCCAGCACGATCAGTACGCTCTGGTCGGCCAGCAGGCTGCGGTACAGCCCGGCGCGCTGGTCGACGTCGGCCGGGATCCGCTCGCCCGGAACCCCGAGCGAGCGGAGCACCCGGCCCAGCGCCTCGCCCGGCTCGACCGGCGCGACCCCGTCGGTGTACCCGTGCAGGTCGATGAACAACTGCCCGTCCGGATACCGGTGGGCCATCCGGTGCGCCGCCTGCACGGCCAGCGCGGTCTTGCCCACGCCTGCCATGCCGTCGATAGCGGTGATGACCACAGCGGACGCGTCGTGCAGGCTGCCCAGGTCGGCCAGTTCCCCCACCCGGCCGGTGAGCAGCCTCGGAGGCGCGGGCAGTTGCCTCGGCGCGGGGTACGACGGGCCGGGCGGTTCCGGCGCCGCCCGGCCGCGGGCCGGGCGGGCGCCGGCGGCGGTGATCTCCTGCCGCAGCACCTTCCCGTGGGCCGCGGCCAGTTCGTCGCCGGGGTCGATGCCCAGGTCGTCGGCCAGCCGCCGCCGGATGCTGTCGTACGCCGCCAGGGCGTCGGCCTGCAGGCCTGCGCCGGCCAGCGCCAGGACCAGCCGGGCGTGCAACGGTTCGTGCAGCGGGTGGGCGGCGGCCAGCACCCGCAGCCCGGGCAGCGCCCGCCCGTACCCGCCCGACAGCGCGGCGAGGTCGGCGTACCGCAGCGCGGCCTCCACCTGCTCGTCCGCCAGCGCGGTCACCAGCGGGTGCGCGCTCATCTCGGGCACGTCGGCCAGCGGAAAGCCCCGCCACAGCCCCAACGCCTTCTCCAGGAGCGCCAAGGCGTCCTGCGGGTCGGCCCGGCGCGCCGCACGGACCAGCTCGCGGAACTCCGTCACATCCAGCTGCTGCTCGGAGAGCACCAACCGGTAGCCGCCGGGGCCGAGCCTCAGCACGCTGTCGGCCGTCCGCCCCGGCCTGGCCGGATCGAGGGACGGGCGCAACCGCGACACATAGGTCTGGAGGAGCTGGTGGGTGTCGGCCGGCTGCGGGTGGCCTCCCCACAGCAGGTCGACGAGTTCGTGCACCGGCACAGTGGCGTTGGCGCTCAACGCCAACCGGGCCAGGACCAGGCGCCGCCCGCCGCGCCCCAGCGCGACCTCGGCCGGTCCGCGACGCAGCGTCAGCGGTCCGAGCAGGCCGACCCTGACCGTGCCCTGCTGCTCGGCGGCCGCCGCGTGCTCCCCCGCCGGTTCCTCCACGACGGCGGCATGACGCAGCGCGGCCGCCTCGTGCCCGTCGAGCCCGAGCGCCGTGGCCAACGCCCGCACCGAGGGCAGCTGGGGCTGCCGGGTGCGGCCCTGCTCCAGGTCGCGCACCGTGGTCACGCCGAGTCCAGCCCTCTCGGCCAGCTCCCGCTGGCTGAGCCCGACCCGCCGCCGGTACCCGCGCAACCGCGCGCCGAAGGACACCGGCCGTCCGTCCGCCATCGCCCCTCCCCCACGTCGTCGGCAACCGGCAGATCAGGGTACCGGCCTGCTACCGGCAGCGGCCCGTCAGCCGAAGGACAGCAGCTCACCGCAGACTTGCGGTGATCGCCGCGCGAGCCGACCCCACCGGACCGGACACGAGCCGGTCCCACCGGACCGAACCTGAACCGGTCCCACCGGACCGGACACGAACCGGTCCTCGAGGAGGCAGGGCAACACACATGTCCGTGTCCGGAGCGAAGTCCTTGTGGCTTCGGCTGCCCCCTCGGCCGCCGTTCAACTGGTGGCCGGAGTGAGCCAGCCGTCCAAGACGCGCTGGAAGGCGCGGAGGGGGCGCCTTCCAGCGTGTCCCTTTGCCGCTGCGGGTCCCGGCGGGCACCTGCGGGGACCGGCGCGCCGGTCGTCCGCGAACGTCGGACGCGAGCCGGATCCGCGTGACCGCCGGCCCCTCGAAGGCTCGCCCGCAGGCCCGTCGGGTCGCCGTCAGTCCAGCTGTACGACGCCTGCCTGGATCGGAGCCTCCTCGGCGTAGGGGGCGCCGGTCACGACGAAGACGAGGCCCGGTCGGTCCCACGGCCCCGGGCCGGCCAGCGGGATGGTGAACCGGCTGTATCCCCTGGGCATCGCCGAGGACACCCGCGTCCACTTGCCGGGGTCGCCGAGGGCCCGGTTGACGAAGAAGTCCGCGTCGCTGTTGGCGCTGAGGACGATGGTGCCCATGGGGCCGCCGGAGTCGGACCACGACACGGTGGGGGCAGCCGACGGGGCGTAGCCGTCCTGGTCGAGGAGTTCCTGCGCCGGGGCCGGGCCGAACGACTCCGGATCCCGGGCGAGCTTGTAGCGCACGGGGTAGTAGGTGTCCGAGACCCCGTACTCGTACGTCATGATCCACAGGCTCCGGTGCACCTGCGCGACGGTGGTCATGCCCGGTCGCCGGCTGTACTCCTCGCCCACGGCGTCGTCGACGACCGGACCCCAGTGGCGCAGGTCCCTGCTGGTCTGGTGCGCCAGCTTCTGCCCGTAACTCGGGTCCCGCTGGTCGGAGTAGTAGCAGACGAGCCGGTCCTGGTGCAGCAGCAGGAACGGCTCCCACACGGGGGTGTTGCCGTTCTGCGGGTTGGGCGGGCCGCCCACCGCCACCGTGCTCAGGAACGTCCAGTGCAGGCCGCGGTCGACGCTCGCGTACAGCACGATCCGTGTGCTCGTGGAATCCAGCGAGTTGGCCGCACACAGCACCGCGCCCTTCGGGAGGCCGGCGAAGGCGCGCGGCAACTCGTACAGGAACGGCTGCAGCCAGATCCTTCCGGAGTCGCCGTCGGCGGGTACGTTGCTCCACGGACGCCAGGCACGGCCGCCGTCGTCGCTGCGGAAGATCTGGAACCCGCCCGGTGAGCTGAACTGCTGGAAGGTCGCCAGCAGGGTCTGCGATCCGCCCGGACCGCCCTCGCCGAGCCGCACGGCCCGCGCGTACGACGCGCCCGACGCCGGGTCGGAGACCGTGACCGGTCCGAACGTGCCCTCCCCCGGCGGCCTGCCGGGACCCGCCGGGGCCGCAACCGCCTGCGCCGTGCCTCCCAGGGACAGCGCCGCGACCGCGGCTCCGCCCGCCCCGAACAACGCCCTGCGTGTCAGGCGGCCCGCCTGCCCGGTTTCGCCATCCGCCTGCTGTCCACCAGTGGATGCGATCCACCGCGAATCTCGACCATTTCGCATGGTTCACCTTCGCTCTCGTCAGATCGGCGGGCGGGACGTTACGCGCAACTTTGATGTCGAGTCAACGGTCCTGCACTCCGCGCGTGCTTCTTCGGTCGAAATTTGAAACAAGAGGCATGCACGGAAGCGTCAGATTCCTTGGTTGCGCCGATCTTTGCCGTGTTGCCGGTGCCGCGGCGCCCCCTGGCGGTGAACCACCGCAGGCGCTCCCGACCGGTACGCGCTGAACTACCCTGCTCCCGTGAACCAGCCAGTAGCCGTGCCGCCTCCACCGTCGTCGCTCGGCGTACGCGACCTCAACCGGCTGCGGGTGATCGAGTCGATCTACCTCCACCCCGGCTGCAGCCGGACCGACATCGCCAGACGCACCGGGTTGTCGCGCGGCACCGTGTCGAGCGTGGCCGAGGAGCTCGACCGCGCCGAACTGCTCCGCGAGCACGAAGCTCCCGAGGAGGAGCAGCGCAACCGCGGCACCGGGCGACGGCCGACGCTCCTGTCACTTGTGCCGGGCGCGGCGTTCGCGATCGGCATCGACATCGGCCGCGAGCACGTCCGCGTGATCATCTGCGACCTCGCAGGCGAGCCGGTCGCCGAACACTGGTCCCCCGCACGGGTCGACGAGGCGCCGTCGGCGACGCTCGACCTCGCACACGACCTGGTGCGGCGGGCGCTGCGGGACGCGGCGGTCACGCCGGACCGGGTGCTCGGCGCCGGCATCGGACTGGCCGCGCCGATCGACCCGGTGACCGACGAGGTCAGGGCGGACGGCATCCTTCCGGGCTGGCAGGGAGTCCTCCCGGCGACCGAGATGCGCAAACGGCTCGGCGTTCCGGTCCAGCTGGCCAACGACGCCGATGTCGGAGCCCTCGGCGAGAACGCCTTCGGCGCAGGCCAGGGCATCAACGACATGATCTACGTCCGGCTCTCCGCCGGTGTCGGCGCGGGGCTCATCCTCGCCGGCCGGCCCTACCGCGGCGCCCGCGGCACCGCCGGGGAGATCGGCCACGTCTGCGTCCGGCCCGACGGCGTGATCTGCCCGTGCGGCAACCGGGGCTGCCTGGAGACCGTCGCGAGTCCCGTCGCGGTGGCGCGCCAGCTCGAACACGTCATCGACCGGCCGGCCGCCGACCGCCTGCCCACCCTGCTCGCGGCCGGCGACCGGCGGGTACTCCGGGCCGTCGCCGACGCCGGCGAGGCCGTCGGCTTCGCCCTGTCGGCGGTCGTGAACGTCCTCAACCCCGAACTCGTGGTCGTCGGCGGTGAACTGGCCACGGCGGGCGAGGTGCTGCTGGAACCGATCCGCGCCACCATCCACCGCCACAGCCTGACCGGCGCCGCCGCCACAGCGAAGGTCATGACCGGAGTCCTCGGCGACCGCGCGGAAGTCCTCGGCGCCGCGGCACTTGTCCTGGCCCGCTCCCCCGCGGCGCTCGCCGCACGCGTGCGCACCCCCTCGTAGCCGGTGCGCCCGCACCGCGCGGGCAGCCCGGCAGCAGGGCAGGGCGCCGGCTACCCGCGGAAAGCGGCGCCGCCGACGGGGCCGGTGGCGGCCCAGGCCGCCTCGATCATCGGGAAGATCTCGTCCAGCGCGGCGTCCGGGCTGTGCGCCTCGCGCGCCAGCGAATAGGCGTCGATCACGAACCTCGCGATGGTCCGGCTCGCCGTCGCACTCCGCGACAGGTCGCGATCGGCGGCGATGGCCGACGCCAGCGACTGCGCGTGGCGCAGCCTCATCGACTCCTCGTACGCGCGCAGCGCGGGAGTCGCGTCGACCATCCGCCAGACCGGTGCGGCGCTGTCCGCCGTGCAGTGGCGGACGAGTTCCCGGACCTCGCGGCGCAGCGCGGGGATGAGCGGTTCGCCGGGAGCCCGGTCGGTGACCGCCCGCGTGAGGCGCTGCTCGAAGTCGTCGTCCCGCTCGAAGACCAGCGCCTCCTTGGAGGCGAAGTGGGAGAAGAGCGTGGTGACGGCCACGTCGGCCTCCGCGGCCACCTCACGGATCCCCACCGCGTCGTACCCGCGCTCCAGGAAGAGCCGCAGAGCGGCGACGGCGATCTTCTCGCGGGTCGCGGCCTTCTTGCGCTCGCGGCGGGTGGGCGGCACGGTCATGCCCCGACCCTAGCAGGTAGGAAACCATAACAACTACAAAAAGCAAACGGTTAGTGTTAGGGTCCGGGGCATGAAGAGAGTGAGCTTCGCCGAGTTCGGCGGTCCCGATGTCCTGCGCCTCACCGACGCCGAGGTGCCCGGCCCCGGCCCCGGCCGGATACGCATCGCGGTACGGGCGGCAGGCGTGAACCCCGTCGACTGGAGGCTGCGAGAGGGCCAGAAACTCGGCGCCCACCCCGTGGAGCTGCCCAGCGGGGTCGGGCAGGACGCCGCCGGGGTGGTGGACGAGCTCGGCGAGGGCGTGCGGGACGTCGAGGTCGGCGACCACGTCTTCGGCGAAGGCTCCAGCACCTACGCGGAGTTCGCGGTGCTGACGGCATGGGCCCGGATGCCCGGGAGCGTGACGTTCCAGGAGGCCGCCGGGTACCCCTCCGTGGTGGAGACCGCGCTACGCGTCATCCGCGAGGTGGGCGTGCGGCCCGGCCAGACGCTGCTGGTCAGCGGCGCCTCGGGAGGAGTCGGCTCGGCGGTGCTGCAGATCGCCCGCGACCGCGGCATCACGGTGATCGGCACGGCGGGCGAGGCGAACCAGGACTACCTGCGCGGCCTGGGCGCCCTCGCCACGACCTACGAGAAGGGCTGGCCCGAGCGGGTACGGCAGCTCGGCCGCGTCGACGCGGCCCTCGACCTGGCCGGATCGGGCGTGATCCGGGAACTCGTCGATCTGACGGGGGACCCTCGGAAGGTGGTCTCCATCGCCGATCTCGGCGCGCCGGAGTTCGGCGTCCGCTTCTCCGGCGTGGCCGGCAGCATGCCGGACGCCCTCGCCACCGCGGCCGACCTCATCTCTCGCGGAAAGCTGCGCATCCCGGTCGAGAAGGCCTACCCGCTCACCGAGGCGGCGAAGGCCCACGCCGACAGCCGGGCGGGCCACACGCGCGGACGCCGCGTCATCGTCATCTGACGCCGGAGGGGCGCCCGGAGACGGATCCGCCGGAGCGGCTCCCGGGGCCCGGAGACGGAGCCGCCGGAGCGGCTCCCGGGGTGCGGGGGCATCGGCAACCCTCCCCACACCTGCGCACAGCGCCCGGCCGGGGCGGCTGCCGCCGTACCCGCCCCTCCGCCGCACGCGCAGCCCGCGGCACCGGCTCGCCCTCCTCGTGCCGCGGGCTGTCTCCGGCGCCGTATGAGGCGCCGTCAGGCGAAGCGGGACAGGCCCGCGGCGGTGGCGCGGTCGGCGCGGCGGGGGAGGCCGCGCGCGGCTTCGGCCATGTCGGCCGCCTGCATCGCGTACAGCAGGCCGTAGCCGAAGGTGTCCGTACCCGTACCGTGTGCCTCCTCGGCCAGGGCGACCAGCGTGCGGCGGGCGACGACGGCGTCCTGGTGGTCCCCGAGCAGCTGCTGGAGCTTCTTGGTGCGCTTGCGCAGCCGCCGCGCCCTCTTGCCGCCGTAGGGCAGCGCGACCTCCGCCGTGTGCCGGGCGCGGCGGGCGGCCTTGCGCACCTGGTGCAGGGCCTGTTCGCGTCCCCGCTCCGCGGCGGCCAGCCGGCGCAGGAGACGCCGGCGATCGGCTTCTGCCGCCTTGCGCAGCTGCTTCCCGGCGGGCCGGCGCGCCCTGCGGCGGAGCGGGGGATCCGCGAGCAGGCCGTCGAGGTCGTCGAGCAGGGCGAAATAGCGGGCCGAGCCGAGGGCCGCGACCGCCCTCCCCCACGCCGCGGCGTGCCGGGCACCTTCCTGCTCCCGCAGCCGGGCGGCCAGCCCGTCGGCGGCGGCGCGGACGGCCGGGTCCGGGTCCAGTTGCCTCAGCCGGGTCGCCTGCGCGGGAAGCCGCCGGGCGAGCACCTCGTGGTCGCGGGCGTCGGCCAACGCCCCGACCAGCCAGTGCAGCTCGCCGGCGACGCGGTCGGTGCGCGACCGGTCCAGCACACGACGGTGGGCCCGCAGCACATCGCGCAGGCGCCGGGCCGCCGACCGCATCTGGTGCAGCGCGTCGGGCGCGTCGGCGCGCGTTCCCGCGTCGGACCGGAGGAGGGCGTCGACCTGCGTGCCGAGCCGGTCCATGACCGCCTCCCCCACCGAGCCCGCCCGCACCCGCCGGGCCCCGCGGCCAGGACCGGGGCGTGCGGCCGCGAGTTCGTCGGCCAGCGCGCGGTCCAGCTTGCGGGGCGTGGCCGCGGGATGCCAACCGGCGGCGTCCAGGCGCTGGGCGGCGGCGTCCAGCAGGCCGGCGTCCCCGTCGACCAGCTCGACCTCGATCTCCGACCACTGCGTGATGCGGGTGGTGCCGCCCTTGCCGCCGCCGGCCCTGCCACCGGACGGGGGCTCGCCCTGCCCGCGCTCCGGCACGGGGGCGAGGGTCTGTGCGGCCACCGCGTCCTGCGCGACCTCGGCCAGGCAGCGCTCGCGCTTGTCGAGCAGCAGATGCCGTCGGCGGTGGGTGCGCAGGTGTGCGACGGGCACCAGCGGCCGGCCGCGCACGTACGCCGTGGTCCGGTTGAGCAGTTCGCCGGGCACCGCACGGCCCTTGCCCGCCTTCAGCGGGGCGTGCACCTCAAGGCGTGCGGGACCGCCGGTAGGGAGTTTCAGGTGCCAGCCCGCGTCGTGTCCACCGCTGCGGCGGCGCAAGGTGATGCCGCGGGTGAGCAGGCGCAGGTCCGGCGTGTCGTAGTAGATGGCGTCGAGTTCCTCCGGCGGCTCCTCCCGCACGCGGTCGACCACGGCCGGCAGCCGCAGATCCTGCGGGTCGAAGAGCCCGGTTCCCTCGAACGTGGCCTCTCGTTCGCTTCGGGACATGAGGGTCGGCTGCCCGTTCCGGTGGGGGGCAATCCCGGTGGGCGCCTCCGAGGCTCCGGCGGCGCCCGGGGGCGGGCGCGGCGGCCGCGCGTGCGTCCCGTCCTCTGCCGCGGCGGGTGCCCGGCGGGGCCCGGCTCCCCTGCCTTTCGGCCGGTGCCCGGGCCGGCGCGTCAACGGGCGCACCCGATGGCGCGGTGAGCGCTCCCTCCTGCCGCGTGCGGGGCCACGCGGCGGCCCGCGGGCGGCAGTTGGGCGGCGGCGCCCGCTGCCCGGCCGGGCCACCGGCCGACGCGTATGTGTCGACTCGCGCTGAGCGGGCACTCGCCCCGGGGTACCGATCCGACGACAGGGAGGAGTTCGGCCATGTCCACGGTCGAGGAATCGGTGGAAGTCGATGTGCCGGTCCGCACCGCGTACAACCAGTGGACCCAGTTCGAGGAGTTCCCGCACTTCATGGACGGCGTCGAGCGCATCGAGCAGCGCACGCCCACTCTCACCCACTGGGTGACCGAGGTCGGCGGGGCCAAGCGGGAGTTCGACGCGGAGATCACCGAGCAGGTACCGGACGAGCGGGTCGCCTGGACGACCGTCGCGGGCGAGGCCCGTCAGGCCGGCGTCGTCACCTTCCACCGGCTCGACGACACCCACACCAAGGTGATGCTGCAGCTGGAGCACGACCCGCACGGCATCACCGACACGGTCGGCGACAAGCTCGGCTTCGTCCGCCGGCAGGCCAAGGGCGATCTCAACCGGTTCAAGCAGTACATCGAGTCCCGGGGCCTGGAATCCGGGGCGTGGCGCGGACGGGTCTGACCCCGTCCCGCCCGGCGGTCCCGGGGGCTGGGCAGTACGCGTCCGGGTCCGCCACCCGTCACCCGCTGCTCGTCAGAGGACGCGGCTGACGGTCCGGCCGGCGGCCCCGGCGGAGCGGGCGAACAGTCGGGCGTCGGTGACGGCCGCGCCCCCGGCGTCGTTGTTGAAGTACGCGTAGACGTCGTCCCGGTCATCGGGCCACGCCTGCCGTACGCGTTCGGCCCAGGAGCGCAGCGCCGTACGGCCGTAGCGGGGAGCCGGCTCGGCCCGCCCACCGTGCAGGCGCACGTAGCCCCAGTCGGCGGTGCGCCACAGCGGCGCCACCGGGCGCGAGCCGCGGTCCGCCCAGCACAGGGCGCTGCCGTGGCGTTCCAGCACCGCCCGCAGGTCCCGCTCGGCCTGCCACCACGAGGGGTGCCGCAGCTCGACGGCGACCCGGACCGAGCGGGGGAAGCAGCGCAGGCAGGCGCCGAGCGCGTCCGGGTCGGCTCGCAGGTTCGGCGGCAGCTGGAGCAGCACGGGCCCGAGCCGGTCCCCCAGGGCGGCAGCCCGCTCCATCAGCCGGTGCACCGGCTCCTCGGGCTCGCGCAGCCGCTTGATGTGCGTGAGGTAGCGGCTGGCCTTGACCGCCATGACGAAGCCGTCCGGCGTGCGGCGCCGCCACTGCGCGAACGTGTCGGCGGTCGGCAGCCGGTAGAAGGCGTTGTTGTTCTCCACGGTGGCGAACCGGCTCGCGTACTCCTCCAGCCACGACCGCTGCGGCACCTTCGGCGGGTAGACCACGCCACGCCAGTCCCGGTACTGCCACCCTGATGTTCCGACGAGCAGGGGCATGAGGCGATACGTGCCCGCTGCGCCCCGACACGTAACCGGCCGCCGCCCTGGCACCGCCCCCGCCGCCAGGTCCGGCTCGGCAAGTTCCTCACCGGCTGCCGCGTCGAGCCCGTACGCCCCGAATCCGCCCAAGCAGCCGGCATCCCCTGCGGCAAGGCCCGCACGCGCGACGGCTCGTCCTCGTGCAGGAGGGTGGCCGGGCCGACGCCGGGGGCCGTACGCGGCGGACGGCACGCCGCCGCACCGGCGACTCGGTCACGTCGAACGCCCTCCGGGACCGTGCCGGGCGCTGTTTCAGCCGAGGGTGTCCGTGCTCGTGGGCGGAGTGGTCGTCGCCGTGGGGCCGGGCTCCGTGGTGGCGGAGGACGGCGGGGTCGTCGGCGTCGGCGGAGCGGTGGTGGGAGAGGGATCACGAGCATCGGGCGTGGACGACGGGGCGGGGGCGGCCGGCTCGCTGCCGCCCGGCGTTCGCCGGGGCGCGGTCACGGATGTGTCGACAAGGCCCGTGGTGCTCGGCGCCCCGGGTGGCGACGGCTGCCGGTCGCTCACGGGCAGCGGTTCCTCCCCCGGCGCGGAGGTGCGGGAGGAGGGGTGGGAGCCGGGGTTCGGTGTGGCGCGGTGGTGGGCGTCGCTGGTGGCGTGCGATGTGGGGTGGCTGCCCGACTGCGGGGGTGCGGTGTGACCGTCGGACGCCGGCCAGGCGAGAGCCATGACGGCCGCCGAGATCACGGCCACGGCCGCGGTCGCCCCGGCGGCGACCGGGCCCTTGCGGTGGGCACGGACCGGCGCCGGGACCGTCACCGGCGCGGCGCCGCGGTCGCCGGGGCCCGGTCCGGGCCGCACGCCAGGGGCGTGCACGGTCACGGGGGAGGCGGGAACGGCAGGTGCGGCGCTCTGCCGGGCCGCGGCCGCGCACCAGTCCCGTACCTCCAGCGCTGTCGGCCTGGCCCGCGGGTCCTTGGCGAGCATGCGCAGGACGAACGCCTCCACCTCCTGCGGCAGGCCTGGCCGGAACTCCCGCAGCGGCGGTGCATCGCACTCCACCTGCTGGCAGAGCACCGCGAGCGGGTGCTCACCGACGAACGGAGGCCGACCGGCCAGGACCTGGTACAGGGTGCAGCCCAGGGAGTAGACGTCCGCCGCCGCGGTGAGCGGTTGCCCGCGCGCCGCCTCGGGCGACATGTACGCGCTGGTACCGGTGACCGTCCCCGCACAGGTGATCCGGGTGGTCGTCTCCTGGCCGGCGCTCTGGGCGATCCCGAAGTCCGCGATCTTCACGTTCGCGCCACCGTCCAGCAGGATGTTCGACGGCTTGATGTCCCGGTGCACCACCCCCCGCCGGTGCGCCTCCGCCAGCCCGTCGGCGATCTGCGCGCCGATACCCGCCACCCACGACGCCGGCCGCGGCTCGCGCCCCTTCACCACGTCGGCGAGGGTGGGGCCTTCGACCAGCTCCATCACCAGGTACGAACGGCCGTCCTGCGTACCGAAGTCGTAGATCTCGACAATGTGCCGGTGGTGAAGGTGGGCCTCCGTCCTGGCCTCGTGCCGGAAACGCGCCACCGCCTCCTGCGACGCCCGGGCCGAGACCAGCTTCACGGCCACGGGACGCGCCAGCCGCAGGTCCCAGGCCGCCCAGACCTCGCCCGTACCACCCCGCCCCACCACCCGATCAAGTCGATACCGATTCCCCAGCATCACCAGGACCACCTCCTTCACCACCGACCCCCAGGGTCGGCTTGCCCCGAAAGCCGCAGGCAAACAGCGGAGCACCCGGCCCCCAGCCGCAGGACTGGCGAACCCGGGCTCCACCGGAGGCGCATACGGCTGCGTGGCCATGGGCCCGTAAAGGGGCGGCCAGGCCGTCCGGCCGCGCGTGCCCTACGACCCGGCCGAGCGGATCCGCGGACGGACCGGTGGCGAGGGCACCGACAAGGGTGTGGACGCGGTCGGCTGCCGGGCCCACGCGCACAACGGTGCGCTTCCGGACCTCAAGGAGCCGGCCGTCGTGCTCAACGCCCTGGTCCGGACGGTCCGCGCCACCGGCGTGCTCGGCATCCCGGGGCTGTACGTGCCACCGTCCTCAGCCGGCCCCCGGCCCCGCGGTGCCGCCGCCCGAGCCGACTGCGTAGATCCGCTCGCGGAGCTGCTCCGCCGCCGGGTCCAGATCGGTCCACAGGTCCAGCCAGAACCGGTCCTTCCTCCCTCCGGGCCGGTCCAGCCGTACCGCGGCCCAGGAGAAGGCGCCGGTCAGGACCTCCCGCTTCGCGCCTCCGACCACCGACAGCGCGAAGGACACGGTCAGTCCGGCCCGCGTGACGACGATGCTCTCCTCGTCGTCGGGGCGACGCCGGGCGAAAGTGAGGAACCGGGGCTCGTCGAGGATTTTGACCCACTCCAGGACCGCCGTCGGCACCTGCGGCAGCAGGCAGTCGAGGATCCCCCCGCGGACCGCCCCGGCAGGGTCGTCACCGAGCCAGCCGAGCCAGTGGTCCGTGCCGGTGAGCTTGGCGAAGTCGTCCTTGGGCGGCCCGTAGTCCGGGTTCTCCCTGAACTCCCCCGTCAGCTTCCCGTCCTCCCCTACGAGCCAGTAGCCATGAACCGCCTCGCCGGGGACGAAACCGTCGGGGTGACCGATGTAATCGGGATCGATGGCGGCGACCGCCCCGCCGGGATTGGCCGCGGCCTCGGCCACGAGTTCAGGCGGAGGCGACTTCCGTATCCGCTTCCGCTCGGCCGCGAAATTCCTCATAAGTCCCCTGCCCCCGCCACGTCAGCCGTCCTCCCCGCACCCTCACCCCACGTCAAGCCGTGGCGAGCGACTCCTCCCTGCGCATCGGCAACGATCCCACACGTTCCGAACGCCTGGTGCGGCGGAGAGTCGCGTGCGTCGAGGCGCTGCCCGACTTCCCGCAACCCACCGCCCGCTGCGGCGCCGGCGGCGGGCCGGGGGCGGGTCAGCGGCCGCCGGGGACCTTCAGGAGGTGGAAGACGGTGGTGCGGCGCAAGGTGAAGCCGATCGACTCGTAGAGACGTACGGCACGGGTGTTCACCGCGGCCGCGTGCAGGAACGGCGTGTCGCCGCGTGCGGTGATGCCGTCCGCCACGTGGCGGACCAGCCGGGTGGCCAGGCCCTGGCCGCGGTGCCGCTCGTCGGTGCACACCGCGCTGATCTCGGTCCAGCCGGACAGCCGCAGCCGCTCCCCCGCCATCGCCACCAGCCTGCCCTCGCGGCGGATGCCGTAGTACGCGCCCATCTCGACGGTACGCGGCAGGAAAGGCCCCGGCTTGGCGCGCCCGACCAGCTCCAGCATCTCCGGCACGTCGGCGGGGCCGAGCGCTTCCGCCTCGGGGTCGCTGCGGGTCTCCAGCGCGGTGGCCACCAGTTGCACGCCCTGCCCCGACTGTCCGGTCGCCCAGCCGTCGGGCGGCGCCGGCACCCCGGCCATCGCGAAGGAATTCCCCGGCCCGACCAGCGCGGCCAGATCCGCCCAGGACCGGGGGTCCGCGGAGTCGGCCACCGCCACGAAGGGCGACACGTCGGTGCGGTAGCGGGCAGCCTGGCCCACGGTCTCGGCAAGGTGGCGGTGCGGGCCGCTCAGTGCGGCCCAGACCGCGTTGTCCAGCACGTGCGGGCCCGTCGGCGCGGGCGGGCCGGCTTGAGCGGGCGAGCCGGTCGGCGCAGTCGTGCCCTCCGTGTACGCGGGCGGGTCCTCGGTGTGCGGTCGGGAAGGCTGGGGCCGGGGCGGGAGACTGGTGGACATGGCCGGGACGGTGCTCCGTTCTGCGCCTGCTCGTCGGCACTCGTGGAAGGTGACCTGGTCGGGGAGCCGGGGCGGTCCCGGCCCGCACGGACAGGGCAGGGGTTCAGGAGTTGCTCACCGGCAGTCCCGGCGGGTTGATCTGCGAGCTGGGCAGTCCCTCGTCGCTGAGGTTCCAGGCGGCCAGCCAGGCGCTGTACTGCCCGCCCTTGATCAGGTAGTTGATCGCGTCGGCGAGCGGCTTGACCAGCCCGCTGTCCTTCTTCGTCGTCGCGCAGATCAGCCCCTGCAGGCTCGCCCCCGCTCCGGAGAAGGTGCCCGCACTGCGGGTCGCGTTCGGTGTGCCCGCGGTCGTGGTGACGTGGTAGGCCACGCTCGGGTTGGGCGCGAAGTAGGCGTCGATCTTGCCGGAGGACAGCGCCAGGTAGGTGCTGTTGCCGTCCTGGAAGTACTTGACGGTGAGCTTCTTGCCCGCCGCCTTCAGCTGGCTCTGCCACTTCAGCAGGATCTTCTCCTGGTTGGTGCCCGAGCCCACCGCGACGGTCTTGCCCGCCAGGTTGCGGTAGTCGCCGTCGAAGTTCCAGGTGTCGTCCTTGCGGACCGCGAAGCCGAGGTTGTCCTTGCGGTAGCAGGCGAAGTCGTAGTGCTCCTTGCGCTGCTCGGTGTCGGTGATGTTGGAGAAGCCGACCTGCGACTTCCCGCTGTCCAGGCCGACGAAGAGGTTGTCCCAGGTCGCGTTGCCGAAGACCGGCTTGAGGCCGAGGACCGCGGCGACCAGCCTGCCCAGGTCGGGCTCGGAGCCGGTGAGGGTCTTCTGGTCGGTGCCCACGTAGCCGATGGGCGGGGAGCCCGAGGGCAGGAAGCCCAGCCCGATGGACAGTTCGCCCCCGTCGATGACGGACTTGGGCAGTTCGGCGCGGATCGCCGCCACCTCGGACACGGCGATGGACGTCTGCTTGGCGGCGCCGTTGGAGAGGGCGCCGACGACCACCGTGCCCTTGCCCGCATCGGCGGCAGGCGCCCCGGAGCCGGCGGAGCTGCCGCAGGCCACCAGGGTCAGGGCCAGCGAGGCCACGGCGGCGGCGGTCGGGACGGGTCTGGCGCGGTGACGCATGCGGGACATGGGGTTCCTTGGGAGTGGGGAGGGCAGCGGGGTCACAGGACCCGGCTGAGGAATTCGCGGGTGCGCTGATGCGCGGGACGGTCCAGCACCTGGGCGGGCGGTCCCTGCTCGACGATCCGGCCGCCGTCGAGGAAGACCACGGTGTCGGCGACCTCGCGGGCGAAGCCGATCTCGTGGGTGACGACGATCAGCGTGGTGCCGCTGTCGGCCAGGTCCTTGATGACGTCGAGGACCTCGCGGACCAGTTCGGGGTCCAGTGCGGACGTCGGCTCGTCGAAGAGGATCACGCCGGGCTCCAGGGCCAGCGCGCGGGCGATGGCGACGCGCTGCTGCTGGCCGCCGGACAGTTGCCGCGGGTAGGCGTCGGCCTTGTCCGCGAGCCCCACCCTGGCCAGCAGGGTGCGGGCCAGTTCCTGCGCCTGCGCCCGGTTCCTGCGGCGGGAGGCGACCGGCGCGGCGGCCACGTTGTCCAGCACGGTCAGGTGCGGGAAGAGGTTGAAGCTCTGGAAGACGAAGCCGATGCGGCCCCGCTGGGCGAGGATGGCCCGCTCGCTGAGTTCCTTGAGCCGATCCCCGTGCTGCCGGACCCCGATCAGCTCGCCGTCCACGCTGACGTGGCCGATGTCCAGCTTCTCCAGGTGGTTGACCGCCCGCAGCAGCGTGGACTTCCCCGAGCCCGACGGCCCGAGGATCACCGTGACCTGTCCCGGCTGCACGCTCAGGTCGACGCCGGAGAGCACCTGGTGGGTGCCGTACCACTTGTGCGCGTTGTGGACGGTCACCGCGGCAGGCCGCGGTACGGCGCTGTCCTCGACGACGACGCTCATCCGGCCGCTCCGATCGCGATCCGCGCCCGCAGGTCCCGCAACCGGGTACGGAGCTGCTGCAGCGGTGTGGGTGGCAGGGTGCGCAGCGCGCCACGGGAGAAGTACCGCTCGACGTAGAACTGGATCAGCGACACCACGCTGGTGAGGACGACGTACCAGGTCGTGGCGACCAGCAGCAGCGGGACGACGTCGCTCGGGTAGGTGCTGCCCAGCGACTCGACCTGGCCGAACAGGTCGAGCAGCGAGACGTAGAACACCAGGGAGGTGCTCTTGACCAGGCCGATCAGCTGGTTGACGTAGCCGGGCACGATGGTCCGCAGGGCCTGCGGGAAGACGATCCGGGTGAACTGGTAGCCGCGCGGCATGCCGAGGGCGGCTGCCGCCTCGTGCTGCCCCTGGTCCACCGAGAGCACTCCGCCCCTGACCACCTCCGCGGCGAAGGCCGCCTCGTTGAGGCTGAGGCCGACGATCGCGACCACCTGCTCGGAGGCGAGCTTCGACTCGTCGAAGTGCACGAAGCCCGGGCCGAAGGGCACACCCAGCGTCAACGTGCGGTACAGCGCACCGAAGTTGTAGAGGAAGAGCAGCAGCACGATCAGCGGTATCGAGCGCAGCAGCCAGACGTACACCCAGCTGACGGTGCGCAGCACCGGGCTGCGCGACAGCCGCGCCGTCGCGAGCACGATCCCGCCGAGCAGCCCGAACAGCGCGCTCCACGCCGCGACCTTGAGGGTGATCAGCAGTCCGTCGACGATCACGGGGCGCAGGAACCAGTAGCGGTACCTGTCCCACTGGAAGAAGGGGTTGGTGGCCAGTCCGTGCGCGACCTGGGCGACCAGGACCAGGACCACGGCGGTCAGCAGCCAGCGCCCCGGGTGCCGCAGCGGGATCACCCGCTGGGCGGACAGCACCTCGGACGGCTTGCCGGACGGGGGTTCCGGTCTCGGGGTGTCGAGTGGGGGCGGTCCTGCCGTGGCAGGCGGGGACGAATCGTTCATCGGGTGACTCCAGCGCGAAGCAGGGGCGCCGCACGGCTGAGGCGGCGAGCCGGCCGGGGAGGCGGTGCGGTGACGGCCAGGGCTGTGCACGGAAGGTGCGCCGGCAGGCGGGAGGGGACGGAGGCGCTGCGGGAATCGCGCGGCGGCCGCGGGTCGGACGGGGCGTCAGCCGCGGTCGGTGATCAGCGGCGGTACGGGGCGCGGATCAGCGGCAACAGAGAGCGGCGCTGACGCGGAGCACATCGACGTGCCAGGCCAGGAAAGCCGACGTACGGCGACGTCGTCGCCACGCTGCCGTCCCGTTCCCTGCGCGCATATCGCCACCATCGTCCGTGTGCGGGTGCCGCGTCGTTGCCGCGGCCGGCGGTGTTCCGGCTCGGGCCGTAACGTTCGCAGCGGTGGCAGGCAGTGTCAACGACGGACCGCCGGGAATGTCCGCCCCCGTACCCAATGTCCCGCGGCCATGGGCCGTGGTTTCACACGCCGTTCAAAAACCGCGGCCCGGCCGTTGGCGGCAGGCGGCCACGTCGTGCGGTGGCGCCGTCGCGGAAGGCCCGTCCCCGGGGCGATCCGGGGGCGGCACCGCACCGGCGCGGCGGCCAGGGGACCTTGACAAGGCCCGCCGTCCTGCACGTACGTTCGTTCCGCACCATCCACCCGCATCACGCGGCCGGGGCGCACCCGGGACCGCGGAGCAGTGCCCGGCCCTCGCGGCCCGGGCCGATCGGAGCCGTCGTGAAGGGATCGCGCGTCGTGTCGGTCGCAGTCGCGGTTACGCGGCCCGGCTGGACGAAGCGTCGGCACGTCGACCTGTGCCGGACCCACACCACGCTCTGTCGCTGACGATCCGCCGCCCACGGCGGCGCCTTTCTCCCCTCTTCCGCGTGTGCACCGCCGCGCGCACACGCCCCCGGCAGCAGCATCCCCGCGCATCGGTGTGCGCGCTCCCCGCTGCCGGTCAGTGCCGTAGAAGACGACGATCCCCGGCCCCATGACGCCAACGGCGCCGCCGGTTGAGAAGGGACGCCCCCGTGAGCGCGACACCTCCCAGGACGCTGAAGACCGTGACCGGAGCCGGCGGTGTGTCGGAGACCTACGACCTGGCCGTCGATCCGGAGCGGTCCACGCTGGACACCGCGCTGCGGGTCGCGGCGCTCGCCGAGGCGGCGCGGATCGACGCGCTGTTCACCGCCGACCTGCTGAGCTTCGGAGCGCAAGGAGCGATCGGCTCGCAGGAGCCGCTCGTCTTCGTGTCCGCGCTGAGTGCCGTGACCTCGCGGATCGGCCTGATCGCGACCGTGTCGAGCACCTTCCACCACCCGTACAACCTGGCGCGGCTGTTCGGCACGCTCGACCACGTCAGCAACGGGCGGGCCGCGTGGAATCTGGTGACCTCCTCGCTCGGGGAGGAGAACTTCGGTCCGGGCGGGCTGCCGGACCCTGAGGAGCGCTATGCGCGGGCCGCCGAGACGATGGAGGTCGTCAACGCGCTGTGGGACAGCTGGCAGCCGGGTGCGCTGACCCGCGGGCCGGACGGCACCGCGGTGCTCGACCCCGCCAGGGTCCGGCCCATCGACCACCGTGGCCGGTACTTCTCGGTGGCGGGCCCGCTCAACATCCCGCCGCTGCCGCAGCGCCGCCCGGTGCAGTTCCAGGCCGGGCAGTCCGACGCGGGCCGGACGCTGGGCGCACGGTACGCCGAAGTGGTGTTCACCTCGCTGCCCACGCTGGACGTCGCGCTGGACTTCACCCGCAAGATCCGGGCCCAGGCCGCGGAGTTCGGCCGGCCCGGCGGACTGCCGCTGATCTTCAGCTCCTTCCACGCCACCTACGGCGCGACGGAGGAGGAGGCGCGGCGGCTGGTGCGCGAGCGCCGCGAGGCGATCGACTTCGAGCGCGGCCGGGCGCAGGTGGCCGACATGCTCGGCGGCGGCGTCGACCTGTCGGACCTGCCGCTGGACGCGAAGCTCCCGGAGAGCCTGCTGCCTGACGTCACGTCGGTGAACCGGCGGCGGGGCCGCGTGGACATCTTCGCCGGGTACGCGCGGCAGGGCTACACCCTGCGGGAGCTCGTCGTCGCCGCGCAGGACACCGGTCACTGGGCGGCCGCGGGCACCCCGGAGCAGCTGGCCGACGCGGTGGAGGAGCGCTTCCGGGCCGGGGTGCTGGATGTCATCACCCTCGGCGGCCTCGCCGACCCGCGCGAGCACGACTTCGTCGTCAACGGTCTGCTGCACGAGCTGCGCAAGCGGAAGATCGTCGCCGACGACTACGCCGGGACGACGCTGCGCGAGAACCTCGGCCTCGAACTGCGCCCGCAGGGCGGCTGACAGCCGGCGGAGGTCCCGGCCGCGTGCCACGCGCCCGGCCCCGGCCCCGACGCCGCCACCCGTTCCGACGCCCCCCTTCCCGCACCCACCGCTTCCACGACGAAAGGCCCCTGCCATGCCCGTCGAGTTCCTCGGTATCGCCGCCACCAACGACGGCTCGGAAACCACCCCGCGCAGCGGCGCGTCCTTCGACAGGGACTACACGCTGCGGCTCGCCCGCGCCCACGAGGACCACGGCTGGGACCGGGTGCTGTTCGCGTACAGCTCCGCCTCGCCGGAGCCGGGTACCGCCGCGGCGTACATCGCCGCGCGCACCGAACGCCTGCAGATCCTGCTCGCGCACCGCCCCAACGTGTCCTACCCGACCTTCGCCGCCCGGGAGTTCGCGACCCTCGACCAGATCAGCGACGGCCGGCTCGCCGTGCACTTCATCACCGGCGGCAGCGACCACGAGCAGCAGCGCGAGGGCGACGTTCTGGGCAAGGACGAGCGCTACGCACGCACCCGGGAATACATCGAGATCGTCAAGCGCGTGTGGACCGAGCACGAGGCGTTCGACCACGAGGGCGCGCACTACCGCTTCCACGACTACGTCTCCGACGTCTTCCCGGTGCGGCAACCGCACCCGGACGTCTCGTTCGGCGGCTCGTCGCCGGCCGCCTACGCGGCCGGCGGCGCCGTCGCCGACATCTACGCGCTGTGGGGCGAGCCGCTGGCCGAGACCGCCCAGCAGATCGAAGCGGTCAAGGCCGCCGCGCTGGCGGCGGGGCGCAGCACTCCGCCGCGCATCCAGGTCGCCTTCCGGCCGATCATCGCGCCGACCGAGGAGCTGGCCTGGGAGAAGGCGCACCGCACGGTTTCCGCCATCGAGCAGCGCCGGGCGGCGGGCACCTGGCGGCGGCGCGGCGGCGACGCCCCGCAGAACACCGGATCGCAGCGGCTGATCGGCATCGCCGAGCAGGGCGAGCGCTACGACCGCGCGCTGTGGACCCGCACAGCGGCGGTCACCGGCGGCGCGGGCAACTCCAACGCCCTGGTCGGCACGCCGGAGACCGTCGCGCAGGCCCTGCTGGACTACATCGACCTCGGCGTCGACATCATCTCGGCCCGTGGCTACGACCTGCTGGGTGACGCCGTCGACTTCGGGCGGTACGTCATTCCCCTGGTGCGGGCCGAGGTCGCCCGACGCGACGCGGGCCGGGCCGCACAGCCGGTGGCGGAGACGGCAAGCCGCTGAGGGCGCCTGCCCCGCCACCTGCATACGGGCACGGGGAGCTCCAGGACGCCGGTCCACCCTCCTCCCTCCCCGTGTGCTGCACACAGGCCGGGAGCGCAAAAGGGCCCCGCCGCCACCCCGTGCGGAGACAGGAGGGACGGCGGGGCCGGGGGCGGTCAGCCGATCGCGGCCGCCAGGTCGGGCAGCAGCTTCGCCGCGTCGGGGGTGCCGAGGCCCGTGACCGGATCCCAGCCGGGACCGGCGGAGTAGCCGGGGACGGTCGGGTCGGCCTGGTTGTTGCCCACCGTCACGTCGTTGAAGTCCGCCGCGTACGTCGTGGGGTTGGCGCCGAGCTGGTACAGGGCGGCGTTGATCGGGCCGAGGCCGCCGCCGTGGATCTGGTCGGCGATCGCGACAAGGCCGGCCCACTCCGGGCAGGCCAGCGAGGTGCCACCGATGTCGTACCAGCCGGTACTGCACGCGGTGGTACCGCACTTCAGGCCGCCTTGGCCGTCCGGCGGCAGGCTGAGGAACACCAGGGCGCCCGTGCCGGGAGCGGCCTGCAGGCCGATGTCGGGGACACCGCGCATCGTGCCGATGGCCGCGCTGCCGGCCGGGAGGGCGCCGCTCTGGAAGTCCGGCTTGGCGAAGACGTGGCTGTAGCCGCCGCCGGAGCCGACCCACGCGGTCTCCGCCTGGCCGGGCGTGGTGCGGCAGGCGGCCGCGGACGTGCTGTCGACGACGCGCGAGGTGGTGTTCTGGGGGGCGGTGCACAGGTTCGTGCCGCCCACGCCGGTCACCAGCGGATCGGAGGCCGGCCAGTCGACGGTCGGATACGGGATGTCGCTTCCGCCCTTGCCGACCGGTGTCTTCATGGAGTTGGCGGTGCCGCCGTCACCGGAAGAGCCGAGGACGGTGACGCCGTTCGCGGCCGCGTCCTGGAAGGCGTACCGCAGGGACTGCAGGGAGTTCGCGTTGTGGAAGGCTTCCTCGGTCGAGGCGAAGGACTGCGAGATGACCGTGGCCAGGTGGTTCTTCACCACGTAGTCCTCGGCCGCCATCAGCTGCGGGAAGCCCTGCACGCCGAGGGTCTCAGCGGTCGACGTGGCGACCAGCAGGATGTTCGCACCGGGTGCCATGGCGTGGGCCGTCTCGACGTCGAGCGCCACCTCCAGGGCCCAGGCGCTCTTGTCCTCCTGCCCGGTGCCCTTGCTGGTGGGCGGCGGCGCCTTGGTGGCGGGGCTGCCCTGGAGGTGCAGTTCGCTGAAGGTCGGCATGCCCGGCGCGCACGTCACGCCTTCCTCGCCGCACATGGGTGCCACACCGAACGCCTGGTCGAAGACGTGCAGGTCGTGGGCCATCGTGTCGCTGCCGTACGCGTCGAGGATCGCGATCGTCTGACCGCGGCCGTCGAGCCCCTGCGCGTGCAGCGGCCCCACGTTGTACGACGCGCGTATCGCCTGGGGCGAGAAGCAACTGCGGTTGACCGATGCGCACTGAGCCTGGGTCGGCGGGGTGTCACTGGTCGTGAGCTGGGTGAAGTCCGCGACGGTCGGCCTGACTTGTGGATAGGCGGCCTGGGCCGTGGCCGGCACCGCGAGGGTGCCCGCCGCGGCAAGGGCGAAAATCCCCGCCCCTGTCGTGAGCCAACGTCTGACAGTTCGTGCCATTCTTGTCGGTCCTCCCGGGGAACAGCCGGAATGCTTCGGAGAAGAACATGTGTCCGCCGTGTCGGGAGGTGGGGGGATTGCGTGACACAACCGGTGGTGCGGACGGGCAGAGCGTAGTGTCCGCGTACCTCGCGGACAAGAGTTGGCACCACTCCGCGTGGTGGCGATCCTTCCCGGGTGCGCGGGGAAACGGAGCGGGGCGTACCGGCGTCAGTGCCCGCCGGTCGGCACCCCGCGCTGACCACGCGTCAGCACGGTTGCGGACCGGGTGCGGGCCTTGAGGCCCCACGCCCCTCCGCCGCAGGCCAGGCGGCCTACCACCGCCTCACCTGCACGTGGAAGCGGACGGTCCCGCCTGTGCCCGCGGAAAGTGCCTTCCTGCTGGTACGACTGGACCTTGGACAAGCCTCATCGTTCCAGCTCAGAAGGCACTTTCGCTTCCCGGTGGCGGTCCGGGCGCAACCCCGGACGAATCGCGAGGTCAGCCGATCAGCGACGCTCGGCGCAGACGGCCCCGCGAGGTGTCAGAGAGACGTCAGAGAGGCGTGATCACATACTCCCCGCCTGCCTCGGTCTCGAACACGGCAACAGTGCTTTCGGGGCGCGTCACTTCTGGGCCGGCGCCGCCTGTGGAGTGCACGGCGACCGGGGCGGCGGTGCGCAGTCGGACGGTGCCGCCCTGGCGCGCCGCCAGGTGGGCGTGGGTCAGCGCTCCGTCGAGCCAGTCGAGGCTGACGGTGAGGCCGCCGCGGGCGAGGAGGCCTGTGACCCGGCCCTCGGGGAGCTGCGGCGGCAGGGCGGGCAGCAGATGGACGTCACCGGTGTGGGACTGGAGCAGCCATTCGGCCACGCCCGCGGCGGCGCCGAAGTTGCCGTCGATCTGGAACGGCGGGTGCAGGTCGAACAGGTTCGGGGCCGTGTGGTCGGTGGTGAGGAGGTCGGTGAGGAGCTTGTAGGAGCGGGCGCCGTCTTCCGCGCGTGCCCAGAAATTGATCTTCCAGGCGAGGGACCAGCCGGTGCCGTCGTCGCCACGCATCTCGAGAGTCTTCAGTGCGGCCTGGAAGAGTTCCGGGGTGTCGCGCTTGGTGATCTGGTTGCTGGGGTGCAGGCCGTACAGGTGGGAGATGTGGCGGTGCTGCTGCTCGGGCGCACCCGCGTCCCAGTCCTGCTGCCACTCCTGCAGCTGTCCCAGGGCGCCGATCTTCATGGGGGGCAGCTGGGCGCGGGCTTGGCGCACCCGGTCGGCGTACGGGCTGGTGGTGCCGAGCGCGTCGCAGGCGGCGAGGTAGCCGTCGAAGAGGTCGCGCAGGATCTGGTTGTCCATCGTCGGGCCCGCACATGCGGACACGTCGGGGTGGTGGGCGTTCTCGGGCGAGACGGACGGACAGGTCACCAGGTACCCGGTGGTGGGGTCCGGGACCAGCGCGTCGAGGAAGAAGCGGACCGCTCCCTCCACGACGGGCAGCCGGCGGCGCAGGGCCGCGGTGTCGCCGGTGAAGCGGTAGTGCTCCCACACGGAGGTGGCCAGCCATGCGCCGCCGGTGGGCCACATCCCCCAGAAGGCTCCGTCCACGGGCGCGGTGCCGCGCCAGACGTCGGTGTTGTGGTGGGCGACCCAGCCGTCGGCTCCGTACTGGACCCTGGCGGTCTTCTGTCCGGCCTGGGCGAGGTCGTCGAGGAGGGCGAAGATCGGCTCCCAGCACTCCAGGAGGTTGGTGGTGGGCGCGGGCCAGTAGTTCATCTCCGTGTTGATGTTGATCGTGTACTTGGAGCTCCAGGGCGGGGACAGCTGGTCGTTCCAGATGCCCTGCAGGTTGGCGGGCTGTGTACCGGGCCGGGACGAAGAGATGAGCAGGTAGCGGCCGAACTGGTGGTGCAGGGCCACCAGTTGCGGGTCCTCGGTCTGGGAGAACGCGGCCACCCGCCGATCGGTCGGCGCCGCCGCCGCCTCCGTGGTACCGAGGTCGAGCGTGACGCGGCGGAAGAGCGCGCGGTGGTCGCGCACGTGCCGGGAGCGCAACTGCCCGTACGGGGTGTCGGCTGCGGCGTTCAGCGGGCGCTCGGCGCGGGCACGGTGGTCGCCCGAGACGTCCCGGTAGTCGTTGTAGCTGGTGCCGACGGACACCAGCAGGGTCACCGCGTCGGCCCCGTCCACGGCAAGCGTGCCGTTCTCGCTGCGCACGACGCCCCCTTCGGAACGGGCACGGACCAGGGCGCGGAAGCGGACCCCGCCCGTGACCCCCTCACGCGTCTGCCCGGTCCCCTCCAGAGCGGCGGTGATCCGGTCCGGGGAGGACGTCTGGGCCTGCTGCGGACTGTCGAAGGTCGCGGTGAACGACAGGGCACCGGGGGTGTCCGCGGTCAGCCGGACCACCATCACCTGGTCGACATGGCTGGCGAACGCCTCGCGACGGTACGCCACTCCGTCGCGGACGTACGCCGTGGTGGCTACGGCGGTGTCCAGGTCCAGTTCACGACGGTAGGAGCTGACCGCACCTGTGCCCGGGATCGTCAGGCGCAGGTTGCCGACCGTCTGGTACATCAACTCTGCGACCGGGCTGCCCAGGAAGGTGGAGTTGATCAGGTCCTGAGCGGATCCCCACTCGCCGGCGAAGACTCGGCGCCGGATCTCGGGGAGGTTCGCCAGACCCTGAGGGTTGGCGGGTTCGTAGGGGCCTCCCGCCCACAGGGTGTCTTCGTTCAGCTGGAACTGCTCGGTGTCCACTCCGCCGAACACCATGGCGCCGAGGCGGCCGTTGCCGAGCGGCAACGCCTCCAGCCACTCACCGGCGGGCTTGTCGTACCAGAGGGCGAGGCGGGATGCCTCAGGAGTGACGGCATCCTCCGTTCCTGAGGCGCTCTGCGGTGCCGCGGCCGCCACGGCGGGCGGGAGGCCGACGGTGAGTGCGGCGGACGCGCCTGCGGAGGCAACGAGAAAGTCTCTTCGTTCCATGGGAATGCCTGCCTTTCGATCGTCGAGGGCGCCGATCCACTACGCGAGACACCTCACGAGGGTGAGGACGCCCCGGAGGGCTGTCTCGGCGCGCCATGGCGACCACCCGTCGTCGTGTGTCAAGGAGATGTCCTCGCTGCCATGGCAAACGCTAGACATAGGATGAATTTATAGAGCCGGCTGACCCAACTGTCCATCCCCCGGGAGGAAGTTCATGGATCACCCCGTCTCAACTCCGCATTTGCGGAGGGGGTGCATGCGCGGACATGTGGAGCTATCCGATCTCTTCCGCAATGATGGGATGTACTGCTACGTGCCGCAGCCTGGGCGACGAGCGGGGAGCAGCCACGGGGGTCTGGCAGTATCCCGCCATGGATTATCAACAGCGGTTCGGGCGCACGGCGATCGAGCGGGGCGTTCCGGAGGACGAGGTCGGCGAGTTCGCCGGGCTGTTGCGGTTCGGGATCTGGACGAACCCGGTCTACGGCGGCGTTCCGGTCGGGCAGCGCGGCGGGTTGCCCCGGCTGCCGGTGGGCATGCAGTGGCCGTCCTCCGAGTCGGGGCCGCTGCCGTTCGTCGCCTCGTACGACTGTGCGGCGCTGCCCCGGGTTGACGGCCTCGCCCTGCCCGCGGACGGTTCACTGCTCTTCTTCCTGCACCACGCGGCCGCATACGAGGTGCACCTCGACGAGTGCGCCGAAGACGCCGAGAACGTCGTCCGCGAGCAGCAGTACGCGCGGGTCGTGTACGTGCCGGCCGGAACCGGGACCGTGACGGCGGAGGAACCCGAGTACGGCGATTACGAGGACGCCGGGGACCCCTTCGTCGGGGAGGAGACCACGTTCTTCGCCACCGTGACACCGGTCCTGCCCTGGTTCGCATACTGGCCTCACGTGTCGGACAGCCAGGAGTACGTGGACTGCGTCCTGCCGCACGAGGAGGAGCTCTGCGCCCTGGTCGAAGAGCTCTGGCCGAAGCCCAAGGGCGGCCCTTTCGTGGCCATCGGCGGATACACCAAGGACGTCGGCCATCCGTACGGCACCCCGGAGGAAAGGATGGGGGTGAACAGGCGCGAGTGGACGCCGCTCGCGCAGTTCAGCAGGCAACGCGACATCTACGAGGGGCGTTTCCTGATCCGCGACGAAGACCTCGCCGCCCGTCGTTTTGACAAGGCCCTCTCGTTCACGGCGTTCACCGAGTAGCCGCGAGCCACCCGACCGCCACCGCCCCGATCCTCCGGAACGGGCCGCCGAGGGGTTCGGCGGCTCCATGACGAGGGCGGGCGCCCGACGGCATGTCGCCGGGCGCCCCTTGCGGGAGCAGAGGGTCAGCCGATCACTCGGTCACCGGCCGTTGCCGACGGCTACTCGTGGCTCCGCACCGAGCGCGCTGCCCACCCGCTTCCCCCTCCGACCCACTCCTCTCCCAAGGTCCTTGTGCCGTCTCCCCCGGGTTCCACCTCGATCCACAACAAGCCGTCCGCTGCCCGCCCCTAGGTCCTGGCGGATCATGTGACGATCGCCTCGCGTGGGGACCATTGTTCGGTACGTGGGGCGGGGCGGTCTGACGAATGATGAGTGGACGCGACTTACGCCCCATCTGCCGAAGTCCGGGGACCGGGGCGGGCGTTGGAACGAACGCCGAACAGTGATCAATGGGATCTTGTTCCGGATCCGCACGGGAGTCCCGTGGCGGGATCTGCCGAACCGGTTCGGGAGCTGGAAGACGGTCTATGAGTGTCATCGCCGGTGGTCGGCGGACGGCACCTGGGATCGGATCCTGCAAGCCATCCAGGCCGATGCCGACGCCCGGGGCCGGATCGACTGGAGCATGGTGAGCGTGGACTCCAGCTCGTGCCGAGCCCATCAGCACGCTGCCGGAGCTCCGCGCAGGACGCCGCTAGTTCCGAAGCGGAGATCGACACCTCGGCAGCACCGCTCCGACGAAGGACTCGGCCGTTCGCGCGGCGGTCTGATCTCCAAGATCCGCCTTGCCGGGGAAGGCGGCCTCCGCCCCCTGGCGCTGCTGATCACTCCTGGTCAGTGGGGCGACAGCCCGCAGCTGATCCCGGTCCTCGAACGCATCCGGGTAAAGCGCCTCGGCGGTGGGCATCCACGGACCCGTCCCGACCATTTGGGCGGCGATAAGGCATACAGTTCCCGCCGCAATCGCCGCTACCTGCGCAGACGCCAGATCAAACACACCATCCCGGAACCGAAGGACCGGCGGGCCAACCGCAGGCACCGAGGAAGTCGAGGAGGCCGGCCTGCGGGCTTCGACAAGGAGAGATACAAGCGCCGGAACGAGGTCGAGCGCACGATCAACCGGCTCAAGCACTTCCGCGCCGTGGCTACGCGCTACGACAAGCGCGCCTACGTCTTCCACGGCACTGTCACCGTGGCCTCCATCCGCCTGTGGCTCAGCCTGTGACCGGGCAGATAAAACGGTGGTCGCCTGATTGGCTTCCCTGCCACGATCTGGGTGTGACCAGGTTGTTCCTGATGGTCGGCCTGCCAGGGGCCGGAAAGACCACGCGGGCTCGGCAGCTCGCCGCGGAGCACGGCGCGCTGCGTTTGACGCCCGACGACTGGATGATTCCCCTGTTCGGCGAGGGGGAGGCGGACGGGAAGCGCGACGTGCTGGAGGGGCGCATGCTCTGGCTCGCCTTGGAGGCGCTCAGACTGGGCACCAATGTCGTCGTGGACTACGGCTGCTGGTCACGGGACGAACGGTCTGCGATCCGCTGGCTGGCGGAGGCCGAGGAGGCGTGCTTCCACATGGTCTACCTGCCGGTGGACGACGAGACCCAACGCGCTCGTATCGCCCACCGCTGGGCTACCACCCCCCAGGAGACGTTGCCGATGTCCGAGGCCGACATCCTGCACGGGCGGGCGCATTTTGAGGAGCCCGACGCGGCGGAGCTGGAGGGCCGCAGGGTCGCTGGCCCCCCGCCCGGCTGGGTCGACTGGCGGGAGTGGGCCGCCGACCGGTGGCCGTCGTTCGCGTGACTGCTGCGGCCCACGACAACTCAGCCGTATGAGGCCCGCCTGCACGCCCGAAATGATCCGCCGGACAGGACCTAACCCTCCACGTTCACGCCCGCACACGAAGAAGCCCCTGCCCGTCGAACAGGGACTCGCTCTGCCACAACGCACTCAAGGCGACTGTCGCCGAGACGAGTGTCGGAATCTCGGGGGTCACTCCAATCCGACCGAGTTCCACCGTTCGCCGCACGGAGCCCCTCACGGTCCTGTGAGCCGTGAGGCGTACGGCGGGCGGGGGCATCCGGCGACAACTCCGCAGCGGGCATCGGGGGTTGTACGCATGGCAACGTTCCTGAGCTAGTCGGATCGGGGCGTAGCGGAGCCGGCGGCGCGCCCACTATCCCAGTGCTTGACCGCGTGGGCCGGTCCCCCGCGGACGAGCCGCCGAAGGGATGACGTCAATGGGGCTTTCGCACCAACCGCTGCACCGCAGGGTGCTGTCGACCTTGTGCAAGGTCTTCGCCGTACTCGCTCTCGCCGCAGCGGGGACCCTGAGCGTCGGGTCCGCGCCGGCGCACGCGTCCACCACCCAGTTCAAGGGCGTGAACTGGGCCGACCAGCGCGACAACTTCGTCAACGGTGTCCTCTACGTCTCCGGTCTCGGCGCGTCGGACACGTACGCGTCCGCGGGCGCGGTGGCCGACCAGGTGGTCGGGCAGCTGTACTCCGCCACCGGCGCCAACACCGTGCGGATGCCGGTCAACGAGCCGACGGTGTCGAACTACTGGGGGACGTACACCGGCGCGATCGACTCCGCGCTCGGCAAGGGCAAGGTGATCCTCGCCTACTGGGCGTACACCGGCGGCAAGCCGACGGACACCGCCGCCTTCTACCGGATGTGGGACACGATCGTCGCGAAGTACGGCAGCAACCCGAACGCCTACTTCGAGGTGATCAACGAGCCCTACGCGTACAGCACGTCCGACCTCGACAACTTCTACAACGCCTGGCTGACCAGGTATCCGGGCGTGCCGCGCGGCCGGGTGATCCTCGACGGCGCCGGCGACGCGCAGAACGTCGCCGCGGTCGGCGGCGACAGCCGCCTGAACAGCACGCTGCTGGCCGTGCACGACTACTCGTTCTTCGCGGGCTACGAGGACGAGACGAGCTGGGCGAACCACCTGGCCGGCTACATCGGCAGCTACGCGAGCCGGACGGTCGCCACCGAGTGGGGCGGGCCGATGGGGCCGGGCAGCAAGAACGGGGTGCAGTACGACGCCATCGACTACAGCATCCCGAGCGGGTCGTTCTTCGCCGACTACGTCCGCGGGGTGAGCAGCGAGCTGCGCGCCCTCGGCGTGGGCAGCGTGTACTGGCCCGGCCTGCGGGACGGCGACTGGTACAGCCTCACCACCCGGAGCGGGAGCGGTTCGGGAATCCGGCTGTCCCTGGTCAACGCGTCGGGGCTGGCCCGCCTCCAGTACGCGTGGGGCGTCGGCAGCGGCGGCGGCACGTACGTCAGGATCGTCAACGCGGCCACCGGGCTCTACCTCGACGGCGCGGGCCGGACGTCCGACGGTTCGGCCGCCGACCAGTGGAGCAGCAGCACCACCCGCGCCGAGGAGCAGTGGACGGTCGAGAACGACGGCACCTACGTGCGGATCAGGAACCGCGCCACCGGGCTCTACCTCGACGGCATGGGCCGTACCAGCGGGGCGGCCGTGGGCCAGTACGGCGACTCCAACAGCACCAACCAGCAGTGGAGCGTGCTGACGGACGGCAACAACGTGCGCATCAAGAACCGGGCCACCGGGCTGTTCGTGGACGGCATGGGGCGCACCGCCTCGGGAGCGGACCTCGGGCAGTACAGCGACAGCAACTCGACGAGCCAGCAGTGGCGGATCACCGCGGCGAGCTGACCCCCCGGGGGCCGGGACCCGTTCTGCGGGCCCCGGTCCCGGGTCAGTGCGGCGGCTCCGCGGCCTCGAAGCGGACCGACACGTCAAGTCCCGTCCCTGCCGCGGCATCCCGCGTGGCGAGTGTCAGCCGGGTGAGCGAGTGGCCCCAGGAGGAGCGCAGCTGGGGGTCGTCCAGAACGCGGTGCTCGACGCGGGCGGCGAGCAGGCCCGGCTCCCAGCTGATGCGCAGCGCCCTCCCCCGGGCGGTCACCAGCGCGGTGCCCGCGTCGCCGTCCACCGCCACCTCGCCGGCCAGGACGTGCCGCAACAGCGCGCCCCCAGCGGGTAGTTGCTCGGCCTCGTCGCGGACCAGCACGTACCCGGCGCCGTCGGCCGTCCGGACCAGGCGCACGGTGCGCCGCCAGGAGCGGACGAGCCCGGCCGGGTAGGCGGCGGCCAGGTCCACCGTGCAGGCGGCGCCGTCGGCGGCGATCCGGACGTCGGCGCCCCGCGCGCGGTACCGCTCCCCGGGCAGTTGCCCGCGGCCGCCCGGCTCGGGCACGTTGTGCCAGTCGGAGCGCAGCGGCCAGGCCCGGTAGCGGTCGGGCCCGAAGCTCGTGGCGGTGTAGGTGGGTTTGCCGACGTCCACGACCAGGGGGCAGCCGTCGAGGGCGACGGTGTACGAGCCGACGTCGAGGTGGTTGTGCCGCTCGCCGTTGTGGCCGCCCTTGAACGCCAGGGTCAGGCCGTCCCGGTCGGCACCGGGCCGCTCCCTGGCCACCAGCAGCTGCACGCGCGGCAGCCACACCGCGGGGTCCGGTCCGGACGCCCCCGCCGCCGGCCCGGCGCGGCGCGCGGTGCGCCAGCGCTGGTCGGCCAGGCCCGCGAGGGCGCGGCCGAGGCCCTGCGCGGGGTGGGCGTCGAAGCCCGCGGCGCGGCCCTGCGCGACGGCGTGCGCGGCAACGTCCGCGGCGCCCAGCAGCAGGCCCCAGCGGTGCAGCAACTGCCAGGCCTGCGGGCCGGGTTGCCGCGCGGGGGCGTCGCCGACGTTGACGTACCAGTGCCCGGCCAGGTGCATCCGGCGCGGGTAGCGGGCGAGTTCGGCGAGCAGCGGGAGGTCTCGCGCGTCCAGGGCCGGACCGCCTGCGGTCGCGAGCAGGTCGAGGCACTCCAGCAGTTGCCCGGCGCCGAGCCACCAGTAGCCGACGCCCTCGTCGATGCCGCCGTCGTCCGGCAGCACGGCCAGGTAGAGGTCCAGGCCCGCCACCACCAGGCGTACCAGGTCGGCCCGTTCGCCGTCGTCGTCGACGAGCAGCAGCGCGCAGGTCAGGACGGCGTGGTGGATCCAGGCGTTCCAGTTGTGCGCGTCCCCGTCCCTGCCGATCCAGTGCCAGTCCCTGGTCTGCCGGAAGGGATCGAGCACCCGCAGCCGGATCTCGCGCCGGATCCGCCGGCGCAGGCCGGGGAGCCGCGCCTCCAGGCGGGCGCCGAGCACGTGGTCGGCCCATGCCAGCAGCAGCGCGGCCTCGGCGGCGCCCAGGTCGAGGAAGGGCCGGTCCGGGTCGGGGAGCTGGTCGCCGGCCCCGGCGGCGAAGCGCTCGTGGGGCGCCCAGCACCAGGTGCTCGCCTCCAGCAGGGCCACCAGGCCGTCGGCCGCCGCGTCCAGGTAGGGGGCAGCGCCCGGCGGTGTTTCGGCCGGCGCGGACTCGTCGCGGAGGACCGCCGCGACGGCGAACAGGGCGGTACGGTCGCGCAGCCGGCCCACCTGGTCCTCGTACGCGGTGCGCACCCCGTCACGGAAGGCGCGGGCCCAGTCGGAGGCGAGCAACTGCGGCGCGGGGCAGGCCAGTTCCTCCTGCGCGTCGTGGAGGATGCGCTCCCGTGTCACCGGGTCGACGGCGTCCCACACCGTGCGGTCGGCGACGGTCGGCACGGGCGGCCGGCCGGTGCGCACGTATCCGCCCAGGCGGGAGCCGGGCGCGAGGAGGCCGGCGAACCGGCGGCCCAGCACCCCGGGCGGCACGGATGGCTGCGAGGTCACGGGGGGCTCCTGAGGGGGTCGGGGGCGGGCTCGGAGGGAACGGGGCGGCGAGCCGGGCTGCGCGCCGCGGGCACCGCGGGGGCGGCCTCGGAGGGAACGGGGCGGCGAGCCGGGCTGCGCGCCGCGGGCACCGCGGGGGCGGCCTCGGAGGGAACGGGACGGCGAGCCGGGCTGCGCGCCGCGGGCACCGCGGGGGCGGGCTCCCTCGTGGCTCTGCGCAGCCGGAGCCGCAGCCCGGAACCGGGTCCGGCCGGAGGCGGCAGCCCTACGGCGCCGACAGCGTCAGCTCCGTCCGTACCCCGTCCGGCCACACCACGGTGACCTCGTGCGCCCCCTCCCCCGCGTCCCGTACGCGCACGGCGGGCTCGGCCGCTTCCCCGGCGCCCCGGTCGAGGCGTACGGAGGCGGCGAGCACCTCGCCGAGCGGCAGCGGCCCCTCGGTGGCCAGCCACGGGGTCGCCGTCCACGCGGCCAGCGGGCTCGTGCCGGCCTCGGCCGTGACGCCCGCGAGGGAGAAGCCGCGCAGTCCGGTCAGCCGGCTGCGCACCCGCGAGCCGGTCACCGATGCGCGGGCCCCGGCCCCGTCCGGCTGCGGGGCGGGCTCCGTGTCGGCGGGGACGGGCCAGCCGCCCAGCCGGACCGCCCGCCAGGACGGCTCCGGGCCGTCCGGGGCGTCGACCCGCACCAGCCGGACCTCGGTGCCGGCGCGCAGCACGGACGCGACGGTGACGAGCGGACCGGGGACGTACGGGCCCGTGCGGCCCGATCCGTGGTCGGGCGTGGTGTCCTGGCCGGTGTCGACCCAGCGGACCGGGCCGCGGGAGGCGCCCACCAGGACGTCCCCGGGGAGGAGTTCGGCGCCGAGGGTGGTGAAGCCGCTCCGGTGGGTGGCCCGGCCCGCCCCGTCCAGGAGGACGACGCTGTTGTCGAGCGGGTCGGCGGTCGTGGGGCCGGTCAGCGGGGGCAGGGTGGCGGTGGAGTAGCCGAGGCGGGCGTAGAGCGGGCTGTCGCCGGAGGTGTCGCCGGGGCGGGCGTGGTCGGTGCCGTGGTTGACGGCGACGGCGATGCCGTCGGACCGCCGGGCGGAGACGAGCCAGCCGGGGGCGGTCACCGCACGGGCCACGTCGCCCCGCTCGACGGGCAGCGGCTCCTCGGTGGCCGTCCACACCGGGTGGTCCGCGGGGAGCATCAGGCCGAGCATGCCCTTGGCGGCCCAGTACGGGGAGCCGGGGCCCGAGTACGCCTGCCGGATCGGCGGCCACGCCCCGAACCAGCCCAGCCGCAGCAGCCCGTCGGGGGCGAAGGACCCGGCGTCGTGAAAGTGTCGGAGCATGCCGCTGGCCGCCCGCCGCACCAGGCCCGGCCCGAGGTCGCCGGTCCCGGTGAGGGCGGCCGTCCACAGCGGGGCCGCGGCGGCGAAGCGGTAGGTGAGGCTGCGGCCCTGGAGCAGCGGCGAGCCGTCGGCGCCGAGCAGGCACACCGCGTCGTCCAGGTACGCGCCGAGGTCGCCGGCCCACCGGCGGCGCAGGGCGGGCGGGCAGAGCGTCCCGGTCACGTCGAAGACGTGCGTCCACAGCAGCGGGTAGAGATGCAGGGCCCAGCCGGTGTAGTGGTCGTAGGCCCGCTCCTGGCCGTCGCTGAGCCAGCCGCCGGGCCGGCGCAGCGAGGCGTGGACGGCGAGGTCCTCCTCGATGTCGGCGGCGCTCCACGAACCGCCCGCCTCGCGCAGGAAGGACTCCACCACGATCCGGAACCACACCCAGTTGATCGGCGGGTAGGGCTGCCCGACGACGGCGCCGAGCCAGTCGGCGGCGCGCTCGCGTACGCCGTCGTCGAGCCGGTCCCACAGCCAGGGGCGGGTGATCTGGAGGATCAAGGCGATCGACGCCGCCTCCACCTTGGCCTGGTCCAGCTCGTCCGGGCGCGGCCAGGCCTCCGGCGAGTACGGGTCGGTGCCGGCGGCGAGGCCTTCGGCGTAGCGCTCCAGGAGCCCCGCCGGGTCGGTGCCGTCTTCGCCGGCGACGCGGAATCCGGCGAGCAGGAAGGTGCGGGCGAAGCCTTCGAGCCCGTCCGAGCGGCGGCCGTTGCGGCTGGCCGGGCCGGGCAGGTCGATGTACGCGCCCTTCGGGGAGCGGTGGGGTGCGACAGCGGCCAGGCAGGCGTCGGCCGACGCGGTCCAGTGGGCGCGGGTCCAGCCGGTGAAGGGGGACCGGCTGCGGTCTTCCGGCGGCAGGGCGGCCGTCATGGCGGACTCCGTACGGGGCGGGCTCGGGAGGGGTGCGCCCACCCAAGCCGCCGGTACGGCGTCGCGTCAACGACCGCGAACGTATACGCACTCGTTCGTTCACCAACGAACACGTGCGGTCCGAGGGGACCGCGCGATCGTCGGGACGTGCCGGGGCACGTCACGCGTACGGCGCCGTGTCCCCCGTGGGGGCCGACCAGATCTGCGCCGCGGAATTCACCGAGGAGTTGCGGATGACCAGTTCGGGCAGGATCAGGACGCGCTGCGGCGGGCGGCGCCTGCCCTCGATGAGGCGGGCGACCATCATCTCCACCGCGACCCGGCCGACCCGGGATTTCGACGGGCGGATCGCGGTCATGGCCGGCTCGGCGAGCTGCGCGACCTCGTCGTCGTAGCTGACCATGGCGATGTCGCCGGGGATCGGCACCCCCTGCTCGGCGAGGTACTGCGCGATCGAGATCGCGTCGGGGTCGCTGTGCACGATCAGCGCGGTGGTGCGGAGCCGACGGCAGCGTTCGAGGATGCCGGCGATGATCTCGCGGTGCCCGGGGACGTCGAGTGCGACGCTCTCGCGCACCACGAACTCCGCGGGCAGGCCCAGGGCCGCGCAAGCCCGCCGCCATCCGACGTCCAGATGCGCGGACGTCGGACTGCCCTTGGACAGCACCAGGCCCATCCGCTGGTGGCCGTGCTCGTACAGGTGCCGTACCGCGGTCTCCAGGCCGAGGGCGTGGTCGCTGCGCACCCACTCCAACTGGCGCGGGGTGGGTGTCCAGTCCGGGGTCTGCCGCTCGACGAGGATCGTCGGGACGGGGAGGTTCCCGATCCAGTCGATCATCTCGCCGGCCCCGTCCCCCTCCAGGTTCGGGGCGAGCAGCAGGCCCTGCACCTGCTGGGCGGCGATCAGCCGGGATATCTGGCGGCGGTCCTCGGCCTGGTCGTAGCTGGAGCCGCGCAGCTGGATCTGCACGCCCAGGGCGGCGGCCGAGGCCCGGGCGCCCGCGACGATCGGCGGCCAGTAGAAGTCCAGCGAGGGCACCACCATGCCGATCGTGAACGCGACCGCCGGCCCGCGCGGGCGCCGCGACGGCACGGCGGTGGCGGACGGCTCCAGTTCGGTCGGCAGCGTCGCGCCGCCGTGCACCCGGGTGAGCAGCCCGCGGGAGGCGAGCGCGGCGATGTCGCGCCGGGCGGTCAGCTCGCTGACGCCGAGCAGCCTGGCCAGATCGCGCACCCGGACGGCGCCGTGCCTGCGTAGTTCGTCCATCACCCGCTCGCGCCGCTGCAGCGCGAAGAGCCGGTCGTCGCCCATCGAGGCGCCTCTCCATGTGATTGTTTCTGAACGTTTAACGACGTATTTGTTCGGACTCTGGTGAACACCGATCGAACCCCACTATCCCTGTTCCCACGTATTTGGAACGGAACTCATCGGAAACACCGGTGCAGCAGCCGCTCCGAGGAAAAGGATCCGACGACCCATGCAGACCAGGCCGCACGCGTTGGTCGCGATGAGCCGCTCGAGCTTCGACGCGCACTTCGACCGGAGCCGGCTCGAACGGCTCGCCTCGCTGGTGACGCTGGGCGACCCGGTGTGGACCGACGACCTCGACAGCAGCGCGGCGAGGGCCCGCCTCGCCGACGCCGAGGTGCTGCTCACCTCGTGGGGCGCCCCTGAGCTGACACCCGCCCGCCTGGCCGCGGCGCCGCGGCTGCGGGCCTTGTTGCACTGCGCGGGCAGCGTACGCGGTCTGGTCGGCGACGTGGTCTGGCAGCGCGGCATCCGCGTCACCAGCGCGGCCGACGCCAACGCCGTACCCGTCGCCGAATACACCCTGGCCGCCATCATCTTCGCGGGGAAGAAGGCGCCCTTCCTGGCAGTCGACGAGCAGCGCGCGTACGGCGGCTGGGGCAGCGTGACCGGCTACGGCGACCTGTCGAACTTCGGCCGCACGGTCGGTGTCGTCGGCTTCTCCCGGATCGGGCGCAAGGTCGTGGACCTGCTGGGACTGCTGGACGGGACGACCTGCCTGGTCGCCGACCCGCACGCCGACCCCGCCGAGGTCGCGGCGGCCGGCGCCGCCCTGGTGCCGCTGGACGAACTGCTGCCCAGGGCCGACGTCCTGACCCTGCACGCCCCGGAACTGGCCGAGACCCGGCATCTGATCGGGGCCGCGGAGCTGCGCCGGCTGCCGGACCACGCCACCGTGATCAACACCGCGCGAGGCAGTCTCGTCGACGCCGCCGCGCTGGCCGCGGAGTGCGCGAGCGGCCGGCTGTTCGCGATCCTCGACGTCACCGATCCTGAACCGTTGCCGACCGACTCTCCGCTGCGGGGACTGGCACACGTTATGGTGACGCCCCATATCGCCGGCTCCCTGGGCAGCGAGATCGGTCGGCTCACCGACCACACCCTCGACGAGCTGGCCCGCTGGACGACCGACCAGCCACTGAGAGCCGAGATCACCGCCGAGCACTGGGCACTGGGCCGCAGCGCCTGACCCGCTGTTCGCGCAATCACCCGCACCTGTCGACCTGCCCTTCGGAAATCCTCAGCGCTAGGAGCCACATCCCATGAGAACGACAACCGCGAGAGTCCTGCCCGTCGCACTGGCCGCGCTGCTCTTCGGCGCCGCGGCCTGCGGCGGCGGCGGTTCCGGCAAGTCGGCGGACGGCAGGACCACCATCAAGATCTCGGTGTGGAACTACGCGACCACCCCCGAGTTCAAGGTGCTGATCGACGGCTTCGAGGCGAAGTACCCGAAGATCCATGTCGAGCCGGTCGACATCCCCGCCGGGGAGGACTACGCGCAAAAGCTCACCACGATGCTCGCGGGCGGTGACAAGACCGACGTGCTGACGATGAAGAACGTCACGGACTACTCCCGCTACGCCAGCCGCGGCCAGCTCCGCCCGCTCACGGACTACGTGACCGAGCTGCCGGACAAGGCGTCCTACTCCGGCCTGGAGGACTTCGACCTCAAGGGCAAGTACTACGCGGTGCCCTACCGCCAGGACTTCTGGGTGCTGTACTACAACAAGGCCCTGGTCGGCAACGCCGACCTCTCGCACCTGACGTGGGACCAGTTCGACACCCTCTCCAAGCAGCTCACCAAGGGGTCGGGCGCCTCCAAGGTCTACGGCACGTACCTGCACACCTGGCGCTCGGTGGTCCAGGCCATCTCCTCCGCCCAGACCGGCGGCGACCTCCTGGGCGGCGACTACAGCTGGATGAAGGACCAGTACAACGTGGCCCTGGACATCCAGAAGGCCGGTGCCACCGTGCCGTTCGCGACCGCGTCCAGCCAGAAGATCGGCTACGACGCCCAGTTCACGACCGGCAAGGCGGCCATGGTGCCCATGGGCACCTGGTGGGGCGCCGCACTGCTGGCGGAGAAGGCGCAGGGCAAGAACCCCGTCGACTGGGCGATGGCCCCGATGCCGCAGATAGCCGCCGACGGCAAGACGACCACCTTCGGCTCCCCGACGGCTTTCGCCGTCAACAAGCGGGCCGGCAACGCGGACGCCGCCACGAAGTTCGTCGAGTGGGCTTCCGGGCCGGAGGGTGCCGCGGCCTTGGCGAAGATCGGCATCGTTCCCTCGTACCACGACGACTCGGTCATGAACACGTTCTTCGGCGTCACCGGCATGCCGACCGACGCCCTGTCCAAGCAGGCCATGCAGCCCAGCAAGGTGCAGCTGGAGATGCCGGTCAGCGACAAGTCCTCGGACATCGACCAGATCCTCACCGAGGAGCACCAGCTGGTGATGACCGGCGAGAAGTCCGTCGACGACGGCATCAAGGAGATGGACAACCGCGTGAAGACCGAAGTCCAGTGACGACGGTCCCCTCCTCTGCGGCGTCGGCGCCGGTCACCCGTGACCGGCGCCGACGCCGACGCAACGTCCTGGTCGGCTGGAGCTTCATCCTCCCGAACTTCCTGGGCTTCGCCGCCCTGACGCTCGTCCCGATGGCGGGCGCCTTCGCCGTCGCCTTCACCGACTGGGACGCGTACTCCTCGCCGAAGTGGATCGGACTGGCCAACTTCCGCCGGATGTGGCACGACCAGAACTTCTGGACCGCCGTGCACAACACCTGCTGGTACGCGGCCGGACACATACCGCTCACCCTGGCGGCCTCGCTGGGCCTGGCCGTGCTGCTCAACCAGAAGCTCCGCGGGGTCGGCATCCTGCGCACCGCGTTCTTCTTCCCCTACGTCACCTCGCTCGTCGCGGTGGCGGTGGTGTGGAACATGCTGCTCAGCCCCGACATCGGCCCGGTGAACCAGCTGCTGCGGCACCTGGGCTGGTCCCACCCGCCGGGGTGGACCGCCTCCACCGACTGGTCGCTGCCCGCGCTGATCCTCACCAGCGTGTGGCGCGACATGGGCTATTACATGGTGCTCTTCCTGGCCGGCCTGCAGACCATCCCCACCGAGCTGTACGAGGCGGCCCGGACGGACGGCGCCGGCCCGTGGGCGCGGTTCCGGCACGTGACGCTGCCGGGGCTGCGGCCCACCACCTACTTCGTGACCATCATGCTCACCATCTCCAGCTTCAAGGTCTTCGACCTCGTGCAGGTGATGACCGAGGGCGGTCCCGGCCGCTCCACCCTGGTGCTCTCCCAGCTGGTCTTCCGCGAGGGCATCACGCAGGGCCGGTTCGGCTACTCCTCGGCGATCTCACTGGCGCTGTTCGTGATCGTGCTGGTCGTCACGCTCGTCCAGTTCCAGTTCCAGCGCAGGAGCGAACGATGAACACCACCGTGCTGCGCAAGAGCCGCCCTCCTGCCGCGCCCGCACCCACCCCGTACGCCGCCGCGGCCCGGCGCCAGGCGGTGCGCACCGCCGGTCAGGCAGTGATGTACGTGTTCCTGGTCGTACTCGCCGTGGCGATCCTGCTGCCCTTCGGGTGGATGGCGATCTCCTCGGTGAAGGCCGACCGGGACGTCTTCACGGTGCCGATCCAGTGGATCCCCAAGAGCTACCACTGGCAGAACTTCACCGACATCTGGAAACAGATACCGCTCGCCACCTACCTGGAGAACTCGCTGGTGCTCAGCGTGGCGATCACCTTCCTCCAGGTGCTCACCGGCAGCTTCGCCGCCTACGGCTTCGCGAAGATCCGCTTCCCCGGCCGCGACGCGCTGTTCATGGGCTACGTCGCCACCATCGCGGTGCCCTGGCAGGCGTACATGGTGCCGCAGTACATCATCATGCAGAAGCTCGGCCTGGTGAACACCCGCTGGTCGCTGATCCTCATCCAGGCGTTCGGGGCCTTCGGGGTCTTCCTGATGCGGCAGTTCTACCTCACCATCCCGGACGAGATCAGCGAGGCCGCACGGCTGGACGGCCTGAGCGAGTACGGCATCTGGGCCCGGATCATGCTGCCGCTGTCCAAACCCGCACTGGCCAGCCTGGCCCTGCTGACCTTCGTCACCACGTGGAACGACTACATGGGCCCGTTCATCTACCTGACGGACAACAACCTGTGGACCGTGCAGCTCGGCCTGCGGCAGTTCATCGGCCAGTACGACGCCCAGTACGCCATGATCATGACGGGGTCGGTCATCTCGGTGGTCCCGATCCTGGTCATCTTCCTGCTCGGCCAGCGCTACTTCGTACGCGGCATCGCCACCACGGGGCTGAAGGGGTGAATCCAGCATGACCGGACAAGCAGCGGCTCCGGCCGGCGCCAGGCGCCGCCTGCCGACCAACCTGTCCCACGGGTCGTGGGAACTCATCTGGTCCCACGTCCACCAGATCCTCGTCGTGAACGCCGGACTCGCGGCCGGCTGCCTGCCGCTGCTCGCGGCGCTCGCCGCCACGCGCGAACCCTGGCGCCATCCGGTGCCCTTCACCGTGCTGTGGCTGTGCGTCGGCCCGGCGCTCGCGGGGGCGTTCGGCTACCTCGAAAGAGCCGCGGACGACGAGGGGGGCTCGGCGCGGGCGGTCGAGTTCCCCCGCGCCTACCGCCGGCTCTTCCGCCGGGCCATGGCGTTGTGGGCGCCCTACGCCCTGCTGGCCGCGGTCAGCGGCACAGACGCGGTGCTGCTGCGGCACACCTCCGTGGGCCTGGCCGTCTGCCCGGCCCTGGCCCTCGTCGCGGTGGTCTCCGCGCTGTCCGGGGTGCACGCCATGGTGTCGGCCGCGACCGGGACGGACGACCGCCGGCTCACGCCCGCCGACTACCTGGCCGCGCCCTACGGCGTGCTGCGGCGCCCGCCGTCGGCGCTGCTGAACCTCGTCCTGCTGCTCGCCGCGGCCGCCCTCGTCGGCCGCTCCCCGCTGCTGGGGCTCACCACCCTCCCCGGGTGCGCCCTCTACGTGGTCTGGCGCAACGCCCGCACGGCGTAGGGACACCCGAACGGCCGCTGCCCCCGCGGTGACGGCGGCAGCGGCCTGGTTGCCGTCGTGGTACCGGCTGCGGGCGGGAACGGGCGGGCGGACGGCGAAGCCCCGGGCCCTGCGCACCCTTGCCGGATGCCAGGGCCCGTGCTCCTCGCGCCACGTCGGTCACTGAGGCGTCATCCGCGCGGCGACAGCTTCAGGATGATGTACTCGTAGGCCTGGCTGTTCGGCGCGGGGTTCACGTACGGGTCCGCCTCGTTGGGCCAGCCGGTGAAGTTGGCGTCGTTGTACTCGTACCAGGCGGCGCCGTAGAAGAGGGGGACGGCGGGCACGTCCTCGGACATGATCTTCTGCAGCGTGTTGAGCGCCGCCTGCTCGGCGGCCGGGTCGGCGGCCGTCTCGAAGGCCTTCACCGCGTCCGTCGACTTCTTCGGGTCGTACTTGCTGAAGTCGCCCGCCGCGACCTTGCCGGTCTCGGCGCCCATCCGCGGGTCCAGCACGTACTGCAGCCGCTGGTACGGGGTGTTGCCCTGGCCCCAGTGGATCGCGGCGTCGTACTTGCCGGTGGTGATGGCGGTGTTCCAGCTGTTGAAGTCGAACGCGCCGTTGGCGCTGACCTCGAAGCCCTGGGCGTTGAGATCCTTGGCGATCGCCTGCGCCCCGCACCAGTAGTCGGTGAACGAGTTCGGGTCGATGACCGTGAACTTGATCTTCTTGCCGTCCTTGGTCCACTTGCCGCCGGTCTTCGTCCATCCTGCCCCGCTCAGCAGCGAGTCGACCTTGGCGGAGTCGGCCTCCGGCTTGAGGTCGTTCTTCAGCGAGGGCTCCAGCGCCTTCTCGTCGGTGGGCAGCAGCAGACCGCCGGAGGAGGTCGCGGGCAGCGCGTAGTCGGTCTCGCACTGGCTGGCGTACGACTGGCGGTTCATGGCCGCGCTGACTGCCTGGCGGACCGCCGGGTCGGCCAGCGCCGGAGCGGTGCTGCTCTTGGTGTTGAGGAAGAGCGCGGCGGTGTTGGCCGCCGGGAAGTACGGCGCGCCCTGCTGGAACAGGTGGTGGTGCTGGGGGTCCTTGGCGACGAAGGTGCCCTGGACGTTGCTGATGTTGTTGCCGGTGAGGTCGATCTGGCCGGAGCTCAGCGCCAGGGTCGCCGCGTCGTTGGTCGCGTACGCCGGGAAGGAGATCCGCTTGACCTTCGGCGTCTCACGGAACTTCGGGTTCACCTTGAAGGTGATGTTCTGGGCGGTGAACTTGTCCAGCAGGTAGGGGCCGGTGCCGATGAGCTGGTCGGCCTTGATCACCGCGGTGGCCGGCTCCTTGACGCCCTCCCAGATGTGCTTGGGCACGATGAGCTGGTTGGCGATGCCGACGAAGTTGGCCTTCTGCGGGCCGTCGAACTTCATCACCACAGTGGTCGCGTCCGGCGTCTCGATCGAGGTGGGCAGCGGCGCGCCCCCGCTGTTGGCCGCCGGGTTCGCCTTCAGCATCTCGAAGGTGAACTTGACGTCGTCCGAGGTGAAGGGCTTGCCGTCGCTGAAGACGATCCCCGGCTGGAGCGTCAGCTTGAGCGACGTGTTGCCGTCCGACCACTCGTAGCCCTTGGCCAGCCACGGAATCGGCGGCTGGTCGGGCCTGAGGCTGTTGATCTGGAACAGCGGCTCCCACACCAGCGAGCGGGCGTTCTCGACGCTGACGAAGGAGTTGCTGTCGAACGGGTTGTAGTTCTCCGTGAAGGACGGGACCGGGTTGGACTCCACCACCAGGGTGGCGTTCTTGGAGCCCTTGCCGGAGTCCTTCGCATTCGAGTGGGAGGAGTCGGTGCAGGCGGTCATGCCGAGGCCGATCGTCGCTGCCAGGGCGACGAATCTCAGAGCGGTGGTACGGCTCATCGTGACGTGATCCTTCTCTGTCGACGCAGACGCAGATGCGGACGCCGATGTCCGGGGGACACGCGTCCGTCGGATGTGGACGGGACGGGTGGGCGCCGTACGCGGGTGTACGGGGTCGGTGGGTGCCACGAGCGCGGCCGCCGTCATTCGGCGGCGGCACCCTCGGCGGGCTGCGGTCCGGGCCGGTGGTCCGGGCTCAGCAGCCAGCAGGAGGCGACCTGGTCGGGTCCGGCCGGAAGCGCCGGCGGTGCGGTCTGCGAGCAGACCGGCATGGCGAGCGGACAGCGCGGGTGGAACCGGCAGCCGCTCGGCGGGTCGATCAGGCTCGGGGGGGCGCCCCTGCCGCGCAGGACGACCGGACGGTCCCGGTCCGGGTCGGGCGCTGCGCTGAGCAGCAGTTGGGTGTACGGGTGCGCGGGCGAGTCGGTGATCTGGACCGCCGGCCCGGACTCCACGACCTCCCCCGCGTACATCACCACCACGGTGTCCGCCAGGTAGCGGGCCGAGGCGATGTCGTGGGTGACGTAGAGGATCGCCAGCCGCTCCCGCTCCCGCAGTTCGTCGAGCAGGTTGAGCACGCCCAGGCGGATCGAGACGTCCAGCATGGAAACCGGTTCGTCGGCCAGCAGCACCCGCGGGCGCACCGCGAGGCCGCGTGCGACGGCCACCCGCTGGCGCTGCCCGCCGGACAGCTCGTGCGGGAACTTGTCGATGTAGCGGTCGGCCGGGCTGAGGCTGACCTTCTCCAGCAGCTCCTTCGCCAGGGCGTCGAGTTCGGCCTTGGCCGGCTTGCGGTGCAGCTTCAGCGGCCGCTCCAGGTGGTAGCGAATCCGGTGCACGGCGTTGAGCGAGGAGAACGGGTCCTGCAGCACCAGATGGACCTGGCTCGTGTACGCGCGGCGTGCCCTGGCGGAGCGGCCGACGGGTTCGCCGTCCAGCAGCAGCTCGCCGGAGGTGGGGGTGATCAACTGGGTGAGCAGCCGCGACAGCGTGGACTTGCCCGAGCCCGACTCGCCGACCACCGCCGTCACGGTGGCCTCGGGCAGCACCAGCGAGATGTCCTCCACGGCGTGCACCACCCGGTTGCGGCGCAGGCCCTCGTGCACCGGGAAGTGCTTGGTCAAGTTGCGGGCCTCCAGCGCGGGCACGCCGGGGCGCTTGGGCCCGTGCACCACGCGCGGGGTTCCGGCGGCGGCCGTGCCGGCGGGGGCTTGCGGGGCGGTCACAGGGCACTCCCGGTGGGTCGGGCCAGCGGTGCCGGCAGGTCGTTGCCGTCCGCGTGCAGCCAGCAGGCGGCAAGCCGCCCCGCGGAGTCGCCGGCCAGGGCCGCCGTGGGCGGGAACTCCTCGTGGCACCGGTCGAGCGCGTACGGGCAGCGCGGGTGGAAGGAGCAGCCGGTGGGCAGTGCGGTCAGCGACGGAGGCGCCCCGGGGATGCCCTCCATCCGCACCCGCTCGCCGTGCAGCGCGGGAAAGGAGTTGAGCAGCCCGAGCGTGTACGGGTGCCGGGGGCCGCGGAACAGCTCGCGGGCAGGGCCGTGCTCGAGGATGCGCCCGGCGTACATGATCGCGATGGTGTCGGCCAGCTCGATCAGCAGCGACAGGTCGTGGGTGATGAAGACGACGGCGAAGCCCAGGCGGTCCTTGAGCAGCATCAGCTCGTTGAGGATCTCCCGCTGGGTGACGACGTCGAGCGCCGTCGTCGGCTCGTCCATGATCACGACCTCGGGGTCGAGGACCAGAGCCATCGCGATCATGACCCGCTGCCGCATACCGCCGGACAGCTCGTGCGGATAGCTGCGCAGCCGGTCCTCGCTGATCCCGACGAGGTCCAGCAGCTCGATCGCCCGCTGCCTGCGCTGCTCGGCGGTCATCTCGCGCCGGTGCGCCCTGAGCGCGTCGGTGAGCTGCGCGTCGATCCTCGCCACCGGGTTCAGGGCATGCATCGCGCTCTGGAAGACCACGGAGATCTGGCTCCAGCGCACCCTTCGCAGTTCGGCGGGGCCGGCCGCCAGCAGGTCCAGGGAGACGTCCCTGCCGGTGAAGCGGACGTCGCCGCCGGTGATGACGCCCGGCGCGCGCAGGAGCCTGGTGATCGCGTAGGCGAGGGTGGACTTGCCCGAGCCGGACTCGCCCGCCAGCCCGAGGACCTCGCCCCTGCGCAGCACCATGGAGGCGTCGGTGACGGCGCGGACGCCGTCTGCCCCCAGTCCGTAGTCGACGCACAGGTCGCGGACTTCGAGAATCGGATCGCCGGTCACGGCTGAGCCTCCATCCGGTGCGGTGCCGGCCCCGCGCCGGGCTCGGACTTGGTCGTGGTCTCGGACGCGGAGCCCTCAGGGCCGGCCTGGCCACCGTCGGCGGCGGGCGCCTGCCCGGCGGAGCGCAGCACCGGGGTCAGGCCCAGCGTGAAGCGGACCCCGTCGCGGCGGCCGCTGCGGGCGGAGGCCAGCCGCGGGTTGGTGACCTCGTCGATGCCGAAGTTGATCAGCGCCAGCGCGATGCCGACCAGGGCGACTGCCAGCGCCGGCGGCAGGTACCACCACCAGTAGCCGTTGATCGCCGCCCCGGACCCCTGGGCCTCGTTGAGTACGGTGCCCCAGGTGACCGACGCCGGGCTGATCACGCCGAGCCAGGCCAGTGCGGTGTACGTGCCGATGCCGTAGATCACGGTGAAGATGAAGGCGGACGCGAGGATCGGCAGCAGGTTGGGAACGACCTCGAAGAGGATGATCCGCCACGTGCGCTCGCCGATCACCCTGGCCGACTCGACGTAGTCCTGGCTGCGCATGGCCATGGTCTGCGCACGCAGCACCCGCGCGCCCCAGGCCCATGCGGTGAGCGCGATCACCGACCCGATCAGCAGCGGGTTCGAGGTGTCCTCCGGCGGCAGCGGCTTCATGATGACCATGAGGATCAGCAGGCCGGGCAGCGCCAGGAAGATGTTGGTCAGCGCGGACAGCACCTCGTCGGCGACGCCGCCGAGGAAGCCCGCGGTCACGCCCACCAGCACGGACAGCACGTTGGCCAGCGCGCCCGCCAGGAAGGAGATCAGCAGGGTGTCGCGGCCGCCGGCCAACAGGCGCGAGAACAGGTCGTGCTGCTGCTGGTCGGTGCCCAACCAGTGCGCACCGGACGGCCCCAGCGGCAGTCCGCTGCTGCGGTTGGCCTGCCAGTCGGGCGAGTGCGGAGCGATCAGCGGGCCGAGGAGGGCCACCAGCACCAGCAGGAGCAGGAGCAGCAGGCCGATGGCCACCTTGCGGGAGCGGAGCATACTGGGCATCGCTCAGGCCTCCTTGCGGGAGCGGGGGTCGAGGGCGACGTACGCGATGTCCGCGATCAGGTTCACGGCCAGCACGGTGAGGACGACGACGAGCAGGATTCCCTGCAGCAGCGGGAAATCGCCGGTGAGGATGGCCTGGTAGATCTGCCAGCCGACGCCCGGGTAGGTGAAGACGATCTCGGTCACCAGCGAACCGGTGACCACCAGGCTGATCGACAGCCCGAAGTTGGCGATGGTCGGCAGGAGCGCGTTGCGGGCTGCGACGGCGGCCACTCGCCACTGCGGCAGGCCCTTGGCAGCGGCGACCAGGACGTAGTCCTCGTCCATCGTGGTGATCATCAGGTTGCGCATGCCGACCACCCAGCCGGCCAGCGAGGCGAGCACCACGGTCAGCACCGGCAGGGCGGCGTGCTCCACCACGCTGGTGACGAACGGTCCGTTCCAGCCGGGCGTCAGGTCGGAGTCCCGGCCGATGTCGTAGCCGTTCTGGTAAGGGAAGAGGCCGCCGAAGAAGCCCAGTGTCATCATCACCAGGAACGCCAGGATGAAGTAGGGCACCGACTGGAAGAAGGTCGTGGCCGGCAGCAGGCTGTCCAGCAGCCCGTTGCGCTTCCAGCCGATGACGATCCCGCCCACCGTGCCGATCAGGAAGGCCAGCACGGTCGCGGTGCCCACCAGGCCGAGCGTCCACGGGAGGGTGTTGCCCAGGATCGTCGACACCGGCGCGGACTGCGAGGTGGACACGCCCAGGTCGCCGCGGAGCAGATGGCTCAGGTAGGTGAGGAACTGCGACGGCATGCTCTGGTCGCCCGCGCCGTACTGCGCCTCCAGCGCCTTCATCGCGTCCGGGTCGAGGTTGGCCGAGCGCAGCTTGGACAGCACGTTCTGGAGCGCGCTGCCGGGCAGCAGCCTGGCCAGGAAGAAGTTGACGGTCACCGCCGCGAAGCCGGCCAGCGCGTAGAAGCCGAGGCGGCGGACTATCGTTCGCATGGGGGCTTCTCTCCTTCAGCGCGTACGGCTGGTCGGCACGGTCCGGCAGGGCGGTCCTGCGGGCGGTGCGGAGGTGTCGGCTCTGGTCATCGGTCGGGGACCTCAATGTTTCGGGCGCCGGGCTGCCGACTGACACGCTGTGGTCAGCGACGGGCCGGGCGGTGCGGGAGCGCCTGCCGGCAGTGGGCCCGGCAGGCGCTGGGGTCGAGGGGGCTCGGCGCGGCGGCGAGGGCTACCTGACCGCCGCCGTGCGGCGCGCGGTCACGGGAGCCGGTCGATACCGTTGCGGCGGATGGCCCTTGCGTACCAGTGCGCGCTCGCCTTCGGAGTGCGGCACTGCGACGGGAAGTCGACGTAGACCAGGCCGAAGCGCTTGGCGTAGCCGTAGGCCCACTCGAAGTTGTCCAGCAGCGACCAGGCGAAGTAGCCGGAGACCGGGACGCCGGCCTCGATCGCCTGGTGCACCGCGCCCAAGTGCTGGTGGAGGTAGGCGATCCGGTCGGTGTCGTTGACCTCCCCCTCGGGCGAGCGGTAGTCCTCGCAGGCCATACCGTTCTCGGTGATCACGACGGGCAGGTCCGGGTGGTCCTGGTGCACCCGGTCGATCAGGTCGCGCAGGCCGGTGGCGTCGATGCTCCACCGCATCGCGGTCAGCTCGCCGGGCGGCTGGTGGAAGGCCACGTCCTCGGCGCCGGGCCACGGCGAGTGGTCGCCCCCGCCGTGGGCGTCGTCGCGGACGCCGCCACCTGCGGAGACCACCGCCGGGGTGTAGTAGTTGATGCCGAGCTCGTCGATCGGGGCGGCAGCGGCCTCCAGGTCACCGGGGCGCACGAGGTCGTCCCAGTCCACCAGGTGCGCGGTGTCCTGGAGCAGGTCCGGGTCGTACGCGCCGCGCAGCATCGGGCCGAGGAAGATCCGGTTGCCGACCGCGTCGATCCGGCGGGCGGCCTCCAAGTCCTCCGGCTCGCCGGTGAGCGCCCGGACCTGGTGCAGGTTGAGCGCCACCGACAGCCGGGCGGTCCGCGGGAGTACGTCGCGCAGCGCGGCCGCACCGAGTCCGTGCGCCAGGTTCAGATGGTGCGCCGCGCGCAGCGCGTCGCCCGCGTCCGTGCGGCCGGGGGCGTGCACACCGGAGGCGTAGCCGAGGAAGGCCGAGCACCAGGGCTCGTTCAGCGTGGTCCAGTGGGACACCCGGTCGCCCAGGGCCCGGCCCGTCAGCAGGGCGTAGTCGGCGAAGCGCTGAGCTGTGTCGCGGCGCGGCCAGCCACCGATGTCCTCGAGGTCCTGCGGCAGGTCCCAGTGGTAGAGGGTGGCCAGCGGGGTGATCCCGGCCTCCAGCAAGTCGTCCACCAGACGCCGGTAGAAGTCCAGGCCCCGCTCGACCGCCGGACCCCGCCCGGTCGGCTGGACCCGGGGCCAGGCGATCGAGAAACGGTAGGCGTTCAGGCCCATGTCCCTCATCAGCGCGACGTCCTCGCGCCAGCGGTGGTAGTGGTCGGCGGCCACCGCACCGGTGTCGCCCCGGTGGACCTTGCCGGGCGTACCGCAGAAGGTGTCCCAGATGGAGGCGCTGCGCCCGTCCTCGTTCGCCGCGCCCTCGATCTGGTAGGCGGAGGTGGCGCTGCCCCAGAGGAAGCCCTCGGGGAAGCGGCGGAAGTCCTCGGCGGCCGCTGCATCGGCGACGGGCGCCGAAGGATCGGCCTGTCGGGCCTGGACAAAGGTCATGTGGGAGCGCTTCCATGTTGACGCACGTCGCAGAGTCGCGAAGTGTCGCTGTGACGGGTGAGTGAACTGCCTTTACCGGCAGGACGAGGGTCAGGCGGGGCTGGAACTGGGAGCGCTTCCAGCGCCGCGTCGGAAGTTTCCGGCGCGCAACGCCCAGGTGTCAAGGGGATGGCTGGAATAATCCGGGAGCGCTTCCAGTCCCCTGCGGCAGCGGCTTGCGACGTCCGGGAGGTGGCGGCCCGAAGGCCCGCTTCGGGGCATGACCGGGCCCCCGAAGCGGCACCCACCCGGGCCGCGCTCCAGGTCGCGTCCGACCCAATCCCGTCTGCCTAGGAGGGCGCGGGAGCGGACTGCCGCACGACCAGCCGGGTCGGCAGGATCAGCGGGCTCGGGTCGTTCCCGTCGATGGCACCGACCAGCATCCGCGCCATCTCGCGCCCCAGCGCCCTGACCGGCTGGTGGACGGTCGTCAGCGGCGGGTCGGTGTGCCGGGCGCTGGCCAGGTCGTTGAACCCGATCACCGCCACGTCCTCCGGCACCCGCCGCCCCCGGCGGCGCAGCGTCCGCAGCGCTCCGATCGCCATCCCGTCAGAGGCGGCGAACAGCGCGTCCAACTGCGGGTGTGCATCCAGGAGTTGGTCCATGGCCTCGGCACCCCCCTCCTCCTGGAAGTCGCCGGAGGCGACATCCAGGAGCGGGATGCCGGCCAGCATCAACCCCTCGCTGAAGCCCTGCTCGCGGGCGACCGAGACCTGGGTGTCCACCTGGCCGGTGATCATCACGGGCCTCGACCTGCCGGTGCGCGCGAAATGCTCGGCAGCCAGCCTGGCCCCACCCCTGTTGTCGGCGTCCACGTACCGGCGCGGCTCACCGGTCAGCGGCAGGCCGCCGAAGACCACCGGGATGCCGGACTCCTCGCCCAGGCGGCCCAGCGGGTCGTCCCCGCGCAGCGCCATCATCATGATGCCGTCCGCCCGTCGGGAGCGGACCATCCTCTCGAGGCGGTCGCGACCGCGGCGGGTGTTCGCCAGCACCAGGAGCAACTCCAGGTCGGTCTGCTCCAGGGCCGCGCTCACGCCCAGGACGACCTCGGCGAAGAAGGGGTCGGCGAACAGCCCGTCCTCATCGCTGGAAGCTGCCAGCACCACTGCGCCGACCTTCCGGGTCGCCAGCGCCCGGGCGGTCGGGTTGGGCACGTAGCCCAGCTCCCGCACGGCCCGCTCGACCGCCTCGCGCTTGACCCGACTCACGTGCGGAACGTTGTTGATCACACGAGAAGCAGCCGTGCGCGACACCCCCGCTCGTTCGGCTACCTCGTCGAGCGTCGGCATGCGCCTGGGCGACGGCTCCATCGAACACTTGCTCCTCGGCTTCACATAGCGGGGGACACGGGCAATGATCCCACGCGCCCTGCCGCCCCAGGTATGGCTCCTGGGGCGGATCGGGGCGGGAGAGGCGGCCCGGGTCGAAGGCGCTCTGGTAGCGCTTCCGGTGGCTGCTTCACGTGTACCTGGAAGGCCGCCTCACCGGGAAGGGGCCCGGCCGGGACGGGCGAAGGTCAGGGCCGGGTCGGCGTTGCGCGCCAGCGTCAGGGCCTGCTCAGGCCACCAGGCGCCGGCGGGCGGGTCGACGATTCCGTACTCCGGATCGACCGTGCCTCCGGGGATGCTGCGGTTGCACTGCCCGTCGGACTGGCCGACGGTCTTCACCCACAGGTAGGCGTCCGCGAGGGGGGTGCCGGTATCGGCGGTGGGGCGGTTGCCTATGCCGCGTCCCGGCGCGTTGCACCAGGTCTGCGGGTCACCGGTGTACTTGCCCGCCGGGGGTGTCCAGGCGCCCTGGCCGTTGCGGCTGGTGTCGACGACGAAGTGGGCGAGTTCGTCGGCGGGCGGTGTGCCGACGTTCTGCTGGAACCACAGGTCGGTCCAGTGCCAGGTGCTGGGGTCGTCGGCGTTGACGGAGTTCCCCGCCTGGCCGTCGTTGGGGGCGGCTGCGGAGTAGTACTGGCCGGCACACCAGTCCGCGTGCCCGCGCGCCCAGTCCGGCCCCTTGCCGGCGAACCACAGGCAGCTCGAAACCCAGGTGCCGTAGTGGTCCAAGAGGTCCGTGGAGAAGTAGTTGGACACGTTGAGGGAGAAGCCCTGGGCGCGCTCGACCCCTGCCTGCAGCAGCCGCTGCGCGATGGCGCCCACGCTTTGCCAGTGGCTGTTGCCCGCGTCCAGGTAGACGGTCGTGTTCGGCTGCTTCTCCAGGGCGTCGACCGCGTAGTTGAGATCCGCGATGCGTCCCGCCGTGAGCGTCCCCGTGGGGTCGCTGTCGGCGGAGCAGTCCGACGGAAGGTTGGCCAGGGCGTCGGGTTCGAGGACGATGAGCGCCCTGCTCCGGCCGATGCCGCGGGCCAGCCCCGCGATCCATGCCTGGTAGTCCGCGTCGGATTGTGCGCCCCCGGCCGAGTACTGGGAGCAGTCCCGCAAGGGGATGTTGTAGGCGACCAGGACGGGGACGGTCCCCGTGCGATCCGCTCTGCGGACCAAGGACCGCGTCCGGTCCTCCACCTGTGCGGGTGTGCCGTCGGTGAACCACTGGGCTTCGGGCCAGCTGGCGACTTCCGCCATGGTGGCGGCGTCGGCGAGGTTGTGGTGCTTCAGGTCGGTGGCGGCCTGCTTGGCGGCGTCGCTGTTCGGGTCGACGTAGAACCGGGTGTCGGCCGGCAACGTGTGGCCGGCGGTCTCCTGGGCATGAGCCGGCGCTGCGGTGGCAAGAGCCGCCAGGAGAGCAGTGACGCCCAAGGACGTCAACGAGCGTGGGAGGTGGCGTCGCATGCAGTCTCCTCTTTCTTTCTCGGATCGGGGGTTCCGGGCCGGGCTCGGACGGCCTCGGCCCGGAGTGGGGGCCACCGTCAGTAGCCGTAGATCATCTTGTAGGCGACCTCGGGCAGGAACTGTCCGGCGGTCGTTCCGGTGCCTGTGCCGCAGTTGCCGTCGGACTCGCCGGGAGTCTTGACCCACAGCAGCATCTCGGCGCCACCGCCCAACTGCGTACGCGTCCCGGTCTTCCGGCCCGCCGGGTTGCACCACGTGCCGTCGGAGCCGTTGCCGTTGCGGCTGGTGTCGACGACGTACGGCTTGGTGAACCCGTTCGTCGACTGCAGGGCAGCGTTGACGGCGTTGCCGTACGCGGTGTTCTGCGCGGTGGTGTAGAAGTTGGACACGTTCAGGGAGAACCCGTGGGCCCCGCTCACCCCGGCCGCGGCCAGGTGCTGCGCCATGGTCGAGGCGCTGATCCAGCCCGGGTTGCCCGCGTCCAGGTAGACCCAGGTGTTCGGGGCCTTGGTGTTGAACTGCGCGATGGCGTTGCGCAGCAGCGAATCACGCTCCGAGACCTGAGCCGCGGTCATGCAGCCCTCGTCCCCCAGCGAGTCCGGTTCGAGGACGACCACCGCCGGCCGGTTGCCGATGCCGCTCGCGAACGCTGCGATCCAGGTGTTGTAGGCGGCAACCGAACCGGCCCCTCCGCCGGACTGGCCCGCGCAGATGTCCCGGTTCGGAATGTTGTAGGCCACCAGAATCGGCAGCTTGCCGACGGCGGCCGCCGCACCGACGAAGGACCCGGTCGCCGTGCCGATGGTGCCGCTCCAGTTGCCGAACCAGCGTGCCATCGGCACGCCGGCGATCGACGCCCCGATCGCGGCGGCCCGGCCGTCGCCGGGATTGGCGCTGACCCACTGCCGCGCGGTGGAGTTGGGGTCGACGTAGAAGCCGCTGGTCATGGTGGTGGGATCGGCCGCAAAGGCGGTCCCGGGAGAGAAGGTTGCCAAGAGGCCGGTCAGTGCTGCTACTACCACAAGCAGCGACAGTCTGCGGTGCGGACGGCGCATGGTGATTCCTCACGCTGTGGGGGGACGAGAGCAACTGGAAGCGCTTCCAGGTGCCAGGATGATTGGTGATCCGCGAACCTCGTGTCAAGGCCCACGACCTTGCGCGTGGTTGATGTGCGGGGGCGCGACTGGAAGCGCTACCAGTCACTGCGGTGGCTGGAGAATCCACGCGCCATGGCGGCAAGGCCTGGAGCCCCGGCCGCACCACTGCCCCGCCGGTCCGTGCCACCCGGCACGCCGGCGGGCTCTGGGGTCCAGGGCTGCTTCAAAGTCCTGGGACCTGGGTCAGGTCGCCTGCCGCAGTCTTCTGAGCTGCGCCGATCGGCTGAACCGGCGTCCGTGATCTGACCGCCGTGCCGTCGTGGACCTGGGCCCATCACCCTGTCGCGCGGATAATCGCGCGAATCAGCCCGAGAACGGCCACCGGCGCCGGCACGGCAATGGTCGCCGTCGACACCGCGGACGAGGAGGCCGCGGGTTGCCGACTGTGTGATCAGAGGTATGGAGCCGCAGGCCAAGGAGACGAATCCGTGAAGAAATGGACCCATTTCTCTGTGACTGCCGAGACGAGGGGTCTGTGGAGGATCACGTTCGACAGCCCGCCGATCAACCTGGTGTCCCCGGAGATGCTCACCGAGCTTCCGAGCCTGGTCGATCAGATGGGGGCTGCTTCGGAGCTGCGAGTGGCCGTGTTCGAGTCGGCGAACCCCGACTACTTCCTGAACCACTACGACACCTCCAGGGTGGCCGAGACTCCCAAGGAACTGGGGGCGAGCGGCCGCCCGCTCCTGATTGACGCCGGCACCCGCCTGTCACGTCTGCCGGTCGTCTCGGTCGCCAAGGTCAGGGGCCGCGTCAGGGGGGTCGGCAGTGAGCTGATCCAGGCGATGGACATGCGCTTCGCCAGTGAGCGGGCTCTGTTCTGCCAGCCGGAGACCGCGAACGGCAACCTGCCTGGCGGCGGTGGCCTTGAACATCTGCCCCGGCTGCTCGGCCGCGCCCGGGCGCTGGAGGTGGCCCTGTCCAGTGACGACTACTCGGGTGAGCTGGCCGAGCGGTACGGCTGGGTCAACCGTACGGTCCCCGACAGCGAACTCGACCCGTTCGTCGACACCCTGGCCCGCCGGATCGCTTCCTTCGACAAGGAGTCGATCGCCGCCGTCAAGCAGCAGGTCAACCGGTTCACGCTACCGTCGGCGGAGGATCTGCAGTCCTCCTACGACCTCTACATGCACTCCTTCGGCTGGCCGGGTTCCCAGCGCAGGCTTCCGGCTGCCACCGCCGCAGGACGCAACCAGCCGGGCGACTACGAATTGCGCCTGGGTTACCACCTCGGACGCCAGCCGGCGGACGACACGCACAACGGCGCACGCGCGTAACCGCCGCCGCAGTTCAAAGTGCTGTTCCGGGCGACAGCACGTCAGAATTCTCAGTGATCCCGCACGGCGCCCGTCGATGCAGATGCCGAGATGGTCGACGCCCAAGTCATCCCGTGGCGTGGGGCACACCGCGGCTCCGGTTCGTCGGCCGGCCGAGCCACGGATCACCGCGCTCGCGCCGAGCGCAACAGGCCTCCAGGGCCTGTCGGAAACCAACCTGGACGGACCACCTCCGCTCGAACGGAGGTGTCTCATCGCCACACTCCTCGGCGAGCACCGGCCCCGGTCCTTCCCGTCAGGCTGCGCACGAAGTTCTCGAAGGGATTGCCGGGGTCGCCCTGTCCGGCCTCCACGGCTCGGAAGACGTTCACCCGCCGCTTGAGCGCGACGGCGAGCGCGGCGAGTGCTCCAGGACTTCGCGGACAAGCACCTCTCCGAGGTCGAGCACGGCGGCTCCCACGCCGAGGTGACGACGCCGCTCCATCCCGCCACCCGACACGGCGGGCCGCCCGGACCTCGCGCATCCGGCCCGCGCGGATCCACCGCCCCTGACCGTCGATCCGACCGGCACGGGGCCCACTCCTGATCCGCCGAGCGCAACCACGGCCAACCGCGCATTTGCCGACCCGAAGGCCCGGCAGCGGCGTTCCAGCAGCCAGGCCGGGAGGCAGCTGCCGTCCGGAGCTTGGGGATCGCGAGTTCGACGGTTTCCGCGAGGGTGTCCCAAGGACGCAACCCGGATGGGGCCTCGGCGGTCTCGCCGCGGTCGGCCGTCAAGAATTCCCGTACCGGAGCGTTGACCTTCGAATGCCGCAGGTCCACACTTACCACCGTTTCGTGTCAGTCCCCTCCTGGCGCCGAGACGACTCCGACGGCTGTCAGTCCTCGTGAACGGCCCCCACCGTGTTCCTCTCGGTGGTGCGCTCAGCAGCGTGCCCCCGCAGGACCGCCAAGAGACGAGGTCGAAGTGATCCCAGAGACCCGTTGTTCCTCCCCTCCGGCGCGGCGTTGCCGCGTGCGTCGCCGACCGCGGCCGCGTGCCGCGACCGTCGGCGACGCGAGGGTGACGGTGGGGGTTCTGTGCTGCAGGCTGGCACCGACTCTCAGTTGTTAGCGCAATCAATGGTCCTTTCGGGCACATCACTCAAGGAGTACGTTTTATGAAGCGCACCCGTGCGGTGAAGCGGCGACAGCCGTTACTCATCGCTCTGCTCTCCACCGCTTTGGCTGCAGTAGGAATCTCGTTCGTGGCGACGTCCGCGCAGGCGGCGAGCGGCTGCCAGGTCGACTACAGCATCACGAACTCGTGGC
>NZ_JOHY01000028.1 GCF_000721495.1 Streptomyces sp. NRRL F-5123
CCACCGAGATCTACACGTAAGGAGTCGTCGGCAGCGTCAGATGTGTATAAGAGACAGCCCGCGACGTCCGCCACCCCCGCCACCCCCGGCACGCCCACGACCGGCACCGGCCGCCACGCACGCCCGTACAGCCCCACCGACGAGGAGCTGGCCGCGGCCGACCGGGCGAGCCGCACCCGCACCACCGCCGTCGTTCCGGGCCTCACGGACGGGGACGCGGGCACGGGCCGGGGCACCGGCAGCGGCACCGGCGACAACACCCAGGGCAACGGCGGCAATTCGGACACCGCCTCGCACGAGGCCACGGACACCTACAAGGTCGGCTCCGGGGACTCGCTCTCCGGGATCGCTGCCGCGCACGACGTCCCCGGTGGCTGGCTCCACCTCTACGACGTCAACCGCCAAGCGATCGGCGACGATCCAAACCTCATCAAACCCGGACAGATCATCGACCTCGGATGAAGAGAACGGCCCGTCGGGGTGAAATCCCCTGCTATGTATGCCCGGTAACAAAAAGGACGTACGGGATTTCCGTTCCATGCGGTGATGTGACAAGCCTCTCTCCGGGCCTGTGACCGTTCACCCGCGTCCCGCCCCGCTGCGGCCGTCCGACCTGCACATTCGTCCAGTGGTCGTGATCGCGGCCGCACTTGGCGTCCGAAACGCGAGTGTTTGTTCAATCCGGTCCGGTGTGCTTAACGTCTAAGCGCTCGCCACAGCGGGCCCTGTCGGAGCGGAACGCCGAGTCCTGCCGCCGCGCCCGACGGGAGCAACCGACGCGAAAGCGCCGCAGGCAGGAGCGGGGGACCCACGGTCTTTCCGCCGGACCCACGGAAACGGACGGCATCGTGCCGCGCAGCCCGCTGCGCCGCCGCGAAGCAGCCGCCGTCACGGGTCCGGCTCGGGGTGAAGCAGGGCATCCGCCTGACAGCGGTGCCGGCCGGGCAACTCACGTCCGAACCCGACAGCTGACCTCGTAGGCGTCGGTGAGGGACAGATACATGGGTAAGCACCGTCGTGCCTCGAAGATGGTCCGATTCGCCACATTCGCCGGTGTTGCCGGCGTCGCCGTCGCCGCGCCGCTGATCGGCGCCACCTCCTCCTCGGCCGCCTCCGTGGCCACCTGGGACGCCGTCGCGCAGTGCGAGTCCGGCGGCGACTGGCACATCAACACCGGCAACGGCTACTACGGTGGCCTGCAGTTCTCGCAGTCCAGCTGGGAGGCGGCGGGCGGCCTGCAGTACGCGCAGCGCGCCGACCTGGCCACCAAGGACCAGCAGATCGCGGTCGCCGAGAAGCTGCTCGCCCTGCAGGGCCCCGGTGCCTGGGCGTGCGCCTCGGCCGGCGGCCTGACCGCGGGTGGCCCGGCCCCCGACATCAACCCCGGCGGCTCGTCCTCGTCGGCCGGCAGCTCCAGCAGCTCCACGGCGGCGAAGACCACCACGAAGACCACCGCCGCGAAGAGCGCCCCGGCCAAGAAGGCCGCCAAGCCGGCGAAGCACACCGCCACCGACTGGCAGCGGCACGGCGCCAAGGGCTCGTACACCGTCGTCTCCGGCGACACGCTCTCCGAGATCGCCGCGAGCCACCACGTCAAGGGCGGCTGGCACAAGCTCTTCCAGCTCAACAAGGACGTCGTCAAGGACGCCGACCTGATCTACCCGGGCCAGCACCTGCGCCTGGGCTGATCCGGGACGCGGGGCGAGCAGGCCCCGCACGCCCTCACCGGCCGGCCGGACGCGCGGCGCGCCTCGTGGCGCCCGCGCGTCCGGCCGGTTTTCCGTCTCAGGGGCCGGGCCGACGACCGGCCCGGGGACGCGAGCCGGTTAGGCTCGTCCCGGAAAAACGAGAAGACATCTCTGAAGGAGACAACGTGCCGTCCATCGACGTCGTCGTAGCCCGGGAAATCCTCGACTCGCGAGGCAACCCCACCGTCGAGGTCGAGGTCGGCCTCGACGACGGCAGCACCGGCCGGGCCGCAGTGCCGTCCGGCGCCTCCACCGGCGCCTTCGAGGCCCTCGAACTCCGCGACGGCGACAAGAACCGCTACCAGGGCAAGGGCGTCGAGAAGGCCGTCCTCGCCGTGATCGAGCAGATCGGCCCGGAGCTCGTCGGCTACGACGCCACCGAGCAGCGGCTGATCGACCAGGCGATGTTCGACCTGGACGCCACCCCCGACAAGTCCTCGCTCGGCGCCAACGCCATCCTCGGCGTGTCGCTGGCCGTCGCGCACGCCGCCTCCGAGGCCTCCGACCTGCCGCTCTTCCGCTACCTCGGCGGTCCGAACGCGCACGTCCTGCCCGTCCCGATGATGAACATCCTCAACGGCGGCTCGCACGCGGACTCCAACGTCGACATCCAGGAGTTCATGATCGCGCCGATCGGCGCGGAGTCCTTCTCCGAGGCGCTGCGCTGGGGCGCCGAGGTCTACCACACCCTCAAGGGCGTGCTCAAGGCCCGCGGCCTGTCCACGGGTCTGGGCGACGAGGGCGGTTTCGCGCCGAACCTCGGCTCCAACCGCGAGGCGCTCGACCTGATCATCGAGGCCGTCAAGCAGGCCGGCTACACGCCCGGCCAGGACATCGCGCTCGCGCTGGACGTCGCCGCGTCCGAGTTCTACAAGGACGGCTCGTACGCGTTCGAGGGCAAGTCGCGCTCGGCCGCCGAGATGACCGACTACTACGCGGAGCTCGTCGACTCCTACCCGCTGGTCTCCATCGAGGACCCGCTGTTCGAGGACGACTGGGACGGCTGGAAGACCATCACCGACAAGCTCGGCGCCAAGGTGCAGCTGGTGGGCGACGACCTGTTCGTCACCAACCCGGAGCGCCTGCAGAAGGGCATCGACAGCGGCACCGCCAACGCGCTGCTGGTGAAGGTCAACCAGATCGGCTCGCTCACCGAGACGATGGACGCCGTCGAGCTGGCCCAGCGCAGCGGCTACAAGTGCATGATGTCGCACCGCTCCGGCGAGACCGAGGACGTCACCATCGCCGACCTGGCCGTCGCCACCAACTGCGGCCAGATCAAGACCGGCGCCCCGGCCCGCTCCGAGCGCGTCGCCAAGTACAACCAGCTGCTGCGCATCGAGGAGATCCTGGACGACGCCGCGGTCTACGCCGGCCGCAGCGCCTTCCCGCGCTTCAAGGGCTGAACCGCACCGTTACGCGCCGCGTCCCCGTCCGGTGCCCTCCCACCGGCGGGGACGTACACGCGTACGGGTGACGGGACAGTATGTTCCTCCCAGGGGCGGTACCGTCCCGTGCGAGGGACGTGCGAGGCTCGCGGGTCCGAGGGACGTACGAGGGGAGCGACGGCGTGGGGTCGGATCGGTTCTCCACCGCTGTCCGGCTCAAGGCCATCGGGCAGGAGGCGCATGCGCGGGTCTACCGCGCCGCGGCGGCGCGCAGACCCGGCCGGCGCAACAGGCTGACCGGGCGTGCGGCACTGCTCGCGCTGGTGCTGTGCGCCCTGGTGATCGCCCTCGCCTATCCGACCCGGCAGTACATCGCGCAGCGCTCCGACATCGCCGACCAGCGCCGTGAGGCGCAGCAGGCGAAGAAGAAGGTCGAGCAGCTGCGCGAGGAGAAGGCGCGCTGGCAGGACCCGGAGTACGTCCGCACCCAGGCCCGCAAGCAGCTGCACTACGTGATGCCCGGCGAGGACGGCTACTCGGTGGCCGCCCCCACGCCCTCGGCCGGCGGGGCGGGCGGGCACAGCCGCGGCGCGGGCACCCCGGGCGACGCGGACGGGCAGGCGGCGTCAGCCGCCCACCGGCCGTGGTACGCGAACCTCTGGGACGGCGTGGACCACGCCGACGCCGCCGGGGAGCCCGGGCGCTGAGGCCTGCCCGGGAAGGGCCGTGCGGCCCGGCCTCCCGGGAGCCCCGAACCACCGGGCGCACCCGGCCCGCCCGGCGTGTCCGGCCCCCGCGCGGCGCGCACGTCCGCCGGTCCCACGGCCCCCACGGCTCCGAAACGAGAAACGGCACATGAACTCCTCACAGCACCCTCCCGCCACCCCCGCGGACGCCGCTGCCGTCCAGGCGCAGCTCGGCCGCCCGCCGCGCGGCCTGCGCGCGGTCGCGCACCGCTGCCCGTGCGGCAACCCCGACGTGGTCGAGACCCAGCCGCGGCTGGAGGACGGCACGCCCTTCCCGACGCTGTACTACCTGACCTGCCCGCGGGCCGCCTCGGCGATCGGCACGCTGGAGGCGGACGGCGTGATGAAGACCATGACCGCGCGCCTGGCCGAGGATCCGGAGCTGGCCGCGGCCTACCGCGCCGCGCACGAGGACTACATCGCCCGCCGTGACGCGATCGAGGTGCTGGAGGGCTTCCCCAGCGCGGGCGGCATGCCGGACCGCGTCAAGTGCCTGCACGTGCTGGTGGGCCACTCGCTGGCCGCGGGGCCCGGCGTCAACCCGCTCGGCGACGAGGCGCTCGCGATGCTCCCCGAGTGGTGGGCCAAGGGCCCGTGCGTGCCGCTCCCGCAGGAAGGCCACGACGACCGGCAGGAGACGTCCTCATGACCGCCCCCACGACGACCCGGGTCGCCGCCGTCGACTGCGGCACCAACTCGATCCGGCTGCTGGTCGCGGACGTCGACCCGGCCACCGGCACGCTGCGCGACCTGGACCGGCGGATGCGCATCGTCCGCCTCGGCCAGGGCGTCGACCGCACCGGACGGCTCGCCCCCGAGGCGCTGGAGCGCACGTTCGCGGCCTGCCGCGAATACGCCGGCGTCATCCGCGAGCACGGTGTGCCCGCCGAGCGGATCCGTTTCGTGGCCACCTCCGCGTCGCGCGACGCGGAGAACCGCGACGACTTCGTGCGCGGCGTGCGCGAGCTGCTGGGCGTCGGCCCCGAGGTCGTCACCGGCGACCAGGAGGCGGCCCTGTCCTTCACCGGTGCCACCCGCGAACTGACCGGCGGGCACGAGCTGCTGACGCCGTATCTGGTGGTCGACATCGGCGGCGGCTCGACCGAGTTCGTGCTCGGCGGGGACCGCGTGGAGGCGGCCCGTTCGGTCGACGTGGGCTGTGTGCGGATGACGGAGCGTCACGTCGTGCGCGACGGGCGGCCGGTGGACCCGCCGTCCGCGGAGATCGTCGCGGCGATGACCGCCGACATCGACGCGGGCCTGGACGAGGCGACCCGCACGGTGCCGCTGGAGCGCGCCCGTACGCTGGTCGGGCTGGCCGGCTCGGTCACCACGGTCGCGGCGCTCGCGCTCGGCCTCCCGGCGTACGACTCGGCGGCGATCCACCATTCCAGGATCACGCTCGCGCAGGTCAGGGCGGTCACCGAGCGGCTGCTGAGGTCCACCCACGCCGAGCGCGCGGCCCTTGCCGTCATCCACGAGGGCCGGGTCGACGTGATCGCCGCGGGGGCCCTGGTGCTGCTGCGGATCATGGAGCGGACGGGCGCCGCGGAGGTCGTGGTGAGCGAGCACGACATCCTCGACGGCATCGCCTTCAAAGCCGCGGAACAGGACGCCGGAAAACCTTTGTGAAACTCTTCACATGAAGTTCCCGTCCCGCGGCCCGAATTTCCAAGGTGGGGGCGCCCGCAGTCCCCGGAATCGTTGGTGGCGGCGTGTTTCAGCGGTGTGACAACCGCCGGGTCGCGGGGTGAACGCCGCACGATCGGTGCTGATCAGGGCCCGGGACGCGGAAGCGGGGGCCGGGGGACGGGCCGGCGGGCGCGTCGCGCCTGGTCGCGAAACCGCGCAGGGTAGCACAGGGTGTCGAGGCCCTTGTGAAGGGGCTCACGAGGTACCCCCCGCGGGGTGCTGGATACTCGAAGCATGAGCACCACGGAGCGTCCACGGATCCTCGTAGTAGGCGGCGGTTATGTCGGCCTGTACGCGGCGCGCCGCATCCTGAAGAAGATGCGGTACGGCGAGGCGACCGTCACGGTCGTCGACCCGCGCTCGTACATGACGTACCAGCCCTTCCTCCCCGAGACGGCAGCAGGCAGCATCTCCCCGCGTCACGTCGTCGTCCCGCTGCGGCGCGTGCTGCCCGGGGCCGAGGTGCTGACCGGGCGGGTCGTCGACATCGACCAGGACCGCAAGGTCGCCTCGGTCGAGCCGCTCGTCGGCGAGTCCTACGAGCTGCCCTTCGACTACCTGGTGATGGCGCTCGGCGCGGTCTCCCGGACCTTCCCGATCCCGGGCCTGGCCGAGAACGGCATCGGCATGAAGGGTGTCGAGGAGGCGATCGGGCTGCGCAACCACGTGCTGGAGCAGCTCGACAAGGCCGACTCCACCACGGACGAGGAGATCCGCCGCAAGGCGCTCACCTTCGTCTTCGTCGGCGGCGGCTTCGCGGGCGCGGAGACCGTCGGCGAGGTCGAGGACATGGCGCGCGACGCGGCCAAGTACTACCCGAACGTCAAGCGCGAGGACATGCGGTTCATCCTCGTCGACGCCGCGGACAAGATCCTCCCCGAGGTCGGCCCGCAGCTCGGCAAGTGGGGCCTGGAGCACCTCCAGGAGCGCGGTATCGAGATCTACCTCCAGACGTCGATGAAGTCCTGCGTCGACAAGCACGTGGTGCTCGCCAACGGCCTGGAGGTAGACGCCTCCACCGTCGTGTGGACGGCCGGCGTGAAGCCGAACCCGGCGCTGGCGAAGTTCGGCCTGCCGCTCGGCCCGCGCGGCCACGTGGACACCGCCCCGACGCTCCAGGTGCGCGGCACCGACTACATCTGGGCCGCGGGCGACAACGCCCAGATCCCCGACCTCGCCGCCGGCGAGGGCGCCTGGTGCCCGCCGAACGCGCAGCACGCGCTGCGCCAGGCCAAGGTGCTCGGCGACAACGTGGTGTCCGGCATGCGCGGCTTCCCGCAGCAGGACTACAAGCACGCCAACAAGGGTGCGGTCGCGGGCCTCGGGCTCCACAAGGGCGTCGCGATGATCGTCTTCGGCAAGGCCAGGATCAAGGTCAAGGGCCGGCTCGCCTGGTACATGCACCGCGGCTACCACGGCATGGCGGTGCCGACCTGGAACCGCAAGATCCGGGTCTTCGCCGACTGGACCCTGGGGATGTTCCTCAAGCGCGAGGTCGTCTCCCTGGGCGCCATCGAGAACCCCCGCGAGGAGTTCTACGAGGCCGCCCGCCCGGCCCCGGCGCCCGTCGCCGTGCCCGAGCAGCCGAAGGCCGCCGCTCCCGCCGCCGAGAAGGCCGGCGCGGCCTGACACCCCTCGGCGGCTCCGGGAACGGACGCCGCCGGGCGCACAGCAGACGCCGTGAGGGCGCTCGCCATCCGTGGTGCGGGCGCCCTCACGGCGTTTTCGCGCGCCCCCGCCGCGCCGGCCTCCCGGCCATGTCGACGGCCCTCCCGGCGGGCGGCGACCGCCGTCCGGGCTAAGTGCGTGTATCCGCAACGTAGATTTGCGGAGGAACGACGATTTCTGGTCGCCGCAGTCGTACGCTCGGACGCATGGCTGACGCGGCTCCGAGAATCGTCGACATCGCCGAACACGCCCTCTCCCGGCCGTTCCCGCTGCGCGTGCGTGCCTGGGACGGCAGCGAGGCAGGGCCGCCCGGCGCCCCCGTCCTCGTCTTCCGCCGCCGCCGCGCGCTGCGCCGTATCCTGTGGCGGCCCGGTGAACTCGGCCTGGTCCGTGCCTGGGTGGCCGGTGAGCTGACCGTCGACGGCGACCTGCACGAGGCGCTCGACCGCCTCTCCGGCGTGCTCTGGGAGCGCCCGGAACCGGACCCGGGAGCCCCGGCCGGCGCCGGGGTCCGCCGGGTGCTGGAGGCGCTGCGCGACCCGGCCACCTACCGGCTGGCCCGCGAGGTCCTGGCCCTCGCCGGGCCGGGGCTGCCGCCGGCGCCGCCGCCCGAGGAGGTGGGCCCGCGCTCGGGCCCTGCGCACACCAAGCGCCGCGACCGCGCCGCCATCTCGCACCACTACGACGTCGGCAACGACTTCTACGCCCTGGTCCTGGGCCCGAGCATGGTCTACTCGTGCGCGGTCTGGCCGGACGAGGACACCACCCTGGAGCAGGCGCAGTCCGCCAAGCTCGACCTGGTGTGCCGCAAGCTGGGCCTGCGCGAGGGTCAGCGGCTGCTGGACGTCGGCTGCGGCTGGGGCTCGATGGTCATGCACGCCGCCGCGCACTACGGCGTACGGGCCACGGGCGTCACGCTCTCCGTGGAGCAGGCGGAGTTCGCCCGCAAGCGCGTCGCCGACGCCGGACTGGACAACCTGGTCGAGATCCGGGTGCAGGACTACCGGGAGGTCGCCGACGGCCCCTACGACGCGATCTCCTCCATCGGCATGGCGGAGCACGTCGGCAGGGAGCGCTACCTGGAGTACGCGCGCATCCTGCACGGGCTGCTGCGGCCGGGCGGCCGACTGCTGAACCACCAGATCGCCCGCCGCCCGCTGCGCGACGAGGAGGCCTACCACGTCGACGAGTTCATCGACCGCTACGTCTTTCCGGACGGCGAGCTGGCACCGGTCGGTGCCACCGTCTCCCGGCTGGAGGAGGCCGGCTTCGAGGTACGCGACGTGGAGGCGCTGCGTGAGCACTACGGGCGCACGCTGCGGGCCTGGGTGGCGAATCTGGAGGCGAACTGGCGCCAGGCGGTGCACCTGGTCACGCCGGGGCGTGCCAAGGTGTGGCAGCTGTACATGGCCGCGTCCGCGGTGTCCTTCGAACGCAACCGGATCGGCGTCAACCAGGTGCTCGCAGTACGCACCGCGGAGGACGGTGGCTCCGAAATGCCGCGCACCCGCACGAATTGGCTCTCGTAAGGCGGCGCAAGGCGGGCCAAGGGCGATTTCGCGTCACTTGTGCGGGGCAACCATGGCCCCGTAAGTGCTGCGCTGTCCTGGCGATGTGTCGCGCCGAAGCCGATGAAGCACCGTCAGTAGCCTCTAAAATCAGACAACATGACTAGTTAGGCGCCCTGTTGGGATCCGCCGACCCCGATACGCTTTTCTCTGCGCCCCGCCGGCCCGGATGGTGGAACGCAGACACGGCGAGCTTAAACCTCGCTGCCCCATGTGGGCGTGCCGGTTCAAGTCCGGCTCCGGGCACTTCACCCTTCGGGTGGCAGGCCTGCGAGCCGACCGGAATATGTGGTTCCGGCGGGGGTATATGCCACCGTGCCCGGACGCGTATACCGCCTTGTCCGGCCTTTCCGCGCATCACGCGCCGTCACGCACTTATTGCCGAACCCGTCGCATACTGCCGCGCCGTCGCATACGGCCGGGGCGGCGCGCGCTGCTGAACCGCGCTGCTGAACCCGCGCTGAACTGGTCCTGAGCATATGAAGCGGAGCTTCCCCTTACTCCCGCGACACGCGCGACGCGATCACGCGTAACCCGCGCTTGCGAAAGTCCGCTGCGCCAGCAGCGAAAGGGGACATGGTAGATGACCCAGCTCAATCGACGTGCGTTTCTGCGTGCCGTCGGCGCGACAGGCGGCGCCGGCGCGATGCTCGCCACCATGGGAGCGCTCGGCCTCACGCCCACCGCACAGGCCGCGGCCGCCCGCGAGGCGGCCTACCGCGCGCCTCGCACCGGGGACTTCACCCTCACCGGCAGATCCGCGGCCTCGGTGGTCGTGCTCGGCGGCGGCATAGCCGGCCTCACCACCGCCTACGAGCTCGGCAAGGCCGGCTACCGCTGCACGATCCTGGAGGCCCGCGACCGCCCCGGCGGCCGCAACTTCACCGTGCGCGGGGGCGACACCACCACCGACCTCTACGGCCACCGGCAGACCGCCCGCTTCTCCGACGGCCAGTACATGAACGCCGGGCCCGCCCGCATCGCCCAGTGGATGATCACCCTCGACTACTGCCGCGAACTCGGCGTCCCGATCGAGGTCTTCACCAACGTCAACGCCGACAGCTACCTCTACAACGAGTCGGCCGGCATGACCTCGCCCATGCGCTACCGCGCAGCCAAGGCGGACGTCTTCGGCTATGTCACGGAACTGCTCGCCAAGGCCTCCGACCAGGGCGCCCTCGACCAGGCGCTGACCGGTGACGACCGCGAGCGGCTGACGGAATTCCTCAAGGACTACGGAGACCTCGGAAGCAACCTGCAATACACCGGCAGTTCCCGCCGGGGCTACTCCGTCTGGCCCGCCGCCGCCGGCACGCCCGGCGTCGTCGCGAGCGACGTGCCCACCGCCTCCGAGATCTTCGCCACCGGGGTGGGCCGCTACTTCGCCTTCGAATTCGAATTCGACCAGGCCATGCTGATGTTCCAGCCGGTCGGCGGTATGGACCGCATACCGCACGCGCTGGCCGGCGCGATCGGCAACCAGAAGATCCGCACCGGCTGCGCCGTCACGCAGGTGACGGACAAGGGCGACGGCGTCCGCGTGACGTACACCCAGGGCGGGCGGACCCGGTCCGTAGAGGCGGACTACTGCGTCGCCGCCATGCCGCCGAACATCCTCGCCAAGGTGCCGCACAACCTCGGCAGCGGGGTGCAGACGGCCCTGGAGGCCATCACGCCGTCCTCGGCGGGCAAGATCGGCCTGGAGTACCGTTCGCGCTGGTGGGAGACGGACCACCGGATCTACGGCGGCATCACCGAGACCGACCTCGACGTCACCCACATCTGGCACCCGTCCTACGGTTTCCACGGCGAGCGCGGTGTGCTCATCGGCTACTACAACACCGGCGCCAACGCCGACTCCTACGCCCCCCTCACCCCCAAGGAGCGTGAGGCGCGCGCCGTGGCGGCGGGCGTGAAGATCTACGGTGAGAAGTACCGCAGCGAACTGGCCACGTCCTTCTCGCACCACTGGCGGCAGTTCCCCTACCAGGAGGCCGCCTGGCACAGCACTCCCGGCGGTCCCGACCACCCCCGCTACAAGCCGCTGACCGAGCCGGCGGGCCGCGTGCTCTTCGCGGGCGACTGGCTCAGCTACATGGACGCCTGGCAGCACGGGGCGTTCAGCTCGGCCCGCAGCGCCGTCACCGCGATCCACCAGCGCGTCCTGGCCTGACGGGCGACGGCCTGACGGACTGCGGGCCGCCGGGTCCATGGGGCTGACGGGTCCCGCCGCGGCCCCACGGTTGCCGCCTGCGCCTGCCGTCACCGCCCCGCGTCACGGATGCGGGGCGGTGCGCAGCCGGCCCGCGGACGCCACCGTGGCGGCGGCCTCCCGCTCGCTGAGCCCGGTGTGCACGGCCGCGGTCACCAGGGCGGGCGCGAGGGTGTCGCCGATACCGGCGTCGTAGGCACGGCAGGCGGCCCAGAAGAGCCGGCCGTTGCGCTCGCCCTCCTGCGAGTCGAGCACGAAGCGCACCAGGGCCGCGGCCCGCTTCTCGGCGGGATGCCGCGGCCCTGCCGCGTGCCGGGGCTGCTGCTCCGCGGGCGGCGCCTGCGGGGCGGCCAGTCGCAGCAGTGCCCGGGGAGCGGGGGCGAGCACGGCACCGGCCGAGCCGGGGTCGGGCAGGTAGCGGCCCGCCAGGGTGCGCGAGCCCGGGCCGACGACGTACCCGCCCTCCCCGCGTATGTCGATGCCGCGGGCCAGCCGGCCCACCGAGTTGGGGACGGGCCCGGGCGCGGTGAGCCACAGGTGGCGGCCGCCGGAGGGGGTCAGCACGGTGAGTGTCTCGGGCACCGTGAAGCCGTGCTCCACGGCGAGCGCGCGCAGCGCGGCGATGCCGTCCGCGCCGTGCTTGACGTCCAGGTCCACGCCGACGAGGTGGTGCGGGGCACGCCCGCACGCGACGCCGTAGCCGGTCGCCCAGGGCGCCACCGCGAAGAGCGCGCGTATCCGGGCCGGGTCGGTGCTGGCGTCGTGCACCCCGTGGCCCGGCCGGCCGCAGGCGCCGCGGCACAGCGCCGCCGTGCGCGGCTCGTGGCGGTGCGGGGAGCGGACGGCGGGCAGCTTGCTGCGCGAGAGCGGGAAGACGGGCAGGCCGCGGGCAGCGGCGAGCAGGGCGGCGTGCAGGGCGCGGGTGTGGTCGGGGCGTGCCATGGCCTGCTCTCTGGATTTCGAACGCGTGTTCGTCTGCACCCTTCAGTGATACCGCGCCGGGGCCCGGCCGTCCACCGGGTAAACCCACCGGAAGGGCGCGCGGCCCGTGCGGGGGGCGTGTTCGAGTGGTCGATCCGGGGGAAGGCCGGTTTCGGCCGCCGAGCGGCAGGGGGAGGCGTACGGGGCCCGGCGCGGGCCGGGCGGACGGCGATCGACGGCGCCGTGACGCGTACCGGCATCACACGCGGGGGTCCGGCGGCGGGTGCCGCGCCGGTCGCGTTCGGGTCGGTCGTGGTGCGGGCCGGACCTCTCGCCGGTGTGGATCCGTCCGGAGCCGCGGCGGCCGGCCGCGGTCCTGCGCGACCGGCGCCCTGAAGGGTTCTGCTCTCGCGGGGACGGTTGCCGCGCACGCGCGGGGCTGCCGGGAAGTACCGCTTCCCGGCAGCCCGCAGGCGTGTGGGAACGGCAGCGGTGAACGGGGCCGGGTCAGCGCAGGTTGCGGGCGGCCCGTCGCAGGTCGTACTCGTGGACGAGGGCCTTGGCGTGGCCGTAGGAGAGGTCGTGCTCGCCTCGCAGCCAGCTCACCTTCTCGTCGAAGCGGAAGAGTGCGGGTCCTTCGTCGAGGGCGGACAGCCACTCGCTGACCTCGCGGCCGGTGCAGTGCGGGATACGGTCGATCAGATTCCGGTGGGTTTCCTCGGAGAAGTGCGGCTGGGACATCGGCGCCTCCGGTATGTGGTCCGGTCACCCCACCGTGCCCGAGTGGTGGTGCGTTGGCAACCATCGTGCGGGGAACCACCGGGTACGGACATGGGTGCGAGGCCGTCTTCCATACCCCGGTAATGTCGGGTCATGCCCGAGCAGACACGACCGGACGAGCTGAGCGCCGCGGTGGAACGCCTCGCGGGGCGGCTGCGCTCGCTGTCGCAGCGGCGGCTCCAGTCCGGCGCCGCGGCGGCCGGACTGGACCTGGCGCGCTGGCTGGACCGCGAGGCCCAGCTGCTGGAATTCCCCGGGCGCGAGCCGTACGTGATGGCGGACGAGGGCGTCTTCGTGGTCGGTGACCAGCTCTCCCTCGCCGGGCGGGAGTTGCTCGCGGTGGCGGCGCAGCCCGGGCACGAAGCGCTGCTGGCCGCTGCGCGCGAGAAGGTCGTGCAGGCGGCACGGGCGGTCGGCTGACCGCCGGGTGAGGGTGTGCGGGGCCCGGTGCGCAGACGGCGTGCGGGAGTCGGCCTGCGCGCGGCCGGACCCGAGGGGTCAGAGCGAGGCGACGACGCGGTCTGCGAGCACGTAGACGCTCTCCTCGCCGAAGGCGAAGGTCAGCGCGTAGGCCCCGGCTATTGCCGAGCCGCCGCGTAGTACGGGGACGTCGCCGCGGTCCAGCGCCTCCGACAGCCGCAGCGCGGTCTCCCGGTGGCCCGGCGTCATGCACAGCGTGGTGCCGTCCGCGAAGACGTACACGTCCAGCGTGCCCAGCGGGCCGGGGCGGACGTCGGAGAGCGGGATGCGGCCGTCGGCCAGGTCGGCGAGCCGGTCGGCGGTCTGGTCCGGCGAGGCGACGACCGGCGAGGGCGCGAAGTCCGGGCCCGACGGGTGCGGGATCGCGCCGGGCGCGGGAAGGACGGCGTCGGGCGCCTCGCCGGCGCCCGTGCCCTCGGACTCCCGGCCGCCCTCCAGGAAGCCCTCGGCGGCCGCGTCGAGGCCCGCGAAGTCGGCCTGCCGAGGCAGGTAGGGCAGAACCGGCGGCACCTCGTAGTCGCAGCCGGGCAGCGGCCCGTCGGAGGCGCCGCCGTACAGGCCGCGGAAGAGAGGTGCCTCGCCCGCGCTCTCGCGGGCCTCCTGCTCGGCCCAGAAGGCGCGGGCCTCGGCCAGTTCACGCTCGCGCTCGTCGGCGAGGGCGCCCGCGACGGCGGCCCTGATGCCGTCGGCGTCGTCGCGCTGCCCGGGCACGCCGAGCCCGGCCAGGTCCTGGCGCAGGGCAGCCAGTTCGCGCCGCATCCCGCGGGCGGAGACCAGAGCGGCGGAACCCGCCGCCACGGCGAGACCCGCGGCGACCAGCAGGACGGTGAAGTTGGCACTCACTGACGTTCTCCCGACTGACGCGACCCGAGCAATTGCCCACTTGTCCGGTGGACGAAACTTTCCCCTCACATCACTGTGCCGGTAAACCCCTGGCCCTTGCAGTGCGGAAAGTCATGACTTGGGCGATTCCTGGGATCTGTCCGGGTTTGGCGGGGGCGGTCTGACCTGGGTAAACGCGATGCCCCCGGGACAAATTACATCCCGGGGGCAAGGTGCCTGCGACATACGTCACAACTGGGCGCTACGGAGCCGGACGGCTGCGGAGCGTCACGAAAGCCGCTCGATCACCATGGCCATTCCCTGACCGCCGCCCACGCACATGGTCTCCAGGCCGAACTGCTTGTCGTGGAACTGCAGGCTGTTGACGAGCGTGCCGGTGATGCGGGCGCCGGTCATGCCGAAGGGGTGGCCGACGGCGATGGCGCCGCCGTTGACGTTGAGCCGGTCCAGGTCGATGCCCAGGTCCCGGTAGGAGGGGATGACCTGGGCGGCGAAGGCCTCGTTGATCTCGACCAGGTCGATGTCGCCGACGGACATCCCGGCCCGCCGCAGCGCCTGCCGCGAGGCCTCCACCGGGCCGTAGCCCATGATCTCGGGGGAGAGCGCCGAGACGCCGGTGGAGACGACCCGGGCCAGCGGGGTGATGCCCAGCTCGCGCGCCTTGGTGTCGGACATGACCACCAGCGCCGCCGCGCCGTCGTTGAGCGGGCAGCAGTTGCCCGCGGTCACGGTGCCGTCGGGCCGGAAGACCGGCTTGAGGCCCGCGACGCCCTCCATGGTCACTCCCGCCCGCGGGCCGTCGTCCGCGGCCACCACGGTGCCGTCAGGGAGCGTCACGGGGGTGATCTCGCGCTCCCAGAAGCCGTTCTTGAGGGCCTCTTCCGCCAGATTCTGCGAGCGGACGCCGAATTCGTCCTGCTCGCGGCGCGTGATGCCCTTGAGCGCCGCCAGGTTCTCCGCCGTCTGCCCCATCGCGATGTACGCGTCGGGCAGCAGGCCGTCCTCGCGCGGGTCGTGCCAGCCGGCCCCGCTCTGCCCGGCGCGCTCGGCGGTGCGGGCGATCGCCTCGTCGAAGACCGGGTTCATGGTGTCGGGCAGGGAGTCGGAGTTGCCCTTCGCGAAGCGCGAGACCATCTCCACGCCCGCCGAGACGAAGACGTCGCCCTCGCCCGCCCTGATGGCGTGCAGCGCCATCCTGGTGGTCTGCAGCGACGAGGAGCAGTAGCGGGTGACGGTGCAGCCCGGCAGGTGGTCCATGCCCATCTGGACGGCGACGATCCTTGCCAGGTTGAAGCCCTGCTCGCCGCCGGGCAGGCCGCAGCCCAGCATCAGGTCGTCGATGTCGTGCGGGTCCAGCTGCGGGATCCGGTCCAGCGCGGTACGGATGATCGTCGCGGCCAGGTCGTCGGGGCGCAGCTCCTTGAGCGATCCCTTGAAGGCGCGCCCGATGGGCGAACGGGCGGTGGAGACGATGACGGCTTCGGGCATCGCGGGCACTCCTCGACGGGGCTGCGGCTGTGGACTTCGCGGACTGGGCCGGTACGGGCGGTGCGGCGTCCCGGACGCGGGGGCCGACTGGAAAGTTACCCGTGCGTAGCGCGATGCGTCATCCGCCGGGCGCTGTGATGCGGGCTACTTTCTGAGCGCTTGCTTACCCGCCGACGCCCCACCCCTACCCCGCGGCGCCCGCGGTTACGCCGACCGGTCCGCGGCATCCGCTGCGTCTCCGCCGGTTGCGGTGGCTCCGGTGTTCCCGCCGTCCCCGCCCCCGCCGCCCGACGCGGCAACGTCCTCCCGCTCCTGCTCCAGCGGCCGCCGCCGGCGCCGTTTGACGAGCGCCCAGCGCCCGCGGGGACCCGCGGCCGTGTCCCGCGCCGCCGTGACCTCCGTCCCGCCCGTACCGGCCGCCTCGGCCGCTGCCTGGGCCACCGGCAGGAAGCCCTCGCCGCGCCGCGCGTCCGGCCGCTCGTCGGCCAGCGGCCACATCCCCAGCGCCGCGCACATCGTCGGCAGCACCGCCATCGCGGCGGTCGCGTAGCCCTCGGCGGAGGGGTGGTAGTTGTCCGGACCGAACAGCTCGCGCGGCCGCGCCTCGAACTCCGGCCCCAGCAGGTCGCCGAGCGAGACCGTACGCCCGCCCGCCTCCACCACGGCGATGGTCTGCGCCGCGGCCAGCTGCCGGCTCAGCCGGCGCGCCAGCCAGCGCAGCGGCTGGTAGACGGGTTCGACGGAGCCGAGGTCCGGGCAGGTGCCGACCACGACCTCGACGCCGGCGGCGCGCAACTGCCGTACCGCGTCCGCCAGCAGCCGCACCGAGGTGGCGAGCGGCATCCGGTGGGTGACGTCGTTGGCGCCGATCATGATCACCGCCACGTCCGGCGGCGCCGTGCCGGACTCGAGGACCAGCTCCACCTGGCGCGGCAGGTCGTCGGACTGCGCGCCCGGCTGGGCGACCGTGACCAGCCGCACCGGCCGCTCGGCGACCGCGGCCAGGCCCGAGGCGAGCAGCGCGCCCGGGGTCTGGCCGGCGCGGTGCACGCCCTGCCCGGCGGCCGTGGAGTCGCCCGCCAGGACCAGCCGCAGCGGCGGCTCGGCGCCGGGGCGCGCGAATGCCGACCCGTATCTGCCGTCGGCCCGCGGGGGCACGTCCCCCGAGCCGCCGACCACCCGTCTGGCCAGCCTGACCTCCGCCAGCACCAGTCCGACCGCCGCCCCGCCCAGCAGGCTGATCCCGCCCCCGCCGACCGCTGCCGCCGCCGCGATCCGCCGTGCCACCCTCGCCCTCGACATCGAGCCCGCTCACCACCTGTCCACTCGCCGGTACATTCACGTGTTGCCCCGCAGGACACCTCCGGCAACGTCAACGGTGTCCGCGCCGTGCGTGTTGCGCCCTTCCCCGCCGTCCGGTCGTGCCGCCGTTGCGCCGTTTCGACGTTTCACCTCCGGCGGGGCGCGTCCCGCCCCCTAGGCTGGCCTCCACCACGACGGAGAACCCGGAGACACTACGGTGCAGTTTCACGACTCGATGATCAGCCTCGTCGGCAACACCCCGCTGGTGAGGCTCGGCAGCGTGACCGAAGGCGTCAGGGCCACCGTCCTGGCGAAGGTCGAGTACTTCAACCCCGGCGGTTCGGTGAAGGACCGCATCGCCCTGCGCATGATCGAGGCCGCCGAGCGCAGCGGCGACCTGAAGCCGGGCGGCACCATCGTGGAGCCGACCTCCGGCAACACGGGCGTGGGCCTCGCCATGGTCGCGCAGCGCAAGGGCTACCGCTGCATCTTCGTCTGCCCGGACAAGGTGTCGACCGACAAGATCAACGTACTGCGGGCGTACGGCGCCGAGGTCGTCGTGTGCCCGACGGCCGTCGACCCCGAGCACCCGGACTCGTACTACAACGTGTCCGACCGCCTGGTGCGCGAGACCCCGAACGCCTGGAAGCCCGACCAGTACAGCAACCCCAACAACCCGCTGTCGCACTACGAGTCCACCGGGCCCGAGCTGTGGCGGCAGACCGACGGCCGGATCACGCACTTCGTGGCGGGCGTCGGCACCGGCGGCACCATCTCCGGCACCGGCCGCTACCTCAAGGAGGTCAGCGAGGGCCGGGTGCAGGTGGTCGGCGCCGACCCGGAGGGCTCGGTCTACAGCGGCGGCTCCGGGCGGCCGTACCTGGTCGAGGGGGTGGGCGAGGACTTCTGGCCCGAGGCATACGACCGGGGGGTGGCCGACGAGATCGTGGCCGTCTCCGACAAGGACTCCTTCCAGATGACCCGGCGGCTGGCCCGCGAGGAGGGGCTGCTGGTCGGCGGCTCGTGCGGGATGGCGGTCGTCGCGGCCCTGAAGGTCGCCGAACGGCTCGGCCCCGACGACGTCGTGGTGGTACTGCTGCCGGACAGCGGGCGCGGCTACCTCTCGAAGATCTTCAGCGACGAGTGGATGAGCTCGCACGGCTTCCTCGACGAGGGCGAGGGCGAGGCGCGCGTCGCCGACGTCCTGGCGCACAAGGAGGGCGGCATGCCGCAGCTGGTGCACATGCACCCGGACGAGACGGTCGGCCAGGCCATCGAGGTCCTGCGCGAATACGGCGTGTCGCAGATGCCGGTGGTCAAGCCGGGCGCGGGCCACCCGGACGTGATGGCCGCGGAGGTGGTCGGCTCGGTCGTGGAGCGCGACCTGCTGCACGCGCTGTTCACCAAGGCCGCGAACCTGGACGACCCGCTGGACAAGCACATGTGCCGGCCGCTGCCGCAGGTGGGCTCAGGGGAGCCGGTCGGCGACCTGATGACCGTGCTGGAGGCGGCCGACGCGGCGATCGTGCTGGTCGAGGGCAAGCCGACGGGCGTCGTGAGCCGCCAGGACCTGCTGGCCTTCCTCGCCCTGCACGGCACCGCCTGACCCGGGGGCGGGCCGGCGTCGGCCGGGCCGGGGCCGTGGCGGACGGCTGTGCGGGACGGCTCCGCGGGGCCGTCCCGGCGGACCGGGGCGGGGATTCGCGGAACTGGTACACCCGCGACACGTCCGCGCAGCACGCGCTTAACAAGCGTCCGGCACATTGGTGGATGTCGGAAGGGCGGGCGGCCACCCCACCCGGACGGCACCAGACGGCGCCAAGGACTTCCGGAGCGGCTCCCGGACTCCATGGTGACCCGGACGCGTACAGCCCGGTCCTGACCCGGCTCGCGTCCCTCGCGGGGACCGCCGTCGTCCCGCCCTCCGGACTCGCTCCGGGGGTGCGGCGGTCCCCGCGACTACCCCCTCGCGCAGTCGTCCGGTCGGGCTAGTCGTCGTCCCCCGACGGCTTCGCCTTCGTCCACGCGCTCGCCAGACCCTGCGCCACGTTCACGCCCACGATGCCCGCCCAGCTGATGAACAGGCCCGCCGTGCCGGCCTGCGTCGCGGCGATCGCGGACAGCGGGATCGCCAGGATCAGCGTGAAGCCCGCGAACCCGTAGCGCGCGAAGGCCTGGCCGGTCTGCGGCGGGCCGATCGGGCGGCGGTCGGCGCGGGCGAACGACGTCTGCTGCTGCGCCAGCTCGCGGCGGACCCGCTGCTCGACTCGGCTGTCGATACTGTCCGACACCTTCTCGATGAAGGAGTCGACGAGCGCGGATTCGTACTCCGCTCCGAGGTCCTTGCGGGCCTGCAAGGTCGCGGAGAGTTCCTTGGTCAATTCCGGGTCGCGGGTGTCCATGTGCCCACGGTAGGCGGCGGGCGCCGTGGGCCACACTGGGGTTAGCCCCCGGATCCGCCGGGGGCAAGCCGTCCCGCAGGAGGATCCGCCATGGCCGACGCACCGCTGCTGACCGCCCTGCACGGCGGTACGGACCGGGCGGACGCGGTGACCGTCGACGGGCGCAGCAGCTCGTACGAGGAGCTGCTCGGCGCGGCGGGTGCGGTCGCCCGGCGGGTCGCGGGGGCCCCGGCCTTCGCGGTGCGGGCCACCGCGTCGCTGGAGACGGTGGCCGCGGTCGTCGGCGGGCTGCTCGCCGGGGTGCCGGTCGTCCCGCTCGCCCCCGACGCGGGCCCCGCCGAGAGCGAGCACATCCTGCGCGACTCCGGCGCCGAAGTGGTGCCGGTCGACTTCGCCGAGCGCGCCGACTTCGCCCCCGCCGCCGGTGCCGCGGCGGCCCGCACGGACGCGGACCCGTCGCCGTACCGCGGGGCAGCCCTGGTGCTCTACACCTCGGGGACGACCGGGCCGCCCAAGGGCGTGCTGGTCCCGCGCGGCGCCATTGCCGCGGATCTCGACGCCCTTGCGCAGGCGTGGCAATGGACCGCGGACGACACCCTGGTGCACGGGCTGCCGCTCTTCCACGTGCACGGGCTGGTGCTGGGGGTGCTCGGGGCACTGCGCACCGGAAGCCGCCTGGTGCACACCGGCCGGCCCGCTCCGGGGGCGTACGCGGCGGCGGGCGGCAGCCTCTACTTCGGGGTACCGACGGTCTGGCACCGCGTGGCGCGCGACGAGGAAGCGGCCCGCGCCCTGGCGGGCGCCCGGCTGCTGGTGTCAGGCAGCGCGCCGTTGCCGGAGCCGGTCTTCCGGTCCTTGCGCGCGCTGACCGGCCACGAGCCGGTGGAGCGCTACGGCATGACGGAGACGCTGATCACGGTGAGCGCGCGGGCGGACGGCCCGCGTGCCCCGGGCGCGGTCGGCACCCCGGTCGCCGGGATCCGCACCCGGGTGGCGGAGTCCGCCGACGGGATCGGCGAACTCCAGGTGCAGGGCCCCACGCTCTTCGACGGCTACCTGGGCCGCCCCGAGGCGACCGCGGCCTCGTACACCGACGACGGCTGGTTCCGCACCGGTGACATCGCCGCGGTCGGCGAGGACGGCACGCACCGCATCGTCGGCCGCGCCTCGACCGACCTCATCAAGTCCGGCGGCTACCGGATCGGCGCGGGCGAGGTGGAGAACGCGCTGCTGGACCACCCCGCTGTACGCGAGGCGGCCGTCGTCGGCGCCCCGCACCCGGACCTGGGGCAGCAGATCGTGGCCTATGTCGTGGCGGACGGCGTGAGCGCCACGGAGCTCACGGACTTCGTGGCCGCGCGGCTGTCGGTGCACAAGCGGCCGCGAACGGTGTGCTTCCTCGCCGAACTGCCGCGCAACGCGATGGGCAAGCCCCAAAAGCGCTTGCTGCCCCCGGCCTGACCAGGTAGACGTGGGGGACGGATCGAGCGGAAGGGCGCGCTCCGTCCGGCTGCGGCCGGACGACCCGGGAGCGCGTCCGGACCGGCACCCGGTGCCTGTCACTTGCCGGGCGGCAAGTAAGCTCAGTCCACAGACAACGTTGCCCGTTCCACCGGACGGCCTCCCTGGGCCGTCCGGGTCGCCGATACCCCGGTCCCGCTCCGAAGGGTGGCGGTGATACGTCCTGCCATGGAGGCAGCACCGCATGTTCCACCGCATCGGACGCACAGTCGTCCGCCATCCCGTATGGACCGTCGTCGCGTGGGTCATCGCGGCCGTCGCGATCATCGCGACGGCCCCGAGCCTTCCGTCCAACAGCGACGAGAGCAGCTTCCTGCCGAGCAGCTACGAGTCCATCAAGGCCATGGACCTCCAGGAGAAGGCATTTCCCCAGGCCTTCACCCCTGCCGCGATCGTGCTCTACCAGCGCGAGGACGGCGGCAAGCTGACCAGGACCGACCAGGCCGACATCTCCCGGATCACCAAGGACCTGGGCGGCAAGAAGATCGACCAGGTCCAGAAGGTCGTCGCCGGCACCTCGTCCAAGGACGGCAAGTACACCACCGCCTACGTCCAGATGGACAAGAAGTCGGCGGGCCAGCCCAAGCAGGCCGACGCCGCGAAGGCGCTGCGCGCGGACTCCACCGACCTGGCCAAGGGCACCGCGCTCAAGGTCCAGGTGGGCGGTCAGGCCGCGCAGAACCTGGACCAGCAGGACGCCGGGAAGACGTCCGACGCGGTCGCGCTGTTCGGCTCGCTGCTGATCATCATCGTCACGCTGTCGATCATCTTCCGCTCGCCGCTGATCGCGATCATGCCGCTGGTGCTGCTCATCGGCGTCGTCTTCACCGTCTCCAACGCACTGATCGCCGACGCCACCAAGATCTTCGGGCTCCAGGCCAACAGCTCGATCTCGGCACTGCTCATCGTGGTGGTGCTGGGGGTCGGTACCGACTACTTCCTCTTCCTGATGTTCCGCTACCGGGAGCGGCTGAGGGCGGGTGACGAACCCAAGGAAGCGATGATCAACAGCGTCACCAGGGTCGGTGAGGCCATCGCCTCCGCGGCCGGCGCGGTGATCATCGCCTTCTGCGCCCTGGCCCTGTCGACGCTGGGCTTCCTCACCCAGCTCGGCCCGGCCCTGGCCATCCTCGTCGCGGTCACGCTGATCGCCGGTCTGACGCTCTTCCCCGCGGTGTGCTCGCTGATCCCGGTCCGCGTGCTGTTCTGGCCCGGCCAGAAGTGGCAGCACGAGCCCACGGGCACCCGCTTCGCGGCGGTCGGCCGGCTCGTCGGGCGCAAGTCCGGCATGGTCGCGCTCGTGTCCGGCCTGGTGATGCTGCTGCTGACGATCGGCACGCTGGGCTACAAGGCGTCCTACGACCTGGCCTCCGGCTCGATCCCGAAGACCAAGGAGTCGATGGTCGTCCAGGACACCCTGGCCAAGGCCTACTCCGCCGGTGCGGCCGAGCCGACCAACGTCTACCTCAACAGCACGAACGGCAAGCCGCTGCCCGCGGACCTCTCCGCGTACAGCGACGAGCTGAGCAAGGCCGAGGGTGTCGCGGCCGTCAGCTTCGACAAGGCGAGCGACCTGAACAAGGCGGGCACCACCGCCAACTTCACGGTCACGCTGAAGTACGAGGCGGCCAGCGACAAGGCGATCGACGCGGTCGACGGCATCCGGAGCGTCGCGCACGACAACGCGCCGCCCGGGACGCAGGCCTTCGTCGGCGGCACCTCGTCGGTCTTCAAGGACATCAACGCGGCCGTCAACCACGACTACCGCACGGTCTTCCCGGTGGCCGCCATCCTGATCATGGTGATCCTGGGTCTGCTGCTGCGCAGCGTGGTCGCGCCCTGGTACCTGATCGCGTCCGTCGGCCTCGGCTTCGGCGCCACCCTCGGAACGACGGTGCTGCTGTTCGGGCGGGGCGACGGGCTGATCTTCATGCTGCCGATCATCATGTACCTGTTCGTCGTCGCCATCGGCACGGACTACAACATCCTGATGATCGCCCGGCTCAGGGAGGAGGCCCGCGAGGGCCGCAACCCGCGTGAAGCGGCGGCCGAGGCGCTCAAGCACGCCGGCCCGACGGTCGGCGCGGCGGGCGTGATCCTCGCGGCGACCTTCGCGACGCTGATGCTCTCCGGGAACTCCTTCCTCACGCAGATGGGCTTCACGGTCGCCTTCGGCATCGTGATGGCCGCCTTCGTGATGGCGATGTTCTTCACGCCGAGCCTCACGGCGCTCATCGGGCACGCGGCGTGGTGGCCGGGGCACGCCGACCGGGCCGCGAAGTCCGCGGGGACGGGGACCGGTTCCGGGGGCCTCGGCGGATCGGGCGGTCCGGGCGGCTCCGGCGGCCGCGAGGACGCGGAGCTTGACGCGCCCGGGAGGCGCTGAGCTGCGGGTTTCAACGGCGGTAGCCGAGTTATCCACAGGGCCGGACAGGTGTCGATCACCTGTCCGGCCCTTTCGGTTACGCTGAGGCAGCAGGCAGTGGTCGATCGATGACGGAGAGCGAGGGAGAGGGTGGTCGGTCGTGCGAAGGGGGTGAGACGAGGAGGGAGCCGGCGGTGGCACCGGCGCCGGAGAGACCGGGTGGGGCGGGCGCGGGCCTTGCCGGAATGCATACGGTCATGCAAAGTCAGGGATCGGTGAATAGGAGGCCGGCGAAGGGGTCGGGGATGGGCAGTGGCGACATGACGAGCGGCGGCAGATGAGCGGCGGAGCATGAGCGGCGGCACGGCCGCGGGCGACGGCGGCCTCGCGGGCACGGCGGGGGCGGGCGGCGAGAGCGCGGCGGGCCGGCTGCTGAAGCTCTTCGAGGCGCACCGGCTGACACCGACCCAGCGGCGGATCGCGCACTGCCTGGTGCGGCGGGCGGTGGACGCGCCCTTCCTGTCCAGCGTGGAGGTAGCCGAACTCGCGGGCGTCAGCCAGCCGTCCGTGACGCGCTTCGCGGTGGCTCTGGGCTTCGACGGCTACCCCGCGCTGCGGCGGCATCTGCGGGAGGTGCCGCCGGCCTCCTCCACCGCGCAGGACGCGGCGGGCGGCAACGAGTACCAGCAGGCCGTGCACGCCGAGATCGAGAACCTGCGGCATCTCGCGGCGCTGCTCGCCGATCCCGCACCGGTCGCCCGGGCCGGGGCGCTGCTGGCCGCGTCGGTCCCGCTGCCCGTGCTGGGGCTGCGCGCGGCGGGTGCGCAGGCGGGAGGCTTCGCGTACTTCGCCGCCAAGGTGCACCCGGACGTGCGGCTGCTGGACGAGGGCGGCACGGTGCTCGCCGACCGCATCGACGCGGCCGTGCGGGCAGGGGCGAGCGCGCTGCTGTGCTTCGCGCTGCCGCGGCATCCGCGGGAGGTCGTCGAGGCGCTGGCGTACGCCGGCGGGGCGGGGCTCACCGTCGTGACCGTGGCGGACAGCGCGTTCGCGCCCGTCGCCGCGCACAGCGACCTGCTGCTGCCGGCGGCGGTCGGGACGGGCCTGGCCTTCGACACCGCGTGCGCGCCGATGCTGCTCGGCCGGGCGCTGCTGGAGGCGATGTGCGACGAGCTGCCGGAGGCGCAGGCGCGGCTGGAGGAGTTCGACGCGCGGGCCGCCGCGCGCGGGGTGTTCGTGGAGTGACCCCGGCCGCACCATTCGCCGGTGCGGTGCGGTGCGGTGCGGTGCGGTGCGGTGCGGTGCGGTGCGGTGCGGTGCGGTGCGGTGCGGTGCGGTGCGGTGCGGACGGCCGGGTGGGGGTGGCTGTCGCGGGCGTAAACATCCGTCTTAACGAAAATCTGAGAATCCCGAAGTAATCTCCCGTCCACCTGGCATGCGACGCCGTGGGCCGGCCGCGGCGGACGGCGCGTGGCGGACGGGCCGGCGGAAGAGGAGGTGTGACGTGGTGCGCGGGGCCTACACATTGGCGCGGGTGGCCGTGACGGTGCGGACCGCGGGGGTGTGGCTGTGGTGGCTGGGGGTCGTCGCGGCGGCGCCCGGCACGGCGGTGACCTTCAGCCCCACCGGGCGGCGGATCGGGGTGATGGCCGGGGCGGCGCTGTTCGTCGTGGCCGCGTTCGCCGTGTTCTTCGTACGCGGCGGCCGGGCCGAGGCGCGGGCGCGGGCGGCGAGCCGGGCGGCGAAGACGGTCTTCCTCCAGGACCGCAAGGTGACCGCGCGGGCCTGGCTGCGGCACCGCCGCCGGTGGCTGCTGCTCGCCTTCGTGGTCGCGCTGGGCTCGTCGGCGGGGCTGCCCTGCGCGGGCGGGATGCTGCTGGCAGGGGCGGGCGCGGGGCTCCTCGCGCGGGCGCTGCGAATAGCCCGGGTCGAGCGGGGCCGGGACGCGCTGCTGTGGGTGCGGCCCGACGGCGACCCCGCCGCCTACCAGCTGACCGGTCTCGCGGCGGGCGACGCCCTGCCCGGCGGCGGCCGCCGCCGCTGAGGCCGGGCCGGGCTCAGGGCTGGAGCGGCGGGAGGGCGGCGCCGCTCTCGGCGAGTAGCTCGTCCAGGGTCTGCGCGGCGCGGACCGGTGCGAAGCCGGGCTCGGCGCCGGGCTCGCCGGCGTAGGCCCAGACGGCGGGGCGGGGGAGCGCGTTGTAGGCGAAGTGGGTCGAGAAGTAGTAGGCCCCGGTGTCCAGCAGCGCGACGTGGTCGCCCGCGGCCAGCAGCGGCAGGGCGCGGCCGCGGGCGACCAGGTCGCCCGCGAAGCAGCAGGGCCCGGCGACGTCCTGGACGACGGGCTCGCCGGTCTTGGGCCGCCCCTGCGGGTCGAGGGCGAGGACGCGCAGCGGCCACGCGTCCGGCGCGAAGACCGTCCGGGTGGCGACCTGGGCGCCCGCGTGTGTGACGGCGATGGGCCGCCCGCCGGCGGACTTGGCGTATTCGACGCGGGCCAGCACCGTGCCGTGCTTGGCCAGCAGCGAGCGGCCGAACTCGGTGACGATGCCGTAGCGCCCGTCGAAGAGGCCCGGCACCTCGGCGCGCAGCAGGTCCGCGTAGGCGCCGAAGGTGGGGTCGGTCGCATCCGAGGTGAAGTCGACGGGCAGCCCGCCGCCGATGTCGAGGGTCGTGACCTGCTGCCGTCCGGCGGCGGCGTTGATGCGCTCGGCGAGGTCGTACGCCGCCCGCACGCCCGCCGCCATGAGCGGCAGCGGCACGCCCTGGGAGCCGGTGTGGGTGTGCAGCCGGGTCAGCCACGGCCGCTCGGCGTAGCTGCGCAGCACCCACTCCTCGGCGCCCGGGTCGCGCAGCGCCACGCCGAACTTGGAGGTGGCTGTCGCGGTGCTCATCGCGTCGATGCTGCCGCCGCCGACCTGCGGGTTGACCCGCAGGCCCAGGGGCGAGGCGGACGGGGCGGCGGCCAGCAGCGCGTCGATGCGGGCGAGTTCCTCGGGGTTGTCGGCGTTGACGGCGATGCCGAGCGCCAGCGCCTCGCGCAGCTCGGCGGTGCTCTTGGCCGGGGAGTCCAGCACGGTCATCGCCGGCGGGATGCCCGCGGCCCGGGCGAGGGCGAGCTCTCCGGGGCTGGCCACCTCCGCGCCGAGCCCGTACTCCCGCAGCAGGCCCAGAACCGGCACCAGGGACGCCGCCTTGACCGCGAAGGTGTGCTGCACGGCCACCCCGGGCGTGGCGAAGGCCGCGTGCAGCGCGGTCGCCGACCGCCGGACGCCCGCGGTGTCCAGCAGCCCGACCACCGGCTGCTCCTCGCTCACCAGCCGGCGCGCCACCGCCGCCCGCAGCGCCCCGCTCCGCCGTTCCGCCGCCTGTTCGGCGGCCTGCCTCGCCTCGTCCGTCATGGGCGCCATCCCACCACCCCCGGGCCCGCCGCCGCCAGCGCCCCGCCGCCTTGTTGACTAGGGCTATTCAGCACCCGAGGATGTGAATATTCAATGACGTGGGCAGTGTCGTGACGAGGAGGCCGCACCGATGACGGGACCGAGGCCGGTACGCGCACCGCGCGGTACGGAGATGAGCGCGCTGGGCTGGCAGCAGGAAGCCGCGCTGCGCATGCTGCAGAACAACCTCGACCCCGAGGTGGCCGAGCACCCCGACCGGCTGGTCGTCTACGGCGGCAGCGGCAAGGCCGCGCGCGACTGGGCGTCGTTCGACGCGATGGTCCGCACCCTGCGCGGCCTCAAAGAGGACGAGACGATGCTCGTGCAGTCCGGCCGTCCGGTCGGCGTCATGCAGACCCACGAGTGGGCGCCGCGCGTGCTGATCGCCAACTCCAACCTGGTCGGCGACTGGGCCACCTGGGAGGAGTTCCGCCGCCTCGAAGCCCTCGGCCTGACCATGTACGGGCAGATGACCGCCGGTTCGTGGATCTACATCGGCACCCAGGGCATCCTCCAGGGCACCTACGAGACCTTCGCCGCGGTCGCGGCCAAGCGCTTCGGCGGCACCCTGGCCGGCACCGTCACCCTCACCGCGGGGCTCGGCGGCATGGGCGGCGCGCAGCCGCTCGCCGTCACCATGAACGGCGGCGTCGCCCTGTGCGTCGACTGCGACCCGTGGGCCGTCGAGCGGCGAATCGCCCACCGCTACCTCGACGTCCGCGCCGACGACCTCGACCACGCGCTGCGGCTCGCCACCGAGGCCCGCGACGCGCGCCGGCCGCTGTCGATCGGCCTGCTCGGCAACGCCGCCGACGTGCTGCCGCGGCTGCTGGCCATGAACGCGCCGATCGACATCGTCACCGACCAGACCTCCGCCCACGACCCGCTGGCGTACCTGCCGCTCGGCGTGGACCTCGCCGACATGGCGGACTACGCCGCCGAGAAGCCCGCCGAGTTCACCGAGCGCGCCCGTACGTCGATGGCCCGGCACGTCGAGGCCATGGTCGGCTTCCAGGACGCGGGCGCCGAGGTCTTCGACTACGGCAACTCCATCCGCGGCGAGGCGAAACTCGCCGGGTACGAGCGGGCCTTCGCCTTCCCCGGCTTCGTCCCCGCCTACATCCGCCCGCTCTTCTGCGAGGGCAAGGGCCCCTTCCGCTGGGCGGCGCTGTCCGGCGACCCGGCCGACATCCACGCCACCGACCGCGCGATCCTCGACCTCTTCCCGGAGAACGAGTCGCTGGCCCGCTGGATCCGGCTGGCCGGCGAGCGCGTCCACTTCCAGGGCCTGCCCGCCCGCATCTGCTGGCTCGGCTACGGCGAGCGCGACAAGGCCGGCGAGCGCTTCAACGAGATGGTCGCCGACGGCACCCTCAAGGCCCCGGTCGTGATCGGCCGCGACCACCTGGACTGCGGTTCGGTCGCCTCCCCCTACCGGGAGACCGAGGCGATGCGCGACGGCTCCGACGCCGTCGCCGACTGGCCGCTGCTCAACGCCATGGTCAACGTCGCCTCCGGCGCGTCCTGGGTGTCGATCCACCACGGCGGCGGCGTCGGCATCGGCCGCAGCATCCACGCCGGGCAGGTCACCGTCGCCGACGGCACCGCGCTGGCCGGCGAGAAGATCCGCCGGGTGCTCACCAACGACCCCGGCATGGGTGTCATCCGCCATGTCGACGCCGGGTACGAGCAGGCCGAGGACGTCGCCGGGCAGCGCGGGGTGCGCGTCCCGATGCGCGAGGCGTCCGCGTGACCGGCGGACCGCGGGAGCCGGGCGCGGACCCGGCGCCGGGCGGGGCTGACGCAGCGCCGGGCGGCACGGACGCGGGCCCGCGCACCGGCGACGGCTTCCAGACCATGTGGCGCGACCTCGCCCGGATCGGCCGGCACGCCCCCTCCGGCGGCTACCGGCGGCACGCCTGGACGCCCGCCGACGCCGACTGCCGCGCCTGGTTCCGCGCGCAGGCAGCCGCGCGCGGGCTGGCGTACGAGACCGACCGCAACGGCAACCAGTGGGCCTGGCTCGGCGACCCGGCCGCGGGCGACGCCGTCGTCACCGGCTCGCACCTGGACTCCGTGCCGGACGGCGGCGCCTTCGACGGCCCACTCGGCGTGGTCTCCGCCTTCGCCGCCCTCGACGCGCTGCACGCCCGCGGCGCCCGGCCGCGGCGCCCGCTGGGGATCGTCAACTTCACCGACGAGGAGGGCGCCCGCTTCGGGCTCGCCTGCGTCGGCTCCCGGCTGGCGGCCGGTCAGCTGGCCCCGGCCGACGCCCGCGCGCTCACCGGCGCGGACGGCGTGACGCTCGCGCAGGCGATGGAGCGCGCCGGGCAGGACCCGGACGCGATCGGGGCCGACCCCGAACGCCTCGCCCGCATCGGCGCCTTCGTCGAACTGCACGTCGAGCAGGGCCGGGCGCTGGACCTGGTGGGCGAGCCGGTCGGGGTGGCTTCGGCGATCTGGCCGCACGGCCGCTGGCGCTTCGACTTCCGAGGCGAGGCCAACCATGCGGGTACCACCCGACTGGAGGACCGCCGCGACCCGATGCTGACGTACGCCACCACCGTGCTCGCCGCGCGCAAGAAGGCCCGGCTGGCGGGCGCGCTCGCGACCTTCGGCAAGGTCGCCGTCGAGCCGAACGGCGTCAACGCCGTCGCCTCGCTCGTCCGCGGCTGGCTCGACTCGCGCGCCCCCGACGAGGAGACCCTGGCCGCCGTCGTCGCCGCGATCGAGCAGGCGGCGGCGGAGCGCGGGGCGCGCGACGGGGTGCGGGTGGGCGTCACCCGCGAATCGTTCACCCCCGTGGTGGAATTCGCACACGAGCTGCGCGACCGGCTTGCCGCCCTGCTCGGAGGGGGTGCGCCGGTACCCGTTCTGCCCACCGGCGCGGGACACGACGCCGGAATCCTCTCCGCGGCCCTTCCGACCGCCATGCTGTTCGTACGCAACCCCACAGGCGTCTCGCACTCCCCGGCCGAACACGCCGCCGAGGACGACTGCGCCGCCGGAGTGTCCGCCCTCGCCGACGTATGGGAAGGTCTCGCGTGCAGGTGACGTACTGGCTGGAAAACGCCTGGCTCGGCACACACACCGCGCCCGCCATCCTCCTGACCGTGGCCGACGACCGGATCGCCGAGGTCCGCACCGGCGTCGACCACCCGCCGGCCGGCGCGACGGCGCTGCGCGGCCTGACCCTGCCGGGCCTGGCCAACGCCCACAGCCACGCCTTCCACCGCGCCCTGCGCGGCGTCGCCCAGATCGGCGCCCGCCCCGGCACGGCACCCGGCGGCGGCGCGGGCAGCGGCTCGGGCGTTACGGGAGCGCGCTCGGCGCCCACCTCCTTCTGGAGCTGGCGCGACGTCATGTACGACGTCGCGGGCGCGCTCGACCCCGACAGCTACTTCGCCCTCGCCCGCGCCGTCTACGCCGAGATGGCCCTCGCCGGCATCACCTGCGTCGGCGAATTCCACTACCTCCACCACCAGCCCGACGGCACCCCGTACGCCAACCCCAACGCCATGGGCGAGGCGCTGATCGCCGCCGCGGGCGAGGCGGGCATCCGGATCACCCTGCTCGACACCGCCTACCTGCACGGCGGCTTCACCCGCACCGGATACCGCCCGCTGGAGGGCGTGCAGCGGCGCTTCGGCGACGGCACCGCCGACCGCTGGTACGACCGCTGGTCGCGGCTCAAGGGCGAGGGCCACGCCAAGGTCGGCGCCGCGGTGCACTCGGTGCGCGCCTTCTCCGACCGCGACGGCTACCGGCTCTTCGCCGAGCGCACCGCGGACGTGCCCGTGCACATCCACCTGTCCGAGCAGACCGCGGAGAACCAGGCCTGCACGCTGCTGCACGGCCGCACCCCGGCCCGGCTGCTCGCCGACAACGGCTTCTGGCGCCCCAACACCACCGCCGTCCACGCCACGCACCTGACCGCGGGCGACATCGCGCTGCTCGGCACCGGCGGCGGCACCGTGTGCATGTGCCCCACCACCGAACGGGACCTCGCCGACGGCATCGGCCCGGCGCCGCAACTGCGCCGCGCCGGCTGCCGGATGAGCCTGGGCAGCGACAGCCACGCCGTGATCGACCTCTTCGAGGAGGCGCGCGCGGTCGAGATGAACGAGCGCCTGCAGGCCCGCACCCGCGGCCACTGGACCGCGGCCCAGTTGCTCCGCGCGGCGACCGACGACGGTCACGCGAGCCTGGGCTGGCCCGACGCGGGCCGGCTGGAGCCGGGCGCGCTCGCCGACTTCACGACGATCGCGCTGGACACCGTGCGGACCGCGGGCCCGCCGCCCCGGCTGGCCGGCGAGGCGGCCGTATTCGCAGCCACGGCCGCCGACGTACGGCACACCGTGGTGGGCGGCCGGCACGTCGTACGCGACGGGCGGCACCAGCTCGTCCAGGACGTACCCGGCTCCCTCGCCGCGGCGATCGGCGCCCTGCGCCACTGACCGCGGCCCGTACGGCCCGAACCCCCGCGGCCCGGGCGGCACCCGGGCCCCCGACGACGGCGAGAGCACCCACGATGACCAGCAGCGGCACCGCGGAGGACCCGGCGACGCCGGCGCACGCGGCCACCCCCGCGAGCAGCGCCCACCCGGCGGCACCCGGGGCCGCGCCCGCCCCGGCATCCGCGCCCAGCACGCTCGTCACCGGCATCGGCAGCCTGCTCACCAACGATCCCTCCCTCGCCGCGGCCACGGGCGACGGCTCGCTCGCCGCCCTCGGACTCCTCCCCGGCCCGGCGGCGGTCGTGATCGACGGCGGCCGCATCGCCTGGCTCGGTCCCTCCAGCAAAGCACCCCCCACCGACAACCGCCTCGACGCGGGCGGCCGGGCCCTGCTCCCGGGCTTCGTCGACTCCCACTCCCACCTGCTCTTCGCGGGCGACCGGGGCGCGGAGTTCGCGGCCCGGACGGCCGGCCGCCCCTACACCGCTGGCGGCATCCGCACGACCGTCGCCGCGACCCGCGCGGCCGACGACGCCGAGCTCGCCGCAACCCTCGAACGCCTCCTCGGCGAGGCGCTGCGGCAGGGCACGACGACCCAGGAGACCAAGTCCGGCTACGGCCTGACGACCCGTGACGAGGCGCGCGCGCTCGCGGTCGCCGCCCGGCACACCGACGAGGTCACGTACTTGGGCGCGCACGTCGTCCCGCCGGAGTTCGCCGCCGACCCGGACGGCTACGTCGCCCTGGTCACCGGCGAGATGCTGGACGCGTGCGCGCCGCACGCCCGCTGGATCGACGTCTTCTGCGAGCGCGGCGCCTTCGACGGCGACCAGGCCCGCGCGGTGCTCACCGCGGGCGCCGCGCGCGGCCTGGTCCCGCGCGTGCACGCCAACCAGCTGGGCCCCGGCCCCGGCGTGCGGCTGGCGGTGGAGCTGGGCGCGGCCTCGGCCGACCACTGCACGCACCTGACGGACGCCGACGTGGACGCGCTCGCGAGCGCCGCGGACACCACCGTGGCCACGCTGCTGCCGGGCGCCGAGTTCTCCACCCGCGCCCGCTACCCGGACGCGCGGCGGCTGCTGGACGCGGGCGTGGCCGTGGCGCTCTCCACGGACTGCAACCCGGGCTCGTCCTTCACCACGTCCATGCCCTTCTGCGTCGCGGTCGCGGTGCGGGACATGGGCATGACCCCGGACGAGGCGGTGCACGCGGCGACGTACGGCGGCGCGCGCGCCCTGCGGCGTACCGACGTCGGCCGGATCGCCGTCGGCGCGCGCGCCGACCTGCTGCTGCTCGACGCGCCCAGCCACGTGCACCTCGCCTACCGCCCCGGGGTACCGCTGGCGGCGGCGGTGTGGAAAGCGGGCGCACTGCGGTACGTCTCGCCCGCGCTCGGCGGCACGGGATTCCGTGCGTGACGCGCCCGACGCGTGACGTGACGGGTACGACGCAGGACGTGACGCGCGTCGTACCCGTCGTGTGCACGACGCGCGCCAAGGCGACCTGACGCGACAGGACGCGATCACGCAGACGGTCCGGCCGGTCACTCCCCGACGGGCCGGTTACTCCTCGACGAGCAGCCCGCGGCGCAGCCGTGACAGCGTGCGCGTGAGCAGCCGCGACACGTGCATCTGCGAGATGCCCAGCTCCTCGCCGATCTCGGCCTGCGTGAGGTTGCCGACGAAGCGCAGTGCCAGGATGGCCCGGTCGCGCTGCGGCAGCCCGGCGATCAGCGGCTTGAGCGACTCGACGTACTCGACGCCCTCCAGGTCGTGGTCCTCGTAGCCGATCCGGTCGGCGAGCGCGCCCTCCGGGTCGTCCTCGGCGGGCTGGGCGTCCAGCGAGCTGGCCGTGTAGGCGTTGCTCGCCGCCATGCCCTCGATGACCTCCTCCTCGGGGAGGTCCAGCCGCTCGGCGAGCTCGCGCACGGTGGGCGTGCGGTCCAGCCGCTGGGCCAGCTCGTCGCCCGCCTTCGCGAGGTCGAGCCGCAGCTCCTGGAGGCGCCGCGGGACGCGCACCGACCAGCTGGTGTCGCGGAAGAAGCGCTTGATCTCGCCGACGATCGTCGGCATCGCGAAGGTCGGGAACTCCACCCCGCGGCTCAGCTCGAAGCGGTCGATCGCCTTGATCAGACCGATCGTGCCGACCTGGATGATGTCCTCCATCGGCTCGCTGCGGGTGCGGAAGCGCGCCGCGGCGAACTTGACCAGCGCGAGGTTGAGTTCGACCAGGGTGTTGCGGACGTATGCGTATTCCTGCGTGCCTTCCTCCAGGCCGTGCAGGCGGGCGAAGAGGGTCTTGGACAGGGCGCGCGCGTCGACCGGTCCGATCTCGTCGTAGGGGGGGATGTCCGGGAGCCCCTCAAGCCCCTCGCTTTGCTCCAGCGCAGGGTTCTCGTGATCCAGGCCGAGCCGGGGTGCCATCTGCTCCTCCTTGCGTGCGGCGGTCGGCTGTGCCTCTGCCGTACCTCCACCCCTACGCCTGTTGTCCGGGGCGTCGCAAGTTCTACGTCCGTCCCGGGCGTTTTGTCCGACTCTGGGTGCGCACGCTGTGCATGTACCACGTCATCGTGCGTAAACCCCCCGTGCCGTCCCGTACGGTGGTGCGCCCGCGAGGACGGCCGACTACCGTACCACCGGGGAAACGCGTAGGGTCGTCAACCGCGTCACCACGTAGGGCGAAGGAGCGCACATGGACCGCGAAGCGGTCGGCACCGCAGGTCTCGGCCGGTTGCGGGTCGAGGTCGCGCAGCATGACCGCACGGCGGTCTTCACGCCTGCGGGCGAGCTGGACCACCACACCGCGGACCTGCTCAGCGAGCCGCTCGACGCGGCCATCGACGCAGGTGCCCGGCGCCTGGTGGTCGACTGCTCGCAGCTGGAGTTCTGCGACTCGACGGGGCTCAACGTGCTGCTGAGCGCGCGGCTGAAGGCCGAGGCGCAGGGCGGCGCGGTGCACCTGGCCGCGATGCGGCCGACCGTCGCCCGGGTGCTGGAGATCACCGGCGCCGACGTGGTGTTCACGTTGCACGAGACACTGGACCAGGCGCTCCGCGAGTAGGGCGGGGCGGCCGAGGACGACGGGCGCGACGGGTTGCCGTACGGCACCCGAGCTTTCCTGGACCCCGGACGTGTTCCGGGAGATCCTTCGGGCAGAAGACAGGACGGACCCAGACGTACATCCGTGAGGTGAGGCCTTGATGAGCACGACCCGGCCCTACGCCGCGGGTGACCACGGTCCGGAGACGGGCACAACCGGCCGGGACGGGGGTACGGGCACCGTGGACCCCGACAACGCGCGGCGGTTGCCGCTGACCGACGAGAGCGGGATCGTACCCCGGGCCAGGGACTTCACCCGGCAGGCGCTGCACGACTGGGGCTGGCTGCCCGCCGCCACCGGCGACCGCAGGGCAGCCGCCGAGGACGTCCTCCTCGTGGTGTCCGAACTGGTCACCAACGCCTGCCTGCACGCCGGCGGCCCCGAGGAACTGCTGCTGCGCCGGAGCCTCAAGTCGCTGCGCCTGGAGGTCGTCGACGGCGGCCCCGGCGACCCCGCCCCGCGCACCCCGCACCGCGCCGGCCGCCCCGGCGGCCACGGCATGTTCATCGTCCAGCGCCTGTGCCTCGACTGGGGCGTCATCCGCAACGCCGACCGCCCCGGCAAGACCGTCTGGGCCGAACTCGCCGCCCCCGACTGACCCTCGACGCGGCAATACCCGGGTTTCCATCCCCCCGCCACCGCCGGCCCCCGCCGTCCCGCGGCTTTTTTACGTTCCCGGTCCGCGCCCGTCCACCGCGCCGCTGCCCGTACCGCCGTCACGCCCCCGGGGCTGCGGCCCCGACCCGGCCGTCTGCCACGGCGTTGCCGTGTGCCACGGCGTGGCAATATGCCGCGCCGTCACACCCGCAGCGCGCGGGCCAGGGCGTCCAGGGCCGCGGGGTAGCCGCCCTCGCCGGGCGTGCCGTAGCCGACGACCAGGCCCTGCGGGCGGCCCGGGACCTCAGGGGTGTGCCAGTGCTCGCCCAGCGCGCCGACCGCGAGCCCCTGCGCGGCCGCCGCGCGCAGCACCTCCGCCTCGCCGGGGCCCTGCGGCGGCAGGCCCACCAGCGCGTGCAGGCCCGCCGCGACCCCGCGCACCTCGATGCCCCCGCGGACCCCGCCCGCCGCGCCGCCCGCGAGCCGGGCCACCAGCAGATCCCGGCGGCGCCGGTAGCGCAGCCGGGCGGCGCGCACGTGCCGGTCGTAGGAATGACCGGTGATCATGTCCGCGAGCGCCAACTGGCCGACCGTGCCGGTGTGGTAGTCGCTGTAGAGCTTGGCCTGCGCGACCGTCTCCACCAGGTGCGCGGGCAGCACCATCCAGCCGAGCCGCAGGGCGGGTCCGAGCGTCTTGGACGCCGTGCCCAGGTAGACCACCTGCTCGGGTGCGGTGCCCTGCACGGCGCCCACGGGCTGCCGGTCGAAGCGGAATTCGCCGTCGTAGTCGTCCTCCACGACCAGGCCGCCGGTCCGCCGCGCCCAGGCGGTCAGCGCGTGCCGCCGGTCCGGGTGCAGGGGGACGCCCGTCGGGTACTGGTGCGCGGGCGTGACCACCACCGCGTCGAGCGCGTCCGCGCCGTCCGGCAGCCGCGCGCCCGACGCGTCGACCGGCAGCGGCACCACCCGCCCGCCGGAGCGCCGCACCACCTCACGGTGGAAGGGCAGCCCCGGGTCCTCCATGCCCACCGCGGGCCCGCCGGCCCGCCCGTCGACCGCACCCAGCACCCGGGTCAGCAGCGCGAGCCCCTGCACGTAGCCGGAGACGACCACGATCCGCTCCGGGTCCGCGGCGACCCCGCGGGTCCGCCCGAGGTAGCCGGCCAGCGCGGTGCGCAGCTCCGCGGCGCCGCGCGGGTCGCCGTAGTCGTAGCCCGTGGACGGGGCGGCGGCCAGGGCGCGGCGGGTGGCGCGCAGCCAGGCCGCGGTCGGGAAGGCGGTCACGTCGGGGCTGCCCGGCCGCAGGTCGTGGCGCGGCCGGGGCGCCGCCGCGGAGCGCCCTGGCGGCGCGTCCCGCGGGCCCTGCGGGCGGCCCGCGACCACCGTGCCCGAGCCCTGCCGGGCGGTCAGATAGCCCTCGGCGGTCAGCTGGTCGTACGCGGCCTTGACCGTGCCGCGCGACAGCCCCGTCTCCGCGGCCAGCCGGCGGCTCGACGGCAGCCGGCTCCCCGGCCCGAGCCGCCCCGCGCGCACCGCCTCGCGCAGTGCCCGCTCCAGCGCCGCGCGCCGCCCGTACGCCCCGCCGCCCGCCGCAAGGTCCAGGTGCAGATCGACCCCGGCCGCCCACGCCTCACCGGCGCCCGCTCCCCGGCCCGTACCGCGTCCCGCGCCCGGCTCCGCCTCTGCGCCGGATTCCTTCTCAAACCCCGAAGTGGGCCAGGATTCGTTCATGGAAGTGGACCTTATCCTGGATCCACTGCACGCCTACCGTCGACGTCATGAGCACTGAGACCGTCACCCCCGCCACCACCCCCGCCACCACCCCCGCGTCCGCGCCCGTCGTCCCCGCTGTCCGGCTCGCCGTCGACAGCCTCGTCCCGCACGTCAACCGCGCCATGAACGCGCTGGACGCCGCCGCCCGCGAGGTCAGCCTGGAGGCCCCGCTGCTGGAGCTGGTGCGGGCCCGCGCCTCGCAGCTCAACGGTTGCGCCTACTGCGTCGACACGCACGCGAAGGACGCCCGGGAGGGCGGCGAGAGCGAGCGGCGGCTGTACGCGCTGCCGGTGTGGCGAGAGACGCCGTTCTTCACCGCGCGCGAGCGGGCCGCGCTGGAGCTGACCGAGGCGGTCACCCGGCTCGCCGACGGCCATGTCTCCGACGAGGTCTTCGCGCGCGCGGCCGCCGAGTTCGAGGAGACCCAGCTCGCCGAACTGATCTGGGCCGTCACCGTCATCAACGCCTGGAACAGGCTCGGCGCCACCGCACGCCCCTGGCCGCTGGGTGCCTGACCCCGGTACCTCCGGGGCCGCTGCCACGCCCGGCGCGGGGACGGTACGGGGACCGTGCGCCGGGCGGGCGGGGCGGCCGGTGTACCACCCCCTCGCGCCCCCGGGGTGCGGACTACCATCAAGCCCATGACCCGCGTACTTCTGGCCGAGGACGACGCATCCATCTCGGAACCCCTCGCGCGCGCCCTGCGCCGCGAGGGCTACGAGGTCGAGGTGCGCGAGGACGGACCCGGCGCGCTGGAGACGGCGCTGCTGGGCGCCGTCGACCTGGTGGTGCTCGATCTGGGCCTGCCCGGGATGGACGGCCTGGAGGTGTGCCGGCGGCTGCGTACCGAGGGCCACACCTTTCCGGTGCTGGTCCTGACCGCGCGCGCCGACGAGGTCGACACCGTCGTCGGGCTCGACGCCGGCGCGGACGACTACGTGACCAAGCCCTTCCGCCTCGCCGAACTGCTGGCCCGCGTCCGGGCGCTGCTGCGGCGCGGCACGACCGAGCCCGCGCAGGCCCCGACGCACGGCGTGCGGATCGACGTCGAGTCGCACCGCGCCTGGATGGGCGACGACGAACTCCAGCTCACCGCCAAGGAGTTCGACCTGCTGCGGGTGCTGGTCCGGGACGCCGGCCGGGTGGTGACCCGCGAGCAGCTGATGCGCGAGGTGTGGGACACCACGTGGTGGTCGTCCACCAAGACGCTGGACATGCACATCTCCTGGCTGCGCAAGAAACTCGGCGACGACGCGGCGAACCCGCGGTACATCTCCACGGTGCGCGGGGTCGGTTTCCGGTTCGAGAAGAACTGACGCGCGGCACCCGTGCGCCGCCGTCTCATCTCCTCCACGCTCGCCGTGGTGCTGGCCGTCATCGCCGTCTTCGGGCTGTCCCTGGTCCTGGTGGAGACGCGCACCATCGAGAGCAGCGCGCGGGACGGCGTCGAGTCCGAGGCGGTGCGGCTGGTCGGGATCGTGGAGAACCGCATCCTGGCCGGCGAGAGCATCGACGCCAAGGGCCTGGACCGGCAGATCGCCGCGGACCGCTACGCCGTCGTACGGGTGCCGGGCCGCCCGCCCGTCCCGCTCGGCAAGCGCCCGCGCGGCGACGCCATCGCGTCCACCCAGCGCGGCGACCACGGTGAGTCCGTCACCGTGGAGCAGTCGCGTACCACGGTGACCCGCGAGATCTGGCGCAACGTGCTGGTGATACTGGCCGTCGCGCTGCTCGCCGTGCTGGCCGCGGTCGGACTCGCCGTGTGGCAGGCGCGGCGGCTCGCGAGCCCGCTCAGCGACCTGGCCGCGACCGCGGAGCGCCTCGGCTCGGGTGACCCGCGCCCTCGCCACCGCCGCTACGGGGTGCCGGAGCTGGACCGTATCGCCGACGTGCTGGACGCCAGCGCCGAGCGCATCGGGCGGATGCTCACCGCCGAGCGGCGGCTCGCCTCCGACGCCTCGCACCAGCTGCGCACGCCGCTGACGGCGCTGTCGATGCGGCTGGAGGAGATCATCGCCACCGACGACCAGGGGACGGTCAAGGAGGAGGCGTCGATCGCGCTCGGCCAGGTCGAGCGGCTGACCGACGTGGTGCAGCGGCTGCTCACCAACGCCCGCGACCCGCGTACCGGCTCGGCGGTCTACTTCGACCTCGACGAGGTCATCAAGCAGCAGCTGGAGGAGTGGCGTCCGGCCTACCGCAGCGAGGGGCGCACCATCGTCCGCTCCGGCACCCCGGGGCTGCGGGCGGTCGGCACGCCCGGCGCGGTGGCGCAGGTGCTGGCCACCCTCATCGAGAACTCCCTCATGCACGGCGCGGGCACGGTCGCCCTGCGCACCCGGGTGACCGGCAACCAGGCCGTCGTCGAGGTCACCGACGAGGGCCGCGGGGTGCCGCCGGACCTGGGAGCGCGGGTCTTCGAGCGCACCGTCAGCGGCCGCAACTCCACCGGCCTCGGCCTCGCCCTGGCCCGCGACCTCGCCGAGGCGGACGGCGGGCGGCTCGAACTGCTCCAGCAGCGCCCGCCGGTCTTCGCGCTCTTCCTGGCCCGCGAGATGCAGCCCCCGCCGCCGCGTGAGGACATCGTGAGCTGAGCCCCGGGGCCGCGGCGGTCAGCGCGCCGAGCGCGCCCCGCCCTCGGTGCCCTCGGCCAGCAGCGACTCGGCCTCCTCCACCGTCTCGGCCATCGCCTTCTTCGCGGGCACGGCCCGGAAGACCCAGGTGCGGTAGGACCAGAAGCGGAAGAGCGTGGCCAGGCCCACACCGAGGAACTTGAAGATGTTGCTCTGCAGCGTGCTGTCCCAGTGGAAGCCGTACGTCGCCACGTACAGGATGCCGTTCTCGATCACCAGGCCCACGCAGCTGAAGGCGAGGAAGAGCGCCATCTCGCGGGCGCGGCCCTCGCGGTCGCGGTCGCGGTAGGTGAAGTAGCGGAACCCCACGTAGTTGAAGACGATCGACACCAGGGTCGCGAGGACGCTCGCGCGCACGGTCTGCAGGCCGGTGAGATGCCGCAGCAGGTTGTACACGCCGAAGTTCACGAGCAGGCCGGCCCCGCCCACCGCGCCGAACTTCACGATCTCGCGGTACATCAGCGCCAGCTGGGCGCGCAGGGCGTTGATTCCGGTCATGGTGATCGCTCGGCCCTGTCTGTGGGGGTCGTGGTGACGGGTGTGTGTCCTCATGCTAACGGGCGACCTCGGGCCACCGGGGGGCCGTCCGGCGTGCGGGCGCCCGTCGCACGGCAGATACCCTGGTAGAGCCCACCCCGGGGGATCCGCCCCCGCGCACCACGGCAGGACGCATCGTGACATTCCCCGTAGTCGGCATGGTCGGCGGCGGCCAGCTCGCCCGTATGACGCACGAGGCGGGAATCCCGCTCGGCATCAGGTTCCGGATCCTCAGTGACACCCCGCAGGACTCGGCGGCGCAGGTCGTCTCCGACGTCACGGTCGGTGATTACCGCGACCTCGACACCCTGCGCGCGTTCGCCCGCGGCTGCGACGTGATCACCTTCGACCACGAGCACGTCCCCGGCGAGCACCTGCGGGTGCTGGAGGCGGAGGGCGTCGTCGTCCGGCCCGGCCCGGACGCGCTGCTGCACGCGCACGACAAGGGCGTGATGCGCACCCGGCTCGCCGAGATCGGCGTCCCCTGCCCGCGCAACCGCATCGTCGCCGCCCCCGCGGACGTCACCCGCTTCGCCGCGGAGGGCAGCGGCTACCCGGTGGTGCTGAAGACCGTGGTCGGCGGCTACGACGGCAAGGGCGTGTGGTTCGTGCGCTCCGAGGCCGACGCGGCGGACGCCTTCAAGGCGGGCGTCGCGGTGCTCGCCGAGGAGCGCGTCGACTTCGTGCGCGAGCTGGCCGCGAACGTCGTGCGCTCCCCGCACGGGCAGGCCGTGGCCTATCCGGTGGTGGAGTCGGTGCAGGTGGACGGCGTGTGCGACACCGTGGTCGCGCCCGCGCCCGACCTGCCGGAGGAGCTGTCGGCGCAGGCGCAGCAGCTCGCGCTGACGGTTGCGCGCGAGCTGGGCGTCGTCGGCCACCTCGCGGTCGAGCTGTTCGAGACCCGCGGCCCGGACGGGAAGCCCGCGATCCTCGTCAACGAGCTCGCGATGCGCCCGCACAACAGCGGCCACTGGACCATCGACGGCGCCGCCACCTCGCAGTTCGCCAACCACCTGCGCGCGGTGCTCGACCTGCCGCTGGGCGACCCGCGCCCGCGCGCCCGCTGGACGGTCATGGCCAACGTCCTGGGCGGCGACTACCCCGACATGTACGCGGGCTACCTGCACTGCATGGCCCGCGACCCGGGCCTGAAGATCCACATGTACGGCAAGGACGTGAAGCCCGGCCGCAAGGTGGGCCACGTCACCGCTTACGGCACCGACCTGCGCGCGGTGCGCGAGCGCGCGCGGCACGCGGCCGACTACCTGCGAGGGACGATCGATGAGTGAAGCGCCCGCCACGCCCGGCCGGAGCACCGCGGGGCCCGCGGTCGGCATCGTCATGGGCTCGGACTCCGACTGGCCGGTCATGGAGGCCGCCGCCGGGGCGCTCGAGGAGTTCGGCGTCCCCTTCGAGGTCGACGTCGTCTCGGCGCACCGCATGCCGCGCGAGATGATCGCGTACGGCGAGCAGGCCGCCGGGCGCGGGCTCAAGGCGATCATCGCGGGCGCGGGCGGTGCCGCCCACCTGCCGGGCATGCTCGCGTCCGTCACCCCGCTGCCGGTCATCGGCGTGCCGGTGCCGCTGAAGTACCTGGACGGCATGGACTCGCTGATGTCGATCGTGCAGATGCCGGCCGGTGTGCCCGTCGCGACCGTCTCGGTGGCCGGCGCCCGCAACGCCGGACTGCTCGCCGTCCGCATCCTGGCCGCGCACGACGCGGAGCTGCAGGACCGGATGCGCGACTTCCAGCAGTCCCTCAACGACCAGGCCACCGAGAAGGGCCGCCGGCTGCGCGGCAAGGTACAGGGCACGGGCGGCTTCGGCTTCGGGCAGTAGCAGCGGGGGGCGCGGACGGGAGCAGGAGCAGGCGGCCGGCGGCCGGGGCCTTCCCGGGTCGTACGGCACCGCCCCGCATAAGGTGCCGGTATGGACTACCTCGCCCGCGCCCGTGACCTGCTCGCCGCCCACCCCGTCGTCGACGGGCACAACGACCTGCCGTGGGCACTGCGCGAGCACGTCGCCTACGACCTGGACCGGCTGGACGTCTCGGCCGACCAGAGCGGCCTGCTGCACACCGACCTGCCGCGGCTGCGGGCCGGCGGCGTGGGCGGGCAGTTCTGGTCGGTGTACGTGTCGGTCGAGCTGGCCGGGGCGGACGCCGTCACCGCGACGCTGGAGCAGATCGACGTCGTCCGGCGGCTGACCGAGCGCTACCCCGAGGACCTGGCCCTCGCGCTGACCGCCGACGACATGGAGAAGGCCCGCGCGCAGGGTCGTGTCGCGTCGCTGATGGGCGCCGAGGGCGGGCACAGTATCGACAACTCGCTGGGCGTCCTGCGGGCCTTCCACGCGCTCGGGGTGCGCTACATGACGCTCACCCACAACACCAACACCGCGTGGGCGGACTCGGCGACCGACGAGCCCGCCGCGGGGGGCCTGACCGCCTTCGGCGAGGAGGTCGTCCGGGAGATGAACCGGCTGGGCATGCTGGTGGACCTCAGCCATGTCTCCGCCGACACCATGCACGCCGCGCTGCGCGTGGCCGAGGCGCCGGTGATCTTCTCGCACTCCTCGGCCCGTGCGGTGTGCGACCACGTCCGCAACATCCCCGACGACGTCCTCGCGGCCCTGCCCGGCAACGGCGGCGTGGCCATGGCCACGTTCGTGCCGAAGTTCGTGCTGCCCGCGGCCATCGAGTGGACGCTCGCGGCCGACGCCAACATGCGCGACCACGGCCTGCACCACCTGGACACCACCCCCGCGGGAATGGCCGTGCAGCACGCCTTCGAGGCCGCGCACCCGCGGCCCATGGCGACCGCGGCGACCGTCGCCGACCATCTGGACCACATGCGCGAGGTCGCCGGCGTCGACCACATCGGTCTCGGCGGCGACTACGACGGCACCGCCTTCACCCCGCAGGACATGGCCGACGTCAGCGGCTACCCGCGGCTCGTCGCCGAGCTGCTGCGGCGCGGCTGGTCCGAGGCCGACCTCGCCAAGCTGACCTGGGGCAACGCGGTGCGGGTGCTGCGCGACGCGGAATCCGCCGCGACCTCGATCCAGGCCCGCCGCGGCCCCTCCGCGGCGACCCCGGCCCAGCTCGACGGCTGACCGCCGGCGGCGGAGGGGGTACGGGGCAACGGCCCGCGCCCCCTCGCGCGCCGCTCAGCCGGCCGCGCAGAGGCAGAACGGGTGCCCGGCGGGGTCGGCGTAGACGCGCCAGTTGCGGGAGCCGCCGAGGTCGTCCTGCAGCAGGGTGGCGCCGAGTGCGAGGACCTTGCGCTCGGCCTCGTCCATCTCGGCACGCGGCACCCGCACGTCCAGGTGGAACTGCTGCGGGCGCTCCGGGTCGGGCCAGGCCGGCGGCCGGAAGTCCGTCGCGCGCTGGAAGGACAGGTCCGCGCCGTCCGCGTTCTTTAGGTCGACCCACGTCTCGTCCTCGGCCTCCACCTCGCCGCCGAGCACCTCGGCGTAGAAGGCGGCGAGCGCGGCGGGGTCGGGACAGTCCAGGACGACGGAGATCAGCCGGCCGATCATGGCGGGTCCTTTCATCAGGTGTCGCCGCCCGGGCCCGGGCGGCGCCGACCCGAACCATCATGACGGCACCCACCGGCACCCACCGACAGCCTGCGAAGGCCGTGCGGCACTACGCGTTCGGGCGGCCCATCGCGCGGTACGTCCAGCCGGCCTTGCGCCACAGCGCGGCGTCCAGGGTGTTGCGGCCGTCCAGCACGACGAGGCCGCGCGCCAGCTCGGCGAGCGCGGCCGGGTCCAGCTCGCGGAATTCCCGCCACTCGGTCAGGTGCAGCACCACGTCGGCGCCGCGGACCGCGTCCTGCGCGCTGGGGGCGTAGCCGAGGGTGGGGAAGTGCAGACGGGCGTTCTCCATGCCCTTGGGGTCGTAGACCGTGACCTGGCCGCCCTGGAGGTGGATCTGGCCGGCGACGTTGAGCGCGGGCGAATCCCGCACGTCGTCGGAGTCCGGCTTGAAGGTGGCGCCGAGCACCGCGACCCGGCGGCCCAGGAAGCCGCCGCCCAGCGCCTCGCGGGCCATGTCCACCATCTGGGTGCGGCGCCGCATGTTGGTCGAGTCGACCTCGCGCAGGAAGGTCAGCGCCTGGTCGGCGCCCAGCTCGCCGGCCCGGGCCATGAAGGCGCGGATGTCCTTGGGCAGGCAGCCGCCGCCGAAGCCGATGCCGGCCCGCAGGAACTTGGCGCCGATCCGGTCGTCGTAGCCGATCGCCTCGGCGAGCACGGCCACGTCGCCCCCGGCCGCCTCGCTGACCTCGGCCATCGCGTTGATGAAGGAGATCTTGGTGGCGAGGAAGGCGTTGGCCGCGGTCTTGACCAGTTCCGCGGTGGGATAGTCCGCGACGACGAACGGCGTGCCTTCTGCCACGGGCGTCGCGTAAACCTCCCGCAGCAGATTCTCCGCGCGCTCGCTGCGCACCCCGACCACGATCCGGTCCGGGTGCAGGGTGTCCTGCACCGCGAAGCCCTCACGGAGGAATTCCGGGTTCCAGGCGAGCTCGACGTCCTCGCCGGCCGGCGCGAGGGCGGTCAGCGTCTCCGCGAGCCGTTCCGCGCTGCCCACCGGCACCGTGGACTTGCCCACCACCAGCGCGGGCCGCCGCAGCAGCGGCGCCAGCTGCCCGAAGGCGCTCTCCACGTAGCTCATGTCGCACGCGTACTCGCCCTGCTTCTGCGGGGTGTTGACGCACACGAAGTGCACGTCGCCGAAGTCGGCGACCTCCTCCCACGACATGGTGAAGCGCAGCCGCCCGCTGGACCCCTCGATACCGGCCACGTGCCGGGCCAGCATGTCCTCCAGGCCGGGCTCGAACATCGGTACCCGGCCCTGCGCGAGCAGCTCGATCTTGCGCGGGTCGATGTCGAGCGCGAGTACGTCGAAACCGAGTTCGGCCATGGCCGCGGCATGCGTGGCACCGAGATATCCGGTGCCGATCACGGTCAGCTTGAGAGGCATGGGCCGAGCATAGTCGGCACCGCCCCGGCCGAAAGAGGGGTGTGACCGGCCCTCCTTCCTGCTTCCTCACTCCAGCGCCCCGAGTGGCGCGAGCCAGGAACGGGTAAGTGGCGCGGTGGTGGCCTTGTGCTGTCGTGAAGGTCACGTACGCCGGGCTGCGGGCCCGGCCCTAGGATCGTAGGACCAATCAGGTTACTTAACGGTAATTAGCACTCGGGGAGTGAGACTCTGTGGCCGGATCCTCCGACTTCGACCTTTTCCGGACCTCCGAAGAGCACGACATGCTGCGGGACGCCGTGCGCTCGCTGGCCGAGGCGAAGATCGCGCCCTTCGCCGCGGAGGTGGACGAGCAGGGCCGCTTCCCGCAGGAGGCCAGGGACGCGCTGGAGGCCAACGACCTGCACGCCGTCCATGTGCCCGAGGAGTACGACGGGGCCGGCGCCGACGCGCTGTCGACCGTCATCGTGATCGAGGAGGTGGCGCGGGTCTGCGCGTCCTCCTCACTCATCCCGGCGGTCAACAAGCTCGGCTCGCTGCCCGTGCAGCTGTCCGGCTCCGAGGAGCTGAAGGCGCGCTACCTCGGCGCGCTCGCCCGCAAGGAGGGCATGTTCTCCTACGCCCTGTCGGAGCCCGAGGCGGGCTCGGACGCGGCGGGCATGAAGACCCGCGCGGTGCGCGACGGCGACAGTTACGTCCTCAACGGCGTCAAGCGCTGGATCACCAACGCCGGGGTCTCCGACTTCTACACGGTCATGGCCGTGACCGACCCCGACAAGCGCTCCAAGGGTATCTCCGCCTTCGTGGTGGAGAAGGGCGACGAGGGCGTCTCCTTCGGTGCCCCGGAGAAGAAGCTCGGCATCAAGGGCTCGCCGACCCGCGAGGTCTACCTCGACAACGTCCGCATCCCAGCCGACCGCATGATCGGCGCCGAGGGCACCGGGTTCGCGACCGCGATGCGCACCCTGGACCACACCCGCATCACCATCGCCGCCCAGGCCCTCGGCATCGCCCAGGGCGCCCTCGACTACGCCAAGGGCTACGTGGCCGAGCGCAAGCAGTTCGGCAAGGCGATCGCCGAATTCCAGGGCATCCAGTTCATGCTCGCCGACATGGCCATGAAGCTCGAGGCCGCCCGCCAGCTCACCTACTCCGCCGCGGCCCGCTCCGAGCGTGCCTCGGCAGGCAGCAAGGACGAGGACCTCACCTTCTTCGGCGCCGCCGCCAAGTGCTACGCCTCCGACGTGGCCATGTCGATCACCACCGACGCGGTCCAGCTCCTCGGCGGATACGGCTACACACGCGACTACCCGGTCGAGCGCATGATGCGCGACGCCAAGATCACCCAGATCTACGAGGGCACCAACCAGGTCCAGCGGATCGTCATGGCGCGGAACCTGCCCGCGTAGCAACTCTGTAACAGCCGTTGCGTGAGAGGCGTGAAGAGCACCCTGCCCGGGTGCTCTTTGTGCGTCTGGGGTCGAGTTGTGGTCGGTTTGCGATCAATTGACAAGGCTGTGCGAGGACTTGTAGAGCTGTGGAAGCCATCAGCCGGACGGGGGGCCGTCGTAGCAGCTGACCGGCCTCACACCGCGCTTGTGATCCGATCCCGTGAAGGGAAGACGTGTCCATAAACCGCCGCACCGCCATAGCGGTGCGATCCATCGGCGTCGCCTCCGCCGCAGCCGCTCTGGCGCTCGGCGTTGCAGGCAGCGCGTTCGCGTGCAACATCGGCGAGTTCAGCGCCAAGGCCAGCTGTGACAAGGGGACCGGCAAGGCCTCCTTCGACATCACCGACCTCGACCACTCGCAGCCTGCGACGGTCACCGTCCTGGACAACGGCACCGTGGTCGCCACGACGACGTTCGAGGCCAGGCACACCGAGAACACCGTCAACGTCCCGTTCGACTGGAAGGCGGGTACGACCTACACGGTGCACGTGAAGGCCGGCACCGCTCCCAAGTACGTCCTCGACCAGGACGTCCAGGGCGGCGTGACGGCACCGGCCGAGGCCTGCACCGCGCCCGAGCAGGGCGGCGGCAACCCGTCGCCCTCGACCAGCGCCGCGCCCACGCCGACCGACAGTGCCTCGGCCGCGCCGACCGCGACCACCACCGCGCCGGCCGCCGCGGTCGACGACACCAACGCGCCGAAGCCGGCCGCGGGCGGCCAGTCCAACCTGGCCGAGACCGGTGGCGGCAGCAACACCGGCATGATCGCCGGCGTCGCCGCCGCGCTCGTCGTGGCCGGCGGTGGCACCGTCTTCTTCATGCGCCGCCGCAAGCCCGCCGCGCACAACTGACGCCACCCGGCAGCACACGCCGCAGCCCCGGACCCTCCGTCGCAGGACGGGGTCCGGGGCTGTCGCGTACGGTCGCCGGGCCGCTCGCGGGCGCGGCGCGGTGCTACTTGGTGACGGTCACCTTGTCGTCGTTCTGCAGCTCGCCGAAGAGGGCCTTGGCCTTCGTCATGTCCCACTTCACGGCGTCGCCGTCGCTCGCGGTCTGGAAGTTCGCGTTGGATATCGGCACGGTCAGGGACTGGCCGTCGCCGCCGCTGACGCCCTTCATCGCGAAGAACATCGACGCGAGGTTCCGCAGGCTCATGTCCTTGTCGACGATGAGGGTGTCCAGGCCGGAGCCGATCACCGGGTAGAGCTTGAACGGGTTGAGGATCGTCCACGGCGAGGCCGCCTGGTGGGCGATCGCCGACAGGAACTGCTGCTGGTGCCGCATCCGGCCGAGGTCCTGGTCGGCCTCCTGGTGCCGCTCGCGGACGAAGGTCAGCGCCTGCTTGCCGTTCATCCTGACGTCGCCGGCCTCCGGGAAGTCGGCGCCCGACGCCTTGTCGACCAGCGGCTTGTCCAGGTGGATCGTCACCCCGCCGAGCGCGTCGACCAGGTTGACGAAGCCCGCGAAGCCGATCTCGGCGTAGTGGTCGATGTGGATGCCGGTGTTGTACTCGACGGTCCGGGTCAGCAGCTCGGGGCCGCCGTCGGCGTAGGCCTTGTTGAGCTTGTGCTGCGAGGCGGGGTAGCGCTTGTGGGTGCGCTGGCCGGTGAAGGCGGGGATGGTCACGTAGGAGTCGCGCGGCAGGCTGAGCATCGTGGTGCCGTTGCTGCCGGTGTGCAGGATCATCATCGAGTCGGTGCGCCGGCCCTCGGCGGCGCCGGTGTGCAGGTCCTTCTCGTCCGCCTTGGTCAGCCCCTCCCGGCTGTCCGAGCCGACGATCAGGTAATTGGTGCCCTTGCCCGCGGCCGGCCGGTCCTCGACCTTGCTCAGGTCGACCTCGCGCCGCACCTTGCCGTCGGCCCAGAAGTAGGTGGACACCGACACCACGATCAGCACCACGACCAGGCCGAGTGCGGTGTAGCCGACCCGGCGCCTGGTTATCCAGCCCAGCCGGCCGCGCGGCCCGCTCCCCGAGCCGCCGTCACCGGTGGACGGCGGGCCGTAGCCGCCGCCGTCCGGCGGTCCTGACGGCCGCGGGATCGCGCCCGGCGGCAGCCGGTCGCCGCGCTGCGGGGTGCGGGTCGGCTGCGGCGGGACCCCGCCCGCGGCGGCGGCCCGGCGCGGCGACAGTTCGGGCGGCAGCGGCGGCTCGCTGCGCCGGCGCTGCTCGGTCTCATCGCTCCAACCGTTCATCCCACTCATGTCGGCCAGTGTGCCCGGGAGCGGCGTGGGACCCTGAATCCAGGGCGGTTCTGTAGCAGACCCGATGCATTCGGCCACGAGCCGCAGCCGTTTCGTGACGGACATACAGTGGTGGCATGATCCACGTATCCGAGGGCTCCGGAACCCCCGAGCCGCCCGCCCCGCCGCAGGTCGCGCGGGGTGCCGGGGGGACCGCAGGCATACCGCCGCTCCCGGTCCTGCCCGGCAAGCCGACGTCCGCCGCCCGCATCACCCTGTCGCACATCATGAGCGCGCACGACACCAACCTGCTGGGCACCGTGCACGGCGGGGTCGTGATGAAGCTCGTCGACGACGCGGCGGGCGCGGTCGCCGGGCGGCATTCCGAGGGTCCCGCGGTCACCGGCGCGATGGACGAGATGGCCTTCCTCGAACCCGTCAGGGTCGGTGACCTGCTCCAGGTGAAGGCCCAGGTCAACTGGTCCGGCAGGACCTCCATGGAGGTCGGCGTCCGGGTCGTCGCCGAGCGCTGGAACGAGGCGGGGCGGCCCGCCAAGCAGGTCGCGAGCGCGTATCTGGTCTTCGTGGCGGTGGACGCCGAGGGCCGCCCGCGCCTCGTACCGCCCGTGCTGCCCGAGACGGCGGACGACCGGCGCCGCTGCCAGGAGGCCGAGATCCGGCGCACCCACCGGCTGGCCCGCCGCGAGGCCATCCTGGAGCTGCGCCGCGAGCGTGCCGCCGCGGACGCGCTGGACGACTGAGCCGGGCGTCCGAGCCGGGCTCCTGGCGTACCCGCGCCGGCGACCGACCCGGGCGGCCGACCGGGGCTCCCGGCGTACCGCCGAGGCCGCGGGCCTCGCCCTCAGCCCGTCACGCGCACCCCACCCGGTCGCCGGTGAGCGCGCCGTCCTGCGGGCGCGTCCCCGGGTCCGGCGGGGGGGCGGTGACCGGCCGCACCCGGGCCAGCGCGAAGTCCGGCCCCAGCGTCACCCTCAGCACCTGGCCCAGCTTCGGCACGGGCACCAGCTGCGTGCCGGGCAGCGCCACGGCGAGCGCCTTCGCCGAGTCGCCCCACCGCGGGTCGAAGCGGACGACCGTGTGCGCCACGTGGCTGTGCGCCGTCGTCGGCGTGCCGGTGGTGGCGAAGCCGGTGGCGTGCAGAGCCCGCTGCGTGTCCCCGGCAAGGCCCGGCACATCGGTGCCGTTCTCCACCGCGACCCGTACCGTCGCCGGGTCCACCGCGACGGGTGTCCCGGCGGGCGTGGCGGGATGCGCCGGGCGGGGCGCGGTGAGCGGCCGGTCCGCCCGGATGTCGGCCCAGAGCTTTCCGGCCCTCGCGGCGTCCCAGCGCACCGTGGAGCCCAGGCCGGGGACCTCGACGCTGCTGCTGCTCAGCGGAACGGTGGCGAATTCCGACGAGCGCGGCGAGAAGCCCTTCATCGCGCGGGCCAGCCCGACCATGTCACCGGTGTCCAGGCCCTGGTCGGCGCGTACCGAGCCGAGCACCGTGGAGACGACCTTGCTCAGCCGCAGCGGGTCGGTGAGCACGCCTTCGCTGGTGATCTTGCCCACCACCTGGGCGACGAAACGCTGCTGGCGCTGCATCCGCCCGAGGTCGGCGGCCGGGTCGGTGTGCCGGGAGCGCACGTACTGGAGCGCCTGCCCGCCGTTGAGGACGGTGGTGCCCGCCGGCAGGTTCAGGCCCGAGTAGGCGTCCTTGAGCGGCTTGGAGGTGCACACCGGGACGCCGCCGAGCACGTCCACGGTCTTCATGAAGCTCGTGAAGTCCACTTCCAGGTAGTGGTCGACGTGCACGCCGGTGAGCTGCTCCACGGTCTGCACGGTGAGCTTGGGGCCGCCCTGCGCGTAGGCCTGGTTGAGCTTGGCGGGGTGCGTCGCGGCGGGGGCGGCGGGCGGCCGCGGGTCGCCGGCGTCTCCGGACCGCGCCGCCCGGGCCGGGTCGCGCGGCGGGCCGGTGCCGGAGGCGGTGGCGGGGGAGGGGAGCAGGACGTAGGTGTCGCGCGGGATGCTCACCACGCCGGCCCGCGAGCGGTCCTGCGACAGGTGCACGAGCATGATCGTGTCGGTGCAGTGGCAGGGCGCTCCGCCCAGGTGATAGGCCTGCTTCTGGCCCGGCGCGAGGCCGTCCCGCCCGTCGGTGCCGACCAGCAGGAAGTTCGTGCCCTTGCTGCCGTTCGGCCGGCCCTGCATGCCGCCGAACGCGTCCACCCGGCCGATCGCACCGCTCACCGAGGCGGCGACCGTGTGGCCCACCCCGCTCACGGTGATGACCAGCACCGCGAGCCCGCCCACGATCCGGGTGCTGAGCCGGATCGGCGGCCGCCGGCCGGGGCGCCCGCGCCGCGCGGGCCTTCCGCCCCGCGCCGTGGGCCTCCGGGGCGCTCCGGGCGCCGCCCCCCGCCCGTCCCCCCGTCCTGGCTGCGGCCGTAGGACGGTGGCGGGGTGTCGGCTGGTCGGCGGCACGGGAATCCCTCCCCAGCGATACGGGCGGCAGGACCCGTTCAGGCTAGGGATAAATAGGACAGTAAGCCTTGCCCCCACGCGCTGGGGTCCCCCGTTGGCGGTAACGTTTGCCGCCATGAACGCCGTGAACACGTCCCCCGACCCCGCGCTCCCGGCAGTGTCCGTGATCATGCCGGTCCTCAACGAGGAGCGGCATCTGCGGAACTCCGTGCGGCACATCCTGGAGCAGGACTACCCGGGGGAGCTGGAGGTCGTCATCGCGCTGGGCCCGTCGACCGACCGGACCGACGCCATCGCCGCCGAGCTGGTCGCCGAGGACCTGCGGGTCCACACGGTGCCCAACCCGACCGGGCGCACCCCCGCCGCGCTGAACGCCGCGATCAAGGCCTCCCGTCACCCGGTCGTGGTGCGCGTCGACGGGCACGGCATGCTCTCGCCCGACTACATCGCCACCGCCGTCCGGCTGCTCGACGAGACGGGCGCGGCCAACGTCGGCGGCATCATGCACGCCGAGGGCGAGAACGCCTGGGAGGAGGCCGTCGCCGCGGCCATGACCGCGAAGATCGGCGTCGGCAACGCAGCCTTCCACACCGGCGGCGCAGCCGCCCCCGCGGACACCGTCTACCTCGGCGTCTTCCGGCGCGAGGTGCTGGAGCAGCAGGACGGCTACAACGTGGAGTTCGTCCGCGCCCAGGACTGGGAGCTGAACTACCGCATCCGGGAGGCCGGCCACCTCATCTGGTTCTCGCCCGAGCTGCGCGTCTCCTACCGGCCGCGGCCCAGCGTGCGCGCCCTGGCCAAGCAGTACAAGGACTACGGGCGGTGGCGCCGGGTGGTCGCCCGCTACCACCGCGGCTCGGTCAACCTGCGCTACCTGGCCGCGCCCGCCGCGCTGCTGGCCAACGCCGCGGGGATCGTCGTCGGCGCCGCACTCACCCCGTGGGCGCTCGTGGTGCCCGCCGGCTACCTCGCCGCGATCACCGTCGGCTCGCTGCCGGCCGGGAAGGGCCTGTCCGCGGCTGCCCGGCTGCGCATCCCGCTCGCGCTGGCCACCATGCACATGTGCTGGGGCTACGGCTTCCTGACCAGCCCGCGCTCGCTGGCCCGCCGGGTCATCGCGAGCCGCCGCCCCGCCGTCCGGGCCGCCGCGCAGGAGTCCGCGCCCGCGGACGCGTGACACCGTACGCGCATGTGCGGGGGGCCCGCCGGAAGCTTCCGGCGGGCCCCCCGCACATGCGCGTACGGCCGGCTCAGCCGGCCCAGCGGTAGATCGGCTGGATCGGCATGCACTTGCTGTCGTCGGCACCGTTCACCGCGTCGGCGTTGTCGGGCACGCCGCCCGCCTTCGGCAGCGTCGCGCTGTAGTCCGTGCCCTTGGTCCAGTCCGCGCCCACCGTGACGGTGACCGTCTGCGCGGTGGGGGAGGGCTTGACGTTGCTGACCGGGATCTTCAGCGCCTTGGCGACCGACGTGGCGTCCGCCTTGCCCTGGTCGCCGTCGGCCGCCGGGTAGACGACCGAGGTGCCGGGGCTCGGGACCGCGTGCTTGCTCGGCGCGGCCTGGGTGAAGCCCGCCGTCTTGAGCGCCGTCGCGATGTCGGTCGCGCGGTGGTCGACCGCCTGCTTGCCCTCGGTGCCCGCCGTGCCGTTGACCACCGAGACCGGGACGGCCGCCGGCGCCGCCGCGGGAGGCCCGGACTCGGTCGTCGGCTTCGGGCTCGCGCTCGCGGTGCCGGGCGTCTTGGCCTTGCCGTTGGCGTCCATGGCGACGTCGTTGCGCACCAGCGTCCACACCGTGCTCGCGTTCTCGGCCGGGAGGTAGTGCGCCTCCGGGGCCTCGGGGTCGGCGATGTGCGGCATGGTCAGCATCGTCATCCGGTCCGGCGGAATGCTCTTGAGTTCCATGCCGAGGTCGTAGAGCTTCTTCGGGGTGCCGATCTCGTCGGAGACCTGGAAGGCGTCCATCGCCGTGCTGGCGATCTTGTTGAGCCGGCCCGGGTTGGTGAAGAGGCTCTGGCCGCGCAGCGTGCGGATGAGCGAGCTCATGTACATGTGCTGGGCCTCGGCGCGGCCGGCGTCGGAGCCGAAGGCGTCACGCGTGCGCAGCCACTGCAGGGCCTGCTTGCCCTGGATGACGTGCTTGCCCTTGGTGAGCTTCAGGCCCGAGCCGCCGTGCTTGATGTACTTGGTGGGGCGGTCCCAGACACTGTGCTGGACGCACACCTCGACGCCGCCGACCACGTCCGCCATCTTCACCACGCCGCCGAAGTCGATCGTCAGCCAGTGGTCGATGTAGATGTTCGTCAGGTTCTGCACGGTCGCGAGCGTGCAGCCCGGGCCGCCGCGGCCCAGCGACGCGTTGATGATCGTGTTGACCGGCGGGTACTTCTTGTGGGTCTTGGAGTCCTCGCACTCGGGGATGTTCACCCGGGTGTCGCGCGGGATGCTCACGACCGACATGTTGCTGCGGTCCGCCGACAGGTGCGCGATCATGATCACGTCCGCGCGGGCGCCCGAGCTGTCGGCGGCGCCGCCGAGCTTCTTGTCCTCGTCGCTGAGCCGGCTGTCGGAGCCGAGGATCAGGATGTTCATCGCGGAGGTGCCGTTGGCGTTGGCCTTGGGCTTCTTCACGGTCGTCTTGCCGCTGATCCGCTCACCCTTGCGGATCTTGGAGGACAGGTACTCGTAGTAGCCGTACGCCGCGCCCGCGGTGCCGAGCACCACGACCGCGAGGCCGATCGCCGTCCAGCGCAGCACCTTGCGCTTGCGGCTGCGCTGCTTGCGCCGCGGGCCGCCCCTGCGGTGGCCGCTGCCGCGGTGGCCGGGCCCCGCGGGGGATTCCTCCGGGATGCCGCCGGGGCCGTCGCCGCCGTGGCCCCCGTAGCCGTCGTCGTCCCCGCCGGGGCCGCGGTAGCCGTCGTCGTAGCCGTCACGCCCGTCGCGGCTGCCGGGTATGCCGCCGGGTATACGGCCGGGGCCGGGGCCCTGGCCGGGTATGCGGCCGGGCGCCTGGCCGGGGGCGTGACCCTGACCGGGGCCGTACGGGCCGCGCGGGCCCGGCACCTGCCCTTGCTGCCGGCCGGGCGCGGGCTGCTGCGGCGGGTACGGCTGCGGGCCGTCCCGGTACAGTCCCTCGTCCCAGCCGAGGTCACCGGGGTTCGGCACGGCCCCCTGGCCGCCACCACCCATTCCCCCGTCTCGCATGAGTGAACCCTCCCCCTATCCCTGTCCGGTCGGAACTCGGTCGTCCTCCTCTCAGACGGCGACCGGGCGTACGGAGTTGCATCCGCGGGCCCTGAGTTAACACGACATGGATCACGGAAGGGTTTCGCGGGGGTGCCGTGGGGTACGTCACCCGTCCCGCAGAGGGGCTGCACCGGCCGAGCGCAGCTATTTCACGCAGGCCGCGTCGTCCGCCTGCGTCCTGTCCATGGCTGCGTCGTCGTCCGGGTCGTCGGCGTCCGGATCGGGGACGGGCACGCCGGCCCTGGTGAAGTCCGCGCCCAGGGTGAGCGACATGTCCGTGCCCGCGGACGTCCCCGGCGAGGGCCGCAGCGCCGAGCCGGGCAGCCCGAGCAGCGCCGCGAGCGTACGGGCCTGGTCGGCCTGCTCGGGGGAGTAGACGAGCGTGGTGCGGGCGGCGGGGGCGGGGGCGTTGCCGCCGTTCGCGGGGCCGCCGACGCCCTGGGTGCCGCGCAGCCAGTCAACCGTGCCGCGGGCGGCGCCGAGGATGCCGCTGCCGTTGTAGACCCGCACCCGGACGTCGGACGCCGGGGCCTTGGGGCCCACGAGCTTCGGGTCGGTCCGGTGCCTCTTCTTCTTGTGGCCGCTCAGCGAGACGTCGTCCTTGACGAGGGTGAGCAGCCGCTGCGCGCGCGGGCGGTCGACGACGACGGTGGCGTGCACGCGCTCGTTGGGGTTGTCGACGACCGGCAGCGTGACGAATGTGATGTGCTTGGCGTCCAGCCCGGACAGCCCCCTGGCCAGGCTGGTCAGCCGGGAGACGCTGCCGATCGCCCTGTCCACGGTGAGCGCCTTGGTCGCGGCGTCCGCGAGGGTGAAGAGCTTGCGCGGGTCGGTCAGGCTGCCGCCGGACTTGATCTTGCGGATCATGGCCGCCAGGAAGCGCTGCTGCAGCTTGATGCGGTCCAGGTCGCTCTGGTTGCGCAGCGCGTGCCGCGTCCGGACGAACTGGAGCGCCTGCTCGCCCTCGATACGGTGCCTGCCCGCTGTCAGGTCCAGATGCGACTTGGGGTCCACCAGCGGCCGGGCCAGGCACACGTCCACCCCGCCGACCGCGGTCGACAGCGTTTTGACCGCCTCGAAGTCCACCATCATGAAGTGGTCGACGGCGATGCCGGTGAGCTGCCGTACGGCCCGCATCGTGCAGCCCGGGTCCCGGCCGGCGACGCCCAGGCTCTCGTTGAACTTCGGCGTGGTCAGCCCCGCGGGGACGCCGGGGATCGTCCGGACCGTGCCGTCCGGCTGCCGCGTCGGGCAGTCGGGGATGGACGTGACGATGTCGCGCGGGATGCTCATGGCCGTCGCGTTGCTGCGGTCCGCCGAGACGTGGAAGAGGATCGTGGTGTCCGCGTGCCCGGTGTCGTCCGGGTCGCCGTACCTGCCGCCGAGGCCCTGGCGGCTGTCGGTGCCGATGACCAGCAGGTTGAGCGGGCCGTCACCGAGTACGTCCTTGCTGCCCGCGTCCCCGACGTCGACGGTGGTCAGATTGGCGTTGAAGTGCTCGTAGACCAGGTAGCCGCCGACGCCGACGATCACCAGGACCAGCCCCATCGAGGCGGCGACCCACAGGAGGGCCTTCCTGCGCCGCGACAGCCGCCCGGACCGGGCCCGGCCGGCCGCGCCCCTGCCCCGCCGCGGTCCGCCGCGCCGGGGCGGTGCCGCCGCCGGGCCGCGGTCGCGCGGGCCCGGCAGCCGGTCCGGTGGCGCCGCGGGCCGCGCGGGGACGCCCGCGGCCCGGCCGGTCTGCCGCGGCAGGCCTCGGGCCCGCGGCCTGCCCGGCACAGGGGCGGCGGGGCGCCGCCGGTAGGGGCCCGCTGACGGGTCGGCCCGCCAGTGGTCCGCCGGATCGATCTCACCCAGGTCTTGCGTGTCCACGGTCGCTCGGGCCCTCCATCCGGTAACCGCCAAGTCGCTTACAGTAGCCGCCTGTGGTGACGCGAACAGGGTGTACGGGAAGATCCGTTACCCGAAGAAACGGGCAAATGCCCGCAATGTAGCCGCAATTGGTAGGGCTTTTCGGGAGCTTTTCATCAGACTTTACCCGGATGTCCGAACTCGCGTCCGAGGCCTACCTCTTGCGGTGCCCGCCAGGACGCGGCCGCCCGGCGACCGGCGCGTTCAGCAGCGCGCGGAGGTCCCCGGGGTCGTGGTCACGCCCTTGGGCGCCGAGGTCGGTGGGCCGACCGGGACGCCGGGCGCGCTGTAGTCGGCGCCGAGCGTGAGCGTCATGTTGGCCTTCGGCGCCGCGTCCTTCGTCCCCTCGACGAGGGCCGAGGCCGGCAGACCCATCATCGCGGCGAGCGACCGCGCCTGGTCCGCCTGGTTGGGGGCGTACTGCAGCGTCGTCCTCGCCGCCTTGGAGTGCGCGTCACCGCCGTTGGTGGAGCGGTCCACGCCCTGGGTGGTCTGCAGCCAGGCCAGCACGTCCTGGGACGCGCCGAAGACGCCCGTGCCGTTGTAGATGATCACCCGGGTCTCGTGCGGCACCGCCTTCGGCCCCACCAGCTTCGGGTCCGGCGCCGCCGGCTTCGGCGCCGCCGTCAGCGAGACGTCGTTGGCCAGCAGCGCGTAGACCTGCGGTGCCCTGTCCGGGTCCGGCGTGCCGTTCACGACCGGCAGCGTGAGGAACGTGGTGTTCTTCGGGTCGATCGCGCCGAGCGCCGCGGCCACGTTGCTGAGCGTCTCCGGGGTGCCGATCGGGGTGTCCGCGGTGAGGGCGCCGGGCTTGCGGTTCGCGAGCGCGGTCAGCGTGCGCGGCACCGTGACCGTTCGGTCGACGCAGGTGTCGCCGGCGGCCACACCCTTCACGCCCTTGGCCGCCGTGTAGTCGACCATCACGACGTGGTCGACCGCGAGCTTGGTGAGCTGCCGTACGGTCAGCAGCGCGCAGCCCGCGTCCCGCCCGCCGCCGAGGGCCGCCGAGAACGGCTGGCCCTTGGCGCCGCCGACCGTGCCCGTGCCGCCGGAGCCGGAGCAGTCCGGGATGTCCGTGCGCAGGGTGGACGGGATCGCCAGCGCCGTCGCGCTGCCGCGGTCCGCCGCGAGGTGCACGAGCACGGCGGAGTCCGCGGAGCCCGCCGCGGGGTGCGCGCTCAGCAGCAGGACGTTCATCGCACCGGTGTGCGTCGGGGCCTTGCTGCCGGCCGAGCCGACGTCGACGGTGTGCATGGCGCCGCCGCCCCCGCCGCCGAGCGTGGCGACGCCGACGATGCCGCCGACCAGCAGCACGGCGCCCGCCGCGGCCGCGCCCCACACCATGGGCCGGCCCTTGAGCGGCAGTCCGGCGGGCCTGCGCCGCTGCGCCTCCCGTGCCGCCCGCCTGCCGCCGGGTGCCGGTGCGGGTGTGGGCGCGGTCCGCTCCGGTGCGGGGGGCTGCGTGCCGGTGTCGTACGCGTCGGGGGCGTCCGGGGCGCCGGGGGCCTGGTAATCCCCGTACGCCGGTGGGGCGTCGGGGGTGTCGTAGCCGCTGTAGCCGTCGTACGCCGCGGGCCCGTCGGGTACCTCGTACGGGGTGTAGCCGGGCGGCTCGGGGGAACGGTAGGCGTCCTGCGCGGGGGGCTCGGCCATGCCGCCGTACCCCGCGGCCACCGGCTGCCCGCCGTAGCCGTAGCCGTAGCCGTCGTGGCCGCCGCCCCCGTAGGTGTCGCCGCCGGGCGCGAACCCCTGCTGCTCCGGCGGCTGGTACGGCTGCTGCGGTACGTCGAGCCGTAGCTGGTACGTCCCCGTCTCCGGGTCCAGCACCCACTGGTCAGCCGGGTCGACGTACCCGGACTCCTCGGTGCTCACGGTCGTCGGGTCCTCCCTCCACGGCCGGCTGAGCGCTCACCTTAGTTCATCGCCTCACTTCGTGGTTTTGCCGCAGATGTCGGCGGCCGCGGTCGTACCGCGGTAGGTGGGCGCGGTGGTGGCGGTGCCGGTGGGAGTGGCAGAGGGCGAGCCGGGCGTGGTCGGGGAGTCCTTCGCGGAGCCGCTTTCCGCGTGGCCGTCCGCGGTCACCGTCACCGGGAGGTCGTCGCGCAGCGTCGCGAACAGCTCGTTGGCGGCGGGCTGCTGGAGCTGGTCGCGGTTGCGGTCGAGGACGTACTGCTCCCTCGGCAGCGTCAGGAATTTCAGCTTGTCGGCCGGTATCCCCTGCACCTCGCGCGCCAGGTCGTACAGCTCGGGGAGCGAGTCCAGCCCCGGGTCCGCGGTCAGCGAGGAGGTCGCCGCGTTCAGCACGGGGTAGACCTTCGTGGGGTTCAGCAGCACGCCGTTGCTCGTCACCTTCGAGAACAGCGAGCCCAGGAAGCCCTGCTGGCGGTCCATGCGCTCGGTGTCGCTGCCGTCGCCCAGGCCGTGCCGGGCGCGTACGTAGCCGAGCGCCTGCTCGCCGTTGAGGGTCTGCCGCCCGGCGGGCAGGTCCAGATGCGCCTGCTTGTCGTGCACCGGCTCGGGCAGGCACACGTCGACGCCGTGGATGGCGTTCACGATCTTCTTGAAGCCCGAGAAGTCCACGATCAGGTGGTGGTCGATGCGGATGCCCGTCATGTCCTCGACCGTGCGGATGGTGCAGGCGGCGCCGCCGAACTGGTAGGCCCAGTTGAACTGCTCGAACTTCGGCTCGGTCTCCCCGCCCTTCGGCTTCGTGCACGCCGGGACCTGCGCCATCAGGTCGCGCGGGATGCTCATCGCGGTGGCGCTGTGCCGGTCCGCCGCGATGTGCAGCAGGATGACCGTGTCGGAGCGCTGCGTGCCGCTGTCCTCGCCGTACTTGCCGTTGCCGTCACCGCGGTTGTCCGAACCGATGAGCAGGATGTTCTCGGCGGACGTCGGCCCCTGGGAGGGGCGCTCCGACGCGTGCGCCTGGAGCTCGTTCTCGGTGACGTGGTCGGTGGTGATGTTGCCGTTGAGCTGCTGGTACAGATACCACAGGCCTGCGGCGCCGAGCAGGACGAAGAAGGCGGTGACCGCGCCGACGACCTTGAGCCAGCGGTAACGCCCCCGGGGCTTCGCGGCGCGTTCGGCGCCCGCGGGTATCTCCTCGGGACCGCCCGCGCTCGCCAGGACCTCGGCGTGCGCCGGTGCTTCGGCGTGCGCCGGGCTCTCCGGCTTCGCGGGCGGGGCTTCGGCCGGGGCTTCGGGGGTGTCCGCGGGGGCTGCCTCAGTGGGTCGGGCTTCCGCTTTCGCCTCCGCCGCGTCCTCCGCGTCTCCCTCCGGAGGCTCTGCTGACGATGTCACGTCCCCGCCCATCCCTCGCACAACCGGCATGCCGGGCCCGCATCCACGCGCGCTACTCGTTCAGACGGTCGAATCCGGGAATTGGTTGCACTCACAACTGCTCGGGGGCGGGCGGTGCGGTGTGCTGCGCGACCCTGCCGTCGGCGGGGGCTGCTCGCGTCCCCGCGGCGCCGGCCGCACACCGGATGCAGCCTCGCGCCCCTGGTGTACCCGGCGGGGGATCGGGTCCTTGCCCGGTGGGTGGGTCGGGTGCCACTCCGGGAGTACCTCCTCGGAATGCGCGTTCACCGTCACCCGAAATGGCCAAGGGGCTGGGAAGCGCATCCCTGCGGGGGCACCCCCGGAGTGGCCCCCTCCCGACGTCTCGTCGTCGGCTGCCTGCCGGTGGGGTGATGTTGGAGAGGCTGCGGTTCGCCCCCCGACGGCGAGACACCCCACAGGTGGCCGTCAGCCGACGTCCTTGTCGTACGGGCGGTGGGTGCGGGCAGCCCCGCGGCGGGAAGCCGACCGCCCATCGTCAGGGGCGCCCTCGTCAGAGCGTGAGGGTCGTACGTTCGCTCGCCTCGCGGGCGGCGAGGGCGTCCGGGGTGAGCGCGGCGGCGTGGCGGCAGAGGACGGCGGAGCCGCCCGCGGCGAGGGGCGCGAGGAGGCCCGCGGCGAGGCCCTCCCAGGAGGTGAAGGGCAGGCGGGAGAGGACCCGGGCCCCGGGCGCGAGCCCGTACGCGAGGGAGCGCTCCACCACCTCACCGGCGGTGAGCGTGCCCTCGCCGGGCAGTTCGAGGGCCTCCGCATCCGCGCCCACCGGCGCGTACGGCACGAAGCGGTCCCCCTGCCCCGGCACCTCCGCCGCGTAGTCGAGGAAGCCGGCCGGCGGCTGCGGGAAGCGGCCTCCGAGCGGGCGCAGCGCGAGGGCCACCCGCTCGCCGCCGCAGGCCCGCGCCTGGTCGAGCGTGTCGGGTCCGGTGACGACCAGGTCCGCGCCCGCGGGGTCCGCGCCCGGCGCGACGACGACCCCGGTGGAGAAGCCCGCGAGCACCCACGCCGCCGTCTGCCAGTGCGCGGGCAGCAGCAGCGCGAGCCGGTCGCCGGGCTGCGCGCCCAGATCGTCCTGGATCAGGTTCGCGGTCTTGGCCACCCAGTTCGCGAACGTCGCGACCGACAGCTCGACGCGCTCGCCGGTCGCGTCGTCGTAGAAGGTGAGGAAGGGCCGCGCGGGGTCCGTACGGAGTGCGGCGGTGAGCAGGCCGGCGGGGGTGTCCGGAGTGGGTGACGTCACGCCGGCCAGGCTACCGGCCGTACGCCGCGCCCCGGCCGGTTACCCTCGGCGGGTGCCCTCGCCCTTCCCCCGCCCGCGTCCCGGCGGCGCCGTGCCCGCGTCCCGGCAGGAAACGGGGCTGCGCCGCACATGGGCGCCGGAGGGCCCGCTCGACGTCCGCCGCACGCTCATGCCGCTGCGCCGCGGCCCGGCCGACCCGGCGTTCCGTATCGACCGCGACGGCACGGTGTGGCGGGCCAGCCGTACGCCCGCGGGCCCCGGCACCCTGCGGCTGCGCGGCAGCGCCGCCCTGCTGGAGGCGGAGGCGTGGGGGCCCGGCGCGGCCTGGCTGCTGGACGCGCTGCCCGCGCTGCTCGGCGGACTCGACGACCCCTCGGCGTTCACCCCGCGGCACCGCGTCGTGCACGCCGCCCACCGCCGGAACCCTGGTCTGCGGCTGACCAGGACCGGGCTCGTCCTGGAGTCGCTCATCCCCTCCGTCCTGGAGCAGAAGGTCACGACGGACGAGGCCTACCGCGCCTGGCGCCTGCTGCTCCACCGGCACGGCGAACCCGCTCCGGGGCCCGCGGGCGACCGCATGCGGGTCATGCCGGACGCGCGCGGCTGGGCGCGGGTGCCGTCCTGGGACTGGCACTGCGCCGGGGTCGACGACAAGCGGGCCTCCACCGTCATGCGCGCCGTACGCCTCGGCGCCCGCCTCGACGCGCTCGCCGCGCTGCCCGCGCAGGAGGCGGGCACCCGCCTGCAGACGGTGCCCGGCATCGGGCCCTGGACGGCGGCGGAGACCTTGCAGCGCAGCCACGGCGCGGCGGACGCGGTGACCGTCGGCGACCTGCACCTGCCGCATCACATCGGGTACGCCCTCACCGGAGCGCGGCGGTCGGACGACGCGACGATGCTCTCGCTTCTCGAGCCGTACGCGGGCCAGCGGCACCGTGCCGCCCGCCTCATCCTCCTGGCCTCCCCGTCCCCGCCCCGCCACGCCCCGCGCCTGTCCCCGAACCCGCCGACCCGCCACTCCTGATGCCTGCCGGCCCCGCTCCTTCTGCCACGCCGGGCGAGTGGCACAAAGGTGCGGCTGCGCCGCTGGGCGAGCGTTTTCAGGGGCGCGTGGGAGGTACCCCCACGCGCCCCTGGCGGGGCGCCCTGCGCCGCGGACGCGGCCCCCAACGCCCACCTCGCGGCCGCGCAAGCTCACCCCCCGAGCCGTGCGGCGAGCTCACCGCACGGCGATGAACGCCTCCGCCCCCCGCGCCGGGCGCGGCGCAGGAAGTGACGCCGGGCGGCCGATCGCGACCGCGCCCATCGGGTCCCACTCGGGCGGGAGCCCGAGCACCTCGCGGACCGCGTCGCGGCAGAACATCGTGGACGACACCCAAGCGGACCCGAGCTGTTCGCCCGCGAGGGCGACCAGGAAGTTCTGCACGCCCGCGCCCGTGGCGACCACGAACATCTCGCGTTCTGCGGTGGCCCGCCGGGCGTCGGGGTAAGGGTGGGCGCCGTCGGCGACGAGGCAGGGGACGGCCAGGTAGGGCGCCCGGCGCAGGACGTCGCCGCGGCGCAGCCGCCTGGTGATGCTCGACTCGGAGAAGCCGTCGCGCCGCAGGTCCGCCTCCCAGGCGGCGCGCATCGCGTCGAGCAGCCGCGTCCGCACCTGCGGGGTCTCCAGCAGGACGAAGCGCCAGGGCGTGGTGTGGTGCGGGGCGGGCGCGGTGACGGCGAGGGCGACGGCGCGGCGGACGGCGGCGGGGTCGACGGGCTCGTCGGTGAAGTCCCGCACGGTGCGCCGCAGCGACACCGCCTCGCGTACGGCCTCGGAGGTGCCGAGCCGGAACATGTCGCTGGCGGCGTCCCGTACCAGCGGGCGGGCCCCGGGGTCCGTGCCGGGCTCCGCGTCGTCCGGCGCGGCGGCGAGGACCGCGCTGCCCAGCCCGCGGACGACGGCGACCGGGCGGCCGCTCGCCTTGCCCTTCACGAGGTCGCCGGCGGCGGCGAGTTCGTCGGCGGTCGCGGTGACGGTCACGGCGAGTGGGTTGCCGTACGTGTCCTGCGCGCCCCGCAGGTCGTCGAGGACGGCGACGCCCGCCGCGCCGATCGCGACGTCGGTGAGGCCCTGCCGCCAGGGCCGGCCGAAGGTGTCGGTCACGACGACGCCGACGTTCACGCCCAGCTCCGCGCGCAGTCCGGCGCGGATGCGGCGGGCGGAGGCGTCGGGGTCCTCCGGCAGCAGCAGCACGGTGCCCGGCGCGGTGTTGGACGCGTCGACCCCGGCCGCGGCCATGACGAAGCCGTGCCGGCTCTCCACGATGCGCGTGCTGCCGCGGCGGGCGACGAGCCGCACCATCTCCGCGTCGATGGCCGCCTCGCGGTCCTCCGCGGCGATCAGCCGCCCCTCCGCCTTGCTGACGATCTTGGACGTGACGAGCACGATGTCGCCGTCCACGAGCTGCACGCCGGTGGCGGCGACGAGCTTGGCGATGTCCGCGCCCGCCCTGACCTCGCCGATGCCGTCCAGGGCGAAGACCTCGATCCGCGGGGCGCTCATGCCCGCACCTCCGCGGCGAGCGCGAGGGCCTCGCGGGCCATCTGCGTGGTCGCTTCCAGGCTGCTCATCATGAGCGGTACGGCGCGGCAGCGGATGCCGGCCGCCTCGACCTCGGCGACGGCCCCGGCGTCGACGGTGTCGACGAGCCAGCCGTCGAGCAGGCCCGAACCGTAGTGCGCGGCCACCGCGGCGGCGGTGGACTCCACGCCGACCGCGGCCAGCACCTTGTCGGCCATGCCCCGCACGGGCGCGTCCCCGACGATCGGGGACAGGCCCACGACGGGCACCCCGGCCTCCGCGACGGCCTCCCGGATGCCGGGCACGGCCAGGATCGTGCCGATGCTCACCACCGGGTTGGACGGCGGGAAGACGATGACGTCGGAGTCGGCGATGGCCTCCAGTACGCCGGGCGCGGGCTTGGCGGCGTCCGCGCCGACCGGCACGACGGCGTGCGCAGGGACGGCGGCGCGCATCCGTACCCAGTACTCCTGGAAGTGGACGGCCCGGCGCTCGCCGTCGGTCTCGACCAGGACGTGGGTCTCGACCCGGTCGTCGGACATGGGGATGAGCCGCACGCCCGGCTTCCAGCGGGCGCACAGCGCCTCGGTCACGGCGCTGAGCGGGTAGCCGGCGGAGAGCATCTGGGTGCGCACGATGTGCGTGGCGAAATCCCGGTCGCCCAGACCGAACCACTCCGGGCCGACCCCGTAGGCGGCCAGCTCCTCCTTGACGGTGAAGGTCTCGTCGGCCCGGCCCCAGCCCTGCTCCTCGTGGATGCCGCCGCCGAGGGTGTACATCACGGTGTCGAGGTCGGGACAGACCTTCAGGCCGAACAGATGGATGTCGTCTCCGGTGTTGCCGACGACGGTGATCTCCGCCTCCGGCGCCGCTGCCAGCAGACCGCGCAGAAAGCGCGCCCCGCCGATTCCTCCGGCCAGAACCACGATTCGCATGGGCCCCAGTCTTGCAGCCCGCGCCCGGCGGCCGGACGGGCACCGGTGCGCTCACCGTCGCGGGTGACGTCCTGTCCGGGTGCGCGGCTCAGCGGGCGGGCTGCGGTACGGCGGCCGCCGCCGGGGAGTTGCAGCGCTGCGGGGTCATCTCGGTCAGGCCGGGGAAGTAGACGTGCAGGCTGACCGCGGGCTCCAGGCTGTCGTTGACGACCTCGTGCACGTAGCCGGGCGCGAAGGCGCGCTGCGCGCCCGCGCCGAGCACCCGGACCGTCTCGCCGGCCGTGCCGCGCGCGCGTTCGCGCAGGCTGCCGGCGAGCACGGTCAGTACGCCGGAGGACGGGCCGTGGTCGTGCCGGCCGCTGCCCTGGCCGGGGAGCCAGCTGAGCAGCCACACCTCGTAGCCGGGGCCTGTGCGCAGCCGGGCGTACCAGCGGGTGGTGGCGTCGTAGCGGACCAGCGGCTCCCACTGCGCGCGGTCGGCGGCGACGGCGCGGGCGAGCCCGGCGAACTCGGCCACCGTGGCGGGGTGCTCCGGCACGGGCGGCAGCAGGTGCGGCAGGGCGAGCGGGTCGCCCGCGATGGCGACGTCGGACACCGCGGGGCCGTACGCACCGTCGGCGTCAACGGCACCGGAGGGTGCGGGGAGCGCGGTGCGGGCAGGGCGCTCGGACGGGAGAGGAGCGGGGTGCGCGGCATACATGTGACGGGTGTCCCTGGAGGTGTGCGCGAGTGGCGTGGGCGGGGCGCCTGAGCCGCGGGTGCGGGCGGCGCGGCCCCGGGCGGGGGCTCAGCGACAGCGGCAGGGACAACAGCAGTTCTGCGCGAGCGCGACACGGCAGGACGCGCGGCGGCGGGTCCGGGTCGTCACGTGGGGCTCGGCAAGCATGCGTCAAGGAGACCTGTCGGGGGGACCCGCTGTCAAATGAATGTCCGGTTTGTCGCTCTTCTTTCACCTGATCAGGCACCCTGTGTTGCCGAAAGGTTTGTGCGTGGGGGTGCGCGGATAGGTGGAGCGACAACCGTGGCCCCGTACGCCCATGGCATTCCGATTGTCGGACGGACCGGCCCCGGGGGAATTCGCCCGCCCGTCGTGACGCCGTCGCGCACGCGGTCGAACGGTCTCCTCGGGCGGGTGTTCCTGTGATCGAAATGTGATCCGCACCCCTTCATCCGTACGGGCGGAACGCGGCGCCCAGCCGCAGCGTCTGACGGGGTGTGGTGGTTGGGCGACCGGACGACGGTTGACGGTTCCGGGCTTTTGATCTGATTACAGCACTTACCGTCACGCCTTGGTTCAGCGGAGTGAATAACGGGCTCAATAGCAGATCTCGGCTTGACTCGCCCGGATCGCCGCACTTGTAATTTCACTCGTGTCGTTCAGCCGCACGCGCGGACGGCCCACACCACGGGGAAGCACGACAGACGAGGGGCGCGCATGACCGAGCAGTTCCAGTTGCTGCTGGCCGAGGAGGCCGACGAGGAACTCGGCTGGCAGGAGCGCGCCCTGTGTGCGCAGACCGACCCGGAGTCGTTCTTCCCCGAAAAGGGCGGTTCCACACGTGAGGCGAAGAAGGTCTGCCTCGCGTGTGAAGTCCGTTCCGACTGCCTTGAATACGCCCTCGCCAACGACGAGCGCTTCGGCATCTGGGGCGGCTTGTCCGAGCGCGAGCGCCGCCGTCTGAAGAAGGGCGTCGTCTGACGGCTCCCGCACCCGCCCGCGCACCCGTCCCGGCCCCCTGACCAGCGGCCGGACGCCCGCGGGCCGTCCCCGGCCGGCGGCCGGGACCACCCCCTCAGCAGCCCGTCCGGCACCCGCTCACGCGTGCCGGGCGGGCTGCCGTTGTTCTCACACCGGGCTCCCGTCAGGCGGTGGCGCCCGCGTGAGCCGTTAGTGTGGGGGGCCGTCCGAGACGCCACCCCCGCCATCGCGGGCACCGGCGTCCACCGCAGTCCAGCGAACCGGGGCCGAAACCTCGATGTCCGTGAACAGCCCAGCACCGGCCGTCCATCCGGCCGGCACCCCTGAGTTCCCGCGCCATGTCGTCACCGCCGTGCTGGTCGCACACGACGGGGCTCGCTGGCTGCCCAAGGCCCTCGCAGGTCTGCTCGCCCAGGACCGTCCCGTCCAGGACGTCGTCGCTGCCGACACCGGCAGCGCCGACGACTCCGCCCGGCTGCTCGCCGAATCCCTCGGCGACCAGCGCGTCCTGCACCTCGCCCGGCGCACCTCCTTCGGCGCGGCCGTCGACGAGTGCGTCCGCACCGCCGTCCCGCTCACCGCCGACGACCTGCCCTACCTCGCCCCGCGCGGCAGCGGCTGGGACCCCGTCGGCCGGCAGTGGAACGACGACCCCTACACCGGCCACGCCGACGACCCGTTCGGCGACGGCGGCGCGGCCGAGCAGCCGCGGCACGGCGAGCCCGTGCAGTGGCTGTGGCTGCTGCACGACGACTGCGAGCCCGACCCCGGCGCGCTGTCCGCCCTGCTGCGGATCGCCGACAGCACCCCGTCGGCCGCCGTCGTCGGCCCCAAGCTGCGCAGCTGGTACGACCGCAGGCAACTGCTCGAAGTCGGTGTCAGCATCGCCCGCAGCGGCCGCCGCTGGACGGCCCTGGAGCGCCGCGAGCAGGACCAGGGCCAGCACGACCAGGTCCGCCAGGTGCTCTCGGTGTCCTCCGCGGGCATGCTGGTGCGCCGCGACGTGTGGGAGGCGCTGGGCGGCTTCGACCGCCGGCTGCCCCTGATGCGCGACGACGTCGACTTCTGCTGGCGCGCCCAGTCCGCCGGGCACAGCGTCTACATCGCACCCGACGCCGTGCTGTGGCACGCCGAGGCCGCCTCCCGCGAGCGCCGCCCGGTCGACTGCGCCGGGCGCTCGGCCGTCAACCCGCACCGTGTCGACAAGGCCGGTGCCGTCTACACCCTGCTGGCCAACACCCGCGGCCCGCTGCTGCCCTACGTGGCGCTGCGCATCGTCGTCGGCACCCTGCTGCGCACCCTCGCCTACCTCGTCGGCAAGGTGCCCGGCCAGGCCGTCGACGAGATCGTCGGCCTGCTCGGCGTCCTGCTGCGCCCCGGACGGCTGCTCGGCGCCCGCAGCAGGCGCGGCGGCGGCACCGTCGAACCCGCCGAGCTGCGCCCGCTCTTCCCGCCGCCCGGCGCGACCGTGCGCGCCACCGTCGACCAGGTCGTCAGCAACATCGCCGGCCGGGCCGACGCCTCCGCCGCGGCCGCCGGCCGGCACGGCGGCGGCATCGAGTCGGGGCCGGGCGACGAGGACGGCGACTTCCTGGAGGTCGAGCAGTTCGCGCGCCTCAAGCGCATCGCCCGCAAACCCGGGCCGATGCTCTTCGTGGTGCTGCTCGTCGTCTCCCTCGCCGCCTGCCGCTCTCTGCTCGGCGGCGGCACCCTCTACGGCGGCGCCCTGCTGCCCGCCGGTTCCGGCGCATCCGACCTGTGGCGCAGCTACGCCGGTTCGTGGCACGCCCTCGGCACCGGCGGCACCGAGTCCGCGCCGCCGTACCTCGCCGTCCTCGGGCTCTTCTCGACCGTGCTGTTCGGCTCCACGAGCCTGACGCTGACGCTGCTGCTGGTCGCCTCCGTGCCGCTCGCCGGAGTGGCCGCCTACTTCGCCTCCCGCCCGCTGGCCGAATCCCGGCTGGTCCGGGCCTGGGCCTCGGTCGCGTACGCGTTCCTGCCCGCCGCCACCGGCGCGCTCGCCACCGGCCGGCTCGGCACCGCGGTGCTGGCCATCCTGCTACCGCTGATGGCGCGCGCCGCCGTGGCCTCGGCCGGGCTGCAGCTCGGCGCCGCCGCCCTGGACCGCGGGGCCCGGCCGAGCTGGCGGGCCACCTGGGCGCTCGCCCTGATGCTCACCTTCACCACGGCCTTCACCCCGATCACGTGGCCCATCGCGCTGGTTCTCGCCGCCGCCGTCCTCGCGTGGCGGCTGGCGACGGGCCGCGGCGCGCTGCTCGTCCCGCACGTCCTGCGCTCGGCCGCGCTGCTGGTCACCCCGATGGTGCTGCTCGCGCCCTGGTCGCTGACGCTGCTCGCGCACCCCGGGCGGATGCTCGACGAGGCCGGGCTGCCCTACGGCACCAAGAGCGTCTCCGGCCTCGACCTGGCGCTGCTCGGCCCCGGCGGGCCCAAGGCGACCGGTGGCCTGCTGCTGGTCGGCATCGTGCTGGCCGCCCTCGCCGCGCTGCTGCGCGACAGCCGCCGCACCGCGGTGCACGCCGCGTGGGCCGCCGCCGTGACCGGTCTGCTCTTCGCCGTCGTCGAGAACGGCCACAGCTGGGCAGGTCCCGCCACGCTGGTCTACGGCCTCGCGCTGCTGTCCGCCGCGGTGGTCGGCGCGGAGGGCGCCAACGAGCGCATCGCCGCGAGCGGCTTCGGCTGGCGGCAGCCTGTCGCGGGCCTCGTCGTGCTGGCCGCGGTGGCCGCGCCGCTGCTGGCCGCCGGCACGTGGGTCGCGCACGGCGCCGACGGACCGCTGGCCCGCCGCGACCCGCAGCAGGTGCCCGCGTTCGTCGCCGAGGAGTCCACCACCAGCGACCACGCCCGCACCCTCGTGCTCACCGGAACGCCCGGCCACATCTCGTACGCGCTGGTGCGCGGCTCCGGCGTGCACATCGGCGACGCCGAGATCGCCGCCCAGGCCCCGCGCGACCGTGACCTCGACTCGCTCGTCGCCAACCTCGTCGCCGGCTCCGGCGCCGACCAGGGCAGCAGGCTCGCCAAGTACGCCGTGCGGTACGTCCTGGCGCAGAAGGAGACCCCGCGCGAGGTGGGCCGCGTCCTCGACGGCACGCCGGGCCTCTCCCGTGTCAGCCAGGCCGACGGCAGCGAACTGTGGCGCGTCGACACCGCCGTGTCCCGCGTGACCATCACCGCCAAGGGCGCCGCCCCGGTCTCCGTCCCCTCCGGCCTGGTCGAGGCGCACACCAAGGTGCCCGCGGGCCCGGAAGGACGCGTGCTGCGGCTGGCCGACTCCGCGTCGTCCGGCTGGCGGGCCACCCTGGACGGCGCTTCCCTCACGCCGACCACCGTCGACGGATGGGCGCAGGGCTTCGAACTGCCCGCGTCCGGCGGCCGCCTCGACGTCACGTTCAAGGAGCCGGTCACCCACATCGGCTGGCTGGGCGTCCAGGCCTTCCTGCTGCTCGTCGTGCTCGTGCTCGCGCTTCCCGGAAGGCGCCGCGAGGTCGACGACGACCTGCCGGAGGCCGAGGCGGCGGCTGCCGCCGCGGAGATCCCCGCACAGGGCGGCGAGGGCGGCCGCCGCGCCCGCCGCCTGCAGGCCGCCGCCGAGGCGGAGGCCGCCGCGCTCGCGGCCGCCCAGGAGGGCGCCGACCCGAACGCGGGCGACGACGGGACGCAGGAGCCGTACGACCCCGCCCAGGGCCCGTACGAGCCGGCCCAGGGCTACGAGGGGGCCGAGGGCGGCTACGAGCCCTCCGAGGCCGGGTACGACCCGTACGCCGTCCCCGCCCCCGGCGCCGCGACCGAGGCCGACCCGTACTACCCCGGCTACCCCGGCGGGCAGCAGTGGGAGCAGCAGCCCTACCCCGCGGGACAGGGCGCCGGCTACGAGCAGCAGGGCGGCTACGGCGCCGACCCGTACGGCTACCCCCAGCAGGGCGCCCAGCAGCCCGGCTACGACGCCTACGGGCAGCAGCCGGACGGCGGCTACGGCGAGCAGGCGCCCTACGGCGGGCAGCAGCCCGGCTACGGCGCCGACCCGGCGGGCTACCACGACGACGGGACGTACTACGCAGAAGGCGATCACCGCCGCGACGGGAGCGACCAGCAGTGAACCGCAGCACCCTCTCCCTGGGCGGCGCCGTCCTCGTCCTCGCCGTCCTCGTCGGCGCCGCCTCGCTGAACGGCGGCGACGACCCGGCGGCCGCCCCCGCGGGCGCCTCGACCCGGCTGCCGGTGCAGCGCACCACGACGGTGTGCCCGTCGCCCTCCCCGTCGGAGTTCGCCGACACCACCTACGCGTCCTTCACCCCGCAGGCGGCGTCGCTGTCCGACCAGCCCGCCGGCACCACCGCCGGCACCCCGGGGAGCGCCCAGCTGCTCACCACCGCGACGAAGCCCGCACCGCTGTCCCCGGCGCTGAAGCAGACCGGCAGGGCGGTCGCCTACACCACCGACAAGCCCGACGCGCCCGCCCTGATCGGCACCGCCGACGGGCCCCTCGCCCCCGGCTGGAGCGTCGGCCAGACCACCGTCGTCGACGCGGGACCCGGCCGCGCCCTGCTCGGCACCTCCTGCGTCACGCCCGACAGCGAGTTCTGGTTCGCCGGCGCCAGCACCGCCGACGACCGCCAGGACTTCCTCCACCTCGTCGACCCCGACGACGCCCCCGCCGTCGTGGACGTCGAGCTGTACGGTCCCGACGGCCTGGTCAAGGCGTCCTCCGGCGACGGCATCACGGTGCCCGGCAAGGGCGCCGAGCCGGTGCTGCTGTCCACGCTGATCGCCCAGAAGGTCCAGGACCTCACTGTCCACGTCGTCGTCCGCAGCGGCCGGGTCGGCGCCGCGATCCAGGCCACCTCCGCCGGCAAGGGCGCCGACTGGCTGCAGCCCGCCGCCGAGCCCGCCACCACGCTGGTCATGCCCGGCATCCCCGCCGACGCCGTCTCGGTCCGCCTCGTCGCCTACGCGACCGGTACCGACGACGCCGACCTCACACTCAAGCTGGCCACCAGCACGGGCATGATCTCCCCGGCCGACCACGAGACGCTGCACGTCAAGGCGGGCATGACCGCCGTCGCCGACCTCGGCGACGTCACCAAGGGCGACGCCGGCTCGCTGGTGATCACCTCCAGCAAGGTTCACGCCCCCGTGCCGGTGGTCGCGGGCCTGCTCATCACCCGCGGCAAGGCGGGCAAGCAGGAGCTGGCCTTCCTGCCCGCGACCGCCCCCGTCGACACCCGCGCCACCGCCGCCGACAACCGCGACAAGGCCTCCACGCTCGCGCTGACCGCCCCCGACAAGGAGACCCGGGTCAAGGTCACCTCGTCGCCGGGCACCGCGGGCGGCACGCCGGTATCCCGCACCGTCGTCGTCAAGGCCGGCACCACCACGGTCCTGCAGCCCCTCGCCCCCGTCCCCGGCAAGGGCTCGTTCCCGGTGACCGTCGAACGGCTCTCCGGCGGCACCCTCTACGCCTCGCGCGAGCTGGCGCTGCCGCTGGACGGCGTGCCCATGTTCACCGTCCAGCCGATGGCGGACGACCGCTCCACGGTCCAGGTGCCGCAGGCCGCGCCGGACCTGAAGATCCTCGGCAAGTAGCCCGCTGCGCACCCCGGAAGGGGGCGCGCGGACCGGTGCACTGCCGCGGCCCGGTGTACTGCCACGTCGTGGCACACAGCCGAGTCGTGGCACATTGCCGCGTCGCGCGCGGCGGCGCCTCAGTCCTCGCCGTACTTCGGGTCGACGTTCTCCGGGGACAGCCCGAGCAGCTCCGCGACCTGCTCCACGACCACCTCGTGCACCAGCAGCGCCTGCTCGTCGCGGCTCTTGGCGCGGATCTCCACCGGGCGCCGGTAGACCACGATCCGGTTCGGCCGCCCCTTGTCCGCGCCGATCAGCCGCCCCAGCGGCACCGCCTCGCCGTCGCTGCCCTGGACGTCCTGCGGCCAGGGCACCTCCTGCACAGCGAACTCCACGTCCGCCAGCTGCGGCCAGCGCCGCTCCAGCCGGTCGGCGGCGTCCCTGACCAGGTCGTCGAACGCGTCGGCGCGCGACACCGCGAGCGGCACCTGCGGCGGTGCGATGGGCCCGCGCATGCCGCGGCCGTGCCGGTCGCGATGCCGCGGACGCGGGTCGGAGGGAGGCGGAACCGTACTGTCCATCAGCGTGAGCCTAGCTCCCGGTCCGCACCGGTGTCGCGGCCCGCGGACACCGCGGGCGGCCACGGCCCTCATATCGTCATCGGGCGCCGGGGATCAGACCGCATCAGGCCATGAATGTGACGGAAACGCGCCAGCCGGAGCCCCGCGGTGGCACGTGCCGCCGTCACGCCCCCCGCGCAGTCTCCCCGCCCGCCACCTGCCGCCGCCGTATCGCCGCAGGCCAGTGCCGCGGCGGCACCCGTGCCCCGGCGAGGGCCGCCGCCACGACACGACCGGGTGAGCCTGCGGAGAGTCGTCGCGGCCCGCTCAAGAGTGCGGTACCGTCCAACGTCGTGAGCCCTGTACGTCGCTGTTCGCGCACCGCTTGCGGCCGCCCCGCCGTCGCGACGCTGACGTACGTCTACGCGGACTCCACGGCCGTCCTCGGCCCCCTCGCCACCTACGCCGAGCCGCACTGCTACGACCTGTGCTCCGAGCACTCCGAGCGGCTGACCGCGCCGCGCGGCTGGGAGGTCGTCCGGCTCGCCGTCGACACCGGCCCGGTGCGGCCCAGCGGCGACGACCTGGAGGCGCTCGCCAACGCCGTGCGCGAGGCCGCCCGCCCGCAGGAGCGCACCCGGCCCGGCGCCCGCGACATCGACCCGCTGGAGGTCGCACGGCGCGGCCACCTGCGGGTCCTGCGCTCGCCGGAATAGCCCCCAGCACCCTCCACGGGGCGGCGTGCGGGTCTCCGCGGCGCCACGTGCCCCGGTAGGGGCATCTTCCCCCTGCCTCCGGCGGGAGGCGCCCCGGCGTCGTCGTCGGTCGACAACTCTCCCAGGGGCTTCGCCCGGGAGCCCCACGCGTTGCCTCCCTCCTCCGCCCTGCACCTGGGGGTACCTCCCAGGTGCAGCACCGGGCCGTGCTCGTTGCTCCGCAAAGACCCGCACGCCGCCCCCTGACCCGCCCTCCGCAGGTCCGCCGGGGTAGGTTGTGGGGCCACCGCGGCACAGCGTCGCGGCCCGTCCGGGCCCCGCGCCGGGTGCGCCGCCCGACGTGCGTGACCCGCACCGTCCGTGACCCGTACAGCAGAGGTGTGCAGTGGCCGATTTGTCGCAGCTGGTCAAGGCCTACGACGTACGCGGAGTCGTACCCGACCAGTGGGACACCCCGCTCGCGGAGATCTTCGGCGCCGCCTTCGCCACCGTCACCGGCGCGGACGCGGTCGTCGTCGGCCACGACATGCGGCCCTCGTCCCCCGCGCTGTCCGACGCCTTCGCACGCGGCGCCGCCTCCCGCGGCGCCGACGTCACCCGCATCGGGCTGTGCTCCACCGACGAGCTGTACTTCGCCAGCGGTCGGCTCGGCCTGCCCGGCGCCATGTTCACCGCGAGCCACAACCCGGCGCAGTACAACGGCATCAAGATGTGCCGTGCCGGCGCCGCGCCCGTGGGCCAGGACACCGGACTCGCCGACATCCGCGCGCTCGCCGAGCGGTGGCTGGAGACCGGTGTCCCGGCGGGCGCCGCCACCCCCGGCACCGTCACCGACCGCGACGTGCTCGGCGACTACGCCGACTGCCTGCGCTCGCTCGTCGACCTGTCCGGCATGCGCCCGCTGAAGGTCGTCGTCGACGCGGGCAACGGCATGGGCGGCCACACCGTGCCGACCGTGCTCGCGGGGCTGCCCGTCGACCTCGTGCCCATGTACTTCGAGCTCGACGGCACCTTCCCGAACCACGAGGCCAACCCGCTCGACCCGAAGAACCTCGTCGACCTCCAGCATCGCGTCCGCGCGACCGGCGCCGACATCGGCCTCGCCTTCGACGGCGACGCCGACCGCTGCTTCGCCGTCGACGAGCGCGGCGAGGGCGTCTCACCGTCCGCCGTCACCGCCCTGGTCGCCGCACGCGAGCTGGCCCGCCACCCCGGCGCCACGATCATCCACAACCTGATCACCTCGCGGACCGTTCCCGAGGTCGTCACCGAGCAGGGCGGCGTCCCCGTGCGCACCCGCGTGGGCCACTCCTTCATCAAGCAGGAGATGGCCTCCACCGGGGCCGTCTTCGGCGGCGAGCACTCCGCGCACTACTACTTCCGCGACTTCTGGAACGCCGACACCGGCATGCTCGCCGCCCTCCACCTGCTCGCGGCCCTCGGGGGACAGGACGGCCCGCTGTCCGCCCTGGTCGGCGCGTACGACCGCTACGCGGCCTCCGGCGAGATCAACAGCACCGTCGCCGACCAGGCGGGCCGCACCGCCGCCGTCCGCGCCGCCTTCACCGGCCAGGAGGGCGTCACCTTCGACGACCTCGACGGCCTCACCGTCAGCGCCGCCGACTGGTGGTTCAACCTCCGCGCCTCCAACACCGAGCCGCTGCTGCGCCTCAACGTCGAAGCGGCCGATCCCGCCGCCGTCGCCCGCATCCGCGACCAGGTCCTCGCCCTCGTCCGCGGCTGACCCGACCGCCGCCGCCCGCCACGCCGTGCGGTCGGCGACCCGTCCTGTGTCCCCGCCAGGGGCGCGGCTATAGGCTGGCGGACACAGGCCGGGGCAGCTACCCGGCGGCGGGGACGCGCCCGACCCGCGCACCCGCGCCCGCACACGGCCCGGCCGGTCACCGCCGGCCGCACACCGCCCGGAGGACACCGCCCATGCCGCTCGTGGAAGCCAGCCTTCTGGACATCCTCGTCTGCCCGGCCTGCCACGCCCCGCTCCGCGAGGACGAGGACGCCGCGGAACTCGTGTGCACCTCCGACGACTGCGGTCTGGCCTACCCGGTCAAGGACGACATCCCGGTGCTGCTGGTCGACGAGGCCCGCCGCCCCGGCTGACCCGCCCCGCTCGCCGTTCCCCGGGCGCCGCCGCAGCAGTCGGACGGCCGTGGCGCACCGCCGGCCGCGCGCCCCGGGGCGCACCCGGCCGGCGGCCCCGCCCGCACCCGACCCACGGAGATCGCCTTGTTCGACGAGTCGCTGCTGGAGGACCCCGAGAGCCTCGCCCGCGCCGACACCCACGGGCTGCTCCGCGGGGTCGCCGCGGCCGGCGCACGGGTCCGCACCGCGCTGCGGCTCGCCGACGAGGCCGGGCTGGGCGAGCTGCGGCCCGACGGGCGGCCCCGTACGGTCCTGGTCGCCGGCAACGGGCCCGACGCCGCCGCCGCCGCCGACCTCCTCACCGCGCTCGCGTCCGCCAACTGCCCGGTGCAGCAGCTCGCCGCCACCGGACCCGGCCCCGAGCGCTCCCGCTGGACGCTGCCCGGCTGGGCCGGCTCCCTCGACCTGCTCGTGCTGATCTCCCCGCAGGGCACCGAGCAGGGCCTCACCGACCTGGTCGAGCAGGCCTACCGGCGCGGCTGCACGGCGGTGGCCGTCACCCCGGCCAAGGCGCCGCTCGCCGAGGCCGTCGCGCAGGTCCGCGGCCTCGCGCTGCCCTTCGCGGCCACCACCCCGGGGGACACCGCCCAGGGCCCCGCCACCGACCCGGGCGCCGACACCGGCGCCTTCTGGGCGCTGCTCACCCCGCTGCTCGCCCTCACCGACCGGCTCGGCCTGGTCACCGCGCCCGCCGCGGAACTCCACGCCCTCGCCGACACCCTCGACGCGACCGCCGCCCGCTGCGGCCCGGCAGTCGCCACGTACACCAACCCCGCCAAGACGCTGGCCGCCGAACTCGCCGACGCCCTCCCGCTGCTGTGGAGCCAGGGCCGGGTCGCCGCGGCCTGCGCCCGCCGCTTCGCCGCCGTCCTCGGCATCCGCGCCGGGCGGCCGGCCCTCAGCGCCGAACTGCCCGCCGCCCTCGCCCTGCACGGCCCGCTGCAGGCCGGCACCCACGCCCTCACCGCCGACGCCGACGACTTCTTCCGCGACCGCGTCGAGGACGCCGACGGGCTGCGGCTGCGCATCGTGCTGCTCCAGGAGGCGCCCGACCAGCCCGGCTCCGCCGCCCCGGCCGCCCGCGAGCAGGCCTACGCGCACGACACGCCGCTCAGCGAGATCGCCGCCCCCGGCGGCAGCGACCTGCACATTGCCGCGGACATCCTCGCCCTGACCGATTTCGCCGCCGTTTACCTGGCCGTCGCCTCGACCGAGAGACCATGATCGGCATGAACCGCCTCCTCAACACCGTCCGCCCCTACGCCTGGGGCTCCACCACGGCCATCCCCGCGCTGCTCGGCACCGAGCCGACCGGCGAGCCGCAGGCCGAACTGTGGATGGGCGCCCACCCCGGCGCCCCCTCCCGGCTCGACTGCGGCGCCGGGCCCGAGGCCCTCGACGCCCTCATCGACGCCGACCCCGCGGCCGAACTCGGCGATGCCACCGTCAAGCGCTTCGGACCGCGCCTGCCCTTCCTGCTCAAGGTGCTCGCCGCCGGCGCGCCGCTGTCCGTGCAGGTCCACCCCGACCTCGCGCAGGCCAGGGCCGGGTTCGCCGACGAGGAGGCCCGCGGCGTCCCCCTCGACGCCCCGCACCGCAACTACAAGGACGCCAACCACAAGCCCGAGATGCTCGTGGCCCTGTCGCCCTTCGAGGGCCTGTGCGGCTTCCGCCGCCCCACCGAGGCCGCCGCCCTCATCGACGCGCTCGGCGTCGACGCCCTCGTGCCCTACGCCGACATCCTGCGCGCCCACCCCGAGGACGGGGCGCTGCGCGAGGTCCTCGCCGCCGTCCTCGGCGCCGACCCCGCCGAGATGGCCGGCACCGTGCACGCCGCGGCCGAGGCGGCTGCCCGCCTCGCCGCCACCCCCGGCACCCCGTACGCCGCCGACTACGCTGCGTACGCCGGGGCCGCCCGCCACTTCCCCGGCGACCGCGGCCTCGTCGCCGCCATGCTGCTCAACCACGTCCGCCTCCAGCCCGGCGAGGCCCTCTACCTCGGCGCGGGCGTCCCGCACGCCTACCTCGACGGCCTCGGCGTCGAGATCATGGCCAACTCCGACAACGTGCTGCGCTGCGGCCTCACCCCCAAGCACATCGACGTACCCGAACTCCTGCGCATCGTCCGCTTCGAAGCCGACGACCCCGCTGTCCTGCGCCCCGAGGCCGGCCCCGACGGGGAGGAGCTGTACGCCGCGCCCATCGACGAATTCCGGCTCTCCCGCTACGTCCTGGCCCCCGGCTCCGGCCCGCGCACCCTCGACCGCGACGCCCCGCAGATCCTGCTGTGCACCGCCGGCCAGGTACGCCTGCGCACCCCGGACGCCACCCCGTCCGGCGCCGCCGGCCCCGGTACGGAACTGCTCCTCGGCCCCGGCGAATCGTGCTGGATCCGCGCCGGCGAGCACACCGAACTCGGCGGCGAGGGCACGGTCTTCCGTGCCACCGTGGCCGCCTGACGCACCCGACGGCGGGGCGGGCTGCAAGAATGTCCGACCGCACACGCCCGGCACGGCGAGCCAGCCGCCCAGGGCCGACGGAAGGGACACCCAGCACACATGAGCGCCTCAGGCGGAACCAGGGCGATCGTCGCGGCACTGAGCGCCAACCTCGCGATCGCCGCGTCCAAGTTCGTGGCCTTCGCGTTCAGCGGCTCCTCGTCGATGCTCGCCGAGGGCGTGCACTCCCTCGCCGACTCCGGCAACCAGGCCCTGCTGCTCATCGGAGGCAAGAAGGCCAAACGCGCCGCCAACGAGGAGCACCCATTCGGCTACGGCCGGGAACGCTACGTCTACGCCTTCCTCGTCTCGATCGTCCTCTTCTCCGTCGGCGGCATGTTCGCCCTCTACGAGGGCTATGAGAAGGTCCGCCACCCGCACACCATCGACCGCTGGTACTGGCCGGTCGGCGTGCTGATCTTCGCCCTCGTCGCCGAGGGCACCTCCTTCCGCACCGCCGTCAAGGAGTCCAACCACACCCGCGGCTCGATGTCCTGGGTCGAGTACATCCGCCGCGCCAAGGCGCCCGAGCTGCCCGTGGTCCTGCTGGAGGACTTCGGCGCCCTCATCGGCCTGGTGCTCGCCCTGCTCGGCGTCGGCCTGTCCCTGGCCACCGACAGCGGCGTGTGGGACGGCGTCGGCACCCTGTGCATCGGCGCCCTGCTGATCTGCATCGCCCTCGTCCTGGCGGCCGAGACCAAGTCCCTGCTCGTCGGCGAGGGCGCCAATCCCGAATCCCTCGCCCGCATCCGCGCCGCCGCCGTGGACGGCGACACCGTCACCGCCGTCATCCACATGCGCACCCTGCACCTCGGCCCGGAGGAGCTGCTGGTCGCCGCCAAGGTCGCCGTCCGGCACGACGACACCGCCGCCGAGGTCGCCCGCGCGATCGACGCCGCCGAGGAACGCATCCGCGCCGCCGAACCCTTCGCCCGCGTCATCTACCTCGAACCCGACATCTACAGCGAAGCCGCCGCCGCGGCCGGTCCCGACCCCGACCAGACCCCGGGCGGCCGCTGACCACGCGCACCTGCGGGCGCACGGGTCACCGGTGTAGATTCGTGGGGAGCCAGACGTCGCTGCTGATGGCGGTCGGGCGGTCGCCCCACGGTGACCGGCCGAGGGAGAGAGGGCCTCCGACGGATTGCGCTGCCGCAAGGGGACACGTGCGCCCGCACCTGGGCGACACGCAGCCGCCCTGCGGCCGCGCCGTGTCCCTGTCCACCTCGATCGCACCGAGGAGCAGCCCGAATGACCACCACCGCCACCGACTTCAAGGTCGCGGACCTCTCCCTCGCCGTCTTCGGCCGCAAGGAGATCACCCTCGCCGAGCACGAGATGCCCGGTCTCATGGCGCTGCGCGCCGAGTACGGCCCCGCGCAGCCGCTGGCCGGCGCCCGCATCACCGGCTCCCTGCACATGACCGTGCAGACCGCCGTCCTCATCGAGACCCTCGTCGCGCTCGGCGCGCAGGTCCGCTGGGCGTCCTGCAACATCTTCTCCACCCAGGACCACGCCGCCGCCGCCATCGCGGTCGGCCCCGAGGGCACCCCCGACAACCCGCAGGGCGTCCCCGTCTTCGCCTGGAAGGGCGAATCCCTCGAAGAATACTGGTGGTGCACCGAGCAGGCCCTGACCTGGCCGGGCACCGCCACCGGCGGCCCCAACATGATCCTGGACGACGGCGGCGACGCCACCCTGCTCGTCCACAAGGGCGTCGAGTTCGAGAAGGCCGGAGCCGTCCCCGCGACGACCGAGCAGGACAGCGAGGAGTACGGCTACATCCTCGCGCTGCTGCGCCGCACCCTCGCCGACAGCCCGCAGAAGTGGACGCAGCTCGCCTCCGAGATCCGCGGTGTCACCGAGGAGACCACCACCGGCGTCCACCGCCTGTACGAGATGCAGCAGGAAGGCACGCTGCTCTTCCCGGCGATCAACGTCAACGACGCCGTCACGAAGTCGAAGTTCGACAACAAGTACGGCTGCCGGCACTCCCTCGTCGACGGCATCAACCGCGCCACCGACGTCCTGATCGGCGGAAAGGTCGCCGTCGTCTGCGGCTACGGCGACGTCGGCAAGGGCTGCGCCGAATCCCTGCGCGGCCAGGGTGCCCGCGTGATCATCACCGAGATCGACCCCATCTGCGCCCTCCAGGCCGCGATGGACGGCTACCAGGTCGCCACTCTCGACGACGTGGTCGAGACCGCCGACATCTTCATCACCACGACCGGCAACCGCGACATCATCATGGCCTCCGACATGGGCCGGATGAAGCACCAGGCCATCGTGGGCAACATCGGCCACTTCGACAACGAGATCGACATGGCGGGCCTGGCGAAGATCCCCGGCATCGTCAAGGACGAGGTCAAGCCGCAGGTCCACACCTGGACCTTCCCGGACGGCAAGAAGCTCATCGTCCTGTCCGAGGGCCGCCTGCTCAACCTCGGCAACGCCACCGGACACCCGTCCTTCGTGATGTCGAACTCCTTCACCGACCAGACGCTGGCCCAGGTCGAGCTCTTCACCAAGCCGGAGGAATACCCGATCGGCGTCTACGTGCTCCCCAAGCACCTCGACGAGAAGGTCGCCCGCCTCCACCTCGACGCCCTCGGCGTCAGGCTCACCACCCTGCGCCCGGAGCAGGCCGCCTACATCGGCGTCAAGGTCGAGGGCCCCTACAAGTCCGACCACTACCGCTACTGATCCACGGCACCCCGCCGCCCGGCCCCGCCCGGGCGGACCGCACCACGCGGGCCCCCGCCTCCACCTGGAGGCGGGGGCCTCGCCAGATCCAGAGAACCCACCATGCCCCGCGGCCGCTACTCGTTCCACGACACCCATGACCACACCTCCTTGGGAGAAGAGCACTTCCACTGCGCCACCGGCCCCTCCGGCTGGCGCTACACCGCTCAGACCACGCGCCCGGACGGCAGCCACGCCGGTTCCGTCGACCTGACCGTCGACGACCTCGGCCGACCCGTCCGCCTCGAACTCCACGCCGCGTCGTGGCAGGTGCGCGCCGCCGCCCTCGACGGCGTCACCTGGGTCCGCAGCGACCCCTCCGGCGAGCACGCGCAGGAGGGCAACGCTCCCGCGCACGCGTTCACCGGTGCCTCGCCCGCGTTCCTGATCGCCACCGCGAGACTGCTCCGCCTCGCTCCGGGCGGCCCCGCCAAGCGCGTCCGTCTCGTGTCATTCCGGCCCCCCGTGCTCGCACCTCTGAACGTCGACCAGTCCTGGTCCCTGGTGTCCAGGACAGCACATCCGGCCGACACCGGGTTCCTGCCTGTGGACAACTTCCTGGTGTCCGACCTCGCCACCGGCGAGCAGCACGAGGTCCACCTCGCCGGCGACGTCGTGCTCGCGGCCCCCGGCATCGAACTGGAAGACCTCGACACCCCGCCGTCCACCTTCCCCTGATTTGACGCGTGTGGGGGTGGGAGGTAGATTAGAACGGTTGTCAGGAGCTGGCCCGTCCAGCCGTGAACAATGTAGAACCTTGCCATTAGGCCAGATGAAGACACCCACGTTCCGAGTCGGGAGGAATCCCGAGCGGGACAGTCGTGTCCTCGGAAGCCGGGTGGTAATTCCGACCGAAAGTCTTCTGATAGAGTCGGAACACAACGAAGGGAAAGCCCGGAGGGGCCGGTGAAACGGTCTCGAAGGAAGCTTCCGTT
>NZ_JOHY01000029.1 GCF_000721495.1 Streptomyces sp. NRRL F-5123
CCACGCCCCCGACCACGCCGCCCACCACCCCGACGACGACACCTCCGACGACGCCCCCCACCACCCCGCCGACGACCCCGCCCGCCTCCGGCGGCTGCACCGCGGCCGTGCACATCAGCAACTCCTGGTCCGGTGGCTTCCAGGCCGACGTGACGGTGCAGAACACCGGCACCCGGCAGACCGGCAGCTGGGCCGTCCGGCTGACGCTTCCCTCGGGCGTGCAGGTCGCGAGCGTCTGGAACGCGGCCGTCGACGCGTCGGCGCCCGCGACGACCCTGCGCAACGTCTCCTACAACGGCACCCTCGCGCCGTCCGCGAGCACCTCGTGGGGCATGACCCTGAACGGATCCGCCACGAATCTCGGCACCCCGGTCTGCACCGCCTCGTGACGGCGCCCGCGGCCGGCTGAAGGACCGGCGCCCGAGGGCCGCCGTGCGCACCGCGCGCACGGCGGCCCTCCGGCGTCCCCGGATGCCCGCGCACAAATGGCGGGCCGACCAGGGCGCCCATAGCTTCGAACCGCGCCCGCGCCGCCCACCCCCGAGGGGCGAGACGGCGGGCGCCATTCGACAGAAGGCCCTGGGACCTCGCGCAGCGCTGTTGCTCTGCCGGGGCGAGAAAGGCAGGTCACAGCAATGCTCGTACGGCACAGCACATACCTGGCGGGAGTCATGGCGGCCGCGGCGCTCGGCGCCGGCGTCGTGGCGGCGCCCGCCGCGCACGCCGAGGGAAGGCTCCACGTGGTGCGCGCAGGCCAGTCCGTCCAGGAGGCGGTCGACGCGGCCGCCGACGGGGACACCGTGCTGGTGATGCCCGGCACCTACCGGGAGAGCGTGCAGATCACGCGGAACGTGACGCTGATGGGCGCCGCCCCCGGCCAGGTCACGATCACCGCCCCGGCCGACCAGGGCGCCGGGTCCGCGCCCGCCGCCCCGCCCAAGAGCACCGCGGCCGCGTCCGGCGCCCCGGTGAACACCACGACGTCCACCACCGGCGCCGACACCGGCACCGCGCACACCGGCAAGCAGACCCCCGCCCCCGCTCCCGCGCAGTCCGAGCAGGGCACCGCCGTCAGCGGCACCACCACCCAGGCCGCGTGCGCCGCCGCCGGGCACGGCGTGTGCGTGACCGGCGCCGCCGGGAAGCCGCTCACCGCGGTCCGCATCGAGGCCCTCGACGTCACCGGCTTCCGCGCCAACGGGATCGACGCCTCCGGCACCGACCGCATGGTTGTCCGGCACGTCCTGGTTCAGGGCAACGGCGCCCAGGGCATCAGCCAGGAGAGGTCCACCCGCGCGGTGCTCAGCGACAACCGGGCGGTCGACAACGGCCAGTCGGGCATCTTCGTCGCCAACCTCGTCAGCGAGGAGGGCGGCGCGCTGGACACCGAGGGCACCGTCATCTCCGGCAACACCCTGACCGGCAACCGGATCGGCGTCACCATCCGCCGGGCGCGCGTCCTCACCGTCGAGGACAACACGGTCTCCGGCAACTGCGGCGGCGTCTTCGTCGTCGGCGACGAGAACAACCCGAAGGCCGGCGACCTCGACATCCGCGCCAACCGGATCACCGAGAACAACAAGTTCTGCGCCTCCAACGGCCGGCTCCCCGACATCCAGGGCACCGGCGTGCTGCTCACCGGCGCCGAGGACACCCGCGTCACCGACAACACCATCAGCGGCAACTCCGGCGCCTCGCCCATGTCCGGCGGCGTGGTGCTCTTCCCGAGCGAGGTCGGCGTCGCCAACGTGCGCGACCAGGTGAACGGCAACACCCTGACCGGCAACGTGCCCGCCGACATCGCCGACCGCGACACCAACGGCTCGGGCAACACCTTCAGCGCGAACTCCTGCGCCGTCTCCCAGCCGGCCGGCCGGTGCTGACCGTACGCCACGCCGGTCCGCCGCGCGCACCGCGGCCGCGTCCGATCCCGCCCCCGACCCGGCACGACCGAAAGGGCCGACCATGACCATGACCCGACCGGCCGCCGCGGCGCCGCAGGCCCCGCCCGCACCGCCGCAGCACGCCCCCGACCAGTCCGCGATGCGCATGCGCGAGCTGGTCTTCGGCGCCGCGTGCGCCGCCGCGATCCGCGCCGCCGCCCGGCTCGGCGTCGCCGACGCGCTCGGCGACGAGCCCGCCACCGCCGAGGAACTGGCCGCCGCCGTACGCACCGAGGCCCGGCCGCTCGGCCGGCTGCTGAGGGCGCTGGGCAGCTACGGCGTCTTCGCCGAACAGCCCGACGGCCGCTTCGCGCACACCGCGATGTCGCGGATGCTGCGCGAGGACGCGCCCGACTCGCTGCGCAACATCGCCCTGTGGTGCACCGAGCCGTGGACGTGGGAGGCCTGGCCGCGGCTGGACGAGGCCGTCCGGACCGGCCGCGACGTCGTCACCGACCTGTACGGCAAGCGCTTCTTCGAGTACCTGCACGACGACGCGCCCGAATCCGCCGCGGTGTTCAACAAGGCGATGACCCGCTCCAGCATGCAGTCCGCCCGCGACGTGGTGGACAGCCTCGACCTGACCGGCATCGCCTCCGTCGCCGACATCGGCGGCGGCCAGGGCCATGTGCTCGCCGGGCTGCTGGAGCGCTACCCGCAGCTGCGCGGCACCCTGCTCGACCTGCCCAAGGTCGTCGCGAACGCCGACCCCCGGCTGCGCGAGGGCGGCGCGTTGGCCGACCGCGCCACCCTGCTGCCCGGCGACTGCCGCAACGAAGTCCCGGTGCAGGCCGATCTCTACGTCATCAAGAACATCCTCGAATGGGACGACGACAGCACCCGCAGGACGCTGCGCAACGTCGTGGCGGCCGCCCGCCCCGGGGCCCGGGTGCTGGTGATCGAGAACCTGGTGGACGACAGCGCGTCCATGCGGTTCACCACCGCCATGGACCTGCTGCTGCTGCTCAACGTCGGCGGGCAGAAGCACACCAGGGAGAGCCTGGTCACGCGGATGACCGAAGCCGGCCTGGAGGTCGGCGAGGTGCGCCCGGTGGGCCCGTACCTGCACGCCTTCGACAGCGTCGTCCCCGCCGCCGTACGGGGAGGTCAGGCCTTGCGGGAGGACGTCAGGTGCGCGAAGACCACGACGTTGTCGGTGTAGTCGCGCTTGCTGCGGTCGTAGCTGCCCCCGCAGGTGATCAGGCGCAGTTGCGGGTCGGGGGTGTCGCCGTAGACCCGCTGGTTCGGGAAGTCGCCCTTGGAGAACTGCTCGACGGAGTCGACGGTGAAGACGGCCACCGTCCCGTCCGCCCGGGTGATCTCCACCGGGTCGCCGGGCTTGACCAGGCGCAGCATCAGGAAGACGGCCGGACCGGTCTTGGTGTCGACGTGCCCGGCCACGATCGCCGGGCCGCGCTCGCCGGGGCTGGGGCCGTCGGCGTACCACCCGACGAGGTTCTTGTCGCCGCCCGGGGGCGCGTCGAGATTGCCCGCGGAGTCCAGGTGCAGGCTGGTGAAGGGCGCGTTCACCCCGATGCCCTTGACGACCAGCCGGGTGGGGGCGGATCCGGGCAGCGGCGGCACGGTGACCATGGGCAGTGGCGCGATGGCGCTCTGGCCGCTCGCGGAGGCGCCGGGCGGCGCCGCGGCCGAGGCGGGCGGGGCGGGCAGGCCGCGGCCCGCGGAGTCGACCGAGCTGTAGATCATCAGGGCGCCGATCGCCGCCGAGGCGAGCGCCCACCGCACAGTGCGGGTGCGCGCGCGGGGCGGCGGGGCGTCCGCCGCGCGCACGGGCGGCGGCGGGTACTGCTGGGACGTCATGGGGTGGTGCCTTTCCTCGGGCCTTCCTCGGGGCCTTGCCGCGGCTCGCGAGCGGAAGCTTCCGGAAGCGGAGCCGGATATGCCGTGGCCACCGCCGCGGGGAGCGGCGGTGGCCACGGCAGGAGACAGCTGAGGAGCGTCAGCCGGTGATCAGCCGTTCACCGGAGGGCGGTTCAGACCAGGCCGCCGACCGGCGTGCGGCGACGGCGCAGCGCGACCGCACCGGCGCCGAGGCCGCCGAGCAGCAGCACCGAGCCGGCCGCCATGCCGCCACCGGACAGCGCCATGCCGCCGCCGCCGGTGTGCACGCCGCCGTGCGGGTGCTTGCCGTGCCACGAACCGGCGTCGCCCTGCTGGGTGGCGTCGTCCGAGGTGGTGCTGTCGGAGCCGGTCGCGGCGGAGTCGCTGCTGTTCTCCGTCGCCGACTGCGAGTCGTTCTGGGTGGTGGAGTGCGACGAACCGTGGCTGCTCGGGTCGTACGCGTTGACGGCACCCGTCGCGTGGGCGGCCGGGGCGGCGATGGCGAGGACTGCAGAGAGTGCAGCTCCGGCGAAGAGGGTGCGGGCAGTGCGCATGTGAGGTGTCCTTCCGTCGCGTCTGCGCCGGTCGACAGGCGGTCGGCCGAAGTGAATCGCAGGTGCGACGTGTTCACCGTCAGCCCCACGCACCCCACGCGCCACCGGAGAGGGCTGCAAGGGGGTGGTCCTTGCGCCCTCCGGGTGGCGGATTGGGCCGTCCGGACGACGAACGGCGGCTCAGGCGTCCTGGCCGACCGCAGCGCGGTCCCAGCGGTAGAACTCCCGCGCCATCGCGTCCTTGGGGGACCGCCAGGTCTCCGGGTCGTACGCGCTGACGTAGGGGGACAGCCGGCGGCTGACGTCCTGGAAATCGGGGTGCGAGGCGTGTTCCGCCACCTTGGGGCCGGGTGGGCCGTCCGCCTCGATCAGATGGAAGTAGAGGTCGCCGAACTGGAACAGGCTGCGGCTGCTCACCCCGATGAGCCGCGGCAGGTCGCCGCGGTCGGAGGTGCGGAAGACCTCGGCGATGTCGTCCGCGGAGCCGGGGGCCATCCGGGCGACGATCAGGGCGCGGTGCACGGCGGTACGTCCTTTCCTGGGCGTGGGGGAGCGAGGGCACTTCGGGGCCCGGGCGGGCCGACCCGCCCGGGCGCGGGGTCAGTTGGCGACGGGAACCTCTTCGCGGGCACGCTTCTCGATGGTGTCCCTGATGAGTTCGAGCTGGACCACCGAGTTGGCGTTGATCCGGGCCGTCATCCCGGCGTCGTCCACCGGCGCCTCCGGCTTCATCGCGAAGTCCTGGACCCAGCGCATCCGGGTGCCGCCGGGGACCTCGTGGTAGCTCCAGAAGATCTCCATGAAGTCGAACGGCCCGGTCTCCACCCGGCGGGCGGTCACGGTACGGGTCTCGGGGACCGGCTCGCGCTCGGACACCCAGCTCCACACCGTGCCGTTCTCGTCCGGGTGCATCGTGAGCCGGAAGGTGGTCTTGCGGCCCTCGCGCCGCAGGACCTCCACCGACGCGTACTCGCTGAACAGCTGCGGCCAGTGCTCCAGGTCGTTCGTCATGTCCCACACGAGGTCCAGCGGGGCGCCGATGACGATCTCGTTCTCGGTGTGTGCGGCCATGGCTCAGGCCCTCGCCTTCAGCACGCCGTTGACGACGTCCAGCAGCTCGCGCGGCGTGCGGCAGGCGTCGGCGTCGGCCGGGATGGTGGCGCCGTGCTCGTTCTCCAGCGCGCCCACGATGCCGAGCAGGCCCAGCGAGTCGAGGCCGAATTCGGCGAACGGGGTGTCGGACTGCAGCTCCAGGTCGGCCGGGTCGACGACGACGCCGGCCCGGCGCTCCATCAGCGCGGCCAGTTCCGCGTACGTGATCTCGGTGTGCATGAACGGCTCCTTGCGTGAGGGGTTTGGGTTCGGGAACGGGGGAGTGGGGACGGCGGTCACAGCCGGGCGTCCGCGCCGTGCCGCAGCACGAGCGCCGAGTTGTGGCCGAGCAGGCCGCGGCTGAGCACCAGCGCGGTGCGCAGGTCGGTGGGCCGGGCGTGGCCGGTGACCAGGTCGAGGCCGCCCGTCACGTCGGTGACGTTCGGGGTGGGCGGCACTACCGCGTGCTCCATGGCCAGCACCGCGCAGGCCACGTCCAGCGCCGCGGCTCCGCAGAAGGCGCGCCCGGTACCGGTCTTGGGGGCGGTGACCGGCACACGGGCCGCGTGCGGGCCCAGCGCGTCGGCCAGCGCCAGGGCCTCGGCATGGTCGGCGGCGGGCACGCCGAGCGCGTCCGCGAAGACCACGTCGACCTCCTCGGGCGCCGCGCCCGCCTCGGCCAGCGCGCCGCGGATCGCGTGCGCCAGGCCCTCGCGGGAAGCGGCCCAGTCCGCCGAGCCGGTGAAGGTCGAGGCGTGCCCGGCGACCACCGCCCGTGCGGTGACGCCGCGTTCGCGGGCCGCGTCCTCCTCCTCGGCGACGAACATCGCGCCGCCCTCGGCGGGGACGAAGCCGCACGCCCGGTCGGTGAAGGGCAGGTACGCCTGCTGCGGGTCGACCGCCCGGCTCAACTCCGGGTAGCCCAGCTGGCAGACGACCGAGTACGGCGCGAGCGGCGCCTCGGTCGCGCCCACCACCATGGCGTCGGTACCGCCCCGGATGCTGCGCGCGGCGTGTGCGAAGGCGTCGAGCCCCCCCGCCTCGTCGCTCGCGACCACCCCGCAGGGGCCCTTGAAGCCGCCGCGGATGGATATCTGGCCGGTGCTCGCCGCGTAGAACCAGGCGATCGACTGGTACGGGCCGACGTAGCGCGGCCCGCGGCCCCACAGCTGCTGGAGCTCGCGCTGGCCGAACTCGCCGCCACCGGAGCCGGCCGCGGTCACCACGCCGATGCCGTACTCCCCGGCACCCGCCGCGTCCAGCACCGCGTCGCGAAGGGCCATGTCGGCGGCGGCCATCGCGAAGTGGCTGAAGCGGTCGGTCTGCACCAGGAAGCGCTCCTCGACGAGCGAGGACGGGTCAAAACCCGGCACCTCGCCCGCGACGGCCAGCGGAAGCGCCTCGCAGCCCTCCCGGGTGACCGGGCCGAGGGCGCTCACGCCCTCCTTGACCGCCTTCCAGTACGCGTCGGTGCCCACTCCGACGGGGGCGACGACGCCCAGCCCGGTGATCACCGTACGGCGCCGCCGGCCGGTCCTTGCCGTGGTCGTTGCGGTCATCGGCTCGCCTCCTCCCGGTTGAGGACCACGGCGGACTGGAAGCCGCCGAAGCCGCTGCCGACGGACAGCACCGTCCGCAGCCGGCGCTCGCGCGCGACCTTCGGCACATAGTCGAGGTCGCACTCGGGGTCCGGGGTCTCGTAGTTGGCGGTGGGCGGCACCACACCGTGCTCCATCGCCAGCGCGCAGGCGGCCAGTTCGATCGCGCCGATCGCGCCGAGGGAGTGCCCGACCATCGACTTGATCGAGCTCATGGGGGTCCTGCGGGCGTGCTCGCCCAGCGAGCGCTTGACCGCGGCCGTCTCGTGCCGGTCGTTCTGCTTGGTGCCCGACCCGTGCGCGTTGACGTAGTCGACGGCGGTGCGGTCGGTCCTGCCGTGCGCGAGCGCGTGGTCGATGGCCCGCGACATCTCCAGTCCCTCGCGGGTGAGGCCGGTCATGTGGTGGGCGTTGCCGAACGAGGCATAGCCCGTGACCTCGCAGTAGACGTGCGCGCCGCGGGCCCGCGCGTGCTCCAGCTCCTCCAGGACCAGCACCGCGCCGCCCTCGCCGAGGACGAAGCCGTCCCGGTCGGCGTCGAAGGGGCGCGAGGCGTGCGCCGGGTCGTCGTTGTTCGGCGAGGTGGCCTTGATGGCGTCGAAGCAGGCCACGGTGATCGGGGAGATCGGCGAGTCCGACGCGCCGGCTATGCAGATGTCGGCGCGCCCCTCCTCGATGGTCTGGAAGGCGTAGCCGACCGCGTCCAGGCCCGAGGTGCAGCCGGTGGAGACCGTCTGGACCGGGCCGCGCGCGCAGACCTGCTCGGCGACCTCGGCCGACAGCGCGCTCGGGGTGAAGGCCCGGTGCAGATGCGCCTCGGCCTTCGCCGGGTCCACGTCCCAGCGGTCACCGCCCGCGCTCACCAGGGCGTAGTCGTGCTCCAGCCGGGTCGTGCCGCCCACCGCGGTGCCCAGCGACACCGCGATCCGCCAGGGGTCCTCGGTCTGCGGGTCCAGCCCCGAGTCGTGCAGCGCCTCGTCCGCCGCGGCCATCGCGAACTGCACGTAGCGGTCGGCGCGGGCCAGCCGTACCGGGTCGAGCCCGACGCCGGCCGGGTCGAAGTCGCACTCGGCGGCTATTCGGGAGCGGAAGCCCGTGGCGTCGAACCGCGAGATCCGCCGGGTCGCCGTCCGCCCCGCGGACAGCAGGTCCCAGAAGGCCGGTACGCCCACCCCGCCCGGGGCGACCACCCCGAGGCCGGTGACCGCGACGCGCCTGGTCACTTGACCGCTCCCGCCGCCTCCGCCGGACGCCCGGCGGCGGCCGGGGAGCCTTCGGCGGGCAGCAGCGGGTTGCCCGCGGCGTCCTCGGTGTCGACATGGCCCAGCTCCGGGCGCGGTGCGAGCGGGCCGAGGTGGAAGACCATACGGGCCGTGCCGGTGCCGACGTTGCGGAAGCGGTGCCGCACGTCCTTGGGGATCAGCAGCCCGTGGTCGGGCGAGAGCGCGTACGCCGTCCCGTCCAGGTCGACCTCCAGTTCGCCCTCGACGACGAAGACGAACTCCTCGGAGTAGGGGTGGTAGTGCTCGGCGATGCGCTCGCCGCGCTGCAGGATCGCGACGCCCATGAAACCGCTGGTCGAGCCGCTGACGGTCGGGGTGAGCATGGCGCGCAGATCACCGCCGCGGCGCCGGTTGGGCTGGACGTCGTCGACGTGCACGATCCGGTGGGGTTGAGCGGTCATGACGGGTGCCTCCAGTGGTGTCACGGCGGCCGGCCGCGGAAGGGGAGCGGACGTGTCGCCTGCGGTGGTGCGGTGCTGCCGGGCCGTGCGGCCAGCCGTCACACGTCCTGCGAGTGGCGGTCGGTGAGCAGGGTCATCCGGCAGTGCGCGAGCAGCTCCGCGCGCCCCTGGTCCGTACCGAGGTTGCGGACGGCGCCGGGCAGTTCGAGCTGCCGGCCCAGCTCCGCGGCCAGGTCGCGGTCCGCCGTGCCGGTGGTCAGCGCCAGGTCGGCGTCCGCAGCGTCGGCCAGGTCCACGACCCGCACGACGACGTCGTCGCGCTGGAAGACCGTGCTGCGGACCAGCGAGCCGGTCGGGTCGGCCGCCGCCAGCTCGTCGGACCGCGCCAGCACCCGGGCCGCCGCGGCGCCGCTGCCGCCGCGCACCGGGTACTGCAGCGCGTACCGCCGCACCGTGCCGGCGCGCTCGGCCACGGCCACGGCCTCGTGCACCGCCGGCAGCGCCGCCCGGCTGAAGAACGCGCGCGCCGACTCGGCGGAGGTCAGGTCGCGCTCCTCCTCCAGATACGGGTTGATGGCCTCCTCGACCGCCCGCACCTCGGGCTGCTGCGCGACGTGCCGCAGCGCCGCGGAGAGGCTGCCGCGCACCTCCACCGCCCGCACCACCCGGTTGCCCAGCATGAACAGCGACGTCCGGCACAGCCGGGTCGCGGAGTCGACGCGGGCCGACGGCGAGGCGTACTCGCTCAGCAGCTTCGCGACGACCTCCTCGCTGCCGGGCCGGACGGTGAAGGTGATCGCGTGCCGGATCCGGCCGTCGCCCGCCCGTTCCGGGCGCGGTGCGCGGCTGCCGGAGTGGCCGGTCGCCGACGTCTCGCGCAGCACCTCGTAGCGCAGCGACCGGGTGTCGTTGACGCAGTCGTGCATGGGCTTGACCATCTCGCGGTGCTCGGCGCTCTCCACCCAGGACAGGAAGGGCGCGGCGCTCTCCCACTCGCTGGTGATGAGCCACTGCGACGGGTCCTCGATGGACTGGCACAGCTGGTCGCTGACATGGCCGGGCACCGAGGCGACCTGGTCGCGCAGCAGCTGGTAGGCGTCCAGGAAGGCCTGCTGCGCGCCCTTCCTGACGTCCAGCATCAGCACCACGCGCAGCGTCGCGGGCTCGGTGGCCCCTGCGGTGACGGCAGTGCCCGCCGTTCCCGGTTCTCCGGACAGGGTCGTCATCTTCCACTTCTCCTTCACGGTGCCGCCCTTCGGCGGCGGGTCTCACGTGCGGGCTTGTCGCGGGTGGGCTGCCGCGCGGCCGTGTCCGACTGCCCATCTGCCATCCCCTGGTTTTCCGATCGTGCGTCGATGCCGCCAACGCCGCGAGATCTGCGGTCCATGTGGGCGAATGCGCGGCCGCCGCAACCCTGTGGGCCGCCGACCGGGCAAGGAGAGAGGCGGGACCGGACGAGGGCGTGCCGGGCCCCCGGGCCGCGCCGCACCCGGCGCAGGTCCCGGCAGCACCGGCAGCACCGGCGGCCCACCGCCGTCGCGCCCCGCGCCCGTACAGGCAGGAGCAACAGATGCAACCGACGTCCACCGACCGCGGCCGCGGTGACCGCACCGAGCACGTACCGGTCCTCGTCATCGGCGGGTCCCTGGTGGGGCTGTCCGCCTCCCTCTTCCTCGGCCGGCTCGGCGTGCGCCACCTGCTCGTGGAGAAGCACGCGGCGACCTCGCACCATCCGCGCGGCCGCGGCAACAACGTGCGCACCATGGAGATCTACCGGACCGCGGGCGTCGAGCCGGCGATCCGCGAGGCCGCCTCCGTGCTGGCCCGCAACCACGGCATCCTGCAGGCCGAGTCGCTCACCGGCGCCAACCAGCACTGGCTCTTCCGGGAGATCGACCCCGGCGGCGGCCTGGCCGCGCTCAGCCCGTCGGGCTGGTGCCTGTGCAGCCAGAACGACCTGGAACCGGTGCTGCTGCGGCACGCCCGCGACCTGGGCGGCGACATCCGCTTCGGCACCGAGCTGACGTCCTTCACGCAGGACGCGGACGGGGTGACCGCGGAGATCCTGGACCGGGAGAGCGGCACCACCCGCACCGTGCGCGCCGACTACCTCGTCGCCGCCGACGGGCCGCGCAGCCCCGTACGGCGCGCGCTGGGCATCGGCCAGACCGGCGCGGGCGAGCTCTTCCACAACGTCAGCGTCACCTTCACCGCCAAGCGCCTCGCCGAGGTCGTCGGCGACCGGCACTTCATCGCCTGCTACCTCACCAACCCGGACGCGGACGGCGCGCTGCTGCCCGTCGACAACCAGGACGAGTGGGTCTTCCATCTGCCCTGGCACCCCGAGGACGGCGAGCCGCTGGAGGCCTTCACCGACGAGCGGTGCGCGGCGCACATCCGCACCGCGGTCGGCGCGCCCGGCCTGGAGATCGAGATCACCGGCAAGGCCCCCTGGCACGCCGCCGAGCGGGTCGCCGAGAGCTACGGGCAGGGCAGGGTGTGGCTGGCCGGCGACTCGGCCCACGAGATGTCACCGACCGGCGCGTTCGGCTCCAACACCGGTATCCAGGACGCCCACAACCTGGCATGGAAGCTCGCCGCGGTGCTCGGCGGCTGGGCCGGCCCCGGACTGCTGGAGACCTACGGGCAGGAGCGGCGGCCGGTCGCCGTCGCCACCAGCGCCCGCGCCTCCGAGCGCTCCGCCGAGCACAGCCACCCCGGCTACGACGCCCTGCCCACCGGGGGCAACCGGCAGAGCGGCGTGCTGACCGTGGCGCTCGGCTACCGCTACCCGGCGGGTGCGGTCGTCGGCGTGGACCCGGACCGGCCGGTGGTGCCGCAGCCCCCGGTGCCCCCCGCGCCGCCCGCGGGCCCCGGCGGCACCGGCGGCCCGGTCGTTCCGCACACCCCCGCCATGCCCGGCGAACAGCCGCCTCCCGGCGGCCCGGTCCTGCCGCCGCGCGGTCAGGCAGCCGCCCGCCCGGGGCCGAAGGGCCCGCGGCTGTGGACCGGCGAGCCGGGCACCCGCGCCCCGCACCTGTGGGTCACCCGCGGCGACGAGCGGCTGTCCACGCTCGACCTCTACGAGAAGGTGCCGGTGCTGCTCAGCGGCGCCGGCGCGGACGCCGGCTGGCACGCCGCCGCCGAACGCGCCGCCCGCAGCCTCGGGGTGCCGCTGGACCGCTACCGCATCGGCGGCGGCCCCGGCGCCGACCTCGTCACCGAGCCGGACGCCGACTGGGCCGCGGCGCACACCACGTCCGAGGATGGCGCGGTGCTCGTCCGTCCCGACGGTTTCGTGGCCTGGCGTTCGCCCACGGCCGCCCCGGACCCGGAGGCGGAGCTGACGGCTGTGCTGCGGGAGGTGCTGAGGCTGGCGTGACGAGGGAGCGCCCCGCCCGCGCTCGGGAAAGACGGCACCGCCACCGCAAGGGGCAGTCGCCCAGGGGCGCGTGAGGGCACCTCCCAGGCGCAGCTCCAGTGCGAGGTGCGCGACCCGCCGAAGCGGGCGGAGGTTGGCGCAAAGCGCTTCACGGGGCAGCTCGTGGCGCGGAGCAACCGCGCGCGGAGGCCCGGCAAAGCACTTCATGGGGCAGCCCGTGGCGTAAAGCGCCTGCACACGCGCATGCGGCGGCGGCCGCCGGTGGGAGCCGGCGGCCGCCGCCGCTGTTGCGCGTCGTGCGCGGGGTTCAGGCCGTCAGGCCACCGTCGTGCTGAACGCGGCGTGCAGCCTGCGGGTGTGGTCGACCTCGCGCACCTGACCCGTGAGGGTCGCGACCACCGTCAGCCGCTGGTCCGTGGAGGACGCGCCGAGCCGCAGCTCCAGCTCGCCGGGCTCCACGACGCGGCGGCCGTCGCGTCCGGTGAAGGACGCCAGGTCGGCCGGCACGGTGACCTCGACCCGGGCGGACTGCCCCGGCTCCAGGTCCACCCGGCGGTAGCCGATCAGCCGCTGAACCGGCTGCACCACGGAGGCGACCGGGTCGTGCAGGTAGAGCTGCACGATCTCGGTGCCCGCGCGCTCACCGGTGTTGCGGACGGTGAACGACAGGCTGATCTCGCCGTCGGTGCCGGCTTCCAGCTCCGGCACCTCCAGGTCGTCCCACTGGAAGCTGGTGTACGTCAGACCGTGGCCGAAGCCGTAGGCCGGCGTCGGGTCGATGTTGGACGACTCGCTCGCGTGCGAGAGCTTGGCCACCAGGTACGTGGACGGCTGGGTGCCCGGGCTCCGCGGGATGCTGACCGGCAGCTTGCCGGACGGCGCCACGCGGCCGGACAGCACGCCGGCGACCGCCCGCGTGCCTTCCTCACCGGGGAAGAACGTCTGCACGATCGCCGCGGCCTCGTCCACCGCGCGGCCCAGCACGTACGGCCGGCCCGCGAGCATGGTGACGACGACCGGGGTGCCGGCGTCGAGGAGCGTGTCGAGCAGCTGCTGCTGCACGCCGGGGAGCGTGAGCGACTCGCTGTCGCAGCCCTCGCCGCTGGTGCCGCGGCCGAAGAGTCCGGCACGGTCGCCGAGCGCGAGGACAACGATGTCCGCCTCGGCGGCCAGCTGCGCGGCCTCGGCGAAGCCGCTGGTGTCGTCGGTGTCGATGTCCGAGCCGCGCGCCGTGGTGATCTCGCTGTCCGGGAACTCCTCGGCCAGCGCCTCGCGCAGGGTGGGCAGCTCGATGCCGAGCGGCATTTCGGGATGCTGGCTGCCGACGTGCACCGGGAAGGAGTAGCAGCCGAGCACCGCGGTCGGGACCTCGGCGTTGGGGCCGATGACCGCGATCTTCGCGGGGCGGGCGAGCGGCAGCGTGCCGCCCTCGTTGCGCAGCAGCACGACGGCCTGCTCGGCGATCTCGCGGGCGACCGCCCGGTTGCCGGCCGAGTCGAGGTCCACCGAGCCGCGCAGCGCGGCGGTGTCCGCGGTGTCCACGCCGTCCAGCGCGGCGGGCACCGGGTTCCAGTCCGGGTCCAGCAGGCCGAGCTCGACCTTCTGCACCAGGACGCGGCGCAGGGCGCGGTCGATGTGCGCCTCGGGCACCTGGCCGTCGGCGATCGCCTTGAGCAGCGGCTCGCCGAACGCCTTGACGGTCGGCAGCTCGACGTCCACGCCCGCGTTGAGGGCGGCGCCGGCTGCCTCGCCGAGGTCGCCGGCCACACCGTGCAGCAGCTGGAGGAAGGCGATGCCGAAGTAGTCCGCGACGACCGTGCCGGTGAAGCCCCACGTGTCGCGGAGTAGGCCGGTCAGCAGGTCGGGGTCGGCGGCCGCGGGCACACCGTCGATGTCGGTGTAGGCGTGCATGACCGACCGGACGCCGCTCTCCCGGATCGCCATCTCGAACGGCGCCAGCATGACGTCGGCGCGCTCCCGGGGGCCCATGCTGACGGGCGCGAGGTTGCGTCCGGCGCGTGAGGCCGAGTAGCCGACGAAGTGCTTGAGCGTCGCCACGATGCCGGTGGACTCCAGGCCCTGGACGTACGCGGTGGCCACCGTGCCGATGAGATACGGGTCCTCGCCGATCGTCTCCTCGACCCGGCCCCAGCGGGCGTCGCGGACCACGTCGAGCACCGGGGCCAGGCCCTGGTGCACGCCGACGGCGCGCATGTCCTGCCCGATCCGGGCCGCCATCGAGCGGACCAGCTCCGGGTTGAAGCTGGCGCCCCACGACAGCGGTACGGGGTAGGCGGTCGCGCCCCAGGTCGCGAAGCCGGCCAGGCACTCCTCGTGCGCGACGGCCGGGATGCCGAAACGGTTCGCCGCCGCGATGCTCCGCTGCGTGCGCAGCAGTGACAGCGCGCCGAGCGCCGGGTCGACCGGCGCGGTCCCGTACGACCTGGTCAGCTGGCCGAGACCCTGCGGCAGCAGGCTCTCAAGGGTGACCGGTTCCTCCATCTCGTGCTGGTACGGGGCGACCTCGCCGCCCTCGTCGGACGCACCCACCCAGATCCCGAACAGCTGCGCGACCTTCTCCTGCACGGTCATCGCCGCGATCAGCGCATCCGCCCGGACTTCCGGGGCGAGGGAGGTGTCCCTCCAGGGGGGAGTAGCGGACTTAGTCTCTTCGGCCATGGTGCCGGTCACTTTCCTCCGACGCCCATGAGTCCCTGGACCAGGGCACGGCGGGCGAACAGGTAGACGATGAAGATGGGCAGCATCGACAGCACGACCGCGGCCAGCAGACCGGGGACATCGATGCCGTGCTCGGTCTGGAACTGGAACAGGCCCATGGTGATGACCCGCGACTTGTCGGTCTGGGTCAGGACCAGCGGGAAGAGGAAGCCGTTCCACGCCTGGAGGGCGGAGAAGACCACGATGGTGGACAGACCGCTCTTGGACAGCGGCACCACCAGCTGGAAGAACGTCCGCATCGGCGAGGCGCCGTCCATGGCCATGGCCTCGTACAGCTCGGAGTTGATCTCCCGCATCACGCCGGTCAGGACCAGCGCGCAGACCGGCAGCGAGAACGCGGCGGTCGGCAGGATGAGGCCGATGAGGTTGTCGTACAGGCCGGCCTTGGTGATGACGTAGAACATCGGGATGATCACCGCCTGCGACGGGATCGCCAGGCCGAGCAGGAACAGCCGGAAGACACCGGTGGTGGTCTTGCCCTGGCTGCGCACGATCGCGTACGACAGCGGCGGGATCAGCACCAGCACGATCGCCACGACGGCCACCGTGACCAGGACCGTGTTCAGGAAGAAGTGCCCGAACCCGTTGGAGAAGTCCTGGGTGTAGTTCGACAGCGTGAAGTGCTTCGGCCAGGACAGCGGGCCGTTGGCCGCGTAGTCCGAACGGCTCTGCAGGGTCGCCGCGAGCATCACGTACAGCGGCAGGCCGATCAGGACCAGCCAGACGAGCGAGCCGAAGCCGGCGAGGTAATTGGGACGGCGCTTCATCACAGTCCCTCCGACGAGCTGCGCATCTTGTCGTATCCGGAGAACTTGACGATGACGAGCGAGATGATCGTGGCGATCACGACCAGGACCATGGCGATGGCCGAGCCGTAGCCGAAGTCGAAGTTCTTGAACGCCTGTACGTAGGAGTAGTACGGCGTGGTCGTGGTGTCCGTGCCGGGACCGCCCTGGGTCAGGATCAGCACGGTGTCGAACACGGTCATGCCGCCCACCACCATGAGGATCATCGAGGTGACCATGGTGGTGCGCAGCTGCGGCAGCGTGATGGACCAGAACTGCCGGAAGCGCCCGGCGCCGTCGATCGCCGCGGCCTGGTAGAGCACCTGCGGGATCGCGCGGGCCGCACCCTGGTAGATCAGGGTGTGGAACGGCGTGTACTGCCACGCGCCGACGAAGATCAGCACGCCGATGGACGTGCCCTGGTGACCGAAGAGGTTGCCGTCGCCGAACAGCCACTTGGCCTGGGACGGAATACCGAAGTTCGGGTCGAGCAGGGCGCGCCACAGGATGGAGATCGCTGTCGCCGACAGCAGCAGCGGGATGAAGTAGATCGCGGACAGGATCGCCCGGTTGCGCTGCTTGCCGGCCGCCCACACGCCGAGCAGGATGCTCAGCGGGGTCTGGACGACGACGCCGAGCACCGTGACCATCAGGGTGAGCCAGATGCTCTGCAGCATCACGTGGTCGTGGAACAGCGTCTTCCAGTTGTCCACGCCGGTGAAGGACAGGGAGCTGATGCCGTCCCAGTTGGAGAAGGACAGCACCGCCACCATGACCAGCGGCAGGACGGCGAACAGCATGAAGAACAGGGTGGCGGGCGCCGCCCAGGCAAAGCCTGGGCGGGCCACGGAGGCGCCGGACCTGCGGCCCGGCCGGCCGGCGCCGGCCCGGAGTACGGGCCGGCGCTTCTCCACCCTGGGTGAATCAGTGGTGGTCATTTCTGGATCCCGGTTCAGGACGTGGGCAGGGCCTGCATGGCCTTGATGAACCCGTCGGCGTCGAGCTTGCCGTCGAAGAACTGCTGCACCGCGGTGTGCATCGCGTTGGCGGCCGACTGCGGGTAGGCCTGGTCCCACGAGAGCTGGAAGGACGGCGCGGCCTTCACGAGGTCGTACTGGTACTTCGCGTAGGCCGGGTCGGCGGCCTGGTCCAGGAAGTTCGTGGTGTTGGTGGTGGTCGGCAGGTTGCCGATCGCCACGTGGGCCTTCACGAACTCGTCGCTGTACTGCAGCTTCAGGAACTGCGCGATGGCGTCGGCGTGCTTGGTCTTCTTGAGGACCGAGTAGTAGTTGTTCGTGTTGCCGACGATGTCGGTCTGGTCGCCCTTGCCGTCCGGGACGGTCGGGAAGCTGCTGTAGCCCAGACCGGTCTTGGCGAAGTCAGGGTTGTCCTGCTGCTGCTGCGAGTAGTACCAGGAGCCCATGAGCTCGAAGGCAGCCTTGTTCTGCGCGACCAGCGCGACCGAGCCGCCGTCGGTGTACTTGACCGAGTCGAAGTTGCTGCCGAAGGCGCCCGCGTCGATCAGTTCCTTGAGCTTGCCGAGCGCCGCGCGGCTCTCCGGCGTGTCCCAGGCGGACTTGTCGCCGCCGAGGGCCTTGTCGAACAGGCCCGGGCCGGCCATGCGGTCGTACATGTACTCGTACCACATGAGGGTCGGCCACTGGTCGCCGCCACCGAGGGCGATCGGGGTGATCTTCTTGGCCTTGAGGACCTTGACCGCGTTGATCAGGTCGTCCCAGGTCTTCGGCGCGGCCAGACCGTTGTCGGCCAGGACCTTCTTGTTGTTGAACAGCATGACGGGCTGGGTGCCGCGCATGGGGATGCCGTAGGACTTGCCGTCGACCACAGCGCCGTTGAACACCGAAGGCAGGAACTGCGACTTCAGGTTGGGGTCCTTGGCGATCATGTCGTCGAGCGGCAGGAGGAGGCCGGCCTTGACGAAGGGCGCGATGCTGCCGCCGCCCCAGTTGAAGAAGACGTCCGGGGCCTGCTTGGTGTTGATGATCGTCTGCAGCTTGGTCTGGTAGTCCGCACCAGGGATCGTCTGCAGCTTCGCCTTGACCTTCGACGTCTTGTTGAAGGTGTCGACGATCTGCTTCTCGACCTTGTTGCTCGCGTCACCGTAGACGAGCACCGTGAAGCTGCCAGAGCTGCTGCTGCTGGAGCTGCCACCGCCGCACGCGGCCAGCGTCAGCCCGAGGGCGAGTACCACGCTGCCGGCCACAGCACGGGGAAGCCATCTCTTCTTCATCGTCCAGCCTTTCGAAATGTTTCGGCATCCTCGCCGAAAATTGCTGCGCGGTGTGACGCTATGGCGCAGCTTCGAAACGGTCAACCCTCGGGCTCCGGGTTATCAAAGCGTTACGCGCAGATGTGTCGTACGCTGCGCTCTTATGGATGAAGAGGTGGACGAGAGTCGGGTCACGCTCGCCCAGGTCGCCGAAACTGCCGGGGTCTCCGTCTCGACAGTTTCGAAAGTGCTGAACGGGCGTCAGGACGTCTCGGCGCTGACGAGGTTGAAAGTTGAACGACTCCTGGAGCTGCACGGATACCGCCGGACGACCCGTGGCGGATCCGAGGCGCCCCTGATCGAGATCGTCTTCCACGAGCTGGACGCCATCTGGGCCATGGAGCTGATCCTGGGCGTCGAGAAGGTCGCCAAGGAGATCGGCGGCAGCGTGGTGCTCACCGAGAGCGGGACCCGCCACTCGCCGGACAACGAGTGGATCGAGGGGGTCCTGCGGCGCCGCCCGATGGGCGTGATCCTGGTCTTCTCGGCGCTGCCCCACGAGTTCAAGCAGCAGCTCAGGAGCCGTTCGATCCCTTTTGTGATCATCGATCCGGCCGGCGACCCGGAGCCCGACGTGCCCTCGGTGGGGTCGGCGAACTGGTCCGGCGGTCTCGCCGCGACCCGGCATCTGATCGAACTCGGACACCGCCGTGTCGGAATAATCACAGGGCCCGAGGACATGATGTGCTCGCTCGCCCGGCTGGACGGCTTCCGCTCGGCCATGACGACCGCCGGTCTCGACATCGACCCCGACCTCATCGCCTTCGGTGACTTCCACGTCGAGGGCGGCTACGAGCAGGCGATGCGGATGCTGGGCCGCCCCGACCGGCCCACCGCGATCTTCGCCGGCAGCGACCTGCAGGCCATCGGCGTCCTGGAGGCGGCGGGTGCGCACGGGCTGCGCACCCCCGTCGACCTCTCGGTGGTCGGCTACGACGACGTCGCCGTCGCCCAGTGGTCCCGCCCGGCCCTGACCACCGTGCGCCAGCCGCTGCGGCGGATGGCCGAGGAGGCCTCGCGGATGATGCTGCGGCTGCGCGCGGCGCCCGGCAGCACGTCCACCACCCGCATGGAGCTCGCCACCAGCCTGGTCATCCGGCGCAGCACCGCGCCGCCGCCGTCGGCCTGATCACGAGGTCACCCGCCCGGGGGCGGATGACCCGGGGCGTCGAGCGGTATTTTTGAACATATGCCCCTGAACGGTGCATCCGACGGCACGCATCTGCCGAGGGTCGCCTACTCGACGACGGCCCGGCTGGCGGCCGCGCTGCTGCTGCTCGGGCTGCTGCTGGTCGTCGACGTCGCCGGCGGGGAGCGGATCAGGATCGGCGGGCTCATGGTGGGGGTGCCCGCGCTGTCGGCGGTCTTCCTCGGCCCCTGGGCCGTCCTGCTGCTGGTCGCCGCCACCTTCCCGTGCCTGGCGATCGCGGCCTGGAACAACGGTCAGCTCGACGCGGTGAACTTCCCCGTCGTCATGGCCACCACCACCCTCATCGGCGGCGCGTCCGTGCTGGCCGCCGCCGTCCGGCAGCGCCGCGAACGCGAGCTGGCCCAGGCCAGGTGGGTCGCCGCGGTCACCCAGCGGGCCCTGCTGCGCCCGCTGCCGTCCCGGCTCGGCCCGCTCGCCATCGCGTCCACCTACCTCGCCGCCGACCGCGAGGCGGCCATCGGCGGTGACCTCTACGCCGCCGCGGACCTCGGCGGCGGCCGCATCCGCGTGATGGTCGGCGACGTCCAGGGCAAGGGCATGGCCGCCGTGGAGGTCACCGGCATGCTGCTGGCCGCCTTCCGCCGCAGCGCCCGCCACCGCACCCCACTGCGCGCGCTGCCCGCGGACCTCGACGAGAGCCTGCGTGACGACCTCACCGACCTCACGGACTCCGCGGAACTCCCGCTGGAACCGCTGCCCCCGCCGCCCTCCGCACACGAGCCCGAGCCCGCGGCGGCTCCCGTCACCGCCGGCTTCCTGGAGCGCTTCGTGACGGCCGTGGTGGTCGACGTCGCCCCCGGCGGCGGAAGCATCAGCATCGTGAACTGCGGCCACCCGCCGCCGATCCTGCTGCACCGTGGCGAGGTCCTGCCGCTGGAGTCCGCGCACCCCGCGGTGCCGTTGGGCCTCGGCGACCTCACGCCGGAGACCCAGCAGCTGGACACGTACGACCTCGCGGTCGGCGACGTGCTGCTGCTCTACACCGACGGTGTGATCGAGGCCAGGGACGACGACGGCGCCTTCTACCCGCTGACCGAGCGGCTCGTGCACTGGAGCGGCCTCGCCCCCGCCGACCTGCTCACCGCCCTGACCGCGGACCTGGCCCGGCACGTCGGCAGCCGCCTCGGCGACGACGTCGCGGTGGTGGCCCTGCAGCGGAGGGCGTGACCGCACCCGCGCCGTCCCGGCCCGGCCGCGCGACCTGCCCGCAGCACCTGCACCGCGCCTCCGCAGCGGGGCGCCCACCGCCCACCGGGGGGTTTTCGGCGCGCCGCCGCGTGCCACGGGCGGCGCCCGGCCGCCCCGCGGTTAGTGTGCGCTGACCACCGGGCGGGGTGCCGTACCGCTCCGCGCGGCCCGTCCGTACGCCCGCCGACCGCACCCGCGGGCCGCGCCGTTCGTATACGATCCGGGCGCGCCGCGGGCGCCGAGCCAGGAGGCGACCCATCAGCGAGCAGACCCCGGCCGCCCCCGCTCCCGCCACCCCCGCCGGCGCGGCGCCCGGCAGCCAGCCGAAGGAGGCCGACGCGCTGCGGGACATGCTGCGCCGGCCGCAGTACCGGCGGGCGCTGGTCTTCAGCGGGTTGATCGGCATCCCGGTGTCGCTCGTCGCCTTCTGGTTCCTGGCCGCCCTGCACGAGCTCCAGCACCTCATCTGGACCCAATGGCCGCACGACCTCGGCTACGACCGGGCGCCGTGGTGGTGGTCACTGGCCGGTGCGGCCGTCGCGGGCGCGGGCACCGCCCTGGTGGTGCTGCGCTTCCCCGGCCGCGGCGGGCACGTGCCGGTGGCCGGCCTGCACTCCGGCGGCGCCACCCCGGCATCGCTGCCGGGTGTGGTCCTCGCCGCGCTGTGCTGCCTGCCCTTCGGCGTCGTGCTCGGGCCCGAGGCGCCGCTCATTGCGCTCGGCGGCGGCCTGGCGCTGCTCTTCCGCGACCTGGTCCGCGCCCCCGCCACGCAGGCGAGCACCGCGCTGGTCGGCGCCGCGGGCGCCGCCGCGGCCATCGCCGCGATCTTCGGCAACCCGCTGGTGGCCGCCGTCATGCTGATGGAGGTCGCCGGTGTCGGCGGGCCCCAGCTCTTCGCCGTCATGCTGCCCGCGCTGCTGTCCAGCGGCGTCGGCGCGATCGTCTTCACCGGCTTCGGCCACTGGACCGGGCTGAAGACCGGCAGCCTGGAGATCGGACTGCCCGCGCCCCCGCTGCTCGACGCCGGCGACGTGGTGTGGTCGGTGCTGATGGCCGCGCTCATCGCGGTCGTGATCCACTACGTCATGCTGGCCGGCCGCCGCACCGCGATCCTGGTCGCCGCCCACCCGCTGCGCAACACGCTCCTCGCCGCGCTCGCCATGGGGAGCTGCGCCGCCGCGTACACCGGCATCACCGGGCGGTCGCCGACGGACGTCGCCCTGTCCGGGCAGTCCACGCTGCCGGACCTGGCCGCGCACCCGCACGCCTGGTCGGTGGGCGCGCTGGTCGCGGTGCTGGCCTTCAAGTCCGCGGGCTACGCGCTGAGCCTCGGCAGCCTGCGCGGCGGGCCGATCTTCCCCTCGCTCTTCCTCGGCGCGGCCTTCGGGGTGCTGCTCGCACCGCTGCCCGGCTTCGGCGTCGTGCCCGCCACGGCTGCGGGGATGGCCGCGGCGACGGCCGCCGCGATGCGGCTGCCGGTGAGCACCGTGGTGCTGGTGGCGCTGCTGCTCGGCCACACCGGCTCGCTGCCCGTGGTGGTGCTGGCAGCGGTGACCGCCTTCGTGATCATCGAACTGCTCCCCGAGGGCCCGCCCGTCCCGCCCTTCCGCGACCGCACCGGCTCCCGCGCGCCCTCCGGTCCGGCCTCCGGTCCGGCCTCCGGCTCCGGCTGAGCGTCCGCCTCTCACCGGCCCGACGGCGTGACCAGGCCCGTCTCGTACGCCATGACGACCGCCTGGGTGCGGTCGCGCAGCCCCAGCTTGGCCAGGATCCGGCTCACATGCGTCTTGACGGTCTCCTCCGTGACCGTCAGCTGCGCGGCGATCTCCGCGTTGGACAGGCCCTGCGCGACCAGCCGCAGCACCTGCGTCTCGCGCGGGGTCAGCGCGGACAGCTCGGCGGACGGCCGGGCGGCGGGGGAGTCGGGGGCGGCGGCCGGGCGGAGGCGGGCGAACTCGGCGATCAGCCGGCGCGTCACGCCCGGTGCGAGCAGCGCCTCTCCCGCCGCGACGATCCGCACCGCCTCGAAGAGGCGCTCCGCCGTGACGTCCTTGAGCAGGAAGCCGCTCGCCCCGGCGCACAGCGCGTCGTAGACGTAGGCGTCCAGGTCGAACGTGGTCAGGATGAGCACCCGTGGCGCGGCGCCCTCCGCGGACGTCAGCCGCCGGGTCGCCTCGATGCCGTCCAGCACCGGCATCCGGACGTCCATCAGCACGACGTCGGGCGCCAGCTCGCCGCACGCGGCCACGGCCTCGGCCCCGTCGCACGCCGTGCCGACGACGGTGAAGTCCTGCTGGGTGTCCAGCAGCGCCGCGAAGCCCGTCCGCACCACCTGGTGGTCGTCCGCGACGAGGACCCGCACCGGCGGCGGGGGAGCGGCGCTCACCGCAGCACCTCCGCGCCGGCCGGGAGCGTGGCCTCGACCACGAAGCCGCCGCCCGGAGCCCGCCCGCAGCTGAGCGTGCCGCCCGCCGCCGCGGCGCGCTCCCGCATCCCGGGCAGGCCGTGCCCGCCGGACACCCCGGCGGCAGCCGGTGCGGCGCCCGGTCCCGGCCCGTTGTCGCGCACCCGCAGCCGCAACGCGTCGTGCGCGTAGTGCAGTTCCACATCCACCGCAGCGCCCCTGGCGTGCCGCCGTACGTTGGTCAGCGCCTCCTGGACGATGCGGAAGGCCGCCAGCTCCACCCCCGGGTCCAGCGCCGCGGCCGGGCCGGACACGATCAGCCGCACGCCCGCGCCCGAGGCGCTCCTGGCCTCGTCGACCAGCTCGGTGAGCTGCTGCAGGCCCGGCTGCGGGCGGCGCTCGGCCGCGTCCACCTCGGCGTCCTGCCGCAGCACCCCGAGCAGCCGGCGCATCTCGGTCAGCCCGGCGCGGGCGGTGTCGCCGATGTCCGACAGCCGCTGCGCACCCGCGGGCGGCATCCCGGGCGTGGTCAGCCGTGCGGTCTCCGCCTGGACCGCGATCATGGATATGTGGTGCGCCACCACGTCGTGCAACTCCCGGGCTATTCGGGCCCGCTCACCGCGCGCGGTGTGCTCCAGCAGGCTGCGCGCGCTGACCTGCCGGGCCGCGCTGTGCACCCTGGCCTCCGCCCGCGCCGCCCGTGCGGCCCCGGCCCACGCCGCGGCCGGCGCGGCGGACGCGGCCAGCAGTGCCAGCACCCGCGCCTCCCCCGCCAGGCGCGGGTCGCACAGCGCGGCCACCGGGAAGGGCACGGCCAGGCCCACCGCGAGCGCCACCCGCGCACCGCCCCCCGCCGGCGCCCCCGCGGCCAGCCGGTGCAGGGTCAGCGGCACCGCCACCGCCCCGGCTGCCGTGAACGTGCCGAACGCGGCCAGGGACAGCACCGCTGCCGTCACTCCCGCGACCGCCGCAGGCGGCGCGGACAGGAACACCGGCGGCACCGTCGTCGCGAGTGCCAGCAGCGCCACCACCAGCAGCGCGAACGCTGGTGAGCCCCCGCCGCCCGCCACCGCGACCCGCACCGCCGCCTCCGTGACCGCGGCAGCGGCGAGCAGCGCCGCCACCACCGCCGGAGCCCGTGGCGACGCCGCGAACTCCCCGACCCTCGTGGTGTCCTTCGGCCTCACACCGGCATTCTCCCGCCAAGTCCGCACCCGGCGCGTCCTCCTGACCAGGGACCCCGCCGTACATCTCAGGGGGGACACCACCCGTCCGGCGTACCCCTGCGACGGTACGCCGAGGACCGCTCCGCCGCGTGACGCGCCGCGGCCCCCCGTTTCCTAGCCTCGTCTGTCATGGAAGCAACCATCGAAGTCCGCGACCTGCGCAAGCGGTTCGGGACGGCACCGGCACTGGACGGGATGACCTTCACCGTCACCCCCGGGCGGATCACCGGTTTCGTCGGGCCGAACGGCGCCGGCAAGTCCACCACCATGCGCGTGGTCCTCGGCCTGGACGCCGCCGACTCCGGCACCGCGCTGATCGGCGGCCGCCCCTACCGCGAGCTGCGCAACCCGCTCTCCCACGTCGGCTCGCTGCTGGACGCCGGCGCGCTCCAGCCCAGCCGCAGCGCCCGCGGCCACCTGCTGTGGCTCGCGCACTCGCAGGGCCTGCCCGCGCGCCGCGTCGACGAGGTCGTCGAGCAGGCCGGCCTGCGGCAGGCGGCCCGCCGCAAGGCGGGCGGCTTCTCGCTGGGCATGCGCCAGCGGCTCGGCATCGCCGCCGCGCTGCTCGGCGACCCGCCGGTGCTCGTCATGGACGAGCCCTTCAACGGCATGGACCCCGAAGGCATCGTGTGGATACGCGGTCTGCTGCGGTCGCTCGCCGCCGAGGGCCGCGCGGTCCTGGTCTCCAGCCATCTGATGAGCGAACTCCAGGACACCGCCCACCACCTGCTGGTCGTCGGTCGCGGCAAGGTCATCGCCGACACCGGGGTCGCCGAGCTGATCGCGGCGGCCTCCGGCGACCGGGTCGAGCTGCGCACGACCGAGCGGGTCCGCGCCATGACCCTGCTCACGCAGGCCGGCGCCACCGTCGCGGCCACCGGCGGTGACACCCTCACCGTCGCCGGTCTGGCCGCCGAGCAGGTCACCGCGCTGCTCGGGCGGGCCGACCTGCCCTTCTCCGAAGTGAGCGCGCACCGCGCCACGCTGGAGGAGGCATACATGGAACTGACCCGCGACGCCGTCGAATTCCGGTCCGGAGGTGCGCTGTGACCGCGCCCGCTCCAGGGACCACGACCCCCTACCGTTCCCCGCAGACGCCCGGCCGGGACGGCTTCCTGCCGCTGCTGCACGCGGAGTTCACCAAAATCCGGACGGTACGAGGCTGGGTCGTCGGCCTCCTCGTCGCGGCAGTCGTCACCGTCGCCGTGGGCCTGCTCGGTGCGGCGGGCAGCAGCATCGTCTGCAACGGCCCCGACGGCGGCGCGTGCGACCACACCGCGCTCACCGGCCCCGGCGGTGTGGAGGTCCGCGACGCCCTGACGTTCGTGCACCGCCCGCTCACCGGCGACGGCTCCGTGACCGCCCGGATCACCTCGCTCACCGGCCGCTACGCGCCCGGGGGCCACGCCGAACCGGGATCGGGCAGCAGCGGGCTCGCCTCCGGCGTGCAGCCCTGGGCCAAGGCCGGTGTCATCGTCAAGGACGGTACGCAGCCGGGCTCGGCGTACGCCGCGGTCGCGCTCAGCGGCGCGCACGGCGTGCGGATGCAGTACGACTACACCCACGACGTGGCCGGCCTGCCCGGCAAGGTCACCACCGCTTCCCCCCGGTGGCTGCGGCTGACCCGCAGCGGCGACACCCTCACCGGCTACGACTCCGCCGACGGCACCCACTGGACGCGGATCGGCACGGCGCGGCTCGCCGGGCTTCCGGCCACCGTGCAGATCGGGCTGTTCACCACCTCGCCGGAATACGTCGTCACCAGCCGCTCCGTCAACGGCGCCTCGGTGGACGGCGGCCCCAGCACCGCGACCGCCTCCTTCGACTCGGTCACCGTGCGGGGCGCCGCGGGCGGTGACTGGACCGGCGACACCGTCGGCGGCGGTCCCGACCAGGACCCCGACCTGGGCTACCGGCAGTCCGGCGGCACCTACACGCTCACCGGCAGCGGGGACGTCGCCCCGCTCGTCCACGGCCGCGACGAACCCGGCAAGTCCGTCGAGGACTGCCTCATCGGCGCCTTCGCCGGGCTCGTCGTGGTGACGGTCGTTGCCGCGATGTCGGTCACCGCCGAATACCGCCGCGGGCTGATCCGCACCACCTTCGCGGCTGCGCCCCGCCGCGGACAGGTGCTGGCGGCCAAGGCCGTCGTCGTCGGCGGGCTGTGCTTCGCCACCGGACTGGTCGCGTCGCTGGCAGCGGTGTGGCTCGTCGAGGCGGTCGAGAAGCACAAGCACTTCCCGCTCCACCATCTGGCCGCCGGAACCGAGATGCGGGTGGTCCTCGGCACCGCCGGGCTCTTCGCCGTCACCGGCGTCCTGGCGCTGGCCGTCGGCACGCTGCTGCGGCGCAGCGCGGGCGCGGTCACCGCGGTCGTGGTCGCCATCGTGGTGCCGTACATCCTCGCGGTCTCCGGGATGCTGCCCACCGGCCCGTCCCGCTGGCTCACCCGCGTCACCCCCGCCGCAGCCTTCGCCGTCCAGCAGAGCGCCCACCAGTACGCGCAGGTCACCGCGGACTACTCACCCGGTGACGGGTATTTCCCGCTCGACCCGTGGGCCGGATTCGCGGTGCTGTGCGGCTGGGCCGCCGCCGCTGTCGCGCTCGCCGCGGTGCGCCTGCGCCGGAGGGACGCGTGAGCGCGCTGCGGCAGGCGGTGCACGCCGAGTGGACGAAGGTCCGCACGCTGCCCGGCCTGCTGTGGCTGGCGGCCGCGGTCGCGGTCGGCACGGTGGCCGTCGGCGCGGCAAGCGCGGTGGCGGTGCACTGCGGGGCCGCGGCCGGAGCGGTGTGCGGGCAGGACCCGGCGAAGGCCGCCCTGGCCGGCGTGCAGGCCGGCCAGGCCGGGGTCGCGGTGCTCGCCGTGCTGCTCATCGGATCGGAGTACGGCACCGGGATGATCCGGGTGACCCTCGCGGCGGTGCCGCGCCGGGGCACCGTCCTCACGGCGAAGGCGGCGGTGCTCGGCGCCCTCGTGCTGGCCGCCGGGACCGTGGCCGTGGCCGGCTCGCTGCTCGCCGGCGGGCTCATCCTGCCCGGGCACGGCTTCACCGGCTTCTCGGCCGCGCACGGCCCGGTGCTCAGGGCTGCCGCCGGCTCGGTGGCGTACCTGGTGCTGGTCGGGCTGCTCGCCCTGGGCCTGGCCACCGCGGTACGGGACTCCGCCGCTGCGGTGGGGGCCGTGCTCGGGCTGCTCTACCTCTTCCCGATCATCGCCTCCGTGGTCTCGGACCCGCAGTGGCACGAGCGCCTCCAGAAGGTGGGGCCGATGACAGCGGGGCTCGCTGTCCAGACCACGCTCTCCGGGGCGGAGGCCCCGATCGGGCCGTACGCCGGGCTCGGCGTTGTCGCGGCCTGGGCCGCGGCCGGGCTGGCGGCCGGGGCTCTCGCCCTTCGGGCGCGGGACGCCTGACCCGCCGCGACGCCTCGTGAGCTGTGCTGCGGGCCTTCCGCCGGTGGGGGCCGCTCGCGCGGTTCTCCCCCGGAGCTTCGCGTGGGAGGTACCCCCCACGCGCCCCCTTCGGCCGCGGGCCGGCGCGGGAGGTGTCCGTCGCCGTCCTCCCCCGGGCGCGCGGTTGCCCACGCCCCCCGCGGGGCGCTCAGTGGAGCTGGGAGCGCCAGCCTTCCGGGACGCGGTCGGCGGGGCCGGGGGTGGGCTGGGTCGTGGGGTGGCTCAGGGGCGGAGCGAGGTCCGGGCCGTCCTCGACGTAGCTCTCGGTGCGGTAGTTCCAGAACCAGTCCTCACCCGGCTCGTACGAGCGGATCACGTCGTGGCCCGTGGCCGCCGCGTGCGCACTGGCGTGCTGCGCCGGGGAGCTGTCGCAGCAGCCGACGTGGCCGCAGGACGCGCACCTGCGCAGGTGCAGCCACCAGCCGCCGGCCTTGTCGCATTCCGCGCAGCCGTCGCCGCTCGGCGGGACCGACGGGTCGATGCCAGGAGTGGGTGGGGTGGTCATGAGGCGGACTCCTCGGTGTCGGGGGACTGAGCGGTGAGCGGCAGCCGCACCCGGAAGCGGGTGTTGCCCGGCTCGGACTCGACGTCCAGGTCGCCGTGGTGCTTGTTGACCACGATCCGCCAGGAGATGTCGAGCCCGAGCCCGGTGCCCTGGCCCACCGGCTTGGTGGTGAAGAACGGCTCGAAGATCCGCTGCCGGATCTCCGCCGGGACCCCGGGACCGGTGTCCAGGAAGTCCACCACCAGCCTGCCGTGGTCCCGTGAGGTGCGCACGGTGAGCGTGCCCGAGCCGTCCATCGCGGAGACCGCGTTGTCGATCAGGTTCGTCCAGACCTGGTTGAGCTCGCCGGGGTAGGCGGGGATCCGCGGCAGCGAGTGGTCGAACTCCCGCACCACCCGCACCTCCGGCCCGATCTTCCCGGTGAGCATCTGCAGCGTGCTGTCCAGCAGCTCGTGGATGTCGACCACCTGGAAGGGCGCCCGGTCCAGCTGCGAGTACTGCCGGGCCGCGTTGACCAGCCCGGACACCCGGGTCGTGGAGTCCTCGATCTCGTTCATCAGCAGCTCGGTCTCGACGGTGTAGTTGAGCCACCGCACCGCGCTCTCCAGCAGTTCGGCGTCCACGGCGGCCGCGACCTGCTCCAGCCACTCCTCGTCGAGCCCGGCCTGGACGAAGACCGGCGCGAGGTCCCAGCCGCCGCCGATGCCGTGTGCGTCCAGCCAGTCGGCGACCGCGTCCTCCTGGTCGGAGGTCTCCAGCGGACTCAGTTCCTGCGCCTTGGTGATCCGCTCGACGGCCCGCTCCTGCACCTGGATCAGGGTGTCGAGGTCGGACTGCCGGTAGGGGCCGCCGGCCAGGACCTTGAGCTTGTGGCGCATGCCGGCCACCCGGTCGCGCAGCGCGGAGGTGGCGCGCAGCGCGGCGGTCGCCGGGTTGTTCAGCTCGTGCGTCAGGCCCGCGGACAGCGAGCCCAGCGCGAGCAGCCGCTCGCGCTGGCTGACGACCTGCTGGAAGGTCTGGTTGCCGAAGAAGAGCCCTTCCAGCAGGTGCACCGCCATCGGGAACCACTCCCGGACGATGCCCGCGAACTCGTCGGCGGCCAGCACGAAGAAGCGGGACGGCCCGGTCACCCGCAGCGAGTTGGTGTAGAGCTGCGGCACCCGGTCGCCCAGGTACGCCTGGAAGGCCCCCGCGTAGACGCCCCGCATCGACGTGCGGTTGACCTCCACGTCGTCCGCGCCGACCCGCCGGGACGTCACGACCGTGCCCTCCAGCAGCACGTAGAAGCACGTGGCCGGGTCGCCCTCGGCGTAGACCGGTCCGGGCTCGAAGGACTCGATGCGGCCCGACGCGCACAGCCGGTCCAGCTGCTCGTCCGACAGGTGCTCGAAGAGGAAGAGCGAGCGCAGCTCCTCCGGGTTGCACGGCAGCGTCGCGGTCACAGCCCCTCCAGGTAGCGGTGTACGAGCATGACGGCCATCGCGCCCTCGCCGACCGCGGACGCGACGCGCTTGGCGGACTCCGCGCGGACGTCGCCGGCCGCGAAGACCCCCGGCACGCTGGTCTCCAGGTGGTACGGGGGCCGGTCCGGCTCCCACCCGGCCGGGCGCTCGCCCTCGGCGGCGAGGTCCGGGCCGGTCAGCACGAAGCCGTGGGTGTCCCGGCGGACGATGCCGTCCAGCCAGTCGGTGCGTGGCGCGGCCCCGATGAAGACGAACAACCGCTGGGCGTCGGCCATTTCGGTAGCGCCGGTGGCGGTGTCGCGCAGCGTCAGGCCCTCCAGGTGGTCCTCGCCGTGCGCGGCCGCCACCACGGTGCCGGTGCGCACCGAGATGGTGGGGATCGCCGCGATCTGCTGGATCAGGTAGTGCGACATGGACGCCTCCAGCGAGGGCCCGCGCACCAGCAGCGTCACCGACTTCGCACCGCGCGAGAGGTAGACGGCCGCCTGCCCCGCGGAGTTGGCGCCGCCGACGATGTAGACGTCCTGGTCCTCGCAGCCCGCGGCCTCGGTCAGCGCCGAGCCGTAGTAGACGCCCCGGCCGGTGAGTTCGGCGATGCCGGGCACCTCCAGCATCCGGTAGGCGACGCCGGTGGTGAGGATGACGCTCTGCGCGGAGACCGCGGAGCCGTCCGCGAAGCGCACGGTGCGCGTCGGCCCGCTCACCTCCAGGCCGGTGACCTCGCACGCGGTGAGCAGCTCGGCCCCGAAACGGGTGGCCTGGCGGCGGGCCCGGTCGGTGAGCTGGGCGCCGGAGACGCCGTCGGGGAAGCCCAGGTAGTTCTCGATCCTGGCGCTCTGCCCGGCCTGCCCGCCGGTCGCGGTGCGCTCCACCAGCACCGTGTTGAGGCCCTCCGACGCCCCGTAGACCGCCGCGCCCAGCCCCGCGGGCCCGGCGCCGATCACCACCAGGTCGTAGAACTCCTCGGCGGGCGTCGTCGCCAGCCCCACCTGGGAGGCGAGGTCCTGGTCCGACGGCTCGACCAGCACGTCGCCGCCGGGGGCGATGACCAGCGGCAGCCGCATCCCGTCGTGCCCCGCGGCGTCGAGCAGCCGGCGCCCCTCGGCCTGGTCGGAGAGATACCAGCGGTACGGGATCTGGTTGCGGGCCAGGAACTCGCGCACCCCGGAGGAGCGGGCCGACCAGCGGTGGCCGACCACCTTGGTCTCCGGCACCGGGCGGTGGTCGGAGGTCAGCCAGCTCTCCAGCAGGTCGTCGACCACCGGGTAGAGCTTCTCCTCCGGCGGGTCCCACGGCTTGAGCAGGTAGTGGTCCAGGTCGACGACGTTGATCGCGTCGATCGCGGCGCCCGTGTCGGCGTAGGCGGTGAGCAGGATCCGGCGGGCGCCGGGATAGACGTCCATGGCCTGTTCGAGGAATTCGATGCCGTTCATCTGCGGCATCCGGTAGTCCGCGAGGATCACCGCGACCAGGTCGCCGCGCAGCTTCATCTGCCGCAGCGCGTCGAGCGCCGAGTCGCCCGACTCGGCCCGTACCACCCGGTAGCGCTCGCCGTAGCGCCGCCGGAGGTCGCGGGCGACCGCCCGGGAGACCCCGGGATCGTCGTCGACGGTCAGCAGTACGGATCGGCGTGTGCTCTCCGGCGTTGTCATGGATATCCCGTCCCCGTCCGCGGCCTGCGCGTTTCGCTCCGCGCAGCTCCGCCGTTCAGCCTAGTGTGATCATCGGACCCCTGCAGTGCGTGGCCCTCCGGTGTGCGGGGTGATCGCCGAGCGCGTAATCTCCTCCGTCTGACGTCAGGGGGACGAGATGCGGGTGGGGAGTGCCGCGGCGGCCGCGGCGGTGGCGCTGTGCGCCGCGGTGACGGCGGCGGACGGCGCGGGCGCGGTGGCCGGCGGGCCGGTGCTGGCGAAGGGCGAGGTGCAGGCGGAGGTCGACGCGGCGCTCGGGCAGGCGGGCATCCACGACGACGGCACGATGCGTGTCATCAACCTGTACTCAGAGTACTGGAGCGGGCACAAACCGCGGCCGGAGTGCCTCCTCGACCCGAAGCCGCTGCCGGCCTCGACCGCTCAGACGGACCGCCTGCTGGCGGGCCTGGAACGGGCCGGCTGGCGCCGCGCGGAGCCCCCGAAGACCGCCGCCGACGGCCGGGTCGTCAACACGTCCCTGCACCGGGGCGGCTGGCACCTGACGGTCTCGCGTGTGTCGGTGTCGGCCGCGGCGGACAGCGGAAGCGTGACGGTCGCCGGCCTGCGGCCGGACTGCTGAGCCGTAGGGCCCGCGCGCCGCGCCGTACGGCCGCGCTTGCGCTATAGCGCACTTCAACTCCTAGCCTCGACGGCATGACTACACCGCAGAAACCGATCGGCTCGGGCTTCGGCGCCCACAGCACCGCGGACGAGGTCCTGGACGGCATCGACCTGACCGGCAAGCTCGCCCTGGTCACCGGCGGCTACTCCGGTATCGGCCTGGAGACCACCCGCTCGCTCGTCAAGGCCGGCGCGAACGTCGTGGTGCCCGCGCGCCGTCCCGAGACCGCCCGCGAGGCGCTCGCCGGTCTGCCGGGCGTCGAGTTCGACGAGCTGGACCTCGCCGACCTCGACAGCGTCCGCGCCTTCGCGGACCGCTTCCTGGCCACCGGACGCGACCTCGACATCGTCATCGACAGCGCCGGGATCATGGCCTGCCCGCAGACCCGGGTCGGCCCCGGCTGGGAGCTGCAGTTCGCCACCAACCACCTCGGCCACTTCGCCCTGGTCAACCGGCTGTGGCCGGCAATCGAGCGGGGCCGTGGCCGGGTCGTCTCGGTCTCCTCGGGCGGCCACCACAACTCGCCGATCCGCTGGGACGACCTGTGGTTCGAGCGCGGCTACGACAAGTGGCAGGCCTACGGGCAGTCCAAGACCGCCAACGTGCTCTTCGCCGTGCAGCTCGACGCGCTGGCCCGCGACCGCGGCGTGCGCGCCTTCGCCCTGCACCCCGGCGGCATCCTCACCCCGCTCCAGCGGCACCTGGCGAAGTCCGAGATGATCGAGCGCGGCTGGATCGACGAGACCGGCAAGGTGCTCAACCCGGGCATGTTCAAGTCGCCGCAGGAGGGCGCGGCCACCCAGGTGTGGGCGGCGACGTCCCCGCAGCTCGACGGCCTCGGCGGGGTCTACCTGGAGGACTGCGACATCGCCGTGCCCGGCGAGGACGACGGCACCCGCGGCGGCGTACGCGACTACGCCGTCGACCCCGAGCAGGCCGCCCGGCTGTGGGCGCTGTCGGCCGAGCTGACCGGCGTGGACGCCTTCGCCGCCTGACGCACCCCGCCCCTGCCGCGCCGAACGGGTGAAGACCCGCCCGTCGGCCCGGCCGGTGGCGGGAGCGGGGGCCGGCGCGCTGGATGCTGGGGCCGACAGACGTCCGCGCCGGGCCGCGGACCCGCCCGCCGCCCGGGCGGCGCCCCCCCCGCGCCGGGCCCCGACGCCACCGGAGGCCGACCCTGCTGGTGCTCTGCGTGCTCTTCGCGCTCATCGGGGCGGCCAGCAACGCCACCGGGACGGTCTTCCAGCGCAAGGCCGCGCTGGCGGTCCCGCCGGGGGACGCGCTCAAGCCCCGGCTGATGATGGACCTGGTGCGCCAGCCGGTGTGGCTGCTGGGCATCGGCGGCGTGGTCGGCGCCGCGCTCTTCCAGGCGCTCGCCCTCGTCATGGGCCCGCTCGCGCTCGCGCAGCCGGTCTTCATCCTGGAACTGCCCTTCGCGCTGCTGATCGCGCTGCCCGTGCTGCACCGCACGCTGCCGAGGGCGGGCTGGGTCTCGGTGGCCTGCATGGTCGCCGGGCTCGTGATCGCGCTGGCGAGCGCGGCGCCGGACGGCGGGCATCCGCAGGCGTCGATGGCGCGCTGGATCCCGGCCCTGGCGCTGTGCCTCGCGGCGATCGGCTGCACGGTCGGGGCCGCGCGGCACCGGCGCTCGGGCGCGGGTCGTGCCGCCCTGCTCGGCTCCGCCGCCGCGGTCGGCAACGCGCTGACGGCGGCGCTCATGAAGTCGGCCGCCAACACCTTCTCCGACGACGGCTTCGGCGCGTTCCTGACGGCCTGGCAGACGTACGGTTTCGCGGTGTGCGGGGTGGCCGCGGTCTTCCTGCTGGAGAACGCGCTGCAGGCCGGCTCCATCGCCGCCTCGCAGCCCGCGCTGACGCTCGGCGACGCGACCGTCAGCCTGCTACTGGGGATCCTGGTCTACGCCGAGCACATCCGCACCGGCTGGTGGATCCTGCCCGAACTGGCCGGCGTCGCACTGGTCACGACCGGCACCCTGCACCTCTCCCGGGCGGTCCCGCTGACGGGCGAGCTCAACACTTGAGCGATTCACAGCCGTGAACCCGGGATGCGTGGACGGGCCCCGATCTCAGCGGCTCGGTCAAGGGCCGGCTCCCACCGCCCGCGGGCGTCGCCGGGCCCCCTCCGCCCGGCGCCGCCCGCGGGCCGGTCTCACGGCCGCCGCACCGCCAGGCGCAGCGTGAGGATCTGGAAGGGGCGCAGCCGCAGCCGGACCCCCGAACCCGCGACCTCGTGGCTGCCGTCGTCCGGCAGCGGCCGCTCCAGCAGATCGGTCACCACCGCGGAGCCGAGCGCGAAGGACGGCGTGAGCACCGCCGCCACCCGCCGGCCGCGCGCCTCGTAGAGCCGTACGACCACGTCGCCGGAACCGTCGTCGGCGAGCTTGACCGCGGAGACCACCACGCCCTCCTCGTCGAGGGCGACCAGCGGCGCCACCACCGCGCTGCCCGGCACCGCCCGCTCCGGCAGGTTCAGGTGGTAGCCCTCGCGTACCGCGTCGCCCGGCTCGACGCCCACCACCAGGGCGTACCGCAGCGTGTGGACGCCCTGGTCGGCGTCCGGGTCGGGGAAGCGGGCGGCGCGCAGCAGGGTGAGCCGCACCGTGGTGGTCGTGCCGCCGTCCGGGCGGACGTCACGGGTGATGTCGTGGCCGTACGTCGAGTCGTTGACCAGCGCCGCACCCCAGCCGGGCTCGCCGACGTGCAGGTAGCGGTGCGCGCACACCTCGAACTTCGCCGCGTCCCAGCTGGTGTTGGTGTGCGTGGGCCGCTCCACCTGCCCGAACGGGATCTCCGCGGTCGAGTGCGCGGCCCTCACGTCCAGCGGGAAGGCCGCCTTGAGCACCTTCTCCCGCTCCCGCCAGTCCACGACCGTCGCCACGTCCAGCCGCCGCGCGCCCCGCTCCAGCGTCAGCACCTGCTCGATCCGCGACGCGCCGAACGTGCGGACCACCCGCACCCCGCCGTCCACCGCCGCGACCTCGTCGGCCTCGGTGAGGTCGCGCACGGTGTTGCGGTAGAAGGCGTCCAGATCCCAGGCGTCCCACCGGTTGGGGAAGTCCTGGTGCAGCTGCAGCAGGTTGGCCGGGGAGCCCGGGGCCAGCGCCTCGCGGCCGGCCGCGATGTCGTGGACCGAGGTGACCAGGCCGCGCGCGTCGACCGCGACCCGGATCAGGCCGTTGTCCAGGACGAAGCCGTCGCCGTCCGCGACCGGCGGGGTGCGGCCGGGCGGCGCGGACCGCGGCGCCGCGCCGAGCGCGGGGACGCCGCCGCGGGCGTGCGGGGCGGCGTTGAAGACGACCTCGCCCCCCTCGTCGGGCCCGGCCAGCGCGCCCAGCGCCCGTCCGACGATCTCCTCCAGCGCGGCCGCGAGCTCCCGGTGCGTCTGCTCGGCCTCCCGGTGCACCCAGGCGATCGACGTGCCCGGCAGGATGTCGTGGAACTGGTGCAGCAGCAGCGTCTTCCACAGCCCGTCCAGCTCCCGGTACGGGTACGGGGCCCCGGTGCGCACCGCGGCCGTCGCCGCCCACAGCTCCGCCTCGCGCAGCAGGTGCTCGCCCCGGCGGTTGCCCTGCTTGGTGGCGAGCTGGCTGGTCAGCGTGCCGCGGTGGAACTCCAGGTACAGCTCGCCCACCCACACGGGGGCGTCGGTGTGCTCGGCGAACGCCTTCGCGAAGAATTCCGCGGGCGCCTCGACCGCCACCCGCGGCGAGCCCTCCAGGTCCGCCAGCCGGTCGGCGCGCGCCATCATCTCCCGGGTCGGCCCGCCACCGCCGTCCCCGTAGCCGAACGGCACCAGCGACCGGTCGGTGCACGCCTTCTCCCGGAAGTTCCGCTCGCTGCGCGCCACTTCGGCGCCCGACAGGTCGCTGTTGTAGGTGTCGACGGGCGGGAAGTGGCTGAAGATCCGGGTGCCGTCGATGCCCTCCCACCAGAAGGTGTGGTGCGGGAAGACGTTGGTGGTGTTCCAGGAGATCTTCTGGGTCAGGAACCAGCGCACCCCGGCGAGCTTCATCAGCTGCGGCAGCGCCGCGTTGTAGCCGAAGGTGTCCGGCAGCCACATCTCCTCCGTCTCGACGCCGAACTCCTCCAGGTAGAAGCGTTTGCCGTGGACGAACTGCCGCACCAGCGACTCGCCGCCGGTGATGTTGGTGTCCGGCTCCACCCACAGGCTGCCGACCGGCAGGAACTGCCCGGACTTCGCCTTCTCCACCGCCCGCGCGAAGACGTCGGGACGGTGCTCCTTGAGCCATGCGAGCTGCTGCGCCTGCGACATCACGAAGCGGAAGCCGGGGTGGTCGTCCATCAGCTGCGTGACGTTGGAGACCGTACGGGCCACCTTGCGCACCGTCTCGCGCAGCGGCCACAGCCACGCGGAGTCGATGTGGCTGTGCCCGACCGCCGAGATGCGGTGCGCGGCCGGGCCCGCGGGCGACGCCAGTGCCGGGGCCAGCACCGCACGCGCCGCGGCCGCCGTGCCGGAGACGTCCTGGAGGTCGACCGCGTCCAGCGCCCGCTCGATCGTGCGCAGCAGCTGCCAGCGCCGGGTCGCCTGCTCCGGCAGCTCCGCCGCGAGCTGGCCGAGCACCTCCAGGTCGTGGACCAGCTCGAACACCCCGCGGTCGAAGACCGCCAGATCCGCCCGGCGCAGCTGGTAGAGCGGCTCGCCGGCCGGGCCCTCCGCGCCGGTCAGCCACGGCGCCCGTGCGCCGGCCTGCGTCGGGTGGAAGGTCAGCAGCTCCGGCCCGGACTGCATCACCAGCGGGTTGGCGGCGGCCTCGATGTAGTACGCCACCTGCTCGCCGCCCACCGCGGCCGCCGCGACCGGGACATGGCTGTTGCGCGGGTTGAGAGCCTTGACCGCGGTGCCGTCCGCGCGGTGGACCAGGCCCTCGGCGGAGAAGCCCGGGTCGGTGAAGCCGAAGCCCAGGTCGACCACCGCCTCCACCGGCAGCCCCGCCCACTCCTGCGGGATCCGGCCGCTGACGCGGAACCAGCTGGTCGACCAGGCGGGCCCCCAGCGGTCGCCGACCCGCGCGGGCGCGTAGTCGGCGGCGAGGCCCTCGGCGACCGTGACCGGTTCGCCGGGTACGTGCCACACCTCGACGTCCAGCGGCACGCACCGGGCGTGCACCGCGGGCCGCAGCCGCTGGCTCAGCACGCGGTCGAGCCGCTGCTCGATGATGGTGGGGTCGGTGTGCATGGCGGAGCCTTCCCGTGCGTCGGGCGAGTCGGAGGTCGTACGGGCAGGTGCGTCCGGCCGGCAGAGCAGGCGGCGATCGCCGGGTCAGCCCTTGAGGGCGCCGCCCAGGGCGAAGCCGCCGCCGAGCTTGCGGGCCAGGACGAGGTAGAGCATCACGACGGGGACCGAGTAGACGATGGAGAATGCGGACAGCTGGCCGTACTGCGTCTGATCGTGCGCGCTGAGGAAGGTGAAGACGCTCACCGACGCGGGCAGCTTCTCCGGGGAGAGCAGCAGGATGAAGGGGACGAAGAAGTTGCCCCACATCCCGATGAAGGTGAAGATCGTCACCACGATCACGCCGGGCCACATGAGCGGCAGCACGATCCGCCACAGCACCTGGAGGGTGCCCGCCCCGTCGATGCGGGCGGCCTCCTCCAGCACCAGCGGTACGCCGTCCATGAAGTTCTTCATCAGCCAGATCCCGAACGGCAGCGCCGCCGAGGCCAGGAAGAGCGTCGTGCCCGGCATCGAGTCGATCAGGTTCACCTGCACGAACATGCTGTAGACCGGGATCATCACCGCGGTGATCGGCAGCCCGGTGCTGAAGAGGACGGTGTAGAGGAAGGGCCGCCGCATCCGCGACCGGTAGCGCGACAGCGGGTAGGCCGCCAGCACCGAGCACACCACGCACAGCACGGTGCCGCCGCCGCACAGCAGCAGGCCGTTGAGCATCGGCCGGTAGGTGATGTCGTTGTCCAGGATCCGGCGGAAGTTCTCCCCGGTGGGCGACGGCACCGACAGCCGGAAGTCGGCGTGCGCGTCGACCGACGCCAGCAGCATCCACAGCAGCGGCACCAGGTAGAGTGCCGAGAAGGCCAGCAGTCCCGCGTCGACGGCGGCCCGGCCGGTGAGCCGGCGCCGCCGGCGGGTGCGCTCCGCCGCGCGGCGTCCGGCGTCCGGCCGGACCCGTACCGCCCGCAGGTGTTCGGTGGCCGCCATCAGTCCTCCTCGACCTTCAGCATGCGGATGTAGACCACCGAGAACAGCGCCCCCACCGCCAGCAGCACCAGCGCGACCGCGGTGCCGTAGCCGATCAGGCTGCTGGTGAAGGCCTGCTGGTACATGAACACCGGGAGCGTCTCGGCCTTGTTGCCCGGGCCGCCGCGGGTCATGGTCCAGATGAGCCCGAAGACCGAGAGGGTCTGCAGGGTGATCAGCATCAGGTTGGTCGTCACCGAGCGGCGGATCACCGGCAGCGTCACCCGCCACAGCCGCTGCCAGGGCCCGGCCCCGTCCACCTCGGCCGCCTCGACCAGCTCCTGCGGAACGTCGTCGAGCGCTGCCGAGTACACCAGCAGGGAGAAGGCGGTGCCGCGCCAGACGTTGGCCAGGCACACCGCCAGGATCGGCAGCGTGTACAGCCAGTTCTGCCGCGGCAGTCCGAGGCCGTGCAGGATCGCGTTGAGCGAGCCCTGCTGGAAGAAGAACGCGTACATCAGATAGCCCGCCACCACCTCCGGCAGCACCCACGCGGAGATCACCACCGTGCCGGTGATCGCCCGCACCGGCCGTGAGGCCTTCCGCATCAGGACCGCCAGCGCCAGCCCCAGGGTGTTCTGCCCGACGACGGCCGAGCCGATCACGAAGACCAGCGTCAGCCGCACGGCGTTGGTGAAGTCCGAGTCGTGGAAGGCGCGGCTGAAGTTGTCCAAGCCGATGAAGTGGGTGCCCGAGGAGCCGGTCAGCTGCATGTCGGTGAAGGCGTAGTAGACGCAGTACGCGACCGGTCCGGCCATGAACACCGCGAGCAGCACCAGCGCGGGCAGCAGCGGCATGCCGCGCAGCAGGCCGGACACCGCCCGGCCGCGACGCGGCCGGGCGGCGGGGGCCGTGGTGGCGGTGGCGGTCACTGCGCGCCCTGGACGGTCTTGTCGCCGCCGACCGCGGTCCTCACGTCGCTGTCGTAGGTGGACGCGGCCTTGCCGACCGAGGCCTGGCCGGTCGTCACCGACTCCATGGCCTTCTGGATCGCGCTGGAGACCTGGGTGTACGCGGGCACCCCGGGCCGGTAGTACGTGTCGGGGACCAGCGAGGTGAAGAACCCGTTGGTGGGCAGCGCCTTGAGGTACTCCGGGTCGGAGGCGACGTCGGTGCGCACCGCGATGGTGGCGTTGACGCTGTTCCACCGAGCCGAGTTGGCCCTGCTCTCCAGGAACTGCGTGAACTTCCACGCCAGATCGGGGTTCTTGGCCTTCGCCGGGATCGACCAGGCCCAGCCGCCGGACATGCTGACCTTGCCGCTGCCCTGGCCGTTCTGCGTCGGCATGTAGGCCATGCCCATCGTGCTCTGCCACTGAGGCCACGGCTTGGGGCCGGTGCGGATCCAGCTGTTGGGCATCCACGAGCCGTCGAGGTCGATCGCGAGCTTGCCCGACGGGATCATCTCGGTGCCCACCGCCGCCTGGATGTTGGCGCCCAGCGCCTGCTGCGGGGAGGGGCCGAGGCCCTCGCCGTACACGGTGTGCAGGAAGTCCAGCGCGTCCGTGAAGCCCTTGCTGCCGACCACCCACTTGCCCTGCTTGCTGTCGTACAGCGCGTCGTCGGCCGCCGGGGTGCCGTACAGCAGCATCTCGAAGCCCTGCATCGACGATGCCTCGCCCGCCGCGACACCGGTGTAGACGTTCAGCGGTGTCACGCCGGGCAGCGCGGACTTGACGGTACGGGCGGCCGTCAGCACGTCCGCCCAGGTCTTGGGCTGCCACGGCACGGGGATGCCGGCCTGGGCGAAGAGCTGCTTGTTGTACCAGAGGCCGCGGGTGTCGGTGTTGTCCGGCACCCCGTAGGTCTTGCCGTCCGAGAACTTCATCGCGGCCTTCGCGGGGGCGGCGAAGGCGCTCCAGTCCTGCCAGGTCTTCAGATAGTCGTCCAGCGGCCGCAGATAGCCGCTCGCCACGTCGGAGTTGATCGTCGCGGTGTCCTCGTAGACCAGGTCGGGCGCCGTCGCGGGGGAGCGCATCATCAGCTGGATCTTGGTGTAGTAGTCGTTCTCGCTCGCGGTCACCGGGACGAGCTTGACGGTGGTGCCGGGGTTGGCCTTCTCGAACTGCTCGACCATCGGGCCCAGGAAGTCCGCCTGGATGTGGTTGCTGTTGTTGAGCTGCTGCTGGTAGACGACCTTGATCGTCTTTCCCGATGCCCCGGAGCCGGAGCCGCACCCTGACAACGTTGCCGCGCTCACGGTGGTGAGGACCGCGGCGGCAATCACCGCTCGACGTCTCGTTCGCACGCTTGACCTCCGGTGAAGGGCCAGATTCGGTCCGCGGCGCGGCGGACCGCACCGGGGGCCGCCCGGTCGGGCCCGCCCCCGATCAGCAGGGCGCACAGCCCTGGCATGACGGCGAAGCTAAATCCAATGGATTGAGTAAGTCAACGGATCCGGCAGGTAAACTTCGCCCGCGACCGCCCCGGGGAAGGCGGCGCCGGGGGCGTGCAGAAAGGCGGGGAGCAGTGACACAGGGGACGAATCTTCCGCGGGTCGGCGGCTACAACCAGGCCGTGGTGCTCGACGCGATCCGCACCGCGGGGCCCGTCAGCCGCGTCGAACTCGCCCCGCTCACCGGCCTGACCAGCCAGACCGTCTCCAACGTGGTGCGCCGGCTGCTCGACGCCGGGCTCGTCTCCGAGTCCGGCCACGCCCCCTCCAGCGGCGGCAAGCGCCGCACCCTGCTGTCGCCGCGGCCCGACGGGGCGTACGCGGTCGGCGTGCAGCTCGACCCGGACGCCGCGGTGGTCGTCGTCGTCGACCTCGCCGGGGAGGTCCTCGCCAACCGCCGGGTGAGTCTGCCCGACGGGGCCGCCCCGGAGGAGGTCGTGCCGCGGGTCGCCGCCGCCGCCCGCCGGCTCACCGCCAAGGCGCAGGTCGACCCGGCGCGGCTGCTCGGCACCGGCATCGCCGCGCCCGGCCCGATCGACGGCCCCGCCGGAGCCGTCGTCTCCCCGCCCAACTTCACCGGCTGGGGCCGGGTGCCGCTGCGGGCGATGTTCGAGGACGCCACCGGCATGCCCGTCGCCATGGACAACGACGCCACGGCCGCGGCCATAGGGGAGCGCTGGATAGGCGGGCGCAAGCGCGCCGGGAGCTTCCTGTTCATCTACCTCGGCACCGGGGTCGGTGCCGGGATCGTCCTCAACAACACCGTGCTGCACGGCGACTCCGGCAACGCGGGGGAGTTCGGCCACATCGCCATCGCCGCGGACGGGCTGTCCTGCGACTGCGGCGGCAGCAACTGCGTCGGCCCGTACGTCAGCCCCGCCGGCGTCATCGGCGACCTCGTGCAGCGGCACGGGGCGCAGGCGGCCGCACGGATCGGCGTCACCGGCGCGGCGGCCGCGGTGCACCGCGACTGGAAGCTGCTGCGGCAGGCGGCGCGGGCCGCCGACCCCGCGGCCCTCGACGCCGTGCGCCGCGCCGGGCGCCGCTTCGGGCAGGCCGCGCGGGGGGCGGTCGCGCTGCTCGACGTCTCGCGCGTCGTGCTGGGCGGGGAGTCGATCCGCGGGATCGAGCACATCCTCTGCGAGGAGATCGACGCGGCCGTGAACGCGACGTCCGTCGCGCGGGTGATCCGGCGGATCGAGGTCGAGAAGAGCGTGATCGGCGACGCGGTGGGGGCGGTGGGAGCGGCGTCGCTCATCCTGCACGGGAACTATGCGCCGGGGTGGGGCATGCTCACGCGGCCGTAGGCCGGGGGAGGCGGGGGTCGCCCCTGCGCGGCGCGGGCGGCGGTTGGCCGCGGGACCGTTCCCCGGTGGGGGGTCGTGCCTCGTCACGGGCACCGACGTGGCGGGGCCCGCGCTGGTCCACGCCTCGGGCGGGGGAAAGTCCACGCCCGCCGGGCTGCCGGCGCGCTTTTCCGACCCGACCGGCGGCCGGGTCCGCCTCGACGGCGTCCGTGGTGCCGGCGGGCGGCCGGGTCGCCGGGGACCGCGCCCCGGCCGAACCGCGCGGGTGGCCCGGCCACTCACCCGCGGGGAGGGAGGACCTCGGAGTCAGGAAGCGGTGACCTCCGGGCGGTCGGGGTCCGCCCAGAGGGTGTGGAAGGTGCCGGGGCGGTCGACCCGGTGGTAGGTGTGGGCGCCGAAGAAGTCGCGTTGGCCCTGGACGAGCGCCGCCGGCAGCCGCTCCGCCCGCAGGCTGTCGTAGTACGCGAGCGCGGCGGCGAAACCCGGGGTGGGTACGCCGAGTTCGGCGGCGGTGCTCACGACCCGCCGCCACGCGCTCTGGGCGCCCCGCAGGGCGTCGGCGAAGTGGTCGTCGACGAGCAGCGTCGGCAGGTCGGGGCGGCCGTCGAACGCCGCGCGGATCCGGTCCAGGAACGCCGCGCGGATGATGCACCCCGCCCGCCAGATCGCCGCCACACGGCCCTGGTCGATGTCCCAGCCGTACTCCGCGCTGCCCACCGCGATCTGGTGGAAGCCCTGCGCGTACGCGATGATCTTCGACGCGTACAGCGCCTGCTCGACGTCCTCGGCGAAGCGGTCGTACGCGGCGCTGTCCAGCAGCGTCGGCGTGGGTCCCGGCAGCTCGCGCGCGGCGGCCCGCAGGTCGGCGTGGCCGGAGACGGACCGCGCGAAGACGGCCTCGGCGATACCGCTGACCGGCACGCCGAGGTCGAGCGCGGTCTGCACCGTCCAGCGCCCGGTGCCCTTCTGCTCCGCCTGGTCCAGCACGATGTCGACGAAGGGCCCGCCGGTGGCCGCGTCGGTGTGCGCGAGCACCTGCGCGGTGATCTCGATGAGGTAGGAGTCCAGGCGCCCCTGGTTCCAGCCGCGGAAGACCTCGGCGATGCGCTCGGGCGGCAGGCCGAGCGCGTGCCGCAGCAGGTCGTAGGACTCCGCGATGAGCTGCATGTCGGCGTACTCGATGCCGTTGTGCACCATCTTCACGAAATGCCCGGCGCCGTCCGGGCCGATGTGGGCGACGCAGGGTGAGCCGTCGTCGGCCTTCGCGGCGATGGCCTCCAGCATGGGGGACAGCGCCGCGTAGGACTCCGCGGAGCCGCCGGGCATGATGCTCGGGCCGTGCAGCGCGCCCTCCTCGCCGCCCGACACGCCGCTGCCGACGAAGTGGATGCCGCGTTCGCGGAGTGCCTGCTCGCGGCGGCGGGTGTCCGCGAAGTGCGCGTTGCCCGCGTCCACGATGATGTCGCCGGGCTCCAGCAGCGCGGCGAACTCCTCGATCACCGCGTCCGTGGGGGCGCCCGCCTTGACCATGGCGATGACGCGCCGCGGGCGCTCCAGCGAGGCGACGAACTCCTCGGGCGTCGCGGCGGGGACGAAGCGGCCCTCGCCGCCGAACTCCTCCACCAGCGCGCGGGTACGGGTCTCGGTCCGGTTGTGGACCGCGGTGACGTAGCCGTGCCGGGCGAGGTTGCGTGCGAGGTTGCGGCCCATCACCGCGAGGCCCGTCACCCCGATCTGCGCCGTGCCCTTGTTCTCGCCCTTGCCGGGCGTGCCGCCGCCCGCCGCCTGGTCCGTGGAGGCCATGGGTCCACCCTCTGCCGTCGTGCCCGATCCGCCGGGTCGTCGTCCGCCGTGTCGCTGACGTGCTCCTGCTCGCGATTATGGCGGACAAAACCCCTCGAACCGGAAAGGCATGGCCGGGGCCCGGACCGTACGGCTCAGCGTCCTGCGACCAGCAGGGTCTGCGCGATGCGGCCGCAGTCGCCCGAGGCGTCGTGCAACTCGCCGTGCGCGAGGCCCGATCCGCCGGGCGCGGCGGCCGTCGCCGAGCGCAGGCACAGCCACTCGCCGACCGGGTCGCGGTGCAGCAGCAGCGTCACGTCGGTGTTGATCACCAGGTCCCTGCGGTGGTCCAGCTCGAAGGCGACGGCCCAGCTGCTGTCCGCGAGCGTGAGGGCGCGGGTCAGCGGGGTGTCCTCCTCGCCCGCGACGAGCGGGACGCGCTGCCGCGCCCACACCGTGCCCGGCCCGGGCGTGTCGAACCCCGGCTCCGGCGCGCCGGGCGCGCCCGGCGGGAAGCGCCACTCCATGGCCGAGACGTAGCCGTCCAGGTACGCGCCCGCCATCACCTGCTTCGGCTGCGGCCCCGGCACCGGCGGCACGGGCGGCACCGGGCTCAGCGCCGGGGTGTCCGCGGGGGCGGCCACCAGCCGCCACGCCCTGGCCAGCAGCACGGGCTTGCCGTCGGCGGTGATCCGGCCCTCCAGCAGCTCGGTCCGCCCGCCCGCGCGCACCGTCCGCACCTCGACGTCCAGCTCGCCGACCGGTACGGGGCGGGGCAGGTCGACGGTCACGCGGGCGATCCGCATCCCGGGGCGCGCCTCGTGCCGTTCGAGCGCCCGCCCGATCAGGGCGGAGGGCGGGCCCGCGTGCTGGGCCTTCGGGCTCCAGGGCCCGGCGGTCCACTCGGTGCTGCCGAACCGGCTGCCGCCGAGGCTCCGGTAGAACGTCTCGCCGTCCATCCCCGCTCCCTCCCACTGGCGTGGGGCCGATCGTAGCGAGCGGTCCCCTCCGCCCCGCCGGGCACCCTCTCCGGCCGTGGCCGTGGCCGTGCCGCGGGGCGAGTCCGGCGGCTCTTCTGCCCGGAGTCGTCCTGTACTCGGTGGACGTTCGCTGGGCAACTGCCGGGACCGACCCGGCGGCACAGCCGGTGGACGGAGCGGTCGCGGTCGACTCTCGCCGCGGTGGATCTCGCCCTCGCCGGCCGGGCCGGCGCCCGGATGGCACGGCCCTTCGGGGTGCCCATCGGCCACGGCGTGGTGTTGCGGCTGCTGGAAGCTTTGCCCGAACCGGATGTCCCGGCCCCGCGGGTGGTTGGTGTCGAGACCCCGGGCGACGCAGGTGGCCGATTGGCGCCGCCCGAGGAGGAGGCGGACTCCCCGTGGCGGAGCGAGCAGTTCGCCAACCGCTTCCGAGCCAGGCACGCCACGGTTCACGCGTTGCCGGGGCGCCCGTGGTGCGATCGCTCATTTCCCATCCGGGCCGCCGCCAGGTCACCACTGACCCGGTACCTCTACGGGTGGACCGCAGTCGCCGCCTGCCCTTGTCGTCATCGATCTCACGGACGCCCACCCGCCCTGCCACGGCCACAGCCTGACGGCTACGAAGGGCCCGGCACAAATACGTCACGCCGCGTGCGCTGCCCCGGAGCACATCCGCACCGCCGCGGGCTACCGGACTCGAACCGGCTCAGACCGAAAAGGGTCACAATCTCGAAGATTGAAGCGGATTTCCCATCACGCCTTTGCCCGCAGCGGCTGACCACAGCCTACCAACGACCACCGCGCTCCACAGGGCGAACGTTGCCCGAGGCGGCACTTGCTGCCAGCACATTCCCGTCAGCGCCTGTACGTGAGCCGACACCGCAGCCGCCCGGATCGTGCCCAGTTCGGTGAAGCTCAGATGTCGCAGGCACCCCGCCAGGCCGGAGCCCGTGGGGCGCCGCGCGGCACGATTGTGCAGGGCCTCCACGGTGGTGACCTCTCGTTCCGGACGGACAAGGTGGTCAGCAGCGTCATAGGAAGACCGCGGCTTCAAAAGCCCATGATCACGGATACTCTCCGTAAGTAGATTGACACTCTCGGTTACTTTGTGTGTATGGTTGAGGCGGAACCCCGTACGTCCCAATCCTGGAGAATTCGTGACACGCTTCCGTGCCCGTCTCGCCCTTCTCTGCTCGGCCGCGGCGCTCGCCGCCGGCGCTGTTGTCCCCGCGCAGTTCGGCGGGGCCCAGTCATCCGCCGCAGCCGAGGAGCACCAGTGGGTCGCCCTGGGCGACTCCTACACCGCCGGGGTCATCCAGGCCGCGGGCAACACCTTCGAGGTTCCCCGTGACGGCTGCGAGCGCACCGACCGCTCCTACCCCCAGGTCATCGACCGCGACCTCTACGGCCTGTTCGAGCTGACCAACGTCAGCTGCGGCGCCGCCACCATCGCGAACGTCACCGACACGCCCCAGCACCCGATCGGCCGCCACCTGCCGCCCTTCTCCGAGGACCCGGACTACCCCTTCCCCGCCGTGCCCCCTCAGTCCGAGGCGGTAGGCCCCGACACCGACGTCATCACCGTCGGCGTGGGCGGAAACACCCTCGGCTTCGACGACTTCATCACCAAGTGCATGCAACTCGGCGGCGAGAACGACGGCAAGGGCACTCCGTGCAAGGACGCCCTGGGCGCCGACGTCCCGGAACGGCTGAAGACCGTGCGCCACGAGTACGACCGGATGCTCACCGTGCTCCACGAGCGCGCCCCGAAGGCGAAGATCCTGGCCGTCGGCTACCCCACGGTCATCCCCCGGGACACCGCCAAGTGCAGCTTCGGTGACCTCACGCAGTTCGGCACGATCACCTCCGGCGACCTGGCCTGGCTGCGCGCCGACGTCCTGGAGCCCCTCAACAAGACCATCGACGACTCCACCGGCACCCAGGACGCCGCCGGCTACGTCGACCTCTACACCTCCTCCCGCGACCACAGCGTCTGCGACGACAGCAAGTGGGTCGAAGGCGTCGTCACCCTCCCCGACCAGCTGTCCTTCGTGCACCCCAACGCCCTCGGCCACCGCAACGCCGCCGACCACGTCGAAGAGGCGCTGCTCAACACCCTCACCTGATCCGTCCCGTTTCCGGGGCACCCCGTGCAGCAGCGAACTGGCCTCCGGCCCCAGCCGGAGGCCAGTTCCACGTTCCGGACCAGATCCAGACGCGGCTTCAACTCACAGTCCGGTCCGAGAGACAGGCCCTGGGAAGATCGCGACCGGATGCCTGGGCGACTTTCGCAGTCGAACAGAGCCCTCAGGGTGCCCTCGGAGGAACCACCCCCGTGGTCGTGGGTCTTCACCTTGGGAGACTTCCTCCACACACCCAGTGCGTGCGGAGACCGGGAACATCATCAGCAGTCATGTGCCGCACGAGCTGATGGGAGTGTCCCGCCTCGCAGACAGGCCTGACGCACGGTTCGCCTGTGGGGTACTCGATCGCGGGAGCCGCCTGGACCGGGTCGTGGAGGGAACATTCGCCCACCTGCACCGGTTTTCGCCGCCTGCGGATCCGCTGGGAGAGACGCGACGACATCCACGAAGCCTTCCTCACCCCCGGATGCGCACTCATCTGCTGGAGACGCCTGAACTTCCGACAGAGGTTCAGGACAGGCACGGCCAACACTGACGGCCTGGTGCCGCCCTCAGGCCGGCTTGCGCCATACGGAGATGTGCTTCGCGGAGTCCTCGGTGAACGGAGAACCGTCCCAGTCCGCAACGCGACGTTCCAGTTCGAGCCCTGCGATCCGCGCCATCAAGTCGAGCTCCGCCGGCCACGCGTACCGGTGCCGGGAGTTGTCGCGGCGGTAGCGGCCGTCTTCGCCGTCGCGGGTGAGATGGTGCGAGACGAGGATCTGTTCGACCAGGTCGAAGGTGTCGAAGCCGAGATGCCGGTCGGAGACATCGAACGGCACCGCGACCTGCCCGGGCGGCAGGAACCGCAGCGGCGGCACGCCCAGCTCGATGACGAATCGGCCGCCAGGGGTCAGGTGACGTGCGGCGTTGCAGAAGCACTCGACCTGCTCGTCCTGCGTGAGGAGATTCGTGATCGTGTTGTAGACGAGATAGACCAGGGTGAACTCGCCAGGGACGACGGTCGTGGCCATGTCTCCGATGGCGACGGGGAGCGCGTCCTTGTCGATCTTGCGCCGCAGGACCGCTGCCATGTGCTCGGACAGTTCGATGCCCACGACGGGCAGGCCGCGTTCCCGGAGCGGGACGCCCACTCGTCCAGTTCCGATGGCGAACTCCAGTGCCCGGCCGTTTCCGGCGAGTTCGGCGAGGAAGGCCAGCGTGGGTCCGAGAACGGCAGCCGAGGACGATTCGGCTTCCTCGGCGTCGTAGCGGTCGGCGGTCGCGCGGGTCCACAGTTCACTGCTCGTCACGGGTGGCCACTGTGCCGGGTGCCGAGGGGCGCTGTCGACGCATTTAGGTTCTCCGCGGCTCCGCGCGCACCGCCTACGACTCGTTGTCGCCTTGCCGGGGCTTCGGCCGCACCGCCCAGCACGCCGGATCATCAGTTCCGGAATTGCGCGGGTCAGTCCGGCGGGCGGCGGGCGGCGAGGAGGAGGGTGCGGTGGGCGACGGCGACGACCGCGGGGTCGACGAAGCGGCCGTCGGGGAGGGCGAGGGCGCCGGGGGACGTGGCGGAAGCCGCGAGGACCTCGCGGGCCGCCGCGACCTCCTGCGCGGAAGGCCTGTACGCGCGCTCGATGACCGGGAGCTGGCGCGGATGGATCGCCGCGCGGCCGAGGAAGCCGAGGGCGCGGCCCCGGCGGCAGGACTCGCCGAGGCCCACCAGGTCGCGGACGTCGGGGTGGACGGACTGGGCCGGGGGCGCGAGGCCCGCCGCGCGGGCGGCGACGACCGTGCGGACCCGCGGCCAGGTCAGGGCCTCCTCGCCGGTCAGGCCGAGGTCCGCGCGGAGGTCGGCCTCGCCGAGGGCGATGCCGCGCACGGCGGGGTCGGCGCCCGCGATGGCGAAGGCGTTCTCCACGCCGAGCGCCGACTCCAGCAGCGGGTAGAGGGGCGGCGCGTCCGCCCCCGCCGCCCGTACCGCGCGGGCCACCCGGACGACGTCCGCGGGTGTGCCGACCTTCGGCAGCCGCAGCCCCCCGAGCCCCGGCAGCCCGGCCAGCGCGGCCAGGTCGGGACCGGCCAGCGGGCCGTCCAGGGCGTTGACCCGCACGTGCACGGGGACCCGCCCGTGCGCGGGCTCGGCCAGCAGCTCCGCGGTCGCGGCCCGCGCGTACTCCTTGCGGCCGGGCGGCACCGCGTCCTCCAGGTCGACGAGCACGACGTCGGCGCCCGACCGCAGCGCCTTCGCCACCACCTCCGGCCGGTCACCCGGCGCGTAGAGCCAGGTCAGCGCGAGGCCCTCGTCCTGCCCGGCGCCGACCGCGTCCGGTCCGCCGTTCGGGGCGGGCAGCGTCACCTCGGGCCCGCTCACAGCGCGCCCTCCGTACGCGGCGCGGCGGCTGCCGTGTTCGGCCCGCGGCCCGGGGGCGTCGCTTCGGGTCGGCCTGCAGCGGGTGGTTCGGTGGCGCCTGTGTTCGGTCCGCCGCCCGGTGCGGGCGCCGCCACCTCGGGTCCGCTCGCCGCGAGCCGTTCGGTGGCGGCCGCGTCCGGTCCGCCGCCCGGTGCGGGCGCCGCCACCGCCGGCCCGCTCACAGCGCGCCCTCCGCGCGCAGTGCGGCGATCTCCGCCTCGGTCAGGCCGAGTTCGGCCAGCACCTCGTCGGTGTCGGCGCCGTGCGGGCGGCCCGGCCAGCGGACGGCGCCGGGGGTCCCGGAGAGGCGGAAGAGGACGTTCTGCATGCGCAGCGATCCCAGCTCGGGGTCGTCGACGCGGGTCACCGTGCCCAGGGCCCGCAGCTGCGGATCGGCGACGACGTCGCGCACGTCGTAGACGGGGGCCACCGCGGCCTGCGCCTCCTCGAAGGCGGCGACCACCTCCGCGCGGGTGCGGCGGCCGATCCACTCGGCCACGACCTTGTCGATCTCCTCGGCGTGCGCGGCGCGCCCGGCGCCGGTCGCGAACCACGGCTCGCCGGTGAACTCCGGGTGACCGACCAGCCGCAGCACCCGATCGGCCACCGACTGCGCGGACGACGACACCGCGACCCAGCCGCCGTCGGCGGTGCGATAGGTGTTGCGGGGGGCGTTGTTGTTCGACCGGTTGCCCAGCCGCGGCTGCACGTAGCCGAGCTGGTCGTACCACAGGAGCTGCGGGCCGAGCACGGCGAGCATCGGCTCGATGATGGCCATGTCCACCACCTGTCCGGCGCCGGTGCGGTCGCGGCCGGCCAGCGCCGCCATGACCGCGTACGCCGTGGCGAGCCCGGCGATCGAGTCGGCCAGGCCGAACGGCGGCAGCGTCGGCGGTCCTTCGGGCTCACCGGTGGCCGCCGCGAAGCCGCTCATCGCCTCGGCGAGGGTGCCGAAACCGGGGCGGCTCGCGTACGGCCCGGTCTGGCCGAAGGCGGTGACACGGGCCAGCACCAGCCGCGGGTTGGCGGCGGACAGCTCCTCCCAGCCCAGCCCCCACCGCTCCAGGGTGCCGGGGCGGAAGTTCTCCACGACCACGTCGGCGCCGACCGCGAGCCGCAGCAGCACGTCGCGCCCGCCGGGTGTGCCGAGGTCGGCGGTGATCGTGCGCTTGTTGCGGCCGAGCTGCTTCCACCACAGGCCGACGCCGTCCTTGGCGGGGCCGTGGCCGCGGGACGGGTCGGGCTTGCGCGGGTGCTCGACCTTGACGACGTCGGCGCCGAAGTCGCCGAGCAGCATCGCGGCGGTCGGGCCCGCGAAGAGCGTGGCGAGGTCGACGACCCGCAGGCCGGTCAACGGGCCGCCGGAGGGCTGGTGGTGCATGGGTGGTACCTCGGTTCTGGTGCGGTTGTTCCGGTTCACTTACGGGCGGCGCGCCGGCGGGGGACGGGGTGCCCCGCGGCGGCGCGTGCGTCGACGGCCGCGCGCAGCGGCATCGAGGACGAGGCGCCGGCCTGCTCGACGGACAGCGCGGACGCGGCGGTCGCCCAGCGCAGCGCCTCGTCCGCCGGTCGGCCCTCACCCAGGGCGACCGCGAGCGCGCCCACGAACGTGTCGCCGGCGGCCGTGGTGTCCACGACCTCCGCCTTCAGCGCGGGCACGGCCAGCGGCTCCCGGCCGCGTACGGCGTGCAGGCACCCCGCGGCGCCCAGCGTGACCACCACCTCCGGCACCACGTCCAGCAGCGCGCGGGCCGCCGCTCGCGGGTCGCCCTCGCCGCTCAGCGCGGCGGCCTCGTGCTCATTGGGCACCAGCAGGTCGGTGACGGCCAGGAGTTCGTCCGGCAGCGGCTGCGCGGGAGCGGGCGTGAGCACGGTGCGCACCCCGCGCTCGCGCGCCGCGCGGGCCCCGGCGAGCACGCCGGCGAGCGGCAGTTCGAGCTGGAGCAGCAGCGCGCCCGCCGCCCCGATCGCCGCCTCGTCCTGCGAGGTGAGCGCCGTGACCGTGCCGTTGGCGCCGGGCACCACGACGATCGCGTTGTGGCCCGCGCCGTCCACGGTGATCTGTGCGATGCCGCTCGGGCCCGGCACCGTACGCAGCCGGACCGTGTCGACGCCCGACCGGTCGAGCGCCGCGCGCAGTTGTACGCCGAAGTCGTCGTCGCCGACCGCGCCGATCATGGTGACCGCGCCGCCCGCGCGCGCCGCGGCGATCGCCTGGTTGGCACCCTTGCCGCCCGGCACGGTCCGGAACGACTCGCCGGTGACGGTCTCGCCGAGCCGCGGCGCGGCCTTCGCGTACGCGACCAGGTCCATGTTGGCGCTGCCGAGCACCGCGACCGCGGCCTTCGTGACGGTCATCAACTGCCTTCCCTAGCGTGCGTGGACGAGCGCGGCGGTGCGCCGCGCGAGCGTGTCGAAGCCGATGCCGTCGAGACCCCCGACGGTCGTGGACAGCCGGTTCTCCAGCGGGCCCGTCCAGCGCGCGGGCAGCGCGGCGGGCGAACCCGCGAGCAGCCCGGCGACCGAGCCGGCCGTCGCGCCGTTGGAGTCGGTGTCCCAGCCGCCGGAGACGGCACGGGTGACGGAGCCGGAGAAGTCGCCCCCGGCGTGGGTGAGTGCGGCGGCGAGCAGCGCCGCGTTGGGCAGGACGTGCACCCAGTGGTGGCCGCCGTACGCGGCGTGCAGCGCGTCCACCACGCCCGCGAAGCCCTCGGGCGTGCCGGACGGCTCCGCGCGGGCGGCCGACACGCCGAACCGCACCGCCGCCGCCAGCCGCGAGCGGGGCGGCAGCACGCCGAGCCCGGCGGCGAGGCACGCGTGCACGTCCGCGCCGCCGCCCGCCGCCGCGGCGATCACGGCGGCCGCGAACATCGCCCCGAGCATGCCGTTGGCGGTGTGCGTGAGCACCGCGTCCCGCCAGGCCGCGTCCGCCGCGCCCGCGGGATCGCCCGGGTGTGTCCAGCCGTGGACGTCGGCCCTGATGAGGGCGCCGATCCACTCCCGGAAGGGGTTGCGCCGCAGCGCGGTGAGCGGCGGCTCGACCCCTTCCAGCAGGTTGCGGTAGGCGACCCGCTCCGCGGTGAACGTCCGGCCCGCGGGAAGTTCGGCGAGCCACAGCTCCGCGACGTCCGCGGTGCGGAAGCCGTGCCCGTGCGCTTCCAGCAGCAGCAGCCCGAGCAGCGGGTAGTTGAGGTCGTCGTCCTCCGGCATCCCGCGGATGTTCTCGGCGAGCGAGGTGGGCGCGCTGCGCCTGTTCCACGGATGGCGTGCCGCCACGCCGGGATCCAGCCCCACCGCCGTGAACCACGTCCGCAGCGGCCAGTTGCCCGTTCCCCGCGCGATCTCCCGGATCCCCTCCAGCGGCAGCTTCTCCACGGGCTTGCCCAGCAGGCACCCCGCGGCCCGCCCGAGCCACCCGGCCTCCAGCCGCCGGACGAGGGCTTCCGGGGGCGCGGCGCCCCCGGCCCCGGGCCCCGTGCCCGCCCCGCTGCCGGCCGGAGCAGGGCCGGAGCGCCCGCCGGAGCGCCCGCCGGGGGGCGGCGTCGGCGCCGGCCGGTCCGCGCCCGGAACGGCGCGACCGCCGAACGGATCCGCCGCGCCGCCGTGGGGCCGGGATCCGCCACGGGCGTTGCCGGCCGGTACGCCGTGACCTGCGCAGCCGCCGGACGGGTCGGTACGTCCCCCCGCCGGGGACGCTGTCCGCCACGCCGGTGCAAGGGCGTGGATCGCGTCGAGGCCCGTCGGCTCGTCCGCGGCCAGCGGGCTGGGGCGGGCGGCGAGTTCGTCGAGGAGCGTTTCCGCGAGGGCCCGTAGCGCGGGAGGGGCCGCGGTGGGCGAGGCCCCCGCGCGCGGCGGCGCGAGGTGACCGCCCGCGGCGAGCCAGCGCCGCCGGACGTCGTGGGCGTCGCGGCCGTCCTCCGCCGCCTGCCGGAGCTCGTGCCCGATGAGGTCTTCCGGCTGAACCCACGTCAGCCGCAGCATGTCGTTCACCGCACTCCCGCCCGACTGCCGTCCCCCGCCGCCGTGAGGCCCTCGGGACACGCCCGGGGCGGTCGGTGCGCCGTGCCGTGCGGGTGGTGGCCGCGTGCCCGGGTCCGGCGGGGGGCGGGGTGTGGCGTGGCGGCGGGTTCGCGACACGCCCGGAGCGGTCGGTGCGCCGTGCCGTGCGGGTGCCGGGGGACGGGGAGAGGTGCGGGACGGGGGGCGTCTTCCGCCTCCGCCGCGGGTGCGCCGCCGGGCGCCGGGGCGGTCACCTCGCCTCCGCCAGTGCGGCGAACGCCGCCTCGTGGGTGCGGCGGCGAGCGGTGTCGCGGGTGAAGACCTCGCGGGTGACGGTGGCCAGTTCGGCGGCTGGAGCGTGGAGGTCGAGGCGGCTGGCGCGGGCGACCTCGGTGCTCCACCGTTCCGGCACCGCCGCGCTGCCGCCGAGCGCGCCCGCGACCGCGCCGCTCATGGTGGCGATGGAGTCGCAGTCCCGCCCGTAGTTGACCGAGCCGAGCACCGCGGGCTCGTACCCGCCGTCCGCGACCAGCAGCATGCCGAGCGCCACCGGCAGTTCCTCGATGGCGTGCAGCCGCGAGGGGCGGCGAGCGCCGAGCGAGGGCTCCCGGTAGTGCGGGCCGACCGTGTCGAAGGGCGCGACGGCCTCGCGCAGCGGCCCGAGCGCCCGCTCCCAGTCGTCGTACGCCACCGCCGCCTCGCAGACCGCCTCGATCGCGGCGCGGGTGCCGTCCTTGGCCAGGGCCAGCGCCTCGTCGACGACGCTGGTGGCCGTCGCGCCCGGCAGGAACGCCGCGGCCACGGCCGCCGCGAAGACCCCGGCGGCCTCCCGCCCGTACGAGGACTGGTGCGGCGCCGCGACCTCCAGCGCCTCCGCGTACGCCCCCGCCGGATTGCCCGCGTTGACCGCGCCGACCGGCGCCATGTACATCGCCGCACCGCAGTTGACGATGTTGCCGGTGCCCGCCTCCCGCGGGTCGACGTGCCCGTAGTGCAGCCGCGCCACGATCCACTTCTCGGCGAGGAAGATCCGCTGCAGCGGCAGCGCCTCGGCCTCCAGCTCCGGGACCCAGCGGGGCGTCCCGATCAGGTCGGGAACCAGGTGCTCGGCGACGCTGTACGCGTCCAGGTGGTCGCGCACCTTCGCGTAGACCCGGACCAGCGCGTGTGTCATGAGGGTGTCGTCGGTGACGTGCCCGTCGCCCTTGTGGTACGGCGCGATGGGCCGGGCCGTACGCCAGTCGGCGTGGAAGGGGCCGACGATGCCGCGCACCCTCCCGCCGTGCCGCTCGGCGATCTGCTCGGGCGTCCAGCCCTCCACCGGGCCGCCCAGCGCGTCGCCGACGGCGGCGCCGACCAGGCAGCCGGTGATGCGGTCCTCAAGCGTCGGTTGCATGGGATGCGAGTCCTTCCGTGGAGGTGTCGCAGGGGGCTGACGGGGCCGAGGGGGCGGCGGGCACGGCCGGCTCGATGGCGGCGAGCCGCCCCGCCAGTTCCATGAGGTCCACGCCCGCCATGCGCGGCAGCGCGCAGCCGGCCAGGATGCGGCACGCCGCGCGCCACGGGGCGGGCAGCGAGCGGGCGCCGCCCAGGGCGCCCGCGAGCGCTCCGGAGAGCGCGGGGGCGGAGTCCGCGACCCGCGACAGGCACGCGGCGGCGGGCACCGCCTCGACCGCGGCGCCGTCCGCCGCGAGCACCAGCGCGAGCGCGACCGGCACGGTGTCGGCGGCGGCGATGCCGTAGCTGTAGACGTGGTCGATGATCTGGTGCTCCAGCAGCGGTACGAGCCCGAACGCCCGCCCGCCCGGGGCCTCCTCGGCCGCGGCGCGGGCGAGGTCGACGGCGTGCTCGGCGTTGCGCGCGATCTCCGAGCCCACGGGCAGCTGCGCCTGCGCGGCGGCCACGCACTCCGGCGCGGTGGCGCCCGCCAGCGCGAGCGCCACCGCGGCGGCCATCGCGCGGGCGCCGTGCACCCCGTCCTCGTCCTGCGTGTAGCGCGCGTCGAACTCGGCGAGATCGGCGGCCCCCTCGGGGTCGCCGGGGTGGACGACCGCGAGGACGCACGCCCGTACGCACGCCGCGTCGTCGAAGAAGTGCGGGTTGTCGTGCCCGGAGGCGGGCGGGCGCAGACCTGTCGCGAGATTGCCGAGCCCGGCGCGTACGGAGATACGGGCGCGCAGCGGGATCTCGGCGGACTCCACCTCCGGGGCGCGGGCCGCCGCCGACGAGATCTCGGCGGCGAGCGACATCCACGCCAGGTCCACCGCGGCGCGCACCCGCCGGTCCCGGCTGAGGTCGCTGAGCAGCGCGCCGCGCGAGGCGACGACCGCCTCGGCGGTGAAGGCCGCCCACTCGGCGTCGTCTGAGGGCCCGAGCCGCAGCGGCTCGGGCGGCTGGTTGAGCGCGATGGGTACGGGCAGGGTCGTGGTCTCGTTCTGCTCGGCGAAGGTGTCCAGCTCCCGGGTGAGCCGCCGCGTCCACTCCGGCATGCGCACCGCGCGGTGCCGCGCCGCCGGCCACCCGGCGGCGTCCCCGGCCGCGAGCCCCAGCAGCATCCCCTCGACCCGCGACCGCGCCTCCTCCTCCGGTGCCGGGACCGCGCCGCGGGCCCCCGGCACCGGCCCTGCGGCCCGCCCGGGACCTCCCCCGGGCGCCGAGCCTCCGGCGGGCCCGGGACCGGGGTGCGGCGGTGGGGTGCCGGGGGTGGTCATGACGCCGCCAGGGTGGGGGTGTCGGGGGAGAGGAGGTCGGCGATGTCGAGGACGTGGTAGCCGGACATCGCGGGCAGGCAGCTGCCGTGGACCTCCTTGACGGCCTTGGACCAGCGCTCGGGGATCGCGGTCCAGCCGCCGAGGGTGCCGGCGAGGGCGCCGGCGACGGCGGCGGTGGTGTCGGCGTCCCGGCCCATGTTCACCGCCGTGAGCACCGAACCGGTGAAGTCGCCGCCCGCCAGGGCGAACGCGCCGAACGCGAGCCCGACCGCCTCGGGCGCGAGGTCCGTCCACGGGTAGCCGCCGATGACGACCGCGGCGCGCAGCGCCCGCTCGCGGTCCAGCACCGCCAGGGCCGGGTCCAGCCGGAGCCGGCTCGCGACCGTGACCGCCCGGCGCAGCGAGCGCGCGGTCCAGGAGTCCTCGGGCACCACCGACAGCGCGGCGGTGATCACGGCCGCGGTGTCGCCGCCGCCCATCGCCGCCGCGACCCCGGCGGCGACGGCCTGGCCGCCGTAGATGCCCTCGCCCTCGTGACTGACGGTGCCGTCGATCGCGACCAGCCGCGCGGCCTCCGCGGGGCGCCCGGCGGCGAATACCCCGCAGGGCGCGGCCCGCATCGCCAGGCCGTCGCTCCAGGCGTGCCGGTGCTGCGCGGTGATCGGCGCGGCGAGGCCCCGGCGGAGGTTCTCCAGGGTGCCGCGCTCGCTGAACCCGGCGCCACGGAAGGCGCCCTCGTCGCGGTCGGCGATCCAGACGTGCCAGGCCGTCTCGACGTCCGCGGGGGTGAGGGCCGAGCCGTACCGGCCGAGCAGCAGGCCGGACAGGATCGCGTACTCGGTGTCGTCGGTGCCCGCGGGGTCGTCGGTGACGAAGTCCTCGATGCGGCCCCAGCGCTTGCGGATCTGCGACGGTTTCATGTTCTCGGCCGGGGCCCCCAGCGCGTCGCCCACCGCGAGGCCGGTGAGGGCGCCGCGCGCGTGGTCACGGGGCGAGCCGGGCAGGGGCGGGGGCTGCCGGGGACCGACGGGTGGCGGGGTGGAGGAGAGGGCGTCGGTGCCGGGGGCGGCGAGGGGCGGGGGAGTTGTGCTCATGACGTGCCGTTTCCTGGTGAGTCCTGCGGGGTGGTGCCGAGGTGCGCCGTGCCGCCGCCCGTGCGGCGGCGGCCGCGGGTGCGGCGGCGGGCGGTGCGCGGTCCGGGACGAGGCGCGGGTCCGGCCGGCGGCTGACGTACGGGGCACGGCCGGGGCTCCTTCCGTGGCGGGGCGGTTCGCGTCGGGGCCGTTCGTGCCGGCCGGGGTCGTGCTCGGGGGCGGATGCGCCCGCCCGCGTCGGGGGTTGCCGCTCCCGGGAGCGGAGCCGGGCCGTCCGGACGGGCGTCGCCGGACCGGCACGGCTCCGCGGCGGGCAGGACCTCAGGCGCGGTAGCGGTCGAAGACGCGCTTGCCGTCGCGCACCAGCTTGTCGCGCAGCCCGTCCAGGCCGATGGCACCGCTGTAGAACTGCTGGAGCGCGGGCGTGGCGACCTTGTCCGACCACTCCGGGTAGCCGCGCCGCCCCAGCGCCGGGGACGCCACCAGGTGCGCGGCGACGGCCATGCCCGTACGCCAGCCGAGCGCGTCCGTGGTGAGCGACGGGTCGCGCAGCGCGTCGCTGCCGGTGGGGGCCATCCAGTCGCCGCGCGCCAGCTGCACCAGATGCGGGGTCTGCGTCATGAAGTCGATGAAGGCGGCGGCGGCCTCCTTGTGCTTGCAGCTCCGGGACACCGACAGCGTCTGCGGACTGACCCCTTGCGCGCGCCCGCCGTCCGGCGCCCCGGCGCCCACCGGCAGCGGCAGCGTCACCCAGTCGAAGCCCTTGGGCGCCTGCTGCTGTATCTGCTGCCGGTAGGAGAGGTTGAGCGGCAGCATCGCGTACCGTCCGGCGAAGAAGCCGGGCAGCGCGTCCCCGCCGCTCATGCCGAGCGCGCTCGCCGGGGCCGAGCGGTCGTCGTGGACCTGGCGGCGCACCAGCTCGGGGAAGACGGAGTCGGCCGCGTCCAGCGCCACGTCCGTACGGCCGCCGGGCCGCGCGTAGAGGATCCGCCCGCCGGTGGTGAGCGCGAGGTTCAGCGTCACGCTCACCGGTGAACTCATCGGCCAGGCCACGCCGTAGCGCTCGGCCGAGCCGCCGCCGCGGTGCGACAGTTCGCGCGTGATGTCCTCGAACTCCTGCCACGTCCAGGGCGCGGCGGCGTCCGGCAGCCGTACGCCCGCCGCGACCAGCCGCGCGCGGTCGGCGACGATCACGCGCGGCTCCTGGAGGAAGGGCACCCCGTACAGCCCGCCGCCGAAGCGGGCCATGTCCCACACGGCGGAGGGGATGCGGGCGAGGGCGGACGCGGGCAGCAGCGGGGTGAGGTCGGCGAGGTAGCCGCCGGAGCCGAAGTCGGTGAGGTCGTTGCCCTCGTCGTGGATGACGTCGGGGGCCGCGCCGCCCTCGAAGGAGGTCAGCAGCTGGTCGTGGACATCGTCCCAGCTGCCCTGGACGTAGCGGACCCGTACCTCGGGCCCGGTGGCGTTCCACTGGTCCACCAGGGCCTTGTTGGCCTTGACCGACTCCTCCTGCCAGGCCAGCGACAGGAAGTCCAGCGTCGGCTTCCCCGACCCGGCGGACGAGCCGCACGCGGCCAGCAGCGGGCCGCCCGTGGCGGAGGCGGCGGCCGCGGCGGCGCCGCCGAGCAGTGTCCGGCGCCGCATCAGCCCTTCACCGCCCCGGAGAGCATGCCGCCGACCAGGCGCTTCTGCAGCAGTGCGAAGAAGACCAGGCTCGGCAGGGTGGCCAGCAGTGCGGCGGCGGCGAGCGGCCCGAGGTCCGCGGCGCCCTCCGCACCGGTGAAGTGGGTCAGGATCACGGACATCGTCTGCTTCTCCGGCGTCTTGAGCAGGACCAGGGCGAAGAAGAACTCGTTCCACGCGGTGACGAACGCGAACATCAGCGTCGCCACCAGGCCGGGCGCCAGCAGCGGCAGCACCACGCTGCGCAGTGTGCGCCAGCGGCCGCAGCCGTCGATCGCGGCGGCCTCCTCCAGCGTCACCGGCACGGCTCTGACGTAGCTCTGCAGCATCCACAGCACGAAGGGCAGCGTCCACACCACGTAAACGACGGCCAGACCGGGCCGGGAGTCGATCAGCCGCAGATTTTTGAGCACCATGAACAACGGGATGATGACCAGCACCAGCGGGAACATCTGGCTGACCAGGATCCAGCCCGTCCCCGCCCGGCTGACGGCACCGCGGAAGCGCACCATCGCGTACGCCGCGGGCACCGCGACGGCGACCGAGACCACCGCGGCCGCGCCCGCCACGAGCAGGCTGTTGAGGGCGGCGTGCAGCAGCGGCTGCTCGTCCAGCGCGGTCCGGAAGTTGTCCAGCGTGGGGTGCCGCGGCAGCCACGTCGGGTCGACCGAGCCCAGCTCGCGCGGCGACTTGAAGGCCGTGGACAGCAGCCACAGCAGCGGGAAGGCGAGGAAGACCAGGTAGCACAGCAGCGCTGCGTACTGCCCGGTGCGGCCCGCGCGGCGGCGCAGCACCCGGCGGCGCGGCTCGGGAGCGGGCACGGGTACGGCGTCGGCTCCGCGGTCGTCCGCGGGGGCGGCGGGGGTGGCGGCGGCGCTCACTGGTCGGCCTCCTTCAGCCGGTTGCGCAGGAAGACGGCCAGCAGCACCGCGATCACCGCGGTCATCGCCAGGCCCATGGCCGCCGCGTAGCCGTACTGGCCGTAGCGGAAGGCCTCCTCGTAGGCGAAGAGCATCGGCAGCCGGGTCTTGCCGCCGGGGCCGCCGCCGGTCAGCACGAAGACCAGGCCGAAGGCGTTGAAGTTCCAGATGAAGTTGAGCGCGGTGATCGACAGCACGACGGGGCGCAGCGTCGGCCAGGTGACGGTGGTGAAGCGGCGCCACAGGCCCGCCCCGTCGATGCCCGCCGCCTCGTGCAGCTCCACGGGGACGTTCTGCAGCCCGGCGAGCAGCACCACGGTGGTCTGCGGCATGCCCATCCACACGCCCACCACGACGACCGCGGGGAGGGCGAGGGACAGGCTGGAGAGCCAGTCGGTGTGGCCGGACGTCAGATGCAGGTGGCGCAGGGTGTTGTTGAGGACGCCGGCGTCCGGGTTGTACACCAGCCGCCACATGATGCCGACGACGATCTCCGGCATGGCCCACGGCACCAGCGCGAGGGTGCGGGCCAGCCAGCGGAAGCGCAGGTTCTGGTTCAGCAGCAGGGCCAGGCCCAGCCCCAGCGCGAGCTGGAGGGCGGTCACGCACACCGCCCAGACCAGACCGATCCGGAAGGACTCCCAGAAGAGCGAGTCCAGCCGCAGGTCGGCGAGGTTGTCCAGGCCGGTGAAGGACGTCGAGCGCGTCACGCCGGACTGCGCGTCGGTGAAGGCCAGCGCGATGCCGTAGCAGAGCGGGACCACGCTCAGGACCACGACCGGGATCAGCGCGGGCAGCAGCAGGAACCAGGCGTCCCGGTCCAGGCCCAGCATCCGGCGGCGGGCGAGCGCCGTCCGCGGTGGGGGAGTGCCGGCTCCCGGGCGCGGCGCCTCGGCGGCGACGGCGGTCATGACGCGCTCCCCGCGGCGACGGCGGTGGTGCGGGGAGCCGGTGCGCCGCCCGTCGAGGCGCGGACCACCAGCCGCGGCGGCACGGTCGCGCACCGCACCGGGTGGCGGCCGCCCTCCAGCCGCGAGACCAGCATCTGCGCGGCCAGCCGCCCGCGTTCGGCCGAACCGAGGTCGACGCTGGTGAGCGCCGGGCGGCCGGCCCGGGCCAGCTCGCTGTCGTCCATCCCGGCCACCGCGAGGTCCTCGGGTATGCGCAGCCCGCGGTCGTGGGCGGCGTGCGCGGTGCCGAGGGCGAGCTGGTCGTTGGCGCACAGCACGCCGTCCGGCCCGGAGCGGGCGTCCAGCAGCCGGTGGGCGGCCCGGGCGCCTGCCTCGATGCCGAACTCGGTGGTGACGGTGAGGGCGGGGTCGGGTGCGAGGCCCGCCTCGCGAAGCGCCGTTTCGTAGCCGACCCTGCGGTTGCGGCCGGGCACGGTGTCGGCGGGGCCGCCCACGAAGCCGATCCGGCGCCGCCCGCGCTCCAGCAGGTGGCGCACCGCGAGCACGGCGCCGAGGACGGAGTCGGCCCGTACGCTGTCCACCGCCGCCGGGTCGGGCAGCGAGCCGATGACCACCACCGGGCGGGCGGCCGCGGCGAGCACCTCGCGGTGCGCGTCGGTCACCCGGATGGGGCACAGGATCAGCCCGTCGCTCGTGCGGTCGGCCAGGCTGCGCACCACGTCCAGCTCGTCCTCGGCGACGGCGTCGGTGGAGTGCAGTAACAGCCGGTAGCCCAGCGGCTTGGCCACCGCCTGTATCTGCCGGACCATCGAGATGTACGCCGGGTTGCCGACGTCGGGCATCGCGAAGGTGAGCTGCCGGGTCCGGCCGCCCTTGAGGGATCTCGCCACGCCGTTGGCCACGTAGCCCAGTTCGGCCGCGGCCTGCTCGACCCGCCGCACCGTCGCGGGCCGGGCCCCGTGGCCGTTGAGCACGCGCGAGACGGAGGCGATGGACACGCCTGCCCGCGCGGCGATGGTCTCCACCGTGGGCGGTCCGCCGGAAGTGGTCATGGTCTCGTCCCCTCACTGTGCCGTCGGGCGGGAGCGCGCCGGTGATCGCGCGTCGGTGGTCTGCGAACGTGCTGTAAACGTTTACAGAGTGATCCTTCGTCAGGCCCCTCGGGAGAAGGGGAGGCCCCCGCATGTTGCGCGGAGGTTTCGTTGACGATCAGTCAATTGTGACCTGAATCACGGCGCGGGGGGAGGGGTTCGACGAATCTTGTCCGCGGCGGGCCCGGGACGGACGGGAAAGCCGCAGGTGAGGGGCGGCGGACCGCCCCTCACCCGGTCGGTCGGCGGGACCGCCACCCGGTCAGTCGGCCGGGCCGAGCCCGGCGGCTTCGAGACGGTCGGCGACCGCGCGCGCCTCGGCCTTCGTCAGCGGCAGCAGCGGTGCCTGGGTGTACGCGTGGCGGATGACCCCGCGGGCGGCGAGCGCGGCCTTGAAGGCGCCGAGCGCGCCCGACATCCGGCCGATCCGGGACCGGTCGGCGACCTCGACGATCCCGAACAGCGCGGTCAGCCGCCGCTGTTCGGCCGCGGCCGCGGCGGTGTCCCCGGCCCGCGCGGCGTCGTAGAGGCGCACGTAGCCGTGCGGATCGACATTGCCCAGGCCCGGCACGATGCCGTCGGCGCCGCGGGCCATCGCGAGGTCGGCGAGCGTCTCCGACCCGGTCAGCACGCCCGCACCGCTGCCGGCCGCGCCGTCGAGCACACGCTGGAAGGACTCCAGGTCCCCCGACGAGTCCTTGACCGCGGTGATCACCTTGGTCTGGGCCAGCTCGCCGAGCAGCGCCGGGGAGAGCTTCGTGTGCACGTTGGAGGGGATGTCGTAGGCGACGACGGGCAGTTCGAGCCGCCGGTGCAGCAGCTCGTAGTGCGCTCTGACCTCGCTCTCGCCGACACCCACGTAGAACGGCGCGGTGACGACGACCGCGGCCGCGCCCAGCGCCTGGGCGCGGCGGGCGTGGTCGAGCACCCGCAGGGTGCCCGTGTCGATCGCGCCGGCCAGCACCGGGACCTGCCCGGCGGCGACGCCGACGACCGTGCGCAGCGTGGTGTCCCGCGCCGCGTCCGTCAACTGGGCGATCTCGCCGGTGGACCCGCCGACGAACAGGCCGTGCACGCCCGCGTCCAGCAGGAAGCCGGTGAGGCGTTCCAGCGAGGCGGTGTCCACCTCCCCGTCCTCGGTCAGCGGGGTGCACAGGGGAGGGACGACTCCGTGGAACATCAGACCTTCTCACTTGCCGGTGGTTCGACTGCTGCGGATTCTCCTGCTGTCGCGGCGTGCCGCCGGTCGGCGGCGCGCTGCACGCGCGCCGGTACGTCGAAGCCGACCAGCAGCACCACGACGGCGGTCAGGGCGGCGCCGAGCACGGCCAGCGCGGTGCCGAGCCCCAGCGGCCCGGCGATCTTCTCGCCCAGGACCGGCGCCGCGGCGCCGCCGAGCGCGCCCACGTTGTAGCTGAACCCGAGTGCGGCGGCGCGCATGCCGACCGGGTAGTGCGAGCTGATGTAGCTGGGCAGTACGCCCGAGGCGCCCTGGCTGGTGCCGACCAGCAGGAACAGCAGCACCCACAGGGCCACGGTGTGCCCTTCGCCGAGGGCGAAGACCGGGTAGACGAAGGCCAGTGAGACGACCAGCATCCCCACGTAGGCCCGCCGGGTGCCGAACCGGTCGCCGAGGTAGCCGCTGACGACCGAGCCGACCGCGTAGCCGAAGCCCGCGTACAGCAGCGCGTCGGAGACCTGCCCGGGGTCGTAGTGCAGGTCGTTCTTCAGATACGTCGGCAGCAGCGACTGGAGCGGCCAGGAGTAGAGGAAGGCGCAGAAGACGGTGACCATCAGCCCCACCACGACCGGCCACAGCCGCTGCGCGAAGCGCACCGCGAGCGCCACGAAGCAGGCCGCGATCACCGCGACCAGCAGCAGCGTGACGGCCATCGACTGGTTGCGCAGCACCACCAGCAGCGCGACTGCGGCGACCAGGCACACCGGGACCGTCCACCATCGGCTGCCGCGCGCGAAGAGCAGCGCGGTGGCGCTGACCGGGCGCTCGCCCGCGTCCTTGGAGCGCTGCCACTCCTCCGCCTCCGGCAGCCTGCGGCGCAGCCAGATCGCGAGGAAGACCGGGAGGATGCCGATCCAGAACAGCACCCGCCAGCTGGTGTGCGGCACCACCCACGCGTACGTCTTGGCGGCCAGCACCCCGCCCAGCGGGTAGCCGGACAGCAGCATGCCGCTGGCGGTGTTGCGCATCCGGCGCGGCCAGCTCTCGATGATGTACGTGGCGCTCGCGCTGTACTCGCCCGCCATGCCCAGCCCGACGACCATCCGGAAGGCGAACAGCGACCAGTAGTTCCACGAGAAGCCGCACAGCACCGAGCCGACCGCGTACAGCGCGATGCTCAGCACCATCGCGGGGCGGCGGCCGAAGCGGTCGCCGAGCGCGCCGATGGCCAGGCCGCCGAACCAGCGGGAGACGAACGCGGCCGACACCAGCGTCGCGGCGGTCACGCCGGACAGGTGGAAGTCGTGCGCGATCTCGGTCAGGACGAGGGAGATCAGTCCGAAGTCGAAGCCGTCCATGGCGTAGCCGAGCCATGCGGCCGAGAAGGCTCTCCAGTCCCGCCGGGAGAGTTCGGCGCGCCAGCGCAGCGGGGGCGCGGCGTCGTATGTACTGCTCATGTGCTCGCATCCTCGGGAGCCGGGGTCGTCGTCGGAGTCGCTTCTGGACTCATGGGACGTAGGACGTCCGACGTCCTACGCGTGGCGGTAACGTAGGCCGCATGTCAGCTCAGCGCAAGCCCCCCGAGGTGGCGGCCACCCTCGCCGACCGCCCGCGCCGGCCCAGCGTGCAGGACCAACTGATCGACCTGATCGTGGAGTTGGACCTCGACCCGGGCGAGGTGCTGCCGCCGGAACCGGAACTCATGCGCACTCTGGGTGTCAGCAGGAACTCGGTGCGTGAGGCACTCAAGGGCCTCCAGGCGCTCGGCATCGTCGACATCCGGCACGGCTACGGTACCTACGTCGGCACCGCGCAACTGCGCTCCCTCGCCCCCGGCCTGCTCTTCCACACCCGGCTGGCGGTGCGCCGCGACAACCCGCGCGGGCTGCTGGACATCGTCGAGGTCCGCGCGCTGCTGGAGTCCGGCCTCATCCGCCGCTCGGCGCTGGAACTGGACGACGCCGACCTCGACCGGCTGCGCGCCGAACTCGACGCGCTGGAGGCCGACGGCGACGCGGGCCGCGCCGGACACGACCGCCGCTTCCACGAACTGCTCTACGAACCGCTCGGCAACGCCCTGGTGCTCCAGCTCATCGCGCTCTTCTGGGACGTCTACCGGCAGGTCGAGAGCGAGGTCGGCAAACCGCACACCGCCCACGGCCAGGTGGTGGGCCAGCACCGCCGCGTCCTGGAGGCCGTCGCCGCCCGCGACCCGGACGCGGCCGCCGCCCGGATCGCCGAGCACTTCGCCGACATCACCGGCCGCTTCGACCGCTGGACCGGCACGCCCCGCCCGACGTCCGGCTGACACCCGCCCCGGCGCGTCGGCGGAACCGGTCGGCCCGGTCCACCGGGCGCTACGGGCGCGGCGCGTTCGCGCGGCTCGACCCCCCCCGGGGCGTACGGGCGGTGCGCGCGGCGCGCGGCGCGCTGCCCCCGGGCGGCCCGCCCAGCGGCGATACTCGACGCCGGCGGTGGCCCGGGTCCGGGCGCCGCCCCCGTGGAACGGAGAGGCACGCCCGTATGGAGACCACGAGCCGCGGCACGGCGGACGGCGACCGCGGCACCGGTCCCGGCCCCGCAGGGCTGCCCCCGCGGGCCCTGGCCTGGCTGCGCAAGCGAGACCCGGGCCTGGCCGCCACCCGCCGGGCGGGACGCGGCGCCATTGTCATGCCGGGGCTCTTCGCGCTGTGCAGCCAGGTGATCGGCTCGCGCGAGATGGCCAGCTTCGCCGCCTTCGGGGCCTTCGCGATGCTGCTGCTCGTCGACTTCGACGGCCCCGTGCCGCGCCGGCTGCGGGCCATGGCCGCGCTCGCCGTGACCTGGGCGGTGCTGATCTGCTGGGGCACGGCGGTCTCCCGGGTCACCTGGCTCGGGGTCGCGTCCATGGCGGTGGTCGGCTTCGCGGCGCTCTTCTGCGGCATCGTCAGCTCCACGCTGGCCGGTGCCACGACCGCGCTGCTGCTCGGCTTCATCCTGCCGGTGTCGCTGCGCGCCCCGCTCTCCGCGCTGCCCGACCGGCTGTCCGGGGCGGGGCTCGCCGCGGGCGCGTCGATGCTCGCAGCCGCGCTGCTGTGGCCGCGCCCGGCGACCGACCCGCTGACCGGGCCCGCCGTCGCCGTGTGCCGGGCCGTGGCCGCCCGGCTGCGGGTCGACGCGGCGCTGGTGCTCGGCCCGGAACCGCCCGACGACGCCCGCTGCGCGCAGGCCACCACCGACGTCACCGAGGCCGAGAACCGGCTGCGCCGCGCCTTCGACAGCACGCCTTACCGGCCGACCGGCCTGTCCACGGGGGGCCGCGCGCTGGTGCGGCTGGTCGACGAGCTGACCTGGCTCACCGCGATCGTCGCCCACGGCGGCACTCCCCAGGACGCCACCCGCGGCCGCGCCGCGGCCCCCTGCCGGGTCCGGCTCGCCGCCGCCGACACCCTGGAGCGCGCCGTCGACCTCCTCACCTCCCGTACCGCCGACCCGACGCCCCTGCGCACCGCCGCCGACCGGCTGCGTGCGGCGCTGGAGACGCTGGAACGGGACGCGACGAGCCGCTTGCCGGGCCGGCAGCGGGACGGCGACCCCGGGCGGCCGGGCGGCTCGGCGGGTGGCGACGGCCGGGAGCGGGCAGCGGCGGACGGTGAGCAGCAGGCCGCGGAGCCGGACGCCGCCGGGGGAGCCGGACGGGAGGGGGCCGCACCCGGCGCCCGGGGCAGGCACGCGTTCGGCCCGGACGCCACCGCGGACGGGCCCGCCACGCGCGGGCCCGGGGAGCGCCCGGCTGCCGGGGAGCCGGGGGCCGGGTCCTGCGGCGGGCGGGCGGGGTTCGGTTCCGGCGGTGCGGAGGGAGGGCCGACGGGGGCCGGGTCCGGTGCGGGCGGTGCTGACGTCGCCGCCTTCCTCGGGGCCCTCGACGCGTCCTTCCGGGCGCAGGAGCTGAGCTTCGCGGTGCTGCAGATCGCCGCCAACGTCGAGCTGGCCGCGGCCGCGGAGCGGCGCGGCTGGGCCGACCGGCTGCTGGGGCGGGCGCCCCGCGGGCTGCCGTCCGCGCCGGAGGCCGCCCGGGAGCGGGCCGCGGCGCACTTCTCCGCGCACTCGGTGTGGCTGCACAACAGCGTGCGCGGCGCCGCCGGGCTGGCCCTCGCCGTCGCGATCACCGACGTGGCGAGCGTCCAGCACGCCTTCTGGGTCGTGCTCGGCGCGCTCTCCGTACTGCGCTCCAACGCCCTGAACACCGGGCAGAACGCGGTGCGCGGCCTCGCCGGGACCGTCGCCGGCTCGGTGATCGGCGCCGGGCTGCTGCAGCTCATCGGGCACGACGGGGTCCGGCTCTGGTACCTGCTGCCGGTCGCCGTGCTGCTGGCCGGCGTCGCGCCCGCCGTGATCTCCTTCGCCGCGGGCCAGGCGGCCTTCACCGTCACGCTGGTGATCCTCTTCAACATCGGGCAGGTCCCCAGCTGGCGCGTCGGCCTCTTCCGCGTCGAGGACATCGCCATCGGCTGTGCGGTGAGCCTCGTCGTCGGGGTGCTCTTCTGGCCGCGGGGCGCGGCGGCGGAGGTCGACAAGACCATGGCGACGGCCTACCGGGACAGCGCCGACTACCTGGCGGACGCGGTCGACTACGCGGTCGGCTGCTGCTCCGCCGGTCCCGAACCCGCCGCCGCGCCGCTCGCCGCCGGGCGGCAGGCCGCCGCCGCGGCCCGGCGGCTGGACGACGCCTTCCGCGGCTACCTGGCCGAACGCGGGCCCAAGCCCCTACCGCTCGCCGAGATGACCGCGCTGGTCACGGGCGTGGTCGGGCTGCGGCTCGCCGCGGACGCGGTGCTCGGGCTCTGGCAGCGGGCCGGCGACCCGCACACCGAGGCGGAGCGGGCCGCGGCCCGTGCCGAGCTGCTGTCCGCCGCGGACGGGGTCTCCGCGTGGTACCACGGCCTGGCCGCCGGCATCCGGGGCGGCGAGCCCGTCCCCGAGCCGCAGCCCGACGACCCCGCCGCCGACGCCCGGCTCGCCGCCGCCGTACGCCGTGACCTGCGCGACGACCAGGGCCGGGCCACCGCCACGGCGGTCCGCATCGTCTGGACCGGCGACCACCTCGCCGCCGCGCGCCGCCTGCAGTCCTCCCTCGCCGTGGCCGCCACCCGCACCCGGTCCCGGCCGCGCACCCTCGCCTGACGTGCGCCGGAAGGGGGACCTGGGTGGCCGCGCGGCGCGGAGCCTGGTTCGCTGGAAGGCGAGGACACCCCACCGGAGCGAGGTCCCGCCATGACGGAGCAGGGTACGACGCAGCAGGCCATGACCGGGCAGGAAGCCTCCCACCGCCACGTCGAGCAGCTGCGGGAGCAGGCCCACCGGCTGGAGGACGACGCGGCGCACGCGGCGGACGCCGCCGAGCGCGGCCGGCTGGAGGAGCAGGCCAGGCAGTTGGAATCGGACAGCGATCAGGAGAGCATGATGGCCGCCGGGGACATCTACCCCGCGCAGTAGCCGGCCCGCACTGCCGCCCGACCGCGAGGACAACACCATATGAGCGCCCAGCCGCCGCCCCCGCAGCCCGCGTTCGGGAACTACCAGAACGACATCTACCTGCGCGCCCTCGGCGGTGTGCTGCCGGAACTGCCGATGGCGTACGCGGAGCTGGAGCGGCGCGCGGCCGCCGCGCTGCCGCCGTCGGTGTGGTCGTACGTCGCCGGGGGCGCGGGCGACGAGGCGACGCAGCGCGCGAACACCGAGGCCTTCGCGCGCTGGGGCCTCTACCCGCGGATGCTCGTCGGCGCGAGCAGCCGGGACCTGTCCGTGGAGCTGTTCGGCAGGACGTGGCCCGCGCCGCTGTTCATGGCGCCGATCGGGGTGCTCGGGCTGTGCGCGCAGGACGGCCGCGGCGACCTCGCCGCCGCGCGCGCCGCGGCCCGCACCGGCGTGCCGATGATGGCCTCGACGCTGTCGGTGGACCCGCTGGAGGACGTCGCCGCGGAGCTGGGCGGGACGCCGGGCATCTTCCAGCTCTACACGCCCACCGACCGCGACCTCGCCGAGAGCCTCGTCCGCCGGGCCGAGCAGGCCGGTTACGCGGCGATCGCCGTCACCCTCGACACCTGGGTCACCGGCTGGCGCCCGCGCGACCTCGCCACCGGCAATTTCCCGCAGCTGCGCGGCCACTGCCTCGCCAACTACCTCACCGACCCGGTCTTCCGGCGGCTGCTCGGCAAGGACCCGCGCGACGACCCGCAGGGCGCCGTCCTGCTCTGGACACAGCTCTTCGGCAACCCGCTGACCTGGGACGACCTGGGCTGGCTGCGCTCGATCACCTCGCTGCCACTGGTCGTCAAGGGCATCTGCCACCCCGACGACGCCCGCCGAGCCCGGGACGGCGGCGTGGACGGCGTCCACGTCTCCAACCACGGCGGCCGCCAGGCCAACGGCGGCCTGCCCGCGCTGACGGTGCTGCCCGACGTGGTCGCGGCGGTGGACGGCCTGCCCGTGCTCTTCGACTCCGGGGTGCGCTCCGGCGCCGACGTGGTCAAGGCGCTCGCGCTCGGGGCCGCCGCGGTGGGCCTCGGCCGCCCGTACGCGTACGGCTGCGCGCTCGGCGGTACGGACGGCATCGTGCACGTCCTGAGGACGGTGCTGGCCGAGGCCGACCTGATCATGGCCGTGGACGGCTACCCGACCCTCGCCGACCTCACGCCCGCCGCCCTGCGCGCCCTGCCCTGACCTTGTGACCTGCGCGGACGGTGCGTCGGCGGGCATTGTCAGTGGTGCGTGGGACGCTGCCCGCATGACCGTACTGAGCCTGCTGGACCTCGACCGGGCGCTGCGCGCGTCCTGGGCCGCCGACACCTGCTCGCCCGACGACGTCGCACGGGAGGCGTGGTCGCCCGGCAACCCGGCGTGGGGGCACTGCGACATCAGCGCGCTGCTCGTCCACGACCTCCTCGGCGGTGACCTGGTGGTCGGCGAGGTCGACCTCGCGGGTGACCGGCAGGGCTACCACTGGTGGAACGCCCTGCCCAGCGGCCTGCAGATCGACGTCACCAAGGAGCAGTTCCGCCGCGGGCAGCGCGTCACGGGCGCCCGCCGGGTCGTCCGGCCGCCCGGGCCGCTGCCGCGCCGCTGGGAGGAGTACATACGGCTGCGCGAGCGTGTCGCCGGCCACCTGGGCGGCCCGCTGCCCGCGCCCGGCGGCGGATCCGCCGCCGCGGGTGTCGATTCCGGGGCGTCCCCGTTCGTCGAAGGGACGGAAAGCCACCAGAGGTGACCGGGCCGCGCGGTGCGGCCCGGGAGCCGGGACAGGAAGGACGGGAGCCATGGCGCGCTACCTGCTGCTCATCCACGACAACGAGGAATACGCCGAGACGGCGGGCGAGGCCGCGCTGCGGGCGCTCGACGAAGGGCACCGGGCCTTCAACGAGGAGCACAAGGACGTGGTCGTCTCCGGCGAGCACCTCAAGCCGACGTCGACGGCGACGGTGGTGCGCGAGGACGGCGCGGGCGGCCACCTGGTGACCGACGGCCCCTACGCCGAGACCAAGGAGGCCCTGGGCGGCTACTACATCGTCGACGTCCCCGACCTGGACGCGGCGCTCGCCGTCGCCAAGCGGCTGCCCTACTTCGGGCGGCCCGGCGAGGCGGCCGTCGAGGTCCGCCCGCTGTACTGACCGGTGAGCAGGCAGGGGACGACCATGGCGGCCGGGCAGCCGGAGGCGGAACGGACGGCGCAGGGCGCGGCGGGGTGCTCGGGGGAGTCCGCCGCGGCCCGCGCCGTCGCCGCGGCGCACCGCGCGCAGTGGGCCTTCGTGCTCGCCGCGACGGTCCGCGTCACCCGCGACCTGGACCTGGCCGAGGAGTGCGTGCAGGACGCGTACGCCAGGGCGCTGGTCGCCTGGGAGTCCTCCGGGGTGCCGGACCGCCCCGCCGCGTGGCTGACGACCGCGGCCCGCAACCGGGCCGTGGACGTCGTCCGCCGCGCCGCGTTCCTGCGCACCGCGCTGCCGCTGCTGGCCGACGACGAGGCGGTGGGCGGGCCCGCGGACGGCGCCGACATCCCCGACGAGCGGCTGCGGCTGGTCTTCACCTGCTGCCACCCCGCCCTGGCACTCCAGGCCCAGGTCGCGCTGACGCTGCGGCTGGTGTGCGGCCTGACCACCGCCGAGATCGCCCGCGCGTTCCTGGTCACCGAGACGACCATGGCCGCGCGCATCACCCGGGCGAAGAAGAAGATCGCCGCCGCCGGGATCCCGTACCGGATACCCGACTCCGAGGAGCTGCCCGAGCGGATCGACGCGGTGCTCACGGTGGTGGACCTGGTCTTCACCACCGGCCACGTCGCCCCCGGCGGGCCCGAGCTGCTGCGTACCGACCTGCTCGCGCGGGCCGCCGAGCTGGCCGCCATGCTCGGCGGGCTGCTGCCGGGGGACGCCGAGGTCGCGGGCCTGCGGGCGCTCATCCTGCTGACCGACGCCCGCCGGGAGACCCGCGTCGACACCGCGGGCCGCCCGGTGCTGCTCGCCGAGCAGGACCGCACCCGGTGGGACCGTGCGGCCATCGCCGAGGGCCAGGCCCTGCTGCGCCGCGCCCTGCGCCGCCGCCCGCCCGGGCCCTTCGCGCTGCGGGCGGCGATCGCGGCCGTGCACGCCGAGGCACCGACGTGGGAGGACACCGACTGGCCGGAGATCGTCGGCCTGTACGACCTGCTGCTGCGCCGCCGCCCCACGCCGGTGGCGGCCCTCAACCGCGCTGTCGCCCTCGGCTTCGCCCGGGGCCCGGCCGCGGGCCTGGCCGCCCTCGACGCCCTCGCGGCCGAACCGCAGCTGGCCGACTACCCCTACGCGGCCGTCGCCCGCGGCGAGTTCCTGCACCGCTTGGGCCGCACCGCGCAGGCCGCGTCCGCGTACGAGGCGGCCCTGCGCACCACCGCCAACGCGGCCGAGCGCGACTTCCTCCGTACCCGCATCGCCGCCCTGGCGAGCGGCACCGGGACGTGAAGGCCGCGCGCGCCCGGCGGTCAGTCCAGCGAGTCCGACGAGCCCGGGATCGAGGTGAAGCGGACGCGGGCCGTGTCGCCGCTCAGGCCGAACGGGGCGCCGATCGCCTCCCAGGTCACCAGCCCGCGGTGGGCCGCCTGGGCCGCCGCGGCGCTCCACATCGGGGCCAGGCCCTCCACCCGGGCCGCCACCCGCAGCGCGGTGAGCTGCTGCCGCTCGGACAGCTCGTCGATGCGCCGCTGGAGCGTGCCGAGCAGCTGCTCGACGTCCCGCGGGATCAGGCCCTCGGCCGCCGCGGTGTGCCGCTCCCAGTCCGCGTAGGGTCCGGTGTCGCCCTCGTAGGCCTCGGTCGCCTCGTCGTCGCCGAAGTCCACCGGGTGCGCGGCGCTGCCCCGCCAGCCGCAGGCGCACGCGCCCTTGACGGCCACAGCCCGCGGCCCGTCGGCGCCGTTGTACGACCACCACGGCATGAGGGTGCCGTCCGGCTGCGGGCCCGGCTCGCCGCCGTCCGCCAGCACCGCGGCCACGAAGCCCTCGTGGCGCCCGCTCTCGTCGATCCAGCCCATGCCGTACAGCCTCTCGTCCGCCGGAACGTACCCCAAGGCTCGCGGGCCCACTGACGCTGCGTCAAGGCACCCCCGGCGCCCGGCCCGAACGCGCTGGCGCCGCTCCGCGCACGTCTTCGATTCCCCCCGCCGACTACGTCCGCCGGCGCGCGTACTGCGCCCCGGGGCGTCCGCCGGCGCGCGAAAACCGCCGACCGCGCCCGCCGCCCCCACGGCGGCGGGCGCGGTCAGCCCTGCCGCGGCACGGGCGGCAGGCTCCGCGCCCGCAGGGCCTTCCACCGGTCCAGCACGTCGGCCATCTCCTGCTGGGCGAAGCCGAAGAAGTCCCGCATCTCCGCGATCCGCGCCCCCGCTCTCGTGCCCGGGCCGCCCAGCGCCCACGTACCGCGCTCGGTCGCGGCGATGATGCGGGTGAACATGCCCTGCTTGGTGACCGCGGCGGCGTACCAGGTGTCGTCGGGCAGCACGTACAGGTCGCTGCGCGAACCGGGCACCGACTCCCGCCCGACGAGGCCGACCTGGGCCAGGTAGCGGACCGCTCCGGAGATGGCCGCCGGGCTCACCGCCAGCAGCTCCGCGAGCCGGCCCGCCGTCAGGCCGCGCTCCTCCGAGGCCATGAGCGTCATCAGCACCCGTGCGCTCATCCTGGGGACGCCCAGGTCGGCGAACAGCACGGCCGTCTGCTCGACGAAACGGCGCGTGTCCTCCTCGTCCCGTCCGACGGACACGACCCACCATCCCCTCCCGGACCCGTGCGCCGGAACCGCGCACCCGCGTATGCATTGTGTCATGAAACTTCACAACTCTGTGAAGATGCCGATACTGTTGTTTCGTGAACGGAAACAACGACGTGATCAACGCATCAGGATTACGCAAGCAGTTCAGGCAGGCCGTCGCCCTCGACGGACTCGACCTGACGGTGGCCCAGGGCGAGGTCCACGGACTGCTCGGGCCCAACGGGGCGGGGAAGTCGACCACCATCCGCATCCTGCTCGGACTGCTGCGCGCCGACGGCGGCACCGCCACCCTCTTCGGCGGCGACCCCTGGCGCGACGCGACGGAGCTGCACCGCCGGCTCGCCTACGTCCCCGGCGACGTCAGCCTGTGGCCCGGCCTGACGGGCGGCGAGACCATCGACCTGCTCGGCTCGATGTACGGCGGCCTGGACACCGCCCGGCGCGACGCCCTGGTGGAGCGGTTCGAGCTGGACCCGAAGAAGAAGGGCCGCGCCTACTCCAAGGGCAACCGGCAGAAGGTCGCCCTGATAGCCGCCCTGGCCTGCAACGCCGACCTGCTCATCCTGGACGAGCCGACCTCCGGCCTCGACCCGCTCATGGAGGCGGTGTTCGGCGACTGCGTCGCCGAGTTCACCGCGCAGGGCGGCACCGTCCTGCTCTCCAGCCACATCCTGGCCGAGGTCGAGCGGCTGTGCGACCGGGTCTCCATCGTCCGGCAGGGCCGCCGCGTCGACACCGGCACGCTCGACGAGCTGCGCCACCTGTCGCGCACCACCATCATCGCGACCGTCAGCCGCCCGGTCGCCGGGCTCGACGCCGTCACCGGGGTGCACGAACTGGAGGCGGACGGACTGCAGTTGCGCTGCCAGGTCGACGCGGACGTGTTGGAGAAGGTGCTGCGGCTGGTCACCGACGCCGGGGTGCGCTCGCTCGTCAGCCGGCCGCCGACGCTCGACGAGCTGTTCCTGCGCTACTACTCGGGCACGGAGGGCAAGCGATGAGCCGCGGCGCCCCCGCAGGCACGGCCGAGCTGGTCAAGCTCGCCTCCCGGCGCGACCGCCTGCTGCTCGCGGTCTGGGCCGACGCGCTGATCGGCAGCTCCTTCTCCACCGCGTACAGCCTCAGGGACCTCTTCCCCGACGCGGAGTCCCGGCGCACCTTCGTCGACGGCATCCGGGGCGCCTCCGGGGCGGCCCCGCTGTACGGCGCGGTCAACGGCACCTCGCTCGGCGCCCTCACCGCGTGGCGTCTGGGCGTCGTGGCCGCCGTCGCCGCCGCCGTGATGTCGGTCGTGCTCGTCGTCCGGCACACCCGCGCCGACGAGCAGACCGGCCGCCAGGAGCTGGTCGCCGCCGGGGTCGTGGACCGTACGGCGCCGCTCACCGCGGCGCTCCAGCTCGCCGTCTCGATGGACCTCACCGTGGGGGTGTGCATCGGCGCGGTGCTGCCCATCCTCGGGCTGCCGGTGGCCGGCGCCTTCGCGCTGGGCCTGGCCGTCGCCGGAGCGGGCATCGTCTTCGCCGGGGTCGCCGCCGTCACCGCGCAGGTCTTCGAGTCCGCACGCACCGCGACCGGCTCCGCGCTCGCGCTGCTGGCCTTCTTCTTCCTGCTGCGCGCGGTCGGCGACACCGACGACTCGGTGACATGGGTGCGCTGGCTGTCGCCGATCGGCTGGGCGCAGCAGGTGCGCCCCTACGCCGGGGACCGCTGGTGGGTGCTCGCGCTGCCCGCCGTGGCCGCCACCGCGCTGGTGGTGGTGGCGCTGCGGCTGCTGGAGCGGCGCGACTACGGCGCGGGCCTGGTCGCCGCCCGGCCCGGTCCGGCCCGCGCGGGCGCCGCCACCCGCGGCGCCTTCGGCCTGGCCTGGCGGCTGCACCGCGGCACGGTCCTGGGCTGGACCGGCGGCGTGCTGGCGGGCGCGCTCGTGACCGGCTCCTTCGTCAAGAACGTCGACGTCCTCGCAGGCGGCGCGAGCGTGCGCAAGCTCATGACGGAACTCGGCGGCACGCAGGATCTCCAGGACGCGTATCTCGCCGCGCTCATGGGTACGTTCGGGATCATGGCGGCAGCCCTCGCGCTCAGCGTGCTCACCCGGGCCCGGGCCGAGGAGGCCGACGGCCGGATCGAGCTGGTCTTCTCCGGCACGGTCGGCCGCGCCCGCTGGGTGATCAGCCACGTGGTGATCGCGGCCGGCGGTGCCACCGCCGTCCTCGCCGCCGCGGGGCTGGGCACCGGTCTGTCCTACGGGCTGAGCGCGCACCGCCTCGGGCACGGCCTGGGCAGCATGCTCGGCGCCGCCTTCGCCCAGCTCCCGGCCGTGCTCGCGGTCGGCGCCGTCGCCGTCCTGCTGCTGGCCGCCTACCCCCGCCTCACCGCGGTGAGCTGGGGCCTGTACGGCATCTTCGCCTTCGTCACCCTGGTCGGGCCGTCCCTGAAGGCCGGTCACTACCTCATGGACGTCTCGCCCTTCAGCCAGGTGCCCAAGCTGCCCGGATCGCCGTTCGAGGCCACGCCGCTGGTCGTCATGGGGGCACTTGCCCTCGCCGGCCTCGGCGTCTCGCTCGCCGCCTTCCGCCGCCGCGACCTGCTCGCCTGACCGCGCAGCCGGCCGCCCGCCTCCAGGAGTCGAACCCGATGAGCACCTCTGCCGCCGACGTGCTGGACCACGACCCGTGGGTCCGCCGCTACCACCCGTCCGACCGGGGCGGCCCCCGGCTGGTCTGCTTCCCGCACGCCGGCGGGTCCGCCACCGCCTTCCACAAGCTCTCCGCGCTGCTCGCCCCCGGCGTCGAGGTGCTGGCCGTGCAGTACCCCGGGCGCCAGGACCGGCGAAGCGAACCGGGCGCCGAGTCGATCGACGAGCTGGCGGCCGCCTTCACCGCGGCCTCGACGGGGTGGCGCGACCGCCCCTACGCCTTCTTCGGACACAGCATGGGCGCGATCGTGGCGTACGAGGTGGCGCGCCGGCTGAGCAAGGACGGCGGGCCGCAGCCGGTGCGGCTCTTCGCGTCCGGGCGGCGCGCCCCCTCGCGGCTGCGTCCCGGCACGGTCCATCTGCGGGACGACGCGGGCGTGCTGGACGAGCTGCGGATGCTGGGCGGCACCGACGAGCGGATGCTCGCCGACCCGGAGATCGTCCAGATGGCGCTGGGCCCGACCCGCAGCGACTACAAGGCCATCGAGACCTACCGCGAGGAGCCGGGCTTCGCGCTGTCCTGCCCGGTGACGGTGCTCACCGGCACCGACGACCCGCACACCACGCTGGACGAGGCCGCCGCCTGGGCGGACCACACCGAGGCCGGGTGCGACCTGCTGACCTTCCGCGGCGGCCACTTCTTCGTCGACGAGCGGCGCGCGGAGGTGGCCGAGGCGATCCGCACCGCGCTGCGGGAGACGGCAGCCGGCTGACACCGGGGACGGATCCGCCGCCGCACGGCCGCACCGTACGCACGACGACGCCCGGCAGGGGAGCACCCCTGCCGGGCGTCCGCGTACCTGCGCAAAGGCCGGGCGGGCGCCGGAAAGCACTGCTTAAGGGGCCGTTGTGAGACTGGCGCGGACCGGTGTTCGCAGCCGTCCCACACGTGAATCGAGGCACTGTGTCCCCGACGGAAGCCAGGTTCCCCTCCTCCGGCGCGTCCGGCACCGCCCCCGCGCCCGACTTCCTCGATCCGTCGTTCTGGCTGCGGCCGCACGAGGAGCGCGCGGAGGTCTTCGAGCGGCTGCGCGCGCAGCCAGGCCCGGAGTTCGTGCCGCCGCGCCTGCCGTGGGGGCCCATGGGACGCGGCTACTACGCGCTCGCGAAGCACGCCGACGTCCTCGAGGTCAGCCGCCGCCCGCAGGACTTCTCCTCGGAGGGCGCCACCGGCATGGTCGGCCCGGAGCTGGGCGAGTTCTACGGCTCCATGATCACCATGGACAACCCGGAGCACGCACGGTTGCGGCGCATCGTGTCCCGGTCGTTCGGCCGCAACATGGCCCCCGCCTTCGAGGCCATGTCCCACGAGGTGGCCCGCCGGCTCGTCGCCGAACTCGTCGAGCGCGGACCCGGCGACTTCGTCCGCCCCGTCGCCGCCGACATGCCGATCGCCGTGCTCAGCACCATGATGGGCATCCCGCCGGACGACTACGAATTCCTCTTCGAGCGCACCAGCACCATCATGGGCGCCCTCGACCCGGAGTTCGTCGCCAGCCCCGAGGAGGCCGCCGCCGCCGTGCTCGGCGCCTCCCGGGACCTCGGCGACTACATCGCCGGGCTCCGCGAGGACCGCCTCGCCCACCCGCGCGCCGACGTCATCACCCGGCTCGTCCAAGTGCAGGAGGACGGCGAGCAGCTGACCGGCCAGGAGCTGGTCTCCTTCTTCATCCTGCTGGTCAACGCCGGTATGGAGACGACCCGCAACGCCATCTCCCGGGCCCTGGTGCTGCTGACCGAGCACCCCGGGCAGCGGGCCCTGCTGGTGTCGGACTTCGAGGCGCACGCGAAGAACGCCGTCGAGGAGATCCTCCGGGTGGCCACCCCCATCAACTGGATGCGCAGGACCGCCACCCGCGACTGCGACATGAACGGCCACCGCTTCCGCGAGGGCGACCAGATCTTCCTGCTCTACTGGTCCGCCAACCACGACGAGAAGGTCTTCGCCGACCCCTACCGCTTCGACATCACCCGGGACCCCAACCCGCAGCTCTCCTTCGGCGCGCCGGGCCCGCACTTCTGCCTCGGCGCCCACCTCGCCCGTATCGAGATCGCAGCCCTCTACCGCGAACTGCTCACCGCGCTCCCGGAGATCCGCGCCACGGGGGAGCCCAGCCGGCTCGCGTCGAGCTTCATCGAGGGCTACAAGCGGCTCGACTGCACGTTCTGACCCCTTCGCGGCTCCGCGAGGACCCGAGACGAGCCGAGACACGCCGAGTTCCGCAGCGAGAGGAGAGCCCAGGGATGGCGAAGGACGAGGAGCGGCTGCTCGACCACCTGAAGTGGGTGACGGCCGAACTGCGCGACACCCGCAGGCGGTTGAGCGAGGCCGAGTCCGCCCTGCCCGAGCCGGTCGCGATCGTCGGCATGGCCTGCCGCTTCCCCGGCGGGGTGAGCGGTCCGGACGACCTGTGGAATCTGGTGGCCTCCGGTTCCGAGGGCCTGACCGCCTTCCCGACCGACCGCGGCTGGGACCTGGACTCCCTCTTCGACGCCGACCCGGACCGCCCCGGCACCAGCTACACCCGGCAGGGCGGCTTCCTGCACGGCGCGGCCGGCTTCGACGCCGGCTTCTTCGGCATCTCGCCGCGCGAGGCGCTCGCGATGGACCCGCAGCAGCGTCAGCTGCTCGAGGTCGCCTGGGAGACCTTCGAGCACGCCGGGATCGACCCGCGCGGCCTCGTCGGCAGTGACACGGGCGTCTGGGCCGGGGTGACGTCGCAGGAGTACGTCGTGCTCACCGCCATGGCCCAGAACGAGGTCGAAGGCTATGCCGCCACCGGGAATTTGGGGTGTGTGGTGTCGGGGCGGGTGTCGTATGTGCTGGGTCTTGAGGGTCCTGCGGTGACGGTGGATACGGGGTGTTCTTCGTCGTT